>JAVBUO010000059.1:0-4048 GCA_031555315.1 Acetobacteraceae bacterium
CTCCTCGGTCGCCTTCGCCGTCTGCGTCGCAAGGTTCTTCACCTCCGCCGCAACAACCGCAAAGCCCTTTCCGGCTTCGCCGGCGCGCGCCGCCTCGATCGTCGCGTTCAGCGCCAGCAGGTTCGTCTGGCCCGCGATGTCGTTGATCAGACGAACCACATCACCGATCCGCCCGGCCGCCTCCGACATGCTCCGCACCGTGCCGTTGGTCCGCTCGCTCTCAGACACCGCCATCCCCGCAATCTGCGAACTTTCCGTCACCTGACGGGTAATCTCGGCCACAGACGCCGCGAGCTCTTCCGATGCACTCGCCACCGTCTGCACGTTCGCGCTCGCTTCTTCCGCCGCCGCTGCAACCGCCGCGGACTGCGTCGATGTCTCATCCGCACCGGCCGACAGGATCACCGCCGTACTCTGCAAATCCCCCGCCGCCTTGCTCAGATCGCCGACCACCCCTGCTATGTCGTGATCGAATGTCCGGGTCAGCTCGGCAAGACGCACACCGCGCGCTTCCCGGACGCGCATCGCCTCGGCTTCCTCCGCCGCAGCTGCGCGGTTCGCCACGATCGTGTCGCGGAAGGCGCTCATCGTCTTGCCGATATCGCCAACCTCATCCCCGCGCTCCGCGCCGTAGATCGGGCTGTCCGTGTCGCCGTCCGCAAGCATCTTCAGACGTGTAACGGACTGCGCGATCGGAGCGCTGATCCCACGGCTCGCGATCAGCCAGCCAATCCCGCCGCCAAGAATCAGAATAACGACGCTGCCCGCCATCATCAGCACCACCAGCGAATTGGCCAGATCCATATTGGCGTCGATCGTCCGATGCGCGCGCCGGGAAGCGTCGTCGCCATAGGCGCGCAGAGCTGCAAAAACCTCGTTGGCTTTCGAGCGGCTGTTCATCACCGCGTTGCTCAACTCCCGCTGGGCCTCGGCACTGGCGCCATTGTCATGAATCGCACCCAGCGCAGTGATCGTATCGTCCACATCGAACATATAGGCTTCGTATTTCTTTTCCAGATCGTCCAGCAGCCGCAACTCTTCGGCATCCGAAAGTGCGCGCAGTTCCTCCAGCCTCTGGGGAATCACATCCGCACGCTGCTCGACCATGGCGGCGATCGCATCATCGATCTGCTCCGGCATCGCCACGATACGGTATTCGGCCCGGCTGATGATCAACACGCCCTGATTGATCTCCGAACTCAGCGTCGTTCTGCGATTGGCCTGCACGACATCGGCCAGCCCGTCGCGTGTGCTGTCCAGGCCGTAGATGCCCAGCCCGCCCACGATGACCAATCCGAGCATCACAAACCCGACCAGAAAAGCCAGTTTGCGTCCGATGCGCCAGTTCTCGAGCGACACGGCAATCCCTCCTCTCGTATGAGGTCATAAAATTTCGTGGAAAATCGTAAACACCGCGTTATCAGCACACCATTGGACGACAAAAAAACCGGCCATGTGCATACATGGCCGGTTGATTCTGCATATTTCCTGCGGCTGCTACGCGGCGATGGCTGTCTTTACCGCCGCCAGAGCAGCATCGGCGCGTGCGGCATCCGGCCCGCCGGCCTGCGCCAGATCAGGCTTGCCGCCGCCACCCGAGCCGCCGACCGCTGCCGCCGCCAGCTTCACCAGATCGACGGCCGAGTACTTTGCCGTCAGATCCTTCGCCACGCCGACCACCACACTGGCCTTGCCGTCCGCCGTCGAGACCAGCGCGACGATCCCGCCCTCGTTCTGCTTCAGAAGAGTCTCGGCAATGCCACGCAGATCGCGTGGCGGCACCTCACCCACATTGCGGGCGGAAAACCGAACACCACCGACATCCTCGAACGCCGCGCCGCTGGTCGCCAGCTTGCGCCGCGCATCGCTCAGGTCGCGTTCGAGCTTGCGTACCTGTTCGAGCAATGCCTCGACCCGCCCGGCCACTTCGTGCCCGGGCACCTTCAGCGTCGCCGCCACGCGCTGCAGGTTGCGTTCGTTGGTTTCCACCAGCGCCAGCGCCGCCTGCCCCGCCACCGCCTCCACACGCCGCACCCCGGCGCTGACCGCGCCTTCGCTGACGATCTTGAACAGTCCGATCTCGCCCGTGCGCCGCACATGCGTGCCGCCGCACAGCTCGACCGAATAGACGCCCTTCTTGTCGGTCGCCTCGGGATCGACCCCCATGCCGACGACGCGCACCTCTTCGCCGTATTTTTCACCGAACAGCGCCATTGCGCCTTCGTCGATCGCCGCCTCGGGCGTCATCAGGCGCGTCGTCACCGCACTGTCCTGGCGGATGCGCGCATTGACCTCGTTCTCGACCCAGCCCAGATCCTCGTCGGTCATCGGCTTCGGGTGGCTGACGTCGAAGCGCAGCCGGTCCGGCGCATTCAGACTGCCTTTCTGCGTGACATGCGTCCCCAGCCTGCGGCGCAGCGCCTCGTGCAGCAGATGGGTTGCCGAATGATGCATGCGGATCGTGCCGCGACGCGCGCTGTCCACCTCGGCCAGCACCGGCAGGCCCACCACGGCCTCGCCTTCCACCACCTTGCCGAAATGCACAAACAGGTCGCCGGCTTTCTTCTGGGTATCGGTAATCTCGATCCGCAAACCCGGCGCTACGATTGTCCCGGTATCGCCGACCTGCCCACCGCTTTCGGCATAGAACGGCGTCTGGTTCAGCACCACGCAAACATCCTTGCCGACCGCAACCCGTTCGGTCATCGCACCGTCGCTGACCAGCCCCGCGATGCTGGCTTCCACACGTTCGGTCGTGTAGCCGAGAAATTCGCTGGCGCCGGTTTTCTCCCTGACGTCGAACCAGACCTTTTCCATCGCCGCTTCGCCCGTTCCGGCCCATGCGGCGCGCGCGCGCGCGCGCTGTTCCGCCATTGCGGCATCGAAGCCCGCGACATCCACCGCGCGTCCCTGTTCGCGCAGCGCATCCTGTGTCAGGTCCAACGGAAAACCGAATGTGTCATACAGGCGGAACGCCACCGTTCCCGGCAATGTCTGCCCCGCACCCAGTTGGGCGGTTTCCTCGGCCAGCAGATGCAGACCGCGTTCCAGCATCGCCTTGAAGCGCGTTTCTTCCAGTTGCAGCGTTTCGGTGATCAGCGCCTCGGCCCGCACGAGTTCGGGGTAGGCCTGTCCCATCTGGCGGATCAACACGGGAACCAGACGGTACATCACCGGGTCCACCGCCCCCATCAGATGCGCATGCCGCATGGCGCGGCGCATGATCCGGCGCAGCACGTAACCGCGGCCCTCGTTCGAAGGCAGCACACCATCGGCGATCAGAAACGAGGTGGCGCGCAGATGATCCGCCACCACACGATGACCGGTCTTGTGTGGGCCATCGGGATCCTGGTGCGTCGCCTCGGCGCTGGCCAGAATCAGCGCCCGCAGCGTGTCGGTGTCATAGTTGTCGTGCTTGCCCTGCAAGATGGCGGCAAAGCGTTCCAGCCCCATGCCGGTGTCGATCGACGGATGCGGCAGCGCCACGCGCGTGCCGGGCGGGCCTTCCTCGTACTGCATGAAGACCAGGTTCCAGATCTCGATGAACCTGTCGCCGTCCTGGTCGGCCGAGCCCGGCGGGCCGCCGGCAATCCCCTCGCCGTGATCGTAGAAGATCTCGCTGCACGGACCGCACGGGCCGACATCGCCCATGCGCCAGAAATTGTCGCTGGTCGAAATACGGATGATCCGCTCGTCCGGCAGGCCGGCAACCTTCTTCCAATAAGTGGCTGCGTCGTCGTCCTCGCTGTAAACCGTCACCAGAAGACGGTCCCTGGGCAGAGCGAAATCCTTGGTGATCAGGTTCCAGGCATGGACGATCGCCTGTTCCTTGAAGTAATCGCCGAACGAGAAATTGCCCAGCATCTCGAAGAACGTATGATGCCGCGCCGTATAGCCCACATTGTCCAGGTCGTTGTGCTTGCCGCCGGCGCGCACGCATTTCTGCGCCGTCGTCGCGCGCGTATAGGACCGTTTTTCCTGCCCGGTAAAAACGTTCTTGAACTGCACCATCCCCGAATTGGCAAACATCAGGGTCGGGTCGTTCCGC
>JAVBUO010000013.1:0-82568 GCA_031555315.1 Acetobacteraceae bacterium
CCTCAGCATCCTTCACTCCCCGTGCCGGGCGACTCCCGACCGGGAGCGCTGTACCCGGCTTCTTTATCATGAGGTTACGCTTATGAACAGAAGCAACGATCTTTACCAGAAAGTCACCGATGAAATTATCGCCGCGCTGGAGAAAGGCGTGATCCCCTGGGTTCGCCCATGGCGGGAAGGGGAACCGGTGGTGCCGATGAATGCCTTATCCGGGCGATTTTATCATGGCATCAACATCCCTCTGCTCTGGAACAGCGCAGAACGACAGGGATATGAAAGCGATCGCTGGCTGACCTTCACTCAGATTCGCAATACGGGCGGTAACGTTCGTAAAGGCGAAAAATCTACACTGGCCGTGCTCTGGCTGCCCCAGCAGCGCGAGGTTGTGGACAGCAACGGGAACACGGTTCTTGATACTGACGGCAATCCTAAAGTGACGTCTTACGCTGTAGTACGCGAGTTCCGGCTGTTCAACCTTCAGCAATGTGAAGGACTGCCGGAGGCGTTTTCACAGCCTGTCGTGATGGTCGATGACCCTATCGCCGCCGCTGAACAGGTTGCCCGGCAAAGCGCGGTAGTGCTCACTCACCGACGCCAGAACCGGGCGTATTACTCGCCGGGACGCGACTGCATCATCATGCCGCATCCTGAGCAGTTCGCTTCGCGTGAAGATTACTATGGCACGCTGCTGCATGAACTGACACACGCAACCGGACACGCTTCGCGGCTGAACCGGGGCGGTATCACCGCAGGAAATCACACCTTCGGCGATCCGACGTACAGTTTCGAAGAACTCGTTGCCGAGATGGGATCTGCATTTCTCTGCGCCCATGTTGGCATTCAGGCGAAGCTACAGCATGACAGCTACATCGCATCGTGGCTGAAGGTATTGCAGCAGGACAAAAAAGCAATTTTCCGCGCCAGCGGATTAGCGCGTAATGCCTGCGAGTATCTGCTTGAACGGGCGCAGCAGCCGTTAGCGCTGAGCGCATAACTTCATATTCACGGCAGGGTTCTACTCTGCCGTTCTCCCCTGCTCTTCCTCGTTATTGATATACCCCGCATCCATCGCACCTTTGAGCAGATCAAGCTGGTCGGAAAGGATAAACGTCAGTACATCCCGCACAGCAGGTTGTTTTGCAGCAATAATTTCCCGAACCAGTATCTGACAACGAATCACCAGTTCTTCAGCAGATGGCGGCGGTAAGAAGTGAGCCTGCATAAGCGCGTCCTGAACAATTAAACTATTGCTATCATCATGGAGTACGCGACCCTTTGTACACGGCATTTACGACCAATCAGCGTCCAGGCACCGGTAATTTCTGCCCCCGGACAAAACGTTCAATCCATCGCCCTCGCTCATCAAAGTACCGGCTGGGCCAAATCTCCGCTGGATGTTTACCAAGGCGCGATGCAATCAGCCATTCGCCCTTCGGCCAGGGTCTGTCGAGCGTGTTGGAGAGGGTGGAAGAGCTCAGCCCGGCGCTACGGGAGAGCGCGGCAAGGCTGGTGCCACGTTTGTGCAGTTCTGCAATGATATCCGCCCGATGCCAGTCATCCTTTGGTTTCATAGCCCACTCCACGAGATCCTGAAAGGTTATTTGAATCACCAATACTAAGGATAACTTAGTAATATTTACGCTAGCAAGGCTGAAAATTTCCCCAAATATCAGAAATGACGCGGGGATCTCATGCTGCCACATCGTCTGAAAGAGGCGCGACTCAGGGCGAAGCTGTCACAGGAACGGCTGGGGATCCTTGCGGGTATTGATGAAGCAACGGCCAGCGCCCGGATGAACCAGTATGAGCGCGGCACCCACTCTCCCGATTTTTCTCTGGCGTGTAAGTTTGCTGAAGTACTAAAAATCCCTGCTTGTTACCTTTACACCGTCGAAGACGATCTGGCAGAAATCATCCTGCATTACGCAGAACAGCACCGCACCTAGTCCCTACCTACTGAATGCCGATTATCCTGTTTTGGGATAATTCATTAAAGCACGGATATTCGATTTTGGGATTTCAATCGGATTTCTGTGCGATGACTTCAGTTTATTCAGATGATTACCAGTCTGTGATTTCGGCCCTGAAACAAGCCAGAATCAGACGAAACATCACTCAAACCGCGATAGCGACCGCATTGGGGCGACCACAGTCATTTATTGCGAAGGTTGAAAACGGGGAAAGGCGTCTGGATGTGGTGGAGTTTATCCGTCTGGCACAACTCCTGGGCATGGACTGGCAAAGCGAGCTACAAAGCATAGCCCGCAAATATGACCCTTTGTAACTCAATCCTCATTAATCACCTGATACAACGGAATCATCGCCGCGCCGCGTGACGCACTCTGCGCCCCCATCGAAGACGCGGCCAGCCTCACTTTCGGGCGGTTGGCGTCGAGCCGGGTTTCCAGCCGCTGATTCAGCTCCTGCACCAGACGGCTAATAATCGGTTTCGGCATCGCGCCGCCGAGCACGATGATTTGCGGATCCACCCACTGCACGCAGCCGATCACCGTCTGCTCCACCTGACCACGACAGCGTTCAAACCAGCTTTCCAGCAGCGGATGCTGCCCGGCAATCAGCTCCGGTAATTGCGTTTCACTAAATCCTTCACGCTCCAGCGTGGCAAGCAGATCCTTATACGACGGGCGCGGCGTGCCGGACGGAAACGCCATCCCGACTTCACCGGCATTGCTGAACCCGCCGCGCAGCATTTTATGCCCGGAGATAATCCCCGCGCCGATACCGTAGCCGAGGTCGATAAAAGTCAGATCGCTGTATGCATTCCATTCACCGCTGTACAGCTCGCCTACCGCCGAGGCGTTGGCGTTGTTCTCCACCCACGTCGGCCACGGCAGGTTGTCGGCAAACGCCTGCTGTAAATCCACCTCGCGCCAGCTCTCCAGCCACGGCACGCTGTGGCGTTTGCGCCCGTCCGCTTTCAGAAAGCCCGGCACCGCATAACCAATGCCGAGGATACGCGCGTGCTGGAGCTGGCGCTTTTTCAGCGTCTGCTCCACCAGGGTTTTGATCTGCACAAGCGTCGCCGCCAGCGGCTGATTTTCCTGATGCGCTTCAGAAAGTGACAATAACTGGCGACCGCTGAGATCGACCACCGTCATATCGATAAAGCCGGGACTGAACGACAGCCCGATAGCGCAGCCGCCGCCGGGGTTAAGGCGTAGCGGTAGCGATGGCTGCCCGCGCTGTCCGGTATTGCGTTCCCCTTCCACCACCAGGCCGGAGAACATCAGCTCCCGGCACTGCTGGGTGATCGCCCCCGCCGTCAGCCCCGACAGCCGCGCCAGTTCGGCCCGCGTCACCGGGGCGTGGCGACGGATCAGTTCCAGCAGCAGGCGCTGCGAACCGCGCAGTTCAAGGCGTTCAGAGTGGGCGTTCATGGTGTCCTTAATTTTTTATCTAATCCCAGCGCAGTCCGGCCTCTTCAATCAGCCCCTGCAGATACGGAATATCATCATGGCTGAGCATATCAATCAGCCCCGCCTGCATCCAGCCGATAATCACCGGACGGCTGTCACAGCCGAATTTATAGTCGTACTGCTCCAGCGGCGTCATGCCGTTTTTCACTTCGTGTAAATACATCCGCACGCCCAGTCCGGCGTTTTTGTAGGCCCGCAGATCGTCGATATGGGCGAACTCGAACTCAAAGCAGACGCATCCGGCATTGGACTGCTGTACCGCCGCCAGCTGGTTATTGTAGCGCTCCAGCGTCACCACCTGTAACGCCAGTTGCGGAATTTGCGCCTTCACCCGGTTGATCAGCACATGGTTGAAGCCCAGCAACTGGATATGGCCGAGGGCCTCCGGATGCTCATGCAGAAGCCGCACCAGTTCAGCCACAAACTCGTCGTGGCGGTTGCGCTGTTTGACCTCAACAATCAGCCCCATGCCGTTTTCCACCGCCCAGCGCAACACGTCAGCCAGCAGGGGGATGCGCGTTCCGGCAAATGACGGATGGTATTTCACGCCAAAGTCGCACGCCAGCAACTGCGGATACGTCATCTGCTCCACAAATCCGTGTCCGGTGGACACCCGGTCGATACGGTGATCGTGCGTGACCACCAGCTGGTTGTCCGCCGTCAGGTGGATATCGATTTCGATACAGTGGGTTCCCGCCAGACGGGCGGCTTCAAAGGCCGGAAAGGTGTTTTCCGGCGCGCAGCTGGAATAACCCCGGTGGCTGTTGGCCAGCACGATCCCCTCAGCCGCCCGGTGAAAGTTAAACGCCATCTTCTTTTCCTCTCGAATGTAAGATGGTAATTAACTTTACTACTTAAATTTAAATGTGAAAGATGTTTTTATCCTTTTGTAGTCAATTCATTGTTTTGTATGTATTTAATTTGGTATTCAGATCAATTTTTAGCTTTGACGATCTGCGTCACATAAATTTAATGTTTAGTATGTAAATTTAATAATCATCTTAATCGACGGAAAACAGACTCATGTCAAAACTGGTTCTGGAACAGGTGACCAAAACGTTCGGCGAATTCTATGCTGCCAGGGAAATCTCGTTCTGCGCCGAAGAGGGGGAGTTCGTCACCCTGCTCGGACCGAGCGGCTGCGGTAAAACCACCCTGCTGAAAATGATCGGCGGTTTTCACCAGCCGGACAGCGGACGCATTCTGATTGGCGATAAAGCGGTCAACGCCCTGCCGCCGGAAAAGCGCAACACCGCCATGTGCTTCCAGTCCTATGCGCTGTTCCCGCACCTCAACGTGGCGCACAACATCTGCTTCGGCCTGAAGCAGAAAAAAGTCGCCATCGACGAACAGCAGACCCGGCTGGCGGAGGCGCTGAAGCAGGTGGGGCTGGAGAGCCAGCGCCTGAAAATGCCCGCCCAGCTCTCCGGCGGCCAGCAGCAGCGCGTGGCGCTGGCGCGCGCCATGGTGTTCGAACCGCCGCTGGTGCTGATGGACGAACCGCTGGGGGCGCTGGACAAGCAGTTGCGCGAGGAGATGCAGATGGAGATCCGCCATCTGCACGAACAGCTCGGCATCACCATGGTCTATGTCACGCACGACCAGTCCGAGGCGCTGACGATGAGCAACCGGATCGCCGTGTTCGCCGATGGCATGATCCGCCAGCTCGACACGCCCGAGGCGCTGTACGAACGTCCGGCGGATGCGTTCGTGGCGAGTTTCATCGGCGAGAATAACCGCCTGACCGGCACGGTCGGCGAGACCGACGAGGACGGCATTGCCGATGTGGCGCTCGACTGCGGGATCACCGTGCAGGCACAGGCGGTGGACACCGCGGGCGCCGGGTCGCGATGTCTGGTGTCGATCCGGCCCGAGCGGATTGCGCTGGCCGGCGGCGTGCGCGCTGCCGATCTGGGCGATGATGCCGTACCGGCCAAGCTGCTCGAGGCGATCTATCTGGGCGATCACATCCGCCTGCGGCTGGGGCTGGGGCAGAACGAAAGCGGCGAGATCATGGTCAAGCGGCCGGCGGTGGCCGGCATGGCGGGGTTGACGGTCGGCGGCAACGCGGCTCTCGCCTGGCGGCCCGAGCACGCCTATGCGTTCCGCCAGGAGGTTTCCTGACCGGGCGCGCGGCGCACATACAAAACGAACGAGAGGGATGGAGCGATGAAAAAATACGGTTTCTGGACTGGGCTGGCGATCGCCGCGGCGGCTGTCATCGCGACGCCGGCTGTGGCACGCGATCTGACGATCGTCTCGTGGGGCGGTGCGTTCCAGAGCGCCCAGCGCGACATCTATTTCCGGCCCTTCATGCAGCAGAACAACATTCGCATGCTGGAAGAAAGCTGGGACGGCGGCATCGGCGTGCTGCGCGCCAAGATCCAGTCCGGCAACAACAACTGGGACGTCGTGCAGGTCGAGGGCGACGAACTGCTGCTCGGCTGTGACGAGGGGCTGTTCGAACAGCTCGACTACAGCCGCATCGGCGGGCGCGATCATTATCTGCCGCAGGCCGTGCACGACTGCGGTGTCGGCAGCATCATCTACAATTATGTGCTGGCCTGGGATCGCACCCGTTATTCCGGCACGCCGACCTGGCAGGACTTTTTCGCGCCGGACCGTGTTCCCGGAGCGCGAGGTCTGCGGCGCAGCGTGAAGGGCGCGCTGGAGTATGCGCTGATGGGCGATGGTGTGGCACCGGCCGATGTGTATCGCGTGCTGTCCACACCGCAGGGCGTGGACCGGGCGTTCCGTGCGCTGGATCGGATCAAGCCGCATATCGTCTGGTGGTCGGCGATGGCGCAGGCGCCGCAGATACTCGGCAGCGGCGAGGTGCTGTTCACCCAGGCCGCCAACGGGCGCATCACGGATGCCAATCGCAACGAAGGGCGTAATTTCGGCATTCAGTGGGCGGGGAGTCTGGCGATGGTCGATTCCTGGGTGATCATGCGCAACAGCCCGAACCGCGATCAGGCGTACCAGTTCCTGAACTTCGTCGGCAATCCGCGGCTGGAAGCGCAGCTGACGCAGCGCATTCCGTATGGCGGCGGGGCGCGCGGCGCGAACGAGGGTTTGCCACCCGAAGTGCTCGCCGTCAGCCCGACCAATCCGGAAAACATGCAGGGCGCGCTGACCATCAACAACCAGTTCTGGCTGGATAATCTGGACCGGCTGAACCAGCGCTTCAACGCGTGGCTGGCCCGTTAGGGATTGATCCGTGCGGCACGCCCGGCCGGGCGTGCCGGCAGACGCTTATTGAAATGGAAGTCCGCATTTGAACGACACGAATGGTACGGCAGCATTGCATGACAGGGCGGCGGCGCCCGCGCCCGCGCCGAAATTGCGCGTCAGACGGCAGGGGGTTTTTGCCAGTATCGTTCTGGTGTTGCCGCTGTTCCTGTTTCTGGTGGTGACCTTTCTGGGGCCGATCGGCGCCATGCTGGTGCGCAGCGTCGAGGACCCCGAGGCATCGCAGGTTCTGCCACGCACCACCGCCGCGCTGCGCGACTGGAACCGGGTATCGCTGCCGGGGGACGACGTGTTCGAAGCGTTGGTGCAGGATCTGCGCACGGCGCGCGCCGACCGCACGCTGGGGGTGGTGGCCAGTCGGCTGAACAACGATTATGCCGGGTTCCGCAGCATGCTTTCGGTGACGGCGCGGCGCGTGGCAGGGGACTTTGAAGGCACGCCGCGCGAATTCGTGCTGGGTGTGGACGACAACTGGGGCAAGATCGAACCGTGGGTGGCCATCCAGCGCGCAGCGGGGCCGCTGACGACGTTCTATCTGCTGACGGCGCTGGATCTGCGCCGGGACGTGAACAACGCGGTCGAACGCCAGCCGGAGGACCGCCGCATTTTTCTGGCCGTGTTCATCCGGACGTTCTGGATTGCGGGATTGGGAACGCTGATCTGTCTGGTGCTGGCATATCCGCTGTCGGCGCTGTTGGCCACTCTGCCGAAACGTAAGGCAAATCTGCTGCTGGTGTTCGTGCTGCTGCCGTTCTGGACCAGCCTGATGGTGCGCACGGCGGCGTGGATGGTGCTGCTGATGCAGCAAGGCGTGGTGAACGAGTCGCTGGTCGCACTTGGCGTGTTCGGCGTGCCGCAGCAGTTGTTGTTCAGCCGGTTCGCGGTGATGATTTCGATGGTGCATATCCTGCTGCCTTTCATGATTTTGCCGCTCTACGCGGTGATGCGGCAGATCCCGCCCCACTATGTGCGCGCGGCGTACAGCCTCGGCGCGGGGCCGCTGCGCACCTTGCTGCGCGTGTGGGTGCCGCAGACATTGCCGGGGATTGGGGCGGGGTGCCTGATGGTGTTCATCCAGGCGCTGGGTTTTTACATCACGCCGACGCTGCTGGGCGGCGGGGATGACGTGATGCTGTCGCAGATGATCGGCTTCTATGCGAACCAGACCGTGAACTGGGGACTGGCGGCGGCGCTGTCGTTGTTGCTGTTATTGTCGACCGGGCTGCTGGTCGCGCTTTACGGGCGGATGGTCGGATTTTCAGCGGTGCGCACGTCATGAAGATCTTTCGGGGCTTGCAATGGTTGTGGTCGGTGCTGGTGCTGGCGTTTCTGATCCTGCCGATTCTGGTGGTGATCCCGTTATCGTTCAGCACCGGGTCTTTCCTCAGCTATCCGCTGCCGGGGGTGGGGCTGCGCTGGTATCAGGCGTTTCTTGAAAGCGATTTCTGGTTGCTGTCGCTGTACAACTCGGCCCTGATCGGCGTCTGTGCCACGATCGGTGCAACGGTACTGGGCACGCTGGCGGCGATCGGGCTGTGGCGCGGGCGGTTCGCCGGCCAGCGGCTGGTGATGGCACTGCTGATGACGCCGATGGTGGTGCCCGCCATCATTACCGCCGTGGCGCTGACATTCGCCTTCGCGCCGGTCGGGCTGAGCAATACGTATACCGGACTGATCATCGCGCATATCGCACTGGCCTCGCCGTTCGTGGTGGTGACTGTGCTGGCCTCGTTGATGCAGTTCGATGCCGGTCTGCTGCGGGCCGCCTATGCGTGCGGCGCTACGCCGACACGCGGGTTCTTTTCCATCATGCTGCCGGGGATTCTGCCTGGCGTGGTGGCGGGCGCGGTCTTCGCCATGGCGATCAGTCTGGATGAAAGCGTCGTCGTGCTGTTTCTGGCCAGCCCTGAACAGCGGACGTTGCCGCGGCAGATGTTTGCCGGCCTGAAGGACACGATCGAACTGACGATCCTGGCGGCGGCCACGATGCTGGTCGTGCTGTCGGCCGTGCTGATGGGACTTAGCCAGTTGCTGCGCAGAAAAAGCTGAATGCATACGGTTTTACCATATCCATCCTGGCGGCGGCATAACGAATGGTTGTGTTGCGCCGGAATATTTCCTGATCCCGTTTGTTTCGGTGTCCGAGCAATTCCGTCCGGATGAAAATTGCCTTATGACCGACTGACAAGCTGGACAAGGAGCCTTGGTGATGCTGCGGTTTCCACTCGCCCGTGTCTTGGGGATTGCTACGGTTCTTGCACTGATGCTGCCGGCGTCGGCGCAGAACTTGCGGATCGGCCTGGCTGCGGAGCCTTCGGCGATCGATCCGCATCACTATGCCGTAACACCGAACAGTTCGCTGCGCAGCACAGTGTACGGCACACTGATCGCAACCGATGCACAACTGAATCCGGTTCCCAGCCTCGCCGTATCGTGGCGCCGCAGCGATGATGTGACCTGGCATTTTCAGTTGCGCGAAGGGGTCAGGTTCAGCAACGGCGATGCGTTCGGCCCCGAGGATGTCATCTTTTCGTTCTGCCGGACTCTGAACAACCAGGACGAACTAGTGAGTTCGTTTTCGAACTATGTGCGCCGGCTGACGGTGGTGGAGAAGGAAGGCGAGAACGGGATCAGGATCGTGACCCGCGAACCGGATCCGCTCCTGCTCAGCACGCTGACCAATCTGGCGATCATCCCGCGCCGTCTGGGCCCCCAGCAGGCGATCACCTTCGATGTCGACAGCCAATGCGGGAATCTGAGCGGCTGGCCGACGCTGGCGCAGTTCAACGACATGTCGGCGGCGATCGGCACCGGCCCGTATCGCATCACCGCGTATGAACGCGGCAGCCACATCACGCTGCAACGGAACGAGACCTACTGGGGAGAGAAGCCGCATTGGGAGACTGTGCAACTGCGCATGATCACCTCCGCCGGGCCGCGTCTGGCGGGATTGCTGGCTGGCGACGTGGACATGATCGAAGCGCCGGCGACGGGCGATTTGCCGCGCTTGCGCGAACATCCGGAATTCCGCCTCAGCATGAAGGAAACGACGCGTCTGGTTTTTCTGCAGCTCGACCAGCGCGAGCAGAGTCCGTTCATCACCGGGGTGCGCGGCAATCCGCTGCGTGATGCGCGTGTGCGCCAGGCTTTGTCGTTGTCGGTGGACCGTCAGGCGCTGAACGAACGGGTGATGGACGGGGTTGCCACACCGGCGCGCCAGTTCATGACCGAAGGGGCGCGTGGCACGTTGCGCGATCAGCCGGCGTTTCCGTACGACCCGGCGCGCGCCCGGGCGCTGCTGGCGGAGGCCGGTTATCCGAACGGCTTCGGGATGACGATCCATGCAACGAACAACCAGTATATCAACGATGCGCGCCTGGTGCAGAGTGTCGCGCAGTATTTCCAGCGCATCGGCATACAGACGCGTGTGGAGACCATGCCCGCGGCGGCTTATTTTCCGCGGCGCGGCAAGCGTGAATTCAGTGTGGCGCTGGGCGGATGGGCGGCCGAAACGACCGAGGTCATTCCGTTTTTCCGCTTCTGGATGATGACGACCGACATGGCGCGCAGTTACGGCACCAGCAACTATGGCGGTTGGAGCAATGCCGCCTTCGACGAATTGATGCTCCGGGCGCTGGTTACGATGGACGACGAAGCGCGTGATGCGGTGGAGCAGGATGCCAGCCGCATGGCCTTGCAGGAGCTGCCGATCCTGCCGCTGCATTTCGAAAATTCCATCAGCGCATTCCGCAAGGAATTGTCGTATCAGGCGCGCATGGACCAGGCCATTCTGCCGGCACTGGTGCGCGTGGCACAATGAGCGGTTCCGAAGATTTCCTGACGCTGCTGCGTCAGTCGTTATCGAAACCGGGCCGCCATGCGATCCCGTATATCGACCCGGTGCTGGGGCCCGGTCATCCGTTGACGCTGCATGCGTATCGTGCGCGCGGATATGAACCCGCCGATGCGGTGGTGATGGTTCAGCACGGGATGATGCGCAACGGCGACGAGTATCGCGATTTCTGGATGGAGCCGGCGGACCGGCACAATCTGCTGATCGTGGCGACGACGTTTTCCGACGCTGCGTTTCCCAGACCCGAGAGTTATAACAATGGCATGGTCCTTGCCGAAGCCGGCGGTGTGCGCCCGCGCGCCCACTGGGTCTATGCGGTGATTGCACGCGTGTTTCAGGCCGTGTGCGATGCCGGCATCACCACACGGCAGAAGGCGCACCTGTTCGGCCATTCGGCGGGCGGGCAGTTCGTGCATCGTCTGCTGGGGCTGGAAGACAGCGCGCCGTTCGAAACGGCGATCGCGGGCAACCCCGGCTGGTATTCGTTGCCGACGCTCGACCGTCCGTTCCCGGAAGGGCTGGACGGGATTGGTCTGGCGGATGCGGATGTGGACCGCCTGCTGGCGTTTCCACTGACCATTCTGGCGGGGGATCGGGATATCGAAACCAGCGGCCCCAGCCTGCCCGCGCAGCCCGAAGCGGTGGCGCAGGGGCCGCACCGTTTTGCTCGCGCGCATAACTATGTGGCGTTCGGCCAGCGCGAGGCGGTGAAGCGTGGCGTGATCTGCAACTGGCGTCTGCAGGTCGTGCCCGGTATCGGTCACGACGGCGATGCGATGTCGAAGGTGGCCGCCAGCCTGTGGTTCGAGGCGCGTTTGCCCGAACCGGCAACATTGCAGGCATTGGCGCAGAAAAAAGCCGACGCCTTCTGATGTGATAAGGGCCGGAACGCCGTTCCGGCCTTTTTTCATGAGTGTTCGCGGTGAAATTGTTTTTACCGGCGCCTGCCGTTACGGCTTTTATCCGTCATCAGTTGTCTTCATGAAGGTTGGCGGCTGCGGCCAGCTGACGCCAGCGCAGGATATCCACCCGCAGGGCCTGGGCAAAACCGTCGACACTGGCCGGCGCGGGGTTTGCCCCTTCTACGCTGAGGAACTGCTTGTAGGAGTCCATGGCGATGATCGTGTTGATTTCTTCGTTCAACCGTTGACGTATGGCAGGCGGTATGCCGCGCGGCCCCAGAATTCCCCACCAGATATCGACGGCGAAGTCGATGCCGGTCGCTTCGCGGATGGTCGGCACATCCGGCATATTTTCCATGCGTTCGGCAGAACTGACGGCGATCACCGGCACGGTGCCGGCATCGACCAGCCCGCGCACCGAGGCCAGCGTGGTCATCAGGAAATCGATACGTCCGGACAGCAGGTCGGTCTGGGTCGGGGCGATGCCGGCGTACGGGATGGCGTCCATTTTCACCTCGGCGGCCATGTTGAAGGCTTCCATCGAGAAATGCCCGATACCGCCCATGCCGGCCATGCCATATTGCAGGGTGTTGGGGTGCGCGCGCGCATGGCGGACCAGTTCGGCCATGTCTCTGAAACCGCCCTCCGGCTTGGTGACGACGACCATCGGGGCGAGACAGATCTGCGCGATCGCATCGAAACTTTCGAGAGCATCGAACGGTGTGCGCCGGAAGGTCGAGCTGGTTGCGAACGAGCTCGAGGCCAGCAGCAGCGTGTATCCGTCGGGGGGCGCATTGGCGACGAAGGCGGCGCCGATCGAACCGGCGGCCCCGGGGCGGTTTTCGACCACGACCGGCTGGCCCAGCCGGGCCTGCAGCGCATCCGCCAGCGGGCGGGCGAGCGCGTCGTTGCTGCCGCCGGGCGTGAAGGGAACGACCAGACGGATGGGGCGGTCCGGCCAGTTGCCCCGGGCAGTGGCGTGCCGCGGCCGGGAGATGTTATAGGCGGCGATACCGGCGGCAGCGTTCAGCAGGGTCCGTCGGGAAAGACGAAAAGGCATGGACATTGTTCCTCGTCGGCGTGGTACCATTTGGGATGGCTTAATTGCATTGTTGTACGGACAACATTATTTCTATGATGACGGAGCGAGTCAACCGGACATGAAGCAAGGGGCCATGAAAAAGCGCGCATCGGTTCAGGGACTGTCGGCGACTCCACGCCCGTCGGTGACCGAGGCCGCGCAACTGTTGGCGGATTCGCAGCCGCGCTATGTCAGTGTGGCGACGGCGCTGGCGGCGGAAATCCTCGACGGCCGGCTGGCAGTGGATGAAAAACTGCCGACCGAACACGAGCTGTGCCGGACCTTCGGCGTCAGCCGGTCAACGGTGCGCCAGGCATTGCAACGCCTGCGGGATCTGGGGCTGGTCGCCGGCACGCAGGGGGTCGGGACGCGGGTGATCGCCGATCAGCCGCGCAGCAACTTCCAACTGGCCGTCCGCTCGGTCGCCGACGTGATGAGCTACGCCGACCATACGCGGCTGGATATCCGCGAACGCGGCATGGTGCAGGCGGATGCGGCGCTGGCGGGGCGGATCGGCTGTGCGGCGGGCAGCCGCTGGGCGCGCATTCGTGGGCTGCGCCTGCCACAGGATCCCAAGGCACTGCCGATCTCCTGGATCGAGCTGTATGTCGCCGAAGAGTTCGCGGCGATGACCGAACGGCCAGATTTCGCGACCGTTCCGGCCTACCGGCTGATCGGCCGCCATATGGGCGTGGCGGTGGCCAGCGTGCAGCAGGAAATCACCGCCGTGCCGCTGACGGCCGAACATGCGGCGGCGTTGCAGACCTTGCCGGGATCGCCCGGCTTGCAGATCGAGCGGCGGTTCTTCGCCGCCGACGGGCGGCTGATCGAGGCGACGACCAACATTCACGGCGCGGCGAACCGTTTCGCCTATACGATGCGGCTCGGGGCGCCGGATCAGGTGTAATCCGGCGCCGCCGGTGTCTCAGCCCGCCAGAAGTTCCGCCACCGGGCGGATATCGGCCAGATCGTCGATGCGCCACAGTTGTTCCAGCCCGGCCCGCGCACGTGCTTCGCCGATGACCGGGGCGGCCAGCCCCAGGAATTTCTGCTCCAGCGCCGCGTCGGTCAGCGGGTTCGAGGCGGCGCCATACGGCTCCGGCACATAACGTTCGAAACTGCGGCCATCGCGCAGGTGCAGCCGGACTTTGGCGGCGCGGCGGCGCGGGTAATCCGCATCACATGCGGCGTCGACGCCGACCTTGACGCGCGGGGCCAGTGCCAGCACGGCCGGGTCGGCGCGTTGCGCATCGCCGAAATCGGCCAGGGTGACCTGGCCGCGCACCAGGGCTGTGGCGATGACGAATGGAAAGCTCATCTGCGCGGTGGTCATTTCGGACCAGCCCACCCCGCCATGCGCGGCGGCCACCGCATAGGTGCCGATCTCGACGCTGGCCACCGCTTCGGGCGAGACGGATTCTGCCGTGGCGATGTCGAGGACCGCGTCGATCGCTGCATGGATGTGGCGGCAGCAGGCATAGGGCTTGATGTAGCAGTTGGCGATGGCGAAGCGTGATTGCGGGTGATTGTCGCCAGCGTTCAGGATGTCGATGCTGCGGTAATCCACCTCTGCGGTGTCGCCGCCCGCATAGGCATTGAAATAGCCTTCCTTGAGTTCGAGGACGCCGCGCGGGGCGGGCAAACCGGCTTCGGTCAGCAGGGCGGCCAGAATACCCTCGCGGGCGGCGTGCCCGGGATGTGTGCGCTTCACATCGCCGCCGGCAAGAAAGCTGAACAGCCCGGAGGCCGAGGACGCGGCAACGCCGAAAGCGTTTTCCACGGCGGCGGCGTTCTGATGCAGCAGCGCACCGGCGGCGGCGGCGGCGGCAAAGACGCCGGCCGTGCCGGTGTTGTGAAAGCCGCGCCAGCGGGCGCGCGGATGGCTGGCGGCGGCAATGCGGCAGGCGATTTCATACCCGGCCACCATGGCGCGCAGAACCTCTGCCCCGGACGCACGCCGCGCGCTGCCCAGTGCCCAGATCGCCGGCACCACGACCGTGCCGGGATGGACCGAACCGGCGCGATAGCCATCATCCAGTTCCAGCCCGTGCCCCGACGTGCCCTCGACATAGGCGGCCGACAGCGCGTCGTAACGCCGTTTGCCGCCGGGGACGGGAACATCGCCGGCACCGACGCCCGCACTGGCCAGCGCCTGTTCCACCGCTTGCGTGGCCTTTTGCGGCGCGCCCGCGATCATCGCACCCAGCGTGTCGATCAGATGGCGGCGCGCGGCGCGGCGCGCGAAGGCGTCGACGGCGGCCAAATCGAGCGCGGCGGCGAAACCGGCCAGTGCGCTGGTCGGGCCTGGGGCGGCGGTGTCTGCCGGAGTCGGGTGCTGTGCCGGTATGTCCATGGGGGTTCCTCGCCTGTCTGATAGGAGGTCTATTGTAATCTTGTACGGACAACATTATAAGACTGAGCAATGATGCGCAATACTTGTGCTGCGTAGGGAGAAGAACTCCATGGTGGATGCGGCTGGGGCCGAAGCGGCAGGCGTGCGGATCGCGCGGGACGGGCAGGTGACCGTTCTGACGCTGTGCAGGCCGCCCAATAATTTTCTCGATGTGACGCTGGTCGGTGCGGTTGCCAATACGCTGCTGGCGCTGGACGACGATCCGGCCTGCCGGGCGGTGGTGCTGGCGGCCGAAGGCAAGCATTTCTGCGCCGGGGCCGATTTTTCGCACCGGCTGGATGGCGCCGCCGCGCCCCGCGATGCGGCGACCAATCGCACCGTCTATCAAGAGGCATGCCGGCTGGTGCTGTCGAAAAAGCCGGTTATCGCCGCCGTACATGGCGCGGCGATCGGTGCCGGGCTGGGGTTGGCCGCCGTCGCCGATTTTCGCGTGACCTGCCCACAGGCCAGATTCAGCGCCAACTTCACCCGGCTGGGCATGCACCCCGGGTTCGGGTTGACGACAACCCTGCCGCGCCTGGTCGGCCCGCAGAAAGCGGCGCTGCTGTTCTATACCGGGCGGCGCATCGGTGGCGAGGAAGCCGCTGCCATCGGGCTGGCCGATCTTTTGGTGCCGCAGCCGGATGTGCACGCCGCCGCCCTGGAACTGGCGCACGAGATTGCGGGCAGCGCGCCGCTGGCCGTGGTGGCGGCGCGCGCCACGCTGCGTCAGGGACTGGCTGAAGCTTTCCAGGCCGCCGCGCTGCACGAAGAGGCCGAACAGGACCGCCAGCGCCGGACCGCGGATTTCCGCGAAGGTGTCCGCGCCACGGCGGAACGCCGCACACCCAGTTTTACGGGGGTTTGAACGCCGTGTCCGTCATGCTTGCCCAACCGCTGTTCCGTCCGCGCGCCATCGCGCTGATCGGTGCCAGCGCCGATCAGACCAAAACCAATTCCCGTGCCCAGCGCCTGCTGACCCGGGCCGGTTATGCGGGGCGCATCCTGCCGATCAATCCGGGCCGCGGCGAGATCGGCGGCCTGCCGGCTTATCCCAGTGTGCGCGCAGCGCCGGGGCCGGTCGATCATGCGCTGATCATGGTGCCGGCCGCGGCGGTGCCCGATGCCGTCGCCGACTGCGTCGCCGCCGGTGTGAGGGTCGCCACCATCTACAGCGCCGGGTTTGCGGAACTGGGCGAGGAAGGGCGTGTCCTGCAGGAACGCATCGTCGCCCTGGCGCGTGAAGGCGGGCTGCGTCTGGTCGGGCCCAACTGCCTCGGGCTGCTGAACGTGACCGATGGCGTGCCGATCACGCTGAATGCGGCGGTCGAGGCGGAACCGCTGGCGCCCGGCTGGATCAGCATGGTGTCGCAGAGCGGCAGCATGATGGGGGCGTTGCTGTCGCGTTGCATGGCGCGCGGTCTGGGGTTTGCGAAACTCGCTTCGGTCGGCAACGAATGCGATCTCGGCGTGGGCGAGATCGCCGAAATCCTGGCCGAGGATGCGGACACGCGCGTCATCCTGCTGTTTCTGGAAACCTTCCGTGATTCCGCAGCGCTGGCGCGTGCCGCGCGGCGGGCGCATGAATTGGGCAAACCGGTGATCGCCTATAAGCTCGGCCGGTCGGAACTGGGCCGGCGCATCGCGGTTTCGCACACCGGCGCGATGGTCGGCGGGGACGAACTGGCAACCGCGTTCTTTCGTGCGCATGGCATTTTGCGGGTCGATACGCTGGATGGCCTGGTCGAACTGCCGCGCTTCGTGCTCGGGCACGGGCCTGCCCCGGTTGGCAGTGCGCTGCGTCGTGCGGCTGCGTTGACCGGCACCGGCGGCGGTGCAGGGATGATCGTCGACCGGCTCGGCAGTCTGGGCGACGAGGTCGCGCCGCCGCCGCCCGCGTTACGCACCGCATTGGCAGAGCAGGGGATCGCGGTTTCGGACTCGCCGCTGATCGACCTGCCGATGGGCGGTACCAAGGGGCAGTATCCCGCCGTGCTGCGCGCGCTGTATGCATCGGATCATTGCGATGCGACGTTGGCGGTGCTCGGGTCGACGGCACGGCTGCGGCCGCAGGCACACGTGGATGAATTTATCCTCGGTGCCGGGCCTGCCAGCAAGCCATTGGCGGTGTTCTGTGCGCCACAGGCGGATGCGGCGCTGACTTATCTCGATGCGGCGGGAGTGGCGGGATTCCGCTCGCCGGAAAGCTGCGCCGATGCAGTGCATGCCTATCTGCGCTGGCGCGCGCCGCGCCCCCAGCCGGAAATCCCGGCGGGGGCGCTGGATGCGGCTTCTGCCTATCTGGCTGGTTGCGTGGATGGTTCGCTGGACGAAGCGGAGTCCTGCGCGCTGTTCGCGCATCTGGGTATCGAAACGCCAGCATTATGCGTGCTGCAGAATCCGCAGGAATTCAGCGGCGATGGCAGTTTCGCCGTGAAGCTGCTGTCCCCCGACATCGCGCACAAGACCGATGCGGGACTGGTGCGGCTGAATGTGCAGGGCGAAGATGCCGTGCGGGAAGCTGCTGCCGCCTTGTTCGAAACCGCACGCAGCAAGTTCCCCGAAGCGCGCGTGCGCGGCGTGCTGGCCGCGCCGATGCAACGCGGTCTGGCCGAGGTGATTCTCGGTTATCGTCGCGATCCGGAGGTCGGGCCGGTGGTCGTGCTGGGCATGGGCGGCGTGCTGGCGGAAATCCGCCGCAGTTTCGTGTTGCGACTGGCGCCGGTCTCGCTGCTCGAGGCCGAGGAAATGATCGAGGAACTGGCCGAGCTGAAACCGCTGCGCGGCTGGCGCAACCTGCCGCGTGGCGATCTGGCGGTGCTGGCGCGCGCGGTGGTGTCGCTGTCGCGCCTTGCGGCGCTGCCGGATGCCGAGCGGGTGCGCGAGGCTGAGATCAACCCGCTGATTGTGCGTGCCGAAGGCGCAGGCGTGGTGGCGGTGGATGGTCTGGTGGTGTTGGGTTGAGCGTGCAGAACGAAAATTTTCGAAGGATGGAAACCATGGATGCGACGTCTTCTTCCGCCGATGAGCTGCAGATGCTGCGGGATCTGGTGGCCAAATTTGTCGATCGCGAACTGATGCCGCTGGAGCCGGCCATTCTTGCGCGGGAATCCAAGGGCGGAAAATATGCGCTGACCAAAGAAGAAGAAGCGCCGCTGCTGCAGAAATGCCGCGATCTTGGTCTGTGGGGGCTCGATGTGCCGGCCGATATGGGCGGCGCCAATCTGCCGGTCATGGCGCTGATGGTGGCCGAGGAAGAAGTGTCGCGCAGCGTGGTGCCTTTTGCATTCCCGCCCGATTCCCCGAACCTGCACATGATGATGGCGGTGGCGAACGCGGATCAGCGCGAACGCTATCTGCGCCCGTATGCCGAAGGACGGGCGAAATCGGCGATCGCGATTTCGGAACCCGGGGCGGGCGGCGATCCGGCCGGGATGACGACGCGGGCGGTGCGCGATGGCGACGATTGGGTGATCAACGGGCGCAAGATCTGGGTCAGCCGCGTGCCGTATGCGGATTTCGTGATCGTGATGGCGCGCACCGGCGAAGGCAAGCGCCACGAGGGGGTGACGGCGTTCATCGTTGAAAAAGGCGCGCCGGGATTCATTGTCGAACGTGAAATTCCGATGATCGGCGGTCGCACCACATACGAACTGGTGTTCGAGGATTGCCGCGTGCCGCAGTCGCAGATGCTGGGTGAGCTTGGGAAGGGGTATGCGCCGATGCAGCTGCGCCTGAACGTGCGCCGTCTGCAGATCGGGGCGCGGTGTGTGGGGATCTGCCGGCGGGCGCTGCGGATGATGGGCGAACACGCCAAGCAGCGCGTGACGTTCGGCGTCAAGCTTGCGGACCGGCAGGCGATTCAATGGTGGATCGCCGATGCGGCGACGCGCATTCATGCCTGCCGCCTGATGGTGCGCGATGCAGCGGCACGTCTGGATGCCGGGCAGGATGTGCGCGCCGAGGCATCGATGCTGAAGGTTTTCGCCACTGAAATGGCACAGGAGATCGTCGATCAGGCGATGCAGACACTGGGCGCCATGGGAATGACCAAGGAAATGCCGCTGCAACTGTTCGCACAGCAGGTGCGTGTGATGCGGATCTACGAAGGGCCGACGGAAGTGCACCGCATGTCGATCGCCAAAGGAATTCTGAAGAGAATCGAACTGATCTGATCGAGCAAATCTAAAAGAAAGCGTTGCACCCGGAGCGGGTGCAACGCTTGTCTTACAGCGACATCAGCAGCACGATCACCGTGCCCCATGTGGTCAGGATGATGTTGCCCAGCGCGTAGGGGACGGTGAAGCCCAGAACCGGCGCCTTGCTTTTGGCCTGCTCTTGCACGGCGACCATGGCGGCGGTCATCGTCTGGGCGCCGGAGACGGCGCCGAGCAGCAGGACCGGGTTCATCTTCAGCACATACTTGCCAAAATATGCGCCGATGGTTGGCGGCACACAGGTGCAGATGATACCGGCGAAGAACAATGCCAGCCCGGATTCCTTCAGTGCGCTGAAGAAGAGCGGTCCGGCATGCAGCCCGGTGATGGCGACAAAGCCCGCCAGTCCGAAGTTCACCATGAAAGCCTGCGATGCTTCCGGCACACGCCCTGTCAGGTTCGGTTTGACCGAACGCAACCAGCCGAAGAACAGCCCGGCCAGCAAGGTTCCGACCGATGTCGATAGCGACAGCTTTACCTCGCCGATCAAAAATGCCGGCAGTCCGATCAGGCAGCCGATGGCGATGCCGAAGCCCAGGGTGAACATGTCGGTGGTAATGGTCGGGCGTTCGGAAAAACCGACGGCTTTGGCCACGCCGTTGATCTGATCGGTCGGTCCGATCAGCGTCAGTACGTCGCCCTTGTCCAGAAATGAATAGGCTGAAACCGGCACTTCGTGACCCGCGCGGGTCAGGCGCTTGATGAAAACCCCGCGTGACGTCGTGCTGGACAGCGCCATCTTCAGCAGTGGCTTTCCCGTATAATTGCTGTTGGTGATCACCACGTCGATCTGATCGATCGGCGTATCGAGAAGTTCGTTGTCATCGATCTCTGCTCCAAGGTCCGGCGCGAAGGCGACGATCCATTCCCTTCGCCCCGCAATGGCCAGTCTGTCTCCGGCATTCAGGATGGTTTCGGGGGCGACCTGCATAATCTCGCCGTTGCGACGAAGGCGCATGACGAACAGGCGATAGCCGGAACTGGCGGCTGCAGCTTCGAGGAAAGCGGCGGACTTTCCGATGTAACGGCTGTTTTCCAGCGTGTAGATGCGCATGCTCTGGGTCGAGTGCATGGCGGCATTTTTTGTACTGTCGTCATGCAGGCCATAGGTTTCTTCGAACTTGCGGGCCTCTTCCTCCAGATTGATCTTCAGCATGCGCGGCAGGATCATGGCAACGTAGAAGACTTCACCCCAGAAACCGAACAGATAGCAGACGGCATCGGCGATCGGAATGTGATTGACCAGCGTCTGACGTTCCGTCAGTGGCAGATCCAGCGCCATGATCGCCTCGGTCGCGGTGCCGATGGCGGGCGATTGCGTCAAAGCGCCGGATAGCAGGCCGGCAGAAAAACCACGATCGAGTCCCATTAATTTCGCCATGCCCCAGACGCACAGCAGCCCGGTGGTGGTCACCACCAGGGTCAGCAGCAACGGTGCGATGCCGTCATTCTTCAGGGCGCGGAAAAATTGTGGGCCTGCGCCGTAACCGTTGGCGAACAGGAACAGCAGCAGGAAGATGGTTTTGATCTGTGGATCAATGTCGACGCCGAGCTGCCCGATCAGCAGCCCGGCGAACAGAGAACCCGTGACAAGACCAAGATTATGCCCGGTAACCTTGATCTTGCCGATCAGATAGCCAAGGGCGAGCGCCAGGAATAACGCAATTTCCGGGTGCTCGCCCAAGACCCGCATAACGATGTCGAGCATTCGTTGCGAACCTCATTGTGCGAGGAGCATAGCGAAGTAGCCGAAGATCGTTAGCAACACGCCCGAGACCGCATAAGCCACTGGGAAACCGATCCACGGCACGGTGGAATTGATCTCGTGTGCGGCTTCGCGGCAGGGCCCCGAATGGCTGCGCGCCCCTGCGACACCACCCATCAGCACGGCCGGATTGGTCTTGAAAACGTAGAGGCCGATCGACCAGACGATGAACGGCGGAACCGAACAGGCGACGAAGCCGACGAGGAAGATCTTCAGTGCGATCGCCCCGGTCAGCTGCTCCAGCAGGCTGGCGCCCGCATTGATGCCGACAATGGCGACGAACACCACCAGTCCCATATCTTCCAGAATGTTGCGGGCTGCGTTCGGCGTATTGCCGAAGAAGCGCAGGCGCGACGAAATGGAGGATACGATAACGCCCGCCACCAGCAGCCCGCCCGCATTGCCCAGCCCCACCGAAGACCCGAAGGCCGGGAACTGGATCAGCCCGATCAGAAAACCCAGGATCATCCCGGCGCACAGGGTGAACAGATCGGTCGATGTGCTGGGGTGCGCGATGCGCCCGGCAATTTCACCGATCCGCTTTACCGCACTGTTCAGACCGACGACGCTGAGGATATCCATGCGTTGCAGCTTGATCTCGGTGCCGATGGGAATCGGCACACCGCCGCGCTCGATACTCTTCAGCCCGACCTGCCCAGCCAGCGGCCCCCCGGCCAGATCGCCCAGACGGCGGCCGACATACTCGCGGTTGGTGACCAGAATGTCCGCCTGATCCAGCGGGATGTTCAAGGCTTTCTGGTCGGCGACTTCGGGGCCGATCAACCCCATGTGTTCGGTCAGTGCCTGGGGTTGTCCGCCAAGCGCGATGACGTCTCCGGCCTGCAGTACAAGGCCGGGCTCGGCGCCCAGCGTTTCACCGTTACGTACGACGTTGATGAACTTGTACTGCGGATACACCGCACGGATCTGTGTGATGGTCTGGCCGACGGCCTGCGGATTTTCCAGGCGATAGGCGCGCAGGCCGAAGGTGCTGAAGCCGGTCAGCCCCACGTCGTCCACGTTGCGGACACCGTGTTCCTTTTCGTAAGCAACTGCGGCGGCGCGGGCATCGATCCCCCACCACTTGGGCAGGTACTTACAGATCAGGATAATGCCGACCGTTCCCCAGATATAGGTGATACCGTAGGACAGTGCGATCATGGCACTCGCCTGCTCGACAGTGGTGCCGGGTGGTAGAGCAACCACCCCTGCCGTCACCGCTTGCTCGGCAGAACCGATGGCAGCCGACATGGTCTGCGAGCCGGCCAGCATACCGCCCGCAGCGCCGACGGGAAGATCGAAGAATTTTGCCCCATAGACGCAGATACCAAGCCCCATGAGGCTCGATACAACGGCGAGGAACGTGAACTTCAGTCCGTCGCCGCCCAGGCTGTTTAGGAAGGAGGGTCCGACACGCAGCCCAACCCCATACATGAACAGATAGTAGAACAGGCTTTTCGTGAAGTCGTCGAGTTTGAGTTTGACGCCATATGACGATGCGACGACCGCCAGCACACAGCCGACGATGATGGCCGCCGCTACCATCCCCAGGCCGTAGCCGACCACAGTCAAGCGGCCGAGCAATACCGATAGCCCCACTGTCAGAAACAGCAGAATGAATGGATTGTCGGCCAGAAACTGGAAGAACGCATGCATGTCGGTTTCCTTCCGTGAACGCCTCAGATCCCGGTCACATCAGCATTTCGACGGTGATGTTTCGTGTGCGTCATGCAGCTCGGGAGGTTTGGCGTTGCCGCCGTTCTTTTGCAAAAACTTGCAGGCCTTGATGATGTCTTCGGCCAGCACTTCGATCGTGTTGAGGTTCAGGTGCGGGCGGACAACGACACGCAGACTGTTGACCTTCTCGGCGTCCGGCGGCATCGAATAGGCGCTGATCACCCAACCGCGTTCGCGTACTTTTGCGGAAACGTCGAATTCGCTGAAGTTCTTGAACTCCGGTTTCAGCGTCAATGCGACAACGGGGATGCGCTGGGTTTCGTTCATGATGGTGAAGTAACCACTTTTGACCAGCAGATCCCGCAGATGGGTCGCGTTGGCGATGGTCTGTTTCATGATCCGTGCATAGCCTTCGAAGCCAAGGCGCAGGAACATGTAGTATTGTGCGGCGATGGGGGCTGCGTTGCGGCTGAAGTTCAGCGTGGCGGTCGGCATTTCGCCGCCAAGGTAGTTGACGTAGAAGACGATGTTTTCGTTGAACAGTTTGCGTTCACGGAACACCACCCAGCCGAGGCCCGGCGGTACCAGGCCGAACTTGTGCCCGGATGCGTTGATCGACTGTACACGCGGAAACCGGAAATCCCATTTATAGTCCGGGTAGCAGAACGGATTGATGAACCCGCCGGAAGCACCGTCGATGTGCATCGGGATGCTGATGCCGGTGCGCTTTTCATACGCATCCAGCCAGTCGTGAATTTCCTGGAAATCGTCGTCTTCGCCGGTGAAGGTCTGGCCGGCAATGGCGACGACGCAGATGGTGTTCTCATCGACGTATTTGTCCAGATGTTCGGCGGTCAGGCGGTAATTGCCCGGTTTCAGCGGCACGATGCGCGGCTCGACATCGAAGTAGCGCATGAATTTTTTCCAGACGATCTGGACGTTCCCGCCGGTAACCATATTGGGCTTCGATGCGTCTTTTCCGGCTTTCTGCCGGGCTTCACGCCAGTTCCATTTATGCGAAAGCCCCGCCAGCATGCAGGCTTCCGACGATCCGATCGTCGCAGTGCCGTAAGGCTCTACATCTGCTGGGCCGTTCCACAACTGATGCAGCCACTTCACCATGTGTTTTTCGATGGCGAAAAGCTGCGGATACATGTCGTGGTCGATGTAGTTTTTCATCGCGTGCTCGCGCACGACTTCCATGCACTCCGGCTCGATCATGGTCGTTACGAACGAAGACAGATTCATAACGGGATTTGCATCGGTCCAGGTTTCGCTGTTGACCATGGCTTTGGCGACCCGTGGGGGCATGCCGGTTTCGGGGAAGTGGTTTTTCGGGACTTCAGCGTTGAACATATCCCACGGTGTCAGGTGGTTGTCTGGCATGGTCGTCCTCTGTTTGGTTGTGATTCGCGAAGTAAAAATCGACTTTCTAGTGTATTCCCCACTTAACGATTTATGTTTTTACAGAGTTTCTCTTATTTTTTTACCGAAATAACAGTGAAGATTTTTTAATTATAAAAGTAAAACCGAAAGTTTATTCTTTATAATTGAATATTGTTTGTATAATTAGTTTATAGTCATGTTTCATCTATTTGGATCGTGCGGTACTGTCTTGTATGCAACTGCAATACCTATAAGACTGGCGACCCATCTGATCCCGGCAAGGTCGGAAACGGAAACGCCCTGAGAACTGCAAGAGCAAATATTCGACATGACAAAGACCGTATTCGACGTAGTTGTAATCGGTGGGGGAATTGCCGGCGCTTCGGCCGCGGCGCATCTGGCGGCAGACCGGCGGGTGGCGCTGATCGAGGCCGAGAGCCAGGCCGGCTATCACACCACGGGCCGGTCGGCGGCGATCTGGATTCTGAATTATGGCCCGCCGGATGTGCGGGTGCTGACGGGGCTGTCCCGGCCGATGTTCGAATTCCCTCCATCCGGGTTCAGTGAATATCCGCTGGCCAATCGGCGCCCGGTGCTGTTTCTGGCGCCGCAGGAGCAAAGGGCGCAGCTCGACCAGATGTTGAATGAAGGCACCGGAATGCGCGCCATTTCGCTTGCCGAGGCGCGCGGGCTGGTGCCTGCATTGCGACCGGACTACGCGGCGGCGGCGGCGATAGAGGACGATGCGTTCGACATGGATGTCGCCACATTGCATCAGGGATATCTGAAACAGATGCGCGCACTTGGCGGGCATCTGGCGCTGGGGGGGCGCACCGAGCGTATTACGCGTCGCAACAGCGTGTGGCATGTGGCGACTGCCGGCGGCGCCGTGTTCGAAGCGCCGGTGCTGGTCAACGCGGCCGGCGCGTGGGCCGATATCGTCGCGCAGCAGGCTGGCGTGGCGCCGGTCGGGCTGACCCCCAAACGCCGGACCGGGGTGATCATCAACCCGGGCAAATGGGACAGCGAACATTGGCCGATGATCAACGATGTCGCGCACACGTGGTATACGCGCCCCGAAGCGCGCATCAAACTGATGGTCTCGCCCGCCGACGAGACCGACGATACACCGCACGACGTGCAGCCCGACGAGCTCGATGTCGCGATCGCCATCGACCGGATGCAGCAGGCGCTGGATATCGAGGTGCGCCGTGTCGACCATAGCTGGGCCGGCTTGCGCACCTTTGCGCCGGACCGTAATTTCGTCGTCGGGTTCGACCCGGCAGCAGAGGGTTTTTTCTGGTGTGCGGGACAGGGCGGTTATGGCATTCAGACCTCTCCCGCCGCCGGCCGGCTGGTCGCCGATCTGATCTGCGGACGCGATCCGGGCGCGGCGAAGCAGATCGTCGACAATATTTCTCCTGCAAGGTTCAGATAAAATGGACGCTGCGATGCCAATCGTCACACATCAGGATGTGGTGAATGCGCGGGCGCGGATCGCGCCGTACATCGTGCATACGCCGATGCTGCGCAGCACGGTCCTGGATGAACGGGTGGGCGGGGTTGTGCTGATCAAGCCCGAACCGTTGCAGCGCACGGGGTCGTTCAAGTTCCGGGGCGCCACGAATGCGGCACTGCAACTGAACGAGGCCGGCCGCCGGGCGGGTATCGTCACGCATTCGTCCGGCAATCACGGTCAGGCTGTGGCGGCGGCGGCAAAGGCGATCGGCGCGCGGGCGACGATCTTCATGCCGGCGGATGCACCGCGCACCAAGGTGGAAAGCACGCGACGCTGGGGCGCCGACATCGTTCCGTACGATCGCAACAAGGATGACAGGTTTGCGCTGACCGAGGATTTCGCGCGACGCACGGGTGCAGTGCTGCTTCCGCCCTATGACCATCCGCATATCATTGCAGGACAGGGAACGCTGGCGCTGGAACTGCTCGAGGATGCGCAGCGCGCGGGGTTGTCGCTGGATACGCTGCTGGTCAACACGGGCGGTGGTGGCCTGGTGGCCGGGTGCGCGCTTGCCGTGCAGGGGATATCTCCTGCCACCGCAGTCTATGCGGTCGAGCCGGAGGGGTCCGACGATACGGCGCGCTCGCTTGCCGCCGGTCGTCGGCTTGCCAATGCACCGGGGGCTTCACAGTTGTGCGATGCACTGCTCACCGTGATGCCGGGAGAGCTGACGTTTCCGATCAACCAGAAATTGCTGCACTGCGGGTTGACGGTATCGGATACGGACGTTCTGCAAGCTATGGCATTTGCGTTCGAACATCTGAAGCTGGTGGTCGAACCAGGCGGCGCTGTGTCTCTGGCGGCGCTGCTGTCCGGAAGGATCGATATGCGCGGCAAGGTGACCGGCGTGGTGATCAGCGGCGGCAATGTCGATCCCGCCGTATTTGGACGTGCATTAACAACATAACTTGGGATGACAACCTGCCCTGTCGGAGTTTATAGTTTCATCAATGAAATTATAAGGGGGAGGGATGATGCTGAATCGTCGTACAGTTTTAACGGCCGGTATGGTCGGTGGGTTTGTTCTGCAGGCTGGCAGAGCGATAGCAGAACCTTTGTATACGAATATGTTGATGTTCATCCCAGCCGGGCCAGGCGGCGGCTGGGACGGGTTGGGGCGGGCGATCGAATTGGTTGCCCGCGATGCAGGGCTGGTCAGGAATTTCCAGTTCGAGAATGTCGGCGGTGCGGGCGGTACAGTGGGATTGCCACGCTTCATCGCCCAACGGCGCGGCCGTGGTGATGCACTGTTTGTGACCGGCGCGGTGACGGTGGGCGCAGTGCTGACCAACAAGTCGCCGGTCGGACTGTCCGACATCACGCCGATTGCGCGTCTGACCGATGAAGCGCCGGTTATCGTCGTGCCGGCTTCGTCGCCGTTTCAGACCATCGCCGATCTGCTGGAAGCGCTGAAGAACGATCCCGGAAAAGTGTCGGTCTGCGGCGGTTCGGCCGGCGGGGTCGATCACATTGCGCTGGGTCTGATTCTGAAGGCGCTGGGGCGTTCGGCACGCGAGGCGTCGTTCGTTGCGTTCCCCGGCGGCGGGCCGGCGCTGGCGGCATTGCTGGGGGCGCAGGTGTCGGCTGGAATTTCCGGATATTCGGAGTTCTCCGAGCAGATCAGCGCCGGCCGCCTGCGTGGGCTGGCGACGCTGGGTGAACGGCGTGTCGATCCTGCCATCCCGACGGCGAAGGAAAGCGGGCTGGATGTCGTGATCGGCAACTGGCGTGGCGTCTTCGGCGCACAGGGCATAACAGCGGCGCAAAAAGCAGCACTGGTGAAATTCGTCACCGACCTGCACGCGCTGCCGGCCTGGACCGAACTCCTGAAAACGCGCGGCTGGGACGATGCGTTCCTGGTCGGGGGGGCGTTCGAGGAATTCCTGCGCCAGGATATGGCGGCGACGGAAATGGTCCTGAAGGATATCGGGTTGATCACATGAAAATCGGGATGGCGCGCGCCGATCTTGGCGTGGGTATTTTCGTCTTCGGACTGGGAGTGTTCGCCCTGTTCGGCACGATCAGCATCCCGCAGACGCCGCTGTATGCGGCGGTGGGGGCGAAGCTCGTCCCGTATCTGTGCGCGGCGCTGCTGATGGTGCTCGGCTGTTATCTGATGCTCGATGCGATGCGCGGCGGCTGGTCGCGGCATTTGCCGGATGCCGACGGGGCACCGATGAACTGGCGTGCTTTCGGCCTGCTGGCCGCGGGGGCGCTGGTCAACATGGTGCTGATCGATCCGCTGGGGTTCGTGATCGCCGCCAGCGGCCAGTTCGCCCTGACGGTGCGCGCCTTCGGATCGCGAAAGCTTCTGCGTGACATTCTGATCGGGATCACGGTGACGCTGGCTGCGTATCTGGGGTTCAACAAGGGCTTGGGTGTGAATATCGGCGCCGGCGTGCTGGAGGGACTGCTCTGAGATGGAGACACTGTACAATCTGGCAAACGGATTTTCCGTCGCCCTGACACCGTGGAATCTGTTGTGGGCGCTGCTGGGCTGTTTTCTGGGAACGGCGATCGGCGTTCTGCCGGGAATAGGGCCGGCGCTGGCCATCGCACTGTTGCTGCCGATCACCTATCAGGTCAGTGCGACCGGCGCGTTCATCCTGTTCTGCGGTGTGTTCTACGGTGCGATGTACGGCGGCAGCACGACGTCGATCCTGATCAACACACCGGGGGAATCCGGTTCGATCATCACGGCGCTGGAAGGCAACAAGATGGCCCGTAACGGCCGGGCCGGGCCGGCGCTGGCCACCGCGGCGATCGGGTCGTTCGTGGCGGGGACCGTCGGCACGCTGGGGATCGCCTTCCTGGGGCCGGTCGTCGTCGAATTGGCCCTGCAGCTCGGGCCGGCCGAATATTTCAGTCTGATGGTGCTGTGTTTCGTCACCGTCTCTGCCGTGCTGGGCAGCAGTGCGGTGCGTGGTCTGACCAGTCTGGCGTTCGGCATTCTGCTGGGGCTGATCGGGATCGACATGCAGACCGGGCAGCCGCGCTTCACGTTCGGCGTGCCGGAGCTGATGGATGGCGTGAACGTGGTGCTGGTGGCGGTCGCGCTGTTTGCCGTGGCGGAAACGCTGTACCTGGCATTGCACTGGCGCCCCGGGCAAGACGAGGTTCTGCCGGTGCGCGGCAGGCTCTGGCTGAACGGATCGGACTGGCGGCGCAGTTTCTTTCCGTGGCTGCGTGGCGCGGCGATCGGCTTTCCGTTCGGCGTGATGCCAGCCGGCGGCACGGAAATGCCGACGATGCTGTCCTATTATACGGAGCGTAAACTCTCGAAACACCCCGAGGAGTTCGGCACGACCGGCGCGATCGAAGGCGTGGCCGGGCCGGAGGCAGCGAACAATGCGGCGGCGGCGGGTATTCTGGTGCCGATGCTGACCTTGGGGCTGCCGACATCGGCGACGGCGGCGATCATGCTGTCGGCTTTTCAGTCATACGGAATCCAGCCCGGACCGCTGCTGTTTACCAGCCATCCCGAACTGGTCTGGGGGCTGATCGCCAGCCTGTATATCGCCAACGTGATGTTGCTGGTGTTGAATCTGCCGCTGGTCGGTCTGTGGGTGAAGATCCTGCATATCCCGACGCCGCTGCTTTACGGTGGCATCCTGGTGTTTGCGACGGTCGGCACTTACGGGATCAGCAATTCGGTCATCGACCTGGTCCTGCTGTACGGCATCGGGATGATCGGCGTGCTGATGAAGAAGTTCGATTTCCCCGTCGCGCCTGTCATCATCGGCATGATCCTGGGGCCGATGGCGGAGCAGGCAATGCGTCAGGCGCTGACGATCAGCCAGGGGGATTGGAGCATGTTCGTCACGCGGCCGGTTTCGCTGGCGATTCTGCTGGTCGCACTGGCGGCCTTCGCCGGGCCGTGGCTGTGGGGCACGATGCAGCGGCGTTTCGCCATTCCGTAAAAAGAAAGACCGGTATCGCCTGTGTCTGCGATACCGGTCGAGAACGTTCAGTTTTGGGGATCTTCGTATCTTGGCAACAGCCAGGCATCAGGTTCCCCGGCTGCCGTATCGTACCAGGCGCTGACCAGCGGGTGCGCGCGCACGGCATCGCAATAGGCGTGGCTTTCGGCGGTCAGCTTCGGTTGGTAGGTCAGGAATCTTGTGACGATCGGCGCGAACATCGCATCCGCGCCATTGAAGGTCGTGCCGAACAGAAACGGCCCGTCCGCTCCGAAGCGGGCGCGGGTTTCCGTCCAGATCCTTTCGATGCGCCCGATATCGGCCAGTGCGCCGGGCGTTTGCCCCTTGCCGGGGAATGTGCGGCCCAGATTGGCCGGCATGGCGATGCGCAGTTCGCGGAACCCCGCGTGCATTTCCGCCGCAATCGTCCGCGCGTGTACGCGGGCGGCGAAGTCGCGCGGCCAGATCGTGCCGGAGGAAACTTCCTCGCAGTATTCGCAGATTGCCAGGCTTTCCCACACGCGATGTCCGTTGTGCTCCAGATATGGCACCAGGCCGTTCGGCGAGACTTTTCTGACCGCCATGGTCTCGCCGCCACCGGCCAGCGGAATCACCGCGATATCGACGTTCAGCCGCGCCATCTGCACGGGCAGCCAGCCGCGCAGGCTCCACGACGAATAGCGCCGCGTGCCGATATAGAGCTTGCCGTCCGCCATGGTGCCTCCGTGCTGTTCAGTTTGTATGCAGCGTGTGGTAACGCAGGGCGGACAGCCTGCCATCGGTGAACCAGGCGTCAAGCTGATAATCGATCGCGCTGTCGTCGGATTGGAACACCGTATACGCCCAGGTGAGTTGCCGCACGTTCTGTGCCGTGGGAGGCAACGAAAGAGCGTGCAACACGGCAGTGCGTTCCATGCCCAGTTGCAGGCCCGCCGGCATGGTGGGCGGCGTCAGCCTGTCGGTCGTAGCGCAGGTTTGCGATGCAGGCGTATTGTCTTGCGCGATCACCCAACCGTTGATTCTCTGATCGGGGCTGAGGCTGGAAGCCATGATGGCGCGCAGCCCGGCGGGCCGGGAATCCCAGCATGCCGCGCTGTACATCACCTCACCTTCGCCGTGCGCGCGTGTGCTGCCCCACAGCCGCGCCAGATCGGGCAGTCGGGTGGCATTGTCGCGTCCCTCCGTGTCGAGGGTCACAGTCGTTCCGCCAATGTCCAGCGTATCGAACGGCGCGAACATACGGGTGATGGTGGTGCGTTGCGCTTCGTCGTTCTTTTCCACTTCGCGCGGTGCTGCGCCGGACGCATGGTTCAGAACTGCGAAGGCATGTCCTGGTAACCCGGGAAGGTCGCGCACGATGGGTAACGTGTCCGGTTCCTGCTGCGGTGACGTCTGGGCGAAAGCATGGCTGATCGCAAGATAGGCCAGCAGGGCGAAGGAAAGAGAAAATACGTTCATGACCGTTCGATTGTTTCGGGGTGGCGTGGAAGAAAATTCTACCGTGGGTGGACGAATTGGCAAAGTAACCGTTGGGCACTTTTCAGAGTGTGTGTCCTGAAGCAGAGTGTTCGCTTCTCGGGGAAGGAAACGCGATGAACGATCTGTCCGCATCGCGTCCGAACGACTTAGAAGCGTTCTGGATGCCGTTTACTGACAACCGCGCCTACAAGGCCGCGCCGCGTATGCTCGCCCGGGCCGAGGGCATGTTCTATTACACGCCGGACGGGCGCGCGGTGCTCGACGGCACCGCCGGGCTGTGGTGCGTGAATGCCGGACATGGGCGACGCGAAATTACCGAAGCGATCCAGAAGCAGGCGGCGGTGATGGACTTCGCGCCGACCTTTCAGCTGGCGCACCCGCTGGTGTTCCAGGCGGCGAGCAAGGTGGCGGAACTGACGCCCGCCGGGATCGATCGGATATTTTTCACCAATAGCGGTTCCGAGAGCGCCGATACCGCGCTGAAGATCGCGCTCGCCTATCACAGGGCGCGCGGCGAGGGCACACGCACCCGGCTAATCGGGCGCGAGCGTGGCTATCACGGGGTGGGTTTCGGCGGCATGTCGGTCGGCGGGATCGGCGGCAACCGCAAGCAGTTCGGCGCGATGCTGCCCTATGTCGATCATCTGCCGCACACCCACGTGTTGGAACAAAACGCGTTCGTGCGCGGGCAGCCCGAATGGGGCGCGCATCTGGCCGATGTGCTGGAAAATCTGGTGACGCTGCATGGCGCCGAGGCCATCGCCGCCGTCATCGTGGAACCGATCGCGGGATCGACCGGCGTGCTGATCCCGCCGAAGGGTTATCTGCAACGGCTGCGCGAGATCTGCACGAAGCACGGCATTCTGCTGATCTTCGACGAGGTGATCACCGGCTTCGGGCGTATCGGCACGCATTTCGGGTCCGAACGACTGGGCGTCACGCCGGACATCATCACCATGGCCAAGGGGCTGAGCAACGCCGCCGTGCCGATGGGCGCCGTCGCCACGAAGACGGGGATTTACGATACCATCGTCAACGGCGCGCCGGGCGGGATCGAGTTGTTTCACGGCTACACCTATTCCGGCCATCCGCTGGCCGCGGCGGCAGCCAGCGCGACGGTCGATCTGCACAAGGCCGAAGACCTGCCGGGCCGGGCGCGCGCGATGGAACCATATTGGGAAGACGCCACACACAGCTTAAAGGGCGTGCCGAACGTGATCGATGTCCGCAATTTCGGCCTGATCGCGGGCATCGAACTGGCCCCGCGCGCCGGCAAGCCGGGCGATCGCGCGATGAAGGTGTTTCATCGCTGCTTCGATGCCGGTGTGCTGGTGCGGGTGACCGGCGACATCGTCGCCCTGTCGCCGCCGCTGATCGTCGAGAACAAACACGTCGATCGCATGTTCGGCGTGCTGGGCGAGGCGATCCGGGCCGAGGCTGCATGAAGCAGGACGCTGCCCTGCACCCGCCAGGAGGCGACCGCCTCCTGGACCTGGGTTTATTCAAGGGAAACCGGATATGGAAAAGGGGGCTTTTGATGCCCCCTTTTCCATATCCGGCCTAAGGTATCCACGGGGTCCGGGGAGCGGGCCGCTCCCCGGCAGGGGTATGGGGACAGCGTCCCCATGCTTAATAAATCTCCGGCTCCGGCGTCGGTGCGCCCGCTTCCAGAAAATCGTAATCGCAGCCGTCGTCGGCCTGGCTGACGTGATCCAGATGCAGCGCGCCCCAGCCGCGTTGATATTTCGGGGCGGGAGGCGTCCACGCTGCACGGCGGCGGTCCAGTTCGGCGGTATCGACCAGCAGGTCGAGTTTGCGGGCGGCAACATCCAGCGTGATCATGTCGCCGTCGCGCACCAGGGCCAATGGGCCGCCGATATGGCTTTCGGGGGCGACGTGCAGCACGCAGGTGCCGTACGACGTGCCGGACATCCGCGCATCGGACACGCGCACCATGTCGCGCACCCCGGCTTTCAGCAGTTTCTGCGGCAGCGGCATCATCCCCCATTCGGGCATGCCGGGGCCGCCCTGCGGGCCGGCCGAGCGCAGCACCAGCACGCTGTCGGGGGTGACGGGCAGATCGGGATCGTCGAGCCGGGCCTTCAGATCGGCGTAACTGTCGAACACGATGGCCGGGCCGGTGTGGCGCAACAGATGCGGGCTGGCGGCGCTGTGTTTGATGACCGCGCCGTCGGGGGCCAGCGACCCACGCAGGATCGCCACGCCACCTTCCGCCTGCAGGGCATTGTCGGGGGTGCGGATCACGTCGTCGTTGAACACCTCGGCGCCGGCGATGTTCTCGCCCAGTGTTTTGCCGTTCACGGTGCGCGCGTTGACGTCCAGATATCGGCGCAGACGTTCGAGGAAGGCACGTGTGCCGCCCGCATAGAAGAAATCCTCCATCAGGTATGTATCGCCGTTCGGGCGCAGATTGGCGATCAGCGGTGTGCGGCGCGACAACGCATCGAACGAATCGAGATCCATCTTGAATTTCGCGCGTCGCGCCATGGCGATCAGGTGCGGGATGGCGTTGGTCGAACCGCCCAGGCCCATCGCGGCGATGACGGCATTATCGAAGCTGCCTTGGGTGAGCATCGCCGAGGGTTTCAGATCCTCCCACACCATATCGACGATCCGCCGTCCGCTGGCGGTGGCCATACGCGGGTGATTGGAATCGGCGGCGGGGATCGACGATGCGCCCGGCAGGGTGAAGCCCATCGCCTCGGCGGCGATCATCATCGTGGCGGCGGTGCCTGCCGTCATGCAGGTGCCGTAGGAACGCGCGATGCCGCCTTCCATCTCGCGCCAGGCTTCCTTCGTGATGGTGCCGGCACGCAGTTCGGCGTGGTATTTCCACATGTCCGACCCGGAACCCAGCGTCTGCCCATGCCAGTTGCCGCGCAGCATCGGTCCGGCGGGAACGAAGATCGCCGGGAAGTCGAGGCTGAACGCGCCCATCAGCAGCGCGGGGGTGGTCTTGTCGCAGCCGCCCATCAGCACGAGGCCGTCGACGGGCAGTGACCGGCCGATTTCCTCGGTCTCGATCGCCAGCAGATTGCGGTACAGCATCGTCGTCGGGCGCATGAAGCTTTCGGTGACCGACAGCGCGGGCAGTTCCACCGGGAAACCACCCGCCGCCCACACGCCGCGTTTCACCTCGTCGGCGCGGATGCGGAAATGCTGGTGACACGGGTTGAGATCCGACCAGGTCGAGACGATGCCGATTACCGGCTTGCCGCGATAATCCTCCTCGGCATAGCCCATCTGCTGCATGCGGCTGCGATGCCCGAAGGAACGCATGTCGTCGGTACCGAACCAGCGATGGCTGCGCAGATCCTCGGGTTTTTTCCGCTGTGCCATGTCTCCCCCCTTGGCGCCGTGTTGCGGGCACTGTGCCACCGGGGTGGGGTTCTGGCTACAGGTTCAGGGCAGGCGCTTTTTCCAGTCCAGCGGCGAGACGAGAATGCGCTGTTCGAATGTGCCGTCCCATTGGGTGGAAAAGCCGTGCCGGTGCAGTTCCTCGACGATCGTGCGTCCGATCCCGGGCCCCTGGGTGGCTTCGTGCTCGGGGTCGATCGGGCCGAACGAGAGGTACAGTCCCATGCCATCCACGGCGCGCTCCAGATCCTGGCCGTGATAGAAACAGTAGCCGTGGACCTGGCCCTTGTCGGCGACTTCATCATACACGGCGAGGGTGTCGTCGTATCCCTCGTTTTGCGTGTAACCGGCGTTCTGCAGCGCGATGATGCCGTTCTGGTTCAGCGCCAGAAAGACCGCGTCCAGCCTGTCACAGTCGGTTTCGGCCGGCCAGGTTTCCTGTTCGCGCTTTAGGGCGGCGATGCTGGCGGCGATGTCGGCGCAGGCCTTGTCGGCCTGCGCGCCGTGCAGCTCGTCGTCGCAGATGATGCCTTCGATCTCGCCCTGATCGAAGAAGCCGGACCGCACCAATATACGGATATGATGGGCGATGTCGTCGTCCACAGAAGGCACCATGGTGCGATGTCCGTTCAGCTATGCACGCGGACCAGCAGCTTGCCGAAGTTCTTTCCTTGCAGCAGACCGATCAGCGCGGCGGGGGCGTTCTCGAGCCCGTTTATCACATCTTCCTTCCAGCGCAATTTCCTTTCGCGGATCCAGACCGGAACGTCGCGCAGAAAATCGCCGCGATGGGCGGCGAAGTCCGAAACGATAAATCCGCGTATTGTCAGCCGTTTGGTCAGCACGGTGCGCATCAGACCGGGCAGGCGGTCCATCCCGGCGACCGGATCGGTTGAAATGCCGGTGGCGTTGTATTGCGCGATCAGACCGCAGACCGGAATGCGCGCGAAATCGTTGAGCAACGGAAACACCGCTTTCCAGACCTCGCCGCCGACATTCTCGAAATAGATGTCGATCCCGTTCGGGCAGGCGGCGCGCAACTGGTCGTGAAAATCCGCCGCCCGGTGATCGATGGCGGCATCGAAGCCGAGTTCGTCGCGGATGTAGCGCTGCTTTTCGGCCCCGCCCACGATGCCCACCGCCCGGCAGCCGCGGATGCGCGCGATCTGCCCGACCGCCGACCCGACCGGGCCCGAAGCCGCCGCGACCACCACCGTTTCGCCGGGTTTCGGCTGGCCGATGATGTGCAGGCCCGTATACGCCGTCATCCCCGGCATACCCAGCACGCCCAGCGCCGCGGTGACCGGCGCGATGCTGGGGTCGAGCTTCGTCAGGGTGCTCGCATCGGCCACCGAGAACATCTGCCATCCGGCGGCGGCCAGCACGGTGTCGCCGGGTTTGAAATCCGCGTGGCGGCTGTCGATCACCTCGCACACCGTGCCACCGACCATCGTCTCGCCGATGCCGACCGGCTTGGCGTAGGATTTCGCATCGCTGATCCGCCCGCGCATATACGGGTCGAGCGACAGATACAGCGTGCGCAACAACACCTGCCCGTCGGCGGGTTGCGGCATGTCGCATGCCTCGAGGCGGAAGTTTTCCGGCACCGGCGCGCCTTCCGGCCGCGAGACGAGACAGATCCGGCGGTTTTGCATGACAGTTCCTCCCCTTGTTGCAGGCGCGTATTCCAGCACCGTGCGCCGCCGTTGTCACGTGTCGGCCGGGGTGGTTGCCGTGCGGTGCGGTGCGCGGCAATTTAACGGCATGAAAACCCTGACCCAGCTTGCCGCCGGCCTTGCCGCCGGCGCCATCACCGCCCGCGCGTTGATCGAAGACAGTCTGGCGCGCATTGCCGACCCGAACGGCGAGGGCGCGCGCGCCTTTACCAAAGTGCACGCCGACAGTGCCCGTGCCTGCGCCGATGCGATGGATGCACTGCGCAAGGCCGGACGCGCGCTTGGACCCTATGCGGGCATTCCGGTGGCGTTCAAGGATCTGACCGACATCGCGGGCGAGGCGACCCCGGCCGGCTCGCGCGTGCTGGCCGACGCGTCCCCCGCCCAGGTGCATGCGCCGGTGGCGGCGCGCATGTTCGCGCACGGGTTCGTATCGATCGGGCGCACGAACATGACCGAATTCGCCTATTCCGGGCTGGGTCTCAACCCGCATTACGGCACCCCGGCGGCGGCGTGGGAACGCGATGTGGCGCCGCGCGTGCCGGGCGGTTCGTCGTCCGGCACCGGGGTTGCGGTGGGCGATGGCATCGTGCCGGTGGGGCTCGGCACCGATACCGGCGGGTCGTGCCGTATTCCGGCGGCGTGCAACAACATCGTGGGGTTCAAGCCGACCGCGCGGCGCGTGCCGCTGACGGGGATTTTGCCGCTGGCGCCCAGCCTCGATTCCGTCGGCCCGCTGGCGCGCTGTGTGGCGGATTGCGCCGTGGTCGATGCGGTGTTCGCGGGCGAAGACCCCGGCGTCCCACAGGCCGCGCCGCTGGCGGGACTGCGTGTCGGGGTGCCGAAGAATTACGTGCGCGACGATATCGACCAGACCGTGGCGCGCGGTTTCGATCGTGCGCTGACGGCGCTGTCGCTGGCCGGGGCGCGGGTGGTTGAATTCGGGTTCGACGAATTGTCCGAGATCCCCGCCCTCGGCGCCGGCGGCGGACTGGTCGCGGCTGAGTCGTATCACTGGCATCGCGCGTTGCTGGCGGCGAAGCGCGACGGTTACGACCCGCGCGTGTCGTCGCGCATTCTGGCCGGCGAAAAGATCGGCGCGGCGGATTATCTCGAGACCGTGGCGCGCCGCGCCGCCCTGATCGCCCGCAGCGATGAACGCACCGATGCGTTCGACGTGATCGCCCTGCCGACGATTCCGGTCGTGCCGCCGAGGATCGCCGATCTGCTGGCCGACGACGAAGCCTATCGCATGGCGAACCTGCTGTTGCTGCGCAATCCGACGATCGCCAATCTGCTCGATCGCTGCGCACTGGCGCTGCCGTGCGGCGAGGCGGGCGGCGCGCCGGTCAGTCTGATGCTGATGGGCAAACGCATGGAGGACCGGCGCCTGCTGGCCATCGGTCTGTCGGTCGAGGAGATGCTGGGCGCGCGCTGATGCTCAAACGGTGCTTCCCGCCGGTGACGGATCGCGAGACGCGGGTGCTGATCCTCGGCTCGTTGCCGGGCGAGGCGTCGCTGGCCGCCGCGCAATATTACGCGCATCCGCAGAACCAGTTCTGGCGGCTGGCGGGGGCGCTGATCGGTGTGGACCTGCCCGGACTTGCCTATCCGGACCGGCTGGCGTGCCTGCAACGGCATCATATCGGGTTGTGGGACGTGGTGGGGCAGGCACGGCGGGCGGGCAGTCTGGATACGGCGTTGCGCGATGTCGCCTTCAACGACCTCGACCATCTGATCGCCGGCCTGCCTGCATTGCGGGCGGTGGCCTTCAACGGCAAGACGGCGGCGCGGGCACGCCGGCAGTTGCGATGGGACGGGGCGGTGCTGGAGCTGCCGTCTTCCAGCCCCGCATTCACGCTGGCCTTTGCGGCGAAGCTGGCGGCGTGGCGGGGGATTCTAACTTTTCTCGGGTAGTGCGATTCCTGTCAGTTTTTCCCAGAAGCGGATCACGAAGGCATCGTCGCGCCCGCCGTGCCCCGCCGCCGCAGCGGCCAGAAACAACTGATGCGCGGCGGCCGACAATGGCAACGGGAACGTCAGATCGCGCGCCTGATCCAGCACGATGCCCAGGTCTTTCACGAAAATGTTGATCGCCGAATGCGGTGTGTCGTCGCCCTGCAGGATATGCGGCACGCGGTTCTGGAACATCCACGACGATCCGGCCGAAGCGGAGATCACCTCGAACAGCGTTTGCGGGTCCGCGCCGGCGCGGATGCCCAGTGCCATCGCTTCGGCCGCGGCGGCGATATGCACGCCGGCCAGCAACTGGTTCACCATTTTCACCGTACTGCCGGTACCGGCGTCGTCGCCCAACCGGTAGATCTTGCCGGCCATCGCGTCGAGCACCGGTCCGGCATGAGCGAACGCAGCGGCAGGGCCGGAAACCATCATCGTCAGCGCGCCGTTGGCGGCTGCGGTTGATCCTCCCGACACCGGCGCATCGAGCATCATCAGGCCCGCCGCGGCACAGCGCGCGGCCATGGCGCGCGCCGCTGCGGGCGCGACCGTCGCACAGACGACCACCGTGGCGCCGGATGCCAGACGTTTCAGGCAGCCGTGCGGACCGAAGATCGCGTCTTCCGCCTGCGCGGCATTGACCACGAAAAGAATGACGATGTCGGTGCCCTGCGGCAATGCATCGGGGGTGGCGACCGACGGGGCGAATGCGGAACCCGCCTCGGGGCGGATGTCGCAGCCGGTAATCTGCAGGCCCCGGTTCTGCAATGTCCGCGCGACGCCCATGCCCATGGAGCCAAGTCCGATAACGGCAACTTTCCGCTGAAGATGGGTCATCACGCTACCTCGTTTTGACTCGGAAAGAAGATCGCAGTTTTCTATTGCCGGCAAGTGCTGTTTACATACGAACCGCAAAGGTTTTACTGTCGACGGCGAGAACGTGTTTCATGCGTCACGGGGAGTGTGCGGATGCCTGCCAACGATGACGTCGAAGCCAGGTTGGTCGCGCTCGAGATAGAACTGCCGCCGCTGCCGACACCGATCGCCAACTATCTGCCGTTCCGTCTGGATGGCAGCACCATCTATCTGGCGGGACAGGGACCGCGCTGTCTGGACGATACACTGTGTACCGGCAGGGTTGGTGCGGATTTCGGCGTCGAGGAAGCATACCGGCATGCGCGGCTGGTGGGAGCGCGCCTGCTGTCGGCGGCGCGCGCGGCGGCGGGTTCGCTTGGCAAGGTGCAGGCGGTGAAGGTGTTCGGCATGCTCAACGCGACGCCGGACTTTACCAGCCACTCCGAGGTGATCAACGGGTGTTCGGATCTGTTCGTCGATGTGCTCGGCGATTTCGGACGGCATGCGCGTTCGGTGGTCGGGGTGAATTCGCTGGCCAACAACATGAGCATGGAAATCGAGGCGATCTTCAGGATCAGGGACTGATCCATCCGCAGCGTTTCAGCGCCGCCAGCATGTGCGCGGGCGGCGGCGCGCCGACACTGACCGGCGGTGTCAGCGGCAATTCGATGGCGCGCGCCATCAGGTGCAGGCGTGTTTCTGCCGTGCCGTAGACCGGGTCGCCCAGAATTGGGTGGCCGATATGCGCGCAATGGGCGCGGATCTGATGCGTGCGGCCGGTTTTCGGTGTCAGTTCCAGCCAGGCGAGATCATCCGCACGGCCCAGCACGCGCCACAGGGTCAGCGCCGCCTTGCCTGCCGGATCGACGATCATGCGCCAGCCGGATCTGGCCGTGCTGTGTTTCAGTAACGGCGCATCGATCGTGCCGCTGTTCTCGGCAGGCGCGCCGCGCACCACCGCCCAGTAGGTTTTCCGTGCGCGGTTTTCGGCAAAGATCGCCTGCAGTTCCTTCAGCGCCGATTTGCGCCGTGCCAGCACCAGACAGCCGGAGGTGTCGGTGTCCAACCGGTGCGCGAGCCACGGCCCGTCGCGCCGCCCGAAGCGCAGGCCGGGGAAATGATCCTCGACGCTCGCCCCGCCGCGCGGTCCCGGATGCACGGGAATGCCGGACGGTTTGTCGAGCACGATGACGCGATCGTCGCGATAGAGGACGGGGATGTTCATGCCGGTGCCCGCAGCTTAACGTCGGCAGCCAGAGGGTCATGACCTGTGCCGTGCACGGCATAAGAATCGATCTGCGGCATCAGAATTCTTTCGGTGGTGCGGCGCGCATCGCGGCGATGAAGCACATCAGCGAGATAATGGCGCAGACGGCGATCAGCAGCAGCGGGTCGGTGTAATCGTTGCCCAGCAGGCTCCACGCCATGCCCAGCGAAACCGGCCCTGCGGCGCGGGCGATGGAGGATGGTGTGCTCAGTGCGCCGGAAATCGCGCCGTACTGCGCCTGGCCGAACAGTTCGGCCGGCATGGCGCCGCGGACGATGGTGACGACGCCGTTGCCCGCGCCGTAGACCACCACGAAAATCAGCAACGGCCAGATCGACGTGCCCAGCGCCAGAAACAGCAGGGCGACCGGCATGGCGGCCAATGCCGCCAGCCCGACCACCCGCAGCGGCGCGCGATGGCCGAGGGTGAATTCCATGATCCGGCCCAGCACCTGCATCGGGCCGATCAAGGCGGCCAGCAGCAATGTCGCGTTGCCGATGCCTTTCTCGTGCAGGATGGGCACGGTATGCGCGCCGATGCCGCCGAACAGGAAACCGTTCAGGGTCATCGCCGCGGCAAACATCCAGAAAGCCCGCATGCGCACGGCCTGTTGCAATGTGTAGCCGGGCCTGGGGGCGGATGAGACCTGCGTGCCGCGATGCGTGGGGCCGGGCAGGAACACGATATGAAGTGCGGCACAGGCAAGGTTGATGGCACCGATGATGGTGAAGCTCTCGCGCCAGCCGTACTGGGCGAGCAAAAATGCCGCCAGCGGCCAGAACACGGTCGAGGCCAGCCCGCCTGCGAACGTCACCGCCGAGATACCACGCCGCGCTTCCTGCCCGAAACTGGCGGCGATGGCGACGAAGGCCGCTTCATACTGGGTCAGCGCCGCCGCCACACCGATCAGGATCCACACGGCATACAGCGCGGTGATGCTATCCACCTGCCCGGCCAGAAACAGGCCGATGCCGGCCAGCACCGATCCCAGCGACATGCAGATACGCGTGCCGATCCGGTCGAAGGCGATGCCCGCCACCAGCGCAACCGCCGCCTGGGCCAGCAGCGAGGCCGAGAACGCCCCGGTCAGCGTTGCGCGGCCCCACCCGGTTTCGGTCTCGATCGCCGGCATCAGCACGGCGAAGGTATAATACAGCCCGCCCCAGTGCACGATCTGGGTCACGCCAAGCGCGGCGGCGATCCGCCAGGGGAGAGACGTTTCCATCCGCGCATCTTTCCGTGCGGTCTGACGTTACACAACTACCTTTTCGCGCGCCGGCGGTGTATGGGCGGCGCATGAGCGCCATAACCCACACGATCGCCGGCTCCGCCGCGGTCGCCGCCCTGTTCGCCTGCCGCCCGGACGACGTGCTGCGGCTGTTCTATGTGCCGGACAGAAAAATCGAGGCCGGGCCTTACTGCGCGCGCATGGCGCGCGACCGCAAGCCATACCGGATGGTGGACGCCGCCGAGCTGGAAAAGGTCGCCGGATCGGCGCATCACGGCGGTATCGTGGCGGTCGCCAAGCCGCGCAAGATTCCGTATCTGGACCATGAGAACCCGCCGCGGATGCGCTTTCTGCTGATTCTGGACGGCATCGGCAATCCGCACAACCTGGGCGCGATCCTGCGCAGCGCGGCGTTTTTCGGCGCACCGGGGGTGGTGCTGTCGGAACACCGCGCACAGGCGCTGTTGTCGGATGCGGTGTATCGCACCGCCGAAGGCGGGGTCGAACACATCAACCTGTGGCGTACCCGCGATCTGGCCGATCTCCTGCGCGCCATCGCGCCGCTGTATCGCACCGTGGCGGCCACGCTGGACCGCGATGCGATGCCGCTGGCCGATATGCCGCGCGATCGTCCGGTCGCGCTGGTGGTGGGGAACGAGGAAAACGGCGTGCGCCCCGGTGTGCTGGAAGCCTGCCGCCGGCAGGTGATGATTCCGGGTACCGGCGCGGTGCAGTCGCTGAACGTCGCGCAGGCCAGCGCGGTGTTGCTGCACACGTTTTTGTGAGGCGTTCCCGCGCCTGTGCGAAGCTGGACAGGTGCGGGGTGAAGAGGGATCATACGGGACGGAAAACAACAGCTCGGGAGTCCTGTTATGCATGATCCTGTCGGTGCTTTTGTTCCGGGCGCCATGGTGCAGGCCGAACCTTTGGCGAGCGGCGAACTTTCGGGCCTCGATTTCGCGGTCAAGGATCTGTTCGACATTGCGGGTACGATCACCGGTTGCGGCCACCCGGACTGGGCGCGCACGCACGGGGCCGCCGTGGCGACCGCGCCGCTGGTGCTGGCCCTGCTGCAGGCCGGGGCCAGGTTGCATGGCAAGACCAAGATGGTCGAACTGGCTTATGGCCTGACCGGCGAGAACGTCTGGTACGGCACACCCGTCAACCCCGCCGCGCCGGACCGGTTTCCGGGCGGGTCGTCGTGCGGGGCCGCCGCCGCCGTGGCGGCGGAACTGGTGGATTTTGCGCTGGGGTCCGACACCGGCGGTTCGGTGCGGATTCCGGCCTCGTATTGCGGCGTGTTCGGTATCCGCCCGAGCTTCGGCGCCGTATCGCCGGCGGGCATGTGCGGGCTGGCGCCGTCATTCGACACCGCGGGCTGGTTTGCGCGCGATGCCGCCGTGCTGGAACGCGTCGGGCAGGCGCTGCTGCCTGGTGGGGGCGGCACTCTGGCAGGGTTGTTAAAGGCCGAGGACGCCTGGATGAACACCAGCCCCGCCGTCGCTGCCGCGCTGACGCCGGCCCTGGAAAAGCTCGAAGCCGCCTGGGGGCGTGCGCTGGTGGTGTCAGTGTCGCCCGAAGGGATCGAGGATCTGTACCATGCGTTTCGCTGTTTACAGGCCCAGGAAGTCTGGACGACGCTGGGCAGTTGGGTCGAGGCGGTAAAACCGTCTTTCGGGCCCGGGGTGCAGCAGCGTTTCGACGCGGCGAAGGCGCAGCCGGTGGCGGCGACGCAACGCGGGCGCGCCCTGCGCCGGGCGCATCAGGCGCGCATGGCGACGTTGCTGGGTGGCGGCGGCGTATTGGTTTACCCGACTAGCCCGTGCCCGGCCCCGAAACTGGACGCCACGGCCGACGAACTGCAACGGGTGCGCGAGGCCGCGCTGGGGACCACGGCGATCGCCGGCCTGGCGGGGCTATGCGAAGTGACGATTCCGGTCGCGCGGGTGGACGGTGCGCCGGTCGGGCTGTCGCTGGTGGCGGCGCCCGGGCGCGACCGTGCGCTGCTGTCACTGGCGCGGCAGGCCGCCCGGTTGCTGGGGGTGGGCGAATAGCTGCCCTGCCGGCAGTAAGTGACAGGAAGTGTTCCCATTCCGGGCGGTTATGCTTTAAGGTCGTACCGTCCCGAGATCGCTGGAGGCATGCATGTTCGTCTTTTTCAGGCGTACGCTGATTCCCGCCCTGGCCGCCGGCATTCTGGCTGGCTGGCTGGCTGTCGCCCTGCTGCTGATCCTCGATGTCGGGGGGCTGGGGACACTGGTGCTGAAATCAGGGTACGCGGTGCTCTCGGTCTTCATGCTGCTGTTCGGGTTTACCATCACCTTCGGGTCGGCGGCGATGGGGGCGGTGATCATCGCGATCGGGTCCGACGATTCCGGCCCGCGCAGCGGCCGGCGCCAGCGGGTGCCGGAAGAGGCGCTGGCGCTGCTGCCGGTCAGACATGGCGGCGCCCGGCGCACGTGATCTTCATATGCTGACACTGCGGTCGCTGACCTGCCGGTTCGGGCAGGTCGTGGCGGTTGATTCCGTCTCGCTCGACATTCCCGCCGGACAGATGGTCGGGGTGATCGGGCGGTCTGGGGCGGGCAAGTCGACGCTGCTGCGGATGATCAACCGTCTGCAGAAACCGACGTCGGGGACGATAGCGTTCGATGGGGCCGACATCACGCGCCTGCGTGGGCGGGCGCTGCGCGACTGGCGCGCGCGGTGCGGCATGGTGTTCCAGCAGTTCAACCTGACCGGCCGGCTGGATGTGCTGACCAATGTGCTGATCGGGCGGCTGCATCGCCGGCCGCTGCTGGCCTCGCTGTGCGGCTGGTTCAGCGCCGAGGACCGTCTGGACGCCTTGCGGATTCTGGAACGCTTCGAACTGGCCGATATCGCCCTGCAGCGCGTCGATACGCTGTCGGGCGGGCAGCAGCAGCGCGTGGCGATCTGCCGGGCGATGATGCAGCGCCCCGAAATCCTGCTGGCCGACGAACCGGTCTCCAGCCTCGATCCGCACAACGCACAACGGGTGATGGACGCGCTGCGGACGATCAGCCGCGAGGACGGCATTACGGTGCTGGCCAATCTGCATCATCTGGACACGGCGCGCGCTTATTGCACGCGCATCGTTGCCATGCAGGCCGGCCGCATTGTGTTCGACGGCCCACCCGATATGCTGACGTCGGAACGGTTGCATGCGATCTACGGTACTGCCGGGCAGGACGAGGACCGGGCCGGCGCTGCGCAACTGCTGTCCGCCTGAACGTGTAAACCCTGTCAGGGAATTTGCCGCCGATGATGCTGTCCCGCCGTTTTCTGGTTCTGGCTGCGTGCGTTGCGCCCGGTGTGCTGCATGGCGCGCGCGCGCAGGATGCGGTGATGCCCGCGCCCGGCAAGCGCGACTGGGCCGCGCAGATCCCGCAATTGCGTATCGGCCTGCTGGGTGGCGAGAACGAGGCCGACCGGCTGGGGCGTTACGGTGCGTATCAGAAACTGCTCGAAGACACGTTCCAGGTGCCGGTGCGCCTGTATATGGCGGCCGATTACGGCGGTGTGGCGCAAGCCTTCGCGGCGCGCCAGGTCGAACTGTCGTATATGAGTCCCGCCGCCTATGCGGCGACGTGGATGGAGAGCGACGGCAACGTCGAACCGGTGCTGGTCGCCAAAGAAGAAGACGGCTCCACATCCTATATCGCCGCCATGTACGTGCGCGCCGACAGCAATATCCGTTCGATCGAGGATATGCGCGGCCGTGCGATGGCCTGGGGCGATCCGAACAGTGCCTCGGGCTATCTGATCCCGCGCGCCGAGCTGCGCGAAGCCGGCATCAACCCGGACACCTATTTCGGCCGCAGTGGTTTCGCCGGCGGCTATGAACAGGCGGTGATCGCCGTGCTGCAGGGCCAGTACGACGCGGGTGTCAGCTGGACATCCGGCGTCGGCGATGCCAGCCGCGGTTACAGTCGCGGCGGGCTGCGCGCGATGGTCGACAAGGGCATGCTGAACATGGCCGATCTGCGCATCATCTGGCGCTCGAAGCCGATCCAGAACGGGCCGCTGGTGCTCCGCCGCGATCTGCCCGCCGCGTTCAGGCAAGACATGATCGCGTTCCACATGGCGATGCCGCCGGACGTGTATCGCGCCATCACGCGCGGCAACGGCACCGGCTGGGCGCCGACGCAGCACGCTGCGTACCAGATCTTCATCGACCTGCGCCGCGCCGAGGCCAGCAACCGCCGCAACCGCTGAGATGACGGCCGCCGCCGCAGAGACCGCGTTCCTGAGGATGCGTTCCCGGCGCAGATACCGGCGTGCGGCGGCGTGTGCGCTGCTGCTGGCGGGTTTTCTCGTCTCGGCCTGGGTGTCCGAATTCTCGCTGGCGCGTCTGGCCGACGGCCTGCCGCGTGCCGGGGCGTATTTCGCCAAGCTGGTGCCGGATCTGCGCTGGGAGGCGCTGTTCGCGGGGGTGCGTCAGGAAGGTTCGCTGGCGTTCTGGTTCTATCGTCTCGACGATTGGGCGTGGCGGTTGTTCGAAACCGCCAATATGGCGGCATTGGCGACGCTGTGGGGCGGTGTGGCGGCGCTGGCGCTGTGTTTTCCCGCCGCGGCCAATCTGGCGCCGAACCGGCTTGTCTATCGCGTCTGCCGGCGCATGCTGGAACTGCTGCGTTCGGTGCCCGAGATCGTCTACGCGCTGATCTTCGTCTGGGCGTTCGGCATCGGCCCGCTGGCGGGAATTCTGGCGATCGCGCTGCACACCGCCGGCGCGCTGGGCAAACTGTTCGCCGAGGTGATCGAGAACACCGACATGCGCGCCTGGGAAGGCGTGCGCGCGGCGGGCGGCAGATGGCTGCACGGCGTGCGCTTCGCGATCCTGCCGCAGGTCATGCCCAATTTCCTGAGCTATCTGCTGCTGCGCTTCGAGGTCAATGTGCGCGGCGCGACGGTGATCGGCTTCGTCGGCGCGGGCGGCATCGGCCAGGAGCTGTACACGGTGATCTCGGCCGGGTATTACGAGGACATCAGCGCCATCGTGGTGCTGATCGTGCTGTGCGTGGTGGCGATCGATCTGTGCAGCGAGCGTCTGCGCCGCCGGGTGAGCGGCACATGAGCGAGACCGGTCTGCGCGCGCGTTATCCGCTTGTTTTCCGCCCGCGCCCATGGCGTCGCGCACTGTACATCGGCGGCGCGGCACTATTCTGTGCGTGGCTGGGCGCGGTGCTGACCTGGTTCGACATCACGCCGGCGCGGTTGTGGAACGGTGCAGGCGGGCTGTTCAGGATCGTCGTGATGATGATCCCGCCGAGCCCCGGCGAGCTGCGGGGCGAGATCCTGCGCGGTCTGGCCGAAAGCGTCGCGATGGCGTTTCTGGGCACGCTGCTGGCGGCGATCGTCGCGGTGCCGCTGGGGTTTTTAGGGGCGCGCAACATCGTCACCAACGTGCTGGTGCATTTTTCGGTCCGCCGTTTGTTCGACGGTGTGCGCGGCATCGACCAGCTGATCTGGGCGCTGGCCTTCGTGCGTGCCGTGGGGCTGGGGCCGCTGGCCGGGGTGCTGGCGATCTTCGTCGTCGATGTCGCCGTGCTGTCCAAACTGTATGCCGAGGCGATCGAAAATGCCGATCGCAAACCGGCCGAGGGCGTGCGCGCCACGGGGGCGGGCCGGCTGCTGACCATCCGCTTCGGCCTGCTGCCGCAGGTGCTGCCGGTGATGCTGGCGCAGGCGCTGTATTTCTTCGAGAGCAACACACGTTCCGCCGCCATTCTGGGCGTGGTTGGCGCGGGTGGCATCGGCCTGCAGATCGCCGAGCGCATCAAGATCCGTTACTGGGACGAGGTGGCGTTCATTATCCTGATGATCCTGATCACCGTGGCGCTGATCGATTATGTTTCGGGCAAGCTGCGGCGCAGATTGATCAATTCATAAAGGGTCCTTGCCCGGCGGAATGCTGAGCAGGAAGCTGGAAAGGCGCGGCGGCAAGCGGCCCACGCAACGCGCCGCCAGCGCCATCCACCATGGAAAGGCGATGCGGCGGCGGTTGTTGGCCATGCCGCGCAGAATCTTGTGGGCGGCATGGTGCGCATCCATCAGTCCCGGCATCAGGAACTTGTTACGCGCCGTCATCGCGGTGCGGATATAGCCGGGGCAGATGCTCGACAGCGCGATACCCTGCTGGCGCGCGCTGTGCGCGGTGGCGACGGTCCACGTATCGGCGGCGGCTTTCGATGCACAATAGGCGGGGGCGCCCGGCGCCGGCACGAAGGCGGCGACCGAGGCGATCACCCCGATCCGCCCGCGCAAACTGTCCTCGCCGAACGGCTGTTCCGCCATCACCTGCATGGCGGGCAGCACGGTGTTCAGCACGCCGGTCAGGTTGGTATCGAAGATACGCCGCGTCTGCTCCGGGTTTTCCGGCCCGCTGCCCGCGTTACCGGCCGAAATGCCGGCGTTGGCGAACACGATATCCAGTCGCCCCGCACCGGTGATCCAGTCCTGCATCGCGCTGGCGTCGGTCACGTCCAGCACGCGGGTCGTGACGCTGGCGCCCTGATCGCGGCAGCGTTGCGCGATGTCGTCCAGCCGCGCGGCGTCGCGGCCCGACAGGTGCAGCACGGCATCGGGGCGGGCCAGCGCCAGGGCCAGCGCGCGCCCGATGCCCGAGGACGCGCCGGTGATCAGCGCGTGGCGGAAACGGGGGAAACGGTCGTTCATGCTTGAAGGATATAGCCGGTCCTGCCAGAAGTCGCGCCATGGGAAATCTGGCGAGCATGACCGGCTTTGGCCGGGCGAACGGCGATCAGGCGGGTGTGGCCTGGGTGTGGGAACTGCGCAGCGTGAACGGGCGCGGGCTGGATGTGCGGCTGCGGGTGCCGAACGGTATGGACGCGCTGGAGGCCGGCCTGCGCGAGGAAGCTGCCCGCCTGCTGAAACGCGGCAATGTTTCCGCCACGCTGAACCTGAAGCGCGAGGACGCCGCGCAGCTGACGCCCGATCCCGCCGCGCTGGCGCAGGTGCTGGCGCTGGCGCTGGATCTGGCGCGGCAGATCCCCGGCGCGCCCGCCCCGCGGGCCGAGACGCTGCTGGCGCTGCCCGGCGTGCTGAAGACCGCACAGCCCCAACCCGACGAGGCGGCCGAGGACGCCCTGCGCATTGCCTTGCAGGCGGGGTTCCGCGTGGCGCTGGACGGGCTGGTGCAGGCGCGGCTGGCCGAGGGAGCGCGGCTCGGGACGGTGCTGAACGCTCTGTTGGACGAGATTGCCGTGCTGCGCACCGCCGCGCTGGCTGAAGCCGCCGCCCAGCCGGCCCAGCAGCAGGAACGCCTGCAGGCCGCGCTGGCCGAGCTGCTGGACGGCCGCGCGGGGATCAGTGAGGAGCGGCTGGCGCAGGAAGTGGCGTTTCTGGCCGGCAAGTCCGACGTGCGCGAGGAACTGGACCGTCTGGCCGCGCATATCGACGCGGCGCGCGCGCTGCTGGCCGAAGGGGCGAATGTCGGGCGCAAGCTCGATTTTCTGGTGCAGGAGTTCAACCGCGAGGCCAACACATTGTGCAGCAAGTCGGCCAGTGTGAAACTGACGGCGATCGGGCTGGATCTGAAGGCGGCGATCGAACGGTTACGGGAACAGGTTCAGAACATTGAGTAACGATATCCGCCGCCGTGGTCTGTGTCTGGTGCTGGCGGCACCATCGGGGGCTGGGAAAAGCTCGATCGCGCGGGCGCTGCGCGAAGGCGACCCTGGTCTCGGCCTGTCGGTCAGCGCCACCACCCGCGCCCCGCGCACAGGCGAGGTCGAGGGCGAGCATTATTACTTCCGCACGCAGGCGCAGTTCGACGCGATGGTGAAGAACGGCGAGCTGCTGGAACATGCCCGGGTGTTCGAGCGCAGCTACGGCACGCCGCGCGCCCCGGTCGAGGCGATGCTGGCCGCGGGCCGTGACGTTCTGTTCGACATCGACTGGCAGGGGCATCTGCAATTGCGCGCCGCGCTGCCCGGTGACGTGATCGGCGTATATGTGCTGCCGCCGAGCATGGCCGATCTGCTGACGCGCCTGCGCGGGCGCGGCGATACGCCCGAGGATGTGGCGACGCGCATGGCCGAGGCACGGGACGAGATCTCGCACTGGGGCGATTTCGATTATGCGATCGTCAACCGCGATCTCGATCAGGCGGTAAACGATGTGCGCGCGGTGCTGCGCGCGGCGCGGCTGGCGCGGGTGCGTCAGACCGGGTTGGCCGGTTTCATCGCCGGACTGTGAACGGATGAGCGCGGTCGCCGAAGTCGTTGCCCCGATCTTTGCACTGATCCTGATCGGCTGGCTGGCACGGCGCTTCGGGTATGTCAGCGACGCGGGCGTCGGCGCGCTGAACGATTTCGTGTTCTATCTGGCGACGCCCGCCTTGCTGTTCGCGGCGGTGACCGGGGCGGAATCGCTGGATTTCGCATCGGTGGTGATCAGCTATTTCAGCATGACGCTGCTGTTGTTCGCGCTATCGGTGCCGCTGGCGATGTGGGCACTGAAGGCCAGCATCCCCGAGGCATCGGTGTTCGGGCTGAACGTCACTTACGGCAACACGGTGATGATCGGCATCCCGCTGATCGCCATGGCGTTCGGGCAGGAGGGGCTGGCCAACCTGATCGGGCTGATCGCGTTCCATGCCACGCTGCTGCTGCCGGTCGCCACCATCCTGATGGAGATCGGCGCCAACCGCAGCGAGGCGAGCATTATCCGTACCCTGCGCGCCACCTTCATGGCGCTGCTGCGCAACCCGGTGGTGATGGGGATTTTCGTCGGGCTGATGTGGCGCTGGGCGGGCATTCCGGTGCCGTCGGTGCTGAAGCATTTCACCGAGATGCTGGGCGCATCGTCGCCGCCGATGGCGCTGCTGTGTCTGGGCGCGTCGCTGCACGGTTTCGCGCGCATGGCGGAAGCCAAGGAAGCCGCGCTGGCCGGCGTGCTGAAGATGTTCGTGATGCCGGCGATGGTGGCGGCGATGGCCGGCCCGGTGATGGGGCTGCGCGGCGTGCCGTTCGCCGTGGTGGTGATCACCGCTGCCCTGCCGACGGGCGCCAATGCTTTCGTGCTGGCCCGGCGTTACGCGACGCTGGCCGAACGTTCCGCCACCACGGTGGTGATCTGCACGGCGGCCTCGGTGGTGACGCTCGGCCTGCTGATCGCGTGGTTCAGATAGTCAGAACAATCCGAATAACTTCTTTCTTTGGCACGTGTTGACGCGGTTCAGATCGACGACTGGCGAGATCCTGTGCCGGCTGAATTTCTGCACCAATGCATCGAACCCGTGTTCCAGCTTGTAGTTCATCTCTTCATCGTAGACGGGGATGATCTGCCAGAAGTGTACCTGCCGATCGCCCGGCAGGTTCAGGGTGCAGAATTCGGTTTCCTCCATCGGAACGCTCAGCACGACGCCGTTGAGCTTCGTGTTGCCGGCGAACGGCTCCGCCGGATGGCCGTTGGGAATCGAATGTCCCTCGAACAGCCAGGTTTCATATTCGACCGGCATACGTGCCAGCATCTTCATAAAGCCGATCGGCCAATAGGCGCCGTCGTCCTGAAAATTCTCGCCCTGTGCGCCGTCTGGAACCGGCCAGTCGGCGGGCAGGCAGATCATCAGCTCGGCGAAGCGCCAGTCGCCTTCCATCCTGGCCGGCACGTGCATGGGCAGGGCGCTCATCCCCATGGTCAGGAATGTGTACCAGGGGCGGTCGGGTGTCGGTTCGACGCAGATGATGTCGATATGCAGTGCGTCCGAGACGATTTCGTGAAACACGCCGTTGAACGGGCCGATATATGTCGCGATATGGCGTTCGATCGCCTTGATCTGGTCTTCATCCAGATAGGCGGTGGGGTGGTCCGCCGCCGCGCTTCTCTGGGTATGAACATAGGTGGGGCCGGTCATGGTGTCTGTTCCGGAGGTGGCTGAAATATGTGCGCGGTGCGGCTTCAGAACAGGCCGAACAGTTTTTTCCGGCACACGTTCGGGCGCTGCGGATCGACGATGGGCGAGATCTCGTGCTTTTCGAATCTCTGCAACAGTGTCTCGAAACCATGGCGCAGCTTGAAATCCATTTCTTCGGCGTAGACCGGCATGATCTGCCAGAAATGAATCTTCTGCCCTTCATCGAGTTCGAGCGAGCAAAAGCCGGTGTTCTCGGTCGGGCGGATCAGCACCGCGCCGCTGAGCTGCGTGTTGCCGGCGAAGGGGCGCGGGGGGTCGTAGTTCGGGATCGAATGCCCCTCGCACAGCCATGTTCTGTAGGCGGTGGGCAGGCGCGCCAGTGTCTTCATGAAGCTGATCGGCCAGTAGAATACGGCATCGGTGAAGGTTTCGCCCCGTTCCGGATCGGGAATGGGCCAGTCGGCGGGCAGGCAGACCATCAGTTCGGCAAAGCGCCACTCGCTCTGCAACGGGTCCGGCACATGCATCGGCAGGGCGCTCATGCCGATGGTGATGAAGGTGTAGCAGGGGCGTTCCGGTGTCGGGTTCACGCAGATGATGTCGACATGCAGTGCATCCGAGGCATCGTCGTGAATCACTCCCTCGATCGGGCCGATATACCGGGTGATGTGATCCTCGATCGCCTGTATCTGGGCATCGCAGAGGTAGGTGGTCTCCTGATCTGCAGCGCAACGCCTTTCCATTTGCATTTCGGCCGGTCCGTAGCTGCTGCGGATCTGATCGGTCATGACAATCTTCTAACTATAAATAACATGCGCGCGCGTATGCTATAGGCGTCACAGAAGTGACGCAAGCGCGGCAAACTCTGGTATCGTCAGGGTTTCGGCGCGACGATCGCCGGCGATGCCGGCGCGCGACAGCAAAGCTTCTCCGCCGATCGACTTCAGCGCGCTGCGCAGCATTTTGCGACGTTGACCGAACGCCGCCGCGGTCAACCGTTCCATCGCCTTGAACAGGGATGGATCGGGTTGCTGCGCATGTGGCGTCAACCGCACCACGGCGGACCAGACTTTGGGCGGCGGGCTGAAAGCGGCGGGCGGTATGCGCAGCAGCAGATGTGTCTCGCATGTCCATTGCGCCAGAACCGCCAGCCGGCCATAGGCGGATGTGCCGGGCATGGCGGCGATACGTTCCGCCACCTCCTGCTGGAACATCAGCACCATACACTCGAATGCGGCTGCTTCGCGCAACCAGCGGACCAGCATCGGCGTGCCGGCGTTGTACGGCAGATTGGCGACGATTCTGCGTGGTGCGGGAACCAGGGCGGGCAGATCCACCTTCAACGCATCGGCTTCCAGCACCTGCAGGCGTGGCTCGGTGGCGGCCAGTTCCTGCAACGCATCGATGGCGCGGCGGTCGATCTCGATGGCGGTCAGGCCGCGCGCACCGGCATCCAGCAGCGAACGGGTCAACCCGCCGGGACCGGGGCCGACTTCGATGACGTTGGCCTGTGTCAGATCGCCCGCCAGACGGGCGATCTTGTCGGTCAGGTTGGCGTCCAGCAGGAAATGCTGTCCCAGCGCTTTGCGTGCGTTCAGCCCGTGGCGGGCGATCACGTCACGCAGTGCTGGGCGCGCGGGTCTGTTCACCCGCGCCTATTCGTTGCGCATGCTGATGTTGGCGCGGCGGCGCAGGTCGCGCATCAACTGGCGCGACTGCTGTTCCACACGGTCGCGCAGAATGGTGCTGGCGATTTCCTGCGGCGAAATCGCACCGACGTTGCGCTGTTCGCGCGAGCACACCATCATCACCACGATCCCTTCCTGCGAGATCAGCGGCTGGCTGGCACGGCCGACCGACAGTCCCGACAGCATTTCGCGGAACTGCGGCGGGTTCACCGTTTCCAGTCGTATTTCACCGGGGCTGCTGGGGCGTGCGTTCCCCGCTGCACGGTTGGCGGCCTCGACCGCATCACAGTTGCGCGCTCCGCCCAAGGCGCGGGCCTTTTCCAGCTGATCGATCTGCTGCTGGGTCGGCGCCTGCGGGTTGAGCGCCGAGGTGAACGGAAAGAATGCCTGGCGGATGTTCAGGATCGTCGCCATGTCGCGGCCGATGGTGCGCTTGCCGCGCAGCGTGATGATGGAAAATCCGCCGGGCACGCGTACCGGATTGCTGATCGCGCCGATGGGCATTTGGGGGATCAGACTGGCGATCGCCGGGTCGAGCTGATCGGCCGTTACCCATCCCAGTTCGCCGCCTTCCAGCGCGGTCGCGCTCTGGCTGAACTGGGCGGCGACCACGGGAAAGGGCGCGCCGGCGCGCAACTGGGTGATGACTTCGGTGGTGAACGAACGCGCCTGGCCTTCGCGGCGAGGATCGTCGACCGGGACGAAAATTTCGGCGATCTGATACTCGGTCTGTCCGGTGCGCGCCTGCTGGGCGCGCAGGCGTTCGTCGACTTCGGCAGGTGAGGGTTCGGCCTGTGCCCCCAGCACCTGACGCAGCACGCGCGTCCAGCCGATCTGGACGCGGACCTGGTCGATCAGGGTGCGGAATTCCACGCCGCGCCCGGACAGGCGCGCGCGCATCGCGCCCGGCGCCATGCCGTTGCGCTGTTCCAGCCCGGCGATGGCGTCGGCGATTTCCTGGTCGCTGACCACGATCTGGCGGCGCTGGATTTCCTGCAGGCGCAGGCGTTCGTCGACCAACTGCTTGACGACTTGCGGCGTCAGCCGGTCCATCACGGCCTGGGTTACCGGCAGGCCCGCGGTCAGGGCGAACAGCCGGCGCCGGTTGGCGACGTCGGTCTGGCTGACGATGTCGCCGTTGACGACGGCCACGATCCCCATGCGCTGCGCCTGGACCGGCTGGCTGCTGACGAATGGCGCCGCCAGAAACGCAGCCATGCACAGGGTGAAAGCAGAGGAACGGATTTGCATACGCATCGAGGAGTCCGCCTGATTATCTGTTCTAGAGCGCGGAGAACCCAAGTTCACCGACAGTTTTGAATACTAGGCGGAATAATAAGGAAGTGTCACCACGCCCGTCATCAACTTCTGTAAAGCGGCGCTGGTAACGAATGTCAAAGATAAAGCATTCGTCTTCGTAGCCGGCCGAAAAAGCGCTCGAGACCATATGCTCGGTTTCGAGGTCGCGCCGCGCGAACGCGCCGAAACGCCAGCGGCCGATACGGCTGTTGAAGCCCACGCCGATCTCGTTTCTTTCCTGAGTGGGGGTCAGGTAAGGCGAGGCCGCCGTCATCAGATAGCCGACATTGACCCGGAATTCGGGCACGCCGAACCCGACCACCGTATCCATCAGGCGATTGTCCCAAGTTTCGGAGTCGAAACGGGCGCGCCATGTCAGGTCCAGCCAGTCGGTGGGCATGAAAGTAACGCGGGAGACGACGTCGCTGGCGTTGTTTTCCAGCCCCGAGCCGACGGCGAAGGTGGCGTCGCTGTGGGCGCGCCAGCTCTGCCCGATCAACCCGTCGAGTGCCATGTTGTTCCAGTACCAGGCGCCATGCAGCGCATAGTTGGCGCGGAACCCGCCTTCCAGACGGTCCTGTCCGGGGAATTTGTTGAACCCGAACAGGTTGGCGTCGGTGAATTCCAGATCCAGGCTGTCTTCGTTCGGGGTCCGCACCTGGCTGCCGGTGTTCGGACCGGCGACCAGCTGGACCATCGGCTCGATCAGCTGGCTGCCCATCGACTCCGAATGCCGGATCATCGGCAGCCGCCAGTCATAGGCAACCTGCGGATGCAGGCGCGCCGTGGTGGCGGAATTGTAAGGTGAATTGTTCGGCGTTCTTTCGAGGTCGGTCGCGTAATAGGCCAGGAGGTCGATATTGCCCGAGATCGTCATCTGCTCGCCGAACATGCCGGTCAGCGGGTATTGGTAATTGACCCGGCTGCTCAGGCGGCGCGTGTCGGTGCCGGATTCGCGCAGGACCGAAAAGAACCCGGCATCCATGCCCAGCCGGCCGCCCCAACTGGGGGCGTTGTCCGAACTGATCGTCAGGCGCGGCAGCACGAAGGGGATCTTGCCGGTATCGTCGGATTCGCGCAGCCCCTGGTAGATGCGCGAATCCAGCCGCGCATAGGTGCCCGAAATCCCTGCGATCCCAAACCCTTCGCCGTAGAGCTGCGAGGTCAGCAGGCGGATGTCCGCCCCCGTATTGACCCCGGCGCCGCGGTCGGTGATCCGGTAACGGTTCAGATACTGGTCGTCGCTGGCGCGGTTCAGGTCGAAGCCCCAGCGCCATGTGTCGTCGTAGTTGAAACGCCCGCGCGAGAAGATATGGCCTTTGAACTCGTCCTCGTCCTGATCGAAGGTTCCGGACCCCTGGGCGGTGAACATGCCGGAATTGAAGCGCCGGCGGTATTCCAGCCCGAGCGACGGCAGTGCATCGGCGGCGATCAGCGGCGTGACGGTCACATCGGACTGATCGTCCAGCACCCAGTAGTACGGGATGCGCACGAAGGGGCCGAGAAAGGTGCTGGTGCCGTATGTCGGGACCAGCAGGCCGCTCTGGCGCTGGACCGAGGGATCGGCGTGCCAGAAGGTGGGTACGTAGAGGACCGGGATCCCCATCATGTCGAGCGTGACATCGTGATAGGTGATGGTCCGGCTGGCGGCGTCGTGTGTCGCGGTGTCGGCGCGGATCTGCCATAGCGGCGCGCGCATCGGGTCGTCCTGGCACGCGTTGCAGGCGGAATAGACCAGCCGCGACATTTCCGACGTCGCGCCATTGTTGCTGCGCCGTATGCCGTTGGCGGCGATGCGGCCGTTATTGGCGAGAAGGCCGCGCAGATTGGTCAGCACGCCTTCCTTCATCTGGTCGGTCAGCTCGGCGGAATCGGCGAACAGGATCTGTCCGTCGGGTTCCATCAGCGTGATGTGTCCGTTGGCGGTCATCACGCCGGTATTGGTGTTGTAGGTCATCGAATCCGCGCGCAGGATCCGCTGGCCCTGCCAGGCCTGGATGTTGCCGGTGGCGGTGATGATGCCGGTTTCGCGGTTGTGATTGACCTGATTGGCGGTGAAATAGACCGGTTCGTCCTGCGACGCGCCCGGCGCGGATGACGAGAACCGCAATTGCGCCTGTGCGGAATCGACCGGCACCCCAGCGAGCGCTACCGCGATAATCCCAACTGAATGCCAGAAACGGAAGCGCACGAAAGAACCAACCACCCCAGGAAACAACGCCACGCAGCCTTAAGCCAGTAAAACCCGTCTGTAACGGGGCTCAAATCCGGTCCGCATATTGCGGGAAAACGCCGCGGAAGTCCATCGAGCACGTTCAGATCATTAGCGTTTTTTGCACTAAAAAGACGGGGCGGCGCTGATATAAATCAGGCTGTCACGATTTTTCGGCGGCTTGTGCCTATGAAGCCTCAACCATCCTCGAGATGCAACAGAAGCGCAACGGCCAGCAGGAAGCCGGCGCCCACTGGCGCCCAGGCGGCCAGCGGCACGGGCAGGCCGCCGGATTGTCCGAATTCGTTGGCGATCTTGGTGATGATGAACAATGCGAACCCGGCGGCAATCCCGCTGCCGATCATCTTCATTACACCACCGCGCCGGCTGGTGCGCATGGAAAATCCGGCCGCAACCAGCGCCATCACGCCGGCCAGCAGCGGCAGGGCCAGCAGCGCCTGCAGATGCAGCCGGTGGCGGATGGACGAGAAGCCGGATGTATTCAGAAGCGAAATAAAGCCGGGCAGTTTCCAGACCGACAGCGTATCCGGCGAGGCGAAGCTCTCCTGCACGCGATCGGTGGTCAGGTCGGTCGGCAGATCGATCGTCTGCGGCGCAGACGGCGTGCGGTCGGGCAGGATCTCGCGTGCGTCGGTCAGCCGCCAGAAGCCGTGCTGGAGTTCGGCGCGTGGCGCTTCGATACGGCTGAGGAACCGGTCTTCGGCATCCAGCCTGAAGATGCTGACACCGGCCAGTTCGAGTTTCATCTGGCGCAGCGAGACGTTGTTGGCATGCAGGATGACGATGCCGGGCGGGTCCAGCGTGCGATCGATCTGGCGCAGCCATAATTGTCCGCCGGTCAGCGACATCGGACCGGCGGCCGTGCGCAGGTAGATGTTTTCCAGTTGTTCGGCGCGCGCCTTCATGATCGACGACAGCGGCGACAGCGCGAAGGTGGCGGTCGCGCCCAGCAGCACGGCGATCATGACCGGCGCCATCAGGATCTGCCAGATCGACAGGCCGGTGGCGCGCGAGACCACCAGTTCGGACGACCGCGCCAGCCGCCAGAACGCCAGAATGCCGCCCAGCAGGATGCCGAACGGCAGGATCTCCATGACGATGAACGGGATTCTCAGCCCTGCGATGCTGGCCAGGGTGGCGAAGCCGACATGCGTTCTGGTGGCGGCGCGGCGCAGCAGTTCGATGAAGTCGAACATCGACACCAGCAGCATCAGGCCGGCGATCAGCGACAGGACCGAGACGAGGAAGACCCGCCCGACGTAGAACGACAGGGTTGGCGTGGCGATCATGTCGCGGCCTCTGTCCGTGTGGCGGCTGCCGGAGGATGCCCTTTGGCGGTTGGCCGGAACAGGATCCATGTACAGACGAGTCCGGGCAGGATCGCGTGTGCCCAGATCAGCGGGATGGCGACGTTCTGCCGGGCGGCGATGTTATTGATCGCCAGCCCCAGCGCCAGCAGGGAGACCAGCCCCAGAATGCCGACCAGCAGCCGCCCGCTGCCGCCGTGACGGCGAAAACCGCCGGTCAGGATCACGGTCAGGGCCAGCATGGCATACGAAAACGTCGACAGCGGCCCCGACATGCGCTGGTGTGCCTCGGCCCGCCATTTCGGCAGGTCGCGCGGGTTGATGCGTTCGTTGGGATCGGGGTGCAGCAGTTCGCTGATCGACCGTTCCTGGGAATCACGATAGCGGGTTTCCTCGAGCCGGCGCCCCTGCGCCAGATCCAGCGAATTGGCGGCGAAGCTCAGCACGTTCAGACGGCCGGTGGTGCGGTCCATCTGCTGGCGGCTGCCGTTCAGCAGCGTGATGCGCGGTCCGGCAGGCGTCGTGGTGATGGCGCCCGATTCCGCCAGAATGGTCGCGGGATTGTCGCGCACGCGCGCGTCGTGGATCAGCAGTCCGTGCAGGGTGCCGTCCTGATTACGCTTGCGGACGTAAACCGTCAGGTCGTCGGTGACCGGGGTGAAAACGCCGTCCTGCAGCAAGATGGCCGCCATGCGGTTGCGCAGCTCGAACTGGAATTCCCGGAAAGCGCCGTAGGACCACGGCACGATGTAGATCTGCAGCAAGAACCCGAGGCCGACCACGCAGCTGGCCAGCACCAGAACGGGCCGCGCCATGCCGGCGTTGGAGATGCCGGCGGCGCGCATCACCACCAGTTCACGGTCGCTGGCCAGGCGCTGGTAGATGAACAGCACGACGACGAAGGTGGTGATCGGCAGGATCACCGCGACGAAGCGCGGGATCATCAGACTGGTCAATTGAATGAAGATGGCGAAGGACAGACCGCGGTTGACCACCAGTTCCACGAACCGCAGCGACTGGGTCAGCCAGATCAGCAGCGCCAGCCCGCCGGTCACGGCGATCAGCGCAAAACCCAGCTGGCGGAAAACATAGCGGTCAAGCCCGGTCATCAGAGGTCCTTAGCTGCCTCGGCCCATTCTGTTCTTCTGGGTATCGAGTAGAGCCTCCGGCGGCAAGAGTCGAATGTCGGCAAGACTGTCAGGATACAATCTGCCCATGCCGGGTCTCGCTGGGCAGGCACAGATCGGCCAGCGCCGGGGCGACGTCGTGCGGCTGGCGCAGTGTGGCCGGGTCTTCGCCCGGCATCGCCATGCTGCGCAGCTGCGAGGCGACCGGCCCCGGGTCGAACAGGTTGACGCGGACCGGTGTCGTCGCCAGTTCCAGCGCCCAGGTCCGGACCAGATGGTCGAGCGCCGCCTTGCTGGCGCCGTATAGCCCCCAATAGGCCTTCGGATGCACCGCCAGATCGGTGGTCGGGAAGACCGCGCGCCCGGCTTCCGCGCGGCGCAGCAGCGGTTCGGCGGTGCGGATCAGCCGCCAGGCGGCCGTTAGGTTGACGGCCATCACTTCGGTCCAGTCGCGCGGCTGGATGTGGCCGACGGGGCTTAACTGGCCCAGCAGGCCGGCGGCGTGGACCAGAATATCAAGCCTGCCGAAGCGTTCGTAGATCGACGGGCCGAGCGGGTCGATCTTGTCGTCCTGGCGCAGGTCGAACGGCACCAGCGTGGCGGCGGCGCCCAAGGCGCGGATGCGGTCGTCGGTTTCTTCGAGGCCACCCTGGGTGCGGGCCAGCAGAACGACATGTGCGCCGCGTTTCGCCAGTTCGATGGCGGTGGCGGCGCCGATCCCGCGCGATGCGCCGGTGACCAGCGCGATCCGGCCGGCAAGTGGTTTTTCGTTCAAGCGCTTTACTCAGAATGTTTCGGTCAGCAGGGTCAACTGACGGGTTTCGGTATCGGTGTCGGCCATATCGGTCAGCGGGATCGGGTAATCGCCGGTGAAGCAGGCGTCGCAGAAATGCGGGTTCCTGGCGTCACGCCCGGGTTTTTTCAGCGCGCGGTACAGCCCGTCCATGGAAATAAAGGCCAGACTGTCGGTGCCGATCAGCGCGTTCATTTCGGCGACGCTGTGCTTGGCGGCCAGCAGCTTGCTGCGTTCGGGCGTGTCGATGCCGTAGAAACACGAATGCGTGGTCGGCGGCGAGGAAATGCGCATATGAACTTCCTTCGCACCCGCCTGACGGATCATCTCGACGATTTTGCGGCTGGTGGTGCCGCGCACGATGGAATCGTCGACCAGCACGACGCGTTTGCCTTCGATGACCGCGCGGTTCGCCGAATGTTTCAGCTTCACGCCCAGATGGCGGATCTGGTCGGTCGGTTCGATGAAGGTGCGGCCGACGTAATGGTTGCGGATGATGCCGAGTTCGAACGGCACGCCGCTTTCCGCCGCATAGCCCATCGCCGCCGGAACGCCGGAATCCGGCACCGGCACGATCACATCGGCCTCGACATGGCTTTCACGCGCCAGTTCCGCGCCGATCGCCTTGCGTGCCTCGTAGACGTGGGTGCCTTCCATCACGCTGTCGGGGCGGGCGAAGTAGATGTATTCGAAAATGCAGAACCGGCTGGGCTGGTTGCCGAACGGCTTGATGCTCTGCACGCCCGCTTCGGTGATGACGACGATCTCGCCCGGTTCGATGTCGCGCACGAATTCCGCGCCGATGATGTCCAGCGCGCAGGTTTCGCTGGCCAGTACCCAGCCAGAGCCCAGCCTGCCGAGGATCAGCGGGCGCACACCGTTCGGGTCGCGGCAACCGATCAACGCGCTGTCGGTCAGCGCGACCAGTGAATAGGCGCCCTGCACCTGTTTCATCGCGTCGATCAGCCGGTCCAGCACGGTGGAATACAGGCTGATGGCGATCAGGTGAATGAACACCTCGCTGTCGACCGTGGACTGGAACAGGCAGCCGCGCTTCACCAGCTGGCGGCGCAGCGTGGCGGCGTTGGTCAGGTTGCCGTTATGGCCCACGGCCAGCCCGCCGAACGCAAAATCGGCATAAAGCGGCTGCACGTTGCGCAGTATGGTCTCGCCCGATGTCGCATAGCGGTTGTGGCCGATCGCCATGCTGCCGGGCAGGCCGGCGATGGTCTTCGCGTCGCTGAAATTGTCTCCCACCAGTCCCAGGCCGCGATGCGAGTAAAACCGCGCGCCGTCGTGCGAGACGATACCGGTGGCCTCCTGACCGCGGTGCTGCAGCGCATGCAGCCCCAGCGCGGTGACGGCCGTGGCATCCGGCGTGCCGAACACGCCGAGGACGCCGCATTCTTCGTGAAGTGTATCATCTTCATAAAGCGTATCGTCATCCCACGGGTGTGCGGGTGATGTCATCATGGAGACTCCTCAGCGGGGACCTGGGGGAATACTCAGCAGTTCGGACGATGTCGGCGCCGGAGAATCGGGCAGTGCGGCGACGGGTGGCTGCATGCCGGGCGGCAGCAGTCCGACCAGATATTCGGCACCCTGGTGGATGACCGGCAGAGAGCGTGCGGTGCGGGCGGGTTCCGGCCATTGTTCGATCTTGGTGACGGCGCCGGCCGCGACGAACAGCGCGATGACCAGCACGGCACCGCGCGCCAGACCGAAGAGCAGCCCCAGCGAACGGTCGACACCGCCTAGCGCGGAATGGCGGATGGTTTCGCCGATCAGGCGCGAGATCAGTGCAAATACGATCAGCGCGACCAGAAAGACGACGCCCATCGCGGCATACTGGGTCAGCTCGCCCAGATTGACCCACTGTATCAGATACGGCTCGACCAGGTGATGCCCGTAAACCGCCGCCGCCGCCGCGCCGAGCCAGGCACCGATCCCCAGAATTTCGCTGACCACGCCGCGCATCAGCGCAAGCACACCGGAGAGCAGGATGACACCCAGAACGGCAAGATCTACCCAAGTCATAACAATTCCTTCACGCCGCGTTTGCGGGGACATATAGAGCGATTTCCACTTGCGAGGAAACACCTGACTAGGAATTGCCGCGAGCAAACTCTTCAACGTCCGGTTTTGCGTTTTTGTTCCGGTACGAATTGTGCCACGAGATCGGCCAGATGGCCAATTTCCAGTATGTTCAATCCTTCGGGCGGTATCAGCGGACGATTACCGCGCGCGATGCGCCGCGGCAGGCTGGCGGCCGAAAAACCCAGCTTGGCAGCCTCTTTCAGCCGGGTCTCGCTGTGTGCGACCTGGCGGATCTCGCCCGACAGACCGACCTCGCCGAAATAAACGCTGCCCGGGTTGGTCGGTATGTCGGTGGCGGCCGAGATCAGTGCCGCGGCCACCGCAAGATCGGCGGCAGGCTCCGACACGCGCAGCCCGCCCGCGATGTTGAGGTAAACATCATGCGGCCCCAGTGCGAGGCCGCAACGGTTGTCGAGTACCGCCAGCAGCATCGACAGCCGCCCGCTGTCCCAGCCGATCACCGAACGCCGCGGCGATCCGCCGGCATTGGGGGACAGCAGCGCCTGCACTTCGAGCAGTACCGGGCGCGTGCCCTCCATCCCCGCGAACACCGCATTGCCCGAGACGTTGCCGCGCCGTTCGGCCAGAAACAGGGCGGACGGGTTGGGCACCTCGACCAGGCCGCGTTCGGTCATCTCGAACACGCCGATCTCGTCGGTGGCGCCGAAACGGTTTTTCACGGCGCGCAGGATACGGAACTGGTGGCCGCGATCGCCTTCGAAATAGAGGACGGTGTCGACCATGTGTTCCAGCACGCGCGGTCCGGCCAGCGCGCCTTCCTTGGTGACGTGCCCGACCAGCACCAGCGCGAAGCCGCGCGCCTTGGCCATGCGGATCAGTTCCGACGAACAGGCGCGCACCTGCGCGACCGTGCCCGGTGCGGATTCCAGCCCTTCCAGCCACATGGTCTGAATCGAATCGATGATCACCAGCCCGGCGTTTTCGTGTTCCAGACTGGCGGTGATGTCGCGCAGGTTGCCGGTCGCCGCCAGTTGCAGCGGTGCTTCGCTCAGGCCCAGACGCTCGGCGCGCATGCGCACCTGATCCACCGCTTCCTCACCTGAAATATACAGCACCCGGCTGCCTGCGCGCGCCCGTGCTGCGGCGGCCTGCAGCAGGATGGTCGATTTGCCGATCCCAGGGTCGCCGCCGACCAGCACGACCGAGGCCGTCACCAGCCCGCCGCCCAGCACGCGGTCCAGCTCGGCGATGCCGGTCGGGGCGCGCGGTGGTGGTTTCGTCTCGCCTTTCAGGCCCGCGAATGCGATCCGCCGTCCGCCCACCGCCTTGCTGGCGACACCGGACGGCCGCGCGACGGGGGCTTCTTCGACCATCGTGTTCCATTCGCCGCAGCTTTCGCACTTTCCTGCCCATTTCGGGGTTACGGCGCCACAGGCCTGGCAGACGAAGCGGGCAGCGGTGCGGGCCATTACGGTTCTTTCCTGTCGAAGATGGTTTCCACCGTCGGAGTCGGCGATCCAGTCCAGCGCAGGCGAATACCGTCGCCCAGAGTGACCGACTGCACCACCTGTGGCCAGAGTGCTGCGATGCAGAACCCCGCCGGGTCGTGCCGGGACGGATAGATGATGCCGTTGTGCCCCAGTTCGCGCACCCATTCAGCCAGCCTGTTGCCGGCGGGATAAGCCACATTGGTATTGGTGCCGAGGCAGTCCAGACCGCGCGGCGCGCGGCGCAGATCGACGAAATTTCCGGCCATGCTGGCAAACATTTCCGTATACGCGACGGTGGCGTTGAAGTCGTCCACGTTGGCCAGTTCGCGCGTCATGTGAAAGCCGGCCTCGGCGATGCAGGTGCGGGTTTCCAGCGCCGCATACCATGCGCCGCGCCCCGGACCGCTGAAGCGGTTGAGGTCGCGTGGCCGCCAATACGTGAACGCGGCGTTGATGAAAGCGGCATGTGCCGGCCCGGCTGCCAGTTCGCTGCGCGCCAGACGTTCCGACCCGCTGCGCATCGCAAGCAACCGGCCGCTGGTCGCACTTTCGATCTCGGCCAGATCGGCCAACTGTTCGGCGGACACCAGCTTCAACAGGACCGGGGCGCGCGGCTGCGCGGTGGCGGCCAGCCGCACGGTGCGGGCCAGCGCGGCGCGGATAACGGGGAAGGGTAGGGATGCGGCCATTTACAACCCGCCGCGCAGGGCGTCCACATGGCGGCGGATGTCCAGCATGCGCGGGATGCCGCCCTCGATCATCGCCTCGATGGGGGTCAGGTTGTCGAACAGCGCGCCGGCATTGCGCAGTTGCGGCCAGCGGTCGGCCATGTCGTCGGCGAACAGCAGGTGCAGCCCCTTGAACATGCCGATCAGCGCCGATGCGCGCATCATCTGATCCTGGCTGAGTACCCCGGCCCAACTGCCGCGCTGCATGCGGTCCCAGGTGCTGGGCGACACGCCGAGCAGCGCCGCCATCTGGTCCCCGGCCAGCTTCCATGCCGGCAGCAGATTGCGCAGCGCGGCCAGTGCAACGGGGGTCAGCCGGGCACGGTTGGCTTCAAGCGCGAAGGTCTGCGGGGCGCTGGTCATGGGCATGGCGGTAAATCTGTCAGCAGCTGACGATATATACAACATCAGGTGATGGGGAATGGCGTATCGTCCGTGAGTATATTTGTTTTTAAAATGGTTGTCTGAAATGTTCATCCATACCGGGTGCGAAAGATTAGCGGCTACGATTACTGGCCTGGCGGAAAGAGGTATTTGGAATATAGTCATACAAAAAACTAGCAAATTTTGTTTTTATTAAAAATGATAATATATCATGCTAAATATAGCTAAAAATTGATTTTAAACTTAACGAATAATATTTAAGTTGGCGATTTTTCAGTTAAAATATATAAAACAAGGGCATAGTTCACTGCATTTTCCAGGCATAATAGATGGATCTGTATTATATGGTGGCGGTGATTATGAAGTAAATGTAGATTTATAGATGAGGAAAAATAGCATGAGTGAGACCAGTCACAGCCGTATCACGGAAATCACCCCCGAAGAGCTGGAAATGATGCCGGTGGCAGGTGCCGGGATCTTTGACGATATCCATAAAGAAATCAATAAGATGATTTGCAGAGTGAGAGCTAAATACTACCCTTATTTGCCGCAGTGCGCTTAATGTTCCGGAGTGATGCCGGATAGACGGGGCCCCGTCTTGAATTCTTTTGAGCATTACACGGTTGACGAGGCGTCCGGAGAGGGCACTCGGGCGTCTGGTCGACTGTTCATGGGAACGGGTTCGATGACAAAAATTATGAAAACAGAATATCCCTGTGTGGAACTGGCAGATCACGACCTTGAAGATGTGAGTGGCGGAGTGGTGCGGCCTGGCGATCCGCCGGTGCGGGTCGATGGGCAGTGGTGGCCGCGGCGGCCGCCGCCTACAACGATCTGTTTCGATTCTGTGATTTACGGGAAGCCTGTCTGTATCATAGTAACTCCTAAATATCCGATGTGACTGACCTTCCCGAGGCGCGGCGGATCTGTTGAATCGCGTGCGCGATGACGGTTCTGCTGTTTCCAGGGGAAATCAGCAGCAATGCCTGACCGGACGATGCGCAGTAGAAAATACTGCGCATCGTTTTGTTTTGGATGTTCGTGCGAAATCTCTCAGATGAATGCTTGGCCGGAAGGGGAAGGTGCAAGCGGAGAGGAAGTGATAGACGAGACATTTTGGTTATTGAATAAATATTCAAAAATTTATTTGTTCCGATTTCGTATAATTTTATCGTAAAAATAGCCATATGGGAGTGAGGGAAATTCAGAATATAGTCACAATATATATTGATAAATTTATTAATTAGCAAAATTAAGCATGTTTTTGGTTTATATAGTATGATATTAACTATAATAATAAAGTATTGAATTTAATTTGAATGTGCTTTTCAAGTTTTGTATAAATTGTCCGGTATTCATCATTGATGCTGTGTGATGAAATGCGGACTTTAGTGGTAAATAAAAATTTTGTCTTATCGTTATGATGTCTGTGTAGAGGCGAGTTTTTTTATATCATTTCTGATGGGCAAATATATCTTAGGGGATATCTGGTAATGAGTGAAATTGCCGATGTGCAGATTACGGAAATAACCATTGAAGAAATGGAGCAATTTTCCATTTCTGGGGGAAAAATAAATTGGGCTGAAGTCGGCTGGGCTGTTGGTGGATTTGTAACGGGAGGGGCTACTGGAGCTTTAGCGCTGTGGGGTGGTTATAAAGCTTATCAAGCAGTTGACCGAGCTGGTTATAATAGTAACAGAATGAAGTGCTGATAAACGGTATAAAATATCAATTTTTTGAAGAAACAACAAAACACTTGGTGAGTAAAAAATGAGTATGGAAATTATTGATCTGTCAGAGAAAGATCTGGATCAAGTTGCTGGAGGCTTTGCGTGGGTAGCTGTTGAAGCAATTGCGGTGGCCGTTGGAGCTGCGGTTGCTGTTGGGACTGTTATCTATAACAGAGGGAAAGACCGGGCGGAGCGGGACAATAAAAAAGATCAGGTTCAGAGAAGAGGCTGCTACGCTAAGTAAGTGTTAAACTGAATTTTCTAAAATATTCGACTCGGCAAGGCGCTCTGGAAAATACCCAAAACGTCTTGTTGTCTCTATTACTTTGAGAGAAATATAGTGCTGAAAAATATCAACACTGACAAACGGTCAGGAACTCGTTGCACTGAACTGGCAGACCACGAACTGGAAACGGTAAGCGGTGGGACGGCTCAATCACAAATGGGATGCGACTGGCGGTCTCGGCTGGAGTGGCAACGTTATATGCGGATACCATATCGGTGGTATCAGACGCCAGAGGGTGAATGGCGCCTCGCATGTTGAATGGCACCTCGCGGTATAACTTTCTCTTAAACTGACGAAACGAAATCCCCGCCCGGCCCGCCAGCCGGGCGGTTTTTCTAGCGCCGCAGTTCCATCTGGATCGGCCCTTCGCGGTTGCCGTGGGTGAACTGGTCGACCATCGCATTGCCGCTGTCCATCAACGACCCCGCCGGGCCGGTCCAGACGATGCGGCCCTTGTGGATCATCGCCGCCATGTCGCCGATGCGGCGCGCGCTGGCCATGTCGTGGGTGATCGAAATGGCGGTGGCGCCCAGGCGCTTCACCTGCTCGACGATCAGCCCGTCGATCACCGCCGCCATGATCGGATCCAGCCCGGTGGTCGGTTCGTCGAAAAACAGGATCTCGGGCCGCGCGGCGATCGCCCGCGCCAGTCCGACGCGCTTTTGCATCCCGCCCGACAGCTCCGACGGATACAGATCGCCCACCGAGGCCGCCATGCCGACCTGGGCGAGGATCTCGCCGGCGATATGCTTGGCATCGGCGCGCGAGGCCTTGCGCTGGGCCAGAATGCCGAAGGCGACGTTCTCCCACACCGGCAGGCTGTCGAACAGCGCCGAATTCTGGAACAGCATGCCGATGCGGCTGCGCACCGCCTCGCGCTCGCTTTTGTCCATGGCCAGAATGTCCTGACCGTCGATCTCGATCGTGCCGCTGTCGGGCTCGAAGATGCCGAGCACGCATTTCAGCAGCACCGACTTGCCGGACCCCGACCCGCCGATCACCACCAGCGACGTGCCGGATGCGACCTCCAGATCCACACCGTCCAGCACCACCTTGCTGCCGAAGGTCTTGCGCAGGTTGCGGATACGGATCTTGGGGGTCTGGGTCATGGTGTCGTGCGGGGTCATCGGGCGAAGAACAGTTCGGTCAGGATGTAATCGAACGCGAAGATCATGATCGACGAGGCAACGACCGCCGCGGTGGTCGCCGACCCCACGCCCTGCGCGCCGCCTTTGGACGAATAGCCATGGTAACAGCCCATCAGCGCAATGACGAAGCCGAACACCGCCGCCTTGGTCAGGCTGAGCGAGATGTCTTCCATGCGCAGGTAATCGAAGGTCCGGTCCAGGTACGATGTGGAATTGAACCCCAGCTTGAACACGGCGACGATGAAACCGCCCATCACCCCCAGAATGTTGGCGACCGTCACCAGTATCGGCAGCGCGACGGTGCCGGCCAGCAGGCGCGGCGCGACCAGATATTTCATCGGGTTGGTGGACAGGGTCGAGAGCGCCTCGATCTGATCGGTGACGCGCATCGTGCCGATCTCGGCCGCCATCGCCGCGCCGACCCGCCCGGCCACCATCAGCGCCGCCATCACCGGCCCCAGTTCGCGCACGATCGACAGCACCACGACGGTGGCGACCGCCCCTTCGGCCGAGAAGCGCGAAAACCCGCTATAGGATTGCAGCGCCAGCACCATGCCGGTGAACACCGCGGTCAGCGAAACGACCGGCAGGCTGAAATACGCGAATTCGATCAGGGCGCGCAAAAACAGCCGCCCGTAGAACGGCGGGCGCAGGATGTGCGAAACGCCTTCGAGCGCGAACAGGCCGATCCGCCCGGTTTCCGCCAGCAGGCCCAGAACGGTGCGTCCGATGGCGGCGAGGAAGTCGAGCAGATATGTCATGCGCCGATATACTGCCGCACGAAGCGGCGTCCCAGAGTCGTCAGAATTTCATAGCCGTTGGTGCCCGCCTGTTGCCCCAGCAAGTCGGGCGGAACCGACGGGCCGATCAGTTCCAGCATGCTGCCGGGCACCAGATCGGGAGCGTTGGTCGCGTCGAACGTCATGAGGTCCATCGAGATGCGGCCGGCCATCGGCAGCATCTGGCCGTTGAAACAGGCACTGGCCTGAGTCGACAGAATCCGCGGGTATCCGTCGGCATAACCGACGCCGACGGTGGCGATGCGCGCCGTGTGTCTGGCTTCCCAGGTGGCGTTGTAACCCACGCTGGTACCGGCGGCGATGCTGCGCACCTGCAGCACACAGGCTTCCAGCTTGAGCGGGATGTGCATCGGGTTCGGTTTATCGGGGGTGGGGTTGATCCCGTACAGCGCCGCGCCGGGGCGGGCGAGGTCGGACGCATAATCCGTGCCGAGAAAGATCCCCGACGAATTGGCAAAACTGCGCAGCGGCGCTTTCAGCCGCGCGCAGGCGTCGGCGAAACGGATGCGCTGTTTGGCGTTCAACGGGTGGTGCGGTTCGTCGGCGCAAGCCAGATGGGTCATCACGTAGCGCAGCGAGATGCCATACAACCAGGCGGAATTGCTGGTCAGCAGGCCGATATCCTCGGGCGGCAGGCCGAGCCGCGCCATGCCGGTGTCGATATGCAGCAGCGCGGGCAGCGTGCGACCCAACAGGCGCGCGTACTGGCTCCAGCGGCTGATGTCGTCCATCGAATTGAGGACCGGAATAATATCGTGTTTGACGAAAGCGGCTTCGTCGCCCGGCAGGATGCCGCCCAGCACATAGATGGTCGCGTCGCGCAGATGCGGGGTCAGCGCCACCGCTTCGCCCAGCTGGGCGACGAAGAAATGCGTGCATCCCTCGCGCCGCAGGCGTTTGGCGATCGGAACGGCGCCCAACCCGTAACCGTCCGCCTTGACGACCGCCGCCACCGGGCCGCGATGCGCATGACACAGGGTCTTCCAGTTCGCCGCGATGGCGTTCAGGTCGACGGTCAGAATGGCGTTACCGCGCATAGGGCCTGTGCATGTATTCATTCGGGGGCGGTCTTTCCGGCTGGGCTTCAGTAATGCGGCGGTTCGTGATGTTCGTCCAGATCGGCAAAGCGGGCGAACTCGCCTTCGAAGAACAGCGGGATGGTGCCGGTGGGGCCGTGGCGCTGCTTGGCGATGATCAGCTCCGCCTTGTTGTGCACCAGTGCCATGTCGGCCTGCCACTTGTTCATGGCTTCCTGGAATTTGTCGTCGTTGTCATAGGCGACCTGCTTGGGCATGCGCAGGTTCAGGTAATATTCGTCGCGGTAGATGAACAGCACCGAGTCTGCGTCCTGTTCGATCGAACCGGATTCACGCAGGTCGGCCAGCTGCGGGCGCTTGTCCTCGCGGCTTTCCACGGCGCGCGACAGCTGCGACAGCGCGATCACCGGCACCGCCAGTTCCTTGGCGATCGCCTTCAGTCCCTGGGTGATCTGGCTGATTTCCAGCACCCGGTTTTCGGGGCGCGTTCCCGCCGCCGGACGCATCAATTGCAGATAGTCGACGATGACCAGCGCCAGCCCCTTGGTGCGTTTCAGGCGCCGGCAGCGGGTGCGCAGCGCCGAGATCGACAGCGCCGGCGTATCGTCGATCACCAGCGGCAGCACGCCGAGCTCGCGCGTCACGGCGACGAATTTGTCGAAGTCGCGCTGTTCGATGTCGCCACGGCGAATGCGGTCCGAGTTCACTTCCGACGCATCGGACAGCAGGCGCGCGGCGAGCTGTTCGGCCGACATTTCCAGCGAGAACAGCGCCACGCAGGCGCGCGGCATGGCGTTGGGATCGGCCTCCTGCGCCTCGCGCAGCAAGGCGCGCGAAGCGCCGAATGCGATCTTGGTGACCAGCGCGGTTTTGCCCATGCCGGGGCGGCCGGCGAGGATCATCAGGTCCGACGGATGCAGCCCGCCCATCCGCTTGTCCAGATCGCGCAGGCCGGTGGACAGGCCCGACACGCCGCCCGGTGTGCGGAACGCGCGTTCGGCCGACTGGATGGCGCTGACCAGCGCGTTGTCCAGCGTGATGAAGTTCTGTTCGCCGCCGCCGCGGTTGGCGAGATCGAACAGCGTCTGTTCGGTGTGTTCCAGCTGGCCGGTGCCGTCGAGTTCGGGGTCGGCGCCGAACGCGTTGTTGACGACGGTCTCGCCCACCTCGATCAACTGGCGGCGCAGCCACGCATCGTGAATCGCGCGTCCGTACTCACCGGCGTTGATGATGCCGACCATCGCCGACAGCAACTGCGCCAGATACGCATTGCCGCCCACCTCGGCCAGCACGCCCGAATGTTCGAACTCGGCCTTCAGGGTGACGACGTCGGCCAGTTGCCCGGCGTTCACGCGGCGCTGGATGGCCTGATAGATGCGCGCGTTGACCGGGTCGGCGAAATGTTCGGGCAGCAGAAATTCGCCGACCCGGTCGAAGGCGCGGTTATTGGCGAGAATGGCGCCGAGCAGCGCCTGCTCCGCGGCCAGATTGCTGGGCGGGATGCGCTGGGACAGGCCGAGGAGCGGGGATTCTACGGTACTCATGGGGCGGCGCGATCATAGCCCGCTCGGGCCAGTCTGGCCAACCCTTCGCTCATCCGCTCGACACGGATCTCGGCACCCGCAGCGGTGTGGCGCGTTCCGTGTCGAACATGTAATCGCGGGTCAGCGGCAGCGCGGTCTGGTCGCGCGTCAACTGGATCTGGAACACCACATGGCCCTGATGGCGGAACGCCAGTTCGGCGCCCGCCAGATAGAATTCGAACATCCGGCAGAAACGTTCGTCGTACAGTGCGGCGATGGCGTCGCGGTTGGCCGCGAAGCGGCGCTGCCAGGCGCTCAGGGTCTTGGCATAATGCAGGCGCAGTACCTCGACGTCGGTAACGATCAGTCCCGCCCGTTCGATATGGGGGAGAACCTCTGACAGGGCCGGGGAATAGCCGCCCGGGAAAATATATTTCTGCATCCATGCGTTGGTGATGCTCGGCCCGTCGGAGCGGCCGATGAAATGCAGCAGCGCGACGCCGTCCGGGGTCAGATTGTTGTGAACGGCCCGGAAGAAATCGCGATAATGCCAGTTGCCGACATGTTCGAACATGCCGACCGAAACGATCCGGTCGAACTGTCTGTCGAGCGCGCGGTAGTCCAAAAGTTCGGCCTGGACCAGATCCGACAGGCCCTCGGCCTCGGCGCGCGTGCGGGTTTCGGCGAGCTGTTCGGTCGACAGTGTGATGCCGGTGACATGCGCGCCCGCCTCGCGGGCCAGAGACAGCGCCAACCCGCCCCAGCCGCAGCCGATGTCGAGCACGCGCAGGCCGGGTCTGTTCAGATGCAGCTTGGCGGCGATATGGCGCTTCTTGGCGGCCTGCGCCTCTTCGATCGTTTCATGGCCGGTCTGGAAATAGGCGCAGGAATACTGCCAGTCGCGGTCCAGGAACATCGCATACAGGCGCCGGTTCAGATCGTAGTGATGCGCGACGTTGCGCCGCGCGCGCGCCGCCGGATTGTATTGCTGGAAGTAACGGAGAAGGCGGGCGAGGAACTGCTGCACGCGCAATGCCGGGTGTTTGTTGAACAGCGTGTCGCTGTTCAACATCAGCACATCCAACACATTGTAGATTGAATGCCCCTGGGCCGGTGCAATCTCGCCATCCATGTAGGATTCCCCGAACCCGAGCGCGGGGGAGAAAAGCATCCGCCGGAGAGCCCTTTTGGTGCGGATCGTGAAGGCGGCGTGCGGTCCGGGCGTGCCGCGATAGTGACGGATGGCGCCATTCGGGTAGAGAACCGTCAGGCTGCCGCGCTTGATGAGTCGTTTCAGAATGGCATCAAGCATCGTGTTGCCTCCCACCTGTCGACAGGTTGAACATGCAACGATCGGCGCGATGGGTCAAAATAATATGCGTGGCGCGTAAAATGAAAATTTGGAAAAGAAAGGCCGGGGAATGCGCCCCCGGCCTTGTTCGCTTGTAGATTTTACGCCGTCCGGCGTCAGGCCTGTGCGGCAGGTTCTTCCTCTGGCGCCTGTTCGAAGGCCTCCTGTTCCGGAACGTCGTCTTCGACGGCGGCGACCGCCTCGCCGCGTGCCTGCTTTTCCGCTTCTTCGGGACTGCGGGCGACGTTGACGGTCACGTTCATGTGAACTTCCGGGTGCAGCTCCACGTTGACCGTGTGCAGGCCCAGCGCCTTCATCGGCGTTTCCAGCAGCACCTGCTCGCGGTCGATCGTCAGACCGGAATCGCTGCAGGCGGTCGCGATGTCGCGTGCGGTGACGGAACCGTACAGACTGCCCGATTCACCCGCCTGGCGGATGATGACGACGGACAGACCGGCCACGCGTTCGGCCACACGTTCGGCTTCTTCGCGGCGCTTCAGGTTCTGCGCTTCCAGCTGTACACGCTGCGCTTCGAACCGCGCGGCGTTTTCCTTGGTGGCGCGCAGCGCCTTTTTCTGCGGCAGCAGATAGTTGCGCGCATAGCCCGGTTTCACCGAGACCTTTTCACCCATCTGTCCCAGCTTGGCGACACGCTGGAGCAGAATCACTTCGATGTTTGCCATCTGGTGTATGCTCCTCAAACCATCACATAGGGCAGCAGGGCGAGGAAGCGGGCGCGCTTGATCGCCTGGGCGAGTTCGCGCTGCTTCTTCGCCGATACGGCGGTGATGCGCGCCGGCACGATCTTGCCGCGTTCGGACAGGAAGCGCGACAGCAGGCGCACGTCCTTGTAGTCGATCTTCGGCGCGTTGGCGCCGGCGAACGGGCAGGACTTCTTGCGGCGATAGAACGGGCGGCGGGCGCCGACCGCAGTGCGACGGGTCGCAATGTTCACTTCATCGGACATGGTTATTCCTCCACCGCGACCAGATCGTCGCCTTCATCCGGACCGCCCTGATCGCGGGCGCGGAATTCTTCACGGTCGTCGAAGCTGCGCCGACGGCCGGAATCGAAGCGGCCCGGCGGTTTCGGGCCGCGGAACTTGCCGTCGCGGTCATCCGAGCGCTTGCTCAGGATCACCGACGGCGCTTCGTCGATCGCGTCGACGCGGATCGACATGAAGCGCAGCATGTCTTCGTTCAGACGCAGCTGGCGCTCGATCTCGATCAGGGCGGCGGGCGTCACGTCGAGGCCCAGCAGCATGTAATGACCCTTGCGGTTCTTCTTGATCCGGTAGGTCAGGTTGCGCAGGCCCCAGTATTCGCGCTTCTTGATTTCACCAGCCTTGGTTTCTTCGAGATGCGCGGCGATGCCGTCGAGGATGGCTTCCGCCTGCTGCTGCGTAATGTCGTTACGTGCGATCAGCACGCTTTCGTATAAAGGCATAGATGGCCCCTTTGGCTTGTCTCTTCCCGCAGACCGTCCCCCATGGACGCGCAGGCATAGCCGGGCGGATGCCTTCCACCCGGCAGGGAGGCGGCGGATATAGGGGAGAAATGCCCCCCGATGCAAGCCGGGGCGTGGATTATTCCAAGTCCGGCCCTTTTATTCCTTGTCCCTATGGTTGACGATCCTGCCCGCCCCGTCTAAGCCCCGCCGCCACGAGTGATGACTCGCCCTATTTCCGCCACAACCGAGGAAACCCCGGTGCGCGCATTTGTTTTTCCAGGTCAGGGTAGCCAGGCCGTAGGTATGGGCCGCGATCTCGCCGCCGCCTTTTCATCCGCCCGCGAAGTGTTCGAGGAAGTCGACGAGGCGCTCGACCAGCGGCTGTCGAAACTGATGTTCGAAGGCCCGGGCGAGGAGCTCACCCTGACCGAGAATGCCCAGCCGGCGCTGATGGCGGTATCCATGGCCGTGGTGCGGGTGCTGGAACGCGAAGGCGGTCTGGTGCTGAAGGACAAGGCGGTGATGATCGCTGGGCACAGTCTGGGCGAATACAGCGCGCTGGCCGCCGCCGGCACCTTCGACCTGCCCACCACCGCCCGGCTGCTGAAACTGCGCGGCCAGGCGATGCAGAAGGCCATCGCCCCCGGTCTGGGCGCGATGGCCGCGTTGCTGGGCGTGGAGCTGGATCAGGCCGCGGCGATTTGCGCCGAAGCCGCGCAGGGCGAGGTCGCCGAGGTCGCCAACGACAACGGCGGCGGCCAGGTGGTGATTTCCGGCCACAAGGGCGCGATCGAACGCGCCATCGAAGTGGCCAAGGGCAGGGGCGTGAAGCGCGCCATGCTGCTGCCGGTCTCGGCGCCGTTTCACTGCTCGCTGATGGCCCCGGCCGCGGACGCGATGCGCGATGCGTTGGCCGCAGCCCCGATGCGCGCCCCGGCGCTGCCGCTGATCGCCAACGTGACCGCTGCCAAGACAACCAGCCCGGACGAAATCCGCGATCTGCTGGTGAAACAGGTAACTGGCTCTGTCCGCTGGCGCGAAAGCATTCTGGCGATGGCCGCGGCGGGGGTCAGCGAATTCGTCGAACTGGGCGCGGGCAAGGTGCTGGGCGGTCTGGTCAAACGCATCGCGCCGGACGCCGCCGGTCTTTCCGTCGGGCTGCCGGCCGATGTCGAAGCGTTCCTGAAAACAGCCTGAGAGAGGTCGCCATGTTCCGCCTGGATGGAAAAGTCGCACTGGTAACCGGGGCCTCGGGCGGCATCGGTGCCGAGATCGCGCGCGCCCTGCACCGCCAGGGTGCCGTCGTCGTGCTGTCGGGCACGCGCCGCGACGCGCTGGACACGCTGGCCGCCGAACTGGGCGAGCGCGCGCATGTCTGCCCGGCCAATCTGGCCGAGCCGGACGCCGCCGACAAACTGGTCGAGGCCGCCGAGGCCGCCGCCGGGCCGCTGCATATTCTGGTCAACAACGCCGGCTTGACCCGCGACACGCTGGCCATCCGGATGACCGACGAAGCCTGGCAGCAGGTGATCGACATCGATCTGACCGCGCCGTTCCGCCTGACGCGCGCCGCCCTGAAGGGGATGATGCGCCGCCGTGCCGGGCGGATCGTGAATATTTCGAGTATCGTGGGCGCGACCGGCAACCCGGGACAGGCGAATTATGCGTCGGCCAAGGCCGGCCTGGTCGGGATGACCAAGGCGCTGGCGCAGGAAGTCGCCTCGCGCGGGATCACGCTGAACGTGGTCGCCCCCGGGTTTATCGAAACCCCGATGACCGACGCGCTGTCCGCCGAGCAAAAGACAAAACTGACCGAGCGTATTCCGTTAACGCGCCTCGGCCAGCCGGCCGATATCGCCGCCGCTGTCGTCTATCTCGCCTCGGACGAGGCTGGATGGGTGACAGGAGCGACCTTGCATGCCAATGGTGGTATGGCGATGGTTTGAGGAGAGATTCTCCGTTCCTTGGCAGTTGGCCTTGGGGGGGAGACATGCTATGGGCCGCACGTCTCTTCCTGGGGCGGGTCGCGGTGCCGAGTTGGCCTGCCTGTTCAGCCCCCGGAACATGGCATCGAGGCATGGTTTTCATTACGGACGGGCAGGAGCATACGGCAGATGAGCGATATCGCCGATCGAGTGAAGAAAATTGTTGTTGAGCATCTGGCTGTCGACGAAGCCAAGGTCGTGCCGACCGCCAGCTTCATCGACGATCTCAGCGCGGACAGCCTCGACATCGTCGAGCTGGTGATGGCCTTCGAAGAAGCCTTCGAAGTCGAAATCCCCGAAGACGCTGCGGAAAAGATCCAGACGGTCGGCGATGCCGTCCGCTACATCGAGGAAAAGCAGAAGGCCTGAACCGGAAGCGTTGGCGGTTTAGGGCTTTAGCGAGGATTTGAAGATGCGCCGTGTTGTCGTCACTGGGATGGGCATTGTTTCTCCGCTTGGTCTGGGGGTGGAGAACGTTTGGAAGCGTCTGCTGGCGGGGGAATCGGGCATCGGCCCGATCACCATCTGCGACCTGCAGGATCTTCCGACGCGCATCGCAGGGCAGGTCCCGGTGGGCAGCAAGGCCGAGGGCAAACTGAATCTGGAAGAATGGGTTTCGCCCAAGGACCAGAAGAAGATGGACCGTTTCATCCATCTGGCACTGGTCGCGGCGGGCGAAGCCGTCGAGGATTCGGGCTGGACCCCGGACACCGATGAAGACCGCTGGGCGACCGGCGTGATGATCGGTTCGGGGATCGGCGGGCTGCAGAGCATCTACGAAGCATCGCAACTGGTCGGGGCGGGGAAGGCGCGGCGTCTGTCGCCGTTCTTCATCCCCTCGGCGCTGATCAATCTGGCCTCGGGCCATGTGTCGATCAAATACGGTTTCAAAGGGCCGAACCATTCGGTGGTGACGGCCTGCGCGACCGGCGTGCATGCGATCGGCGATGCGGCGCGGCTGATCCAGATGGGCGACGCCGATGTGATGATCGCCGGCGGCGCGGAAGCGGCGGTCTGCACGCTGGGCATCGCCGGGTTCTGCGCGGCGCGCGCCATGTCGACCGGCTTCAACGACCGGCCGACCGAAGCCTCGCGCCCCTGGGACAAAGACCGCGACGGGTTCGTGATGGGCGAGGGCGCCGGCGTGCTGGTGCTGGAAGAATACGAACACGCGAAGAAGCGTGGCGCGAAGATCTATTCCGAATTCGCGGGCTACGGCATGTCGGGTGATGCCTATCACATTACCTCGCCAGCCGAAGGCCACGACGGCGCGTTCCGCGCCATGCGTGCGGCCTTCAAGAACGGCAAGGTCACGCCGGATCAGGTGCAGTACATCAACGCGCACGGCACCTCGACGCCGATGGGTGACGATCTGGAGCTGGAAGCCGCCGAGCGCTTCTTCGGCGATGCGGCGAAGACCGTCGCGATGTCGTCCACCAAGTCGGCGACCGGGCATCTGCTGGGTGCTGCCGGGGCGATCGAATCGATCTTCAGTATTCTGGCCGTGCGCGATCAGGTCGCCCCGCCGACGCTGAACCTCGACACCCCGAGCCGCGAAAGCGTGATCGACCGCGTCGCCAAACAGGCGCAGCAACGCAAGATCGACATGGCGCTGTCGAACAGCTTCGGTTTCGGCGGCACCAACGCCTCGATCCTGTTCCGCCGTCATGCCTGACATGGACGGGGTTGAAGAACAGACGGGTGGCGCGCCGGAAGACGCCCCGCCCGTACGGCGGCGTAAAGCGCGTAAACCGTGGCGTTGGTTGCGGCGGCTTTTTTCGCTTCTCGTGCTGCTGGTGATCGGGGCCTGCGCGGCGGGTTACTGGGCATATCATCTCTATCATGGCCCTGGGCCGCTGGCCGAGGGCCGTAACATCGTCGTGCCGCGCGGCGCACTGTCGGCGATGGGCGCTTCGCTGCAGGAAGCCGGATTGATCGGCGATCCGCGGGTGTTTCTGGTCGCCGTCACGCTGACCCAGAAAGAAGGCCCGCTGCGTGCCGGCGAATTCGCGTTTCCGGCCCGCGCCAGCCTGCGCCAGGTGCTGACCGTGTTGCGCACCGCGCGCACCGTGCAGCGCCGGCTGACCATTCCCGAAGGGCTGACGGCGGTGCAGATCAACGATCTGCTGATGCAGGCGGACGGTCTGTCGGGGGCGGGCAATGCGCAGCCCGAAGGCAGCGTGCTGCCCGAGACCTATGCCTTCGAATACGACACGCGGCGCGGCGAACTGCTGACGCGCGCCCGCACGGCGATGGACCGCGCGCTGGCCGAGGTCTGGGCGGCGCGTGCCGCCGACCTGCCGCTGGCTTCGCCGCGCGAGCTGCTGATTCTGGCCAGTATCGTGGAACGTGAAACCGGCAAGCCGGAGGAACGTGGCATGGTCGCCGGGGTGTTCGTCAACCGCCTGCGCCGCAACATGCCGCTGCAGACCGACCCGACGGTGATCTACGCCGTCAGCCAGGGGCGCGGTGTGCTGGACCGTGGCCTGACGCGCGTCGATCTGGACGTCGACAGTCCGTTCAATACCTATCGTTATCGCGGTCTGCCGCCGGGACCGATCGCCTCGCCTGGTCTGGCCTCGTTGCGGGCGGCGGCCAACCCGGCCACGACCGATGCGTTGTATTTCGTGGCGGACGGCACCGGTGGCCACGTTTTCGCGGCGACGCTGGAAGAACACAACCGCAACGTCGCCCGCTGGCGGCAGCTGGAACGCAACGGGCAGTAAGCACGCGTGCTGTCCGCCCGGCGGCAAGCGCCGGGTAACGCGCTTTCATCAACGACGATCCTGTTTTCGCAGATCGCCACCGGATTCCGGGGGCTGGTCATGCCAGAGTTTTATTCGGTGTAGATATCGCCGCGCCGTGAGGTACTCAGGCGCGGTTTTTCCGATCGAGGCCGAGACAATAGCCGGAAAAACGGTGTGCGCCGCATTCTGTGCGGCGCACGGGCCGTTCAGCGCGTGAACGGGATACGAACGTTGACGCCGGGCATCGGGGCGAAAAGCTCGTCGTCGGGGGCGTCGGGCCGCTCGCTCGAACGGAAGGATTCGCCGCGATAACCGCTGGGTGCGTTGAGAATCGTGGGCGAGATTTTGGTCTCCCGATAGGTGCGCGGGTATGGCTCGGTGATGTTGACGTCCGGCATCGGGGCAATGCCCGGGCCTTGCGGCGTCGAGAGCGACAGGCGCGGCGTTGCGCTTGCCACTGCCGGGGCTGCCGCTGCCGGGGCGGCCGGCGGGGTGCGCGATGTGCGCGGTTGCGCGGCCGGCGGAATGCGCAGCGGCTGACGCGGCGTCGTGACTGTCTGCGCGGCTGGGGGTGGCAACGCCAGAGAACGAGGCTGTGCAGCAGGTTGCGCGGCGGCGGTCAGGGCCGCGGCCGGTGCGCGCGGCGCTGCCATCGGGATGCGGGGCTGCTGCGGCGGTGTCGCCGCCGTCAGCGGTGTCGGCGGCGGCAGCGTGACGGGGCGCAGCACCGATGTGGAGTGTGCGGGCGCGGGCACTGGGACGGCCGGTGTGTGCTGCACGGTGGCGGATCTTGCCGGTACTTGCCGGTGGGTTCGCGTTGCCTGACGTTGGCGCGTTCTCGGTTCCTGCCGGGCGGTCGTTGCGGTGCGTGCGGTCTGCCCGCGTGCACGCGGGGCCGCATCGGCGTCCGGGATATCGATGCCGGTGATGAAGGGCAAAAGGCAAACCGCGAGTATGGTTTTAAATATTGCGCGCGCGGGATGACGCATCGCTCTGGTCTCCGGACAGAAAATTCTGGGCAGAGTCGTAGATCAGCCCAAAGAAATAATACCGACGATTGAGTGGCGGCACACTGGAGAAAAAGCGTCATCCTGCCAAGACGCTATTTTCCGGCCGCGCGCCTCGGCCGGAATCCGTGATTCCGGCGGTGTTGACTGCCGACCATCGGGCGTGCGGTCGAGTCGTGGGCTGTCATCGAGCGTATACTCAAAGGTGTTTGCGGCAATTTTTTGGAGAGCTTGCTGGTAAACTCAGGTCAAATTTTGTACATTTTGCAATTTTTAGTTTATAAATCATGAAAATTTATAAATAATGTATAACATTATTTAATAAAACAAAATTTAAAAAAATAGATGTCGATTCATATCGAGGATGAACAAATTACCGTTTCCTTTTCGTTTCTTTTGTAAATTTTAGGCCAGGCGGAGGTATTTTATTAAACGAAGGCAAATTATTGCGCTATCGGAATGCCGTTCTCAAATTGATAGATAAGGGTGTGTTGCGGGAAAAACACATGCAGCCCGAGGTTGCTTGCAAAATAACTTATATGATTCAAACGCTTAAAAAAATCCGGTCAATTTGAACCTAAAATGAGACAAACCACTGAAACTTGAACCAAGTAAATGGATAATGTATGACTTTTACGTGCTTTCAACTTCGCCAATCCACCAAAAAGGTTGTTAAAAATGTCCGCGCCATTAGGTTTTCGTAGCCAGTTGTTGGCCTGTACGGCTGGTATCGGTTTAATTATAGGTCTTACGGCCCCGGCTCAGGCGACTGAGTGGTGGCGGAATACGAACCAGTCCGGGTCTGCGGCGTCTGCGTCTGTGGGTAGCCCTTACTACAACGGATTGCGTGTCTACGGTGGTGCGAACGTTTCGTATGGTTGGGCGAATATTGAGGTACCGAAAATTGCCGTGCAGGGGACGGGAACGAACACCGTCGTGACGATCGGCACCCTGGGCGGGACTCGTAGCAGACTGGTGTCCAACTGCTGCGACGGCACGGACGTGGTTCAGTCTCTCGAAGGCGCTACGGTCAATCTGCGTAACGTCGACATCGTTTCCACTCGTGCCGACGTCAACGGCATCTATGTGGTGCGCGCAACAGCCGATGTCGAAGATTTCACGATCACGACCAGCGGGAACTATTCCCGTGGTGTGTTCCTGTACAGCGTATCGCCGACGACCCCGGCTTTCGCCGATCTGCGGCATGGCACGATCACCACGTCCGGTTATTCGGCGCAGGGCATCTACATCGACCCGCCAGCGCCCGGGATCGAAGTGGCGGCGCATGTGACCGATGTGACCATCAATACCAGCGGGCAGTATTCGCACGGGATCGAGTTCACATTCCACACGCCGGGCAGCAGTGAAACGACGGTCACCGACAGCCGCATCAACACGACCGGTGCTGGCGCGGCCGGTATCAAGCTGCAGGGCGGTATCGCGACTATTAGCAACTCGCATATCCGTACAACTGGCGGGGCTGCGGGTAGCGAAAATGCGTATGGTATCAACGCATTCAACCAGAGCCGTGTGACGATGACAGGTGGTTCCATCACCACCGCCGCGGATGGGGCGCATGCCGTATATCTGCGGGATCGTTCCAACGCGACGCTGACCAACGTTACCATCCAGACCGGCACGAACCCGAACGGCACTCCGTCGGGGCGCGGCGCGGGTGCGCACGGCATCTATGCGACCGACAGCACTTCGTGGGCCAAGGTGAACGGCGGTTCGGTGACGACGCGCGGCAACAATGCTTACGCGGTATACATCACCGGCAATTCTGCCGTGACGGTTAACGAAACCGGCACCACGCGCGCCAGCTTCACAACCCACGGCGCCAACGCGCACGCGATCAACATCGGGTCGGGGACTTTTACCGGCAACTACGTCGACATCATGACGCATGGCGACGGCAGCTACGGCGTTGGTGTGGCGACATCGTCGTCGGCGACGGTCAATCTGGCGCACAGCACCGTCACCACGCACGGTAACAATGCACACGGCCTGTGGCTGGATCCGCCGACCGTTCCTGGCGGTGCCACGGTGGTCGGCAACATCAGCGACACGGTGGTGACGACCGGGGGCAGCAATTCGGCCGGCATCTATCTGCAGGCTTCGTCCAGCTGGGGCAACGCAACGGCGACGATCACCGATACGCGCATCACGACCAGCGGTGCCGGGTCCGAAGGGTTGCGCGTGCAGTATGGCACCGCCAACGCGACGCGCCTTGCCATCGTGACGTCGGGCGTCGGTTCGCACGGCATCAAGGAGTACACCAACAGCCTTGTGAATCTGACCGGCGGTTCGATCGCGACGTCAGGGGCCGGTGCGGCCGGTGCGCTGGTGCAGGACAACTCGATTCTGAACATCAATGGCACGGCCATCTCGACGACGGGCGGCCTGAACGGCACGACGGCTGCCTACGGCATCAACATGGCGGGCGCGAACTCGTCCGGCAGCATGACGGGCGGCAGCATCACAACTGTGGGCGAAGGCGCGCATGCGCTCCGTCTGGCCAGCGGTGCGGCGTTCACCCTGAATGACACGGTGATCAGGACCGAAGGTGCTGGCGCGTATGGTGTTTCTACCAGCAGCGCTGTGTCCACCAACGGCATGACCGGTGGTTCGATCACGACCACAGGTGCAAATGCACATGGCGTGTTCATGGAAGGTAACGCCGTATTCGCACTGAATGGCACGACCATCACCACCAGTGGCGCTGGCGCGCAGGGTGTCGTGGCGTGCTGCGGTACACTGACGGTGAACAACCTGACCGTGTCGACCACTGGCGCTGAAGCGCATGGTCTGATGGCATCGGGCGGCACCCTGAACGTGACGGGTCCGCTGAACATCACGACGACCGGTGTTGATGCGGCGGCGCTGTATACGAATGGCATTACCCAGAGCCTGACTCTGACCGACAGCACGCTGAGCAGCGCGCAGGGCGCGGGTGTGCTGGTGCGTGGCGGCAGCGTCGACCTGGCGATCAACAACAGCACCGTATCGGGTGGTGCGGCGCTGTTCGACGTGGCAGGTCCGTCGGCTTCCAATCCGGGCGCGCTGAGGGTTGTTGCCGATGCTTCGACACTGACTGGCGCGACACGGATGGGGACGGGGGCGACCCTGGACCTGACGCTGCAGAACGGTTCGACCTGGAACATCACGCCGGCGATGGCCAGCGGGATCGCCCCGGTTTCGACCGATCCGCTGAACGTGTCGCGGGTGAGCAACCTGGTGAACAACGGCAGCAC
>JAVBUO010000008.1:0-218573 GCA_031555315.1 Acetobacteraceae bacterium
CGCAGCTCGCTGCCGCCGCAGAGCATGCCCTCGGACAGCTCGCCGCGGAGCTTGCCGGTTTTGATCATCATGCCGCCGGGCAGCGTCGCGCCCTCGAGGCAGACGGGCACGATTTCGCCGCCCGTGAGGTTCTGCGCGCCCGTGACGATCTGCAGCGGCCTGTCGCCGCCGACGTCGATCTGACACACCCACAGGTGGTCCGAATTCGGGTGACGCGCCATGGACAGCACGCGGCCCGTGACGATATTGGAAATACCCGCGCCGAGCGCTTCGGTTCCCTCCACGCCGGTGCCGGTCATGATCATGCGCTCCGCGACCAGCGCGGCGTCCTCGGGGACGTCCGCGTAGGCGCGAATCCAGTTCAACGGTGCTTTCATGCGGTTTCTCCCCTTTCTTAACGGAATTGATCCAGGAACCGGAGGTCGCCCTCATACAAAAGCCGGAGATCGCCGATGCCGTACTTGAGCAGCGCGATCCGCTCCAAGCCCATGCCGAACGCGAACCCGGAATAGACCGACGAGTCGATGCCGCACAGGTCCAGCACCTTCGGATTGACCATGCCGCAGCCTAAAATCTCGATCCAGCCGGTGCCTTTGCAGACGCGGCAGCCCTTGCCGTGGCACGCCATGCACGTTAAGTCAACTTCGGCGGACGGCTCGGTGAACGGGAAGAACGACGGGCGGAACCGCGTCTGCACGTCCTCGCCGTACAGCCCCTTGGCAAACGCGTCGAGCGTGCCTTTGAGGTTCGCCATCGAGATGTCCTTGTCGACGATCAGCCCTTCCATCTGGTGGAACACCGGCGAATGCGTCGCGTCCAGTTCGTCGGCGCGGAACACGCGGCCCGGGCAGACGATGCGGATCGGCGGCTTGCGCGAGAGCATGGTCCGCGCCTGCACCGGCGACGTGTGCGTGCGCAGGACGATGTTTTCCTCGATGTAGAACGTGTCCTGCGCGTCGCGCGCCGGGTGGTTCTTCGGCAGGTTCAAAAGCTCGAAGTTGTACGTGTCCAATTCGACCTCCGGCCCTTCGACGACCTCGTAGCCCATGCCGGTGAAGATGTCGACCAGATCGTTCAGCACCATGGAGATCGGGTGCAGCGTGCCGAGCTTCGGCAGCGGGCGCGGCTCGGTGACGTCGATCGCTTCGTTTTGAAGCTGCGCCGCGCGCTCCTTGCGCTTGAGCTCCGCCGCGCGCGCGTCGAGCAGGCCTTCCACCGTTTCGCGCGCGTCGTTGACCATCGCGCCGAACTTCGGCCGCTCCTCGGGCGACAGTTGGCCCATGTTGCGCAAAAGCGCGGTGATCTGGCCTTTTCTGCCGGAAAGCTGCACCCGCAGCGCTTCCAGCTCGGCGGTGGTTTCGACGCGCGCCAGGGTTTCCCGCGCCTTGTCGAGGATCTGCCGGATGATTTCCTCCATATAGCTCCCTCCGTTCGGTTTGGGCTTTCTTTTTGGGGCTGTCGCGGTGGGAGGGAAACGCTGGGACTCCGTCCCAGACCCTGCCAAAGGACCTTCGGCCCTTTGGAATCCCTTCTTTTTCGCCTCACGGCGGGTTGCGCTTTTCGCACCAACCCTAGGAAGGGATTCTTAAGGGCCAATGGCCCTTAAGTGGGGTTCCAAGGGGTGAAACCCCTTGGCGTTCCTTGGCCCGTCACAACCGCCCTTTTAAGAAAGCAAAACGTGCCTGCATCCGCAAAGGGACGCAGGCACGAGCGTGGTACCACCCTTCTTTGCCGCTGACACGGCCTCTACGGGATAACGGGCGCGTTCCCGGCTCCGCCTTCCGTTCGCGACATGCGCGAACTCAGCGGAGCAGCTCCGGAGTGAATGTCCCGCTCGGTCGGGACGCGGCTTTCAGCCTGGGCCGCGCTCTCTTTACCCTCGCGATGGTCGCGGGCGTTGTCTCCTTCATTGCCGATGCAAAGGGTATATCATGGATGGCGGGCGTTGTCAAGAGGGACATTGGCATGATTCGGGTTGTCCCGCTTCTCATATTTATGAATTTTGCCTAGATTACTCCGTCCGCAGCGCCTCCACCGGATCCTTCTTCGCCGCGATGCGCGACGGAATCAGGCCCGCGATCAGCGTCAGCAACACGCTGATGACCACCAGCGCGATGCCGCCGTACAGCGGCAGCGCCGAGATACCGGACACGCCCGCCAGCGACTTGATGATGATGTTGATCGGGATGTTCAACAGCATCGTGATGCCGATGCCAAGCCCGCCCGCGACGAGGCCGACGATGAACGTTTCGGCGTTGAACACGCGCGAGATGTCGCGCTTGGACGCGCCGATGCTGCGCAGAATGCCGATTTCCTTCGTGCGCTCCAGCACCGAAATGTAGGTGATAATGCCGATCATGATCGACGAGACGACCAGCGAGATGCTGACGAACGCGATCAGCACGTACGAAATGATGTCGATGATCGAGCTGACCGACGACACCATCAGGCCGATCAGGTCGGTGTAGCCGATGACGGATTCCTCATGGCCCTCCGCGCGCCGCGCGTCGTTGTACGCGGCGATCAGCGCAGTGATCTTTTCCTTGCCCTCGAAATCCGGCGGGTAGATGTCGATGCCGTCGGGCTTCGCGTAGTCGACCCAGCCGAACAGCTCGAGGTTGTCTTCATAGGTCGTCTGCGACGCGCCGTTCGTCATCGCGGCCATCTGCTGCGTGATCATCTTGATCAACTGTTCCCGACCGAGCAGCGCCATCGCCTGCTTCGCTTGCGTCTGCTGCGCTTCCGGCAGGGTCAGCAGGAACTCGTCGAGGTTTTCCGCGGTCAGGCTCGCCAGCGTGTCACCGATGGAGAACGGCATGCCGGTGAACACGTTGATCTCCGGGGATTCGCGCTGCGCCCAGACGACGCCGCTCTCGGCGTTCCGCTCGATGACATAGCCGGTCAGTTCCGGCGTGTACAAGACATTGGCGTTGACGAAGGTCTCCTGGCTCTCCGGGTCGGGCCGGAGGATGCCGACGACGCGCAGGTTCAGCGCGCTTTCCATCAGCATTTTGAGGTACGCGTCGTCTTGGCTCCGGTCAAGCCAGACCCCTTCCGCCTCGTCAAAGGTGTAGTAGGAAGACTGCGGCACAAGCTTGTAGGTCTGCCGGAGGATGTCCTCATAGGCAAAGCGCGCGGTTTCGACCTTGGGCGTGGCCTGTCCCTTGCGCAGCGCGTCCATGATCGATTCCAGCTCGTTGGGATCCATCAGGCCGAGCGAGTACAGCGTGATGTCGCTGATCTCGTTCCTGCGGCTGACGACGATCGCGATTTCGTCGTACGCCTCCGGCCAGCGGCCCGCGACGACGTCGTACTGCGATTCGAGCGTCTCGGGGCTTCCGACCAGCTCCGCCCACGCGCTGCCGCTCATTGCGCCGCCCATGACGCTCATGCCGCGCATGTTCATCGCGAACGCGTTGCCCGCGCCGTTTGCGCCAAAGTTGTTGAACATCTCGCTGGGCTGCACCGGAAGCAGCTCGTCCAGCGCGTCGGATTTGTAGACATGCAGGTCGATGTCGTACGCGTACTCGATCAGGTCGGCGGCGTCGCGGATTTCCTTGCCTTCGTCGCTCTCGATGTACGCCTTGAACCGCTCCAGGTCGTTGTAGGTCACCTGCGCGGTGAATGTGGACATCATCTCGGTCACGATGTTGTTGGAGTACACGGCGTCGCGCTCATGCTTGAGGCTTCTGTCGCCGCGCGCGTCCATCATCGTGTTCATCATGCTGCTGAAATCCATCGTCTGGCTCTGAATCTGGATCGGGTATGTGGACATCGTGTCCTTTTGAATGCGGGCGATGTAGTTGTTCATGCCGCTCGACAGCGACAGGATCAGCGCGATGCCGATGATGCCGATGGAGCCCGCGAACGCGGTCAACACCGTGCGGGTCTTTTTCGTCATCAGGTTGTTCAGGCTCAGCGTAAGCGCGGTCAGGAACGACATCGATGTTTTCTTGCGCCTGGGCGGTTTGACGCCCGCCGGCGCGGCCTCGATCTCCACCGGGTTGGTGTCCGAAATCACCCTGCCGTCGAGCAGCCGGATGATGCGGGTCGAGCACGCCTCGGCAAGCTCCGCGTTGTGCGTCACCATCAGCACCAGCCTATCCCGGGCGATCTCCCGGAGCAGCTCCATGATCGACGCGCTCGTTTCCGAATCCAGCGCGCCGGTCGGCTCGTCGGCCAGCAGGATGTCCGGGTTGTTGACCAGCGACCGCGCGATCGCGACGCGCTGCATCTGGCCGCCCGACAACTGGTTCGGTTTCTTTTTGATCTGGTCGGACAGGCCGACCTTTTCAAGCGCCGCCACCGCGCGCCGACGCCGCTCTTCCCTGGAGATGCCGGCCAGCGTCATCGCCAGTTCGACGTTCGACAGCACCGTCTGGTGCATGATCAGGTTGTAATTTTGAAAAATGAAGCCGATCGACGTGTTGCGGTAGATGTCCCAATCGACATCCCGGAACGCGGTGGTGGACACGTCGTTGATGAACAGATTGCCGCTCGTGTAGCGGTCAAGGCCGCCGATGATGTTCAGCATCGTCGTCTTGCCGCAGCCCGACGGGCCGAGCAGCGCGACCAGATCGCCCTGCTTGGCATTCAGGCTGACATCGGCCACTGCCAGCGCATCGCCATAACGTTTACTGAGTTTTTCGAGAACAAGCGTACCCATGCGTCTTACACCACCCGGGAAAGCCGCACGAAGCGGTCGGTTATCAGCATCAGCGCGGCAACCAGCACGATCTGCACCGTGGCCACCGCCGCCAGCGTCGGATCCATCCGGAATTCGAGATAGTTCAGCATCGCCACCGGCAGTGTCGACCGGCCCGGCCCCACCAGTAACAGCGACAGTTCCAGATTCTCGAAACTCTGGATGAACGAGAACAATGCCGCCGCAACGATCCCCGGCCGCAGCATCGGCAGCGTCACACGGCGGAACACCGTGAACGGATGCGCCCCCAGATTGGCCGCGGCTTCCTCGGGCGAGCGGTCCAGTCCCTGCAGGCTGGCGGTCACCAGCCGCACCGTCCACGGAATGGTCAACAGCACATGCGCGGCCACCAGACCCGGCAGCGTCGCGGTGATGTCCTGGTCCAGCCATTCTTCGGCACGCAGATAGAACATGTAGAGCGCCACGCCCGAAACGACACCCGGCACCATCAACGGCCCCAGCAGCAGTGTGTTCAGCGCCCCCTTGCCCCGAATGGACGATCGCGCCAGCGCCAACGCCGCCGCCGTACCCAATGGCACGCCGATCAGTGTCGCCAGGGCCGCCACCTGGAAGCTGGTCAGAAACCCGCGCGAAAACTCGCGCTTCATCCAGGCGTTCACATACCAGCGGGTGGTGAACCCTTCCGGCGGAAAACTGACGATCTCCTGGTTGAAGAAGCTGATCAGCACCACCATCACAACCGGGGCCAGAATCAGCGCATAAACCCCGATGACGGTGCTGCGAAACAGAAAGCGGTTGGTGTTCATCCGGAATTGTCTTTCACGTCTACCTCACCCTATCGTCATCAGGCTGGCATTGCCACCGGCCGCGGTCGTATTGATGCTGACGGATGTCTCTTTCAGCAGCCATTCCAGCGGATAATCCTCGGCCCCGCTTGCCAGTGCATCGCTGGTCAGACCGAACAGCGGCACGATCGGACCGGAACGTTCCGCCAGTCGCAGATTGAAATCGCGCATCGTATCGCAATCGCCTTCGAACAGCACGGCGTCGAATTCGGCGGCTTCCTCGCTGTCGATGGCAACGACATTCCCGTGCGTCTGCAACGCAACACGTTCATAATCGTCTTTGTGAACCAGCGCACGATTGCCGGTGGCCAGCGCTGCCGCGATCTGGCGGTGCAAGCCTTCGTCCGTGCGGCACACACACAGAACCGCGCCTTTGGCGGACAGTCTGTACTGGTTCCGTTCGCCCACCGGGCCGGGCAGGTTCAACATGACGCCGTGCAGCGTCTTCTGCCCGTATCCCGCCACCGCTGAAAATTTTGCCCCCGCCTGTTCCAGAAACGCCCTGAACGGCTGTGGCACCACAGTCTCGCCTGCAAGCTGCACAGGGGGGCGCGCCGACAGCAGCCGGTGCAGATACAGCGGCCCACCGGCTTTCGGCCCGGTACCCGACAGCCCATGCCCGCCGAACGGCTGCACGCCGACCACAGCGCCGATCAGGTTGCGATTGACGTAGATGTTACCGGCCGCGATCCGCTGCGTCACCCGTTCGATCGTCTCATCGATGCGGCTGTGCACGCCGAAGGTCAACGCATAGCCCGATGCGTTGAGCTGATCGATCAGGGCATCTATCTGCTCGCGCCTGAAGCGCAGCACGTGCAGAACCGGGCCGAACACCTCGCGCTTCAGGTCGGCCATCTGATCGATCTCGATCAACGTCGGCGCGATAAAGTGCCCGTGCGCACATTCTTCCGGCAATGTCAGCGCATGCACCGCATGCCCGGCATCGCGCATCGCCGCAACATGCGCGGCGATCCCTGCCGCCGCTTCCGCGGTGATCACCGGACCGACATCGGTCGACAGACGATCCGGATTGCCGATGCTCAGTTCGCGCATCGCGCCGCGCAGCATGTCGAGCATCCGCTCCGCCACGTCTTCCTGCACGCAGAGCACGCGCAACGCCGAACAACGCTGCCCCGCCGCATCGAACGCCGAGACCAGCACATCGCCCACCACCTGCTCAGCCAGCGCCGAACTGTCGACGATCAGCGCATTCTGTCCGCCGGTTTCCGCGATCAGCGGGATCGGCTTACCCTGCGGGCACAGGCGCGCGGCCAGTGCCTTCTGGATCAGCCGCGCCACCTCGGTCGATCCGGTGAACATCACGCCGCGCGTGCGTGCATCGCCGACCAGCAGTGCACCGACATCGCCCGCCCCCGGCAGCAACTGTACCGCCCCTGCCGGCACGCCCGCTTCATGCAGGATCTGCACGGCCTGCGCCGCAATCAGCGGTGTTTCCTCGGCCGGCTTCGCCAGCACCGGATTGCCGGCCGCCAGCGCCGCCGAAACCTGGCCCAGGAAAATCGCCAGCGGGAAGTTCCAGGGGCTGATACACACCACCGGCCCCAACGGACGGTGCGTGCCGTTCGAAAACTCCGTTCTGACCTGCCCGGCATAATAACGCAGGAAGTCCACTGCCTCGCGCACTTCGGCAATCGCATTCGGCAAGGTTTTGCCCGCCTCGCGCACGATCACCCCCAGCAGCGCGGGCATGCGCGCCTCCATCAGGTCCGCCGCACGCTGCAACACCGCCGCACGTTCGGCGGGCGGGGTCGATTGCCACACCGGCGCCGCCGTCAATGCATGCCCGAATGCCGCATCCACCTGTTCGGCACTCGCCTCGGCCACGGTGCCGACGACATCGCGCCGATCCGCGGGGTTCAGCACATTGCGCGCCTGGCCTTCCTGCACGCCGTCGCCAAGCAACGGCGCCGCATGCCACATCTGCTCCTCCACCCCCGCCAACAGCGCGGCCGACAGAGACGCCAGACGCTGTTCGTTCGACAGATCCAGCCCGGCGGAATTCATCCGACCTTCCAGAATGTCGCGCGGCATGGAAATCTTCATATGCGGCGCCCCCACCGGCACAACCCGGCGCGCCACCTCCACCGGGTCGGCGATCAGTTCGTCGATCGCCACCGACGCATCGCCGATCCGGTTCACGAACGACGAATTCGCCCCGTTCTCCAGCAGACGCCGCACCAGATAGGCCAACAGCGTTTCGTGCGTGCCGACCGGCGCGTAGATGCGACATGGCCGGTTCAGCTTCTCGCGGCCGACGACCTCTTCATACAGGGGTTCACCCATGCCGTGCAGACACTGGAATTCGTACTGACCGGCGTAGTAATTCGCGCCGGCCATCGTATGGATCGCGGCCAGCGTATGGGCGTTATGGGTGGCGAATTGCGGGAAGACCGCATCCGGCGCGGCCAGTAGCCGGCGCGCACAGGCCAGATACGACACATCGGTATGCACCTTGCGCGTATAGACCGGAAAACCTTCCAGCCCGTCGACCTGAGCGCGTTTGATCTCGCTGTCCCAATAGGCGCCCTTCACCAACCGCACCATGATGCGCCGGTTCGACCGCCGCGCCAGATCGATCATGTAATCCAGCACGAACGGCGCGCGCTTCTGGTACGCCTGCACCACAAAGCCGATACCGTTCCAGCCGCGCAGTGCCGGGTCGAAACACAGGCTCTCCAGCAGATCGAGCGATAGCTCCAGCCGGTCCGCCTCCTCGGCATCGATGTTCAGGCCGATATCGTACTGCCGCGCCAGCAGCACCAGATCGCGCACCCGCGGCAACAGTTCGGCCATCACCCGTTCGCGCTGCGCACGCGCATAACGCGGATGCAGTGCCGACAGCTTGATCGAGATCCCCGGTCCTTCGTAGATCCCGCGCCCGGCGGCGGCCTTGCCGATCGCATGAATGGCCTGCTCGTATTCGGCGTAATAGCGTGCGGCATCCTGCGCCGTGGTCGCCGCCTCGCCCAGCATGTCGTATGAATGGCGAAAGCCCTTGTTCTCCATCGTGCGGCTGTTGGCCAGCGCCTCACCGATCGTCTGCCCGCAGACGAACTGTTCACCCAGCATGCGCATCGCCGTATCGACGCCGCGGCGGATCAGCGGCTCACCACCGCGCCCGATCAGCCGGGTCAGCGCCGCCGACAGGCCTTCCTCGCTGGCCGTCGAGGTCAGCTTGCCGGTCACCACCAGCCCCCAGGTCGCCGCATTCACGAACAGCGATTCGCTGTGTCCGACATGCGCCCACCAGTCGCCGCCGCTGATCTTGTCGCGGATCAGCGCATCACGGGTTGCGACATCGGGAATGCGCAGCAGCGCCTCGGCCAGGCACAACAGCGCCACCCCCTCCTGGCTGGACAGCGCGTATTCCTGCATCAGCCCTTCCACGCCGCCGCGCCCCTTGCGCGCCCGCAGCGCTTCAACCAGCCGGCGCGCCAGATCGCGGATCTGCGTTACCTGCTGCGGCGCAAGTTCGGCTTCGCTCAGCAGCAACGGCAGACATTCGGTTTCGGGACGCCGATAGGCCGCGGTTATCCTGGCGCGCAATACCGACTGCGGTTGCACCGATTGTGCGAATTCCAGAAACGGTTGCACACGCACGGGTTGCGTTTCCGTATGCTCCGCCTGCCCGGGATCCCTCTCCAGCCCATCGGGCAGAGCACCGCCACTCTCCAGCCGCTCCAGCGTCAGCAGCACCGACTGCTTGATCAGCCAGTGCGATGTCCGCCCAAGCTTTTCCGCGGCATTGCGCAGGCGTTCGCGCAATGCGTCATCAATCTTCACACCGATGGTGGTTGTCGCCATGGCGCCCTCCAGTCGGCAAAGACTGCAAGGCAAACAAATTCGACACAACCCGAAAAACAAAAGGCGCCACCCGTTTTTCTTCGGGTAGCGCCTTCTGGCATACAATGTATCAACGATTACCGGTCAGCGGCGATTCGGCCGGTTCTGCTGTGGCGGTGTCGAAGGCGGATTGGCCGGCGACTGGCGCTGCTGATTCTGCTGCGACGGCGATTCCGCCGTCAGCGGAACCGGCACCCAGCGCTGCCCGTTCTGACCTTCCACCAGCATCAGCGCATTGCGCCGGTTCTGCTGACGCGCCCGCGTGATGCGATCGGTCACCTCCGCCGGCGTGCTGACCGCTTCCTGCTGCACTTCCACGATCAGGTCGCCCGGGCGCAACCCCAGCTTGCCCAGCGTACCTTCGGCGTCCAGCTCCACGATGACCACACCCTTGCGGTCTTCTTCGATCTGGAACTGTTCGCGCAACGCCGGCGTCAGGGCGGACAGTTTTGCACCAAGTCCCGGCACGTTCACCACGCCCGCCGCCGCCGCGCCGCTGCCGCGCCCCCCGGATGCTCCGGCTTCCGCGGCCTGCACGTCTTCCGGCATTTCGCCCACGGTTGCCGTCAGATTCACTTCCCTGCCGTCGCGCCAGACCACCACCGGCACCGCACGCCCGATCGGCGTTTCGGCGACGATCAGCGGCAGGTTCTTCATCTCGCGCACGTCCTGGTTGTTGAACCGCAGGATGATGTCGCCGCTGCGGATCTGCGCCTTGTCGGCAGGCCCGCCTTCGTTCAACCCAGCCACCATGGCGCCGCGCGCTTCACGCAGGCCGACACTCTCGGCCAGTTCGTCGGTCACCTGCTGGATGCGCACCCCCAGCCAGCCGCGACGCGCCCGGCCGAATTCACGCAACTGCGCGATCACATTCTGCGCCATCGACGACGGCACCGAAAAGCCGATCCCGATCGACCCGCCCGACGGCGAATAGATCGCCGTGTTGATGCCGATCACCTCGCCCGCCATGTTGAACAGCGGCCCACCCGAATTGCCCCGGTTGATCGAGGCATCGGTCTGGATGAAATTGTCGTAGGGCCCCTGTCCGATGCTGCGCCCGCGCGCCGAGACGATCCCCGCCGTCACCGTGCCGCCCAGCCCGAACGGGTTGCCGATCGCCAGCACCCAGTCACCGACGCGCGCCGTATCGCTGTTGCCGAAACGCACGGCGGTCAGCGGGCGGGTGGGTTCAACCTTCAGCAGCGCCAGATCGGTACGCTGGTCGCGCCCGACCACCGTGGCGCGCAGGCTGGTGTTATCCTGCAGAATGACGTTGATCTCGTCGGCATCGGCGATCACGTGGTTGTTGGTCACCACATAGCCGGATGCGTCGATGATGAACCCGGACCCCAGCGACTGCGAGCGCCGCGGCGGCGCTGGCTGACCGGGGCGCTGTCCTGGACGGCTGCGCTCCATGAATTCGCGAAAAAATTCCTCGAACGGCGATCCGGGTGGAAACTGCGGCATATCCGGGCCGCCGCGTTCCGCCCCCGGGCCGCCGCGCGCCGGAATGGTCTGGGTGGTGGAGATGTTCACCACGGCTGGCAGCAGAGATTCCGCCAGATCGGCAAAACTTTCCGGAGCCGGACGCGCCTCCGCAACCGGAATGGCGAGCGGAGCGAGAAGCAAGGCCGATGCAAAGGCAAACGCAGCTATACGCATATTTCAAATTCCGTTTCTGGCGGAGGGTGACCCAAGGGCAGCAAACCCCACGAAGCTTCCGACAAGTGGCGCGCACACGTCAATCATTCTATTACGCGGCGGTAATGCGAGGGTGTAGTTCATTTTCCGGGATCGTACGACCGTTTCAGCCTCGCACCAGAAGCCAGGCGACCCCGACACAGACAGACGCCAGCACCACGCCGTATGTCCGTATCTGCGCCGGGTCCATCGCCGTCAGATGTCTGGCCGCCTGCTGCAGCAGGCCCGGAAAGGTCGCATACAGCAACCCTTCCAGAGCCAGCGCCACGGCAATACCCGCGAACAGCGCGGCGAACGTCACCGTCCGCCCGCAGCGGCAGGCGCGGTACCTGGGCCGGAAACGCCCGGCATCGCACGGAACAGCCGCATGAAGTCGCTGTCCGGGGTCAGCACCAGTTGTGCCCCGCCTTCGCCGAACGCGGTACGGTACGCCTGCAATGTGCGCCATGCGGTAAAGAACGCCGGATCACGCTGGAACGCCGCCGCCACCGTGGTGATCGATTCCTGTTCGCCTTCACCGCGCAGGATATCGGCCTGCGCATTGGCCTCGGCGACGATCACCGTGCGTTCGCGATCGGCATTGGCGCGGATGCGCTGGGCGATCTCGTCACCCTCGGCGCGCGCTTCTCTGGCCAGACGCTGACGTTCGGTTTGCATACGCTGCAGGATCGCCTGCGTGTTCGCTTCCGGCAGGTCGGCGCGGCGGATGCGCACATCTTCCACCCGGATGCCAAAGCTCGCCGCTTCGCCGTTCACCTGATCGCGGATCGTACTCATGATCTGCTGGCGGTCGGCCGACAGCATCGCCTGCAGCGTCTTGCTGCCCAGCACGCGGCGCGCCGCCGACGGAACGATGGCCGACAGACGCGCGCGGATGCCCAGTTCATTCGCCCCCACCGTCTGATAAAATTTCAGCGGGTCGACGATCCGAAAGCGCGTGAACATGTCGACGATCACCCGGCGCTGGTCGCCCAGGATCACTTCCGAGCTGGCAGTTTCGAACGCCAGCAAACGCGTATCGAACGTGGTCACCGTCTGGATGAACGGAATCTTGAAGTGCAGCCCCGGCTGGGTGATCACCCGCACCGGATTGCCGAGCTGGGTGATCAGCACCTGACTGGTCTGACGCACGATGAACACCGAAGATGACGCCACGACCACGGCGACCACCAGAACGGCCAGGCCGATCGAGAGAATGCGGTTCATCGCGTCGTCCCCTGCTGCTGTGTGGGCAATTGTGTGGGCGATTGCGGCAACGGCGTTCGCGGCACGGCGCGGCCGCTGCCACCCAATGACATGAACGGCAGAACGTTCTGCAGATGATCGTCGATCACCACCGCGTTGTTGCGACGGAATATCTCTTCCATCGTTTCCAGATACATGCGGCGCATGGTGATGTCCCGCGCCGACTGATACGCCTGCAACACCGAGGTGAACCGCTGCGCTTCACCGCGCGCCCGCGCGATGCGGCTGTCACGGTCGGCCTGCGCGGCCTGGATGACCTGCTGCGCCTCGCCGCGGGCCCGCGGGATCAGGTCGTTGCGATAGCCCTCGGCCTCGTTACGCGACCGCTCGCGATCCGTGGTGGCGCGCTGCACGTCGCGGAATGCCTCGATCACCGCCGCTGGCGGGTCGACGCGCTGCAACTGGACCTGAGTCACCTCGATCCCCGCATGATAGCTGTCCAGCACCTGCTGGGTCAGCGCCTGCACCTGCTGTTCGATCTGCGCACGCGCCTCGCCGAGCGCGGGCTGGATCTCGGTGCGGCCCATCACCTCGCGGATGCCGCTTTCCGCCACCGACTTGACCATGCTTTCAGGGTCCGAGCTGCGATCGCCGGTGCGGGTGTTGAACAGGAATTCGCCGACATTGCGAATGCGCCAGAACACCGTGAAGCTGATGTCGATGATGTTCTCGTCACCGGTCAGCATCTGACTTTCTTCCGGAATGTCGCGCCCCGTATTCGAACGCGCGTCGGGGCGGAAACCGATATTGACGTTGTTGATGCGCGTGACCTGCGGCGTCTGCACGCTCTCGATCGGCCACGGCAAGTGATAGTTCAGGCCCGGCGGCGTCGTCTGCCCGGTATAGGCGCCGAACCGCAGCACCACACCCTGTTCGTCGGGCTCGACCCGATAGAACCCGCTGGCGCCCCAGATCCCCAGCAGGATGATCGCGACCAGCGCGATGCTCGCCCCGCCGAAGCCGCTGGGCAGTATGTTGCGCATGGCATCTCGCGCCTGGCGCAGCATCTCGTCCAGATCGCCGGGCTTGTTGGGGCCGCCATTGCCCCAGGGACCGCCGGGACGCTGCGGCCTGTTGTTGCCGCCTCCCCAAGGGCCTTTCGGGGGCTGGTTGTTGCCGCCCGAGCCCCAGGGGCCGGGTCCGTTATTGCTGTTCCAGGGCATTCGTGAAGCTCGCCGTCCTTTAAAAAACAATCGGGCGTCGGGCACGCCATTGGCAGATATGCCTGAAAACGCCATATCCCGCCGTGCGCCGCGGCGGCTTCATCTGGCACTTCGAGGCCTGTAAGACTGGGTGCATGATATCGGACAGGCTCAAAGGAATTTCAAGCGGATGGATCAGAAAATCAACGCGATACTGGCCGTGCTGGCCAGCGTGAAAGACCCCGTCAGCGGGCGCGATATCGTGACGGCCGGACTGGTGGACGGGCTGACTCTGCGCGACGGGCTGGTTCATTTCGGCCTGAAAACCGACCGCGCGCATGCCGCCGCGATGGAGCCGGTGCGCCGCGCCGCGCAGGATGCCGCCAGCCGCGTGCCGGGCGTGATCAACGCCACCGCCGTGTTGACCGCGCATCGCGATCAGCCTGCACAACCGCAGCGTGCTGCCCAAAAAGCCGCCCTGCTGCCCGATGTCGGCGCGATCATCGCGGTCGCCTCGGGCAAGGGCGGGGTCGGTAAATCAACCACCGCGGTCAATCTGGCCGTGGCGCTGGCCGCCAGTGGGCTGAAGGTCGGGCTGCTGGACGCCGACATCTACGGCCCGTCGCTGCCGCGCATGCTCGGCGCGCGCCAGCGGCCGACCGAAATCGACAAGGTCATCCAGCCGATCGAGGTCTGGGGCCTGAAGGCCATGTCGATCGGCTTCATGCTGGACGAGGAAACCCCGCTGGTCTGGCGCGGCCCGATGGTGATGGGCGCGCTGGAGCAACTGATGGGTCAGGTCGCCTGGGGAACGCTCGACGTGATGGTGGTCGACATGCCGCCCGGCACCGGCGATGCACAACTCACCATGGCACAGCGCGTGAAACTGGCGGGCGCGGTGATCGTCTCGACCCCGCAGGACATCGCGCTGCTCGATGCACGGCGCGGCGTGAGGATGTTCGAGAAAACCCAGGTACCGATTCTGGGTATCGTCGAGAACATGTCGTTCTTCTGCTGCCCCAATTGCGGCCACCGAACCGACATCTTCAACCACGGCGGCGCGCGGGCCGAAGCGCAGCGCCTCGGCGTGGATTTCCTGGGCGAGGTGCCGCTGCTGGCCGATATCCGCTCGACCGCCGATGCCGGCACGCCGATCGTCGCCGCCCAGCCCGACAGCGCTGCGGCACAGGCCTATCGCGCCGTAGCCGATGCGGTGCGCGCCAGGCTGGCGCCCACCAGCCAGGCGGCGCCGCGCATTCTGATGGAATGATCCTTTGAAAACAGCGGACTGCCGGCAACCCTATGCCAGCAATCCGCTGCTTCTCATGCCGCTGTACACCAGTTGCAGCGCGATCCACGCGATCAGCACCACACCCGCATAGGCGATCCAGCGGAACCTGTTGAGCAATTGCGCCAACAGCCCGCCCATCGCCCCCATCAGCACCACCGAGATCGCCAGCCCGGCTATCAGCAAGACCTGATTGTCGCGCGCCACCGCCGCCACCGCCAGCACGTTGTCGAGGCTCATCGACACATCGGCCAGGATGATCTGCCACAGCGCCACCAGCAGAGTCTTGGGATGCGCGGCGTGTTCTTCCGGTGCCTCGGCGCTTTCCGCGCGCAGCTCGGACCAGAAGCTCCAGGCGATATACAGCAGCGCCAGCCCGCCCAGCACATCGATCCACCAGACATCCAGCAGCCGCGAGGCAAGCAGGCTGAACGCGATGCGCAGCACCGCCGCCGCAACCACCCCGAACATCACGGCACGAACCCGCTGGCGTTCGGGCAACCCCGCCGCCGCCAGACCGATCACCACCGCATTGTCGCCGGACAGCAGGGCGTTCAGCCAGATGATCTCGAACAGGTGCGTCGCATAATCCCAGAAAGAGTCTGCCATCCGTGAACGCTTCCACCCGTTTCATTACGAATTGAAAACGTCAAACCTGAGCAGACCGCACCCTTACGGTCAATCCGGCTGAACGCCGAAGCCGATTAAATGTGTCTGGCCACTTCGTGCCAGCCGTCCCACATCATCTTGAGGGCCACATACAGGATGATGAACAGCCCGACCCAGGCGATCCAGCGGAATTTTTCCAGCACCCGCGCGATGAACGACGCCGCCGCCCCCATCAGCACGACTGAAACCGCCAGCCCGACCACCAGCACCCACAGATGCTCGCGCGCCGCGCCGGCAACCGCCAGCACGTTGTCGAGGCTCATCGATACGTCGGCGATCACGATCTGCCACATCGCCTGCGCCATGGTCTTGCGCGGCGCTTCATCGGGCGCCAGCCCCAGGGCCACTTCCTGTTCGTGACCGGCACGCAGTTCGCGGTACATCTTCCAGCAGACCCACAGCAGTAGCAGCCCGCCCATCAGCATCAGCCCGACGATCTGCAGCAGAACCGTCGTGCCGGCGGCAAAACCGATGCGCATGATCGTGGCGGCTGCAATCCCCCACAGAATGGCCTTCTTGCGCTGTTCGGCCGGCAGGCCGGCGGCCGCCATCCCGACGACGATCGCGTTATCCCCCGCCAGAATCAGGTCGATCATCAAAACCTGCCCCAACGCGATCAGTTCGGGCAACCACGCATTCAGGTCCATTGCTTCCTCCATACTGTTGTAGGGAGCGCGTGCCCTGTACGATGGGGATTGTCAATCGTGCACCGCAATGTCTAGGAACCCCTTTCACTCACTGTATGCCGAGGCAGCTATGGTTCCCCGTTACTCACGCCCCGATATGACCCGCGTCTGGACCCCCATCAACCGTTACCGGATCTGGTTCGAAATCGAGGCCCTGGCTGCCGAACGCATGGCGCAGATCGGCATCATTCCCGCCCAGTCGGCCAAGATCATCCGCGAGCGCGGCGAGCCGCGGGTGCGCGCGATGACCGACGCCGACGTGCAGAAGATCGACGAGATCGAAAGCGTGGTCCGCCACGACGTGATCGCCTTCCTGACCTGGCTGGCCGAAGGCGTCGGCGAGGAGTCGCGCTTCGTGCATCAAGGCATGACGTCGTCCGACGTGCTGGACACCACGCTCTCGGTTCAGTTGCGTGATGCTGCTGATATTCTGCTTTCAGGTTTGGATGCGCTGCTGGCGGTGCTGAAACGCCGCGCCTTCGAGTACAAGCACACGATCACCGTCGGCCGCAGCCACGGCATCCACGCCGAACCGACCAGTTTTGGGCAGAAGCTGGCAGGATTCTACGCCGAATTCTCGCGCAATCGCGCCCGTCTGCTGGCCGCCCGGGCCGAGATCGCCACCTGCGCGATCAGCGGCGCGGTCGGCACGTTTGCCCATATCGACCCGTCGATCGAGGCCTTCGTCGCCGAAAAGCTCGGGCTGGCGGTAGAGCCTGTCTCCACCCAGGTGATCCCGCGCGATCGCCACGCGGCGTTCTTCTGCACGCTGGCGATCATCGCCACGGGCATCGAACGCCTGGCAACCGAAGTGCGCCATCTGCAGCGCAGCGAAGTGCGCGAAGCGGAAGAATTCTTCCATGCCGGGCAGAAGGGTTCGTCGGCGATGCCGCACAAGCGCAACCCGGTTCTGAGCGAAAACCTGACCGGTCTGGCGCGTGTGGTTCGCGGTTACGCGATGCCGGCGCTCGAGAACGTGACGCTGTGGCACGAACGCGACATCAGCCATTCGTCGGTGGAACGCTTCATCGCCCCCGACGCGACGATCACGCTGGATTTCGCGCTGGCACGTCTGACCGGCATGATGGACAAGCTGACCGTCTATACCGAACGCATGGCCGAAAACGTCGAAGGGCTGGGCGGCGTGGTGCACAGCGGCGAAGTACTGCTGGCGCTGACCCAGGCGGGCATCTCGCGCGAGGACTCGTACAAGATCGTGCAGCGCTGCGCGATGGCGACGTGGCAGGCACTGGGCAAAGGCGGCAAGACCTTCCGCGAAAACCTGGAAGCCGACCCCGAGGTCGCCGGCAAGCTGAGCCGCGAGAAGCTGGACGAAGCCCTGGATCCGCGCCGCCATCTGGCGCATCTGGACGCCGTTTTCACCCGCGTGTTCGGTGAACCCGGACCGCAGGCATGATGCAGAGGGGCGATGCTATCATGGCATCGCCCCTCTCGTTTCGGATCGTCACAATGTTCCCCGCCCCCCTCACCCTGATTCTGCTGCCCGGCCTCGACGGCACGGCGCGGCTGTTCGCGGACTTTCAGGCCAGCCTGCCGGAGACGCTGGCCGTGCAGGCGATCGCCTATCCACCCGATGTGCCGATGGGCTATGCCGAACTGGCCGATTACGTGGCCGCGCGCCTGCCCGCCGAAGGGAAACTGGTGTTTCTTGGGGAATCGTTCTCGGGCCCGCTGTCGGTGATGATGACCGCGCGTTTCGCCGATCGCGCCGCGGGGCTGGTGCTGGCCGGCACCTTCGTGGTGCCGCCGGTGGCGCGCTGGATGACGGCGTTGGGCAAACGGTTCAGCCATCACCTCGTGCCGCGTTTCCTGATCGACCTGTTCTGCGCCAACGCCGCCACGCCCGCGCATATGTACACCCTGCTGCACGAAGCCATCGCCACATTGTCCCCCGCCGTGGTGCAAAGGCGCGTGCTGGCGCTGTCGCAGGCCGACATGCGCGCCACGCTGGCCCGCACCGCCTGCCCGCTGCTGGTGCTGCACGGCGCGCGCGACCGGCTGATCGCCCCGCGCCTGCTGCGGCACATGACCGATGCGCGCCCCGATGCCACCGTGCAGATGCTCGACGCCCCGCACCTGATCCTGCAGACCCGCCCACAGGAAGCGGCGGCCGCCCTCTGCGACTGGCTTTCGACGCACGAATACCCAGAATCCGACCGTCCGAGCTAAGGATTCCCATCCGCCACAGAAGGTTCATTTCCATGCCGTCTTCTTTCCGCGCCCCTCGTCTGTTCCTGATGGCCGGTCTGTCGGCCTTGCCGCTGACCGCCTGTTCCGACGATTCCCGGACGCCGTCCTCCGCCGGTTCCGGCCCGCTGGTCATCGAAAGCGCGCCGCGCGTCGCGGTCTCCAGCGAAAGTCTGACACCGCCATCCGGCACCCGCGCCACAGCGCCCGGCCACAGCGCCCCCGCCCCTGCTGCCGCGGCACCGGCAGCAACAGCGGTTCCCGTTACCCCCGCTTCCACCTATCCCGCTTCCACCTATATGGAGCCGCCCGCTGCAACGCCTTCCGCACCTTCCTATACCGCACCCACATCGTCCAGCGCCCTCGGTGCGGCCAGGTCCGGCACATCGCAGCCCCCCGTGCCGCGCCAGCGCTGAACTGCGTAACATTCCGTCACGCTTTTTCTCGTAATTATTTTTCTTTTCTTGTTACGATTCTCGCCCCGATCACGCCATGATTTGCGGTGATACTCCACGGTGACGGACGAATGGAGGCAACAATGAAATTTCTGATTGCACCCGCCATGTTGGCCTTGCTGACCACCGCGCCTGCGATGGCAGTGTCCGTTCCTGCACCTGCGGCCGAGCGTCAGGTATCCGCCCCGCTGATCCAGGTGCGCGACGACGGCTGGAGACGGGGCCCGCCACCCGGCAGGTGGCATGGTGGTCCTCCTCCGGGCCGGTGGCATGGTGGCCCTCCTCCGGGCTGGAGATCTTCTTATTACGGACGCCCGTATTACGGACCGCCGCCACGCTACTGGCGTCCGCCGCCGCGGTATTATTATCCGCCACCGCCGCCGGTCTACTACGCACCGCCACCGCCGGTCTATTATCCGGGGCCCAGTGTCGGCTTCTATTTCGGCTTCTGAGCCCCGGCCTTCCGGTTTTCCGTCTGGTTTTCAACCTTCCAGGCGGAAAACCGGAAGATAAAACGCCAACAGACGTGGCGGGATCAGGCGGGCGTTGCTATACGGCCCTCATCCGGATCGTCCCGGTCGCCGTATGAGAAGGTTTCGCAATGGCCCGTCGCCGTCAGCTTTACGAAGGTAAGGCAAAGATTCTGTTCGAAGGCCCCGAGCCTGGAACGCTCGTCCAGTATTTCAAAGACGATGCCACGGCCTTCAACGCGCAGAAAAAAGGCACCATCACCGGCAAGGGCGTGCTGAACAACCGTATCAGCGAATTCCTGATGACCAAGCTGGCCGAGATCGGTATCCCCACCCACTTCATCCGCCGCCTCAACATGCGCGAACAGCTGGTACGCGAGGTCGAGATCATTCCGTTGGAAGTGGTGGTGCGCAATGTGGCCGCCGGCAGCATCTCCACCCGCCTCGGCATCGCCGAAGGCACCCGCCTGCCGCGCAGCGTCATCGAATACTACTACAAGCGCGACGATCTAGGCGACCCGATGGTGAACGAGGAGCACATCACCGCCTTCGGCTGGGCCGTGCCGCCGGAGATGGACGAGATCATCAGCCTGACGCTGCGTGTCAACGATTTCCTGTCGGGTCTGCTGCTCGGCGTGGGCATCACACTGGTCGACTTCAAGCTGGAATTCGGCCGGCTGTGGGAAAACGACGAGATGCGCATCGTGCTGGCCGACGAGATCAGCCCCGACAACTGCCGCTTGTGGGACGCCAAGACCGGCGAAAAGATGGACAAGGACCGCTTCCGCCGCGACCTGGGCAAGGTCGAGGAAGCATATCAGGAAGTCGCCCGCCGTCTGGGCATCCTGCCCGAGGCCGGGGCGCGCGACATGAAAGGCCCGGAGACCGTTCAGTGACCAAAGCCGTTGTAACCGTAACGCTGAAAAACGGCGTGCTCGACCCGCAGGGCAAGGCGATCGGCCATGCGCTGCAAAACCTGGGTTATCAGGGTGTGGGCGATGTGCGCATGGGCAAGATCATCGAACTGGAACTGGCTGAAACCGATGCGGCGAAGGCCCGAGCGCAGGCCGAGGACATGGCCCGCAAGCTGCTGGCCAACACGGTGATCGAGAGCTTTAAGGTCGAGATCGCCGGATGATGAAGTCGTCATTGCTGCTGATGGCGGTGATGACGGTGGTGCTGGCGATCGGGCTGTCCAGGCTGGAAGCCCGCAAGGCCGCACTGAAACCGCGCGAGACGCTGGTCGCGCGCGGCAAGCGAGGACTGAACCGATGGGTGAATGCCGCGGCGATCGCGGCGGCGCTCACTCTTCTCATTATGGGCGGACTGCACTGGTTCCGCGTCTGGCAGCAGGGCTGATTTCATGAAAGCCGGTATCGTCACTTTCCCAGGCACCAACCGCGAACGCGACATGGCGATCGCTCTGGAACGCAGCACGGGGCGTCCCCCGCGCATGATCTGGCATCGCGAAACGGATCTGTCCGGACTGGATCTGGTGGTCCTGCCGGGCGGATTTTCGTACGGCGATTATCTGCGCACCGGCGCGATGGCCGCGCAGTCGCCGGTGATGGGCGCCGTGCGCGCCTATGCGGCGCGCGGCGGATACATCCTCGGCGTCTGCAACGGCTTTCAGATGCTGTGCGAGGCGCAGATGCTGCCCGGCGTGCTGTTGCGCAACGCCACACTGCGCTTCCTGTCGATGGACTGCCACATGCGCGTGGAACGCACCGGCACGGCGTTCACCGGCCAGTATCAGAAAGGCCAGGTGATCCGTTCGCCGATGGCGCACGGCGACGGCAACTGGTTCGCCGATGCCGAAACCGTGAAGCGTATCGAAGGCGAAGGTCTGGTGGCGTTTCGCTACACCGCGCCCGATGGATCGCTGGATCCGGCGCACAACCGCAACGGCAGCGTGAACGCGATCGCCGGCATCTTCAGCCCCGATCTGCGCATCATGGGGCTGATGCCGCATCCGGAGAACCTGACCGACCCGCTGTGCGGCGGTGTCGACGGCAAACCGCTGTTCGACAGCCTGACCGCCGCCCTCGCCGCTTAATTTCCCGCGTTACGGAAGACCGCTGTGACCGACATTGCGACACTCCCCCTCGACACCGCCCGCAAACTGGCTGCCGATTACGGGCTGGCGCCCGACGAATTCGACACCGTGCTGTCGATCATGGGCCGCGCGCCCAGCCTGACCGAGCTCGGCATCTTCAGCGTGATGTGGTCGGAACACTGCTCGTACAAATCCTCGCGCGTGTGGCTGAAGGAACTGCCGACCAAAGCGCCGTGGGTGATCCACGGCCCGGGCGAGAACGCCGGCGTGATCGATATCGGCGATGGCCTCGCCGCCGTGTTCAAGATGGAAAGCCACAACCATCCGTCTTACATCGAACCGTATCAGGGCGCGGCGACCGGTGTGGGCGGCATTCTGCGCGACGTGTTCACGATGGGCGCGCGCCCGATCGCCAACCTGAACGCGCTGCGCTTCGGCGACCCGAAGCTGCCGCGCACGAAGCAGATCGTCGACGGCGTGGTGCGCGGCATCGGCGGCTACGGCAACTGCGTCGGCGTGCCGACGGTGGGCGGCGAGGTGAACTTCCACCCCGCCTATAACGGCAACCCGCTGGTCAACGCGATGACGGTCGGGCTGGCGAAAAAGGACCGCATCTTCCTGTCCGCCGCGGCGGGGATCGGCAATCCGGTCGTCTATGTCGGCTCGAAGACCGGGCGCGACGGCATTCACGGCGCCACCATGGCCAGCGCCGAATTCGGCGAGGACGCCGAGGAAAAACGCCCCACCGTGCAGGTCGGCGACCCGTTCACCGAAAAACTGCTGATCGAAGCCTGCATGGAACTGATGGCGACCGACGCGATCGTCGCCATTCAGGACATGGGAGCGGCAGGGTTGACCTCGTCCTCGGTCGAGATGGCCGGCAAGGGCGGGATCGGCATCGAACTCAACCTCGATCACGTGCCGCAGCGCGAAACCGGCATGACCGCCTACGAGATGATGCTGAGCGAAAGCCAGGAACGCATGCTCATCATCATCGATCCGGCCAAGACCGAAATGGCGCGCGCCATCTTCGAGAAATGGGAACTCGACTTCGCGATCATCGGCCATCTGACCGACACCGGTCATATCGTGGTGAAGCACAAGGGCGCGATCGAAGCCGACATCCCGCTCGACCCGCTGTCGGAAAAGGCGCCGCTGTATCGCCGTCCGCATGTCGCCACGCCGAAACCCGCCGAACTCGCGCCGCCCGCCGATCCGGCCGGGCTGAAGCAGGCGCTGCTGACACTGATCGCCTGCCCCGACCTCGCCTCGCGCGCCTGGATCTGGGATCAGTACGATGCGACGGTCGGCGGGCAGACCGTCAAGCGCCCGGGCGCCGCCGATGCCGCCGTGGTGCGGCTCGACGGTTACAAACGCGCGCTGGCGATGACCGCCGACTGCACGCCACGCTACTGCCAGGCCGACCCCGAAGAAGGCGGCAAACAGGCGGTCGCCGAGGCGTGGCGCAACATCACCGCCGTCGGCGCGAAGCCGCTGGCGATCACCGACAACATGAATTTCGGCAACCCGCAGAAGCCCGAGATCATGGGCCAGTTCGCCGCGGCCGTGATGGGCATGAAGGATGCCTGCATCGCGCTCGACTTCCCGGTGGTCAGCGGCAATGTCAGCCTCTACAACGAAACCGAGGGCAAGGGCATCCTGCCGACCCCGGCGATCGGCGGCGTCGGCGTGCTGGAAGACGCGGCGCAGGCCGTGGGATCGGCGGCAGCGGCCGGGCAGACGCTGGTGCTGATCGGCGACACCAAAGGCTGGCTCGGCCAGTCGCTGTGGCTGCGCGAGATCCTGAACCGCGAGGACGGCGCACCGCCCGCGGTGGATCTGAAGGCCGAACGGCGCAACGGCGATTTCGTGCGCGCGCAAATCCTGAACGGGCGGATCACCGCCTGCCACGACGTCTCGGACGGCGGCGCTTTGGTCGCAATTGCGGAAATGTGCATGAACGGCAGGACCGGCGCTGTGCTGAAACCCGCCCCGGCAAACGTGCCCGCACATGCGTTCTGGTTCGGCGAAGATCAGGGCCGCTACATCGCCGCCACCGCCGATGCCCCTGCTCTGCTGGCGGATGCGGCGAAGGCCGGTGTGCCCGCCGGCGTCATCGCCACCTGCACCGGCACGGCGCTGACCCTGCCCGACGGAACAGCCATCGGCATTGCCGAACTGGCGGAACAAAACGCGCGCTTCTTTCAGGCGCTGATGCGTGCCTGATACCCAACACACCTCCGGAGAAGGGCCGCAGGTAAATTCCATTTATCCTGTTGAGAGCGAAACCGACGGTAGCTGCCTCGGAATAAACTTGAACCAGCCGTTGCGCGCCTTTCCCGGTACACGCGCGATGCCGGAGCGATTCGTGCCATGGCTGTTGACCATGTTGGGCATTGCCTGAAAGCATGAACGCCGGTATGGCCGGATGAACACACAACATGACACACTCGAATCGCTAACCGGACGAGGTGAAGACCCATGGCTCCCCAGCAGACACATGCGTCTGATCCACTGTTTCTGACGGCGTCCCCCTTTTCGATCAGCCGCCTGTTACGGGTCGAGGCCGAGGTCACCGGACCGGGCGACCATACCGAACGCTTCGTTACCACGCGCGACGAAGTGCTGGGCTGGCTGGCCGACGTGCACGGCGCGACGTTACCACCGCAAGCCTGGGATGGCACCGCGTTCAGCACGTCTCTGGGCAAGGGCGGGCGGGTCAGCGTGACCCACAGCGCCTCGCCCGCCATCTGGCTGGCGCGGATCACCGATATTCCAGGCAAAGCCGGCATATCGCTGGATATCGCCGTGGCCCAGATGGAGCAGCTTCCCCGGCACACCCCAACCATACGGTTTGCGCTCGAAGTTTCACAGGTCTCCGAAAGCAGCTTCACGACGGTCTCGGAAATCCCCGATATCGTCGCGCGCATTGCCACCCGGCTGGGGTTGCAGCGCGACGGCCGCGTTCTGGGGGCTCAGGCCGAAAAACTGCGTTCGAACGACGATGTGAAAGCACTGCTGGCGCTGCTGGAAAACCCGGCGCGGCGCCTGCCGGTTATCGTCGTCTCGGAAGACGGCATCACGCACGCCATGATGACCGACCCGGATCGCCTGGCCGCGCTGCTGCAAGGGGTCGCGCATGTCGTGGCCATCCCTCAGGAACTGTCGCGCGACCTGACCGATCTGGCGGGCAAGGAATGGTCGGTGTTCCGCGGCGCGATCCGTTTCTACCGCACGCGGCTCGACCGGTTTTCGGATTCCTACCGCCGCCACCCCTTGCTGATGCCGCAGACCTATCAGGAAACCGGGGGCGAGGCGGTGCTGCTGGCCGCCATTCTGCGCCTGACGGCAGCATCGAGCGTCGCCGAACGCCCGCGCCCGGGCGATATGACCAGTTTCAGCGAACTGTACGCCCATATTGCCGGAAACAGCCTGTCGGACAGGCTGAAACAGGCGGACAGCGACGACGCGCGCATCGACCTGCTGCAAACCGAAGTCGACCGCCTGTCCACGCAGATCGAATCGGCGCTGGCGATCGCCGCCGGTACCGCCGCGCGGCTGGCCAGTGTGCAAGACCAGAAAACCGCCATCACCCAGGAAGAGGAAACCCTGCGTAACCGCCTGCGCGCTATCGAGGCAACCCTGCGCAAGAACGATCGCTACGGCATGTCCGACAGCGCGTCTTCCACCTGGCTGACCCCACCCGATACAACACAACCGCTGGCTGTCTGGCTGGACCAGCACTATGCGGGCCGTGTGTATCTGACCGCCCAGGCGCGTGCCGCCCTGCAAGCCTGCGACGAACATGCGCCGGGTGTGCTGCGCCCGTGCCTGGAAGCCATGGCAACCACGCTGGTCGACGACCTGCGCGACGACCGTCAGATCCAGGCATTCCAAACACGCCTGAAAGCGTTGGGCGTAGAAGATGTGCTGTTGAAGGCCAGCCAAAACAACCTGATCGAACGCGGCGACGCCCCGATGCTGCTGACCCATGCGCTGCGTCTGGCAGACGGCGCGCTGGAATTGCACTGGGGATGGGACCCGTGGATCAGCGACGTGGTGATCGGACGTATTGTCGCCCCGGAACAGCCCTCTTGAACAAGGTATGACCGGCAACCCAAATACTGTAGTCTGGCCAGATACTGTAGACTGGACCGTTTAATCCGATACGAGGAAACCGCGCATGCCGATGTCTGCCAGCGAAATCGAGGCCCTGATCAAGGCCGCCCTTCCCGACGCCCAGATCAAGGTCGAGGATCTGGCCGGCGACGGTGACCATTATGCAGCCACCGTCGTCAGCGAGAGCTTCCGCGGCAAGTCGCGCGTCCAGCAGCACCAGATCGTCTATGCCGCCCTGCGCGGCCGTATGGGGGGCGAACTGCACGCCCTCGCCCTTCAAACATCCGTCCCTGTTCAGGAAGTATCCCAATGAGCAAACCCGTTTTCGAGCGCATTCAGAAAGACATCACCGACAACGACGTGATGCTCTACATGAAGGGTGACGCGATGTTCCCGCAATGCGGCTTTTCCGCACGCGTGGTGCAGGTGCTGACCCATATGGGGGTCAAGTTCGCGACCGCCAATATCCTCGAAGACCCCACGCTGCGCGAAGGGATCAAGGAATTCTCGAACTGGCCGACCTTGCCGCAACTGTATGTGAAGGGCGAATTCATCGGCGGCTGCGACATCGTGACCGAGATGTTCCAGTCCGGCGAACTGCAACGTCTGCTGAGCGAAAAGCAGATCCCGTTCACCGCCGCCGCCTGACCCCTCATGGCCGCAAGGCCGCGTCACTACGCGTTCATCACCGACGAGATCCCCCGGCCTGGCGAGGCCGGGCATCTTGCCGTCAATCACGCCATCATCGATTTTCTCGTCACGCGCGGCCATCGCGTCACGGTATTTCTGGGCCGCGCGCGCCTGCCGTGGCCGGTGCAACGCTTTGCACGCTTTTTCGATCCGCGACAGGTACATGTGGCAGGACCGGGCCTGGTATCCCTGCCCGGCGCGATCGCCGCCCCCGGGGCCGCGCCACGTATCCTGCTCCGCCAGGCCCTGACAGCCCTGCCCGCGGCCCTGCGCAAGCGGCTACGTACACGGGCGCGCGCCGGCGAATACGGCACGGTCGATGCCGTGCTGGGGCAGTTCATCACACCGGATGCCATCGACTGGTGCGCCACACGTCTTGCCGCACTGCGCCCCGACGGCATTCTGATCGACACGATCTTCCGCGCGCCGGTTCTGCGCGATGCACGTCTGCAGGGCATCCCCAGCGTCATCATTGCACACGATGTCTTCCATCGCCGCCATGCCGCCCTCAGCGCGCGCGGCTACAGGTTATATCCGCCCGTGATGACGGCGGATGATGAAGCCGCACTGCTGGCCCTGGGACAATCGATCGCGGCGATCCAACCCGAAGAAACCGCCCTGCTGGCGCGTCTTCTGCCACAAAAGCGCGTGTTCACCGCCCCGATGCCGGCCACGCCTGTTCCCCGCCCCGCGCATGTCGCACGCGATCCGGACCGGCTGGTATTCGTGGGCAGCGCCTCGCTGCACAACACCGACGGGCTGCAATGGTTCCTGACCGATATCTGGCCACGCATTCACGCGCAGCAGCCGCAGACGCGACTGGATGTTTGCGGCAGTGTGGCGGATACGGTCACCCCCGTTCCCGGCGTCAACCTGCTGGGCCGCGTCCCCGATCTGGCCCCGGTTCTGCATCGCGCCGCGCTGGCCGTCGCGCCATTGCGCGCCGGCAGCGGGCTGAAAATCAAACTGCTGGATTTCATCGCCCACGGGCTTGGTGTGATCACGACGCCGGTTGGCGTCGAAGGCTTCGCCGAAACCGCCGACAGCCCGTTTCTGGTCGCCAGCGACGCCGAGGCATTCGCCGGCCTGACGCTCAGAACACTGCAAACACCCGGCGATCTGGAAAGCCGCGCCCTGGCTTATACGAAACACTACCGCGCCGAACACGTGTTCGCCGATCTGGCCGCCTGCCTCGGCGCATAGGCGCGCCTTAGCGCATCATCGTTCCTTCCCGTGATGTGGGCCAGCAGCAATGTGATGGTCCAGGCAATGCGCGACCGGGTAAAGTCATCCGATCACGATCTGCTCTAAATACAGAAGGCCCCCTTGCGGGAGCCTTCTGCCGATAAACGCCGATGTAACCTCAGCTGGCGAAAAACTGCTGCGTGCCGTGTGCTTCGATCGCGTTGGCCAGACGCGCCAGCGCATGCACATACGCCGCCGTGCGCAGCGACATCTTGCCGTTGCGGGCGCGTCCCCAGATGGCGGCGCCCTCGGTCTCCATGATCGTCTTCAGCCGCACATGCACTTCGTCTTCGGTCCAGTAATAGCCTTGCTTGTTCTGCACCCATTCGAAGTACGACACCGTGACACCGCCCGCATTGGCCAGAATGTCCGGCAGCACGATCGCCCCCTTCTTTTCCAGAATGGCATCGGCTTCCGGCGTGATCGGGCCGTTCGCCAGCTCCAGGATCACGCGCGCCTTGATCGTATCGGCATTGCCTTTGTGGATCAGGTCTTCCATCGCCGCCGGCACCAGCAGGTCGCAGGTCACACCGACCAGATCGCCGGCCGGAATCGCCGACACGCCGTCCTGCCCGGCCAGCGCCGTGACCGGCTCACCCGCCGTCTTCGCCGCGATCAGCCGCGGAATATCGAGCCCGGCCTGGCAGTGAATCGCACCGCGCGAGTCGGATACCGCGACAACCTTGTAGCCATCATTGTGCAGGAGCTGCGCGATGTACTGCCCGGCATTGCCGAACCCCTGCACCGCCACCGTCTTGTCCTTGCCGAGGCCGAGTTCTTTTTCCAGATGCCGCAGCAGATAGTAACCGCCGCGCGCCGTCGCGTCCGCACGGCCCAGCGACCCGCCCAGCGAGATCGGCTTGCCGGTGATCACCGCCGGGGAATACTCGCCGACGATCGACGAATATTCGTCGGCCATCCAGCCCATGATCATCGAATTCGTGTAGACGTCCGGCGCCGGGATGTCGCGTTCCGGCCCGATGATGCGCGCAAACGCCTGCACATAGGCGCGCGACAGACGCTCGAGCTCCGCCTTCGACAGCGCATGCGGGTCGACCTGCACCGCGCCCTTGCCGCCACCGTAGGGCAGGTTCATCACCGCGCACTTGAACGTCATCCAGAAGGCCAGCGTTTCCACTTCCTCGGCGCTGACACCGGGATGATAACGGATACCGCCCTTCGTCGGGCCGCGGGTGTCGTCGTACCGGCAACGCCAGGCCATGAAGGATTTGCGCGATCCGTCATCCATGCGGATCATCAGCCTGACCTTCGTCGTCTCGCGTGGGTATTTCAGCTTTTCCAACACATCGCCATCGAGGTTCAGATGCCGAGCGGCATCTTCGAGATGCACCAGCGCTTGGTCCAGCATGGAGAGTTCTGCCATTTTCATTCCATCATAAAAACAATTTAGCGTCGCACGCCATTTTAGTGATATTGCGGTGCGTCACCATCCCGCTTTTGGCGATTTTTGAAGTTTTATGCACCACGCATTTCATGATGGTAATGATTGAGCTCTTCGGCGTAGCGGCGTAACGCATGCGCCTCACTCAACAGACCGACCACCCTCTGCGTGTCCACATTTTCCACCACAGCCAGAACGTCGCTCTCGGCTCTGGCGAACAACGCCATCGCCTGCTGCACCGACATGTAAGGTAGCAGGGTAGTAGATTGATATTTCAACAGATCGCATAACTCGACTTTGTCGGGCCGCACCACATGCGCCTCGGGAACATGCACGATCCCCGCGTAACGGCCATCGTGATCGATCACCACGACACTGACCGCCGCACCCAACGGAAAATCCCGGCAGAACGTTTGCATCGGCGTGTCGAGGCGCACGGTCCGTATGTTCCGCTGCATCATCCGCCCGACCGTCAGATTGCGCAGCCAGCCGACATCCTCGGCGCTGCGGATCGTTTCTCCACGCAGATGGAAACGCCAGGTCGCGAACGAAAAACCGAAGGTCTGGCGCACCACCTGCGTACAGACGATGGCCGATGCCAGAACCGCGGCGGTGACCGAGAAATTGCCGGTGCCTTCCAGCACCAGAAAGGTCATCGTCAGCGGCCCGCCGACCACCGCCACCGCCAGTGCCGCCATACCCACCATCGCGGCCACCTCGGCCGATATCCACACCGCGGGCATCGCAGCCAGCATCGCCGCAGCGAACAGCTTGCCGCCGACCGCACCCAGAAACAGCGATGCGAAGAACAGCCCGCCGCGAAACCCCGCCCCCAGAGACACCGCACAGGCCAGCATCTTGGTCACGAAGATCAGCAGCAGGACATGCGGCAGGAATGTATGGCCGAGCACATCCTCCATCGCGCCATGCCCGGCCGACAAGACGTGCGGACTGATCAGCGCCAGCCCGCCGACCAGCACACCGCCGATCGCCGGATGCAGGGCCGCGGGAATACGGCTGCTCCGGAACAGCGTCTCAATCCGCGTCGCGCCGCGCATCACCGCGATGCCGGCATACCCGCACAGAATGCCCAGCAGCAGCAGCGGCATGGTGTCGGCCAGAGTCAGCGTAACCCCGACATGCTCACCCAGACCCGCCACGTCCTCCTGCAACAGGCGTCTGACCAGACGCCCGCCCAGCGCCCCCAGCACGACCGGCACCAGAGTCGGGATCGTGTATCTGCCCAGCACGATCTCGAACGCATAGAACGCACCGGCCAGCGGCGCATTGAAGGCCGCGGCGATCCCACCTGCCACGCCGCTCGCCACCAGCACGCGCATGTCGCCGCGCCGCGCCCTGAAAGCGTGTGCCACGCGCGAACCCAGCGCACCGCCGATCTGCGTGTAACTGGCCTCGAGCCCCACCGATGCGCCGAACCCGCTCGAAAACATATTCTGCAACAGCAACAACAGACTGCCGCGCAGCGACATCCGCCCGCCATACAGGGCGTTGGCCTCGATCACGTCGACGATCTGGTGCCGGTACCAGCGCGCCATTGCCCAAACCAGCAGCCCGAGGCTCAGACCACCGCACACCGGCACCAGCACAACCAGCACAGGGTCCAGCCCCGGCGCCCCCGACAGGCGCTGTCCGGGCGGCAGACCGAACAGCGTTTCGTGCAGCGTCTGGGACACCGTGGCGATACCCACCACCGCCAGACCCGCAGCCATTCCGGTCAGCCAGGCGAGCAACCCCAGCCAGACTTCGCTCGCCCGTACCAATGCCCGCAATTTGTACGCGGCTATCCGGATTCGATTATGGAACTGCCGGCCGATCATGACGCATAGCTGACCACTCCACGCTGCGCCGCGCAACAGAACTCGCCGGCTATGACATCCCCCGCTCCGCGCGGGTCGCCGGCAGATCGTCGGCAATGAAGGCGCGCAGCACATCGTCCAGCGGCTCGTGCGGTGCAAACCCCAACGCGCGGGCGCGGGTCTGGCTGAACCGTGCGGGCCACAGACCGACGATCGCCTCGACCGCCGGGTCGCGCCGGCGCTGCACCAGCGCCGATGCGCCCGGAGCAACCGCCTCCAGCGCGGCCAGCATGTCGCCTACCGTCGCGGTCAGACCGGGCGGGTTGATCCCCCGGTCCAGCCCCATCATCTGTGTGTCGAGCGTCGCCGCATGCAGCAGCCAGTCGACCGCGCGGCGCGGCGAGGCGAGCCAGGCCGCGAATTCGTCCGCAACCGGCAGATCGGTGGACAGGCCGAGCAGCGGCTCACGCAGGATCGCCGACAGAAACGAGGACGCCGCCCGGTTCGGCCGCCCCGGGCGCACCGTCACGGTCGGCAGACGCAGAGTCACCGCATCCAGAAACCCGCGGCGCGACGCATCCAGCAGCAACAGTTCGGCCGCGGCTTTTTCGGCGCCATACGAATTGGCCGGGATCTGCCGCGCATCGTCGGCGAGCTGCGCATACCGGCCATTGCTGAAGGTCGCCACGCTGCTGGTGAACACCACGCGCGGCGGCGCCTCGCCCGCCAGCACCAGTTTCCGGCAGGCTTCGATCACCGCCAGCGTGCCCAACAGGTTGACGCGCATACCAAGGCCGTAATCGTCCTCGGCCGCGGCGCTGACCACGGCGGCCAGATGGAACACCACCGTCGTCCCCTTGGGGATCGCTGCGGCGGGCAGCACGGTGACATCACCGCCCAGACATTGCACCGGAAACGGCGCGGCCAGCATCGGTGGCGGCACGACATCGAACAACGTCAGCCCGGCAATCCGCCGCCCGTCCAGCGCGCCCTCGGCCGCCAGCGCTACCGCGATCCTGCGCCCCAGGAATCCGCCGCCGCCCAGAATGCTGATTTTCATGCGCTTCCCCTTTCCGCCATGTTCCGGCTGAAAGGGGTATACGGCAAGTCCGTTCAGGGCGCGGGCTTCGGTTCCGCCGGCACCGCGAGCTGCGTCGCCACCAGTTCGGCGAACCTGCCACCACGCGCCACCAGTGCGTCGAAGGTGCCGCGCTCGACGATGTGCCCGGCGTCGAAGACCAGAATCTCGTCGGCATCACGCACCGTGGACAGGCGGTGCGCGATGATGAAGGTGGTTCGCCCCTGCATCAGGTTCTTCAGCGCAATCTGCACCTTTGCCTCGGTGGCGGTGTCCAGCGCGCTGGTCGCCTCGTCGAGGATCAGGATTGGCGGGTTTTTGACCAGCGCGCGCGCGATCGCCAGGCGCTGGCGCTGCCCGCCCGACAGGGTAGAGCCGCGTTCGCCGACCAGCGTGTCGTAGCCGCGCGGCTGGCGCATGATGAAGTCGTGCGCCTCGGCCAGCTTGCAGGCGTGTTCGATATCCTCGGCTGTCGCATCGGCGCGACCGACCGCCAGATTGTCGCCGATCGAACGGTTGAACAGCAGGCTTTCCTGGAACACCACGCCGATATTACGGCGCAGGCTTTCCAGTGTCAGGTCGGCCACATTCTGCCCGTCGATGGTAATGACGCCCGAGGTCGGATCCCACAAGCGTTGCAGCAGCGCCATCGCCGTGGACTTGCCCGCCCCGGTCTGCCCGACCAGGGCGACCGACATGCCCGGCCTGGCACGGAACGTCACGTCGGTCAGGATGTTGCCCGACTTCGGATAGGCGAAGCACACATTCTCGAACGCCACATCGCCCTGCGCGCGGCCCAGATCGCGCGCTTCGGCGCTCTCGGGCACCGAGCTTTTGGTATCCAGAATACTGAAATATTCCTCGAGGCTGGGGAGCTGGAAGAACAGGCGCGAGGCGAACCCCGCCGCCGCTTCCAGCTTGCCGATCAACAGGTTGGCGAAGCCCATGAACGACACGATCTCGCCGACGCTGGCCTGCCCGCGCAGATGCAGCGCCGTACCGACGACGAAAATCAGAATCACCCCGATCGTCGAAGCCGCTTTGGTCAGCACCGAAACCACCGCCCACCAGTTCAGCACCGGGAACTGATGGTCCAGCACGTGCTTCACGATGTCGCCGAACAGCCGCGCTTCGGCATTCAGGCGCGTGAACGCCTGCACCACCATCACATTCGCCAGTGCGTCCTGCGCCGTGCCGGCCAGGTTTGAGTGATACTGCTCGACCGCGTGTTGCGCCGCCTCGGTCTTGCGGATCACGAACACCGTCGCGAAACAGAACACCACGACCAACACGATCAGCGTCAGCGCCAGCCGCCAGTTCATCAGCAGCGTCATCGGCAGCAGCACCAGCGCGGTGACGAAGGTCGACAGATGTTCACGAAAGAACGACAGCCACAGCCCGAACAGGTTGTCGGCCCCGGTCAGCATCACCTTTAACAACCGCCCCGACTGCACGTCGCCATGAAACGACAGCGGCATCGACAGCACGTGCTGGAAATAACGGCTCATCGCGGCAAGGCGGTTGCGGTGCGCCATCCGGTCGGCCTGCAATGCCACGGCGATGTTCGCGCCGATCCCGCCCAGCCCGACCGCCGCCCAGACCCCGAGCAGACCCAGAGCTTCGGACCACACCCGCGCCGGGTCCATCTGCGCCGAACGCGCCAACAGATCGACCACGCGCCCGAACAGCACCGGCTCGATAAAATACAACCCGGCTAGCAGAACGTTGGCGACGGCCAGCATGAAAGCCACGCCTCTCTCTGCCGCCAGCAGCCCGAGAACCCGCCTGTAAACCCGAAGAAACCGCATCCGGAACACTTTCTTTTGCGCGTATATCCATCCTACGCTGCATACGCGACCAGCTTACGCACCTAAAGGCCAACTCCGTCAGGAGAATGGCGATCATAAGAAAACCGAGGGGGAACAACCATGTCCAAAAATCATCCGATCACCCGCCGCACCGCGCTGACGCTTCTGGGTGGCTTGCCGCTCGCCGCCGGCGCACGCGCCCAGACAGGCGCCTGGCCTGCCGGACCGATCCGGTTGATCGTCCCATTCCCGCCTGCCGGCACCACCGACCTCCTCGCGCGCATCATCGCCGACCCGCTGAGCAGGGCGCTGGGCAAGACCGTGGTGGTAGAAAATCGCGCCGGCGCGGGTGGCTGCATCGGCACCGAAGTGGTCGCCAAGGGACCGGCCGACGGTTACACGCTGCTGATGACCACAATCGGCACCGGCGCCATCAACTATGCCATCTATTCCAACCTGAGCTGGAAACCCGCCGACCTGACCGGCGTCTCGCTGGTCACCAAGGTGCCGAACGTCATCATGGTCCCGGGAAATTCCCCGATCAGCACGCTGCCCGAACTGGTCGCGCGCGCCAAACGTCAGCCGGGCGCACTGAACTTCGGGTCGAGCGGCAACGGCAGTTCCACGCACGTCGTGGGCGAACTGCTGAAACTGGCCGCCGGGATCGACATGCAGCACATCCCCTTCCGCGGATCGGGGCCGATGCTCATCGACCTGCTGGGTGGACGGCTGGATGTCGGGATCGATAATCTGCCGTCTTCTCTGGCGCATATCCGTGAAGGCAAGGTCAAAGCCTTGGCGATAACGGGGGCGGAACGGTCTGCCTCGCTGCCCGGCGTGCCGACGACCGCCGAGGCCGGATTGCCGCAGGTCGAGGCAACCGCCTGGTTCGGCCTGCAGGCGCCCGCCGGTGTACCTGTAGACATCCTCAACAAAATTTCGGAAGAGTGTGACAAGGTGGTTCATCAACCGGCAGTAGCAGCCCAGATCCGCGAACAGGGCGGCGACCCGGTCGGTGGCACCGCCGCATCTTTCGAGGCCTTCATCCAGTCGGAGGTCGCGAAATGGGCCGATGTCGTTACCCGTGCCCATATACGTATCGAATAGAAAGGATACCCTAGTCATGATGAACCGCCGCACGCTGCTTGCCGCCCCCGCCCTTCTGGGCATGGCCGCAGCGGCCCGTGCCGAGACAGCCTATCCGGACCGTGCCATCCGCCTGGTGGTGCCGTTCGCCGCCGGCGGCACGACCGACCTCGCCGCCCGGCTGCTGTCCGAGGCTCTGCCGCGCGAACTGGGGGGACAGACGATCGTCGTCGACAACCGCCCCGGCGCCGGCGGCAACATCGGTGCGGCGGCGGTCGCCCATGCGGCGCCCGACGGCTACACATTGCTGATGACCACGATCGGCATCGCGGCGATCAACCCGACGCTTTACACGAACCTCCCCTACAAACCGTCCGACCTAACCGCCGTATCGCACGTCGTCTCGGTTGCCAACGTGCTGTTCACCCGCACCGACCTGGGCGTCAGCACCACGCAGGAACTGATCGCGCTGTTAAAGGAAAAGGAAGGCGAACTGAACTACGGCAGCCCCGGCAACGGCACGTCCGGCCATCTGTGCACGGAATACTTCATGTCGAAAACCGGCACCAAGGCGCAGCACGTGCCGTTCCGCGGCTCGGGCCCGATGCTGATCGAGATGATGGGCGGGCGCGTCGACTTCGCGTTCGACAATCTGCCCAGCGCGCTCGCGCATATCCAGAGCGGCAAGATCAAGGCGCTGGCCGTCACCACGCCGAACCGCTGGTTCGCGCTGCCCGATGCGCCGACCGTCGCCGAGAGCGCCGTTCCCGGTTTCGATGCGACGGCATGGTTCGGCGTGCAAGCCCCGGCCAGCACGCCGCGCCCGATCGTCGAAAAACTGGCAAGTTCGATCGACAAGGTTCTGAAGAATCCCGACACCGCCCGGCGTCTGCGCGAACTGGGCGGCGAACCGGTCGGCGGCACGGCGGCCGAATTCCAGACCTATATCGACGCCGAAAACACCAAATGGTCGGAAGTGGTTCGCACATCGGGCGCGCAGATCGACTGACGCGGTATTCGGCGCGCAGACTGACGACGCGTTACGCCTTCAGCTCTTCGTCCACGCAACGCCCCCGGCGGTTCCAACCGCCGGGGGGTTCGTTCATATATGTTCCCAGATCTCGGACTCTGCGCTCAGGCGCTCGTGTTCCACGGGATGAAAATCCCAGCGTGAAACAACGCCGACCACTCGTTTCCCGGCCGCGACCGGCACGTATTTATGGCCGGACTCACGCAGCAGCCGCAATGCATCGGTTGCCGGCAGACCGATGTGCAGGCAATCCGGGTTGGAGGTCATCACCTCGCTCAGCCGCGTTGCATCCGGATCGAGTGAAAGCGCCAACACCCGCGTGATGACATCGCGCGCCGTGAAAATACCCACCAGTTCGCTGGCCTCGTCCAACACCAGAACGGCGCCGACATGCTGGTCGCGCATCAGGCATGCCGCATCTCTGACCGATGCCTTTGCCGACAGTGCGATCGGTGTCTGTCCCCGGACGATTTCTTCAACACGTCGCATGGAAGCTGCCCTCCCTGTGCCGAAACATTTCCACAGCACCGACTGTGAAACGATCCGGGATCAGGCTCAAGCACAAGTTCCTCGCATCGTCTGCGATGAACCGATCACGGCAAGATCGTCAGATCACTTCCCACAGACCGGATTCATGATCCATCTGCGCAGCTTCGAGGCCCTTGAAGTCGCCCTTGGAAACAATCCCCAGCAACTTGCCGTCCTGCACGATCGGCACATGGCGGAAACCGCCAACCTCCATCAGACGCATCGCCTCGATCACCTTCAGGTGCGGCGGAAGACAATCCGGACAGCTGGTCATCACATCGCCCAGGGTCGTTGTGACCGGATCCATCGCCTGAGCCAGCACACGCCCCACGGCATCCCGGCCGGTGAAGATACCTTCCAATATCCCGCTGTCATCGACCACCAGCACTGCGCCCACACGATGATTGCGCATCGCCTGCGCTGCTTCCTGCACCGACGCGTCCCGCGTCATGGTGACGGGTCTCTGATTACAAACGATATCGCCCATTTCACGCATTGGTTTTACCCTCCACGTTTCCGCGCATTACTATCGCGTTGTTTTAATAAAGTAGGATTGTTGGGCAACCTTTCGGGTAATACAAGCGGAAAAGCCAGCGCGCTCCAAGATTCTCGTGATATAGTACTCCGCTAAACCTCTTCGGCCGGAAACACGCGTGTCGGCATGACGATTTCTTGCTGCGCTGCAACCAGAACAATCTCGCGCGAGGCGGCTTTCGCGGTGGCATCCAGCAGCCCGAATACCGAAGATGCCGCTTTGCTCAACGCTTCTGCCGCACTGCCGGTATTCTGATGATGGAACAGGAACAGCGCCGCGATCGCATCGCCCGCGCCATTGATCGTCAGCGGCAGTTTCGGCGTGCGCACGCGGTAAAATTTCCCGCCGACACCCGCCAGCAGATCCAAGCCGTCATCTGGTGTTTCGTCGACCATCAGACTTGTCACCATCACCACGCGCGGGCCGGCCGCTTGCAGTTTCGCAATCGCCGCCTTCGCGGTCTTCAGATCGCTCACTTTGCTGGCGGTCAGGAACTCGAGCTCGAACTGGTTGGGCGTGACGATATCGGCCGCGGGGACGGCGCGGTCGCGTATATATTCCGGAATTCCCGGCTGTACGAACACACCCCGCCCGACATCGCCGATCACCGGGTCGCAGCAATAGACCGCCCGCGCATTGGCCTTGCGCACCCGTGCCGCCGCATCGAGGATCGCATCACCGATCGCCGCGTCGCCCATATAGCCCGACAGCACCGCATCACAGTGCGCCAACACGCCGCGCGCCTCGATCCCATCCAGAACATCCCGGACCTGCTCGGCGCTGAACACCGAGCCTTTCCATGCGCCATATCCGGTATGGTTCGAAAACTGCACCGTGTTGATGGCCCAGACCTCAGCCCCCAGGCGCTGCAACGGAAACACCGCCGACGCATTGCCGACGTGCCCGTACGAAACCCAGGACTGGATGGAAAGAATGTTCATGCGTTCCCGACCTCGAAAAACGGTATACTGGGCAAGATGATATGTTGGGCAGCGGTGTTTCTACGCCGTGCGCCCGCCATCCACCGGCAACAGCACACCGGTGATGAACGACGACGCATCCTCGCCTAGCCACAGCGCGGCGTTGGCGATATCGGCGGGCGTCGACAGGCGCTTCAGCGGAATGGTGGCCAGAAATTTCTGCCGGTTTTCCGGCGTGTCGGCCATGCCCATGAAGTCCTCGAGCAGTCCCGTCGCCCCCATCACGGGGCAGATCGCGTTGACGCGGATGTTATCGGGCGCCAGTTCCTGCGCCATGCACTGCGTCATCGTGTTCACGGCGCCTTTGGTGCCGTTGTACCAGACCAGACCGGGACGCGGGCGGATCCCCGCGGTCGAGCTGATCATGATGATCGACCCGCCCCGCCCCTGCTTGCGCAGCACCGGCACCGCAGCATGCGTCATCCAGAAGATCGACTTCACATTGACGGCATAGACCCGATCGAACGTCGCCTCGTCGACTTCCAGAATGGGGCGGTTCTTATGCGTCGTGCCGGCATTGTTGACGACGATGTCCAGCCCGCCGAACGTTTTCACCGCACAATCGACGATCGCCTGCACATCCGCCTGCTTCGACACATCGGCATGAACCGCCACTGCCGCCGACCCGATGCTGGTGGCCACCTTTTGTGCAGCATCGGCGTTCAGATCCGCGATGACGACCCTCGCCCCCTGTTCGGCAAACAGGCGCGCGATCCCTTCCCCGAAACCACCGGCACCCCCCGTGACGATGGCCACCTTGTCCTTCAGACGCATCCGTTCATCCCTTTTCGACAGAAGCACACAGAAACAAAACGCTAGATCAGGTCGTTGAAAAGGGGAATTCCCCTTTTCCGCCCCGATTTGCGATCTTTAGTAGTCAAACGGAAATCCGTATGTAATGGTTCCGATATGAAAAATTGGCGCAGCAAGCGCCAATGTGATGGGGGAAACTGTATGCTCACACGACGCGCCGCGCTGGCTGCCGTGGGGTCCGTTGCCGGCATGACAATGCTGGCCCGCTCCGGCTTCGCACAGCAAAAACCTTCCGAAATCCGCATCGGGATTGCGACCTTTCTGTCCGGCTCGGCCAGCGTCTTCGGCGTGCCGGGCCGTAACGCCGCCGACCTGCTGATCGACCAGATCAACAAGGCGGGCGGCATCGCCGGCGTGCCATTGCGCGCCATCTATGTCGATGAAGGCCCCGGGGTTGAACACATCGTCTCTGAATACCGCCGTCTGGTGCAGAACGAACGCGTCGATGTGCTGCTGTTCGGCATTTCGTCCGGCACCTGTCTGGCCATCGCCCCGCTGGCCGAGGAACTGAAGAAACCGACCATCCTGTGGGATTGCGGCACGCAACGCATTTTCGAAGGAACGCGGCACGAATATGTGGTCCGCACACAGGGCAACGCCACGCCGGAAACCCTGTCGCCGCTGCTGTATCTGCTGAAGCGCAAACCCGATTTCCGCAGCATCGCGGTGGTCAACCAGGACTACGCCTGGGGCCGGGATTCATGGGAACTGTTCCGCACCGGCCTGGATACGCTGAAGCCCGGCGTCCGCGTCGCGGCCGAGCTGTTCCCGAGATTCGGCGCGACCGACTTTTCCACCGAGATTACCCGCCTGCTGGCCCTGCGCCCCGACGTGGTGCTGAGCACCGCCTGGGGCGGCGACCTCGACACCTTCATCCGCCAGGCGGCCGAGCGCAGATTGTTCGAACGCACGACCATGGTGCTGCCGCTGGCGGAATCGTCGCTGGAACGCGTCGGCAAGGCCTTGCCACCCGGCGTGATGATCGGCGCGCGCGGCGATCACTGGTTCCAGCGCCCGTCACCACGCGACCCCGCCCTACTGAACAGCTTCACCGAAGCCTACCGCCAGCGTTTCAACGACATGCCGATCTATTCGACGCACCACATGGCGCAAGCGATCTTCGGTATGCGCGCCGCCTATGAACGCGCGATCGCCGCCAAGGGCGGGGCCTGGCCGACCGATGCCGAACTCGCCACCGCATTCCACGACCTGACCTTCCCGACCCTGACCTCCGAACTGACCATCCGCAGGGACGGTCAGGGTCTGGAAGACATGATCATGGGCACGACGCTGCATACCGACCGGTATCCGTTCCCGGTGATGACCGACATGGTGGTGTTCCCCGGCGCCATGGTGACCACGCCCGAAGGCATGGAATCCGTCGCCTGGCTGAAAACCCTGACGCCCGAAATTCTCGACCGGGTCCCGGCTGCGGTCCCATTCCAGTAACGCATTTCACACGGCGCCACGGGATGGAGCGCATCCCGTGGCGCGATAGGACGGCACGATCTGATGGCTTCGTGGTTTTCTGAAAACGGCCTGCTGCTCGGCCTCGCGTTGCTCGACGGCATCGCCTATGCCGGGCAGGTCTTCATGGTCGCCGTGGGATTGACGCTGGTGTTCGGCGTACTGCGTGTGCTGAACGTCGCCCACGGGTCGCTCTATGCGATCGGCGCCTACAGCGCGGCATCGATCGGACTGTTTGCCGCCAGCATCGGTCTGCCCGGCTGGGTGGCGATACCGGTGCTGTTCCTGGCCGCGGCCCTGGTCGGGGCCGTGCTCGGCCCGCTGATCGAACGCACGGTACTGTCGCGTATCTATACGCAGGAACCCGTACTGCAATTGCTGGTCACCTTCGCGCTGTTCATGATCCTCGAAGACCTGCAGAAGATGATCTGGGGCGTCAGCCCGGTCTTCAACGATCAGGCGATGAGACTGCTCGGCACCGTCGATGTACCGTTCGGCGCCGATGTGATCCCGTTCACCGCGTACCAGCTTTACGTCTTGCCCGGTATCGCCGCGGTCACACTGTTCGGGTTGATGTATTTTCTGCGCCGCACGCTGCCCGGGCGCATGGTGATCGCCGTCACCGAGGACCGCGAGGCCGCCACCGCCATCGGCATCAACGCCACACGCGTCTATGTGCTGACCTTCACGGCAGGCGCCGTTCTGGCTGCGCTGGGCGGCGCGCTGGCCTCGCCCACCACCTCGCTGGTGCCCGGTGTCGGCGCGCAGATGATCGTGCTGTCGTTCGCCGTCGTCGCCACCGCCGGTCTGGGCCGGATCGAAGGCGCCGCCGTGACCGCACTGCTGCTGGGGCTTGGCCGCAGCTGCGCCGTGTATTTCGAACCCGAACTCGAAGCCGTGGTGCCCTATGTCATCATGGTTCTGGTGCTGATCGTCAAACGTCAGGGCCTGTTCGGCGTGCTGGAGACCCGCCGCGTATGATCCCCCTTCTCTCCTCCGCGGGCGCCGCCGCCATCGTCGTCGTCGCGCTGCTGGTTCCGTGGCTGAAATTCGTGCTGACGCTGGCGCTGGCCAAGGGGCTGGTGGTGCTGGGCATCCTGTTGCTGCTGCGCGCCGGGCAGGTCAGCTTCGGGCATGCGATGTTCATCGCCATCGCCGCCTATACCGTCGCCTTCCTGGCGCCCAGCATCGGCGATGTCGTGCCGCTGCTGCTGCTCGGCACGCTGGCGGCCATGGTGGCGGGGGCGCTGGTCGGTCTGTTCATGGCGCGCTATCGCGATATTTTCTTCAGCATGCTGAACCTCGCCGTCAGCATGGTGCTGTATGCGCTGCTCGAAAAATTCTATCGCATCACCCACGGCTCCGACGGCATCCGCGTTCCGGAACTGTCCTTTGCCGGCCTGACGCTGGAACGCACCCAGTATGAATGGGCGATTTTTCTGCTGGCGCTGGTCCTGTGCTTCGGCGCCGGGTGGTTCGTGCGCATCTATCTGTCATCGCCGATGGGGGTGGCGCTGTCGGCGATCAAGACCCGTGAAGCCCGTCTGGAATTCGCGGGCGTCTCGGCACGGCAGGTCCTCTATGCCGCCTATGTCCTGTCGGCAGGCATGGCGGGCCTCGGCGGCGCACTGATCGCCATGACGTCGCGTCACGTCACGCCGCAGCTCGCCTACTGGACATCGTCGGGCGAGTTGGTGTTCATCGCCATCCTCGGCGGCGCGGGCAACGTGCTGGGGCCGTTCGCCGGCGCACTGACCTATGAACTGGTGCGCAGCTATGCCGCCGCCTGGTTCGCCGGATCGTGGCAGGCCATTCTTGGCGCGGTCCTGCTGGCGGTGATCCTGTTCGCCCCCACCGGGCTGATCGGTCTGCTCATCCGCAAAGCGAAGCGCGCATGAGCGTCCTTCTCTCCGCCCGCAACCTGCGCCTGGCATTCGGCGGCGTCGTGGCTGCCGACGGCATCGATCTGGATGTGTACGACGGCGAATTTCTCGCCATCATCGGCCCGAACGGCGCGGGCAAGACCACGTTCATCAACATGTGTTCGGGCTATCTGCGCCCGCAGCGCGGCAATATCGCATTTGCCGGCCGGGAACTGATCGGGCGGTCACCGCGCGCCATCGTGCGCATGGGGGTGGCGCGGTCGTTCCAGTTGCCGCAACTGTTTACCGAACAGTCGGTGCTGCAGAACGTGGCGCTGACGCTGATGGCCCGGCGCGGCTTTTTCCGCCCATTCATAAAGCTGCTCAACGCACCGGTGGTGGACGAGGCGTACGCGCTGCTGGACCGCTTCGGGCTGGCGCCGGTGGCCGAAGCGCGCGCCGATGCGTTGAACGAAGGCACCCGCAAGCTGGTCGACATCGCCATGGCGGTCGCGCTGAAGCCACGCCTGCTGCTGATGGACGAACCGACCAGCGGCGTCGCCAGCGCCGACAAGATGGATGTGGTGGAAACGCTCATCCATGCACTGCGGGCCGAAAACGTCACCGCCGTGTTCGTCGAGCACGATATGGACGTGGTGTCGCGCTTTGCCGACCGCGTCGCCGTCTGGAATCAGGGCAGGATCGCCAGCGTGGACAAGCCCGAGATCGTTCTGAACGACCCCGACGTGCAGCGCAACGTCATCGGCATCGAACCCGCGAAGGGGACCGTACATGCTTGAGATATCGGGCATCGACGTTGCGATCGCCGGGGTGCGCGTGGTACGCGGGGTTTCCATGTCGCTGCCACACGGCGCGCGTGTGGCGCTGGTCGGGCGCAACGGCGCCGGCAAGACCACGACGCTGCGCGCCATCATGGGCCTTGCCGGGCTGCGCGCCGGCACGATCACTCTGGACGGCAGATCGCTGACCGATATGCCCGCACACCGGCGCACACATCTGGGGATCGGCTACGCCCCCGAAGAACGCCGTCTGTTCGGACGCTTCACGGTCCAGGAAAACATGCTGCTGCCCGCCGAAGTGCTGGGGCTGGATACAGCGGAGCGTAAACGCCGCCTTGGCAAGGTGTTCGACATCTTGCCCGAATTGGCGGCACTGGCGCAGCGCCGGGCTGCGGGACTGTCGGGCGGACAGGGCAAGATGGTGGCGCTGGGCCGCGCGATGATCACCGGCACGCGGCTGGTCATTCTGGACGAGCCGTTCCAGGGGCTGGCGCCTGCCCTTGCCTTGCGCTACGCCGACACGCTAAAGCGCCTGCGCGCGGCGGAACCGGAGCTTGCGATCCTGATCACCGAGAGCAACCCGGCGCTGCTGGAACCGCTGGTCGAACGCACCTATGTGATCGAGCGCGGAGAAATCGCAAGCAGTTGAGAGAACCACCGTGGCCGTCATCGCAGATATTTTCGTGGCAGAACCGGCAGATGCGATGGGCTATGTCCGCGCCGATCTGGCGCAGGACCGCGCCGCGACGGCGGCCTTTACCCCCAAAAGCTTCAAGGGGCTGACGGATCTGGATTTTTCAATCCTGTGGGCCATTCTGGAAGCGACCGACTACGACATCGATCTGCACGAAATGGACAGCGTCCCGCTCGCCGGCTTGCCCGACGGCAGCATGATGTACCGTTTTCCCGACCGCTATGTCGCATTGCTCGCCGCAATGGACGCCAAGACGCAGACCCGGGCGGCCGCTGAATGGGCGGATACCGAGGAGCTCGACTGTCATCCATCGGACCTGCACCCCGTCTTGCGCGATCTGCAGCAACTGGCCGCATCGGCACGGCAGAAAAATCACTGCCTGTTCTTTTACGCACCCCCGTTCTAGTTGAATTTTACCGATTATTATTAAATATACATAGTTTATAATGGAAAATTTTCCCATTTTTTGTGTTTTTTCTTGCTCGATACGAATCCATTATGAAAAACCGCCGCTTTGTTTCCCATAGAGGCCCGGATTTGTATTATTTTTTCCCCCCTGCAAAACAACCTTAAATGAGATATAGATTATGTATCGCTCGCGCATGCGTTTCACGTCCGGGCGGATTGTGAAAACCATGTCTGTTTCTAGGTGGTGAAACGGCTCGTGAAATTAAAAAGCTTTCAGGTACAGAACTTCAGGTCCATCGCGAAAAGCGGTAGCGTGAATGTCGACCAGATCACGGCGCTGGTCGGCCGCAACGAGAGCGGTAAATCGAATCTCTTGCTGGCGCTGGCCAGTCTCAATCCACCCGGCGGTCCGAAGATCCTGTCACGGATCAAGGATTTCCCGCGCGACCGGCGATTGCAGGACTGCACCGACAACACCGAACTGGTCGAAACCGTCTGGGAACTCACCGAGGCTGAAAAGGCCGAGCTGGCCCGCCTGTTGCCCATGGCGCCAGAGATCAGCACGGTGCATATCGGCCGCTACTACAAGGCCGAACACTGGGTCGATCTGGGGCTCGAACGCCCCAAACCCGACACGTTCGAAATCCGCACCTGCCTGCGCAAGCTCGAACCGCTGATCACGATCGCGATCGAACACCTGCCCGAAGGCTTGCGCCCTCAGGTTCAGAACGCCTGGGCTTTGTTCCGCACCGCCGCCGAGACGTTCGACGACCCCGACTGGAGCGAAAACACCACCTCCGCCGCGCGGACCCTGCATCATATTTTCGCGCGCACCGGCATCACCTTCCCGGCCGCTGCGGAAGAGCCGCTCGGCAAGATCGAGGACCGTGCCGAAGCCATCGCCAGCTTCGACCATGCCCTCGGCGCCGCCCATATGCGGGTGCTCAACTGGCTGCCGCGCTTCATCTATATCGCGGAATTCCCCGAGATCAGCGGCCATCGCAACCTGCACGAATACATTCAGCATTGCGAAAGCGGCGAACCGCTGAGCGAAGGCGAACTGAATTTCGAAAAAATGGCCAAGGTCGCAGGGTTCGACCCGCGTCAGCTTTATGTGCTGGGCGAAAACCACGAGATCCGCAACCAGATCATGAATCACGCCGGCGCCGCCGTAACGCGGGCAATACGGCGCCTGTGGAAGGACCGCGACCTGAAGGTGCGCTTCAATCTGGATGGGGCGCATCTGGAAATCCTGGTCTCGGACCCCAACAACAACGGCTACGACGTCGAGATCAACCTCGACGAACGCAGCCGCGGATTCCGCTGGTTCTTCTCGTTCTACCTGACGTTCGCCGCCGATACCGACAGCGGCAAGAGCAGCAACGTCATCCTGCTGCTCGACGAACCGGGTCTTTATCTGCACGCCACGTCACAGGCCAACCTGCTGACGCATCTGCGCGCGGATTTCGACAACCAGATCATCTACACGACCCATTCCCCCTTCATGGTACCGGCCGACACGATCGGCGCCGTGCGAACCGTCAATTTCTCGCCCGCAGACGGCACCACGGTCACGAACACGCCGACCGGCGACGCGCGCACGCTGTTCCCGCTGCATACCGCGCTGGGCTACAACAGTATGACAAACCTGTTTTCCGGCGCGCCACAACTGATCGTCAAGAACATCAGCGATTACTGGATCCTGTCCTCGGTCAGCGAATATCTGCGCACCAGCGGCGGCAAGGCGCTGCCGCCCGAACTGGTCGTCACCCCGGCCGGCGGCGCGCAGCAGATCACCCACATGATGGCACTGCTGTCGTCGCAGCAGCTCGAATACATCATCCTGCTGAGCGGCGCCGATGCCGGACGGTCGAGCAAAGTCGACCTGCTGGCCAGCAAACTGATCCGCGACCATCACGTCACCTTCGTGTCCGAGGCCTTCCCGCCCGGCACGCTCGAGGACGCTGATGTCGAGGATCTGATCGAGCCGCTGATCTACGAGGCGCTCGTGCGCGAAAGCTATCGCACCGAACTGGCGCACCGGGACCTCGAGCTCGATGCCAGCACCCCGCGCATGGTCAAGCGCATCGAGGACGGTTTTGCGGCATTGGGGATGACCTTCAACCGCAACCGTCCGGCCCGGCTGTTCATGGCCTGCATGGGCAACCGCCCGGAACAGGTCATGCCGCGCAATTCGCGCATGCATTTCGAACGCCTGTTCGACACCATCTCGCGCCGCATGTGGCGGTAATCGCAACGCAAGAGCGGCCTTCGCCCTCTTGCCTGATGTCGTTTGGCCCGCTATAGGCCGCGTTTCTGCCTGCCGGTCGGGATCGGCAGGTCTGTCTCAGGAGCCCGCACATGAAGCCGGATATTCACCCCAACTACCACGAAATCAACGTCGTGATGACCGACGGCACCGAATTCAAGACCCGCAGCTGCTGGGGCAAGCCGGGCGACACGATGCGCCTGGACATCGACCCGAAATCCCACCCGGCATGGACCGGCGTGCAGCGCCTGCTGGACACCGGCGGCCAGGTCGCGAAGTTCAACAAGCGCTTTGCCGGCATCGGCGGCCTGGGCGGCAAGAAGTAACCCTTCCGCCCTCTCCGGGAATTCCTGAAACGCCGCCCTTGAAATCGGGGGCGGCGTTTTCCATGTCTGCTGCGTCGAGATGCCCAGCCGGGGTTTCGGCGCCGCTTTCCGGGTGCACCCAGGTGATCCGGATCACATCAACCTTGCTGTTGCAGGAGGTTCAGACATGAACGCTTTCGATTTTTCCCCGCTTCTTCGTTCGGCCATCGGTTTCGACCGGGTCGCCAACCTGATGGACAACGCCCTAACGCAGCCGGGCAATACCACCTATCCCCCCTATAACATCGAACGCACCGGCGAGGATTCCTACCGCCTGACCCTGGCGGTGGCCGGTTTCAGCGAAGCCGACCTGGAACTGAGCGTGCAGAACGACACGCTGCGGATCGCCGGCAAGGCGAAAGAGACGTCGGAAACGGTGCAGTACCTGCATCGCGGCATCGCCGGCCGCGCCTTCGAGCGTCGCTTCGTGCTGGCCGACCATCTGGAAGTTGAAGGCGCCAAGCTGGAAAACGGCCTGCTGCATATCGCCCTGCGCCGCGTGGTACCAGAAACCCTGAAACCGCGCCGGATCGCCATCGGTTCAGCCGCGCCGGCCGGGGTCGAACTCACCAGCGCCGCAGCCTGATCCATCCGCTGTGCCGACGGCTGTAACGCCGCGTCCCCGTGGGGCGCGGCGTTCAGCTGTTGCCGGTCTCCAGCAGAATGCTGCCAATGGCGGTGCCGCTCTCGCACAGGTCGTGGGCGTCGCGAATGCGCAGCAGCGGGAACACTGCGGCCAGACGCGGATGCAGCCAGCCATCGCGCAGCCCCTCGGCGATCCCGGCCAGTGCCGCCACCCGGCGCTGCTGCGGCATCAGGCGGGGCTGGATGAACTCGACCCGCGCCCCCTTGGCGGCCAGTTCGGCATGGGGCAGGACGGGGTTGCGGCTGGACCCCACACAGGCGATCACCCCCAGCGGGGCCAGCACCTGCGCGGCCAGATCGGCATGGACCGCCAGATCGGCATCGATCACCCGGGCAATGCCGCCCGATTCCAGCTCGCTGAGGATCTGGGCGGCGAGGTTGGGCGCGCCGTCGTTGACGACGGCATGCGCGCCGGCCTCCATCGCGGTCACCGCCGTTGCCGGTGTATCGGTCGTGGCGATCACCTGTGCCCCTCCTTGATGCGCCAGTCTGATCGCCGCCTGCCCGAACGGCGTCGCCCCGCCCAGCACCAGAACGCTCAGCCCCATCACCCCGCCGTCGCCGAACACCGCATCGAAGGCGGGCAGCGCCGTCTGCCCCATGCAGGCCGCCGATTCGAACGGCACCGACGGGTCCATGGTGATCGCCTGCGCATCGGGCACCACACAGAGTTCAGCCGCCGTGCCGGATGCCGCCCCGAACACCCAGACATGTTCGCCCACCCGTCTGGTATCGACGCCGAACCCGACCGCAGCGACCACGCCGGCACCGTCGCGATGCGGGATGTTGCGCTCACCCAGTGCTATTTGGATTGCCCCGGACCGCTCCGCCACTTCCGCGGCGGTCACTGCGCAGGCATGCAGGCGTACCAGAACCTCGCCGCGCCCCGGAGTCGGGGCCGGCTGCCAGCCAACCGTCAGAACCGAACTGGGGCCCGTTTCCGCAAACCACGCACAGCGCACGACTTAAATACCCGACCAGATATACATATTCGAATTGTTAGCAGGATTCGCCGGCAGGTCACCCGCCCACTTGCAGTCCGTCTCCAGTTTGGGAAACTCGCTCCATCATAAGGGGACGGGGATGGAAACTGTCGATTGCATCGTTGTCGGCGCAGGCGTGGTCGGACTGGCCGCGGCGCGCGCGCTGGCGTTGGCCGGGCGTGACGTGCTGGTGCTGGAAATGGCCGAATCCGCCGGCCTGGAAACATCATCGCGCAACAGCGAGGTGATTCACGCGGGTATCTACTACAAGGCCGACAGCCTGATGGCCCGGGCCTGCGTTGCCGGGAAAAAGGCGCTGTACGCGTATTGCGCCGAGCATGCCGTTCCGCACAGGAACTGCGGCAAGCTGATCGTCGCGACCGATGAAGCCGAGGCCGGGCAACTGGAGAACATCCGTCTGCGCGCCCTTGCCAACGGTGTCGGCGACATCCGGACCCTGACCGCCCCCGAGGCCCGCGCGCTGGAACCGGCCCTGCACTGCACGGCGGCCTTGCTGTCGCCCTCGACCGGCATCATCGATGCGCATGCCTATATGCTGACCCTGCAGGGCGATGCGGAAAACGCCGGCGGTCTCTTCGCTTTTCACAGCCGTGTGACGGAAGGACGCATCGCCGAAGACGGGATAGAGGTGACGGTCGATGGCGCCGAGGCCATGCATCTGCGCTGCCGGCTGCTGATCAACGCCGCCGGCCTGCACGCCCCCGCTCTTGCCGCCCGTCTGGCGGGCATGCCGATGCAGCACGTGCCGAAAGCCTATTACGCCAAGGGCAACTACTTCTCGCTGACCGGCCGCTCGCCGTTTTCACGTCTGATCTATCCGGTGCCGGTGCCCGGCGGCCTGGGCACGCATCTGACGCTGGATATGGGCGGACAGACCCGCTTCGGCCCCGACGTCGAATGGGTCGATCACATCGACTATACGGTCGATCCCCGGCGCGGCGATTCGTTCTACGCCGCGATCCGGCGTTACTGGCCCGACCTGCCGGACGGCGCGCTGCAGCCGGGATATGCCGGCATCCGCCCGAAGATCGTCCCACCTGCCGTCTCCAGCCAGGATTTCGTGATCCAGGGCCGCAGCACACACGGCGTGCCGGGGCTGGTGAACCTGTTCGGGATCGAATCGCCGGGGCTGACCTCGTCGCTGGCGCTAGGCGACATGGTGCGCGACATCGCGCTGGCATAGCACCTAAAACAAAACGGAGCGCCTTTCGGCGCTCCGTTTCAGTTTCTCGCGATGGTGTCTGAATTACTTCAGGACGATTTCCACGCGGCGGTTCTGCGGTTCACGCACACCGTCCGCCGTCGGAACCAGCGGGCGGCTTTCGCCGAACGCCTGGATGGTGATCGCGTTCTGCGACACGCCCTGACGGACCAGTTCAGCCGCGACGTTCTGCGCACGCTGCAGCGACAGACGCTGGTTGTACGCCGCCGAACCCGAACGGTCGGCATGGCCCGACACTTCGATCGTCGTCACCGCGGCGCGCTGCGCGTTGGCAGCCGCTTCCCCGACGATCTGACGCGCACGGTCGGTCAGGTTGGCGCGGTTCCAGTCGAAGAACACCAGATAGCTACGCGCAATCGTTTCCGCTGCCGGCGGAGGCGCAACCACGGGCGGCGGGGCCGTGTTGAACGCGAAACGCGCGCCGATCAGGAACGAGTGGTTCTGGTTTTCCATCTGCACGCCGCCGAATTCCGGATCCAGCGTCGCGAAGTAGCGGTATTCGGTGGTCACAGCCAGGCCAGGCACCGCGCCGATCGGGAACGCCAGACCGACGATCCCCTGATAGGCGAACTGGTTGTCCGAGCCGCTGTACACGGTGGAGTTGCCGCGACCGGTGCGGACGACGGACTTGCCGTCCATCCACGCCCAGCCGGCACCGGCGCCGATATAGGGCGACATCCAGTCGATGCCCAGGTCGATGTCGAAGATCATGTTGGCCATGGCACTCCACTGGCTGAACGTGCCATCGACATTGCCATACCGGCCAACACCGTTCACGCGCAGTGCATCGCCATCGTTGCTACGGTAACCGCCTTCGAGTTCCAGACGCAGGCCGTTGCCGAAGCCCCAGCCGAGGCTGCCCAAACCAACCCAGCCGCCGTCGAACGACTGGCGCCCCTCGACGGCATTGCCCTGAAGATCACGGCCCAGTTCCACATCCGTGCCCTGACGGATGTTATACCCACCGCCCAGCGAAATGTACGGACCACTGACCGGCTGGGCGACGGCGATGGCGGGCGCGGCAAGAATGGTCGCAGCCAAAAGAGCGCTACGGAGCGTCATTCGATTATCTCCTGTTCTTATCCAAACAACATCCGCTTAGCCGGAGCCGATCTACAGAGGTCGCGAGTCCTGCCGTTCGCGGTATCAAGAACTTACACTGGAATGCTGCCAGAAGAAGCCCCATTCAGCGGTTTTTTCGTTGAGTGGTTTTTAAGCCACATATTAATATTGTACAAAAAGGCAATTAGTGATTATATTCTTATTTTTAAACAACGCCTTCCCCTCCTCCGCGGCATCATTCTGACCGTGGGCAACGCAACCCTGGATATGCAAACGGGGCGCCTCTTGGCGCCCCGTTCCGATTCTCGCAACCTCTGTCTCGTCTGAATTACTTCAGGACGATTTCCACGCGGCGGTTCTGCGGTTCACGCACACCGTCCGGAGTCGGAACCAGGGGACGGGTTTCGCCGAACGCCTGGATGGTGATCGCGGTCTGCGGCACACCCTGCTGGACCAGTTCGGCGGCAACGTTCTGCGCGCGACGCAGCGACAGGCGCTGGTTGTACGCAGCCGAGCCCGAACGGTCGGCATGGCCCGACACTTCGATCGTCGTCACCGCGGCCTGCCGCGAGGCCGCCGCCGCTTCGCTGATGATCTGACGCGCACGGTCGTTCAGGTTGGCGCGATCCCAGTCGAAGAACACCAGATAGCTGCGTGCAATCGAAACTTCTGCCGGCGGCGCCACCACGGCCGGTGCCGGATGGTTGAACGCATAGCGCGCACCGATCAGGAACGAGTGGTTGCGGTTCTGAAGCTCGACCCCGGCGAATTCCGGATCCAGCGTCGCGAAATAGCGGTATTCCGCCGTGATCGCCAGACCAGGCAGCGGCGCGATCGGGAACGACAGACCGACGATGCCCTGATAGGCGAACTGGTTATCGGTGCCATCATACCAACGGGTGAACGCACCCGTGTTGACGGACCCGCTGCCGTCCATCCACGACCAGCCCACACCGGCGCCGACATAGGGCGACATCCAGTCGACCCCGATGTCGAGGTCGAACAGCACATTGGCCATCACGCCCCACTGGTCGAGCCCACCACCGGCATCGGCGAACTTGCCGCGCCCGTCAAAGCGAACCGCATCGGTGTCATTCGTGCGGTAGAAGCCTTCGAGTTCCAAACGCAGGCCGTTGCCGAAGCCCCAGCCAAAGCTGCCCAGACCGGCCCAGCCGCCATCGTACGACTGACGGCCGCCATCGAACGAGCTGCTCTGCAGAATGTTGTAACCAGCACCCAGCGCGATATACGGACCGCTAACCGGCTGCGCGACTGCAACGGCAGGCGCTGCAAGTACGGCAGCTGCCAACAGTGTGCTACGGAGCGACATACCCAATCTCCTGATTTATACCAAAATACATATCCCGCCGAGCTGGAACCCAGAGCCAGAGGTCGCAGACTCCCGCCGTTACGGTGATCTTAACTTACACGGGAAATGTCCAAACGGTAGTGTCAATTCAGGGTTTTTCCGCCATTGCGCTATTTTTACAACAACACGCATTTCACAACGTGTTTTTTATGCATATTCGTAATATTCAGACACGTCTTAAAGTATATAAAACTCGAACGGAGGACACAGATCCGGCGCTTCGAATTCCAGTACCCACAGATCCGGATCCATACGTACCTGCCGGGCGATATAGGCATCGGCCTCGCCCTGCGTCACCGCCTCGGCCCCGGTGCCGCGAATCCAGGCCGGCGCGCCCTGTGCGGTGCGCGCCTGGCTGAGCACCGACAGCCCCGCAGATCCGCGCAATACCACCAGAACGCCACCGGAATCGGGATCGCCCTTGCGCAGAACCACCCCGAATCGCCCGGTCTGATCGCCACGCCGCAGCGCCATCGACACCCAGATCCCCGTTTTCACGCGCGCTTCCACGGCACCCCCAAAATTCTGTCTCCTGTGCCTTGAACCTTGCCCGGCGCTTTGCGACAACCCCTCCGACGATTCCAGCCGTTGAACGAGGCCCTGCATGAGCAAGAACCTGACCAAAGGCCAGCAACAATACGAGGCCCGCCGCGCGGCCAAGGCCGGCATGAGTCTGGAAAAATGGCTGGAAACCAAGGAAAAACAGCATCAGGCCGAAGCCCGCGCCGCCGAAAAGGCCACCCGGGAGGCCGCCGCCGCCAAAAAGCCCGGTTTTTTCGGCCGCCTTCTGGACAAAGCCCATAAGCCACTCAGCTAGGACAGGCACGACTCCATCTCTCCTCGCCGCCCATGCCGACTGGTCGGCGGCGGCGGGCAAACGCTGGGTCTGCCACGCCGGCAACTACGGCGCCCTCTGGCGGGCCAGCCTTCCCGTACCGGTCGGTGATCCCGGCCGATTCCTGCCGGATCTGCTGGACCGGGCGGCAGGGACACCGGTTGCGCTCGGGGTCGATTTCCCGCTCGGCCTGCCGCGCGCTTATGCGCAGCGCCATCTCGGGCAGGCGGATTTTCCGGCCTTTCTGCGCAGCCTGCACGCCGGATCGGTATTTTTCGACGTCTGCGCAACCCTCGACGAGCTCCGCCCCGACCGCCCCTTCTATCCGCAGCGCGGCCGCAAGGGGATGACGCGCGCCGCCCATGCCGTGGCGCTCGGGTTGCAGAACGCGGCCGCGCTGTCGCGCGCCTGCGACCGCGCCACCCATGAACGCCCGGCCGGCGCGCCGCCGTTCTGGACCCTGGGCGCCAATCAGTCGGGCAAAGCGGCGATCGCAGCATGGCGCGACATGCTGTGCCCGGCGCTCGCCGCGCAACTGCCCTTGCTGTTATGGCCGTTCGCCGGCGATTTCCGCGCCTTGTTGCGCCCGGGCGGCATTGCGCTGGCCGAGACATACCCCGCGCAAGCGTTGCGACTTCTGGAGCTGCGCCTGCAGGGCAGCAAGCGCCGCCAGCCGGACCGCGCCGCGCTGGCGCCTGCTCTGCGCGCGCGGATGCGGCGGATGAACGTGCATCCGGACAAGGAACTGACAGACGCCATCAAGGCCGGTTTCGACCCCCGCCCGCACGGCGAGGACCAGTTCGATTCCCTGCTGGGGCTGCTGAACGTCATCGCAGTGGTGGACGGACACGCGCCGGACGGCACCCCCGACGATCCCATGCTGCGGATCTGGGAAGGCTGGGTGCTGGGCCAGACCGCCCTGCCCGCCTGAACCTTCCGGATTGCTCCCAGAGACTGCACAAGAAAGCGCCACCAGCCGGCCGCCCCTGTCGCATTACCGGACGGCCCCCGCGTAATGCGCCACGAATCGCGCACCGGCCTCCACCAGACGCGCCGTCAGTTGCGCACCGATCCCGGCTGAAACATGCGTGGCATCGGCGAACACGCCGTTCGGGGCGATCTCGTCCAGTTCGACCGGCACCTGCACCTCGACCCCCTCGAACAGCACCGAACCGAAATTCGACACGTCCAGCCCCAGCACCTTGGGCGGCGGGTTCGGCGCGGGCACCATGTCCATGCGCACCAGATCGGGAAACAGGTGCATCGCCACACTGCCCAGCGGATTGGCGCCATGCCCAGACGAACGCTGCGCGACCTCGGGCTCCACGATCCCCGGCAGCAGCGCCGCCGCCACCCGCCACAGATAGAACGACGGCACCAGCACACCCCGCGCGCGATAGACCTCCTGCGTCACGTCGTGAATCGCCTGGCTGTTCCCGCCATGCCCGTTGATCACGATGATGCGCGACAGGTCGTGGCGTAGCAGGCAGGCGAGCATGTCGCCGATCACGCTGCGGATCGTCGCCTGCGACAGGGCGATGCCGCCCGGCATGGTGCCGAAGAAATCCGCCCCGCCGAACGGCAGCACGGGCGCCACCAGGGTTTCCGTACCGGCGTCGCGGGCGGCAGCGGCGATCTGCAACGCCACCTTTTCGGCCGACAGATAATCCCCCATCGGCGCATAGGGCCCCTGATCCTCGTGACTGCCCATCGGCAGCAGGATGACCGGGCGGCGGGCCAGCACCACCCGCGCCTCGCCGCCGGTCAATTCGCCCATGCGCAGCTTCAGGTTCTCCATCGCCGTTATCCTATTCTGCCTGCCCGTTTCACCGTGCAGTCTCAAAACGGATTTACGACAGCATGTCCAGTGCCGCCCGCGACAGCGCCTCGACCCCCAGGGCGATACAACGTTCATCGGGCTGGTAGTCGGAATTGTGCAGCTTGTCCCGCCGCCCCGGCGCGCCCGAGCCGATCTTGAGCTGGAACGACGGCACACGCTGCGCGATGAACGCGAAATCCTCGCCGCCCATGGTCGGATTTTCCTCGACCGCCACGTCGTCGCCCAACTGGCGGCGGACGCTGGCGATCGTGCGGTCGACGATCGCGCGGTCGTTGACCATCGGCGGCACGCCGCGTTCATAGACCAGATCCGCCCGCGCCCGCATCGATCCCTCCAGCCCGGCGCACAGCCGCGCGATGGCGCGTTCCGCCGCGTCGCGCGCTTCGTCGTGCAACGCGCGCACGGTGCCCTTGATGATCACGGTGTCGGGAATGATGTTGTGGATGAAGCCGCCCGAGAACATGCCCACCGTCACCACCGCCGGATACAACGGCCGCACCTCGCGCGAGACCACGGTTTGCAACTGGGTCACCAGGGTCGCCGCCGCGACGATCGGGTCGACCGACAGATGCGGATGCGCCGCATGCCCGCCATTGCCATGCACGGTGATGTCGAAACGATCCGCCGCCGCCAGCGCCGGGCCGTATGTATAAGCGAACTTGCCGACCGCGAGGCCCGGCTGGTTGTGCAGCGACAATGCGAAATCGACCTTCGGGTCGTCCAGCACCCCAGCGTCGATCATGCCGGCTGCGCCGCCCACCACTTCCTCGGCGGGCTGGAACATCAGCTTCACGCGCCCGGCCAGTTGCGGCGCCATTTTCTGCAGCACCTCGGCCACGCCGATCAGCGTCGTGGTATGCAGATCGTGCCCGCAGGCGTGCATCCTGTTTTCGTACCGGGACGCCCAGGGCAGCCCGGTCAGCTCGGGCATCGGCAGCGCGTCCATGTCGGCGCGGATCAGCAGCGTCGGCCCCGGCCGGCCGCCTTCGATCAGTCCGATCACACCGGTCTTGTTGACCCCGGTCCGATGCGGAATGCCCAGCCGGGCCAGCTCGGCCGCCACCGTCCCCGCCGTGCGCACTTCCTCGAACGCCAGTTCCGGATGCGCATGAATGTCGCGACGGATTTCGAGCAGACGGGCTTCAATCCCCTTTGTTGTTTCGTTTATGAAACGTTGCGGGTCGTTGATCGTCACAAGCAATTCTCCATGGGAATATTTGCCCTTCTGTCGCTGCGGAAAGCCTTGATTTCGGGATATCGTCGACGATAGTGCCGCCAACCGGGCATTCTGGCAATCGCGCCCTTTTGCGGAATTCTCTGGATCGGATACGTAATTTCTCGTCTGATTATGAAAGTCTGTTGAGGAAGAAGACTGCCTATGCCATAGAGACATGACACCCATGAAAATTTGGGCACAAAAACTTTGTTTTTGAGACGGGGGAAAACTTAACACGCGCCGCACGCTTCGGTGTTCGGCCAACGTCATGGGCATGATGCATCGTCCGATGCCATCATGTTTCTCTCGTGCCCTACGACTGACACGCCAAGGAAACAGCTAATGAATAAACTCAGATTAAACGCCAAGGACCTGAGCGCCGGCGGCATCCTGATCGCTGTCGCGATCTTCGGGCTGGTCGCCAACTATTACGGCCACGACTTCGGTACGGCCCGCCGCATGGGGCCCGGTTACATGCCGGCGCTGGTCTGCGGGTTGCTGCTGTTTCTCGGCATTCTGGTCACGTCGATCGGACTGAACAATGGGCCGGACGCGCTGGAACGCTGGGCGTTTAAAGAACTGATTCTGATTCTGGTCGCCTTCGCGCTATTCGGTTTCATGATCGAGAAGATCGGCTTCGCCCTGTCGATCGCCCTGACGGTCGTCATCGCCGCGCTGGCCGACAAGACCCAGACCATCATCGGCACGATCGGCTGTATCCTGTTTCTGATCGCGCTGTGCTGGTTCGTCTTCATCTGGGGACTGGATCTGCGCCTGCCGATGTTCCCGCCGTCCCTCGTTCAGTACTAAGAATAAGAAACGTCAATGATCGAAAATCTCGCTCTCGGCTTCTCCGTCGCCTTCGGTCTGAAGAATCTCGCTTTCGCGCTGATCGGCGCGCTGGTCGGCACGGCCATCGGGGTGCTGCCAGGAATTGGCCCGGTCGCCACCATCTCGCTGCTGCTGCCGCTGACCTTCGGCGTTGAGCCGGTCACCGCCATCATCATGCTGGCCGGCATCTATTACGGCGCCCAGTACGGCGGTTCGACCACCGCGATCCTGCTCAACCTGCCGGGCGAGGTCTCGTCCGTCGTCACCACGCTGGAAGGCTACAAGATGGCGCGCAACGGGCGCGCCGGCGCGGCGCTCAGCATCGCGGCGCTGGGCTCGTTCTTCGCGGGCTGCGTGGCGACGGTACTGGTCGCCGCCACCGGCCCGGCGCTGACATCGGTGGCGCTGTCGTTCGGTTCGGCCGACTATTTCAGCCTGATGCTGCTCGGCCTGATCATTTCGGCCGTGCTGGCACAGGGCAGCGTGTTGAAGGCGGTCGCCATGGTGGTGCTGGGCGTGGCGCTGGGCCTGGTCGGCACCGACGTGCAGACCGGCCAGCAGCGTTTCACCTTCGGCGTCCCGGAACTGGCCGACGGTATCGGCTTCGTCGCGCTCGCTATGGGGCTGTTCGGCATCGCCGAAATCATCCTGAACCTCGAACGTCCGGAAGCGCGCTCGATCCTCACCTCGAAGGTCGGCAGCCTGTTGCTGACCAAGGAGGAAGCGAAACGCGCCACGCCGTCCGTGATACGCGGCACACTGCTCGGCTCGGTGCTGGGCATCCTGCCGGGCGGCGGCGCGTCGCTGGCATCGTTCGGGTCCTACATGATGGAACGCCGCCTCTCGAAGGGCCGGGCCGATTTCGGCAACGGCGCGATCGAAGGCGTGGCGGGGCCGGAGAGCGCCAACAACGCCGCCGCGCAGACATCGTTCATCCCGCTGCTGACGCTGGGTATTCCGGCCAACGCGGTGATGGCGCTGATGGTCGGCGCGCTGATCATCCACGGCATTCAGCCCGGCCCGCGCATGATGAGCTCGCAGCCCGAACTGTTCTGGGGGCTGATCGCCAGCATGTGGCTGGGCAACCTGATGCTGCTGGTCATCAATCTGCCGATGATCGGCATGTGGGTGAAGCTGCTGCAGGTGCCCTACAAGTTCCTGTATCCGTCGATCCTGATCTTCTGCGCGGTCGGCGTTTACGACAACAATTCGTTCAATATCTATCAGACCGCCATCTTCGGTCTGATCGGCTATCTGTTCGCCAAGGTGAAGCTGGAACCGGCGCCGCTGCTGATCGGCTTCGTGCTCGGGCCGATGATGGAGGAACACCTGCGCCGCGCCATGCTGTTGTCGCGCGGCAGTGTGGAGGTCTTCTATCAGAGCCCGATCAGCGCGACGCTGCTGGTGATAAGCGCACTCATGTTGGCCGCCATGCTGCTGCCCAGCATCCGGCACAAAAAGGACGAAGCCCTGGCCGGCTGACAGGGTGATGCAGCCAACAAAAATACCCGGGTTTTCCCGGGTATTTTTATGCCTGCACGGACACGAAACCGATGCCGGACACGTCAGCCCCCGCGGAACGGGTCGCCGCAATGAAGTCTCGGATGAAAAAACTGTAGGCAGTATGCAGCGTCTGCGCGATCCTGTGGCTGGCCGCACTCTATCAATGACCTCATCGGCTGCGGACATCCCGCAGGCACCCTCAGCAGATCATGTCAGATATGGCTCCATTCCCTGCCCGATACGGCGCAAATGGTGGTGAGAGGGCTTATCAGTCTCTGCGCACCGTTCAGCACGCTGGCCCTGCCGGGCATTCTGCTTCTTGCTCTTCTCCAGAGCCGGCGCTGGTGGCAGACCCGTCGTTAACGCTAACACCCGACTGTAAGAACGGCTGTGTACCGTTTCGTTCCGATTTGAAAAAAACACCCAGGCGCACGTAGTGCACTATTATTAAACTCATGATGTATAATATATGAGGATATCAGGTTATCTGACCGTCTTCTTCCGACACACCTGTTGCCTTTTCCAAAACATCCATGAGATTCACACGAATTACCGATGCGCCTCTCCCCAAACCGACGGATAGACGAACAAAAAGACAGACATATGGACATCAGTAAAAACATCACCGGATCGATCGTTCCCGTCATTCTGTCGGGCGGGACGGGAACACGGCTATGGCCCGTGTCGCGCAGCAGCTTTCCGAAACAGTTCTGGCCGCTGCTCTCTGACCGCACGATGCTGCAGGAAACTGCCCAGCGTGCCCATGGCGCCGGGTTCGCCGCGCCGATCGTCGTCAGCAACCAGGAACACCGGTTCATTATCGCGGAGCAACTGCGCGCGGCGAAAATCGGCGATGCCCGTATCCTGCTGGAACCTGTCGGGCGCAATTCCGCCCCCGCCGTTGCCGCCGCCGCCGTGATGGCGGCCCAGGCCGACCCCGATGCCGTTCTCTGGGTGATGGCCGCCGATGCCGCCATTACCGACCGCCACGCCTTGCGCCGCGCGCTCGACATTGCCGTCGCCGCGGCGCGCCAGGGCCGCTTCGTCACCTTCGGCATGCGCCCGACCGCCCCCGAGACCGGATACGGCTATATCGAACAGGGCGCGCCGATCCCCAGCATCGACGGCGCATTCGACGTCGCCTCATTCGTCGAAAAACCGGATGCCGATACCGCCCGGGCATATCTGTCCGGAGGACGGCACCTGTGGAATTCGGGCATGTTCGTGTTCACGGCCCGCACCTTGCTCGACGAAATGGCCCGCCACGCCCCCGATATTCGCGATGCCGTCAGCGCCGCCATCGACTCGGCAACGACCGATCTCGACTTCACGCGTCTTGGCGACGCGTTTTCGCGCGCGCCTTCGATCAGCCTCGACTACGCGATCGCCGAACACACCAAACACGCCGCGGTGGTGCCGGCCGATCTCGGCTGGTCCGACGTCGGCAGTTGGAGCGCGCTGTGGGAACTGGGCGACAAGGACACGCAGAACAACGTGGCGATCGGCGATGTCATGCTCGAGAGCGCCCGGAACTGCTATGTCCGCAGCAATGGCGTGATGACCGCGCTGGTCGGTGTGGAAGACGTGATCACCGTGGTCGAGAAAGACGCCGTGCTGGTCATGCACCGCGACCATGCACAGGACGTCAAGAAAATCGTCGACCGCCTGAAAGACGCCGGCCGCAGCGAGGCGCTGACGCATAACCGCGTCTACCGGCCGTGGGGGTTCTACGAATCGCTGATTGCCGGCGACCGCTTCCAGGTCAAACGCATCGTTGTGTACCCGGGTGCCCGGCTGTCGCTGCAAAAGCACTTCCATCGCGCCGAACACTGGGTGGTGGTGCAGGGCACCGCCCTGGTACAGCGCGACGCGGAAACGATCACCCTCACCGAAAACCAGAGCGTCTATTTGCCGCTGGGCTGCGTGCACCGGCTCGAAAACCCGGGCAAGGTGCCGCTGACCCTGATCGAGGTGCAGTCCGGCACCTATCTGGGCGAGGACGACATCGTGCGTCTGGAAGATACGTACGGCCGCGCATAGGCAGCGCAACGGCTCTGACGCGCGCGCCGGGAATCGTGTAGCTTACGCGCATGTCCGACACAGTTTCCCCCGCCCTCGATACGGCCCTGACCACGGCGCGCCGTGCGTTGCTGGATCTTTCCACCCGCAACCGGCTGCTGTCGCTGCCCAGGCCCGGTCGTTCGGCGGGCGTGATTGCGCTGACCGACGAGGATCCGGATTTCGTCGTCACCATGCTGACCGGCGGCAAGAGCTTCACTTTCGAAGCCGCCGAGGGCGACGCGACCGAAACCACACGCACCGACACCAGACTGCGCGCCGCGCTCGGCACTGCCGACCTGCCGAAGAAGTTGCTGGCGCTGGCGCGCGACACCCGCACGATGCTGGAAGAGAGCGGCGTCAATACGCTCAGCCTCGGCTGCGGTGCGCTGGTCTGGTTCGACCCTGGCACGCCAAAGGTCGAACGCCGCGCGCCGCTGGCGCTGATGCGCGTGGCGCTGGAACGCGGCTCGGTCCGCGCGGGCTTCCGTCTGAGCACCGTGGACGCCGAACTTGAGGACAATCTGTGCCTGCGCCAGAAGCTGCAGGCCGATTTCGGAATCACTTTGCCCGACTTCCCCGGCGACGCCACACCCGGCGCCTGGGCCGAAACGGTGAAACAGGCGATCGCCGCGCAGCCCGGCTGGCGCGTGGAGCCCGATGCGCTGCACCTCGGCCTGTTCAGCTTCGCCAAGTTCCTGATGTACGCGGACCTGGACCCGGCCAAAAACCCCACCCTGACCACGCACGGCCTGGTACGCGCGCTGCTGACCGGGCAGCAACTGCCCCCGGCCGACATTCCCGGCGACGATACCGATATCGACGCGCTGATCCCGGTGGAGAAGCTCGACTTCGCGGTCGATGCCGACGCCTCGCAAACGCTGGCCGCGCATGTGGCGCGCATCGGGTCGCATCTGGTGATCCAGGGGCCGCCCGGCACCGGCAAAAGCCAGGTGATCACCAACATCATCAGCCAGGCCGTGCTGGACGGCAGGCGCGTGCTGTTCATGGCCGAGAAACTCGCCGCGCTGCAGGTGGTCAAACGCCGGCTCGACGCGGTGGGGATCGGCGCGGCATGCCTGGAGCTGCATTCCGACAAGTTGAGCAAGCGCGCCGTGCTCGACGAACTGCGCGCCACACTGTCGATGCCCGCCGCGCCAAAACCGGCGCGCGACGACCTGATCACCCGGCTCGGCAGTCTGCGCTCGCGCCTCAACAAGCATGCCGCGGCGATGACCGCGCCGATCGGCAAATCCGGCCGCAACGCCTACCACGTGACCGGCCAGTTGGTGCGGCTGCGCGCCAACGGCATGAAAGCCCCGCGCTTCACGCTGGACGGCGCCGCCGCGTGGACCAGCGCGCAGTTGGACGAACGCCGGCGCACGGTGCGCGAACTGGCGGCGCGCTGCGCCGATCTCGGCCAGCCGGATGCGTCGCCATGGGCGGGGATCACCGCCGACCTGCCCGCCCCCGACCTCGAACGCGCATTGCAGAACCTGCCCGAGGCGATCCGCGCGCTGACCCAGGCGAGCGCCTGCGGCCTGCCGGATCTGAACACGCTGCGCACCTACGCCGCCCTCGCGCATGCTCCGGCCGAAGCGCGCACCCTGGCCGCCTGCGCCGAGGCCGCCGCCAGCGTCCGCGCCGATCAGCGTTTCACCGACAAACTGTTCACAGCGGATGGGGTGCAGGAGGCGCGTGACATATTGGCCGAAGACGGTGGTCTGCTGGGCTTCGTATCGCCCGCCCGCCGCAAGGCCACGGCGCTGCTGGCCGATATCTGCCGCGGCGCGCCGCCCGAAGATACCGCCGCGCGTACCGCATTTCTGGATGCCGCGCTCGCCGCGCGCCGCGCTGCCGACGCATTCACCGCCGCACAGGAACGCGGCCGCGCATTGTTCGGCAGCGCCTGGCCCACAGGTGCTGCGGCGCACATCGCGTGGCTGGACGCCCACCCCGGCGCCGCCACGATCATCGACGGCGCCGAACGCGCCGCGACCTTCCTGCGCGACAGTTTCGGCAGGGAGATCGGCGCGGTCCCGTTTGCGCAGCTCGGCGCGCGGCTGACAGCGATGGCAGCGGCGCCACAGACCGGTTTCGCGTACTGGGCCGCCTGGCAGCGCGCCGCCGCTGCCGCGCAGGCGCTGGACTTGCAGCCGCTGGTAACCGCGCTGGCCGATGGCAGCCTCGCCCCCGAAGAAGCGATGGCCGCCCATGTCTACGCCGAAGCCGAGGCGCTGCTAAAATGCGCCATGCGCCAGCGCCCGGAACTGGCGAGCTTCGACGGTCCGGCGCATCTGCGGCTGGTCGACGATTTCCGCGATGCCGATGTGGCGCGCATGAAACTGACCCAGGCCGAAGCCGCCTGGGCACACGCCCAGCGCGTGACGCGCGCCCGCACCGCACCGGGCGCCGACGTGCTGCGCGGCGAGATGGAACGCAAACGCGGCTTCACCCCAGTGCGCGACCTGCTGGCCCGCGCCGCCCCGGCGGTGCAACTGGCCAAGCCGGTGTTCATGATGTCGCCGCTATCGGTCGCGCAGTTCCTGAAACCCGGCGTGCTGGAATTCGACATGCTGGTGATGGACGAAGCCAGCCAGGTGGAACCGGTCGATGCACTGGGCGCCATCGCGCGCTGCAAGCAGATCGTCATCGTCGGCGACGACAAGCAGATGCCGCCCACCCGTTTCTTCCAGCGCATGACCGGCGACGACGACACCACGCCCGACGCGGACGACAGCGGCGTGGTGCAGGCCGACGACGTGGAATCGATCCTCGGCCTGTGCAATGCGCGCGGCGTGCCGTCCGCCATGCTGCGCTGGCACTACCGCAGCCGGCACGAAAGCCTGATCGCCACATCGAATCGCGAATTCTACGACAACCGCCTGCTGCTGATCCCCAGCCCGCGCCCGCGCAGCGCCGATCTCGGCCTGTCGCTGGTGCGCGTCGACGGCCGCTTCGACACCGGGGCGACCGGCACCAACAAGGAAGAGGCGAAGACCATCGCCGAAGCGGTGATCCGTCATGCCAAGGAACGCCCGCAGGAAAGCCTGGGCGTCGCCGCGTTTTCGGTCAGCCAGCGCGACGCGATCACCGATGCGGTCGAGGCCCTGCGGAAGGACAGTCCGGATCTGGACGCGTTCTTCAACGCCAACCCGCAGGAGCCGTTCTTCATCAAGAATCTCGAGAACGTGCAGGGCGACGAGCGCGACGTGATGTTCATTTCGGTCGGCTACGGCCGCAGCCCGGACGGCAAGCTGGCGATGCGTTTCGGCCCGCTGTCCGCCGATGGCGGCGAGCGGCGGCTGAACGTGCTGATCACCCGCGCCAAGAAACGCTGCGTGGTGTTCAGCAGCATCGGCGCGGACGACATCGACCTGAACCGCGCCGGCGGCCGCGGTGTGGCGGCGCTGAAAACCTTCCTCGCCTTCGCTGCCGCACCCGACACGGCTTACACACCGGCTGCCGATGCGGCCGAGACCGCACCGCTGGAAACCTCGATCGCCGATGTGCTGAGCGCCGAGAGCCTGAACGCCGTGCCGCGCGTCGGCACATCGGGCCTGTTCCTCGATCTGGCGGTCAGCCGCGCCGATGCGCCGGGCGATTTCGTGCTGGGGATCGAGACCGACGGCCCGGCCATGGCGGCGTCGCGCTCGGCGCGCGACCGCGACCGCCAGCGCGACAACGCGCTGCGCATGATGGGCTGGACGCTGCATCGCACGCTGGCGATGGACTGGCTGAACACGCCAGACGCCGCCGCCGCGCGCTTGCGCAAGGCACTGGGCCTCGCCGCACAGGCGGCGGAAGCTGCGCCGCAGAGCGAAGACCGCACCGGCCTGGCCACGCCGTATGTGGAAGCGGCGTTCGACGTGCCGAAAGACACACCGCCCGCGCAGGTGCCGTTCGCCAAACTCGCCGGCATTCTCGCCCGCATCGTCGGCATCGAAGGCCCGGTGCATCAGGATGCGATCGTCGAACGGGTGCGTATCCTGTGGAACCTGCCCGAGGCCGACGCCAAGCTGCGCGCTGCCGCGCAACAGGCGCTGCGTCTGGCCAAGGATCTGAACGGGCTGGTGCAGGACGGCCTGTTCTGGCGCGCCGAAGATGCCGGTCCCGCCACGCCGCGCGACCGCCGCGCTGCGGCGCCGTTGCTGCGTCAGGCGGCGATGCTGCCACCCGACGAGGTGCAGGCCGCCATCGTCACACTGCTAGACACCACCACCGGCGCCACCGCCGACGAAATCGCCGCCGGCGTGACGCGCATGCTGGGCGCGGACGACGACGCCCGCGCAGCGGTCATCGCGCAGATCGCGCTGTTGCAGGGAGCCGGAAAGATCCGCGAAGCCGCGCCCGGGCTGTTGGGCAAAGCCTGATGATCACGGGGGCGGCAGGCCGACCCGCACGATACGGACACCGAAAGGCCCCACCCGTTCGGTGACCTGTATCTGCCCTCTTTGAAAAAACGCCGGAATATCCCAGGTTGCGCCGCATAACGCGATATGACGCTGCGTAATCACCTCGCGAATACGAGCACCGTTACTGTTGCAAAATTTCCATGGCAGCGTTCTTTCGTACGTATAGGTCAGCGTCTCCGTACGTCCCGCCGTGAAGCGCGGCAATGCCTCGGCCCAGAGCATGCCGAAGGCCGCGCCTGCAACGCCGAAAGCCAGCGCGCACAGACAGCGTGAGAACAGTCGTTCATTTTTGAACAGAATGAAAAACCAGATCGTGCTCGCCACCCCGACGACGATGGCTGCAAGCATCACCATTCCGACGCTCGATGCATAACAGTTCCGCGACAGCGGGAAGCTCGCCATACCCAACGCCGCCCACACCCACGCCAGGATAAGCTCCCTGCCGGTTCTAAAATTGGGTAGGCGGTTCAAAATTCGGCCGCCGCTTACAGCCCCGCCTGCTCCAGCCGCAGGATCGCGCGGGCACAGGCCTGCGCACGCGGCACGAAGCTGGCGACGTCCGTGAATTCGTCCGGGCTGTGCGCCAGGCCGCCCACCGGGCCGACCGAGCACAGCGTCGCCGCGCCGACACCCGCCGTGAAGCCGCTGTCGGCGCAACCGCCGCTGAATTCGCCCTCGGTCGCAAAACCGCTGGCCTGCGCCGCATCGACGTAAAGCTCGAACAGCTTCTTCGCGGCGGGCGACTGGGTCAGCGGTTTGAACTCGCCGCGGATCGCCAGAGTCGCTTTCGTCCCCGGCACATAGGACGTGTCGACGATCTTCTGGATCCGCGCCACCACATCGTCGCGATCGGCGGGGTTCACATAGCGCATATCGATCTGTCCTTCCGCCCACGGCGCCACCGTGTTGACGCTCTGCCCGCCCGAGATCAGCCCGACATTCAGCGTGATGCCGCGGTCCAGATCGGTCAGCGCGTGAATCGCCTGGATCTTGCGCGCCAGTTCCTCGATCGCCGAAATCCCGGCGGTATAGTTGCCGCCCGAATGCGCGGCCTTGCCGGTGACGTTCATCACCATGAACACGCCGCCCTTACGCCCCGTCACCACATTGCCGTTGATGCGGCCCGGTTCGCTGTTGAACACCACGCGCGCCTTGCGCGCCTCGGCCTCGATCACCGGGCGGCCTTCGGGGCTGCCGATTTCCTCGTCGCCCGTGAACAGGCCGACCAGCGGCGCCGGCGCGCCGCCGAACTTGGCGAACGCCGCCAGCACGAAGCAGTTCATCACCAGCCCGGCCTTCATGTCCGACACGCCGGGACCATAGGCCTTGCCGTCGCGCAACGTGAACGGGCGGCGTTTCACCTCGCCGTCCGGGAACACCGTGTCGCGATGGCCCATCAGCAGGATGTTGCCGCCCGCATTCCCCACCGAACCGTCCCACGGCACCATGGCGCGCAGACAGTCGCCGTGGTTCTTCTGCGCAACGACCTCGACCTGAATGCCTTGCTGGTACATGAAGCGCTGCACCACCGCGCCCACCGCATCGATCCCCGCCTTGTTGTAGGAACCGCTGTCGATATCGACCATCTCGTGCAGCATATCGACCATCGCATCGTGCTGCGCGGCCAGCCAGTTACAGATCTGTGTTTCGATGCTCATCGGGATCACTCCGCAAGAACCGGCGCGACCATGGCCGGCTCGGACAGTTCAATGACACGGGCGGCACGCAGGGCCGCGTCGTCGCGATACATCGGCGCGATCACCTGCACCGAGCGTGGCAGGTTGTTCGCATCCAGCCCGACCGGCACCGCGATCGCCGGCTGACGCGTCAGGTTCAGCGCAAAGGTCCACGGCGCCCAGCGGTTCCACAGCGCATGCCGCGCATCCCCCGTGCCGTCGGCGATCGGCAGGGCCGGTTCGGGCACGGTCGGGCAGAGCGCCAGATCGTATTTCTGATGAAACAGCGCCATCTTATGCCCCGCCTGCACGCGCAACATGTCGGCGGCCATGTAATCCATCGCGCTCATGCCACCCTCGGCCGCCGCAACGTCCAGCAAGCCGGGGTCGAGCTGTTTCTGCTGTTCGGGCGTATAACTGTTCACCAGCCGCGCCAGTGCCACACCCCAGACGCGGCCGAAGATCTCGCGCGTGTCGGGCAGTTCGGGATCGGCTTCCTCGACATGCGCGCCGGCGGCCAGCAGCAGTTCCGCCGCCCGCTCCACCGCCTCGGTCGCCGAGCGGTCCGCCGCACAGGTGAATCCCATGCGCTTGATCACCGCAACGCGCATGCCTTCGACACCATCGTCGATCCCGTCGCGCCAGTCGCGCAGATCGTCGGGTAGACACAGCGGATCGCGCGGATCGAACCGCGCCATCGCCGACAGCATCAACGCCGCATCGCGCACCGAGCGTGTCATCGGACCCGCCACCGCGACCGACGCGAACGCCCCCGCCGGCCATTGCGGCACGCGCCCGTAGGTCGGCTTCATGCCGACCAGCCCGCACCACGCCGCGGGAATACGGATGGAACCCCCCGCATCGGTGCCCACGTGCAACGGCCCGAACCCCGCCGCCCCGGCTGCCCCCGCGCCGGACGACGAACCGCCCGGTGTGCGCGACATGTCCCACGGGTTGCGCGTGATGCCGTGCAGCGGGCAGTCACCCGGCGATTTCCAGCCGAATTCGGTGGTCGCCGTCTTGCCGATGATCACCGCGCCTTCCTGCTTCAGCCCCATCACCAGCGGCGCATCGTGTGCAACCGGCGCGGGATCGGTCACACGCGATCCACGGCGCGTCGGAAAGCCCGCCAGATCGACCAGATCCTTGACGGTCGCCGGAACACCGTCGAGCACACCGATCGGGCGGCCCGCCATCCAGCGCGCCTCGCTCTCGCCTGCTGCCTGCAAAGCGCGCGGGTTCATCACCACCATCGCGTTGATTTGCGGATTGAACCGCGCGATGCGCTCGGTCACCGCTTTCAGCGCCTCGACGGGCGATAACAGCCGGCGTTCATAAAGGCCGAGCAGCTCCTCGGCCGTCATCAGGGCGGGATCGGTTTTTGCGGTGACCTGTTTCATCGGGCGACAATGAACCGGATGCCCGGACCGGGCAACTACCTGCCCTGATCGGCAAACGGGTTGGCCGTGCCGCGAAACTCGATGCGGATCGGCGTGCCGGGCAGATCGAAGGTTTCGCGCAGACCGTTCGACAGATAACGCCGCCAATCCTCAGGCGTTGCCTCGGCGCGGGTGCCGAACACGATGAAGGTCGGCGGACGCGACTTCGCCTGCGTTATATAGCGCAGCTTCAGGCGCCGCCCTTCGACCAGCGGCGGCGGATGGCGTTCCAGCGCTTCCTCGAACCAGCGGTTCAGCGCGCCGGTCGGCACGCGCCGGTTCCATACGTCATAGGCCGCCCACACCGCGGGCATCAGCCGATCGACGCGCGATCCCGTCAGGCCCGACAGCGTCACCACGCTCAAACCTTTGAGCTGCGCAAGACTGATCTGCATACGATCGGTCACCGCCTTGCGGGCGGCATCGCGATTCTCCACCGCGTCCCACTTGGTCAGCGCCAGCACCAGAGCGCGGCCTTCGCGTTCCACCAGCCGCGCGATCTGCAGATCCTGTTCGTTCAGCCCCTGCGTCGCATCGACCGCCAGCACGACGACCTCGGCCATCTTCAGGCTCTCGATCGACGCGCCGACCGCCGCGCGTTCCAGCCGTTCCTCGACCCGCGCGCGCTTGCGCATGCCGGCCGTGTCGACCAGCTTCACACGCCTGCCGTCGCGGTCACGCCATTCGCTTTCGATCGCATCGCGGGTCAGCCCGGGCTCGGGGCCGGTCAGCATGCGTTCCTCGCCCAGCAGCCGGTTGACCAGCGTCGATTTGCCCGCATTCGGCCGCCCGACGATGGTCAGCCGCAACGGGCGGTCCTGCCCGGCCTCGCCTTCGCTTTCTTCCGCGCCGTCCTTCTCGGGCGGCAGGCGGTCGGCGACCTCGGACATCAGATCGGCGATGCCCTCGCCGTGCTCGGCGGACACCGCCAGCAGATCGCCCAAACCCAGTTCATACGCCTCCAGCGCGTTCGCCATGCTGGCGCGGCCTTCGCTCTTGTTGGCGAGCACCAGCACGGGGCGGTTCTGCTTGCGCAGCCACGACGCGAAATGCGCATCTACCGGCGTGATCCCGGCCCGTGCATCGACCACGAACAGCACCAGATCGGCATCGGCCACGGCACGCGCCGACAGTTCGCTCATCCGCCCGGCCATACTCTCGGGCGGCGCCTCTTCCAGCCCCGCCGTGTCGATCACCTTGACGCGGCGGCCGCGCAGCAGTGCCTCGGCTTCCTTGCGGTCACGCGTGACGCCGGGGATATCGTCGACGATCGCCAGCCGCCGCCCGACGAGCCGGTTGAACAGCGTGGACTTGCCCACATTCGGGCGGCCACAGATCACCACAACCGGCAGCATATATGTTACCCCAGCGCCTGGACCGAACCGTTGTCGGTCAGCCAGTAGACGTAATTCCCGGTGGCGATCGGCGGCAGCGACGCCGCGGCGGGCAGGCTCGCCTCGCGCACGGTTTCGCCGTTGAGCGGATTGATGAGCAGCATTTCGGATTCGCTGTTGCCGATCAGCAGATGTCCGCTGGCCAGCAGCGGCCCGGTCCAGATGATCGGGTCGCGGCGCTTTTCCGGGTTGCCGAACGCCGGCAGCGACCGCACCCAGCGGATACGCCCGTCATTGCGGCCCACCGCGACCAGTTCCTGTTCGCCGCTGAGGACGAACACGAACGAACCGGCCACGCACGGGGTTTCCTGCCCCGAGATCTCGCGTTCCCACAGCCGCCGGCCCGAACGCAGGTCGATGGCGGTGAACACCCCGCCGACACTGATCGCGAACACCGTGCCGTTGTCGATCACCGGCATGCCGCGGATCGCCGACAGGTCCGACAGGCTGGAACTGCCGCGGCTCGACGCCAGACTGTCCGACCATGCCACACGCCCGTTATCGGCGCGCAGGCCGACCAGTTCGCCCGACCCGAACCCGGCCACCACCAGTGGCCCGGAAACCGCCGGCGCCGGAACGCCAAGGATGCTGGCGACCGCAGCCTGCGAGCGGTAGTTCCACACGGCGCTGCCATCCTGCGCCGAACAGGCGATCAGCCGGCCTTCGACCAGCGGGATGAACACCCGTCCATCGGCCACGGTGGGCGCACCGCGTGCTGGCGCCGGCAATTCCTTGCGCCAGCGAATATTGCCGGTATCCGAGTCCAGCGCCAGAATCTCGGCCAGGCCGGTCGCCACGTACAGCGTATTGCCCTCGAGTGCGATGCCGCCGCCGATCGGCGTGGAATCGGCCTCGTCGGGCTCCACGTCGGTGTGCCAGACACGATTGCCGGTCAGGGCCTCGAAAGCGGAAACCCGGGTCTCGGCATCCATCGTGTAGATCCGCCGCCCGTCGCTGACCGGCGTCGACGGCAGTTTGCGGCGATACCCGGCCCCGGCCCCCACCGAGGACCGCCAGACACGTTCGAGCTGCCCTCCGGCCGCCACATGGCCCGGCGCATGGCTGGCGCTGCCGCCGACCTGCGGCCAGGACGTGACCGGTTGCGGTGCCGGCAGACTGACGGGTGAAACGTCGGTATCGGCCACCAGGCGCGTTTCACCACGCAGCACCGACTGCCGGTCGCCGGGCAGCGACGACTTGCCACTGCCGAAAATGCTGTCGCACGCGCCAAGCGAGGCAACGCCCAGACCCAGTGCCAACCGGCGGGAAATGGTTTTTATGTGCATGCTCGACCCCCTGTTATGTCCGGTATCCCGAACGGGACGCGCCCTGCACGCACCCCATTTTATCAATCTTAGATACCACTTCAATATTCAATTGAAAGATGTTGAATTTTCTATTCATTTAATCGACTCAACAGAGCGCGGGCACGCGTGCGCACCCCGTCGGGCGCGGTGACGTCCGTATCCAGTTGCTGCAGCGTGGTCTTCGCTTCGTCTGGCCGTCCGGCCCGCAGTGCGATCAGCGCCGACAATTCGCGTGCCGAGGCGCGATACGGCGCGCCGTCCTGCATCAGCGGGCCGAGCCGCGCCGTCAGCCGGTCCGGATCGGTCAGGTCGAGCTGCCGCAGAACCCAGTTATAGCTGGCCAGATCGCGATAGATTCGTTCGGCCGACTGATCGGCGGCCACCGCATCCCAGGCCGCCAGCGCGCCGGGCAGATCGCCGGTATCGGCCTTCACCGCCGCTTCGCGCAGACGGGCCAGCGTGCGATACCCCTCGGGCGCGTCGGCGGCGATGGCGGCGAACGTCTGGGCGCTGCGCGCGCGGTCCTGATCGGCGTCAGCGGCGAGGTAAGCGACGGCGGCTTCCTGCGTCCGGCGGGTCTGCCACCAGTTCCATCCCTGATATGCACCGACCCCGGCGACCACCATCACGGCAGCTCCCAGTACCAGCCCACCATAACGCTTCCAGAACTGTTTCGCGCGCTCGGCGCGAAGGTCTTCTTCAATCTCGTCGAAAATATCGACCACGGACTCTCTCGGCTCTTAAACAGGGACTGGAACATAGCGGCGCATCGGCATCGGGGCAAACGGCTTTCCCTTCCCGCGCCAATCCTGCCGCCCGGCAACATGCGGATTTAGCAATTCATTTACCGGCCATATGCGAAAATTCAAGAATGCGGCGTATTTTTTCCCTACTGATCTGTCTGGCCCCCTTCGCCCTGGGCGGCTGCGGCCTGCTGGTCGCGGCCGACGTGGCGGCCGTTCCCGTCTTCGGACGCGGCATTCCGGACGGAATTTATTCCGCCGCCACCGGCCAGGATTGCAGTGTGGTGCGGCTGGACCGCGGGCAGAATTTCTGCCGCCCGACCGAACCGCCCCCCGAACCGCCGCCGTACTGCACCCGCAGCCTCGGCGCGGTGGACTGCTGGAGCAGACCGAACCCTCACGGTCCGCAGCGCGAGGTCGCCGACGGCCCGCGCAGCCTGACCGCCGCACAGGAGGCCGACCGCACGCGCAGCTGGCCGTTCTGACCGTCGCCTATTCCAGAACGGTTTCCATGCGCGAACACAGGTCGGCATCGACGCTGACTTCCCGTTCCTCGTCGTCGTTGTTCCGCAGTATGCCGGTCACACGATAACGGCACTGACCGGCAACCGGCGGCGTAACGGCCATCGCATCGCCCGGCCACAAAATATCATATTCACGCGCCTCTCCGCGCGGTGCGCCCGGCAGGTCGATGTGCAACCGGCTTAACGCACCGTCCGCGCTGTTATTGCGGATCACACCCGGTGCACGCAGCGTATCGGTGGTCGTCCAGCCGTGTTCGAACGTCACCGTCCGGATCGTGCAGAGATTGATCCCGGTTCTGGTTTCCGGCCCACGCGGAACGGCAACGTCATACCAAGACAGATAGCGGACCGAAATCGTGAACCAGCAGCCGGCCCGGTCCTGCGGGCTGGGCCTGGCCAGCGAAAGGTCGAAGGTCTCGCCCGGCGCCAGAGAGCGCCTGCCCAGACGGTCCTCACCCGGGCTGGCGTGGTCGGGATAAATATGCACGCTCTCGATCGTGCGCTGATGGCCGTTGATCAGCCGCAGCGCAATTGGCGGCGCATTGTCGGAAGGCGTATTGCTCGGTCTATCAGGATCGTCCGCCAGCGCCCAGCCTGGACGCAGCACGATCTCGTCTCCTGGCGGCCTGCGGCGCTCCTCGACCGCGTAATTGTCGTACACGATCCTGAGGCGGCTCATATCGCCGTTCCAGTCATAGAGGATCCCCCTGCTTTCCCCCGGTTTCAGTACCGGCGGCTGGGTATTCGGCTCCGCGCCGGGCAATGTGACGGCCAGCAGATTCTTGCCCGGAACTCCGGTAAAATCCGGCGTACCGCCATGCTCGGCGACCGGATCCTCGACGAGGTAGATACCGATGATCGTCCGGCCGGTCTCGTTGACCACGACCATATAGGTCCGGTTCTCGTACGCGGCGAAAGCCTGCGAAGCGATCAGCAACAAAGCCATCAATAGAAAACGGAACATCTGAAAATACCCCTCAAATAACATTACTGTTATATGAATATATTTTCATTTCAAGTCAATGGAAGCACCTCCCTACCGCACCATAATTTCCTGCCGTGAGCACAGATCGACATCGACGGAGGTTTCGCGGTTTTTCAGCCCATAGGCAGTCAGTACGGCAGTCATACGATACAAGCATGCCGTCCTGCCCGGCCGTGGTACTGCGATCGACCCGCCCGGCAGCAGCATGACATCCGGTTCCTGCACGTGCTTCAGCCCATGCCCATACTTCATCCCGCGTAATGCAACGCGCAGCCGGCGGATATAGTAATCCGTCGTGCCGTTACGGATCGTGCCCGATGCACGCAGGTTGTCCGTCGTCGTCCAGTTATCGTCGATCACCACGTTGCGCACGGCGCATAGGTTGATCCCAGACCGGGTCTGCAGCAGCCGGCCGACTTCCGCATACGGTGAATAGACGAGCGTGATCGTGTGCCCGCAATCGTGCCTCGGGTTCAATCCTGCCAGCGAAATACTGATCTGACTGCCCGAAGCAAGCCGCCGCGATCCCAGCCGGTTTCTGCCGGCACCGGCGCCATCGCGGCGTACGTAAACACCCCATATCTCTGCCCCTGAACGGTTGATCAGTTGGAAGTGTTCGGCCAGCGCGGCCGATGGCGACAGGGCGGCGCCTTCCAGTGTCCAGCCGGGGCGCAGGACGACCCGCTCATCCACAGCGCACCCGTTCAGACCGACACGTTCCTCCACCGTGTCATTGTCGTAGACGATTCGCAGCCGCAGGTTGCAGACGCCTCTCCGTTCAAGCTGGTCGAACCCCTGAAACCAGCCCAGCCCCCGGAACCAGCTCGTCTCGTCTGGTAAAAGATAAGAACGAGTCAGTTCCCGGCGACAGTTAAGGTCACTCTTCGTATATGCAGACCTGCAACGCGGCAGTATGACGTGAAACAGGTTCGGCCCCCAGGACTCCGTAAAGTCCGAGCGTTCCCCCGGAACCGCGGGCACTGCATAAATGCCGACGACCCGATGCGCGGTATTATTGATCACCTCGAACGAAAACTCGACCGGCATCGCGGTAAACCGCTCAGTATGCCACACCTCCCGCCATAGCGCGTCTGGCACGTAGCCCTGCGCGAACGCCGCCTGCGATGCAACCAGCAGAAACGGCAGCAGATAACGAAGCATTTCCCGGCCTGTGCTCTTGATGGATTCAATCATCAACGGCTCCGCTCAGGACAGTTTCTCCGCGCGCGCACAGATCGACAATGGCCCCACCTCCAACGTCACCGTTGGCACTGACCCGATAGCGGCATTGCCCCGCAGCAGGCGGTGCGATTGCAATTCTCTCGCCCGGAGCCAGCATGACATTCCGATATCCCTCGGCCCCGATACCGGGCCGGCTGAAGTACAGTCTTTGAATCGTGACGTCATTCTCTGCGCCGTTGACGATCGTCGCTGGCGGCCGCAGGCTTTCGACGGCCAGCCAGCTTTTATCAATAACCACATCGTGGCGGATACTGCACAGATCGATCCCTGAACGAGTCTGCGGCAGCCGGCGGGTGGCTAGATAGGGCGCGTAGACGACCGTGATCGTGTATCCGCACGCGCGCCCCCACTCCATCCAGGCGGGCTGGATATCGACATGCCCCCTGTTGCGCAGCGGTCCCCACGCCATCCCCGGACTGCTACCGTCGCGGTACACGTGAACAGCCCAGATATCGTCACCCGAATGATTGTACAGACGAAATCCGGCCCCCTGTTCTTCGCCGGGAAAGGCGGCCCGGTCCTGAGCCCAGCCGGGGCGCAGGACGAGCGATTCCGCACCGCAGGTATCCAGACCGCCGCGCTCCTCAACAGCATCGTTGTCGTAGACGACCCGGAACCGTACGTAACAGCTGCCATGAAGCCAGACGTTACGCGCCTCGCCTGCTTCCATCATCGGAGGAATCGGCTTGTCCCACACGACTCCGGGCGGCAGGACAAGCAGCTGATTTCCCTGCCAGAGGCCGGTGAAACCGGCCCTGGCGTTTCTGGTATCAGCCGCCACATAAATCCCAGAAACCGTTCGGCCGGTTTCGTTGACCACCCTGACCTCGCGCCAGCCATCGGGCGCCGCGAACGCAGGCACCGCCAGCGGCAGTAGGCTGCACAGAAGACGGCGCAACATTCTCGCCACGCTCATTTGGAATACTCGATGAAGTGCGGAACCCGTTCTTGCGTCACGTCCGGCCCCAGTGTCAGGCGCGGCCTGCCGCAGAGATCGACGCCCCACAACCGTTCGGCTTCCCGCCCGCCGAAGTTTACGCGCAATGCCACAACGCAGTGATTACCGGCCGCCAGAGTCATCGACTGCCCCGGACGAATGCTTCGTCTGGCCGGTAACAGATTTCCGCTCCAGTTTCTTACCCATGTTCTGTCAAAATCTGCCCGGCCGACCTCGGTGATATCCTGAACATCGGCTTCGTTGGAAACGAACACGCCCCTGATCTCGTGATTGAACCGGTTGACCAGCACAAAACGATGCCTCGTAGCTTCCGCCCTTGCAGGGCCTTCGGAAACGGAAGAGCGTCGGTTTTCCCCGTTGAACACGACCGTCGGGTTATCGCAGATATTCACCCCGAAGCGTTCTTCCTCCCCCCATCCCGTCAGATCGAAAGATGGCCCAATAACACCGGAGTGGTATTCTTCTTCCGTTTCCGTCTCCACCAACAGGCCGAGCCCGTAGACGACCCTGAAGTCGTACAGGCAGCCTTGCGGGCGGTCATAGGTAATGCTCGCCGAACGTCCGCGGGGAATTCCCTCGGTCAGACCGAGAATCCTGTCCACCATGGACCCGGGCGCCAGATTCCGCCCCCAGTATCCATAACCGGTCGGCGTCGAATAAACGCCAACGATCGTGGTGAGAACGAGTCTGTCCGCAACAAAATACGCACGTGCCTCGTTATGGATGACGACCTGTTGCGGCGGGCGTGGCGCCGCGGCACGCCGCGTCGTCACCGGATCTGCCGCCAGAGCGGATACGATGGAAAAAAACGCGGCTCCGAAAGACATGCATCGCATATCCGGACATTCCTTCTGCGCCGAAATGGCGGCACATCCCTGTCACTTCGCGTATTCGATGAAATCCTGGCTGACGGACTGCTGCCATCCGCGCTGCAGTGTCAGGCGCGGCGATCCGCAGATATCGACAGTGCGCTGTTCCGCCGCCGCATTCCCGGCGAAGGTCACGCGCAGAGCGATGTAGCACCTGCTGTTCACCGTCAGCGTTGTCGATTGCCGCGCACGCACCGTCGTATTGCCGAGCAGGTTGGCGCCCCAGTCCTCAACCTCGTCGATCGTTTCTTCAAAACCTCCGGACACGAAAACGCCTTTGATCTCGCGGTCGTACCGATTGACCAGTTCGAAACGCCGCGGCGCCGTGATCTCGCCCGCATTGTCCTCGGAAGCATAGGAGCGGCGGTCCGCGCCGTTGAAAACCAGCGTTCCATTGTCGCAGATATTCACGCCCCGGCGTTCTTCCGTATCACCGATCCCCGAAGAATCGAGGCCATACCCATTCGCATCGCGCGGATCCTCGGTCACGCCGCGGCCATAGACGACCCTGAAATCATACAAGCAGCCCTGCGGATTGGCGTATGTGATGGTGCCGGCGCTGCCGTGACGGATGCCTTCCGTCGCGCCATCAAGCCGTTCCTCTATCAGGTTCCCCGGCGCGAGGTTTCGCCCCCAGTACCCGTAGCCGGATGGGGTCGAGTAGATATTGGTGATCGTCGTCGCGGTAATGGAGCCACCGGTGATCCGGGCATGGGACTCGTTCCGGATTTCAACCTGACGCGGGGCGCCCGTCTGCGCGTGTACACCTCCACCCAACGCAAGGACAGTAACCGAAAAGGCGGCTGTTTTCCGGGCAATACGACGCATTCTGGTGACCCTGAGAATTCAAATTGACCAGCATAGAATTACAAATAATCAATCTAAAAGCAATATGTCTATGGGCCGGGCTAGCACCCCGGCCCATAAGCCAACCGCCTTACCCGCGCGCCGTATCGAAAAACCGCGCCAGTTTACCGATCGGTGTGCCCTGCACCTCGTCGTCGCGCATCACCAGATGGCCGCGCACCACCGTCATCACCGGCCAGCCGGTCACCTTCATGCCCGCGAACGGCGTCCAGCCGCAGGGCGAGGCGATCCAGCTGTCCTCGATGGTGCGCTGGCGTTTCAGATCGACGATCGTGAAATCGGCGTCGTACCCCGCCGCCAGGCGGCCCTTGCCGATCATGCCATAGACGCGCGCCGGCCCCGCCGACATCAGGTCCACCATGCGCTCCAGCGACAGCCGTCCCGCCGCCACGTGATCGAGCATCACCGGCACCAAGGTCTGCACACCCGTCAGCCCCGAGGGGCACGCAGGCCACGGTTTCAGCTTCGCCTCGCGCGCATGCGGCGCATGATCGGACCCGATCGCATCGACCGTGCCGTTGCGCACCGCCTCCCACGACGCTTCACGATGGCGTTCGCCGCGGATCGGCGGGTTCATCACGCCGAAACCTTCCAGCCGGTCGTAAACGTCGGGCGCCACCTGGGTCAGGTGATTGACCAGCACCTCGACCGTCGAGATGTCGCGATAATCCTTCAGATAGACCAGCTCTTCCGCCGTCGACACATGCAGGATATGCGCCTGCCGCCCGGTCTTGCGCGCCAGCGCCATCAGGCGGCGCGTGCCGAGGAACGCGCATTCCTCGTCGCGCCATTCCATGTGCAACCGGTACGGACCGCCCGCCGCGAACATCGGCTTGCGTTCCTGCAACCGGTATTCGTCTTCCGAATGGTACGCAATGCGCCGCGTGCCGGACCGCATCACGCGTTCGATGTTCTCGTCGTCCTCGACCATCAGATCGCCGGTCGACGATCCCGCGAACACCTTGATCGCGCAGACACCGCGCATCGCCTCGAGCGCCGCCAGATCAGGGATGTTGGTCTTGGTCGCGCCGACATAAAAGCCCATGTCGCACCACGCCGCCCCGTCTTCGATGTAGGTCTGCTTCCAGCTCACCGTTTCCGCGCTGGTGATGGCGGGCGAGGTGTTGGGCATGTCGAACACCGCCGTCACCCCGCCAAGGACCGCGCCTTTGGTGCCGGTGGGGATGCTTTCGATCTCGGCCTTGCCGGGGTCGCGCAGATGCACGTGCGGGTCGATCAGTCCGGGCAGAACGTGCAGGCCGGAACAGTCCAGCACCTGCCCGGCCGTGGCGCCTGCCGGCACGGCGAAATCGGCGATCCGCCCGTCGCGCACGCCGATGTCGGTCGCCTCGCGCCCGCCCGGCGTCACCGCGGTACCGTTGCGCAGAATCAGGTCGTAATGCGTCAAGTCAGCCTCCTTTGAAGTCCTGTATGACCGACAGCAGGCGGTCTTCCAGACGCCGCGACTGCCGTTCGGCCACGAATTCCACACAGGCCAGCCGGTGTGCCGCGTTGCTGCGCACGACGTGCATGTGCGCGCCGTCCCCCGCCACGCGCAGCATCGCCTGCGCCAGCAATTCGGCGTCGCCCGCCGGCACGATGACGCCGGCCTCGGTCCCCGCCATCACATTCTGCAACCAGGTCGCGTCCGAGCCGATCACCGGCACGCCCAGCCCCAGCGCCTCCATCGCTACGCTGGGCAGCCCCTCGGCGTCGCCGTCGCCACCCTGGATACTGGGGATCACCACCGCATAGGCGGCGCGCAGCAATGCCTGCATTTCTCCCTGCGCCAGCCAGCCGGCCAGACGCACGTCCGGCACCTCCGCCAGCGCCGTCTTCACAGACGTCATCAACGGTCCGTCGCCGGCCAGAATCACCGGCGTGGTATTTCCTGCCGCGCGCATCCGCCGGATGGCGTCGGCCAGCACGAAGATCCCCTTCTTCTCGACGAACCGGCCGGCGAACACGAAGTGACGCGGCGCTTCCAGCGCCACCGACACCGCCACGTTCTCGACCCCGATATGCAGCACTTCCAGCTTGTGCGCCGGCACGCCGCGTTCCAGCAGCCTGGCGCGCACGCCTTCGGACACGCAGACGAACAACGCCGCGTATTCCTGCAACGCCTGCCAGCGGCGCTGAAAGATCGTCGGGATCAGCCGGCGCTCGAAGTGTTTGTTCTTGAACACGTCGCCGCCATGAAAGGTCACCACCAGCGGCACCCGCAGCGCCCTGGCCAGCGGCAGCGCCAGCGCGCCGCCGCGGCCGAACTGCGCATGCACGAGCTGCGGCGATAACGCGCGGATTTCGGCCTCTGCCCCCACTTGCGCGAACTGCTTGAACAGAAACTGCCGCAGCCCGTTCCCACCGCCGATCAGCCGCGGCGTGATCCCCGCCGCGGCTATATCAGCCTCGGCATGGCAGCCCACCCAGTTCGGCCGCAGGTGCGTGAACCCGATATACTGGCGGCGCATGAAGGCCCGTTCCGAACGGGGTAACAGCCGATCCCGATAGACGAGGATGTTTTCCATGCGCGGTCTTCTGCCCTGCTCAGCCGGAATCGTTCCTAGCACGGCTTGCACTCGGGCGCGCCATACCCCACGTATTTTGTCATGACGACGCACTGCGCGCACCTGCCCGACCGTGGAATCGCCGAACTGACCGGGGCGGACAGAGTTCCGTTCCTGCAGGGGCTGGTCTCGAACGATGTCGAACTGGCCGCGCCGGGCCGTGCGGTTTGGGCGGCGCTGCTGTCGCCGCAGGGGCGCTGGCTGGCGGATTTCTTCGTGTTCGCCGACGGCGACCGCCTGCTGCTGGACTGCGCGGCCGCCGATCTGGCGTTGCTGATCCCGCGCCTGTCGCGCTATCGCCTGCGCGCTCAGGTGACGCTGCGCGACGCCAGTGCGGAATTCAATGTGTATGCCGCCTGGAACGGCAACTGGAACGGCACCGGCATCGCCGCACCCGATCCGCGCCTGACAGAAGCCGGGTGGCGGATCCTCTCCCCCGCCCCGCTGCCGGCCAACGCGACGTTCGCCGACTGGGACGCGCATCGCCTTGCGCTCGGCCTGCCGGACGGCATGCGCGATCTGGAGCGCGAGAAAACCCTGCTGATGGAAGCCGGTTTCGACGAACTGAACGGTATTTCCTGGACCAAGGGCTGCTACATGGGCCAGGAGCTGACGGCGCGCACGCGCTATCGCGGGTTGGTCAAGCGGCGGCTGGTGCCGGTGGAGATCAGCGGCACGCCCGCCGATTCCATCGCCCGCCCCGACGGGGCCGAGGTCGGCATGCTGCGCTCGCACAACGATGCGCGCGGCGTGGCGATGCTGCGGATCGATGCGCTGGGCGACACGCTGATCTGCGGCGATGCGACGCTGAAACCCGTCGTCCCCGGCTGGATGCGTCTGCCTGAACGGGCGTGAACAACGCGAACGTCAACGAACGGGCGAGGATTGGGCCTTCCTCGACATGGGGGAGACAAAAGCGCGCTTACCGAAGCCGTCAACAAACGGATTGCAGTTTTGCAGCAGCGCCGAGGCGAGATCAAAACCTGATCAACATATCAGCGTGGGGGAAAGGAACTCCCTTTCCCTCGACGCCGACGTGCTCTTTCAACCACGCGCCCCGGCTGCGGAACGCTTGCGCGAACTGGTCTGCGGGCGGGCGCCGGGCTGCGCATGCGCGCGCGGCTTCGGCGCGGCGTGTGTCGTCGGCGCACCACCCGTGCGTTTGCGCGCCGCCTGGCCCGGACGCTTGCCGCCGCGCGGTACCGGCTTCGGCTTCACCACCGCGACCGGAACCGGGTTTTCGCGCCGGTCCTCATTCGGCAGCGCACGGCGGATCAGCTTTTCGATGTCGCGCAGGAACGCACGTTCTTCATCGTTGCACAGCGAGATCGCCGAACCCGACGCACCGGCGCGCGCCGTGCGGCCAATGCGGTGCACATAGCTCTCCGGCACGTTCGGAAGATCGAAGTTCACCACATGCGTCACGCCGTCGACGTCGATACCGCGCGCCGCGATATCGGTCGCCACCAGCACCGGCGCACGGCCCGACTTGAACGCCGCCAGTGCCCTCTCGCGCTGGCTCTGGCTGCGGTTGCCATGAATGGCGTCGGACGCGATACCGACCTTTTCCAGATGCTTCACCACCGCGTCCGCACCGTGCTTGGTGCGCGTGAACACCAGCGTGCGGCCCTTGGCCTCGCTGCGCAGCAGATCGGCCAGCAGGGCGCGCTTGCCGCTCTGTTCGACGAAGATCACCTTCTGTTCGATGCGATCCGCGGTGGATGCCACCGGGGTGACCTGCACACGCACCGGATCGGTCAGCAGTTCACCGGCCAGTTTGCTGATCGCCGGCGGCATGGTGGCTGAAAAGAACAGGCTGCGGCGCTGCTTCGGCAGATCCTTGACGATCTCGCGGATCGGCACGATGAAGCCCATGTCGAGCATCTGATCCGCCTCGTCCAGCACCAGCACTTCGACACGCGACAGGTCGATATGGCCGCTGCGCATATGGTCCTGCAGACGGCCCGGGGTTGCGACCAACACATCCACACCGCGCTGCAATGCGCGGATCTGCGCGCCGAACGGCACGCCGCCGAACACGGTGGTCGTCGACACGCGCAGATGGCGGCTGTAGGCGCGGAAGCTGTCGGCGATCTGGCTGGCCAGTTCGCGCGTCGGGCTGAGCACCAGCACACGGCAGAATCCGCGCGACAGCGGACGCGCGTTGTTTTCCAGATGGTGCAAAATCGGCAGCGCGAACGCCGCTGTCTTGCCGGTGCCGGTCTGCGCGATGCCCAGCAGGTCGCGTCCGGCCAGCACCTCGGGGATTGCCTGAGCCTGAATGGGGGTGGGCGCGGTATAGCCCTCTTCCGCCAGAGCGCGCAGGATCGGCTCGGCCAGGCCGAGGTCGTTGAAAGTTACAGTCGTCGTCATCGGTTCAAAGTCCAAACAACATTGCCGCGACGCGCAGGCGCGCCACGTGCGATTTCAGGGGGAAGCCCCGCGTGTCTGGGCAGTTCCGGGAAAATCCTTCGGCGCACCGGCAGATCGGACCGTATGTCCGCTCACGCAGCCGTGCGCATTCCGGGATCATCCCGGCGATTGCGGGCTGTATGCACATAAAAACGGCCCCGCGCAACCTTTTGCTGCACGGGGCCGTCGTTTTGGCGATATTTTACCGCTTAAGCTGTTCTATCACCGCCGGCACCCAGCGCCGCCTGCGCCGCGGCCAGACGCGCGACCGGCACGCGATACGGCGAGCACGACACGTAATCCAGCCGCAGGCTTTCGCAAAACGCGATCGAGGCTGGATCACCGCCGTGTTCACCGCAGATACCCAGTTTCAGCGACGACTTGGTCAGCCGCCCCTTGTCCACACCGATCCGCACCAGCGTGCCGACGCCTTCCTGGTCCAGACTGATGAACGGGTCCTTGGCCAGAATGCCCTGCTCGACATACTGCGGCAGGAACTTGCCCGCGTCGTCGCGCGACAGGCCGAACGTGGTCTGGGTCAGGTCGTTGGTGCCGAACGAGAAGAAGTCGGCGCTTTCCGCAATACGGTCGGCCAGCAGCGCGGCGCGCGGCAGTTCGATCATCGTGCCGACCGAGTATTCGATCCGTGTCTTCTGTTCCGCGAACACAGCTTCCGCCGTGGCCTCCACGACCTTGCGGGCGATTTCCAGTTCGCGCTTCGTCGCGATCAGCGGGATCATGATCTCCGGATGCGGCGCACGGCCGGCCTCCTTCGCCACGATCAGCGCCGCCTCGAAGATCGCCCGGGCCTGCATCTCGTTGATCTCGGGATAGGTGATCCCCAGACGGCAGCCGCGATGCCCGAGCATCGGGTTGGCTTCCTTCAGTTCCTCGGCACGGCGCTTCATGGTTTCCAGATCGGTGCCCAGATGCTTCGCCACCTCGGCCATTTCCGCCTCGGTGTGCGGCAGGAATTCGTGCAGCGGCGGATCGAGCAGACGGATCGTCACCGGCAGCCCGCCCATGATGCGGAACAGCGCCACGAAGTCGTCGCGCTGGAACGGCAGCAGGCGCGCCAGCGCATCGCGCCGCCCGTCCTGACTGTCGGCCATGATCATCTGCCGCACCGCGCCGATGCGCGCCGGGTCGAAGAACATGTGCTCGGTGCGGCACAGGCCGATGCCTTCGGCGCCGAACTTCACCGCGGTTTCCGCATCCAGCGGCGTTTCCGCGTTGGTGCGCACCTTCAGGCGGCGGTATTTGTCGGCCCAGCCCATCAGCGTGGCGAAGTCGCCCGACAGCTTGGGTTCGACCATCGGCACCGCGCCGACGAACACCTCGCCCGTCGCGCCGTCCAGCGTAATCACCTCGCCGGCCCGCACGATCGTGCCGCCGCTCATCATCGCCTGCGCGGTGTAGTCCACCGTGATACCGCCGGCGCCCGCCACACAGGGCCGGCCCATGCCGCGCGCCACCACCGCCGCATGACTGGTCATACCGCCGCGCGTGGTCAGAATGCCCTTCGCGGCATGCATGCCGTGAATGTCCTCGGGGCTGGTTTCCACACGCACCAGAATGACCGCCTCGCCCTTCTGCGCACGCACCTCGGCCTCGTCGGCCGAGAACACCACCACGCCGCAGGCAGCACCCGGGCTGGCCGGCAGGCCCTTCGACATCACCTTGCGCGGCGCCTTCGGGTCGAGCGTCGGGTGCAGCAACTGATCCAGCGACGCCGGGTTGACGCGCAGCACGGCTTCCTTCTCGGAAATCAGGTTTTCCTGCGCCATTTCCACCGCGATGCGCAGCGACGCCGCCGCGGTGCGCTTGCCGTTGCGGGTCTGCAGCATGAACAGCTTGTTCTGCTGCACCGTGAACTCGATGTCCTGCATGTCGGTGTAGTGTTTTTCGAGGATCCCGCGCACCCGCAGCAGCTCGGCATAGGCGCCGGGCAGGGCTTCCTCCATGCTCACTTCACCGGGCTTGGCATTGACCTTGGCCAGCGGCTGCGGCGTGCGGATGCCCGCCACCACGTCCTCGCCCTGCGCGTTGACCAGGAATTCACCATAGAACACGTTCTCGCCGGTCGAGGGGTCGCGCGTGAAGCACACGCCCGTCGCACAGTCGTTGCCCATGTTGCCGAACACCATCGCCTGCACGTTCACCGCCGTGCCCCAGTCGGACGGAATGTCGTGCAGACGGCGATAGGTAACGGCGCGCGCGTTCATCCACGACCCGAACACCGCCCCGATCGCCCCCCAGAGCTGTTCTTCCGGGTCCTGCGGGAACGGCTTGCCGATCTCGGACTGCACCATTTCCTTGTAGCTCTGCGCGACGCGCTGCCAGTCGGCGGCGTCGAGCGCGGTGTCTTCCAGCACACCCTTGTCCATCTTGGCGTGCTCGATGATCTCTTCGAAGCGGTGATGATCGACATTCAGCACCACCGAACCGTACATCTGGATGAACCGGCGGTACGAATCCCATGCGAAGCGCGCATCGCCAGACGCCTGCGCCAACCCTTCGACGGTGGTGTCGTTCAGGCCGAGGTTCAGCACGGTGTCCATCATGCCCGGCATCGACACGCGCGCCCCCGAACGGACCGAGACCAGCAGCGGCTTGTCCTTGTCGCCGAATTTCGCGCCGACCGCTTCCTCGATGCGCTGCAACGCGGCCTTGACCTGGGCGGTCAGATCGTCGGGGTAGCGGCGGCCGTTTTCGTAGAACGCCGTGCAGAGTTCCGTGGTGATGGTGAAACCGGGCGGCACCGGCAGCCCGATCGAGGCCATTTCCGCCAGATTGGCCCCCTTGCCGCCCAGAAGGTTGCGCATTTCGGCGCGCCCTTCGTTATGACCGGCACCAAAACTATAGACCCACTTCGCCATCGGAGAGTTCCTTCAGCCTTCGATCTTAGAAAAATCAGCTACGCGATCCATGGTCGCGCGCAATTGGGAAAGTAGTCGCAGACGATTGCGGCGCAATTCCGGCTCGGGGGCGTTCACCGTCACTTTTTCGAAGAATTCGTCGGTCGCCGCGCGCAGCCCGGCCAGGGCTTGCATGGCCGCAACGAATTTTTCGTCCTGCATGGCGGTCTCGAAGGCCGGTTTCGCTTCGGCCAGCGCCGTATACAGCGCCTTTTCGGCCGCCTCGCCCAGCAGCGCCGGGTCCGCGGTTCCCTCGTGCGGGCCGTCCTTCTTGTTTTCGATCCGCAATATATTGGCGGCGCGCTTATAAGCGGCCAGCAAATTCGCGCCATCCGGGGTGGCGATGAAGTCCGCCACCGCATCGCTGCGCGCCAGCACGCGCACCAGATCGTCGTCACGTCCGGCCGCAAACACCGCGGACAGCACATCGTGCCGCGCCCCGTCGGCGCGCATCTGCACGCGCAGGCGTTCGGCGATGAAGTCGAACAGGTCTTCGGCTATTTCGTCCTGCCCGCGGCCAGCCAGCGCTGCCGCAAACAACGGGCGCAGATTCAACCGCAATCCATTTTCACGGATGATACGGATCACCCCGAGTGCGGCACGGCGCAACCCTTGCGGATCGCCGGAACCCGACGGTTTTTCACCGGCCGCGAAGAACCCGGCCAGCATGTCGAGCCGATCCGCCAGCGCCAGCGCGACGGCCACCGGTTCGCGCGGCACCGCATCGGCAGGGCCCTTGGGTGTATACTGTTGCGCAATCGCAGCGGCGACGCGCGCATCCTCGCCGTCGTGGCACGCGTAATAGCCGCCCATCACGCCTTGCAGTTCGGGGAATTCGCCGACCATGCCGGTCACCAGATCGGCCTTGGCCAGATGCGCGGCGCGTTTCGCCAATGCCACATCGGCGCCGACCATCGGCGCCAGTATGTCCATCAGCGCTTCCAGCCGCTGCACGCGCTGGCCCTGGGTGCCGAGCTTGGCGTGGAACACGATGTCGTTCAGCTTTTCGACGCGGCTTTCCAACCGCTGCCGGCGGTCCAGATCCCAGAAATGCCGCGCATCGGCAAAGCGGGCGCGCAGCACGCGGGCGTTGCCGGCGGCGATCTCGGCCCCGCCGTCGTGCGCCGCGATGTTGGCCGCGAACGCGAAATACGGCGCGGCGGAACCATCGGCGTTGCGCAGCGCGAAGTAGCGCTGGTTGACACGCATCGACACCTGCATCACCTCGGGCGGCAGGTCCATGAATGCCGCGTCGATCACCCCGAGCAGCGGCACCGGCCATTCGACCAGCCCGGCCACTTCGTCGAGCAGACCGGGGTCGTCGACCACCGTCAGCTTCTTTTCCGCCGCCAGCTTGGCGATGCCGTCGGCAATGACGCGCTTGCGTTCGGCGGCATCCAGCACCACGAAGCGTTCGCGTAGCTTCGCCTGATAATCGGCAAAATTCGCCACCGTCACCGGGCCGGGCGCATGGAAGCGATGGCCCTCGGTTTCCGCCCCGACCTGCAGCGCCGGCACGTCCTCCAGCGCGAACGATGCGACCTTGCCGTCGAGCAGGCACAGCACGCGGCGCAGTGGGCGTACCCAGGCGAAGTTTCCCGCCCCACCCCAGCGCATCGACTTCGGCCACGGAAAGCGGCGCAGCAGCGCGGGCAGCTCGCGCGCGATCAATTCCTGCGCGCCGACCGCGGGCACAGTCTTTTCCAGAACGAAATAACCGTCTTCCTCGCGCAGATCGGCGCGCGCCGCATTGTGCTTTTTCAGGAACCCGGCCAGCGCCTGCTCCGGCGCATTGGCGCGCGGACCGCGTTCCGAGAGCCTGCTCTCGGGCGTGCCGGCGGCGATCTCGGCCACATAGGTGATGCGCCGCATGCCATGGAATGTACGTACGTTCTGCGGCGTCAGCGGGGCCAGCGCCTCGCCCAGCAGCCGCGCCAGATCCTCGGCGGCACGCGCCTGCATGCGGGCCGGAATTTCTTCCGAAAACAGCTCGAACAGAAATTCCGCCATCTTCAGTTACCCACCCGCTCGCCCGACAGCCACGCATCGCAGCACACTTTGGCCAGTGCGCGCACCCGCCCGATATAGGCGGCGCGCTCGGCCACGCTGATTACCCCGCGCGCATCCAACAGGTTGAACACATGCGACGCCTTGATGCACTGGTCGTATGCAGGCAATGCCAGTTGCCTGTCCACCAGCGATTCGCATTCTTTTTCGGCCTCGGCGAAATGACGGAACAACAGACCGGTATCGGCGTGTTCAAAGTTGAAGGCGCTGAACTCGCGCTCGGCCCGCAGGAACACGTCGCCATAGGTGACGTCGGTGTCGTTGAACGGCAGATCGTAGACGTTATCCACCCCGAACAGGTACATCGCCAGCCGCTCCAGCCCCAGGGTCAGCTCGGCGCACGGCACCTCGCACGCGATACCGCCGACCTGCTGGAAATAGGTGAACTGGGTCACCTCCATCCCGTCGCACCAGACCTCCCAGCCCAGGCCCCAGGCGCCCAGGGTCGGGCTTTCCCAGTCGTCCTCGACGAAGCGGAAATCGTGCAGCAGCGGGTCGAGGCCGATCTCGCGGAAGCTGTCGAGCAATAATCCTTGCGGGTCGGCCGGGCTTGGCTTCAGAATGACCTGATACTGGTAATAATGCTGCATCCGGTTGGGGTTTTCGCCATACCGGCCGTCCGACGGGCGGCGGCAGGGCTGCACATAGGCAGCCTTCCACGGCTTCGGCCCCAGCGCGCGCAGCGTGGTTGCCGGGTGGAACGTGCCCGCGCCCATCTCCATGTCGTAAGGCTGCAGGATCACGCAGCCCTGCCGGGACCAGAAGTTGTGCAGACACAGGATCAGATCCTGAAAGCAGGTGGGTTTCTTCGACATGGGCTTGGCGTCGGTAAGCATGAATGTTAGGCCGGTTCCAGCGTTTGGTGCGACGCACCATGTGCCGACCGCGCGACAAGATCAAGGACGAGCCGCATGAACAGGACCGCTGAATTGATCCGCGCCTATTACAGCGCTTTCAACCGGCAGGATATGGACGGGTTTCTGGCCCTGCTGGACGACGGCGTCGTGCACGACGTCAGCCAGGGCGGGCGCGAGGTCGGTAAGCCGGCCTTTCGCAAGTTTCTGACCCATATGAATCGTTGCTATCGGGAAAACATCTCGGACCTGGTGGTGATGACCAGCGCCGACGGCTTGCGCGCCGCGGCGGAATTCACGGTGAACGGCGAATACCTGCACACCGACGGGCCTTTCCCGAAAGCGCACGGGCAGAAATACACCCTGCCCGCCGGGGCGTTTTTCGACGTGCGCGACGGGAAGATCGCCCGTATATCGAACCATTACAACCTGAAGGACTGGCTGGCCCAGGTCGGCTGAGACCGTATGAAACTGACCAAACGCGACCTGACCGGCATTCTGGCCGTCCTTGCCCTGTCCGGCGCCATGTTCGCCTTCCGCATCTGGTTCGTCGAACCACGCGCCTGGGGCACGGCCTGCGTCGGCGATTCCCCCCCCGCCATGTGCGCCCCGCGCGCCGGGCTGATCTGGTTGCAGCATTACGGGCTGTGGGGCATCGGCGCGCTGGTGCTGGGCATTGCGGGCGTGCTGTGGGGGCGGTTCGCGGTCTGCGTCGCCGCCGTGGTTCTGGGAATCATGGCGGTAATGAATTACAACGCCACTTGGGGTATGCTGGGTGCGGCGCTGGGCGCCTGGGGCTGGATCCGTCCGCCAGGCACGCCCGCCCCGGGCCGGCTGGCCGGCTTCATCCCGCCGTCGCTGCGCGCCCCGCCCAGACGCTGAACGCAGGCGACGGGCGGTGCAATCTTGCAGAAAGTCCCTTCCCGGCGGAATTCGGCGCGCCGGCGATATGCGCGCCAGACGCAGCAGATGTTCGACCTCCAGCGTCCCCCGTCTGGCACGTTGTTCTATGCGTTTGACGACCGCCTTTTCCCTCGCTGCATCTTCAGCGCCCCTGCCCCGCATAGGTGCGCAGCATCTGCGTGCGCTGGCGGAGCAGGCGCAGGTTCTCCTCGGCGATCGCGGGCGCCAGGCGCGCCGGCCGCCAGGGGGCGGACTGGAAATGTGCTTCGGACACCAGAAACGCCCGCCACAGACGCTGGGAGTCTTCCAGTTGCGCGCGCGACGGACGGTCGATGCGGCGCATCAGCGCCGCATAGGCATCGTTCATCGCGCGTTCCCAAGCGGCATTGGCGGTACGCACGCAGGTCTGCACCGCACCCGCAGCAGTACCGGCCGCGGTCCGGCATTGACGGTATGCCTGATCGATCGGGTCGGTGTCGGGGGCGCTGTTCGCCTGCGTAGCTTGCAGGCGCTCCGCCTCGGCCCGCGCCGCCCGTTCCCGGGCAGTGGCTTCGGCCAGTTCACGCGCTGAACGTTCGCCTCGTTCGCGCGCGGCCTGTTCGCGCGTTTCCGCTTCACGTGTCAGGCGTTCGACTTCCTCGCGCGCAGTCGCTTCGGCACGTTCGCGGCCTGTGCGTTCACCCTGCGCGCGGGCGGCCTGTTCGCGCGTTTCCGCTTCACGTGCCAGCCGTTCGACTTCCTCGCGCCGGGCCGGTTCACAGGCGGCCTGTTCGGGGGCGGCAGGTTCGACCTGTTCGACCTGTTCACCCTGTGCCTGCGGCGGCGCTTCCGCCGCGGCAGCCTCCGGGGCATTGTCCGCCGGCGTCTCCTTGCCCGACTGCGCCGGCGTTTCGGTTACCTGCGGCGCCGCGGCGGGCGGCGGGGCAGCGCCGTCCTTCTCCGCCAGCGCCACGCCCCCCGACGCCAGCACCAGCGCCAGCGCATATCGCACTGCCCATCTTTTCATCCTGTATCTCCCGCATCCTGTCGCCGGTCGGCGATGTCAAAATCCCTACTGAAATGTCGCCGAGGGCGGCGCGCGCCGGCGCACCCGCAACAAGGCCGAGGCCGCCAGCACCAGCGCCGCCGCGTTCCAGACCAGCGCCTGGGTGTTCTTCGGCCCTTCCAGAACCGCGCTGGCGACCGCCGCCGCGGCCAGCACGCCGCCCAGCCAGAGCTCCTCGCGCCCGCCGCCCTCAAGCGGCAGGTCACGCAGCCAGGCGCGCGCCGCGACGACCAGCAACGGCATGGCGAAGACCGGCAACGGGAAATCGCGGTAGCGCGGGTCGAACAACAACAGCAGTTGCAGCAGCGTCGCCGTCCACAGGAAAATGAAGAAAATATCGTCCAGCGCCCAGGCGCGCCAATTCCGCGCCTGGGTACGGTTGACCTTCATCAGCACCAAGGCGCGCAGCAGCGCCGTCGCCTGTGCGCCGGTGCGGGCCGGCGGGACCGGCGTGCCGGCGAAAACCGCTTCGGCGCGCAGCAGCAGCAGCAGCGCCAGCAGTGCCTGCCCGGCCAGATTGAACGCCGCCGCCACCCCCAGATACAGATCGTAGATCAGCGGCACGGTGCCCGCCCACGCGAATGTCAACGCCCCGGCGCACGCGAAAGACAGCGCCGTCAGCTTCATCCGGTCCACCGCCCGCAGCGCTGCACGCCGTCGTGCGAAGAACACACTCAGCCCCGCCCCGAGCAGGATCGACGCCAGCGCATAGATCCTCCAGCGCGGGTTTTCCTCGACCGGCCCGCTGAGTGGAAATTTCGGCTGGCGGGCCGCGTTCCACAGCCCCCAGTTGGCGCCCACCGTGCCCTCGCTGCGGTACTTCCAGATCTGGTCGAACGCCTCGATCAGGTTGTAATCGAGCCCCTCCTGCCTGGCGAGCGCGATGAATTCGCGCACGAAGACCGCCTGATTGACCAGCGATGGCGCGGCATCCTGCCGCCAGCGCCCGGCCGACGGCCAGCCCACCTCGCCGATCGCCAGCGGCTTGTCCGGGAAGCGCGCCCGCATGCGCTGCACGATGGCGCGTGTATGCGCCACTGCGTCTTCCACATTGGTCGGATGATCCTCCCAATACGGCAGGATATGGATGGTGATGACGTCGACATGATCCGCCACTTCGGGGAACTGTTCCCAGAATTCCCAGACATCGGCATAGGTCACCGGCTGGCGCACCGCCGCCTTCACCCGGTCGATCGCCGCGATCAGTTCGGCCGGCGGCAGGTCGCGGCGCAGCAGCACCTCGTTTCCCACCACGACGCGCTCGACGGTCTGCGGATGCCGGTTGGCGGTCTCGATCAGCTTCGCCAGCTCGGCCTCGTTACGGACGCGGTCGGTGCCGAGCCACGCCCCCTGCCACAGCCGCAACCCGTGCCGCGCGGCGATCTCGGCGATATCGTAATGCCCTTCCAGACTGGCATAGGTGCGAATGCCGCGCGCCCGCGTGGCGACCAGCGCCATATCCTCTTCCACCTGGGCAACACTGGGGTATGACTGGCTCAGCGGCGAGTGTTCGGCGCGGAACGGCGCGAACGACACCGACTGGAACATCGCATCCGGCATCGGCACATCGCCGGCCTGCGGCCGGTTCGGCAGCCACCAGGCCAACGCCAGCCCCGCCGCACAGATCAGGGCCGTCAGCCAGACCCCCAGCCAGCTCAGAGCGGATCGTCTTGTCATACCGACTGCGATAGCGGAACTGCCCGGCCGGGGAAAGCCCGCCGCCAAAAGATCGGGGCGCCGGATTGCGCCGGCGCCCCAAATGTTCAGGCAGCGATACAGCCATGCCTACCAGCTGTATTTCACCCCCAGCAGCAGATCGACATCGCGGAAATTGCTCGCCCCCAGACGCAGGCCCGCATGGCCCCAGGCCGTCCAGCGTTCACCCAGCTCCGCCTGCGCGCCCAACCGCGTTTCGAAGGTATTGCGCGGCATATTCTGCGCCACCGAGACATTGTCGAAGTATATCGAATTCGAATCCATACTGTGCCACCAGTTGAATTCGATGAACGGCTGCACACGCGAACCACTCGTCATCGTCAGCGGGCGGCTGTAGGCACGCGCCCCCAGCCGCGTCACGAAGCCGCTGGCGTTGTCGGGACGGACCCGCGTGCCGCCCGCCTCGCGGTGCGCATCCGCCGAATAGTCGGTGTAGATCACCTGCGCCTGCGGCTCGAGGTAGTATGCCCGGTTCTCGCCGCGCCCCAGCTCGAACGCATAACCCGCCTCGAGCGACGCCGACAGCGCGCGGCTGTCGTAGCTCTCGGACGCGAGCTGATCGCCCTTCACCGTATTGTCGTACCAGGCGTGCTGCACCCATGTATCGAGGTACAGGCCGCGCGCATCCTGCGCCGACTGATACCACGTGGCATAAAGGCCGACGCTGTAACCGTCCACATCCCCCTTGGCGGTATAGTTGCTGCTCATCGAACGCGACGTCGTGCGGGCGGTGCCCGCCCCGGCCATCAGCCCCAGCAGCAGGCGGCTGTCGCCGTCCGTCCAGCGGCCGATTTCGAACCCGGCCTGCATCATGCCCGCGCTGGTGCGCAGGTCGAGCTGGCTGGATGCGGCCCTGCTGTCCACCAGATGGCCGGTCACACGCACCCATGTCGCGGCGTGGCGGCCTTCGTCGGTCCCGCGCTGGCGTTCCAGATAATCGACCTCGCCCAGACGGTCGTGCAGCGTATGCCGGAACATCGACAGCGCGACCATCTGGTTGCCGAGATACGCGCCGACCTCGGGGCGATATTGCGGGACCACCGGCGGCGGATTGGGGGGAGGCGGGGTCGGCAATTCAGAGCGCAGATACCAGTTGCCATCGGCCGCATTGGCGCCGATCCCGTTATGCAGCAGCCGATATTCGTAAGCGCCGCCCACGATACGCCCGGTCTGCACGAATGCACCGGGGTCGGACGCCGACGCGTTCAGAACCTCGACCATCAGAATCCCGTCGCCCGGTGTATAGGCGCCCGCGCCGCCGACCGGCCTGACCAGCACGCCGGTCGGCGCGGAACCCAGCCGTGTCGAATCGACGACCAGAACGTCGGCCAGCGAATTCGCACCGCCCTCGTTGAGCACGGCATTCAGTATCAGCGTGCCGCCGTTGCTTACGAACACGCCGCCGCCATCAGCTCCCGGTTGATGACCGCCGCTGATCACCAGCACGTTCCCGGCAGCATTACCGCCGCCCGTCAGGTCGATCGTACCGCTGTTGTTGAAGATCAGCGCCCCCAGGATTTGCCCCTGCACAGCGCCCCCCGCCACCGGCGTGTTCCCGACAAGCCCCTGCGGCACATACGCGCCCGTCGCATCGAACGTCGCCGAAAGGCCGGCCTGCGCCACCAGATTCAGCGTGCCGGTGTTGTTGATCGTGTTGGTGCTGCTCGCGCCGAGATCGGACACCGCGACCCGCCACGTGTCGCGCACCCCGTCGCCATCCGTATCGACGAAGCTGCGCAGATTCCATGTGCCGGCATTGGCGATCGTCGTCACCGCGGAGGCGGCGAACACCGCGCCGGTGATCGTGCCGGTGTTGTCCAGATTGAAACTGTTCCCGGCCAGCGCATGGTCGCCCATCACGGCGATATCGCTCAGCGCATCGATGACGCCGGCGTTGATCAGATGCTGGATGCCGCCGCCAAGGCCGACGCCGGGCCATGTACCGCCATGCACTTCCGATGCCGCATCCAGATCGACCGTCGCGCGGCTGCCGCCCAGCGCCTGTACCGCGGCAACACCGCGGCTTGCCGTTGCATCGACGATCCCCCTTGTCACCGTCACGTTTGCGGTCGAGGTCGTCGTCCCTGCGCTGTCCCAGGCGCGCAGACCGAACGACATACCCGCCACCCGCACCGTCGCATCGCTGAAGGCGATCGACGCATCACCGCCCGCCACCACCGCCTCGATACCGGTGTTGCCGACGCCTATACCACTGGTCGTGATGTCGGCCCCGGCCGAGGCGATCGTCACATGCCCTGTGCTGCCCGTCGCCTGCCCGAAGATGCCGCGTGCTTCGTTCGTCCCCGATGTGGTGATCGTGCCGCTGTTGACGATGTCGATTTCGCCGGTCACGGTCGTCGCCTGAATACCGGACGAGTCACTGCCGTTCGTGACGATGCCCCCGGAATAAGTCACGCCGACATCACCCGCCTGCGTCTGGGCAAAAATGCCGTGGCTGCGCGCGGCAGCCGCATTGGTCATGCTGATCGCGCCGCTGCCGGTAATATTTATGTCTCCGCTGCCCGCCGTCATCGCGCCGATGCCCAACGGACCGAGCGCCAGCAGGCCACCGCCGCCGCCCGCCACGGTGATGTCCCCCGTGTTGTTCACCCCGATCGCGGCCGAACTCGCCGCCTGCGTGAAACGGGCCAGAATGCCGCTCGATCCATCCCCGCCAACATCGATCTCTGCGGTGTTTCCTACGCTTATGATTCCAACGCCCGATCCCGTGCTTTGCGCCAGAATACCGTGCGAACCCGACCCTCCCGTGGTGATGGTGTTCATATTGCTCACCGACACCTCTCCATCCCCCGTAGCGGCGGCCAAAATGCCGTGCGCCTCCAGCAGGCCCTGGGTCTCGATGGCCGCGGCGTTTCTGACCTCGAGCCGGTTTCCTCCCGACGTCATGGCATCGATCCCCGCGGCATTCGTCCCGCGCGTCGTTATGGCGCCACTGCTGTCGACCGTCAGGCGGCCGGCGGCCGCCCGCCCGAGGATACCCGCGGCCGCAGCGCCGTTTGTTTGAACGGATCTGGAACTGCCAACGCTGACATCGCCGTCCCCTGTCGCAGCGGCATCGATGCCTGCCGCGCCCGCGCCCTGCGTCTCCACAGTGCCGACCCCCGTAACCGTGAGATCGCCGTCGACCGTCCGTGCAAGAATACCCGCAGCCGCAGCGCCGTTCGTCTGGACGGATCCTGCATGGATAACGGTAACGTTGCCGGTCCCCGTCGCGGCGGCGTCGATCCCCGCGGCATTGTTCGCCATCGTCGTTATATCGCCGCTATTGGTAACTCCTGCGCCGCCATTCTCCGACCGCGCATAAATACCCCCTCCGTCGCCTTCCGTCCTGATGTTCGCCGAACTGGTGACGTTAACCTGGCCCGCCCCGCCGGTTTCCGCCTGAATACCGTATGAATTCCCCCGCGTGGTCACACTCCCTCCCGTGACCCTGACGGTTGCGTTGCCGGTTTGGCTGACGGCACGAATGGCACCCTCCAGAGGCGCACCGCTGCCCAATCCACCAGCCGTTCCCGATGTCGTAATGCTGCCGCCCGTCATCACAACGCTGGCATTCCCGCTGCCCAGCGATTCGGCATTCAGGGCCGCGCCCCCGATCGCATGTTCCATCACCACAACGACGCCACTCACCTCGATCAGCGCATGGCCATTGTTGCCGAACAGGCTATAAGTCCGCGCTGTAAGTCCCCGAGAGTTCGCACCGGTGATTTTGATGACCTGAGCGCCGGTATTGTTGATCCTGATGGTCGCGTCGCCATTCTGGTTGGCATTGGACATGTGAATGGCGCCGTAACTTGTCCCCAATATCTCACCGCTTCCATACGGCGTGGAAACATTGGTGCCGCTGAAGGTAACGTCCTCGTCCAGATTACCCAAAAGAGTGACATTTATGCGACCGCTCCCCCATGGGCCGAATGTCCAGTCGGTCGCCGTAATCGTCATGGATGCCCCCGCCCATGTCGTAACAATCGGCAAGAACGAGGTATTGTTGCAGGTTACATTTTCCGAAAAGAACGAGGAACAATCCGCATACGCAGGACTTCCCGCCAGCGCCGCAAACGAACAAACGACAGCCAGCGCCGAACCGCGCAGAAGTTCGCGTGAATGTTTGGAAATCATGACGTACATCCTTTTTGGAAATTTTATTTCTGGTGGAATATATTATTTTTTATACCTACCTGAAATAGAAAATTTAATATTTTACCACTTCGGCACGCATATTAATGTTTAAGCAATAAATTAATAATTATTCTATTAAAATTAATAAATAAATCAAGGGTTGTTATGGCGCGCCCCGGTTTTCACCCATGAAGCAAAAAAACTGCAACCGCACGACTGCCAGTATAAAAGCCGACGTCATCCAAAACTTGCCTGATCGCGGCTTCAGGCCCACGCTTGGCGGTACTGCCAGCAACGGAATATGCATATGACCGCCGACGGCCTGACCGACGCCGACATTCGCCAGATCCTGCAGACCGCCCGTCGTATCGCTCTGGTCGGCGCCTCGCCGCGGCCCGAGCGCCCTTCGAATGGCGTGATGAATTACCTGTTGCAGCAGGGCTACGACGTCACCCCCGTCAATCCGGCGCAGGCCGGACAGACCCTCCACGGGCGCAAAGTCGTGGCGTCTCTGGCCGAGGCCGCGCCGCTCGACATGGTGGATCTGTTCCGCGCCGCCGACCGTCTGGAACCCGACGTCGACGAGGCCATCCGTCTGGGCGCGCGCATCGTCTGGATGCAGCTCGGCGTGGTCAATACAGCCGTCGCCGACAAGGCGCGCGCCGCCGGTCTGCGCGTGGTGATGGACCGCTGCCCGGCGATCGAGATCCCGCGTCTGGGCATCGGCGACCCGAACGTCGCCCATCCCTGAACGCGTCCTGATCCGCGGCGCGATCGCATAAAAAACGCCCCGTCTCCGGGGCGTTTTTTCAGTTCGGCCGTGCAGCGTTCTTACCAGACGTAACGCACCCCCAGGTTCGCCGACCAGCCATCGAAACCGGTAGAGCCGATGCGCGTCTGCCATACCCCTTCGCCATACACCGACCAGCCGCCGGCCAGTGTCATCGTCATGCCGCCGCCAACCTGCAAGGCAGTGCCATAGTCGCCCGAGCGGAAGGTCTCCCCGCCGATCATCACACGCCCGCCATCCAGAAAACCGTGCAGAAGGTTGACCTTCGCATACGGCGTCACGACGCTGCCTTCGTCGAACGCAAACGCGCGGGTCAGGCGCACACCCAGACGCCCGAAAAGCTGCTGCGCCGTGCCGAGGCTGCTGCCCACATCCTGCGGATCATCCGGATTGTCGGCATCCGCATCGAAGCTCAGGCGCTGATAGGCCAGCTGCACCTGCGGCTCCAGCGTCCAGCCCGTGGCGAACTGCCACGGATATCCTGTCTCGATGCTCACCCCGAAGCTCGAACCGTTCACACTGTCGCCGCTGCTGTGATACTTCGACGTCACGTTGCCGTTCATCAGACCGAACGACATCACCGCATCGACATACAGACCGCTGTTCCACTGCCGGGTCGCATACCCCTGCAGCGAATAGGTGTTCACCCGCGCCCGGCTCGTCCCCTCGAGGAGGCTGGGCGAGCCGGTGCGCATCGACATGTCACCGAACGTCAACGCGAAGCCGACACGCGTCAGCGCGGCGTTCTCGTCGCGATGCGAGAACAGGTTCGCACCGAGCTGAACCGCCATATAGTCCTGGTCGAAGTCATACCCATAGTCCTGGAACGGCCGGTTCGAATGATGGTTGAACTGGCCGCCATAGGTCCGCAGGAAAGCATCGCCAGCGCGCCCCGCCGCGCGGTTCAGGGCGTTGTCGTCGTGCAGCTCGCCCAGGCGGCGATGCAGCATATCCATGTCCTGTAGCCCCGCGTTCAGCATCGCAAGCGGAAGATTGACCAGCGTCGGTACCTGCGGCGCAAGCGCAGGACGCGAGGCGGCCGGCAGTGGGTCGTCCGGCGACGCAGGCGACACATAGGCGCTCTGCAGGCGATAGTCCCAATGATCGCCGTTTGTGTTGCCGGTCAGGTTCTGGCCGGCATCCGCCGCACCGTTTGCCGCGCCGGGACCATAGGCATACAGACGATACTGATGGGCCCCGCCGACCACATATTCCCCTGGCGTTCCCAGCCGGAACGTACCGGCCGTCGATGCCCCGCCCACCTGCACCAGCGAGATTCCCTCGCTGGCGAGATTGGCACCACCCAGGCTGGTGCCCTCTCCGGAGCCGACACCGTTGACCATGATCCGCGTCTCGCCCGACGCATGGCCGTCAACGATCAGCCGGCCGGTCTGCTGGTCCGCCAGCGCACCGCCGGCGTTCAACCGCGTCGTCAGATGAAGTTCGCCATCCGTACCGGTATAATGCCCGGCAACCGTCAGCGTATCGCCCGGCACGGCACCGGACAGCAGAACCCTGCCGGCATTGGAAAGATCGCCGCTGATCCGATAGACGCCCGCACCGCCGCCGGACGTGTAGTCCAACGTGCCCGCACTGACGACGTTCCCATCCAGCGTGCCGGTCGCTGTCGCGAACCCCAGCGCCGACTGGGCGTCGATGTCGAAGGTCTGCGCCGCATGGCTATCGGCGCCGTCCAGATGCAGGTTCGCGCCGTTCACCACATTTACCGACTGCCACGCATCGATCGCCCGCGCCTGCCCCGCATAGCCATCGAAGGCCAGCACACTCTGGCTCGCCGCCACCGACACACCGCCCGAAAACAGCCCGACCCCCGAGATATCCGCACCGTTGAACACCGTCGTCCGGTCTGCGCCCGTGCCCATCTGCACGTTACCGGTCGTCCGCGATCCGCTGTACAGACGCAGGGTGTTGTCACCAGCTGTGAACCGCACGGCGTTCACCGCGCCTTCGATGACCGCACCGCTGTCCACGATGGCGCCACCCGCGCCGGCCACCCCGTCACCGGTCATGCCGATGATCGAACCAGCCACACTGGTCACCGTGCCGCCGGCCAGCAACTGGATGCCATCGGTCTGACCACGGATCAGCGCGCTGGCGCCATTGTTGGTCACCGTGCCACCCTGCGCCAGCACTATGCCGCTTGCCGCCGCACTGCGGATGATCCCGGCGTTGGTGATCGTGCCGGCCGCGGCTTTGACGGTGATACCGTTATAGTCGCCCGTGCCCGATGCCGCCGCCGTGCTCTCGATCGTCCCGGTGGCGTTGTTGGTCACGATCCCGCCGGCCTGCAGCAGGATGCCGGAATTGCCGTGCCCGATGATCGACCCGTCGTTGACGACCGTGCTCAGGCCCGTGCTGAGCGGGCCGAAATTCACGCCATTCCGCGTCCCGGTGATCTGCGCGTCCACCCCGTTCGTCACAAACGCCGTAACAGGCGGTACAAGACTCGAGAACCCGTTGGCCAGAATGCCGTCTCCTCCCCTGCCTTCGATCGTGCCGGCATCGTTGTGTATTTGCGACGTGGTATTGATCAGGTCGGTACTGAGTATCACGATCCCATGCTGCCCCCCGCTGATAAGCGCAGAAGCGGTATCGTTGATCACCGTGGCCGAACCCTGAACGAGAACGCCGCCATAATCGTAGCCCGAAAAACCTGGCGAAGCCATACGGATGGTGCCGCTGTTCGTCAGGTGCAGCACTCTCTCCTGGCCGCTGCTTTGGAACCACATGCCGGCACTGGCTGTCGCCGGACTGGTCGAAGTACTTTCGATCACACCGCCGACGCCGTTGACCACGGTCATGGTGGCGTCAGGAATCGAAGCGCCGGGGAGGTTGACCCCAAAATTACCTCCCGAAATGGTCCCGTTGTTCTCGATCCGGCTGTCCCCGCCATAGCCCACCGCAACACCGTTATAGCCGCCGCGCACTTCCGCGCCGGCCGCGTTCGTGATGACGACGTTCACATCCCCGCCGGAAAGGGACGATCCAACGCTGATCCCGCTTTCATACGCGCCATTCCCGATTATCCGCCCCGTGTTGCCGATCCTCACAACGGTGGCCGACCCGCTTGCGCCCTGTACAACGACACCGGCCCACGCGCCATTTATGAACCCCGCATTGTTCACGTCGATCAGACCGGCATCCGCGGCGTTGTTGAAAATAATCCCCGCCCCGCTGGTGCTGGTAATAACCCCGGTCGCCGTGTTGGTGACCGTCCCCCCGCCCTGCCGGTGAACGATCCCGTAACCGTAGCCTGAAGAACTGCTGGTGCTGGTTATACTCCCGCTATTGACGACACTGCCGCCGGTGATGACCTCTACCCCGCCGCTACCTACAATAGTGCCATAATTGGTAATCGTTCCGGTCGACACGCTGACACCGAAGAGCTTGTTCTGAACCCCGGTAATCGTGTTGCCGGCATAGTTCGTCACGTTGCCGCCTGCGCCGGTGATGCGTACCCCATAATGGCCGGTGATTGTCTTGCCGGTCACGACCGTTGCGCCGCCATCGGCCGATCCGTTGACGACATTGCCGCCGGCCGACAGCAGAATCCCACTGACCCCCGAAGTCCCGGTTATCGCCCCCCGGATGATGCCGGTATTGGACACATCGTAAGGCGCAGTATCCGCATAAAGCCCGTTTGCCGTCGTGGTGACGCTGCCATCGAAGATAACGGTGCTGGCCCCGGGTGTGCCGGTTTCGGAAAACCCCGCCGGTAAAGTCCCCGCCTCCAGATTGATAGCGGCGGTGCCGGTTCCCGTGATCGTGCGTGTCTGCGCATGAACCGGCGCATTGGCCAGAGCGATACTCGCCATCACGGCAGGGGCTGCCAACCCATATTTGCTGACGAGCATACGCCAAATAGTGGAAACATTGACTTTTTCAGACATCCGGACAATCACTTTTATTGCTCACAATCAACGATTGATTAGTGAGTACATAAATTATACGAACGAAGAAATGAATTTCCCTTAAATTCTAGAAAAGGAAATTTTGCTGACAATTTTTGTTTATATTTGCGAATAATTGATATTTTGGTTGTGTTTTGTAAATTTTTGGGAGTTTAGGAATCTGCGCTGGGGATTATCTCCGGATCACCCTTAGCAACAGCGGGTTATAATAACCCTTTCAAAACAAACTCCCCCTTACAACGCGACCCCGAGCAGTTCCGCAATCCGCGGCGTCGCCTTCAGCCCGCTGCCGGTCAGCACCAGCACCGTGGTTTGTTCGGGATCGATGGTCCGCGCCGCCAGCAGCTTGCGCCAGGCCGCCACGGCCTGCGCCGATGTCGGTTCGACGTATATGCCGTTGCGCGCCAGTTCCAGCGTCGCCGCGGCGATCTCATCCTCGGTCACCGTCACCGCGCCCCCCTCGGTTTCGTGCAGAAAACCCAGCACCTCGCGCGGACGGATGGGGCGGGCGATCGCCGTGCCCTCGGCCATGGTCGGCTGCACATCGACATCCGACACCGTTTCCGCGCCGTCGAGGAATGCGGCGGCGATCGGCGCGCAATTGGCCGGCTGCACGGCGAACAACCGCGGCTGCCTGTCGATCTGCCCGGCGCGCAGCAGTTCCGCAAACCCGATGCCGCAGCCCAGCACGTTCGATCCGGCCCCGCACGGGATGACGATGTTGTCCGGGGCCTGAAAGCCCAGATCCTCCCACAGTTCATAGGCCAGCGTTTTCGTGCCCTGCAGAAAGAACGGCTGCCAGTTGTGGCTGGCGTAGAAAAGCATCTGCGACTGGCGCATCGCCTCGTCCGCCGTCGCCTGGCGCGGCCCCGGCACCAGTTCGACCTCGGCCCCCATGGCCCGCATCGCCACGGTTTTAGCCGGACTGGTGGAGGCCGGCGCCAGAATGCGGGCCCGCATGCCCGCCGCCGCCGCATAGGCAGCGATCGCCGCCCCACCGTTGCCACTGCTGTCCTCGAGCACCGCGTCGATCCCCTGCTGGCGCAGGATCGACAGCATCACGCTGGCCCCGCGGTCCTTGAACGAGCCGGTCGGCATGAACCATTCGCATTTCAGCAACACCCGCCCATCGCCAATGCGCCGTTCGATCAGCGGTGTACATCCCTCACCCATCGTCACCGGCTGGTCCACCGCCACCGGCAGAGCCGCCGCATAGCGCCACAGGCTGCGCCGCGACGAAACGATCTCGGCCGGTGTGATGCCCGGCAGCGGCGACAGCATCAGCGGTTGCCCATCCGGGCCGCACCACAGCGGCGTTTCCAGCGGCCAGGTCTGGCCCGTGCGCGGATCGAGATAGGTTGCTGTCATGACCGGTCCCAACAATGAAAGCCGGACGCAGCGTAGAACAGTTCCCGCCCCGGTAAAATCCAACAACCGGAAGGGAAAAAGCTGATGGACGATTGCCGTTTTTAGCCTCTTACCCGTGTGGCCGCGATTGTTGTGTCATGCCACGCTGGAATTCACGGACATCAGACACTCCACCATGAGAACCAGACGTATCGAGTGGGTGGATGCGGTTCGCGGCTATGCGCTGCTGGCCATCATGCTCAACCATTTTCACCAGGCCGCAGCCGAGATCGGCGCACGTGGCACATTCTCGTTGACGTTGACACAACTGGGGCTGTCTTCAGCCGCCGAGCTGTTCGTGATCTGCGCGGGCTTCGGTATGGGCAAGGCACTGGCCGCCATCGAGAACCGGCAAGGAGCCGGACGGGCGCTGTACTGGCTGGGGCGGCGCATGCTGCTGATCTATGGCGCCAACCTGCTCAGCTTTCTGGCCTCGGTGGCCTGCATCCTGCTGCTGATCGCCCCCGCGCACCGCACCGGAAGTCTGTTCATCTTCGCCAATGGTTTCGAACAGGCCCCCCTCGCCGAAGCCCTGAACTTCATGGCGTTCGGTTCCCCCGCGACGCTGTTCGTGATCCTGAACTTCTATCTGCTGCTGCTGCCTGTCATCTGGTGCCAGTTCCAGTTGCTGAAATACAGCCCCCGCCTGGCCGTGGCCCTGAGCCTCGCGCTCTACGCGCTAACGCAGACCCCCTGGTTTCCGCCGCCCACCGCCACCGACGGCTTCGCCTTTCAGGTCTCGAGCTGGCAAATCCTCGGGCTGGCCGGGCTGATCCTCGCACGTGTCGAAAGCGATCTGCCCCAGACGTTCAGCCGCGGCCGCTTTCTACTGCTGTGCGGCATGTTTCTCGCCTTCCTGCCACTGAAAGCGGCCTGGTTCCTGAGCGGCGCCGACTGGCCCTGGTTCGAAGCGCTGCGCGGCAAGGACTGCCTTGGCCCACTGCGGGCGTTACACGCGCTGCTGACCATGCTGATGCTGCGTGAAGCGTTTCTGGGGTTGGCCCGTTACCCGCATATGCAAGCCGCGGCCGTCGCCTCGCTGGGATTGCTCGGCCGCTATTCGCTGACGGTTTTCAGCGCCCAGAACGTTGTGATCTACCTCGGTGCCGCGATTATCCTGCTGGCCGGGGCACACATCGCGGCCTATTGGGGGATCTATCTCGCGATTCTAGCCGCAACCGGGGCGTTCGCCCTGTATGTCCCGCTTCAGGCCGGCGACCGGAAACTGGATATCAAATCCGCCACCTGACGAACAATTCATCAAAACTACAGACCGTTTTGCTGTCGGAAAACAGTTCTGGCCGAACATCCCCGGCATATGAATTATTAAAACCACACAATTATGGCGCAGCTTTCTCGCCCAAAGCCCTATATTTATTTTTTGGGACCTAACTGCGAGCATTTTTACCGCTCTCGTTATGGCTTCTCCGCTTGTGTGTTATGTGCGCAACACATGCGGGAAACTCGGCTAAACGGGTCTCGCATATTGATATGGCTCAAGGCCATACAGAGGGGCGTGCGTAATGTCTGTCCCTGAAGCGAATCCATCCGTTTGATGAAGTGAGATCTAAAACAATGACCAACTCTCTTGGAAAGATTGCCGCCGTTGCGGTTGTCGCCGCCGCTGTTGCAATGCCTGCCGCAGCGCAGGTGCGCGGCAAGCTGGCTGGCGATATCGTGATTGGCGCCAGCGTGATCGGCGTCATCCCGCAGAACGGCAGCGGTGGTGATGTCAGCGCGATTGGTGGTCATCCGCATGCGGACTCCGCCATCACCGGCCAGCTCGACTTCTCGTACTTCCTTACGCCGAACTTCGCGGTCAACCTGATCGCGGCGACCACGAACCACGATCTGTCGGTTCGCAACTCGTCGCTGGGCACTGTCGAGCTGGGCGACGTCTGGGTGCTGCCGCCGACCCTGACCTTCCAGTACCACCCGCTGCCGGCTGAACGCTTCAGCCCGTATTTCGGTGTCGGTATCAACTACACCGCTTTCTACGACGAAGGCGGCAGCCGTAACCCCGCTGTCACCGATGTGCGCGTCCACGGCACCTGGGGCTTCGCGCTGAACATCGGTCTGGACGTCGAAGTCGCGCCGGGCTGGTCGTGGAACATCGACGTGAAGAAGCTGTTCCTGCGTCCGGACGCCACGGTCGACACCGCTCTCGGCACCATTCGCGCCACAGCGAACCTGGATCCGTGGGTCGTCGGCACAGGCATCCGTTATCGCTTCTGATCAACTGGTTTCTTCCAGTTGAGTTTCCTGCACAGGGCACCTTCGGGTGCCCTGTCGCATTTCGGGCTGCGGCTTATTCCAGGGTTTCGAGCATGTCGGCCAGCGCCGCCGCGCGCGGCCCCAGATTGCGCCAGAGGATATGTTCGAAATCCGCATGCGCGCCCGCCCCAGGGCAACCAAGACCATCGAGGGTCGGGATGCCCAGCGCTGCTGTAAAGTTGCCGTCCGATCCGCCACCGCGATGCTGTTTCGCCACTTCGAACCCGAGCTCGTGTGCGATGGCGCTGTAGCGCTCGTAGAGCGCCAAGACATTCACATCTTCGGCAAACGGCGGGCGGTTCATGCCGCCGCTGACGCTGATCGTGCAGTCCGGATTCACCGGCCTTAACCCCAGCAGCATCTTTTCCAGCCGCGCGCCATCCGCCGCCGTCATCACCCGCAGATCGACCTCGCACGCCGCATTCTGCGCGATCACGTTGGGCCGCGTGCCACCCTGGATCGGCCCGACATTGGTGGTGATGCCCTCCTTCAGATCGACCATCGCATTGATTGCCAGAATCTGGTGCGCCAGTTCGACGATCGCGCTGTGCCCGTCCTGAAAATTGCCGCCCGCATGCGCGGCGCGACCAGTAATCTTCACCTCGAAACGGCCGACGCCTTTGCGTGCCGTCACCACCGCCCCGTCGGGACTGGCCGGTTCGGTGATCAGCACGCAGCAGGATTTCCTGGCCTCCTCCTCGATCAGGGCACGGCTGGTTGGGCTGCCGACCTCTTCATCCGATGTCAGCAGCAAGGTGATCGGACGCTTCGTCGTCACCTTCTGGCGCAGGATCGAGCGCACGGCATGAAACGCCATGAAAGACCCGGCCTTCATGTCGTAAATGCCCGGACCATGCGCCTTCTCGCCATCGACGCGAAACGGCATCGTCTGTAGTGTGCCAACATCCCACACCGTATCCATATGGCCCGCGACCAGAACCGGCTTGCCAACGCCAGGCGTGCGCGCCAGCAGATGATCGCCGAACCCGTCGCGTCCCGGTACACGCGCAACATCGGCGCCAGCCTGACGCAATTCGCCTTCGGCCACATCCATCAACCGGTTCACCGCGGCGGCTTCGGTTGTCGGCGTTTCCATTTCGACCCAGCCGCGCAGTTCTTCGAGTAATTGTTCGCTGTTTCCTGTGTCAGTTTTGGGCATCTGCTTTATCCATTGCTGTACACGACGCGAAACCCTAGGCTCTGCGCCGGCCTGCAGCAACCGTTTCAGGCCGCAGGACAACCGGAGCAACAGTATGACCGTTTACCTTGAAGACATGACCGTCGGGCAGAGCGCCAGCCTGGGCAAAACCATCACCGAGGCCGACATCCTGATGTTCGCCGCCGTGTCGATGGACACCAACCCCGTGCATCTGAACGCCGAAGCCGCCGCGCAGACCATGTTCAAGGAACGTATCGCGCACGGGATGCTGTCGGCGGGACTGATCTCGGCCGTGCTGGGCACGACACTGCCGGGACCGGGCACGATCTATCTGTCGCAGACGCTGCGCTTCACACGCCCGGTCAAAATCGGCGACACGGTAACCGCCACAGTGGAAATCACCGGCCTGAATACCGAAAAGAAGCAAGCAACGCTGAAAACCGTCTGCACGGTGAACGGCAAGACGGTGATCGAGGGCGAAGCGCTGGTGATCACGCCGTCGCGGGGGTAGGTAAGCCCCCTCCTTATGGAGAGAGCGCTATACCCGCACCTCCCACTATAGAAATTCGCCCGGACTTACCGGCTATTGCAATTAAGACACAAGGGGGTTCGGGCGCTAACCTCAGGGTCTGTTCTAAAGTCGACGAATGCCGCAAAGGCATCGACGTTTCATGCCAATTAGACCGTACGTAAATCTGCCAATATTGCTCAGCCAATCGGGTGCTATACAAATAATATGCTGAGCGATCCTCGGTCGACGCGCAGAGCCTCGTATGTGAATGATAGGCCGAAATTGCATAATCACTGATTCCTTGTGCTTCTGAAGGCAGCGATGGTGAGGATGCTGTAACTGGCCTCGGCGGAAGAACATACGATGAACAACCGAACATCACGACGAGCAGCATAATATATGCAGAACTCATGGCGACGTTACGGTACTGCGTAAAACGCAGTAAAAATTTTTCCCTTTTACCTTTCGCCTTTCCCCAGCCTGTTTCTCCGCCGCTCACACCCATAAGAAAAAGACCGGCAGCAGGAAGAAGAAACGCCCAGCGCGCATCAACGATGAATGCAGCCATCAGCACCGACACAATGAAAGCAATCAAAAATATATGGTACCCCAGTAAACGCTCAGTCCACGCCTTATCGAGGTTTCCTTTTTTCAGAAGATGAGAAAGCCATCCTCCATGTCGATTAAGCTCTGAAAACCGTTTAAATATCTGGGGCGTCAACGGAAACACTCCGTAGGGGACAGAAGGTTTTGTCCCCAACATCATCCGCGCGATCAGCGCATCCTGATGCCCGAGCCAGACCAGTTTCGAACTGGCGTCCTCTTTCAGTTTCTCAAACCACAGAAACGCTTCGATCCGGTCGTTCAGCGCCAGAATGATCGGGGCCGTGTGTGGCGGCCGCCCCTCGGGGGGCAGACGCCAGTCGAACAGCTCGGCAACACGGATCATAACCCGCACCGGCAGATCCGTATTCAGCGCCGCCACCAGCACCTGATCCTTCAGCGCCATCTCATCGGCCAGAGACAGTTCCCCCGCATCAATCGCACCGGCCAGACATTCTGCCGCTTGCTGAACCTTTCCGCGCGCGATCTCGTCCGCAACCAGTCTTTTCAGATCTTCGCATGCGGTTCCATCCTGCTGTTTCGCAGGCCGGTCAGGCGAAGGGAGCCCGTTTGGTTTTTCAATCTTCGCCTCAGCAGGATTGCAATTCGCATCCAGGCGACGGCAAGGTTCCGTATCGGAAGTACCGTTCTCCTCCTGTTCGAGCGGCGCAGGGATCATGACGGCAAGAGTCTCCTCCGCCCCCGACTGCTTCCATTCGGCATATCCCAGCGCCTGCTGATACGCATCGCGCAGACGCATGAAGCCGGCAGGATCATCGTCCGGCCGCGTAACTTTCATGCGTTTGGCATAGGCATGTTTGATCGCCCGCGTATCATCGGTCGGCTCGATTCTCAGTTCATTCCAGCACGACATCACTACGCCTCAGCTCAGATACGGACGGTCGATCTGGTCCAGAAATTCCGTCATCTTCTTTCTGAACTCGCCGATCTCGCGCGGGTCCTGACGCTGCAGAACCAGTGCAAGTTCGCCAATCCATACCGACACGGCCTGTCGCACATCGCCCAGGCTCTGCGCGTACACGCGCTCGCCCCGCGCCTTCAACGCGATGTTCTCGGCCTGTTCGGCCGGATGCACCTTCAGATGCGCGAGTTTCTTCAGCCGCTCCTCGATTTCCTGCGGCGTCAGCACACCCGCATGCCCCTCAATCACCTTGCGGCTGACCTCGCCAGAGGGAAGAACCTTCACTTCGACCTCGAGCAGACCGCTGATGTCGTAGGTGTAGCGGATATCCGCCGACACATGCCCCATCGGCGCCGGAGGGATCGCCACCTTGATCTCGCCCAGAAACACATTGTCACGGATCGAACGCGCCTCACCCTGATAGATAGGGATGTCCAGCTGGTGCTGCCCGTCGCGGATCGTACTGACATTTCTAACCCGGCTGACCGGGATCACCGTGTTGCGTTCGATGATCGGCAGATACACATCGTTGGCAACGATCTGCCCATTGCGCATGTCCACCACGCCGGTGCCCATGGTAAACGGCGCGACATCGGTCATCACCACGTCGTCCAGCGCCGCATCTCGCATCTTCAGGCCGGCCTGCACGGCGGCGCCACGCGCCACCACCTCGTCCGGATCGACCACCGCGACCGGCAGGCGCTGGAACAGGCGCGTCACCATGCGCCGGAACACCTGCATGCGCGTGGCACCGCCTGCTAGCACCAGATGTGTAATACTGTCGGCGCGCAGGTTAGAATCCCGTAACGCGCGTTCGATCGGCGCGCGCAGCCGCTTAATCAGCGGTGCACAGAGTTCGTCGTATTCGTCGCGCGTCACAGTCCATGACAGCGTGTCACCGCGATGCACGATACTCATTTCAGCGCTGCCTTGGACGCTTAGCGCGCGTTTGGCGCGCTCTGCCGCTAGCCGGATGGCCGGGTGCGCCGGGTCGGCATGGGTGCGCGGCATGATCTTCGCCTCCTTGCCGTGCGCCACAATGAACCCGTCCACCAACACCTCGGCGAAATCCTCGCCACCCAGAAAATTGTCGCCCGCCACCGAGCGCACTTCCATCACGCCATCAAACATCTCGAGAATCGACACATCAAACGTGCCTCCGCCGAGGTCGAGTGTCAGAATCCGTCGCTCGCCTTCCAGATCGTACAAACCATAGGCCAGCGCCGCCGCCGTCGGTTCGTTCAGCAGTCGTTCGACCCGCAGACCCGCCAATTCTCCAGCCAATTTCGTCGCCTTGCGTTGCGCATCGTTGAAATAGGCCGGCACAGTGACGATCGCCTCACCGACCTCGTGCCCGAGAAAACGCTCGGCATCGGCTTTTAGCTGTCGCAACACCAGTGCCGACAGGTCCTCGGCCCGAAAGACCTTTCCCCCCAAACGATAATCGCGGGCAGTGCCCATCATACGCTTAAAAGCCGCTGCCGTACGGTCTGGATGCGTCAACAGCCGTTCCTGTGCTGCCTGTCCAACCAGCACGGTACCATCTGTATCAACACTGACCACAGAAGGGGTTAGGAAACTCCCAAGTGCATTTGGCACCAGTACCGTTTCGCCATCGCGCCAGACTGCGCACAGACTATTGGTGGTGCCAAGATCGATACCAATGATCATCGATAAAATCCGTAAATCAAAAGAACTGCTGACCACAAAACGGTGGCCAGCAGTTCCCCTTAAACATTCGCCGTCTACTGGTTAAGCTTAACGCCTAGTGCTTAGCGTTCAACGCACATCGCGACGCCCATACCGCCGCCGACGCACAGCGTGGCAAGACCCTTCTTCGCGCTGCGGCGCTGCATTTCGTACAGCAGCGTGGTCAGAATGCGCGCGCCCGACGCGCCGATCGGATGGCCGATGGCGATCGCGCCGCCGTTCACGTTCACCTTCGCCAGATCCCAGCCCATGTCGGCGTTCACCGCGCAGGCCTGGGCCGCGAAGGCTTCGTTCGCTTCCACCAGATCGAGCTGCTCGGCCTTCCAGCCGGCGCGTTCCAGCGCCTTGCGGCTGGCGGGGATCGGACCGGAACCCATGATGGCCGGGTCCACCCCCGCTGTCGCGAAGGAGGCGATCCGGGCCAGCGGCGTCAGCCCGCGCTTCGCGGCTTCCGCCGCCGACATCACCACCAGCGCCGCCGCGCCGTCGTTGATACCCGACGCATTGCCCGCCGTCACCGTGCCGTCCTTCGTAAAGGCCGGGCGTAGCTTGGCCATACTTTCCACGCTGGCATCGTGGCGGATGTATTCGTCGTCGGCCACCACCACATCGCCCTTGCGGGTCTTTACGGTGACCGGCGCGATCTCGTCCTTGAACTTGCCGGCCTTCTGCGCAGCCGACGCCTTCTGCTGCGACGCCAGGGCGAAAGCGTCCTGCGCCTCGCGCGTGATCTTCCATTTCTGGGCGACGTTCTCGGCGGTCTGCCCCATATGATAACCAAGGAACACTTCCCACAGTCCATCCTTGATCATCGTATCGACCAGCGCCGCATCGCCCATCTTCACGCCGGCGCGCAGATACGCGACGTGCGGTGACAGCGACATGCTCTCCTGCCCGCCGGCAACGACGATGCGGCTTTCGCCGCTGGCGATCTGCTGCGCCGCCAGTGCCACCGAACGCAGCCCCGACCCGCAGACCTGGTTGATGCCGAACGCCGTCGCCGAATCCGGAATTCCCGCCGCGCGCGCCGCCTGACGCGCCGGATTCTGCCCCTGCCCCGCGGACAGGACCTGGCCCAGAATCACTTCATCCACATCGGCGGCGGAAACTTTCGCACGTTCCAAAGCGGCCAGGATGGCAACGCATCCCAGTTGATGCGCCGGAAGCGTGGCAAACGCCCCGCTAAACGACCCAACCGGTGTGCGCGCTGCTGAAACGATGACGATGTCGGTCATTCTGCATTCTCCCGTGACCTTTTGAACCCAAGATCACACGGTGGCACCCGGGCTGCCCGCAAACAAGAGAAGAATTTCAGCTGCAGGTTCAACCATACGTATTTGTATGTTTTCCGCAATTCTGCAGCCAGCGTTCCATGGTCCCGCCCCACACACCGGCCGGCGCCGTGCCGGCGCGCGCCGCATTGTCGAGCAGCAGGTTCAGCAGCAACACAGCAAATACCAGTTTGAACCAAGGCCCGAACATCGTTGGCTTCCACATCGGATGAAAGAAGCTTGATGCGGCCCTGTGTCACGATCAGGGCCCCCGCGTGACAAATTGTGACATTTTCGCACCGTTTAAGGCAATATCATTTTTATAAAGAAATTATTTAGTTAAAATTGTGAATCATACGCGGATTACTACTCGGCTTTTATGTATTAAAGAGATTATTTCCGTATGACGCGTTGGCGATGGCATACTGTACAATCGAGAACGGTTGCTATCTCCGTTTCGGCCTGGGCATGGATTATGGCAGCAGCCCACCCGGCGGGTGTCTGTCCGGGTTACAGCAGGCGCAAATTGTCGGGGATCACGAGCCCCAGACGCCCCGGCACGTCCCAGATCTCGCGGGCTTCGCGGACGGCACGAAAACCCGCCGCCCTGTATCCGGGCAAGGCGCGCGGATGGTCCGCCGTGCAGGTGTTCACCGTCAGCAGTTGCGGGCGCATCGCCCAGGCAGTGTCGATCGCGTGGCGCAGAAACGCCGTTCCGAACCCAGCGCCGATCGCCTGCGGCATCAGCCCGAAATAGGCAATGTTCACGATCTCGGGCGTGCGCCGCATATCCAGTTCATAAAATCCCAGCGGCTCGCCACCGCCATACAGTACATGCAACGACACATCCGGCCCAGCCAGCAGCGCGGCCAGTTCCGCATCCGGCATCACGCAACGCATCCACCAGACATAATCGCGACCGATCGTCTCGTACAAATAGCGATAGAACGCCACGCTGGGCCTTGCCACGCGCACCACCGACAGCCCCGCCGGCAACTGGCGGGCAGGCGCCCTCGGCGGCGCGTCCATAGCCAGAAATGTCACCGTCACGCCGATCCGCGTAAAAGCCTCGCCCTGCGAGGCGCCAGCCCCGAACATCAGTTGTCGAGAAAGCTGCGCAGCTTGCGGCTGCGCGTCGGGTGTTTCAGTTTACGCAGCGCCTTGGCCTCGATCTGGCGGATACGCTCGCGCGTCACGTTGAACTGCTGGCCGACTTCCTCAAGCGTATGGTCGGTGTTCATGCCGATGCCGAAGCGCATGCGCAGCACACGTTCCTCGCGCGGCGTCAGGCTGGATAGCACGCGCGTGGTCTGTTCGCGCAGATTGGTCTGGATCGCCGCATCCAGCGGGATGATCGCCGCCTTGTCTTCGATGAAATCGCCCAGATGGCTGTCTTCCTCGTCGCCGATCGGCGTTTCCAGCGAAATCGGTTCCTTGGCGATCTTCAGCACCTTGCGCACTTTCTCCAGCGGCATCCCCAGCTTTTCGGCCAGTTCCTCCGGGTTCGGCTCGCGGCCGATCTCGTGCAGCATCTGGCGCGACGTGCGCACCAGCTTGTTGATGGTCTCGATCATGTGCACGGGAATACGGATGGTGCGCGCCTGATCGGCGATCGAGCGCGTAATCGCCTGACGGATCCACCACGTCGCATAGGTCGAGAACTTATAGCCGCGGCGATACTCGAACTTGTCCACCGCCTTCATCAAACCGATGTTGCCTTCCTGAATCAGGTCGAGGAACTGCAGGCCGCGATTGGTGTATTTCTTGGCGATCGAAATCACCAGACGCAAGTTCGCCTCGATCATCTCCTTCTTGGCGCGCGTCATGTCACGCTCGCCGCGGCTGACGGTGCCGTAGACATGGCGGAAGTCGCCGATCGGCAGGCCGCATTCATTGGCGATCTGCGCGATGCGGCCGCGCACTTCGGTGACCTCGTTCTCGTATTTCGCGACGAAGGCTTTCCACGGCTTGCTCTTTTCGCCCATCCGCTCCAGCCAGGCCGGGTCGAGCTCGGAACCGCGATATTCCTTCAGGAAGTCGTCGCGCTTGACCTTGGTGCTCTCGGCCATGCGCAGCAGCTGGCCTTCCAGTCCGGTCAGGCGCTGGTTGAGCTGCTTGAGCTGATCGACCAGTTCCTCGATGCGGTTGTTGTGCAGGTGGACGGTTTCCACCATGCTCACCAGCTCTTCGTTCGACTTCTCGTAGGCGCGTTCGCCGCGTGTCGCCAGCGTTTCGCCCGAGGTCATGGTTTCCAGACGTTTGACCTGCGCCTTCGAGACCTTCTTGTACAGGTTCTCGATTTCCTCGAACTTCGCAAGGATATCGGGCTTCAGCTTTTCTTCCATCGCCGACAGCGACAGACCCAACCCCTCGCCTTCCTCGCCTTCCTCGAATTCCTCGGGCTCGGCGGGCGCCGTGCCGGGCTCGATGCCGTCGGCGGCCTGCTGCGTGGTTTCCAGATCGATGATGTCGCGCAGCAGCATCTTGCCGTCTTTCAGCGCGTCGTGCCACGCGACGATGGCGCGGAACGTCAGCGGGCTGGCGCACAACCCGCCGATCATCATGTCGCGCCCGGCTTCGATGCGCTTGGCAATGGCAATCTCGCCTTCGCGTGACAGCAGCTCGACGCTGCCCATCTCGCGCAGGTACATACGTACAGGATCGTCGGTGCGGCCGGCCGATTCCTCGTCGACATTGCCGGTTTTCTCGTCGTCGTCGCTGTCCTCGGCGTCCTCGGACTCCTCATCGGAGGAAGCCTTGGCGTTGCGGGCGGCGATCGCGTCGGCGTCCTCGCCCTCCTCCGCCTCGACGACGTTGACACCCATTTCCGAGAAGATGGCCAGATAGTCCTCGATCTGCTCGGACGACATCTGATCCTGCGGCAGGACGGCGTTGAGCTCGGTGAAGGTGATGAACCCGCGTTCCTTCCCCTTTGCGATCAGCTTCTTGACCGAAGCCGACTGGGTATCGAGCAGCGACGTTTCCGCGTCCTGTTCGCCGGCTGCCTCATTCGCAACTGTGGGCTTTGTCGCCATCAGTTCGTCACCCCGCAAGAAAAAAGCCTCTTCGTGACAATGACACGAAGAACATACTCATCACATACGCGCCCACGACTACACATCGTCGGGCCAGCTATCAATCGCCACCAAATCAGCCTTGGCCCTGCAAAAACCTATCAGACGTGATTGGTTAGCCTCATTCACTTCCTCAGCCAAAGCCTGCTTGGCGTTGGCGATGTCATTTTCCAGCTCATGCGGTCTTTCCACTAACCCCACATAATGCCACCAAGTTGTTTCTACATCTTTGGGCATTGCGCCAATTTTGACGTCAGTTGGTAGCGGAAGAGGGCTGTTTTCCAAGGCCAACTGAACAAGACTGCTCAGTCCGGAGGCGGACAGGTGCGCAAGAAGCGCCTTAGTGTCAAGCCCCGTGTCAGCCTTCTTTTCCCATGCGTCGATACCATTCCACAGAGGCAACCAAACGGCGGGAATTTTAATGCGCGCAACTAAATGTTCTTTATGTTGCCGCAGTAATTGAGGGTGATTTATTAGCATCGCAAAAATTATACGCAGACATTCAGCTGTTCCCTCAGAAGAAATCGCCCCGCGAATTCCAGTTAACCCGATGGATTTGCTTGCAATATGCCCAGCCAAACTGCGCTTGGCCCAATCTGGAACCTTGCGCCTTAGCAAATAAAACTGATCCAGTAACTCCCGCCGTAGCTCGCTTCCTATATTTCTATCTTTTACTGTTCCCGCTGCAGAAATAAGCCGCTCACGAAAAGCTGCCCGACTTTCTACAGAATCTAAACTCACCCCTTCGGTCATCAACCCGAACAGGCTGGCGGACAGCGGTTTTGCGCCTTCCAGCAGCGCCGCAAACGCCGCCTTGCCACCCTTGCGTATCAGCGAATCCGGGTCTTCTCCGGCCGGCAGGGTGACGATCCGCAGCGACTGTGCGGGGGTTAAGTGCGGCAGCGCCAGTTCCGCCGTGCGGGCAGCGGCACGCGCCCCAGCCGTATCACCGTCGAAACACAGAACAGGCATCGGATCTACTCGCCACACTTCATATAAATGCTCGTCGGTCAGCGCAGTTCCCAGCGGCGCGACGGCGCCCGTAATTCCGGCCTGGTGCAGGGCGATCACGTCCATATAGCCTTCCACCACCACCAGCGCGCGCGACGCGCGCGCCAGATCCAGCCCATAGAGCGTGCGACGCTTGGAAAACACCGCGGTTTCCGGCCCGTTCACGTATTTGGGCTGCCCATCGCCCAGAATGCGCCCGCCGAACGACACCGTGTGTCCGCGCCGGTCGCGGATCGGGAACATCACGCGGTTGAAGAAATAATCGACGTAACCGTCACGCCCCTCGGCCGGCTTGGTCAGCCCCGCTTCGGCCAGCATCGCGGGTTCGATCCCCTCGCGTTGCAGATCGGCGGCCAGCGCGCCGCGCCCCTCGCCGCTCCAGCCCAGGCCGAATTTCTGGATCGTCTCGTCGCTCAGCCCGCGCCGGCGCAGATATTCCAGTCCCGCTTTACCTTCGGGCAGAAACAGCCGGCGCTGAAAGGCATGCACCGCAGCTTCGAGCACATCGTGCAGGGTCTTGGCGCGCTCGGCTTTTGCGGCGGCCTCGGGCGTCGGTTTGGGTACTTCGAGCCCGGCCTCGGCGGCCAGCGCCTCGACCGCCTCCATGAACCCCATACCCTGCGATTGCATGACGAAGCTGATCGCATCGCCGTGCGCGCCGCAGCCATAGCAGTGGAAATGGTCGTCGTAGACGTAAAAGGACGGCGTTTTTTCCCCGTGGAACGGGCAGCAGCCTTTCCACTGCCGCCCCGACCGGGCAAGCTTCACCCGCCGCCCCACCACCGCCGGCAGCGGGGTGCGCAGGCGCAGCTCGTCGAGGAAGTTCGGGGGAAGCGCCAACCGCGTCTCCTTATCCCAGCGCCGCCTTCACCAGCGGGCCGACCTTGGCCATATCCAGCGCCGCGCCGTGCTTCGCCTTCAGCGCGCCCATCACCTTGCCCATATCCTTGGCCGAGGCCGCCCCGGTTGCAACGACCGCTTCGGCCACCGCCTTTTCCAGCGCCGCGCCATCCAGCTCCGGCGGCAGGAAGGTCTCGATCACGGCGATCTCGGCCCGTTCCTTGTCGGCCAGATCGATACGCCCGCCCTGGGTATACATATCGACGCTTTCACGGCGCGACTTCACCATGCTGCGCAGCATCGCCAGCAATTCGGCATCCGGCACCGCGTCGACGCCTTTCGGGCGGGCGGCGATGTCGGCTTCTTTCATCTTCGCGATGATCATGCGGATGGCCGAGGTTTTGGCCGCGTCCTTGGCCAGCATGGCGGTTTTCAGGGCGGCGGTAAAATCTTCGCGCAGGCTCATCGTGCTTCTCTTCTGCTTCAGGAGGTATCGTTTGTCTTCTTCTATATGGATATAAACATGGCGGCAAAAAGGACTATCTGCCTGCCGCCGCCCCTGTTTCGCTGCCGATCCCTCGCCACAAGTCAGGAGGGAATTTCCCAGACACTCCAAGCCTCTTGCGCTGGGAAATTTTTTCCCACATACTCGCGCCATGCCGAGTGTTGACGAGATTCTGGCCCGCCTCGGCGGTGCCGATGTTGCTGCGCGCCTGACCGGCGTCGGCCATGAAGCCATTCGCAAATGGCGGCAATCCAGCCAGATTCCGGCCAAACACTGGCCCGTCATCCTGCAGGCCACCGGCCTGACGCTGGCCGACATGCCCGGTGCCGCCCCCCCCACCCGCCCCAACCCCGAGGATCCCCCTATGCCCAACACGCCCCCCGAAGGCGCCAACGCCGCCCTGGTTCTGGCTGATGGTTCGGTATTCTGGGGCCGCGGCATCGGCGCACACGGCGCGCGCGTGGGTGAAATCTGCTTCAACACCAGCATGACCGGGTATCAGGAAGTGCTGACCGACCCATCCTATGCCGGGCAGATCATCACCTTCACCTTCCCGCATATCGGCAATGTCGGCACCAATCAGGAAGACATGGAAGGACCGACACCGGTCGCCCGCGGCCTGATCGTCAAGCAGGACATCACCGAACCGGCGAGCTGGCGTTCGCATCAGCACCTGCAGGCGTGGCTGGTCGCGCACAAGGTCACCGGCATCGCCGGTGTGGACACCCGCGCGCTGACCGCCCTGATCCGTGATAAAGGCCCGCAGACCGGTGTGCTCGTGTTCCCCGACAACGGCGTATTCGACATCCCCGCCGCCCAGGCCGAGGCCAAGGCCTGGCCGGGGCTGGAAGGCATGGATCTGGCCAAGGAAGCGTCCTGCACCCAGACCTACGAATGGAATCAGACCCGCTGGAGCTGGCCCGACGGGTTCGGCACCCAGACAAACCCGAAGCATCACGTGGTCGCGGTGGATTTCGGCGCCAAGCGCAATATCCTGCGCTGCCTGGCCGCCAGCGGCTGCCGGGTGACCGTGGTGCCCGCCACCGCGAGTGCCGAGGACATTCTGCGCCACAAACCCGATGGCGTGTTCCTGTCCAACGGCCCCGGCGACCCGGCGGCGACCGGCGAATACGCGGTGCCGGTGATCCGCGAACTGCTGGATAAAAACATGCCGATCTTCGGCATCTGCCTCGGCCATCAGTTGCTGGCCCGCGCGCTGGGCGCGCAGACCTACAAGATGGAAAAGGGCCATCGCGGCGCCAATCAGCCGGTCAAGGATCTGTCCACCAACCGCGTCGAGATCACCAGCCAGAACCACGGTTTCGCGGTGAATCCGGACACGCTGCCCAAGAACGCCAAGGTCACCCACATCTCGCTGTTCGACGGCAGCAACGAAGGCATCGCCTGTACCGACAAGCTGGCGTTCTCGGTCCAGTATCACCCGGAAGCGACGCCGGGCCCGACCGACAGCCATTATCTGTTCAAGCGCTTCGTGAAGATGATCGAGACCGGAACGCCGCAGGGTTAATTCCCATTAGCATCAGCAAAAACCTACCCGTTTCTGAAAGCGCATACTGTGCTCTCATTTGACCTTGATCACCGCTCCTTAGAATGCCTGAAAGCTATCAGAACATTTTTGGATACTGACAGCTCCTCAGGTTATTTTTTAGAGAGTGATTATTCTAGATTAGCTAGTTATGGGGTCGGCGCAGGAACTGCACGCGTCCTCATTCCTAGACTTGTGGTGGCTGGCTATCTGAAAAAAGCCGAAGTCTATGACGGACCAGACGAACCCACGCTGATTCTAGAGCTGACATACGAAGGCATTGAAATTTGTGAAGAAGACAATCTAAGCGGTGAAATTCCTGCAAGTGATCGCTTTGTAAATCGTGATGATAATGCGGTACCTTTCGATGTTGCACATAATGCTATTAAAGACCTCACCTCTAGTATCTCCAAGACAAACATCCCCGGGTTACGTGCCGAAGAACGCTTGGCTGTAACCTCGGAATTAACAGGTCTTTCTGGTGCATTCGAAAAAGGGACAATCCGACTTGGAGCCCTTCGCTCTATTTTAGACAAAGCAACAGGCTTACTTCCCCTCTTGGTGAAAAAATTCGCTGAGACTTCTGTGGAAGAGCTCGTAAAAGCCTGTATCCGCACTATCCAAAAGCTTTTGGGATTGGGGTGAATCATATGCCCAGCACCGCCACCCTGCTGACCTTCGCCGCGCTGTCCGTCGGGCTGTTCATCACCCCGGGGCCGAACATGATCTATCTGATCTCGCGCAGCCTGACGCAGGGGCGGCGCGCGGGCGTCATCTCGCTGGCCGGGTGCCTGATGGGCAACGCCATCTACGCGCTGCTCGGCGCGGCGGGAATCTCGGCGGTGCTGTTCGCCGTGCCCGTCGCGTATGACGCGCTGCGCTTCGGCGGGGCCGCCTATCTGGCATGGATGGCGTGGCAGAGCCTGCGTCCGAGTGGTGCATCGCTGTTCGCCCCGCGGCCGCTGCCGCGCGAGGGGGCGCTACGCCTGTTCACCGTCGGTGCGGCCACCGCGCTGCTGAACCCCAAGGTCGCGCTGTTCTACGTCGCCGTGCTGCCGCCGTTCATCGATCCGGCACGCGGCTCGGTGTTCCTGCAGGGCGCTACGCTCGGGCTGCTGCAGGTGATCATCTGCGCGCTGGGCGATGCGCTGCTGGTCCTCGGGGCCGGCGGCGTTGCCGGCTTCCTCGCCACCCGCCCGCTATGGCTGTCCATCCAGCGTTACGTGATGGGCGGCGCACTGGGGCTGCTCGCCTTCAAGCTCGCCACCACCGAACGCACTTAAGTTTTTTCGCCGATCAAACGGGGATCCCCCCGCCTGGAGTTACGCAACATGCCCAAACGCACGGACATCAAGAGCATCATGATCATCGGCGCGGGGCCGATCGTCATCGGGCAGGCGTGCGAGTTCGACTACTCCGGCGCCCAGGCGTGCAAGGCGCTGCGCGAGGAAGGCTATCGCGTCGTTCTGGTGAATTCGAACCCGGCGACGATCATGACCGATCCGTCGCTGGCCGACGCCACCTATGTCGAGCCGATCACCCCCGAGGTGGTGGAAAAGATCATCGCCAAGGAACGCCCCGACGCGATCCTGCCGACCATGGGCGGGCAGACGGCGCTGAACACGGCGATGAAGCTCGACGGCATGGGCGTGCTGAAGAAATACAACTGCGAGCTGATCGGCGCAAAGGCCGCGGTGATCGACAAGGCCGAAGACCGCCAGAAATTCCGCGACGCGATGGAGAAAATCGGCATCGAAAGCCCGCGCAGCACCATCGCCCACACGATGGACGAGGCGCGTGCCGCCTTGCCCGGCATCGGTCTGCCGTGTGTGATCCGCCCGTCCTTCACGCTGGGCGGCACCGGCGGCGGCATCGCGTACAACAAGGAAGAATTCGAGGCGATCGTCGCCTCGGGCCTCGACGCCTCGATGACCAGCGAAGTGCTGATCGAGGAAAGCGTGCTCGGCTGGAAAGAGTTCGAGATGGAAGTGGTCCGCGACACGGCGGACAACTGCATCATCGTCTGCTCGATCGAGAACATCGACCCGATGGGCATCCATACGGGTGACTCGATCACCGTCGCCCCGGCGCTGACCCTGACCGACCGCGAATACCAGCGTCTGCGCGATGCCTCGATCGCGTGTCTGCGCGAGATTGGCGTCGATACCGGCGGATCGAACGTGCAGTTCGCCATCAACCCGGCCGACGGGCGTCTGGTGGTGATCGAGATGAACCCGCGCGTGTCGCGGTCGTCCGCGCTGGCATCGAAGGCCACCGGCTTCCCGATCGCCAAGATCGCCGCCAAACTCGCCGTCGGTTACACGCTCGACGAACTGAAGAACGACATCACCCGCGTCACACCCGCCTCGTTCGAGCCGACCATCGACTACGTGGTGGTGAAAATCCCGCGCTTCACCTTCGAGAAATTCCCCGGCACGCCGGCCACGCTGACCACGGCGATGAAGTCGGTCGGCGAGGCGATGTCGATCGGGCGTTCGTTCGCCGAGGCGCTGCAGAAGGGCCTGCGCTCGATGGAAACCGGCCTGACCGGGCTGGACGAAGTTCCGGCGCCGGGTGACGACAAGTCGGCCTATATCGCCGCGCTGTCCGCACCGAAGCCGGACCGCATCCTGATGGCGGCGCAGGCGCTGCGCGCCGGACTGACGGTCGAGGAAATCCACGCGGCCAGCAAATTCGATCCGTGGTTCCTGCGCGAGCTGGAAAAGATCATCGCCACCGAGCGCGCGATCAGAGAAAACGGCCTGCCCAGCACCGCCAACGCACTGCGCACCGTGAAAGCCATGGGCTTCAGCGACGTGCAACTCGCCCGGCTGGCGGGCAAAAAGCCCGCCGACGTCTCGGCCCTGCGCCGTAAGCTGGGCGTCACCCCGGTCTACAAGCGCATCGACACCTGCGCGGGCGAATTCGCCTCGGCCACGCCGTATATGTATTCGACCTACGAAGGCGGGTTCGGCGCGCCGGTGTGCGAAGCCGATATCAGCGATCGCAGAAAAGTGATCATCCTCGGCGGCGGGCCGAACCGTATCGGCCAGGGGATCGAATTCGATTATTGCTGCGTGCACGCCGCCTATGCGCTGAAGGAAATCGGGGTCGAGGCCATCATGGTCAACTGCAACCCCGAAACCGTCTCGACCGACTATGACACATCCGACCGTCTGTATTTCGAACCGCTGACCGAAGAGGACGTACTGTCGCTGGTGCGGCTGGAACAGCAGAAGGGCACGCTGCTGGGCTGTATCGTGCAGTACGGCGGGCAGACGCCGCTGAAACTGTCGCAAGCGCTGTCGCGCGAGGGCATTCCGCTGCTCGGCACCTCGGCCGACGCGATCGACATCGCCGAAGACCGCGAACGCTTCCAGCATCTGCTGAAGAACCTCAACCTGCGCCAGCCCGAAAACGGCACGGCGCGCAGCACCGAGGAAGCGGAAGCGATCGCCGAGCGTATCGGCTTTCCGGTGGTGATCCGCCCATCCTACGTGCTGGGCGGCCGTGCGATGGAAATCGTCCACGATATGGCCGGTCTGCGCCGTTACATGACCACCGCCGTGCAGGTCTCGGGCGACAACCCGGTACTGATCGACCGCTATCTGTCCGACGCCATCGAGGTCGACGTCGACTGCATCTCGGACGGCGAGAACGTCTATGTCGCCGGCGTGATGGAGCATATCGAGGAAGCCGGCATCCATTCCGGCGACAGCGCCTGCGCCCTGCCGCCCTATTCGCTGTCGCCCGCCCTGATCACCGAGATCAAGGCCGAAACCGCGGCGATGGCCAAGGCGCTGAACGTCGTCGGTCTGATGAACGTACAGTACGCGGTGAAGGACGACACGATCTACGTGCTGGAAGTGAACCCGCGGGCCTCGCGCACCGCGCCCTTCGTCGCCAAGGCCACCGGCGTGCCGGTCGCCAAGATCGGCGCCAAGGTGATGGCGGGCGCCAGGCTGACCGACTTCCAGCTCGACGACGATGCCGTATATCGCCACGTCGCGGTAAAGGAAGCCGTGTTCCCGTTCAGCCGTTTCCCGAACGTCGACACCATCCTCGGCCCCGAGATGAAGTCGACCGGCGAGGTCATGGGGCTGGACACCAGCTTCGAACGCGCCTTTGCCAAGGCGCAGCTCGGCGCCGGCGTGAAGCTGCCGCTGGAAGGCCGGGCGTTCGTTTCCGTAAAGAACAGCGACAAGGGCACGGTGGTCGCCATGGCGCGCCGGCTGATCGAGATGGGTTTCGACGTGGTGGCGACCGGCGGCACCGCCGCCGTCATCCAGAACGCCGGCCTGCCCGCCACCCGGATCAACAAGGTGCTGGAAGGCCGCCCGAACTGCGTCGACGCCATCCGGAACGGCGAGATTCAGATCGTTATCAACACGACATCCTCGGGCCAGTCGGTCGCGGACAGCTTCGATATCCGCCGCAATGCGCTGACTCACGGGGTTCCGGTGTTCACAACCATCGCGGGAGCGCGGGCCGCCGTGCATGCGATTGCCGCCCTGAAAGCCGGGACGCTTGAAGTCGCGCCCCTTCAATCGTATTTTACCTCCTCGTTCTGAGCGATCGCCGCCGCGCCCCGCCCGGGTGCGGCGGCAGTTTTTGTCCTCCGGACATCTTTTCCGGACTTTGATAAGGATACTGCCGTGCAGAAGTTCCCCATGACCGCGCAGGGCCTGGCCCGGCTGGAAGAGGAGCTGAAGACTCTGAAGAGCCAGGAACGGCCCGCCGTGATTCGCGCCATCGCCGAAGCACGCAGCCATGGTGACCTCAGCGAGAACGCCGAATACCATGCCGCCCGCGAACGGCAGTCCTTCATCGAGGGCCGGATCGAGGAACTCGAGGTCATCGTCTCGTCCGCCGAGGTGATCGACCCGACCCAACTGTCGGGCGATAATGTGAAATTCGGCGCGCATGTGAAGGTCGTCGACGAGGAGACCGACAAGGAAGCCACCTATCAGATCGTCGGCGTGCACGAGGCCGATATCAAACAGGGGCTGCTGTCGATCTCGTCGCCGCTGGCCAAGGCGCTGATCGGCAAGAAGAAGGGCGATTCCATCTCCGTCCCCGCCCCGGGCGGCGACCGCAGCTACGAAATTCTCAGCGTAAAATTCAAGGGCGCGGACGCACGTTGATCACCTTCGAAGACGTCAAGGCCGCGCACGCCCGTATCGCCGGCAGCATTCCGCGCACGCCGACCGTGTATTCGGATTCCCTGTCGCGCGCGCTGGGCACGGATATCTGGCTGAAGCTCGACAACCAGCTGCCGATCGGCGCCTACAAGGAACGCGGCGCCGCCAACCGCCTGGCGCTGCTGACCGATGCCGAGCGCAAGGCCGGTGTGGTGGCGATGTCGGCGGGCAACCATGCGCAGGCCGTGGCGCGCCATGCGTCGCTGCTGGGCATTGGCGCGACGATCGTCATGCCGCGCTTCACGCCCGCGACCAAAATCACCCGCACGGCATCGTGGGGCGCGGAAGTAGTGCTGCACGGCGACACGCTGCCCGAAGCCGCCGATCATGCCTTCGCGCTGGCGCACGAGCACGGCTACACCTTCGTGCATCCGTACGACGATCCGGCGGTGATGGCGGGCGGCGGCACCGTCGCCATCGAAATGCTGGAGGACGCGCCCGAGATCGACACGCTGATCATCCCCTATGGCGGCGGCGGCCTGGTCAGCGGCTGCGCGGTGGCCGCGGCGGCGTCAAGGCCGGGGATCGAGGTGATCGGCGTCGAGGTGGAAGCCTATTCCGCCGGTTCGCAGCGCCGGGCCGGCAAGCCGATTTCGGTCGGCGGCCCGACCATCGCCGAGGGCATCGCGGTGCGCGACATCGGCGTGCAGACCTGGGCGGTGATCGAACGCATGGTCAGCGACCTGGTGGTGGTCAACGAGGAACAGACCGAACGCGCCATCGCCATGCTGCTGGAAAACGCCAAGACCGTCGCCGAGGGTGCGGGTGCCGTGGGGGTGGCCGCCGTGCTGGCACATCCCGAACGCTTCAAGGGACGCAAGATCGGCACGGTGATCAGCGGCGGCAATATCGATTCCCGCGTGCTGTCGAACGTGCTGCAGCGCAACCTGCTGCGCGACGGACGCATCCTGAAGCTGACGCTGGAAATCCCCGACCGCCCCGGTGTGCTGGCCGACATCACGGCCCGCGTGGCGAGCGTGGGCGCCAACATCATCGAAGTGATCCACCAGCGCCTGTTCCATTCCCCCAGCGTGCAGGACGCGCGGCTGGATCTGGTGATCGAAGCACGCGACGCCGCCCATGGCCGCGCCGTGGTCGAGGCGCTGGAAGCCGGGCGGTACGTGATTCAGCGGTGAGGCTGTAATGCCGCTTCTAGCGCTGCAATATCGGGCTTTACCATGTTCAGCATCACCTCGGTCACGCGGCGCACCTTGTCGGGGTCGGGATTGCTCATCAATTCGCCCAGGCGCTTCGGCACGATCTGCCAGCACAGGCCCCAGCGGTCGCGCAGCCAGCCACATTGCTCGACCGAACCACCCGCGCGCAACGCATCCCATAGCCGGTCAATTTGGGCCTGATCGGCGCATTCGACCATGATCGAAAAACTGTGATTGAACGGGTCGAGTTTACCGGCCTCAATTGCCATATACCGCTGATCACCCAGCATGAACGCCGCGATCCGCACACTGCCAGCGGGGCCAGATGGCGTATCGGCCGGAATGGCGGTGATCCAATGGAATATCGAACCAGGTAGCAGCGACACATAAAAACGCACCGCCGTTTCCATATCCTTCTCGAACCACAGGTGCTGCGTGATGGTCGTCATGCTGAACGCCCTCGCCCGGGAGCCATAACGCTAGGCCTGCCGCGGCAGGCGAGGCAAGCGCGTTATCGCCTTCGCCTAGATGACGTACATCAAATCGGCACGCCGGCGTGGTTCTTGCTGGTGCGGATGGTCTGAAGCGTCTGCACGCGCGCCACGTTCGGGCCGCCGGTCAGGCGCTGGGTCAGTTCGTTCTCGTGCGCCGTGTCGCGCGCCATCAGCCGCAGCAGGAAATCGCCGCCGCCGCGGATCATGTGACATTCGCGCACCTCGGGCCAGGCCGAGACCTCGGTCTCGAACGCCGACAGCACGGCCTCTTTCTGGCTCTCCAGCCCGACGACCGCGAAAAAGGTAATTTCATACCCCAGCTTCGTCGGGTCGGTGTCGGCGTGGTAGCCGCGGATAACCCCCGACTCCTCGAGCCGGCGCACCCGGCGCAGGCAGGGCGGGGCGGAAATATCCGCCTTCTTCGCCAGATCGACATTGGTCATCCGCCCGTCCCACTGCAATTCGCGCAGAATGATCCGGTCGATCTCGTCAAGATGGGGCCGCTCGGCAGTCAATTTCATTCCGTTCCTGATCTGGCATCTCCAAGAAACATGCCCGGGAAACATGCCTGGTACGCAATATCATTACTCTTTTCGCGCTTCGCAAGGGTCCAGACACAAAAACCCCGGACAGCCAAGCTTGTATCGCCCCCAGGAAGCCCGCATATCCACGGGATACGTTTTTCGATTCTGTCAGGAAGCCATGTCTTCAACCCACCATATGCGCGCCTTGATCATCGGCGCGGGCCCCGCCGGATACACCGCCGCGATCTATGCGGCGCGCGCCGGTCTGCAACCGGTTCTGGTCGCCGGCATGCAGCCCGGCGGGCAACTGACCATCACCACCGATGTCGAAAACTACCCGGGCTTCGCCGAAGCCGTGCAAGGCCCGTGGCTGATGGAACAGATGGCCAAGCAGGCCGAACATGTCGGTACCCGGCTGATCGACGACGTGATCGTCTCTGTCGATTTCTCATCCCGGCCATTCAAGTGCGTGGGCGATTCCGCAGACACCTATATCGCCGAGACGGTGGTGATCGCCACCGGCGCCCAGGCGCGCTGGCTGGGGCTGCCGAGCGAAAAGGCGCTGTCCGGTTTCGGCGTGTCGGCCTGCGCCACCTGCGACGGGTTCTTCTATCGCGGCAAGAAGGTGATCGTGGTCGGCGGCGGCAATTCCGCCGTGGAAGAGGCGCTGTACCTGACCAATCACGCCGCACACGTCACGCTGATCCACCGCCGTAACACGCTGCGCGCCGAGAAGATCCTGCAGAACCGGTTGATGCAGCATCCCAAGATCAGCGTGGTCTGGGACAGTGTGGTCGAGGAGGTTCTGGCCTCGGACACCACGCCGGCCACAGCCACCGGCGTGCGGATCCGTAATGTCAGGACCGAGGAGATCAGCACGATCGATGCCGACGGCATCTTCATCGCCATCGGTCATTCGCCTGCCACCGCCCTGTTCAAGGGCCAGATCGCCATGGACGCCGAGGGGTATGTCATCACGACGCCGGGGTCCACCCGCACCAGCGTCGAAGGGGTGTTCGCCGCCGGCGACGTGCAGGACAAGATCTACCGTCAGGCGGTTACCGCAGCCGGAACCGGGTGTATGGCCGCGCTGGAGATCGAGAAATTTCTCGCCCATGCCGACGCCGCACAGCAGCAGGCCGCCGAATAATGAATCATTATATACAGTTCTGAAAATAGAGCAGATCGCAGCCGCATAATGATATACCCAACGTTGCAAATATAGCATAACCGGACTTCAATCGGTTTTCGGAGGCCTGAGAAATGGACTGGGATAAACTGCGGGTTTTTCATGCCGTTGCGGAAGCTGGCAGTTTCACCCATGCGGGAGAGACTCTGAACCTCAGCCAGTCGGCCGTCAGCCGGCAGATATCGGCGCTGGAAGAGGCGCTGCAGGTGCCGCTGTTCCACCGCCATGCCCGCGGCCTGATCCTGACCGAACAGGGCGAATCCCTGAACCGCACGGTGCGCGAGGTCTTCGCCAAGCTCGCAATGACCGAGGCGCTGTTGACGGAAAGCAAGGAAAAACCCGCCGGCCGCCTGAAGCTGACCACCACGGCGGGTTTCGGGGTTTTCTGGCTGGCCCCCAGGCTGAAGGAATTTCTGCAGCTGCATCCCGACGTCACCGTCACGCTGCTGCTCGACGATGCCGATCTGGACCTGGCGATGCGCGAGGCCGATGTCGCCATCCGCATGCATCCGCCCAAACAGCCCGACTTGATCCAGCGGCACCTGATGTCGATCACCTGGGGGATCTACGCCAGCCAGGACTATCTGCAGAAGCACGGCACGCCGCAGAAGGTGGCGGACCTCGATAACGGCAAGCATCAGTTCGTCGCGTGGGGCGACTATCGCCCGCCGGTCGACCGCATCAACTGGCTGATGGAACTGGGCCGCGAGCCGGGCCATCCGCGCCGCGCCACGTTCGAGGTCAACAACTTCCAGGCCATGCTGGGGGCCGCCGAAGCCGGGGTCGGGATTGCCCCGCTGCCCGACTATCTGACCAAGGATTCCCCCAACCTGGTGCGGGTCCTGCCCGAGATACGCGGGCCGGTGATCGAATGCTTCTTCGTCTACCCGGAGGAATTGCGCAGCTCGAAGCGCGTCGCGGTGTTCCGCGATTTTCTGCTCACCCGGCTGGGCGAGGTGCACGAACCCGTCAAGCCGTGACCCGGGGTCACATCCCCCAATAAAAAAACGCCGGGCAGTTCCCCTGCCCGGCGTTCTGTTGTGAGTATACCCGCCGATCAGCGCGAGTAGTATTCGACCACCAGATTCGGTTCCATCTGCACCGGGTACGGAACGTCGGCCAGCTTGGGGGCGCGGATATAGCGGCCCTTCATCGCGCGGTGATCGACTTCGATATATTCCGGCACATCGCGTTCGGCGCTCTGCGTCGCGTCCAGAACGACGGTCAGCTGCTTCGACTTTTCACGCACTTCGACGGTATCGCCGTCGCGCACCTGATACGATGAAATGTTCACGCGCTTGCCGTTCACCAGCACATGCCCGTGCGAAACGAACTGACGCGCCGCGAACGGCGTGATCGCGAACTTCATGCGATAGATTACCGCATCCAGGCGGCGCTCCAGCAGTTCGATCAGGTTTTCCGAGGTATCGCCCTTACGGCGCACGGCTTCTTCATAGTATTTGCGGAACTGCTTTTCGCCGATATTGGCGTAATAACCCTTCAGCTTCTGCTTCGCCATCAGCTGCACGCCGAAGTCGCTGATCTTCTTGCGGCGCTGGCCGTGCTGACCCGGGCCGTATTCGCGCTTGTTCAGCGGCGACTTCGCGCGGCCCCACAGGTTGACGCCAAGACGGCGGTTGATCTTGTACTTGCTCTCGAGGCGCTTGCTCATGCGTCTCTGGTCCTTATCATATCTGGCCACTGGGCCGGCAATTCGCCCACGGTCCTTGTTGCACCGGTAGTCCGTTGGAAAAGCACCAACGGCGGGGCAGACCCCGAAGGCCTGTCCGCGTTCCCGGCAATGCCGGGGGTTTAGGGGGGGCAGCTGCCTTTGTCAAACGCGGCGCGGCGGTTGTGACGGTATTCCGCCACCAAATGCTTGCCGTCATAGGCCCGATCGGCTTACTCAGACCCCATGATCAAACGTGGCGACCTTTTATGGCTGGGCATTGCGTCCGGCACCATCGGCGGACTGACCGGCGGGCTGATGCTCGGGGTCGGCCTCCATCTGGCGGCCAGCGGTATGCACATGGGCTGGCTGATCGTGATGCCGGCCGCGCCGGTTTCCGCCCTCGGCGGATGGCTCCTGGCCCGCAAACTGATCGCCCGCGAAAACATCCCCGGCTGACCGGCCGCCCGCGTTGCCCGAGCGGCTCAGGCGGCGACGGTGGTCAACACACGCTGAAAACGCTCCAGGAACCTGGTATCCGCCGCCTGTGCGATGAACTCGGGCGAGCGTGCCAGCATCGCCAGCATCCGCGTGTTGCTGGCGATGCCGGTGATCGCGCAGCTATCCAGCGCTTCGGCCAGTTTCTTCAGCGCGGCCTCGCGCGTCGGCGCGTGCACGATGATCTTGGCAAGCATCGGGTCATACCACGGCGTCACCACATCGCCCGCTTTCACGCCGGTATCGACACGCACGCCGGACGCCGCGGCAGGCAGATCGAAACACGCAATTTCGCCGGGTGACGGCAGAAAGTTCTTCGCCGGGTTTTCCGCACAGATCCGCGCTTCCACCGCGCAACCGTTCAGCGCGATCTCCGCCTGCGCGCACGGCAGCACACCGCCTGCCGCCACCGCGATCTGCCAGGCGACCAGATCGAGACCGGTAATCGCCTCGGTCACCGGATGTTCGACCTGCAGGCGCGTGTTCATTTCCATGAAGTAGAACCGGTCGGCACGCAGCCCCTCGGACGCATCGACGATGAACTCCATCGTGCCCGCGCCGACATAACCGATCGCGCGCACCAGCATCAGCGCCGCTTCACCCATTGCCGCGCGCATATCGGCGGGCAGCCCGAAAGCCGGGGCTTCCTCCAGAATCTTCTGGTGCCGCCGCTGAATCGAACAGTCGCGTTCGAACAGATGCACCGCGTTGCCGTGCGTATCGGCAAACACCTGGATCTCGATATGCCGCGCCTGGGTGATACATTTCTCGATCAGCACCCTATCGTCGCCGAACGCCGACTGCGCCTCGCGCTTCGCACCCGCCAGCGCACGCTCGAAAGCAGCCGCATCATCCACCTGGCGCATGCCCTTGCCACCACCGCCCGCAATCGCCTTGATCAGCACTGGAAAGCCGATGCGTTCGGCCTCGCGCAGCAACATCTCGGGGGACTGGTCCTCGCCTTCATAGCCGGGCACGATCGGCACCCCCGCCTGTGCGGCGATTTTCTTCGCAGGGCCTTTCAGCCCCATCGCGCGGATCGCGGCCGGCGGCGCGCCGATAAACACCAGCCCCGCTTGCGCGCAGGCTTCGGCGAATTCAGCGTTCTCGGACAGGAAACCGTAGCCCGGATGAACGGCATCGGCCCTCGTGGCGCGCGCGGCATCGATCAGTTTATCGATGCGCAGGTAGCTCTCGCGCGCCGGGGCGGGTCCGATATGCACGGCCTCGTCCGCCAGCGTGCGGTGCAGCGCGCTTTCGTCGGCGTCCGAATACACCGCAACGGTAGCGATCCCCAGATCGCGGCAGGTACGCATGACACGGCAGGCGATCTCGCCGCGATTGGCGATCAGGATTTTCCGAAACCCAGCCAGCATCATGGGCGGACCCGCATCGTGCCCGAAATGCCCGGCGTCAGCGAACTGGCCGCCAGGTCGGCGAATTCGCACAGCAGGCGGCGCGTATCGCGCGGATCGATGATCTCCTCGATCCAGAACGCCTCGGCCGTGCGGAACGGCGAGCGCAACCGGTCGAGCCGTTCTTCGATCTCCTTCAGTTTCGCTACAGGATCGGGCGCAGCGTCGATATCGGCGCGATAGGCGGCCTCGATCCCGCCTTCCAGCGGCAGCGAGCCCCAGCGCGCCGACGGCCACGCATAGCGGAAAAACTGCCGGTTCGCCGGTCCATGCACGCCCCCCGCCACGCCGAACGAATTGCGCACGATGATCGTGCACCACGGTACCGTCGTCTGGTTGATCGCCGCCAGGGAACGCGCGCCGACGCGGATCGTCGCGGTTTTTTCCGCTTCCAGCCCGACCATGAAGCCCGGGCAGTCCTGCAGATAGACGATCGGCAAATGGAAGGTTTCCGCCAGATCGACGAAGCGCACGACTTTGTGGCACGCATCCGCCGTCCACGATCCCGCATAGTAATGCGGGTCGCTGGCCATCAACGCCACGGGCCGCCCGTTCAGCCGCGCCAGACCGGTGATCAGCGGACGGCCGAACATCTTGCCGATCTCGAAGAACGATCCGCGATCGACCACGGTGTTCACGATATCGCGCATCTTGTACACGCGGCGGCGTTCGCGCGGGATGATGCTGAACAGCGCTTCATCGCGCCGGTTCGGATCGTCGTCGCATGCCACCACCGGCGGCAGTTCGTAGATCGACGACGGCATATAGGATAGAAAGCGCCGCGCGCATTCGAACGCGTCTTCCTCGTTCTCGGCTGCATGATCGACAGCGCCACATTTGGTCTGGATTTCCCAGCCACCGAGTTCCTGCTTGCTGAGCGACTGCCCGACCCGTGCCACCACCGGCGGCCCGGCAACGAACATCGCGGACTCCTTGGTCATCACCGAATAGTGAGAAGCCACCAGCCGCCCCGCGCCAAGCCCGGCGACCGAACCAAGCCCAAGCCCGACCACCGGCACCGTCGCCATCGTGCCGGTCATGTGCATGAAACTCTCGGCCTGCCCCGCGCCTGCGGGCAGATTGGCGCGGCCGCGCGTCTCGATGGTCTTCACCGAACCGCCACCGCCCGAGCCTTCGATCACGCGGATCATCGGCACACGATATTCCTGCGCCATGCGCTCCACAGTCAGTGTTTTCTGCGGGATCGTCGCATCGGCAGAACCGCCGCGTACGGTGAAGTCGTCACCGGCGATCATCACCGTGCGGCCGTCGATCCTGCCGCGCCCGGTCACGCTGTTGGCGGGCACGAAACCGATCAAATTTCCGTGTTCATCGTATTCCGCACTGCCCGCCACCGCGCCGGTTTCGTGGAAACTGCCGGGATCAAGCAGTTTGTCGATGCGTTCACGCACGGTCAGCCGGCCACCGTCGTGCTGACGTTTCACCTTGTCGGGACCACCCATCTGCTTGGCGAGCGCCTCGCGCTGGCGCAGCTCGTCCAGTTCCGGTTGCCAGTTCATCCGCATCGATTCCCCCCTTTGACGCGTCTGAGGGGTTTTCCCCTCTTGCCAAAACCCTATCCTGTGTAATTTGCTATATCAATAGCAGTCCAAAGAACTGCCTGGGGAGGATAACAATATGCCACTCGTCCCACTGCGTGTCCTGCAGCTTGGACACATGCCGGCCGCTGCCTATTGCACGCGCCTGCTGGCCGACTTCGGCGCCGACGTGCTGATCCTTGAACCACCGGATGGCACAGCAGAACGGCGGGCAGCACCGCGCGTCGATATCGGTGCGGACATTCACGAAAGCACCCAGTTCGCGCATCTGAATTTCGGCAAACGCAGCGCCCCGCTGGAAGACGCGCCGATCGCGCAGTTGCTGGCCGATGCGGATATCTGCATCAGCAGTTGGCCGGACGCCGCGTGGCGCAACGCTGGTATCGACCGCGCGACGCTGCACAGCGCCTATCCCGATCTGGTGTTCGTCGACGTCAGCTGGTTCGGACGCAGCGGCCCGTACAAGGACTTCGCCGCCACCGATGCCGTCTGCCGCGCGCTGGCGGGACTGGTGCATCTGGTCGGACCCGCGGAAGGTCCGCCGCTGACCGCGCCCGACAATCACGCCGCCATCATCGGCGGCCTGTCCGCATGTATCGCCGGGCTTTCCGGACTTTATGCACGGCTCGACGGCGATCGGGGGCGTTGCTTCGAGGCCAGCGTGCACGAAGCCTGTATCGCGCCGTCGGAATATCATACGACCGAACCGACAATGGCTTTTCCTCGCGCCGGCATCGGGCGCTTCCCGCCGGCTTTCCCGATAGGCGTCTATCCGGCCAGCAACGGCTGGATCGGTGTAACCACCGTCACCCCCGCGCAATGGCAGACCTTCTGCCGCGTTCTCGGTCTGCATGATCTGGCGGACGACAAAACGCTGCTGTTGGGGGTGGATCGCAGCAAACGCAACGCCGAGCTTGAAGACCGTTTTATTGCGAAACTGCGCGAGAAGTCCTGGCAGACGTTGTTTGCGCTCGGGCTGGAACATCGTCTGCCGATCGTGCCCGTGCCCAGCATGGGCGACATCCTGAACGATGCCAGCCTGAGAGAGCGCGGCGCTATCGTGCCGATCGCAACCGGGCAGAAAACACTGCGGGGGATCGGCTCGCCGCTCAACCTGGGTGCAACACCGCCGCGACGCGGCGGGATCGTGCCGCGCGCGGCTTCATCGCGCGCCGCCTTTGCGAAACGCACCCAGGACTGGTCCGCCCCCGGCAAAGCCGCGCAGCGCAGGGAACTGCCACTGGCCGGGGTACGCATCATCGATCTGTCGATGGGCTGGGCCGGGCCGCTGGCCACACGGCACATGGCCGATCTGGGTGCCGACGTCATCAAGGTCGAATCCTGTCAGTATGCCGACTGGTGGCGCGGCTTCGACATGCGCCCCGAGGCACTGGCCGAACGCCGTTACGAGAAGGCCGGCCGTTTCAACATGATGAACCGCAACAAGCGCGCCATCACGCTGGACCTGACATCGGACGAAGGCGCGAAACTGCTGCGCAATCTGGTGAAAACCGCCGATGCCGTGGTGGAAAACTACTCGGTCGAGGTACTGCCGAAACTCGGTCTCGACTACACCGCGCTGCGCCGGGTCAACCCGTCGCTGGTCATGCTGTCGATGTCATCGTTCGGCAATACCAGCCCGTGGCGCACCTGCCGCGCCTATGGCTCGACGCTGGAACAGGGCAGCGGCCTGCCGCTGCTGGTGGGCGAGGAAGACGATCCGCCGGTGATGAGCCATATGGCTTACGGCGATGCCATCGGCGGGCTGAACGGCGCAACCGCGCTGCTGGTCGCACTGCTGCACCGCAAACGCACCGGTGTCGGCCAGCACATCGACATATCGCAGATCGAATGCATGATGCCACTGACCGCACCGTGGATGCTTGAACACGCCGCAACCGGGCGCGTTTCGCCCCGGCGCGGCAACCGCCATCCCGATTATGCGCCGCAGAACTGCTTTCGGTGTGCGGGCGACGATGCGTGGGTTTTTCTCTCGGTCACCGACGATACGGCCTGGCACGATCTGTGCCGGACCATCGAACGCCCCGACCTTGCAGACGACCCGGCACTGGCCACCGCCGCCGGACGGCAACGGCACAGCGCGCGCATCGAAGTTGCGATCAGCGCCTGGACCCGCACCCGTACACCGGACGATGCCATGCAAACCCTGCAGCAAGCGGGCATTGCCGCGGGTGCGGTACGCAACCCCACCCTGCTGGACCAGGATCCGCACCTGCTGGCGCGCGATTTCTGGCAAACCGTCGACCGCGTATTCAGCGGCCCGCAGCCGATGCCGATGCTGCCGTTCCGTGAGCATGGCGTGCCGTACAAGGTGCGCTGGACGGCGGCAACGCTGGGTCAGTTCAACGACAACGTGCTCTCGGACGTTCTCGGGCTGGACGCTGAGACCCGCAACAGACTGGCGGATGCCCAGGTCATCGGCACGACGTTGATCCCGCCCGGCACATCAAAAACGACAAAAAAGGAAACGCCTGATGCCCAACAGAAAACAGCCCGCCCGCAGCCCGCAACCGCATGAAGCACCACGGCCCGTGTCCGTCCTTTCCAGACGTCAGGCCGTGGCGCTGTTCGCGACGGCACTGGCCGGCACCCAGCTTGCCGGAGCGCGCCCCGCCGCAGCACAACGCCGCGGCGGTGTGCTGCGAATATCGGCAACCTCGAACCCCTCGAGCCTCGACCCGATGACCGGCGGTGCGGGCAGCGATCATGCGTTCCTGTATCCGCTCTACGATACGCTGATCACCTTCGACCCGAAGCAGATGACGCCGCTGCCCGGCCTTGCCGAGCGTTGGGACTATCCCGAACCGACGAAGCTGGTGCTGACCATCCGCCCCGGCATCGTCTTTCACGACGATACCCCCTGCGATGCACAGGCGGTGAAATTCAATCTGGATCGCAACCGCCAGGACGCGCGCTCGAACATCAAGGCCGATCTGGCGACGATCGATAACATCACCGTCGAATCCCCCACGCAGGTCACACTACACCTGAAGCAGCCGGACAGCGCATTGCCGATGATCCTCACGGATCGCGCCGGCATGATGGTCTCGCCGAAGGCGGTGCAGGAAGCGGGCGATCAGTCGAACCGCAAACCATGCGGCGCCGGGCCGTGGAAACTGGTGTCCTGGGCCGACAACGAAAAGGTGACCTACACGCGTCACACACGTTACTGGCAGGAAGGCAGGCCGTATCTCGACGGACTTGAGATGTCGGTGATCCCGGACGTCAACACCGGTCTGCGCTCGGTGCTCTCGGGCAGCAACGAGCTGGTCTATAATCTTTCGCCACAGCAGATCCGGCTGATCGAGCGCAGCCGGGATCTCAGCGTGGTGAACACTCCGTCGCTGTATTGCCAGTTGATCTACTTAAACATCGGCCGCCCGCCGTTCAACGATCTGCGCGTGCGCCAGGCGTTCAATCTTGCCATCAACCGCGAGGATTATCAGCGCGCCACCACGCTGGGCACATGGGAGATCGCACGCACGCTGCTGCCGCGCGCCCACTGGGCGTTCAACGACGACGACAGCCTGCAGGCCTTCACCTACGACCCCGACCGCGCCAAGGCGCTGCTGGCTGCGGCGGGACACACGAACGGCATCGAGATCAATCTGCTCGGTTATTCGGATCAACGCTCGACCCAACGCCAGGAAGCGTTGATCGAACATCTGAGCAAAGTCGGTATCCGCGCGCGCTTTTCGGTGGGCAGCATTGCCGATACCTCGGCACGCTTCTTCGCCCAGCGCAGCGGCGACGGCCTGCTGTCCGGCTGGACGGGACGCCCGGACCCAAGCCTGAGCTACAGCCTGATGTTCGGCAAGGACTCCTACTTCAATCCCGGCCGTGTCGAGGGCGCCCCGGGGTTGCAGGGCGCACTGGAAGCGACACGCGCCGTGCCGGATCAGGCGCAGCGCAAGGCCAGGTTCGCCGTGGTGCAGAAAATGGCGGCCGAGCAGGCATTGTATGTGCCGCTGCTGTTCCAGACCGATACAACAGCCATCACCAAACATGTGCACGGTTTCACCCCCAACCTGCTGGGGAAACCGCGCTTCAACGATATCTATCTGGAAGGTTGAAACGAAACCGGTGGAGCAGCACAATCTGCTCCACCTTGACTGTCCGTGTGTCTTGCTATGCCAGAACCAGCAGCGGCTGCCCTTCGGTCACGTTCTCGCCTTCCTTGACCAGGAATTCGCGCACCACCCCGGATGCAGGCGAGAAAACCGGAATTTCCATTTTCATCGATTCTAGAATGATCAGTTGATCGTCGGCCTCCACGCGATCGCCAACCGCGACTTCGATCTTCCAGACATTGGCGTTCAGCTCGGCCAGTACTTTTGTCTCACTCATACGTGTCCCCCAAGCGTGCATATTTCTGACTGCACATCACATCAGCTTGACGCATTTTTTGTGATTTGCAATAACAAACGCAGGTAACCGGATCGTCAGATATCCGATACCGTGGGGGGATAGAGATGCAACGTCGCAGACGTGCCGCATCGGGTATGCGGCTTTACCGGCGCATCATTCACATGCAGTCAGGCCATGTACATGGCTGAGGACTTGGCCGATCCTCTGCTGCGTGTGCGCAACCTCGGCATCGCTTTGCGTGCCGGAAAAACCGGGCTTTCACTGGTCAGCGATCTGAACTTTGACATCGCACGCGGCGAACGTGTGGGCATCGTCGGCGAAAGCGGTTGCGGCAAGACCGTAACCGGCCTTTCGATCCTTGGTCTGCTGCCGCAGCACAGCATGAGCGTCTCGGGCGAGATCCTCTACGGCGGCCGGAACCTTGTCACCATGCCGCACGATGAACTGCGCCGCATTCGCGGCCGGCACATCGCCATGGTGTTCCAGGAACCGATGAGCGCGCTGGACAGCGTATTCACCATCGGCACGCAGATCACCGAAACGTTGCGCACCCATTTCCGGATCAGCAGGCGCGAGGCAAGGGAACGTGCGATCGCGTTGATCGATTCCGTTGGCATTCCGTTGCCGCAGCGCCGGTTCGACGATTATCCGCATCAGCTTTCGGGTGGGATGCGCCAGCGCGCGATGATCGCCATCGCCATCGCATGCCAACCCGCCCTGCTGATCGCCGACGAACCGACCACTGCGCTGGATGTCACCGTACAGGCGCAGATCATCGATCTGCTGCTGGAACGCAGCGAACGCGATGGCACGGCGCTGATCTTCATCACCCACGACCTTGGCGTTGTCGCCGAGACATGCACGCGGCTGCTGACCATGTATGCGGGCCAGGTGGTCGAAGATGCACTGACCGACACGGTGCTGACCCGCCCGCTGCATCCTTACACATCGGGCCTGCTGAACGCGCTGCCGCGGCTGAGCGCACGCGGCCAGCACCTGCCCTCGATCCCTGGCCGCGTGCCCGCGCCACAGGCGATGCCAGAAGGTTGCCGCTTTGCGCCGCGCTGTTCGCACGCATTGTCCACCTGCGCCGCCCCGCAGGCACTGCACCGGCTGCACGACCGTGCCGTACGTTGCGCCCGTCACGCCGAGCTCGCCCTGAACGGAGCCGTCGCAGCATGACCGCACACCAGCCCACTCTGTTGCGAAGCGTATGCTCCGTTACGGAAAAACCCGTGCTGAGCGTGCGCAATCTGAAAATCCACTTCCCCACGCCGGTGCGCGGCGAAACCGTAAAAGCCGTCGACGATGTCAGCTTCGCCGTGCGACGCGGCGAAACTTTCGGCATCATCGGCGAATCGGGTTCCGGAAAATCCACCCTGGGCCGCGCACTGGTCTGCCTGACCACACCCACCGCCGGGCAGGTTTTTCACCGCGGGCTGGACCCGTTTGTCCTCTCGCGCCGCGATCAGCGCCAGCACCGGCGCGCGTATCAGATCATCTTTCAGGACCCCAACGCGGCGCTGAACCCGCGCATGACCATCGGCGCCAGTATCCGCGAACCGATGGATATCGCGGGAATCGGCGGCTCTCGCGGCGATCGCGACAAGACCGTGTTGACACTGCTGGATCGCGTCGGCTTGCGGGCGGAGTTCGCACAGCGTTACCCGCACGAGCTGTCGGGTGGGCAAAAACAGCGCGTGAACATCGCCCGCGCATTGACCACACGCCCCGACGTGATCGTCTGCGACGAAGTGACCGCCGCGCTCGACGTGTCGATCCAGGCCGATATCCTGAACCTGTTCGCCGATCTGCAGGCGGAATTCGGGCTGACCTATGTGTTCATCACCCACGATCTCGGCGTCGTCACTCATGTCAGCGACCGGATCGCGGTGATGTATCTGGGGCGGTTGATGGAAGTTGCCCCGGCCGAGGCATTGGCGGAAATGCCGTTGCATCCGTACACACGCGCACTGCTCTCGGCCGAACCGGTTCCGCTGCCGGGCACACACCGGCGCAACGGGCGCATCAAACTGCAAGGGGAAATTCCCAGCCCTATACACCCGCCGGCCGGCTGCCGCTTCTGCACGCGCTGCCCGCAGGCCGAAGCGCGCTGCCACACCGAGGAACCATCCCTGCGTGACGTTCGCGCGGGCCATCTGGTTGCCTGCCACTTCGTGCAAGGATAACGGACATGCCCACACGCTTCCGCCCAATTGCCCGGCGCCTGGCACAGATCCTGCCGGTGATCGTGCTGGCGACGTTCGTGGTGTTCGGCCTGTTGCAGCTTGTGCCTGGCGATCTGGCGGTGACCCTGGCGGGCGAAAGCGCCTCGCCCGAACGTATCGCCGAGATTCGCGCGCTGTACGGCATGGACCGTTCGTTCCTGTCGCAATACGGACATTGGCTGTTCAACGCCATGCAGGGCGATCTGGCGCGTTCGATCCTGTCCGGGGTCGAAGTGCGCGAAGCGATTTTTCAGCGCCTGCCGAACACGCTGCTGATCGTGGTCATGGCGCTGTTGTTCGCATTGCTGATCGGACTGCCGCTCGGCATTGCCGCCGCGCGGCACGCAGGATCGTTGACCGACAGCACGGTCTCGGCGATCAGCGCATTGGGCGTGGCCCTGCCGAATTTCTGGCTGGCAATGATTCTGGTCTCGATCGTCGCGATGGATCTACGGCTGCTGCCCGCCACCGGCGCAGCGCCGCTGTTGCAAGACCCCGTCGCCGCGCTGCGCCACGCGCTGCTGCCCGCCATTGCGCTGGCAGCGGGCGGCGTGGCCGAAGTGGCACGGCAGCTGCGCGGCACGCTGGTCGAGTTCATGACCTCGCAGGCTGTGCGCACGCTGCGCGCCAAGGGCCTGTCACCCGCCGTCATCCTGTGGAAGCACGGGCTGAAGAATGTCGGCGTCACGCTGCTGACCGTGGGCGGGCTGCTGTTCAACCGCATGCTTGGCGCCACCGTGGTGATCGAGGCGGTGTTCGCCATCCCCGGCATCGGCAGCCTGATGGTGCAGGCCGCGATCAACAAGGATTTCCCTATCGTGCAGGGCGTCGTGCTGGTGCTGGTCGTGATGGTGATTCTGATCAACCTGACGATCGATATGCTCTACGGCCTGATCGATCCACGCATGCGGCAGCGGTAAACGGAGGCAGCGATGCACGATGCGTTCTCGTTCGTTTTTTCGTGGCTGCGCCGGGATCTGCGCGCGACGCTGAGTATTGCGTGGCTGCTCGGGCTGCTGGCGCTCGGACTGCTGGCGCCACTGATCGCACCGCATTCGCCCACGGCGCAGGATCCGATGGATATGCTGCTGCCGCCGAGCATGGAACATCTGCTGGGCACCGACGATCTGGGGCGCGATGTGTTCAGCCGCCTGATCTACGGCGCACCGGTGGCTCTGTATGCCAGCCTGCTGGCGGTCGGCGTGGCGTTGCTGGTGGGACTGCCGGTCGGGCTGCTGGCCGGGTTCATCGGCGGCTGGGTGGACGATGCGTTCAGCCGGGTGATCGACACGCTGCTGTCCTTCCCCGCCATCATTCTGGCCGTCGCCATCACCGGCGCGATGGGCGTCGGCCTGACCAACGGGATGATCGCGGTCGGGCTGGTGTTCTCGCCGATCATCGCGCGGCTGGTGCGCGCGCAGACCATGACGATCCGCAACGAGCTTTACGTCGATGCGGCGCGCTGTTTCGGCGCCAGCACGCCATGGCTGCTGGTGCGGCATATCGTGCCGAACGTGATCCAGCCGATCATCGTGCAGATTACGCTGCTGCTGGCGACGGCTTTGCTGGCCGAAGCCAGTCTCAGTTTTCTGGGGCTGGGCGTGCAGCCGCCGAACCCGAGCTGGGGGGCGATGCTGGCGCGCGCCTATACCTATCTGGAACTGGCGCCCGCACAAATGTACCCGCCGGGCCTCGCCATCCTGTTCACCGCGCTGGCGTTCAACACGCTGGGCGAATCCCTGCGTACCGCGCTGGACCCGGTGATGCGGCGCAGCCGATAGTCAGTCTTTCTTCTTCAACCGGATTTCGCGCCCATGTGACAGTTCGTGCACAATGCCGTGCAGCGTACGAAGTTCCTGTTCCGTCACTTCGCCACGTTCGAACAGATGGCGGATGTTCTGCACCATGCCCGGCCGTTTGGGCAGATTGCGCAGAAAGCCACAATCGTCGAGTTCGCGGATCAGGTGGCCGAGAAAATTGTCCAGCGCGCCTTTGGTCGCCACTTCGGTCTTGTTGGTCATCAGCGTGCGCGGTGGCGTCTGGTCTTGTGCCGTCCACCATTCATACGCCATCACCATCACCGCCTGCGCCAGATTGAGCGACATGAAGGCAGGGTTCAGCGGATAACGGATCAGCGTGTCGGCATGCGCCAGATCCTCGCTCTCCAGCCCGGCGCGTTCGGGACCGAACAGAATGCCGGCCTTCAGCCCCTGCCCGCACACGGCGCGCAATTCGGCTGCACCGCCGCGCGCAGTAACCAGCGGCTTGATGATGTAGCGCGGACGCGGGCAGGTGCCGAACACACGATGCAGATCGGCCACCGCATCGGCCACGGTTTCGTGCACGCTCGCCTCGTCCAGAATCCGGTCCGCACCCGATGCCGCGCGCCACGCGCGTTCCTGCGGCCAGCCGTCACGCGGGGCGACGAGGCGCAGATGAAACAGCCCCCCGTTCGCCATGGCGCGCGCCACCATGCCGACATTTTCCGCCAGTTGCGGGCGGACCAGAACAACCACCGGAGAATTGCCGATCGGGCCGATATCCGCCCCGCCATCACGTCCTGTCATGGCGCGGGCATAATGCAGTTTTACAGAAAGCGCGAGATCCTGCGTGCTTCTTCCAGCGCCTCGGCCCCGCGGCCCTGCTCGACCGCCTCGTCCAGACAGTGATCGAGGTGGGACTGCACCAGCGTGCGCTTCGCCGCCCCCACCGCCTTTTCCACCGCGGCGAGCTGCTGCGCCAGGTCCACGCAGTCGCGCCCGGACTGGATCATGGTGATAACCGAGCGCAGATGCCCCTCGACCCGTTTCAGGCGGTTGATGACGTCGGTATGTCGTGCATGTCGCATGGAGTTATCTTATCCTGGGGGATAGGATAACTCCAGCAAAAAATGCACGGTGGATACAGGATCGTGATCTCAGGACGCCCGCCGCCAGGTGGTCCCCCCGGCGCCATCTTCCAGAATGACCCCCTGGGCGAGCAGTTCGGCGCGGATCCGGTCGGCTTCAGCGAAGTTCTTCGCCGCGCGCGCCGCCAGACGGGCGTTGATCGCCGCCTCGATCGCCGTCGCGTCGCCCGCAGCGCCACGAAACCAGGTGTGTGCATCGGTCCAGCACAGGCCCAGCAGATCGACCGAGGCGCGCAGGCGGGCTGCCGCCCCGGCATCGCCCGCCAGCGCCGCGTCGGCCAAGCGATGCAGGACCGAGACCGCCAGCGGCGTGTTCAGATCGTCGGCCAGCGCCGCCAGCACATCCGGATGCGGTGCACCGGCTTTCGCATCGCCCATCGCGCGCTGGAACCGATCGAGCTCCTTCTTCGCACCGTGCAGTCCCTCCTCGGAATAATCGAGCACGGCGCGGTAGTGGGTTTTCAGCACCAGCATCCGGTAGGCCTCGCCCGCCCAAGGGCCAAGCGCCAGCAGGTCGCGCACGGTGTGAAAATTGCCGAGCGACTTCGACATCTTCTCGCCGTTCACCCGCAGCATGCCGTTATGCATCCACACGCGCGCGAACACGCTGCCCGGGAATGCGCACAGACTTTGCGCCACTTCGTTTTCGTGGTGCGGGAACAGCAGATCCTCGCCGCCGCCATGAATGTCGAAGCTCTCGCCGAGATGCTTCCACGACATCGCCGAGCATTCGATATGCCAGCCCGGCCGCCCGCGCCCCCACGGACTGTCCCAGCCGGGCATGTCGGGCGTCGAGGGTTTCCACAGCACGAAATCGCCGGGATCGTTCTTGTACGTGGCGACTTCCACACGCGCCCCGGCCAGCAGATCCTCCGGACTGCGGCCCGACAGCTTGCCGTATTTGTCGAACGACTTCACCGCGAACAGCACGTGCCCGTCCGCCGCATAGGCATGGCCGCCCGCGATCAGCTTTTCGATCAGCGTGATCATCTCGGCGATATGCGTGGTGGCGCGCGGCTCGATATCGGGGCGCATCGCGCCGACCGCCGCCATGTCGGCGTGATAATCGTCCGTGGTGCGCCTGGTGATGCTGTCGATCGGCTCGCCGCTTTCGCGCGAACGATCGATGATCTTGTCGTCCACATCGGTGATGTTCCGCACATAGGTAACGCGCGGATACACATGGCGCAGCAACCGCGACAGCACATCGAACACGATCACCGGGCGCGCATTGCCGATATGCGCCAAGTCATACACGGTGGGGCCACAGACATACATGCGCACATGCGCAGGGTCGAGCGGGCTAAATTTTTCTTTCCGCCGCGTCGCGGAATTATGAAACTGCAAATCGAGCATCGTCAAACCCCAGCCGCCATCTTCAAACGCACCGTCGCACGTTCCGGGCCGATCAGCGGCAGTAAATCGTGCAGTTCCGGTCCATGTTCCTCACCGGTCAGTGCCAGACGCAGCGGCATGAACAGCGCCTTGCCCTTGCGTCCGGTCGCCTGCTTCAGCGCCGCCGTCCAGCTCCCCCAGACATCGCTGCCCCATGGACCGGCAGGCAGCAGCGACAGTGCGGTCTTCAGGTAATCGCCCTCGCCTTCCAGCACTGGCGGCACAATGGTGCCGGACACCACCTGCCACCAGATGCGTGCCTCGTTCAGCAGATCGAGGTTGCCGCGCACCACGTTCCAGAATTCTTCGGTTGCCCCCTCGGGCAGACGCGCCTTGACGTCTGCGAATGACAGCATGTGCAGATGGCGGCGGTTCAGACGCAGCAGTTGCGCCGGATCGAACCGCGCGGTCGATGGCGCGTAATGATCGATATCGAACTCACGCACCAGTGCATCCATATCGGCCGGTTCCACCGGATGTCCGGTCCCCAGCCGCGCGAGGAACGCCGACACCACCAGCCCTTCCACCCCATCGCTGCGCAGATTGCGCAGACCCAGCGAATTCAACCGCTTCGACAGCGGTCCGCCATCGCCGTCGGTCAGCAGCGGCAGATGCGCAAATTCCGGCATCACCCCGCCCAGCGCTTCCAGTATGTCGCGCTGCACACCGGTGTTGGTCACATGATCATCGCCGCGGATGATATGGGTGATCTTCGCGTCGATGTCGTCGACCACCGAGGTGAACGTATAAAGGAACGTGCCGTCGGCGCGGATCAGCACCGGGTCGGACAGGGTCGGCAGCTTCACCTGCCGCTTGCCCAACACCAGATCGTCCCACACGATCACCCGCCCCGACAGCTTGAAGCGCCAGTACGGTTTCTTGCCGTTTTCCAGCGCGCGCGCGTACTGCTCCGGCGTCATCTTCAGCGCACCGCGATCGTAGATCGGCGGGCGCTTCTGGCGCAGTTGCTGTTCGCGCTTGTATTTCAGTTCCTCTTCGCTCTCAAAGCACGGATACAGATGGCCCGACGCCTTCAGCCTTTCGGCCGCCGCTTCATACAGCGGCAGGCGGTCGGTCTGGCGGAAGAACGCGTCCCAGGAAATACCCATCCAGGCGAGATCCTGTTCGATCGCATCCGCATATTCCTGCTTCGAACGTGCGACGTCGGTGTCGTCCAGACGCAGAATGAACGTGCCGCCGGTCTTCTTCGCGAACAGATAATTCACCAACGCGGCGCGTGCGTTGCCGACATGCAGATATCCGGTCGGACTGGGGGCGAAACGCAGGCGGGTCATGCGTCGTCTCCATCATCATCGGCGCCGTAACGGCGCGGGTCGAGCGCACGCCAGTCGCGATCTTCGCGATCAGCCACCGGCTGTTCGGAAAACGCCCTGATCTCGGACGCGCTGGCCCAGCCGCCCTCGCCCTGCACCACGGCATCCTCGCCGAAGGCGAACCAGGCCTGTAGCACCGCCTCGGCCGTCATGCCGCGCGTGCGGCAGCGTTCCATGCTGTCGCGCACATAACGCCGCGCAAAAGCATTGGCATGCATCAGCGATTCGAAACCGCCGACCGTTTCCACCGGATCGGCGCCATTGCCGCCCGACAGATCCATGATCCGCACGCGCCAGCCACTCTGCGGTGTCAGTACATCACTCACGAAATCAATCCCGTAAAACCGTTGGTGATCGGATAGCGCCGATCGCGCCCGAATGCACGCGCGGTGATCTTCACGCCGGGCGGCGCCTGCCGGCGCTTGTATTCCGCCCGGTCGAGCAGACGCCAGACCCGCAGTACCGTCGCACGATCGAACCCGGCGTCAACCAGTTGATCGACGCTCTGCTCGCCCTCGATCAGCCCTTCCAGAATAGCATCGAGAATGTCGTAAGGCGGCAGGGAATCCTGATCGGTCTGGTTGGGGCGCAGTTCGGCGGACGGCGGTTTGATGATCACGCGCGCGGGCATCACCGCCCCCTGCACGTTGCGCCAGCGTGACAGGCGGAACACCGTGGTTTTGTAGACATCCTTCAGTACCGAATACCCGCCGCACATATCGCCGTACAACGTTGCGTAGCCGACCGACATTTCGCTTTTGTTACCGGTGGTCAGCACCATCGCGCCGAACTTGTTCGACAGCGCCATCAGGATCAGCCCGCGCGCCCGCGATTGTATGTTTTCTTCCGTGATGTCGGCCTGCGTTTCCGCAAAGGCCGGTTCCAGCACCGCACCGAACGCCTGCATGGCGCCATCGATCGGAATGCTCTCGTAGCTTATTCCCAACAGCTGCGCGCATTCCGCCGCATCCTCGAGACTGTCCGGACTGGTGTACGGAGACGGCATCATCACCGCGCGCACCTTCTCGGGCCCCAGCGCATCGACGGCAACGGCGGCCGACAGCGCGGAATCGATCCCGCCCGACAGACCGATGATCACCCCCGGGAAACCGTTCTTCGTCACATAATCGCGCAAGCCGCAGACCATGGCGCGGTAGATCTGCCCGTCTTCGTCCGGCGCTGCTGGTAACGGCTGCTGCGCGCAGATCAGCCGCTCACCCGCGCGGCGCCATTCGGTCAGCGTGATCGCCTCGGCAAAGTCGGGCATCTGTACGGCCAGGCTGCGGTCCGGGTTGAGCACGAAGCTCGCGCCGTCGAACACCAGTTCATCCTGTCCGCCGACCTGCGCGCAGAACACGAACGGCAGACCGGTTTCGACCACCCGGCGAATAGCCAGTTGCACGCGATGTTCCTGCTTGTGCGCCTCGAACGGCGACCCATTGATCGAGATCAGAATTTCAGCGCCGCTTTCCACCAGCGTTTCGGCGACATCGGGCACCCACCAGTCCTCGCAGATCAGCACGCCCAGACGATAGCCGCGAAACGCCACCGGCCCCGGATGCGGGCCGGCATCGAACACGCGCTTTTCGTCGAACACACCGTAATTCGGCAGCTCGTGCTTGGCGCGCCGCGCGGCGATGCGCCCGCCTTCCAGCAGGAAGGCCGCGTTATACAGATGGCCGTTGTCGCGCCACGGCCCGCCGACGATCATCCCCGGCCCGCCATCGGCGGTGTCCGCCGCCAGTTCTGTCAGCGCCGCCTCGCACGCCGCGATGAAGGCCGGTTTGCGCACCAGATCCTCGGGCGGGTATCCCGCCAGCGAAAACTCCGGCGTTACCACCAGATCGGCGCCCAGCCGCGCGCCTTCGGCCCGTGCGCGGCGCAGCAGGGCAAGATTGGCGATGATCTGCCCGACATGCGGGTTCAACTGCGCCAGAACGATTTTCAGCGTATCGGCCATGGCGGCACCCTATAACAGAACCCCGTCGGGTAAAACCGCCCGGCAGCCACCATCAACTAACGGGTGATCAGATCCCTGACCTCCAGCAGACCACCATCGGCGTTGAACAGGAAACACGCATCGCGCGTGATGTCCTGACCACCCGGCACTTCCTGCAGGATGACGTCCGAATACAGCCAGACGGTCAGTTGCTGAAAGGCGGTCATGCTCGGGAATTTGCAGACCCGCGAGTCCATCTGGGTGGTGATCGAACCAAGCGCCAGCGGCACGGTTCCATCCGGGTTCAGCGTGACGTTCATCGCCTGCACCGAGACATGCGGTCCCATCACCTGCAATACGTTTGCCTGACGGGTCTGGCCGGGCGCGAACACCTCGTTCAGCGGCTTGATCTCGACCTCGGGCACCGGCGCGGATGGAGATGGCGGTGGCGGGGGCGGTTCCACGCAGCCGGACAGCCCCACCGCCAGAACAAGCGCCACTGCACCGATCGACCGGGATGTCCGCTGAATGATGGCTATTCGCATGATACTCACTTTTCACCCCGACCGTGTTCACGACAACCAGATTGTTCAGCCGCCACATGCATGCCGGCGCGCCTGAAACCCGCACCGCAGCCTTCCTCTGAAAGGACCGGTTGCTCTGCAACATATCAGAAATTTCAGGTTCTGGAAAGTTTTGCCCTGATCCTCACCTGCCGCAACGCATCATTGCGAGACGCTTTCGTTGAATCGCAACAGCCAGTTGGTATGCAGAAACACGAAACACGCGCTGCGCCGCACATCCGGCCCGGTGGCACGATCGACCAGAACGACATCGGTATATTGCCAGACCGTGACGGATCTGAAGACATTCATCTCCGGAAACACACACAGCTCGTTGTCCAGACCGGCGGCCCTGGCGCGCGGCACGCGGCCATCCGAGGTCAACTTGACGTCGCGCACCACGATATCCGGCTCGCGCCCCATCGTGCGCCGGACATCTTCCTGACGGTGCCGTCCGGGTTCGAGAATCCGGTTGAGCGGCGTCACGTTCACATATGGCGGCCGGGGTAAAACCGTGACACATCCGCCCACCACACCGGCCATCGCCACGGCCATTCCCAACTGCCGGCACCGCCGCCCGATCGTTTGCATACCCTGTTCCGTTTTTGAAGGATCGATAAAAACCGCTAGCTGCGACGCAGCAGAAACTCGCGCCCGACCTTGACCCGCGGCACGCCTTCGTATTCGACGATATCCGCCGTGGCATAGGTCTCGCGCCAGATCTCGGGCAGGAACGATCCGGTCCCGACGACATCGATCGGCGCCTGCGCATCGGCCATCACGCGGCATTTATCGACGCCGAAGCCGGAAGACGCCACCAGTTTCACCTGCGGAAATCCGGCCTCGTCCAGCGCGTCGCGCAGCCGCCAGATCGCCGCCGCCGACACGCCCGATCCGACCAGATAACGCAGTTCCGTCTCACTGCGATACCGGCGCACGGCGCCCGGCACGTGGCGTTCCAGCACGGCGTAACTGCCGCCCGGGTCCAGCCCTTCCAGGAAGCGCCCGCCATGCGTGTCGAGCCGCATCGCCAGTCTTCCCGCCGCCGCCAGATCGGGGAAATGGCGGCAGATCTCCAGCGCATCGCTAACCTCGCGCCCGAAGTAATCGACCAGCACGGTCAGCGGCTCATCCGGGAACGCTTCATGAAACATCTGCGCGGCGCGCAACGTGGAACCGGCATAACCGATCAGCGCGTGCGGCATGGTGCCGCGCCCTTTGCTCTCGCCGAACCAGTGCGCCGTCCAGTCGGTGGCGGTGCCGACAAACCCCTTCGCACCTTCCTTCTTCGCCGCGTTCGAACCGACCGACGCGCCATACGCCATCATGTCCTGCATTTCCGCCCCGGCGCAGTGCCGGGCTTCCATCGCCAGGAAGGCCGCCTTCGGCAGCGACATGCACATCTGGTACGCATGATGCGCGGCCACACAGGCCGGCCCCAGCTTTTGCAGCAGCAGCGTTTCCAGATCGCTCAGCTGTGTGAACATGCCGCTGACATAGGCGATGGGTTCGCCCGCGCCGACCCATTCGCCTTCCGGATGGCGCACGTCGACATCGAACGCCACGCCGCGCTGCTTCGCCACACCGTCCAGCCAGTCCACCATCAGCCGCGGCGCCGACACCACCGGGCGGCGCAGAAACACCGCATAGGTGACCCTCATGTCGCCGAACCGTTCGACGATCGCCCGGGTCCGGTGGAAATAACTGTCTGTCCGTGCGCGGATATCGTCCGGCATGTTGCTTTCCATGTGGGTTACTTTGCCGCGACCGCCGAACGCACCCCCGACTGGCGGCGTTCCTTCAATTCCTCGGCGATCAGAAACGCCAACTCCAGCGACTGTTCCGCATTCAGGCGCGGATCGCAGAAAGTTTCGTAGCGATCGCCGAGATCGGCCTCGGTCAGCTGGTGCGCGCCGCCCACGCATTCGGTCACGTTACGGCCCGTCATCTCGATATGCACGCCGCCGGCCCAGGTGCCCTCGGCCGCATGCACGTCGAAGAAGTTGCGCACCTCGCCGAGGATCGCATCGAACGAGCGGGTCTTGACCTTGGCGGCGGTCGAGATCGTGTTGCCGTGCATCGGATCGCACAGCCACGCCACCTTGCGCCCGGCCCGGTGCAGTTTGCGCACCAGCGCCGGCAGTCTTTCGCCCACCTTGTCCACCCCCATGCGCGAGATCAGGGTCAGACGTCCAGCCTCGTTCAGCGGATTGAGAATCTCGGTCAGCCGCACCAGTTCGTCGGGGTCCATGTTCGGGCCGACCTTCATGCCGATCGGGTTGCGCACGCCGCGCAGGAATTCGACATGCGCGCCGTCCGGCTGGCGGGTGCGCTCGCCGATCCACAGGAAGTGCGCCGAGCACGCATACCAGTCGCCCGAGGTCGAATCGACACGGGTCAGCGCCTGTTCGTACGGCAGCAGCAACGCCTCGTGGCTGGTATAGAAATCGGTCTCGCGGATCTGCGGCGTGGTGATGCTGGTCATGCCGCACGCCGCCATGAACGCCAGCGTCTCGTCCAGCCGCGAGGCCAGGTCGCGATAGCGCGCTTCCAGCGGCGAGCGTTCCACGAAACCCAGATTCCAGCGATGCACCTCGTGCAGGTCGGCATAGCCGCCGGTCGCAAAGGCGCGCAGCAGGTTCAGCGTGCCGGCCGACTGGAAATATCCTTTCTCCATCCGCTCCGGATCGGGAATGCGGCTAGCGGCATTAAATTCCGGTCCGTTGATGATGTCGCCGCGATAGGACGGCAGTTCCACCCCATCCACGGTTTCGGTATCGGACGAACGCGGTTTGGCGAACTGCCCGGCCATGCGGCCCAGCTTCACCACCGGCACCGAGGCGCCGAAGGTCAGCACCACCGCCATCTGCAGCAGCACGCGAAACGTGTCTCGGATGATGTTGGCGTTGAAATCGGCAAAGCTCTCGGCGCAGTCGCCGCCCTGCAGCACGAACGCCTGCCCTTCCGCCGCCAGCGCCAGCGAGGCCCGCAGCCGCCGTGCTTCACCCGCGAAAACCAGCGGCGGATACGCACTCAGCCGTTTTTCCACGCAGGCCAGTCTTTCGGCATCGGGATAGGCGGGGACCTGCCGGATCGGCTTGTCGCGCCAGCTTCCCGCGGTCCAGTTAGGCACGGCCATCTTCTGCATCCTTCATCTTTCCCGGCAAGGCGCCGGGGCGTGGATTATCCACAGTCTGACCGCGCTGGCTATGCCTATTCGGCGGCTTTTTGCGCGCCTACCACCCGGGTGCGGGTACGCAGCGTCACGAATTCCTCGGCCGCGGTCGGGTGAATGCCGATGGTGCGGTCGAAATCGGCCTTGGTCGCGCCACAGTTCAAGGCGATCGCCAGCCCCTGCATGATTTCAGGCGCATCATCGCCCAGCATGTGCGCACCCAGCACGCGCTGGGTCTTCTGGTCCACCACCAGTTTCATCAGCGTCTTGCGCATCCGGCCCGAGATCGTGTGCCGCATCGGCGTGAACTGGGTGACGTAGATATCGGCCGGGCCGCGCATCGCGGCTTCGTCCTCGGTCAGACCGACGGTGGCGATCGGCGGGGCCGAGAACACCGCCGTCGCGACGTTATCATACCCCGGCCGGCGCGGGGTGTTGCCGAACAGCGTGTCGGCCAGTGCATGACCTTCGGCGGTCGCCACCGGCGTCAGATTGATGCGATCCGTCACGTCACCGATCGCGTAGATATGCGGCTGCGAGGTGCGCTTGTCGTCGTCGACGATCACCGCGCCGTTCGGCTTCACGCCAACCCCCGCCGCTTCCAGCCCCAGCCCATCGGTATGCGGCACCCGGCCGGTGGCGAAGAACACCAGATCGGTATCGATCGTCTTGCCGTCCGCCAGATGGATGCGCTTGCCCCCCGCTTCCTGCGTAACGCGCGCCGGCACGCACCCCGGATGCAGCGTGATGCCCTGCACCGCCAGCGCCTCGGCCAGCGCCCCACGCAGATCGGCGTCGAACCCGCGCAATGGCAGCGGCTGGCGGTAGATCTGGTCCACCTGCGTCCCCAGCCCGGCGAAGATCCCGGCGAATTCCACGCCGATATAGCCGCCGCCGATCACCGCCACACGCTTCGGCAGCGTGGGCAGGTAGAACGCGTCATCGCTGATGATGCCCAGCTCGGCGCCCGGAATGTCGAGCTTCTCCGCCTTGCCGCCCACCGCGATGACGATGTGCTTCGCCGTCACCCGTTGGCCACCGACATCAAGCGTGTGCGGATCGACGAAGGTGGCGCGTGCCTCGAACACCGTGGCACCCGCGCCGTCCAGCAGCTTGCGGTAGATGCCTTTCAGCCGGTCGATCTCCGTGTTCTTGCGCGCGATGAAGGCCGCCCAGTCGTGCGTGCCCTTGTCACCGTTCCAGCCGAAACCGTGCGCATCTTCGGCGAAGGCCGCGTATTCGGCGGCCTGCACCATCAGTTTCTTCGGCACGCAGCCCACATTCACGCAGGTGCCGCCCCAGAACCGTTCTTCCGCCACGCCGACGCGCGCGCCATACCCAGCGGCAATACGCGCGCAGCGCACCCCGGCGGAACCGCCACCGATCACAAACAGGTCGAAGTCATATGCCATCGTGCGTCCCGCCTTTGCCTCATGTCCGTCAGATACCGCCAAGCGCCAGATACTTGACCTCTAGATAGTCTTCGATCCCGTATTTGGAACCCTCGCGCCCCAGGCCGCTTTCCTTCATGCCGCCGAACGGGGCGACCTCGGTCGAAATGATCCCCTCGTTGGCACCGACGATCCCGTATTCCAACCCTTCCGCTACCCGGAAGATCCGCCCGATATCGCGCGCATAGAAATACGACGCCAGGCCGAATTCGGTATCGTTGGCCAGCCGGATCGCTTCCTCTTCGGTCTTGAAGCGAAACAGCGGCGCGACCGGGCCGAAGGTTTCATCGCGGAAGATCAGTGCCGCGTATGGTACGTCGGTCAGCACGGTGGGCTGGAAGAAGTTGCCGCCCTTTTCATGCCGCGCGCCGCCCGACAGCACCTTCGCGCCGTGTTTCACGGCATCGGCGATGTGCTCTTCCACCTTCTTCACCGCATCGGCATTGATCAGCGGCCCCTGCGTAACGCCGGGTTCCATGCCGTTGCCGACCTTCAGCGTCTCGACCGCGGCCTTCAGTTTCTGCGCGAAGGCCTCGTAAACACCGTCCTGCACCAGAATGCGGTTCGCACACACGCAGGTCTGCCCGGTATTGCGATATTTCGACACCATCACCCCCTGCACGGCTGCATCCAGGTCGGCATCGTCGAATACGATGAACGGCGCGTTGCCACCCAGCTCCATGCTGGTCTTCTTGATCGTCGTCGCACATTGCGCCAGCAACTGCCGCCCGACCTCGGTGGAACCGGTAAAGCTGAACTTGCGCACGATCGGGTTCGAGGTGAGCTCGCCGCCCGTCTCGCCCGCCGGGCCGGTGATCACGTTGCACACCCCCGCCGGCATGCCGGCGCGTTCGCTCAGCACCGCCAGCGCCAGCGCCGAGAACGGCGTCTGGCTGGCCGGACGCAGCACCCCCGTACAGCCCGCCGCCCAGCCCGGCCCTGCCTTACGCGTGATCATCGCCGAGGGAAAATTCCACGGCGTAACGGCGGCGAACACACCGATCGGCTCCTTTAACACCAGAATGCGCCGCCCGTTGGCGTTCTGCGGGATCGTATCGCCATAGATACGTTTGCCCTCTTCCGCAAACCATTCGATGAACGACGCAGCATAGGCGATCTCGCCCTTCGCCTCGGCCAGCGGCTTACCCTGCTCCGCCGTCATGATCGCCGCCAGATCGTCGGCATTGGCGAGCATCAGGTTGTGCAGCCGCCGCAGAACCGCCGCGCGGTCCTTGGCCAGCATCGCGCGCCAGGCGGGCAGCGCACGGTGCGCCGCCTCGATGGCGCGCCGCGTCTCGGCCGCGCCCATCGCCGGAACCGCGCCGATCACCGCACCGGTCGCAGGATTTCTGACCTGAAACGTCTTGCCGCTGTCGGCACCCACCCAGGCCCCGTCGATAAAATTGGACTGCCGGAAAAGTTCCGGATCTTTCAATGGCATCCCCGCCACCTGTTCAAGCATGGAATTCCCCCCTGTTCCCGATACAAAACAAAATATGGAGCTTATCGTTGCCGGGTAAACCCATTATCGGCAAGATGGCGTGCGCCTTACACATGCCTCATTGTTATTCAAGAAAGACGACTATGCGTTCGGCTTCTGTTCGTACCCTCCTGTATAGTACCATTCTGCTTGCTCCCGCCATCCTGTCCAAGGCGCAAGCCGCCGACCCTCAGCCTTACGCACCGACCATCACCGAAACCGATGACAGCGAACTGAACGAAGCGGTCCGCAATGTATCGCAACTGGAAAAGTTACGCGAATCCGCGCCGGTATCCCCCGGCGCATTGATCATGCGCGCCCGCGGCGATCTGGAACGCGCCGGTTCGGTCCTGCGCGCGCTAGGATATTTCGACGCCAGCGTTTCCGTGCAGATCGCCGGACTGAACTTCGACGATCCCACGCTGCACGACCGGCTGGAAGCCGCCCCCGCCACCCCGCCCGTGCCAGTGCGGGTGCAGATCACGCCCGGCCCCGTCACCACGATTTCCACCGTCAGCGTAACCGCCGCCGACGGCGCGCCGCTGCCCGCCGATATTGCCGCACGGGCCGGGCTGGAGACCGGCAAGCCTGCCCGCGGCAGCGACATTCTGGCCGCCGAAGGCCGCGTGATCGCCGCCCTGCGCGATGCCGGTCACGCCTATGCCCGGGTCGGCGAGCGCACCCTGACCCGCGACCCCGCCACCCGCACCCTGAGCGTGGAACTGCGTTTCGATCCCGGCCCGCGCGTCACGCTCGGCCATATCGGCGTCACCGGTCTCGACCGGCTCGACCCGGCGTTCGCGCAGCGCCGGCTCGATGCACGGCGCGGCCGCCCCTATTCCCCTGCCGAGGTCGAAGCGACCCGGCGCGAACTGCTCGATCTTGGCGTGTTCAGCGGTGTGCGCGGGCGGCTGGCCGAACACCCCAACCCCGACAACAGCGCCGACCTGACGTTCGAAGCCACCGAGCGCGCACGGCGTCAGGTCAGTTTCTCGGGTGCCTACGCAACCTCGGAAGGCGGTTCGGTCGGGGCGCGCTGGATGCACCGCAACCTGTTCGGCAACGCCGAACGGCTGCAAGCCGAAGCCGAGGTCAACAACATCGGCAATCGCGGCGCGGCCGATTTCGGCTATCGCGCCGGGCTGAGCTTCGCGATGCCCGACTTCATGGAGCTGCACCAGACGCTGCGTCTGGACCTGACCGGGCTGCGCGAACTGACCGACGCCTACGACCGTGACGCCATCCTGGCCGGCGCCTATATCGACCGGCCGCTGATCCCTTATCTGACCGGCAGTCTGGGCGTGTCGTTCGAGCAGAGCCATATCACCGACCGCAGCGTCGATCTGGGCATCAACGGGGACACGCACGACTACACGCTGATCGGCATTCCGCTGATCCTGACCTGGGACAATGCCGGCAACCCGCTCGATTCCGTACGCGGCGTGCGCGCCAAGATGCAGCTCACCCCGTATGTGGTGTCGAGCGGCACCGTGCCGGGGTTGACGACATTTTCGATCCAGGGATCGACCTATTACGATCTTTCGGACAGCGGGCGTTCGGTGCTGGCGCTGCGCGGGCAGTTCGGCATGGCGATGGGCGGCGATCCCGCCGAGATGCCCGCCCACCTGCGCCTGTATGCGGGCGGCAGCGGCACGGTGCGCGGCTTCGCCTATCAGTCGGTCGGGCCCCAGGGCCGTGACGACAAACCGCTGGGCGGTTCCACCATGTTCGCGGGCAGCGTCGAATTCCGCCAGCGTTTCTGGGAAAGTTGGGGCGCTGCGGTGTTCGTCGACGCCGGCGGCGTGGGCGAAGGCAACGCGCCGGACTTTCCGTCCACCATCGCGGTGGGCGCGGGCGTCGGCATCCGCTATTATACGGGCATCGGCCCGATCCGCGCCGACATCGCTTTCCCGGTCAGCGGCAGGCGCGACGGTGATTCCGGCTTTCAGTTCTACATCGGCATCGGGCAGGCATTCTGATGCGCAGGTTTTTCAAAATTCTGGCGTGGGTTCTGGCGGTTCCGCTCGTCCTGATCCTGCTGGTCGTCCTGGGGCTGGAAACCGGCATCGGGCAGAACGCGTTGCGTGCCGCCATCGTCAAGTTCGCGGGCGTGCAGATCGGCCGGATCGACGGATCGCCGCTGCGCCACACCACTGTCAGCGACATCGCGCTGACCGACGCGAACGGCACCTGGCTGACCGTACAGCAGGTCGAACTGCGCTGGTCGCCGTTCGCGCTGCTGTCGCGCCGCGTGCAGGTCGACCTGCTGGCCGTCACCGCGCCGAACGTCATCCGCGCGCCGGTGTCCGAAGCCGCCGCCACGCCACCCGAACCCGCCGCACCGTCCAGTGGCCCGCTGCTGCCCGTGCATGTGCGCATTGCCGATCTGCGGATCGATAACGCGCAGCTCGGCGAGGCGATCGCCGGCCTACCGATCACACTGAACGGCAGCGGACAGGCGACGCTGGCACGCGATCTGCGCGGCGGCGGCGCGTTCTCGTTCGCAACGCTTACTCCTGCGGGGGGTTCTTACGAGATCACCTGGGATTACGCGGAACGCATCGAGGCGAAGATCACCGTCGCCGAACCGGACGGCGGCGTGATCGCGCGGCTTGCGCAGTTGCCCGCGCTGGGGGCGCTGCGCGTCGATGCGGCATCGACCGGCCCGGCCGACGGCGCGGACGTCAATGCGCGCATCACCCTGGCCTCGGGGCTGGAGGCCACCATCGCCGGACGGCTGGACGCGATCGGCGCGACATCCGACCTGCGCATCAACGCCGCCATCGGCAGGGCAACGCTGAGCACACTTCTGGCCGGCGCGGCCGAGGTCGGCAACGTCACCGCCGATCTGCATGTCACCGGCAAACTGACCGACCCCGACGCCACCGCCACGCTGGCCATCGCCGATGCCGGCGCGCAGGGTGCCGCCGTGGCGCGCACCGACATCGCGCTGAACACCAGCGTGGGCGCGGCGGGGCGCAGCATCGCCGCGCGCGTCACCGCCCAGGGCATCGCCCTGCCCGCGCCGATGCCCGCGCCACCCGCCGAACCGGCCCGGCTGGACGCGGCACTGCTGCTGGAACCGTCCGGCATACTGCGCATCGACAGTGCGACGTTGCGCCACCCGTGGGTCTCGGCCGACGCGACGGGCGCGCTGAACCCGGACGGCACGCGCACCGCGACCGCCAGCATCAGCGTGCCCGACCTGAAACCCTTCGCCGCCGCGTCGGGCATGGCGGGCGCGCTGAACGCCACCGCGCACCTGACCGCCGACGGCACCATTGCGCTCGACGCCCGGCTGCGCGACGTGACCGGCCCCGGCCCGGTCGCCGGGCTGCTGGCCCCGGAATCGCATCTGCAGGCCCGCCTGAACCCCGGCGACACGCTGCGCATCGAAATGTTGAAACTCGACGGTCCCGCCGTGCATCTCGACGCTGCGGGACAGGTGGGCGACGCGCTGGACCTGCGCGCCACGCTGGACCTGCCGCGTCTGGCGGTGCTGGCGCCGCAACTGGAAGGCAACGCCCGCGCGCAGATCACCGCCAGCGGCCGCACCGCCGACCCCGGCGCGGTGGTGCAGATCGACATCCCGCAGCTCGCCGTCGCCAATCTGGGGCGTGGCCATCTGACACTGCATGCCGACGCCAAGACACTGGTCTCCGCCCCCGACCTGAACCTGACCGGAACCGGTGAACTGGCCGGCGAGCCGATCACCGCCGCCGTGCGTGTGCTGCCGCAGCCCGGCGGCGCGATTCAACTGCCGCCGGCACGCCTCGCCTGGGGCAGCACACAACTGGCCGCGGAAGGCACACTGCTGGCCGACGGCCGCCCCGACCTGACCGCCAGCCTGAACGTGCCCAATCTGGAACGGATCGGCATGCTGATCGGCCAGGCGCTGCACGGCGCGATCGAGGCCCATGCCACGCTGCGCCCGTCGGGCGAGGCCGTGAACGCCGAAGCGGTGCTGACCGCCACACGCATCACAGCCCCCGGCGCGCGGGCCGAGCGCGTGCATCTGACCGCTACCGCCACCGATGCGCTGCGCGCGCCGGTGTTGAACGCCACGCTGGATCTGGCCGGCATCACCGCCGGCGGCACGACGACGGGCGGACAGATCACCGCGCGCGGCGGGCTGGATGCGCTGGATATTCAAGCGGCACTGTCGGGCACCGACCATGCGCTGAACACCCATGCGCGTTACAGCACACCGTCGCAGTTGCGCATCGCCACCCTGACCGGGCGCTGGAAGGGCGAGACGGCGACGCTCGCCGCCCCCGCCACACTGAACTTCGACAACGGCGTCGATATCGACAAGCTCACCCTGCGGCTGCGTGACGGCAGCATCGAAGCCTCGGGGCATGCGGGCGACACGCTGGATCTGCGTCTTGCGATCCGCCGCCTGCCGCTGGCGCTGGCCGCCATCGCCGCCCCAGACCTGCAACTGAGCGGCACGCTGGAAGCCGACGCGACGATCCGCGGCACGCCCGCCGCGCCCGACGGCACGGCGCGCATCACGGCGCGCAGCGTGCGTCTGCCGAATACCCCGGTGATGGATGCCGAGACCGACATCCGTCTGGCGGGCGGCAACGCCAACGTCGATGCACGTCTGCGCTCGGGCAGCAGGATGCAATTGCGCGCCGTCGCGCAGACGCCGATCAGTGCGCCGATGCGCACCCAGGGCACGCTGGACGGCACCGTCGATCTGGCGCTGCTCGACCCGATCCTCTCGGCCGACGGGCGGCGCGCGCGCGGCACGGTGCGCGTCGCGCTGCGTGCCCAGGGAACCGACCTGTCGGGCGATGTCAGCCTGAACAACGCCTCGTTCGAGGACATGGGCATGGGGGTGCGCGTGGCGGGAATCACCGGACGTGTGCGCGGCTCGGGCGAGCAGCTGACCTTCGACATCAACGCACGCAGCGGTGGCGGGCAACTGGCGCTGACCGGCACCGCGCAACCGTTGCAGCCGGAGGTTCCCGTCGATCTGCGCATCGTCGCGCAGAACACCGGGATCGCCGTCGGCGAGATGCTGACCGCACGTTTCAACGCCGACATCCGTGCCGCCGGCGCCGCGCTGGGCACATTGCCGGTGACCGGTAATGTCACCGTGCTGCACGCCGATATCCGCCTGCCCGATCAGATCCCCGCCAGCGTCACCGAACTGCCGGTGCGCACCGTGGGCGAACGCCGCGCGGCGGCGCGCCCGGCAACCGGGCGTCCGGCAGCGGGACGCAATCGTCCTCCGTCCCCGCAGCCCGCACCGGCCACCAGCAGCGTCGTGCAACTGAATATCGCCATCGACGCGCCGCGCGCCGTGTTCATTCGCGGCATGGGGCTGGACGCCGAAATGGGCGGCAATCTGCGCGTGCAGGGCACGGCGGCGGCGCCGGTGATGTCGGGGCAACTCGACATGCGCCGCGGCACGCTGGCAAAGTTTTCGCAAACCTTCGACTTCCGGCGCGGCAAGATCGATTTCGACGGCGCCGAAGGGCTGGTTCCGTCGCTGGATTTCGAAGCCGCGACCCTTACGGACGACATCACCGGGCTGATCCGCGTCGGCGGGCTGGCCACCGCGCCGAAGATCACCATCACGTCGGAACCCGAAATGCCGTCCGACGAGGTGCTGTCGCGCATCCTGTTCGGCCGCGCGACCAGCACCCTGACCCCGCTGCAGGCCGTCCAGCTGGCGCAGGCCGCCGCCGAACTGGCCGGCGTGGGCGGTGGCGGTCCCGGCATCGTCGATCGCGTGCGCCAGGGGCTGGGGCTGGACCGGCTGAACGTCGACGGTGGCGATGGCGCGGGCCGTGCGCCCTCGGTCGAGGCGGGGCGCTATGTCGCCGACGGCGTGTATCTGGGGGCGCGCCAGTCCAACACCGGCACGCCGCAGGCGACCATCCAGATCGAGGTTCTGCCCGGCGTGAAGCTGGAAGCCGACCTCGGTGCCGAGGAAGGGAGCCGGGTTGGCGCCAGCTGGGGCTTCGACTATTAGGAAAACACGTTCTGGCGGCCGTCTGGCGGCACTTTCCTGCGCTTCCGGTGCTCACGGACATCAGTCCGCTGCGCGCCGGTTCCCGGCAAGCACCGCCATACGACTCACCATAACGCGTTTTCGCACCGTGTTCGGGGTGGGAGTAGAGCCGATGATGTATCGTGGGTGGTTCTGGGTGGTTCTGGCCGTTGCCGGAGGGGCGCAGGCGGCGGACGATGCGCAGCAGCGCGCGGCGATCGCGGCGTTCTGCCCGGCGGCGGGAACGGTGGTGGTGTCCACGACGGGAGATGTGCGCGCCTATCTCGGCCCGGCGACGAACGACCCCGAACTGTGCCGGCAGACCCTGAACGACCGGCCGATCGATCTGCTGTTCAATCTGGAACAGCCCATGTCGCCCGACGCACAGCGCGTCATCCTGCGCCGCCTGTTTCCGTTACAGGCCGGCAGAAAAACCACCGGCGACGTGCCGATGCCCGGCATGGGCAACAGACTGGCCGTGCAGGACGTCATGGAAGTGCTGCGCGAGGAACAAATCACCGTGCCGGCCGGCACATTCGATACCTGGGCAATCCAGTACAGCCCCAGCATCCGCAACGGCGAGCGCATCCGCCGCACCGTACGTCTGCTCTGGTTCGACAAGGCGACCGGCGTGGCGGTGCGCGCGCAGACATCGGTCAACGACGGCTATGGCGATCTCCCGCCCGACTGGGAAGCCGCGCGCATCACCCGGCCGTGATGCACCGCCCCCAGGCAATTCTGCTTGCCGGGTTCAGCCGGTTTTCTCCGAACGTTCAGAGACACTCATGTTTCAGCATCATCATTTCTGGATCGCGCTCATCATCGCGGCATGCACACAGACGGCAGTGGCAAGCACTTCGCAACAGCGCGCGGCAAACGCTGCCTTCTGCCCCGCCGCAGGCACCACCGTGATGACCGACACCGGTGATACGTATACCTATCTTGGCCCGGCAGAGAACGATCCCGAGATGTGCGTACGAGCGCACAACGGAGATCCGGTCAATCTTCTGTTCAATCTGGCAGCACCGATCAACCGGAGCGCACCGGAAGGATCGGCCGATGCACAACGTGTCATGCTGCGCCGCCTGTTCCCATTACGGGCAGGTGCAAAAACCGAGGGGCACTTCACCGTCTCCGTTCAGAATCGCACCGTATCCTCGCAGAGAACACTGGAAGTCCTGCGCGAGGAACGAATCACCATCCCGGCCGGCACCTTCGATACCTGGGTCATCCAAAGCAGCGTCAATTCCCGCAGCGATCGACGCCTGAATAATGGCGTGTTTCACATGGTGACCCTCACCTGGTTCGACAAAGCGACCGGCACAGCCTTACGGATGCGGGTATTGACGCATGATACAGGCCTGTCGTCCTCGCCGCCCGACTGGGAGGCCGTGCGCGTCACCCAGCCGCGGTAACCGCCGTGCGGGCGCGGCGCGCCTCGTACGCCTTCAGATGCGTATAGGCGATCTTCAGCAGTGGCGCAGCGCCTGGCCGTGCGCGACGCAGCAGGTCGCCGATCACATGATCGGCTTCGATCCGCGTGCCATTTTCAATATCGCGCAGCATCGAGGCTGTCAGCAGCGATCCCTGTTCGGCCAGCCGCTTATGCGCGAGATCGATCCGCGACTTGCGCGGCGCATAGCCCGACGCGGCCGCGATCGCCGCGCATTCTTCGAACAGCGCCAGCAGAAAATCTCCGCCGCCCGCGGTGATAATGTCGCCGACCGGCGCGCGCATCAGGCCGGTGGCCCCGGCCAGCGTCGCCAGGAACGTCCATTTCTCCCACATCTCGAGCATGATGTCGGCAGAGGCCTGGCTGTCGAACTGCGCGCCCGCCATCTGCTGTGCAATTGCCGTCGCGCGATCCGAAAGGCCGCCCGCAACCTCGCCGAACGACAGGGAGCAGAATGGGCTCATGTGCACGATGCCGCCCGCATCGTCCAGAGTGGCGGCGATCTGCGCCTGCCCGCCCAGCACGCGCTGCGCGCCGAAACGTTCTGTCAGATAATCGATATGCATCAACCCGTTCAGCACCGGGATGATCGCCGTCTGCGCCCCCACCGCCGGGGCCATCGCATCGGCGGCATCGGTCAGGTCGTACGCCTTGCAGCCCAGCAGCACGACGTCGAAGGTCTCGCGCAGCGTATCCTGCGTCAGCGTCTGCGGCGGCGGCAAGGCGGCGTCGCCCAGCGGGCTTTTGATCGTCAGTCCCGTCGCCGCCAGTTGCCCGGCCCGGCGCGGGCGGACCAGGAACGTCACGTCGCGGCCGATCTGGATCAGCCGCCCGCCATAATACCCGCCCAGCGCGCCTGCGCCGACGATCAGAAACCGCATGGTCGTTTCTCCCTGCTTACGTCCCGTTATTCCACGGTGACGGATTTTGCCAGATTGCGCGGCTGGTCCACATCGGTGCCCTTCAGCACCGCCACATGATAGGCAAGCAACTGTACCGGGATCGCATAGAGGATCGGCGCGACGAACGGATCGACCGTCGGCATCACGATGGTCTCGGACGCAATGCCCGACAGTTTCAGCGCGCCTTCTTCATCGCTGAACACAATCACCTGCCCGCCGCGCGCTGCCGCTTCCTGCACGTTCGACGCCACCTTGTCGAACAGCGGGCCGGACGGCGCGATCGCCACGATCGGCACCGCCGGGTCGATCAGCGCGATCGGACCGTGCTTCATCTCGCCCGCCGCGTAACCCTCGGCGTGGATGTAGCTGATCTCCTTCAGCTTCAGCGCACCTTCCATGGCGATCGCGTGTTCGGTGCCACGGCCCAGATACAGCACGTCGCGCGCCCGGGCGACGCGTTCGGCAATCTGGCGAATGCGCATGTCGTGTTCCAGCACCTCGGCCGCGCGGCCCGGCACTTCCAGCAGCGCCGCCGTCATCGCGGCTTCCTGCGCCGCGCTGATCGCGCCCTTGGCGCGCGCCATCGCCAGCACCAGACAGGCCAGCACGGTGAGCTGCGCGGTATAGGCCTTGGTCGAGGCGACGCCGATCTCGGGCCCGGCGATGGTCTGCAGCACGGCGTCGCTCTCGCGCGCCATGGTGCTCTCGGGCACGTTCAGCACCGACAGCACGTGCTGCCCGTTCGCCTTCATGTAGCGCAGCGCCGCCAGCGTGTCGGCCGTCTCGCCCGACTGGCTGACCAGCAGCCCCATCCCGCCCGGCGTCAGCGGCGGGCAGCGATAGCGGAATTCGCTCGCCACATCGATATCGGCCGGCAGGCGGGCGATGCTCTCGAACCAGTGCCGCGCCACCAGCCCGGCATAGAACGCGCTGCCGCAGCCGCTGATCGTGATGCGCGCAATGTCGGCCAGCCGGAACGGCAGATCCGGCAGCACCGCGGCCCGCGTGCCCGGGTCGACCATCTGGTGCAGTGTATCGCCGATCACCGCCGGGTGTTCGTGCAGTTCCTTTTCCATGAAGTGGCGATAGTTGCCCTTGCCGATCGCCGCCCCGGTCAGCACGGTCTGCTTGATCTCGCGCTGGACCGGATCGCCGTGCGCATCGAAGAATTCCGCGCCGGCCTGCGTGACCACCGCCCAGTCGCCATCGCGCAGATAGGCGATGCGCCGGGTCAGCGGGGCCAGCGCCAGACCGTCGGAGCCGACGAACATCTCGTCATCGCCGAAACCCACCGCCAGCGGCGCGCCGTGTTGCGCGCAGATCAGCAGATCCGGGTGCCCGGCGAACATCAGCGCCAGCGCGTAGGCGCCCTCGAACCGCGCGAATGCGGCGGCGGCGGCTTCGCGCGGCGCCATCCCCTGCTTCAGATGCAGGTCGACCAGCTGCGCCACGGTTTCGGTGTCGGTCTCGCTGGCAAAAACCTGGCCGGATTTTTCCAGTTCGGCGCGCAGCTCCGCGTGGTTCTCGATGATGCCGTTATGCACCACGGTGACCAGCGCAGTGCTGTGCGGGTGCGCGTTGTTCTCGGTCGGCGCGCCATGCGTCGCCCAGCGCGTGTGGCCGATGCCGATCGTGCCGGGCAGCGGCCGGTCCGTCAGCGTCTGCGCCAGATTGCCCAGCTTGCCCGAAGCGCGCCGCCGCTCGATTTTCCCATCGACCAGCGTGGCGATTCCCGCGCTGTCGTAACCGCGATATTCCAGCCGGCGCAGCGCATCCAGCAGCAAGGGCGCCGCCTGCGCCGTTTTGCCGATCACACCCACGATCCCGCACATGCTCAATGTCTCCTTTTCGACCGCGCACCGCGACCGGGTTTGATCTCCTGACGCGCCCGCGCGATGACCAGCGCATCGTCCGGCACGTCGTCGGTCACCACGCTGCCGGCCGCGATCAGCACGCCCGCCCCGATCGTAACCGGCGCCACCAGCGCCGTGTCGGATCCCACGAAGCTGTCCGCGCCGATCACCGTGCGGTGCTTGTGCGTGCCGTCGTAATTGCAGGTGATGGTGCCCGCGCCGATATTGGCGCGCGGCCCGATCTCGGCATCGCCCAGATAGGACAGATGATTGGCCTTGGCCGCCGGCCCCAGATGCGCGGCCTTCAGTTCGACGAAGTTGCCGACATGCGCGCCGACATCGACCAGCGTGCCCGGGCGCAGCCGCGCATACGGACCGACCACCGCGCCGTTTTTCACCACACAGCCTTCCAGATGGCTGAAGGCACGGATCTCGGCGCCGCCTTCCACCCGCACGCCGGGGCCGAACACGACATGGGGGCCGATCAGGCAATCCGGCTCCAGCACCGTATCCCACGACAGGAACACGGTCTCGGGCGCCGTCATGCCGACCCCGACCGCCAGCGCGGCCAGCCGCATGGATTTCTGCACCTCGGCCTCGGCAATGGCCAGTTCGGCACGCGAATTCACCCCCAGCAGTTCGGATTCCAGCGCCGCGACCGCCGCGGTGCGCGCCCCCTCGGCCGCAGCCAGAGGAATGACGTCGCCCAGATAGTATTCGCCCTTGGCATTGTCGTTCTTCACCGCGCCCAGCCAACGGCGCATGTCGGCGGCCGGCGCGCAGACCACACCCGCATTGCACAGGCCAACCGCGCGCTCGGCCTCGCCCGCTTCAGCGAATTCGACGATCCGCGCGACGTAACCACCTTCTTCGATGACCCGGCCATATTTTCCCGGATCGGCCGGACGCATCGCCAGCAGCGCCAGCGCCGCATCCCCGGCCAGCACGCGTGACAGCAGCCGCTGCATCGTCGGCGCTGTGATCAGCGGGTTGTCGGCGTACAGCACCGCCACCAGCCCGTCGCCGAACGCCGCCGCCGCCTGCGACGCCGCGTGCGCCGTGCCCAGCCGGTCCTGCTGGACCACCACCGCGTGCGGCGCGGCCTGTTGCGCCAGCGCCTCCATGTCCGGCCCGATCACCACCACGATGCGATCGAACACCGTCTCGCACGCCGCGATCAGGTGGCGCAGCATCGGACGACCAGCCAGCTTCTGCATCGCCTTGGGCTGCGACGAACGCATCCGCGTTCCCAGTCCCGCCGCCAGAATGATCGCCGTTGTCTGCATCTCGAACCCCGAACCAGTCTTCCGTGCGGGGAGTAACCTTCCCCTCGCAGGGCGGCAAGCCAGTGAATGTCACGTCTTTTTTCACCATGAAACAGATAGGGGCTTGCCATCCCGCCCGCCTGCCCCTAGGAAGCCCGTCCATCGCAGGATCGTGGGTGCGTAGCTCAGCGGTAGAGCATCGCCTTCACACGGCGGGGGTCACAGGTTCAATCCCTGTCGCACCCACCACGATCCTCCATCCCAGATGCTCCCCAATTTTCAGTATTATCAAGTTCACCATATACCGTTCTTTCCGAACAGGACTGCCCTATCAGTTGAATCCGCTTGATATTTGCAAATTCTTTGCAAGTTGCCCTATTTTCTGCTTAATTTTCAGAGTTGCATATCAATCTGACCTGATCATCTATAACGTTAATGATGGTCAGCCGCATACGCTGCCCCATGGTGGTCTGAAGCGAGTAGCTGAATTAGTTATGACACGCACAGTTTTGACGTTTTGGTCTAGAAACTTTCTCCTTTTCCCGGCGCTGTTACTTGCTGCGTGCCTGGAAAGCGGTCTGGCGACCGGAGATGCCGCGGGAACGCCTGCGCCACGTGTCTATACCACGCCATTCCCGGCCGCACGTCTGTCGGCGGCGCGCCGCAGCACGCCGGAGACACCGCCTGAACAGCCCGCTGCGCCGGCACAGCAACAGACCGCGACCGCACCACAACCGACCTCCATTCCCTTGCCGCCACAAACCCCGGCGGCCCCCGAACAACAGGCGGGCGCTTCCCCGGCTCTCACCGGCTCCTCTGAACCTGTCGCGGCGCCCGCGCCTTCGCCACAACAGCAGACATATACACAGCCGCAAACGCAGCCCCTCGCCCCCGATACGGCATTTCCGCCCGCCCAGGCAGGAGGAAGCGATGCCATGGCCAGCGTTCCAGCGGTTCCGGTCGCCCCGCCACCGGTCATCCCGGCGGTGCCGGCGCAGCCGCTGCGCGACCAGAGCAGCCCTTCGATTCGGCGGTATATCGGGCAGAATGCCGATGCCATCGCCAGTACTTTCGGCACGCCGTCCCGCAACACCCCCTCGGGAACGGGGGCCAACTGGATCTATGAAAGCGGAGGCTGCCGTCTGAGCGTCATGATCTTCCCGGAGGTCGCAACCGGCAGACAGCGGGTTGCTTTTGCGGAAATGCAGATGCCTGGTGATACCGGTGCGACAACCCAAGCCTGTATTTCACATCTTCGCGCCTCGCGCCGATAAAAAGACTAAGTATGCAAGCGGATTTCATATAAAGATCGTATTATGACAAAAGCCGTTCGTTTCCTGTGCGTGCCATTTGCCGTTCTGCTGCTCGCCGGCGGCTTTGCGTGGATGGCCTATTTTTCCGCCTCCCGGCTGGAAGATTCCGATCGCTGGCTGCGAAACATCGTGCACCAGCAGGCTGCGGAAGAAGCGCTGCTCGTCATGCACGCGCTCGACACACAACTGGAGGCCTTCCAGCCGGAAGAGGTCGCACCGTTACAGGAGCGGGTGCGTGAACTGGCTGGATCGACGCGGGTGATCCGTCTGGTCATCGGCATTCCCGACGCATCGGGGGAAAACCTGATGCTGGTCGCGTCCGAGCCGCCGATTCAGGCCGGCTCGCCCGACGAGAGGCGCATTTTCGATTCCATCCTCGCCCAGGTGCGTGAACTGCCGCCGTCCAGTAACGGGCGGACGAGCTGCTCCGGCTATCTGCCGTTCAACGTTCAGCCCGCCACGCGCGACGGGCAGCGCCTGACATCGATCGCCATGCAGGAATCCGCCGCCGGATGCTGGCGTATTCTGGTTGGCTGGCGCGAAAGATCCGCTATCCGCACGACGATGGATGCGTCGTTCTGGAGCATGCCGCAGATGCAGGAAATCATCATGGCCGCTACCACGGTGGCCGGGCTGGCGCTTTTCCTGCTGATCGTCGTCGGCGCCATCATGGCACGCGTGGGCAACTCCGCAACGGCACGGCCGCGGCAGGGAGAAGCCGCATCCGACAGCCTGTCTCCGCGGAAGCGCCAGCAGGCCGAGCAACTCACCACGGAGCTGGAACATTTTTTCCAGCTGGTTTCACAGCGTCTGCCCGACGTGTCCAGCAAAGGCCAGTCGAAGCTCATGGGGCTTATCCTGGCCGCGCAACAGATCCGGAACATCGTGACCTCGGGCGCCTCGCCTGTTGGCGCCACCCACCCGCCGCCCGCAGACGCTTCGGCTCCAGCTTCGGACACGCCGGACATGGACGTGGAACTCGCCGTCACAACGCTGAAACAGGCCGAGGAAAGCGCGGAAGCCGAAGCAGAAACGGACGTCGAAGCCGAACCGTCTGCCACACCGGAAGAACGACCCGAAGCCCCAGTGGAATCGGATTTCGCGACAATGCCGGAACAAACCACCTCGGCCGAGAGCGGCATTCCGCAGCCGGAAGAAACACCGGAACCGGAACCAGTTTCCGAAACCGAGCAGGCGGCGCGTCAGCTTCATGCATCCACGTTTGCACCGCCGCCCATTCCCCGGGCATCGGAACCGGTAACCGAAACGGGGGCGAGATAACGGAAAACCCCGCATCACAATCGAGGATGCGGGGTTTTTCTGGCTGTTCTTGCCACCGCCAGCAATCGACCGCGTCTTTCGGGACATCGTTCCCGAAGGGCATTTTGTAACAGATGTCTTATTTAGAGTGTGCCCGATGCATTATACTGGCTTGCTGACTGGGTTGACGCTTGGCGCATGTGTCTTGACCGGTTGTTCCAGTTCCAACAATTCTACGCTGTCCTCGTTTCTATGGTCCGACGTTTCCCCGGCCGCAACGAACACGCCGCGGAACATGCGGCTGGCAAATCAGGGCCGGACAGCCCAGAATCAGGCACAGCGTGCCCAGATGTCCACGGCGCGCACCCCGGACAGTCTCAATCAGAGCGCGTCAGCCCGCACATTCGTTTCCGCCGATGTTGCGGCACAGGCGCATGTTCCGCAACGACTGGCACAAACCGCCGGTTCTCCGGTTGCGCCTGCTGCACCCCATGCCGCCGTCGCAGCTGTTCCCCAGGCAGCGCCTCCATCCGATGTCATCACCGCATCTCCTGTTCCCGCGACCCCCGTTCCCGCGCCCCCGAGCCCCGTTCAGCAAGTCGCGGATGCCCCTATCCAGGCCATCGAATCCGACCTGCCGGAAACGGTCACGGCGTCGAACGCGGCGACATCCGCCATCACACCGTCACTGCCGGCCTTCAACGCACGCAGCTATGTCGGCCGTCCGGCCAGCAGTATCATCAGCACGTTCGGCCCCCCCGCCAGCCGGACACAGGTCGGCGCGGGCGAGCGCTGGATCTATAACAGCAACGGCTGCCGCCTGAATGTCCTGATCTTCCCGGAAGCCAGAACGGGGCAGCAGCGCGTGACCCACGCCGATCTGCAGCCCGGGGCGGGCAGCTCTGTCCAGGCCTGCACAGAACAACTACACTTACGCAGATGAACGGACAGTTTTCCGAAATATCGCTTGCTCATTGCCCTCTGCTCTCTTCCGTTTTGCAGACCAAGGGAAGATTTCGTCCGGCCGTGAATTGTTCCGAGGAACGTCCCCGAAAGGCAGATCCGGTTCGAACGGAACGGCCGCACCCGAACCAGGAGCTTCTTCCATGAGCTTACGCCGCCCCCCTTCTCTGCTGCTGTATCTGCCCCTGCTGGTGCTGTTTTTCCTGGGAAGTTTCTTTTTCATCAACACACGGGTGGGAACGGCGAGTGATACGGTCCGCCGGCTGGCATTGCAGCAGGCGAACGACGACATCGACGTCGTCGGGAATGCGCTGCGTGCCGACCTGCTGAATTTCCAGCAGGACAACATCGCCGCCTTGCAGTCCCGGGTACAGGACATGGCGGGGACGACGCGCGTGATTCAGCTGGTGCTGAACATACCTGGCGAGGACGGGGAAATCCCCATCCTGATCGCCGCCGCCCCTTCGCTCGATGCGACGGATTCCCCCGAGGCAGTGTTCGATTCCATCAATGCCCGGCTCGCCCCGCTGACACGGACGCAATCGAACGCTCTGGAAACCTGTTCCGGAAAAGTGCCGATCGATCCGGGCACAACCCTGGGGCGGAACCAGAAACTGACCGGGATCGCATTGCAGGCCTCTCCTTCAGGATGCTGGCGCATTCTGGTCGCCTGGCAGCAGGGCACGGCGATCGACACGCTGGTGCGCAGCCTGCCGCTGTCGACATTCGGCCCCATGCAGCAGGTCACCGCCGCCATCATTCTGACGGCCATCTTCGCGCTGGCGCTGTTCGCCGTCATGCATCTGCATTTCACCCGTTACGTCAGAGCGACCACACCGCAACTTCAGCAGGTGCCCCTCTCATCCGTGGTCGGCAAGCCCGAAGAGCCGCCGCCCGCGGCAAAGGACAGCACGCCGGCACCGCCGATTCCCGTCGCCGAAAGCGCGCTCGGCGCGATGGAGATGTTGATCGCCGCGGCCCGCAAGGGACTGCCGCGCGATACGGAAAAGGCCAGGTTGCGGCTGGAAACCATCATCGCCGACATCGAACATATCCGTCACAATCTGGCCAACGGCCTGCTCACCGAGCAAGAAAACCGGCTCGGCGACACGCCGGACGACGAATTGGAGCCGCTGCCCCCGCCTCCTTCGGTCATCAATCTGTCGCAGCAGACCACGCGCGCCCTGCAGACCCTGCAGGCGACGTTCGAGGAACACGGGATCATCCTGTCCCCCGCCATCTTCCCGGATGTGCAGATCCACGGCATCGCGACACAGACCGGCGACATGGTCACCCGCCTGCTGGAACGCGCCGCCGCCGAAACCGAGGCCGCCGATACGCTGATAGTCCGGGTCTGGGGTCAGGACGGCTGGGCCTTCCTGCAGACCGAAGGGGTGAAGAACGCCTCGCGGACGCAGGATGCTGAAGACGACGCCGAGGCGGAGCCCCCGGAAGAGCCCCCGGAAAAACCGGCTTCGGATGCGGATTCCGAAGATTCTCCTGCCGCTGAAGCGGCCCCAGAAGCCGGGACGGAAGCCGATATCGAAGACGGCACCGCGCCCATCAAGATACACCCGCACGATTACGATGTTGCGCTGCAAGGGCTGTCACACGATGCGACATCGATGAACGGCAACCTGGTCGTCGAGGTGCTGCCCGGAGAAACCACCAGCGTCCGGCTGACGATCTATCTGCCCGCCGCCGTCTGAGTCACCCCGTCACATCCCCCATCGCCACGGCGATGGGGGTTTTCATTCCGTATCCAGAGCATAGCCGGCAGCGCGCACGGTGCGGATCAGGTCCGCCTCGCCTTCGGCGTTGATGGCGCGCCGCAAACGCCGGATGTGAACATCCACCGTGCGCAGCTCGACATGAATGTCCTGCCCCCAGACGCCGTTCAGCAAATCCTCGCGCGTGAAGACACGGCGCGGCCGCTGCATGAAGAATTCCAACAGCCGGAACTCGGTCGGTCCCAACGAGACGGTACGCCCGTTGCGCTGCACGCGCATCGTTTCCAGATCCATTTTCAGATCGGCGAACGTCAGCGTTTCCCGTGCCGCCGCACCACCGGTGCGGCGCAGCAGCGCACGCACCCGTGCCAGCAGCGCGTCGATGCTGAACGGTTTGGTAATGTAATCGTCCGCACCGATATCCAGCGCCCGCACCGCATCCTGGTCTTCCGTGCGCGCCGTCACGATGATCACCGGCAGCGACCGGGTCGCCGGCTGGCGGCGCAACTGGCGGCAGACCTCGATCCCGGACAGCGCCGGCAACATCCAGTCGAGCAACACCAGATCGGGTTTTTCCTCGGCGATCTTCAGCAGCGCTTCCTGACCATCGCTCGCCTCGTCGACCGAGAACCCCTGCTTTTCCAGATTGTAGCGCAGCAGCGTCACCAGATCGGCCTCGTCCTCGACCACCAGAATGCGCGGCTTCTGCAATGCGGAAATAACCTCCACTACCCAGGCACCACGGACTGGGGCGTCGGCAATCCGCCTTTCGGGCGTTCAGTGTCCAGTTCGGTGCCGGTGACGGCGTAATGGACCATCTCGGCAATGTTGGTCACGTGATCGCCGGCCCGTTCGAAGTTCTTCGCGATGAACAGCAGGTGCGTCGCCACGGTGATGTTGCGCGGATCTTCCATCATATGGGTTAGCAGTTCACGGAAAATGCCGTTGTACACGTCATCGATCTGCTGATCGCTGACCCACACCTGCCGCGCCCGCTCGGCATCGCTGAATACCAGCGCATCGATCGCGTTCTTCAGATTCTCCAGCACCATGCGCGAGATACGCTGAAATCCGTTCAGACTGGCAAACGCCGGATGCTGTGCCAGGATCAACGTGCGCTTGGCTGCATTCTTCGCGTAATCGCCGATGCGCTCCAGCTCGCCGGCAATCTTGATCGCCGCCACGGTGATACGCAGATCCACCGCCATCGGCTGGCGTAGCGCCAGGATCTGGATGGCAAAGTTTTCCACCTGCCGCTCCAGCGTATCGATCCGCTTGTCGCCGGCGCGCACCTGCGTGGCCAGTTCGGTGTCGTGATGGATCAGCGCCGTCACCGCATCCTGCATCTGCGTTTCCACCAGGCCGCCCATCTGCGACAGCAGGTCGCGCAGCTTGTGCAGGTCCTTGTCGTACGCACTGACGATATGCTCCGCCATTTCCAACTCCTCAGCCAAACCGGCCGGTGATGTACTGCTGCGTTTTTTCCTGCCGGGGAGCGGTGAAGATCTGCCCGACCGGGCCCACCTCCACCAGTTCGCCCAGATAGAAGAACGCCACCTGATCCGCGCAGCGCGCGGCCTGTTGCATGTTATGCGTCACGATCACGATCGTATAGTCGCGCTTCAGCTCGTCGATCAGCTCCTCGATCTTTAGCGTGCTGATCGGGTCCAGCGCCGAGGTCGGCTCGTCGAACAGGATCACCTCGGGCCGCACCGCGATGGTGCGCGCGATACACAGGCGCTGCTGCTGCCCGCCGGACAGGCCCATGGCGCTGCTGTTCAGCCGGTCCTTCGCCTCGTTCCACAGAGCGGCACGGGTCAGCGACCATTCGACGCGTTCATCCATCTCGGCGCGGCTGATGCGTTCATGCATCTTCACGCCGAATGCGATGTTGTCGTAGATCGACATCGGAAACGGCGTCGGCTTCTGGAACACCATGCCGACGCGCGCGCGCAGCATGTTCAGGTCCAGCTCATCGGCTATGATATTGACACCATCCATCATCACCGCACCCGTCGCATGCTGGCCCGGATACAGGCTGTACATACGGTTCAGCACGCGCAGCAGCGTGGACTTGCCGCAGCCCGACGGACCGATCATCCCGGTGACCTGGCGTTCGGGCACCGTCAGGTCGATGCCTTTCAGCGCGCGGTGCGTGCCGTAGTAGAAATCCAGATTCTCCACCGAGATCCGCGCCGCATGCGCTTCCTCTGGCGCGCGCTGGGCGACGGCGCCGAAGCCGGCGGCTCTGCTCATCACATTGCTGTCCATTCTGTTCATCCCTTCGCCCCGCCACGTAGCAGAGCGCGCGCAATCAGGTTGATGCCCAGCACCCCCACGGTGATCAGCAGCGCGCCCGTCCAGGCAAGCTGCACCAGATCGTCGTTGGGGGTGGCGGCGTACTGGTAGATCGTCACCGGCAGGCTGGCCATCGCACTGGTCAGATCCGTGGACCAGCGCTGGTTGCCGAACGACGTGAAGATCAGCGGCGCGGTCTCGCCGGCGATGCGCGCCACCGCCAGCAGAATGCCGGTGATGATGCCGTGCTTCGCGGCCGGATAACAGACGAAGCGGATCATCTTCCATTTCGGCGCGCCGAGCCCGATCGCCGCCTCGCGCAGCGTGTCGGGGATCAGGCGCAGCATGTCCTCGGTCGTGCGCACCACCACGGGAACGACCAGAATCGCCAGCGCGATCCCGCCCGCCCAGGCCGAAAATCCGCCCGTATGCAGCACCATGGCCTGATACACGAACAGCCCGACCAGAATCGACGGGGCCGACATCAGCATGTCGGACACGAACCGCACCAGATTGCCGAACGCCGACTTGCGCGCGTATTCCGCCAGATAGGTACCGACCATCAAGCCGATCGGCGTGCCGATCGCCGTGCCGATCGCGGTCTGGATCAGCGAGCCGACGATCGCGTTCAACAGGCCGCCATTGCTGCCCGACGCGCCCATCGAGCGCGTGAACACGTTCAGCGACAACCCGCCGATGCCGTTCACCAGCAGCGTGGCCAGGATCCATACCAGATATATCAGCCCGAACGCGGTCATCGCGACGGCAAACACACTGGCCGCCTTGTCGATCATGCGGCGGCGGCGCGCCACGGCGGTTCTGGCGATAAAGGGGTTCTGCATCGTGCTCATCCCTGCATCCGGCTGCGCAGCAGCAACCGCCCCACGGCCAGAACGATGAACGAAATCACGAACAGCACGAACCCGAGCGCCAGCAGCGCGGCCAGCTTGGCCGACCCGTTCTGCGCCTCGGGGAATTCCAGCGCGATCACCGAAGCGATCGTGTTGCCGGTGCTGAACAGCGACAGAGAAATCCGGTTCGCCTGCCCGATCACGAAGGTCACCGCCATGGTTTCGCCCAGCGCACGCCCCAGCCCGAGCATGATGCCGCCGATCACCGAGGCGCGCGTGTACGGCAGCACGACGTTGCGCACCACCTCCCAGCGCGTCGCCCCCAGGCCATAGGCGCTTTCCTTGTAGATCGCCGGCACAGTGCGGAACACGTCGCGCATCGTCGCCGCAATGAAGGGCAGCACCATGATCGACAGAATCATGCTGGCGGTGAAAATCCCCAGCCCGTAGGTCGGCCCTTCGAACAGGGGTTCCAGCAGCGGAACTCCCATCGTCCAGTCCTGGACGCGCGGCTGCACGTATTCGGCCAGAAACGGCGCCAGCACGAACAGCCCCCACATGCCGTAGATGATGCTCGGCACCGCCGCCAGCAGTTCGATCGCGATGCCCACCGGTGTACGCAGCCAGTTCGGCGCCAGTTCGGTCAGGTAGTACGCGATGCCGAACCCGGCCGGCACCGCGAACAGCAACGCGATGGCCGAAGTGACCAGCGTGCCGTAGATCGAGATCGCTGCACCGAACCGGTCGTGCACCGGATCCCATTCCGCCGACGTCAGGAACGACAGGCCGGTGGTGGAAAACGTTTCCCAGCCGCCGACTGCCAGCAATGCGATGATCGCCCCCAGCAGCACCAGCACGAACGCCCCCGCCACCCGCACGGCGGCCTCGAACACCGGATCCCCCCAGCGTGTCGGGGAGGCGCGCCCGGGCGTCCCGGCGGTCATCGTTGCAGCTTGCTGCATGTCGTCCTCGTCTTCGTCGTCTTGCCGGTCCGCCCGCTTAGCGGGCAGGCCAGACCGCTTCGCCGTTGGGACCGCGCACCTGGCTGGCCCAAGTATTACGCACCAACGCCACCACACTGTCCGGCATCGGGATGTAGTCGAGCTCGGTCGCCATCGCCGCGCCGTTGGCGTATGCCCAGTCGAACAGGCGCATCACATTGCGGCCCGACTCGACCGAAGCCGGGTTACGCGGCAGCAGGATATAGGTTGGCGCGACGATCGGCCATGCCTGAGCACCCGGCTGGTTCAGCAGCGAGATCCCGAATGTGGGGTCCGATGACCAATCGGCTCCCGCGGCGGCGGCCTGAAAACTGGCGATGGTCGCCTGCACGAACTGTCCGTCGCGGTTGCGGAGCTGGGCGACGGACAAGTTATTCTGTTTTGCATACGCGTATTCCACATACCCGATGGACCCGCGCGTCTGACGCACCAGTCCGGCCACGCCGGCATTGCCGCGCCCGCCGACCCCGGCTTTCCACGCCACCGACGTGCCCTGCCCGACATCGGTGCGGAACGTTTCGCTGACGCGCGACAGATACCCCGCAAACTGGAACGTCGTACCCGACCCGTCGGCGCGATAGATCGGCGCCACGGCAAGGTTGGGCAGCGTGACGCCCGGGTTCAGTCCCACCAGCCGCGGATCGTTCCAGCGCGTGATCTTGCCCAGATAGATATCGGCCACCACCTCGCCGCTCAGGCGCAGCGCCCCTGGCGCGACCCCCGGCAGGTTATAGGCGAGCACAATCGCCCCCATCACGGTGGGAAACTGCACCAGATTGGCCTCGGCCAGTTTTTCCGCTGACAGGTTTGCGTCGCTGGCCCCGAAATCGACCGTGCGGTTGGTGATCTGATTCACCCCGCCGCCCGAACCGATCGCCTGATAGTTCAGTTGCAGCCCTGTGGCGGCCTCGGCGGCCTCGCCCCATTTCTGGTAGAGCGGCGCCGGAAACGTCGCCCCCGCGCCGGTCACCGGCTGTGCCAGCGCGCCGGTCGCAGCGATTGCCATACCCACTGCGACGGCGGTCAGTGCTTTCATCCGAATCATCTGTTCGCTCCTGTTTGGTGGTGCGGAACCTATGACCGTTTAGCTGCATGCAAATGACAGGTGCATGACAGTTTCATGACAAACGCCGGGGAAACGCATTCTGGCGAGTCGTATGGTGGTGCGGATTGAGAACCGGCGCGCAGCGGACGTCTGTCCGTGAGCACCGGAAGCGCAAAGCCGTGCCGCCAGACAGCCGCCAGAATGCGTTTCCCGATCAGGATTTTGGACGAAAAGCCTTGCAGACGGCGGGGTCGGTTTCCAGGCGCGGGCCGCCCATCAGTTCGATGCAGTACGGGATGGCAGCGAATACCGCATCGAGGCACGTAGAGATCGCCGCCGGCTTGCCCGGCAAATTGATGATCAGGCTGCGGCCGCGTGTACCTGCCATCTGGCGCGACAGGATCGCCGTCGGCACCTCGCGCAGACTGGCAGTGCGCATTGCCTCGCCGAAACCGGGGAAGATCCGTTCGCACACATCCTCGGTCGCCTCGGGCGTCACGTCGCGCGGCGACGGGCCGGTGCCGCCGGTCACCAGAATCAGCGGGCAATGCAGAGTGTCGGCCAGATCGCGCAGGGTTTCGGCGATCAACGCGCGTTCGTCGGCGATCAGCCGGCGTTCGGGGCGCCAGGGCGAGGTCAGCACCCGTTCCAGATACGCCTGAATCGCCGGGCCGCCGCGGTCTTCATACATGCCCGCACTGGCGCGGTCCGACACGGTGACGATGCCCATCGGTGGCGTATCGATCATGCTGCGCTCCCCTCCCTCATAACGACATGAAACCCTTCACCACGGTGGCGAACGCACCCAGAATGGCCAGCGCCGTCACCGCCTGGCGCGCACGATGCCCCGGCACATGGGGGGCGGCAAGCGCGCCCAGCACCACACCGCAGAACAGCGCGGCGAACATCGCCCCCATCTGTAACACGGGCTGCTGCGGCCAGCCCTTGATAGCGATCGCCGCCACGTTCAGCATGGCAAAATACATCTGCATCGACGCCGCAAAGCCACGCTGCACCCAGTTGGTGCTGATCGCATACAGCGTCATCGCCGGACCGCCGACGCCCGCCGTCACCTGCATGAAGCCGCTGAGCGCCCCGGCCGCCACAGCGCCCAGCCCGCCGCTGAAAATCCTGGTCTGCCGGAAGGTCAGCACGAAGCCCAGCGCCAGCAGCGTGATCGTGCCGATGCCGATCATCAACGGCGCGGTAGGCAGTTGCAGCGCCACCCAGTTGCTGGGCGGCATCACCACAATGGCGGGAACGGCCAGCAGCAGCGCATGTTTCAGGTCGCCGTCGCGCCAGGTCTGCGTGATCACCATACAGTTGCCGGCCAGACTGAGCACGTTGGCGAGCAGCACACCTTCGTGCGGCCCGGCGGCCAGAATCAGCAGCGGTGCGCTGACCAGCGCGAAGCCCAGCCCTGTCACCCGCTGTGTCATCGCACCGCAGGCAATGGCCAGCAGCACACTGACGAACTGCAAACCGCTCATCATTCTTCCGCTTCGTTGCCGCAGCGGTATAGCGCGAGCGCGAACGGCTAGCCACCCAGTGTATTCATCCTGTGCTGCAACAAGGTCTCGCGCACCGTCGAGCGGCCGAGGCGGTCCACCACAAAATCATGCCCGCGCGGCTTGCGCTGAATGGCGGCCAGGATCGCCGCCCGCACCGGTTCGTCACTTTCCGAACCGCGCAGCACCGCGCGCAGGTCGCAGGTATCCTCCTGCCCCAGACACAGATACAGCATGCCGGTGCAGGTGATGCGCACGCGATTGCAGCTCTCGCAGAAATTATGCGACATGGGCGAGATAAACCCGATCCGTCCGCCCGTTTCCACCACCCGCATATAGCGCGCCGGACCGCCCGTGCGGTGCATGCTGGGCTGCAACGTGAACTGTTCCGCCAACCGCGCCTGCATCGCCGCCAGCGACAGGAACTGATCGCGCGGTTGCTGGTCTTCCATGCCGACGGGCATCACCTCGATCAACGTCATGTCCATACCGCGTCCGTGCGCCCAACGCATCAGGGATGGAATTTCATCGGCATTTACGTTGCGCATCGCCACGGTGTTGATCTTCACTGCCAGACCGGCACGCTGCGCGGCGTCGATCCCCTGCAGCACCTTGCCCAGGTCGCCCCAGCGCGTGATGGCGCGGAATTTGTCCGGGTCCAGCGTGTCCAGCGACACGTTGATCCGCTTCACCCCGCACGCCGCCAGATCCGCCGCGTAACGCGCCAACAGCGATCCGTTGGTGGTCAGTGTCAGTTCGTGCAGCGCACCGCTTTGCAGATACGTCGACAGGCTGCGGAACAGCGTCATGATATCACGCCGCACCAACGGTTCACCGCCGGTCAGGCGCAATTTCTTCACCCCCAGATCGACGAAACTGCCGCACAGCCGCGCCAGTTCTTCCAACGACAGCAGGTCGCGTTTCGGCAGAAAATGCGCGTTCTCCGACATGCAGTACACACAGCGCAAATCGCAGCGATCGGTCACCGAAACCCGCAGATAGGTGATGTCCCGTCCGAATGCATCGTGCAGACACGGCCGGATCATGAGCGCGGCTCCGCATCGCAGCAATTACAGGGCAGCGAATCCTGCAGAACCTTCAGAACGTTGTCGGTCGCCATATCGCGCTTGCCGCCGCGCAGAACGGCGCGCGCCAGACGCTCGCGCCCGGCATCGAACGTATCGCGTTCCGCGAACGACGACATGGTTACATGCAGATCGCGCAGCAAACCGTCGTTCAGACCGTAAATCCATCCATGCACCGCCACGCGCCGCCCTGTCCGCCAGGCGCGCGTCATGATCGGTGTGGCGGCCACACGACGCACCTGTTTTTCCACATTTAGTTCGCACAGCGTGTTCAGGCGTGCATTTTCATCGCGGATGGCTTCCAGCCGCACCCGGTTGCGCCGATACAGTTCGATGATCGGCGCCAGCCAGTGCGTGGACAGGTCGCTCTGCCACTCCTGCATGGCGCGCCGCACACCACCGCAGCCATAATGACCGCAGACGATCACGTCCTCCACCCCCAGGACATCGACACCATATTCCAGCGCCGACAGCAGATTCATGTCGCTGGTGTGCACGATATTGGCGATATTGCGATGCACGAACAGATCGCCTGGGCTAAGTCCCACCACTTCGTTGGCAGGAACACGGCTGTCCGAACAGCCGATCCACAGATAACGCGGCTTCTGCTCCACCGCCAGGCGGCGGAAGTACATCGGGTCTTCGCGCGTCTGCGTCAGCGCCCAGACGATGTTGCGATTGAAAAGATCCTCCAGGACCGTCACCGCAAATCCACCCCCCGCCGCGCCGCCATACGCCGGCCGAGGTCGCGCCGGTCGGCTGCCGTCAGCCGTGCTTCCGCAAGCGGCATGATCACCGTGTTTTCCACCATCAGATGCCGTTTCTGACGCGCGGAAAAATCCATGAACGCTAGCCGCATTTCGGCTGACAGTGGCATATTATCGGTGTTTTTCAGCAACTCGCGCAGATATCTGCAGATCTGCCCGGACAATTCCGCATCCGCGCGATGTTCGCCCGACAGGGCGCTCAGCACCTGCTCCAGATCGTCGCGCGCCCGCGCGCGCCGCCGCAGAAGCTGAAACAGATCCTCTTCCTCGTCGATCGTGTGCAACGGCATTTCCCACTGCAGATATTGCAGTAACTGATGCGCAGTCTCTTCGTCGATGCGTTCCGCCGTTGCTATATCCGACAGCGTTTCACACAGATCGCTCTGACGCGCATGGTCCGTGTGGAAAAATTCCAGAGGATTCCGCAGCAACCGTATGTCCAGCTCCGCATGGAATCTCACGTCCTCTTCGTAAGAACGCTGCGCTTTCATCTTGCCTGGCATTTCTGTTTTGGTAATGCCTGCAACAGCGCGTGCTTCAGGAACACGTTCCCCGGATCCTGCACACGCGACATCAATCCCAAAAGAGTCAACCATTCCTCATCCCCCGCATGTGATGCGAAATGCGTGACGGCATGCGACACGAATTCACCCGGCTGCATGCCATGCTGTACCGATGCATCACGCACACGGGCGACCAATACGGCATCGCCCATCCGTTCCAGAACGGAGACCGCCACCTCCGTATCTTCAAACCTCTGGATCAGCTCCCCCAGGTTCATCACTGCACCAGCATCGATTTTCCGGCACACAGGTCCACACCGCTGATCTCCGAACGGCCGGCAAGAACAGCGATGTACTGCGCCATGGCACGTTGCCTGACCGCAGTATCCAGATATTCGGCGATGCGTTCGCGCACCAGTTCGAACGGCAGCAACCGGCCCTCATGCCTGCGTTCCAGCCGGATGACATGAAACCCGTAACGCGTTTCGACCGGTGTCGTGGAAACGGTTCCCGGCGCCATGCCGGCCAGCGCAGCCTCGAATTCCGGTGTCGTCTGACCCGTGCTGATCTGCCCCAGATTCCCGCCCTGCTCCGCCGACGGACAGGCCGAATGCTGCCGCGCCAGATCGGCGAATGCTCCGGGCGTCTTCAGCAGGATCAGCGCCAGTTCCTGCGCATGCGCGCGCGCTTTTTGAAAAGCGTCGGCATCGGTGTGCGGCGCCTGAATCAGGATGTGAGACACCTCGTAGATATCCGGCGACATGAACCGCCGGGGATTGCTTTCATAATAACGGCGACAGACTTCCTCGTCCGATGCTGGTGTTTGCACCTCGCGCTCGACGAGGCCACGGATCATCGCCTCCTCGTCGGTTTCGATACGGCCCGCCTCGTCCTCGACCGGTTCGGGTTGGAGGTTCAGGTGCCGTGCTTCCTGCAACAGCAGCTCGCGTATCGCCAGCGCACGGGCTGCTTCTTCCAGCGCGGCAGCGGCATTGGCTGCCGGGTGATGTTGTGCCTCCCGCGCGATGTCCGCGCGCGGGATGGTCACACCATTCACGACCACCGGTCGGGCCGTCTGCACAAGTCGGATAGATCCCGCCATCTTTCTTACGCTCCGCCGTTACGCCACGCGCCGGCGGGTGCGCACGACCTGATAGCCGCGCCGGCCCAGATACCAAACGGGCGCGCTCCAGATATGCACCAGACGGGTGAACGGGAACACCAGGAAGATCGTCATCCCCAGGATCAGATGCAGCTTGAACAGCGGGTTCACGTCGAGCAGCACGCTCGATACCCCCGGCCGCAGCGTCAGCACACCCTGCGCCCAGGCCATGAACTTGGTCATTTCATGCCCGTCCAGATGTCCAAGCGAGACAAAGATCGTCAGCAGTCCCAGGATCAGCTGTGCATACAACAGCAACAGGATGAACAGGTCGCCGGCGCTGGTCGTCGCGCGGATGCGTTCGTCGACCAGACGGCGGTGGATCAGCAGCGTCAGGCCGATGAAACACGTAATACCCGCGACGCCACCGACCACGATCGCCAGCACCTGCTTTTGCCCATGCGTGATGCCGATCGCGTCGAACACCTGAATGGGCGTCAGCAGCCCGATCAGATGCCCGAAGAAAATCAGCAGAATACCGACATGGAATAGGTTCGACCCCCACATCAGCTGCCCCTTGCGCAGCAGCTGACTCGAACTGGCCTTCCAGGTGTATTGTTCACGGTCGAACCGGACCCAGCTGCCGACCAGAAACACGGTCAGACAGAAATACGGATACCAGCCGAAAAGAATATGATTGAGCGTTGCACCCATGGTTATCGTGCTCCCCCTCTCACGCGCTCATGCCGGGCGCAGGGCGGCGGGCGGCGCGAATCCGCGACACCAGACCATCCTTGCAGGCGTTTTCATCAGGACCGAATTTCACGGCGGCTTCTTCCCAAACGGCGTCCAGCGCCTTCAGGTCCATCGGATCCGGATCCGGTTCTTGCATCAGGACTTCCACGGCTTCCTGTGCGGGTTTTACCCCGGCGATCGCCAGCAGCGCGTGGAAGACGCAGCCATAGTCCGATTCCCGGCGCGCCAGGCGTTCGCCCAGCGCCTGCAGAATATGCGCCGGCTGTTCCAGATATTCCCTCGCTTCCGCAAGCGGCAGCACAGACAGGAATTCCAGGAACAGCGGCAGATAATCCGGCAGTTCCGTTGTTTCGGTCACCATCCCTTTGGCTTCGTACTGGTTGCGCAGATCCACCATCGCCTGCCCACGATCGCGGCTTTCACCGTGTACGTGCTCGAACAGATGCAGCGACAGCGACCGCGTGCGATCGAACAGCAGCACGTAACGTTCCTGCAGGTCGAACAGATCGTCGCGGGCGATACGCTCCAGCAGCGCGCACACCGCGGTGCGCTCAGCCGTCGGGATCAACGCCTCCTGGTTCAGGACAGCGACGAGATCACTCGCCGCCGCCTTCAGGTCAGCCGTTGGATAACTCAGCAGCAGTGACAGGATTTTGAAGGTCTTGGCCATGTCACGCCACTTCCATCGGGTTCTTCACCTTTTTCGGTGTCCCGAACAGGTTGTTACCCTCGCCCGACGCACAGCCGTTACCGAACGAGAAACCACAGGAGCCGCGAAGCTCCGCCGCGCTTTCATCGAACTCGCGATGCGTGGTCGGGATCACGAAACGGTCTTCGTAATTCGCGATCGCCATCGTCTTGTACATATCCTCGATCTGTGCGGCGGTAAGCCCCACACGACGCGCGATTTCGTGGTCGATGATGCCGTCCACGGTCTTCGCACGCATATAGGCGCGCATCGCCAGCATCCGCTCCAGCCCGATCGTCACCGGCTGCTCGTCGCCGGCGGTCAGCAGGTTGGCCAGATACTTCAGCGGAATGCGCAGCGACTTCACATCCGGCATGACGCCGTCGGAACCCATCGCGCCCGCGGCGGCGGCCGACTGGATCGGCGATAGCGGCGGCACATACCAGACCATCGGCAGCGTGCGGTATTCAGGATGCAGCGGGAAAGCGACCTTCCAGTCCATCGCCATCTTCCAGATCGGCGACTTGCGGGCCGATTCCAGCCACATTTCCGGCACGCCATCGGCGCGGGCCTGCGCGATCACCTTCGGATCGTTGGGGTCCATGAAGACCGAGAGCTGCGCTTCGTACAGATCCTTCTCGTCCGGAACGCTGGCTGCTGCTTCGATGCGATCGGCATCGTAGAGCACCACACCCAGATAGCGGATACGGCCTACGCAAGTTTCCGAACACACCGTCGGCTGTCCGACTTCGATGCGCGGATAGCAGAACACGCATTTTTCGGACTTACCTGAAGACCAGTTGTAATAGATCTTCTTGTAAGGACAGCCCGACACGCACATGCGCCAGCCGCGGCACTTGTCCTGATCGATCAGCACGATGCCGTCTTCTTCGCGCTTGTAGATCGCGCCCGACGGGCATGCCGCCGCACAGGCAGGGTTCAGACAGTGTTCGCACAGACGCGGCAGATACATCATGAAGGTGTTTTCGAACGCGCCGTAGATTTCCTTCTGCACGCCTTCGAAATTGTAGTCCGCCGACCTTTTCGAGAACTCGCCGCCCAGGATTTCCTCCCAGTTCGGCCCCCATTCGATCTTTTCCATCCGCTCGCCGGACACCAGAGAGCGCGGGCGAGCCGTCGGCATCGCCTTTACCTCGGGCGCGTTCTGCAGATGTTCGTAATCGAATGTGAACGGCTCGTAGTAGTCGTCGATCTCGGGCAAATCCGGGTTCGCGAAGATCTTCGACAAAACCCGAAACTTGCCGCCGATACGCGGCCGGATCTTGCCGTTACCCTGTCGCACCCAACCGCCGTTCCAGCGTTTCTGGTTTTCCCAGTCTTTCGGGTAACCGATGCCGGGCTTGCTTTCGACGTTATTGAACCACGCGTATTCCATCCCCTCGCGGCTGGTCCATACGTTCTTGCAGGTCACTGAACACGTATGACAGCCGATGCACTTGTCGAGGTTCAGAACCATCGCGATCTGAGCACGGATCTTCATTCTGCGGCCTCCTTCGTGACACCGGGTTTAACGGACAAGGGTTCAGGCTGATCGGCGTTCGGCGTATCCAGCCAGTCGACCTCGGCCATCTTGCGCACCGCGACGAATTCGTCGCGGTTGCAGCCGACCGTGCCGTAGTAGTTGAACCCGTAGGCAAGTTGCGCATAACCGCCGATCATGTGCGTCGGCTTCAGGATCGCACGGGTGACCGAGTTGTGGATCCCGCCGCGCTGGCCGGTCATTTCAGACCCGGGCACGTTGATGATCTTTTCCTGCGCGTGATACATCATGCAGGTGCCGTTCTTCACACGCTGCGAGACGACCGCACGCGCCACCAGCGCGCCGTTGGTATTGAACACCTCGATCCAGTCGTTGTCGACGATACCAGCCGACCTCGCATCATCCTCGCTGATCCAGGCGATCGGCCCTCCACGCGACAGCGTCAGCATCAGCAGATTGTCCGTATAGGTCGAATGGATGCCCCATTTCTGGTGCGGCGTCAGGAAGTTCAGCACGATCGGTTTGTTGCCGTTCGGCTTCGCGTTGATCACCGGCGCCACCGTGCGGGTGTCGATCGGCGGCCGGTACAGGCACATCGCTTCACCGAACGCACGCATCCACAGATGATCCTGATACAGCTGCTGGCGGCCCGACAGCGTGCGCCAGGGGATCAGTTCGTGTACGTTCGTATAGCCCGCGTTGTAACAGACCTTTTCCGATTCAAGCCCCGACCAGATCGGCGACGAGATGATCTTGCGCGGCTGCGCGACGATGTCGCGGAAGCGGATCTTCTCGTCCTCTTTCGGCACCGCCAGATGCGTATGGTCGCGCCCGGTCGCCTTGCCCAGCGCAGCCCACGCCTTCACCGCCACTTCGCCGTTGGTTTCCGGCGCCAGCGACAGCACGACCTCCGCCGCGTCGATCGCCGATTCGATCCGCGCCAGCCCTTTCGTCGGGCCTTCCTCGGTCACCTCGCCGTTCAACTGCTTCAGGAACTCGACCTCGTGCTGGGTATTCCACGCGATCCCCTTGCCGTTGTTGCCCACCTTGTCCATCAGCGGGCCGAGCGAGGTGAAGCGTTTGTAGAGGTTCGGATAATCACGTTCGACCACCGTCACCGTCGGCATGGTCTTGCCGGGCACCGGATCGATATCACCGCGCTTCCAGTCCTTCACATCGAAGGGCTGCGCGATCTCGTTCGGGCTGTCGTGCATGATCGGCGTCAGCACGACGTCCTTTTCCACGCCCAGGACTTCCGGCGCGACGTTCGAGAACGTCTTGGCGAGCCCCTTGTAGATCTCCCAGTCGGTCCGCGATTCCCACACCGGGTTCACCGCCGCAGTCAGCGGATGGATGAACGGGTGCATATCGGACGTGTTCATGTCGTCCTTTTCGTACCACGTCGCCGTCGGCAGTACGATGTCGGAGTACACGCAGGTGGTCGACATACGGAAGTCCAGTGTGACCAGCAGGTCCAGCTTTCCTTCAGGCGCCTTGTCGTGCCATTCGACCTCGTTGGGCTTCTGCGCCCCCATTTCGCCCAGATCCTTGCCCATCACGCCATGCGACGTGCCGAGCAGATGTTTGAGGAAATATTCGTGCCCCTTGGCCGAAGAGCCGAGCAGATTCGAACGCCACACGAACAGGTTGCGTGGCCAGTTCTTCGGATTGTCGGGATCTTCGCACGACAGGCGCAGCTCGCCCGATTTCAGACTCTGCGCGACATAATCTTTCGCCTCCATCCCGGCGACGGCAGCCATCTTCGAAACCTCGATCGGGTTCTGCTGCAGTTGCGGGGCGGACGGCAGCCAGCCCATGCGCTCGGCACGCGCGTTATAGTCGATCAACGTGCCACCCCACTGCCCTTTCGGTGCCAGCGGCGAGACGATCGAATCCACATTCAATGTTTCGTACCGCCACTGATCCGTGTGCGCATACCAGAACGACGTCGAGTTCTGCTGGCGCGGCGGGCGCGCCCAGTCGAGCGCGAAGGTCAACGCCGCCCAGCCGGATTGCGGGCGCAGCTTTTCCTGCCCGACGTAATGCGACCAGCCGCCACCCGACTGCCCGACGCAACCACACATCACCAGCATATTGATGACGCCGCGGTAGTTCATGTCCATGTGGTACCAATGGTTCATCGCCGCGCCGATGATGATCATCGACCGTCCATTGGTTTTTTCCGCATTGGTGGCGAATTCACGCGCCGTCTGGATAATCTGGTCGCGCTTGACGCCGGTGATCGTCTCGGCCCAGGCGGGCGTGTACGGCACGTTCTCGTCGAACGACTTGGCGACATGCTCGCCGCCGAAGCCGCGATCGACACCGTAGTTCGCGAGGAACAGATCGTACACCGTGGCGACCAGCACCTCGCCTTCGGCCAGCAGCAGCTTCTTCACCGGAAGCCGGCGCATCAGGATGCTGGGATGATCGGTGCCGGTGAAATGGTCGTGTTCGATGTTGCCGAAATACGGAAACGCCACATCGGCCATGCCGTCGTTCTCGGTATCCAGCGACAGACGCAGATCGACCTCGTTGCCGCGCGATTCGCGGCTTTCCAGGTTCCACTTGCCCTGTTCACCCCAGCGGAATCCGATCGACCCGTTCGGTACCACCAGTTGCCCGGTTTTTTCGTCGAACGCGACGGTCTTCCATTCCGGGTTGTTGGCTTCGGACAGCGCGCCGTCGAAATCCGCCGCCCGCAGCATGCGTTCGGGCACCAGGCGGCCATCCTGTTCCACCAGACGCACCAGCATCGGCATGTCGGTGTAGCGCTTCACGTAATCGTTGAAGTACGGCACCTTGCGGTCGACGTGATACTCGCGCAGCATCACATGCCCCATCGCCATGGCCAGCGCCGCATCGGTCCCCTGCTTCACCGAGATCCACATATCGGCGAATTTCGATGCTTCGGAATAGTCGGGGCAAACCACCACGCTTTTCGTGCCCTTGTAACGCACTTCCGTATAGAAGTGCGCATCGGGCGTGCGGGTCTGCGGCACGTTCGAGCCCCACAGCATCAGAAAGCCCGCATTGTACCAGTCGGCGCTTTCCGGCACGTCGGTCTGCTCGCCCCAGGTCTGCGGTGAAGCGGGCGGCAGATCGCAGTACCAGTCGTAGAACGACATGCACACGCCGCCCATCAGCGACAGGTACCGCGCCCCCGCCGCGTACGAGATCATCGACATCGCCGGGATCGGCGAGAACCCGACCACGCGGTCCGGACCATAGGTCTTCACCGTATAGGCGTTGGCGGCGGCGATGATCTCGTTCACTTCCTCCCAGGTCGCGCGGACGAAACCGCCCAGCCCGCGCTTCTTGGTATAGGAATCGCGCTTGGTCTTGTCCTCGACGATCGACGCCCACGCAGCGACCGGGGTGCGCACTGCGCGTGCCTCGCGCCACAGGCGCAGCAGGCGCGAACGCACCATCGGAAATTTCACGCGATTGCCCGAATACAGGTACCAGCTATAGCTGGCCCCGCGTGCGCAACCGCGCGGTTCATGGTTCGGCATATCCGGGCGGGTGCGCGGATAGTCGGTCTGCTGGGTTTCCCACGTGACGATCCCGCCTTTGACGTAGATCTTCCACGAACACGATCCCGTACAGTTCACCCCATGCGTGGACCGCACGACCGCATCGTGCTGCCAGCGCTTGCGGTATCCATCCTCCCACGAGCGGTCCTCGTGGGTGGTAATGCCGTGACCGTTGGAAAACTCTTCGACATTCTTTTTGAAGAACGTCAGTCGATCGAGTAAATGGCCCATTACTCTCCCCCCTTATTCCGCAGCCTGCTGAACGCCGCCCGATGCCGCGCGCGCACGTTCAACGTCGTAAAGAAGTCCGCCCTTGCGGGTGTAGCAGAACCAGGTCACCACCAGGCAGCTTGCATAAAAGATGATGCTGCCCCACAGCGCCGCCTGCGGACCGCCCGTTATACGGATCGATTCGCCGTAGCTCATCGGGATCAGGAACGCGCCGTAGGCTGCAATCGCCGACGAGAAACCGATGATCGACGCCGATTCCTTTTCCGACTGCAACTGGCGCGCGACCGGATCGCTGTCCGGCATCAGCCGGTTCATGTCCTTCGCCATGATCGCCGGGATCATCTGGAAGGTCGATGCGTTGCCCACGCCGGTCGCGAAGAACAGCAGCAGGAAGCTCAGGAAGAAGCCCATGAACGCATGCGGCTGTTCCTTGATGCCGATGAAGTGGATCACCCCATAGGCGCCGATCATCATCAGGATGAACATCCAGAACGTCACCCTACCGCCACCCCAGCGGTCGGACACCCAGCCGGTCAGCGCGCGCGACACGGCCCCCACCAGCGGTGCAATGAACGCATACTGCAGCGCGTTGATTTCCGGAAACTGCGTCTTGGTCAGCAGCGGGAACGCGGCCGAGCAACCGATGAACGAACCGAATGTGCCCGTGTACAGCCAGCACATCAGCCAGTTGTGCTTGCGCCGGAAGATGATGGCCTGGTCCGCAAAGGACGCCTTCATCGTCGCCAGGTCGTTCATACCGAACCACGCCGCACAGGCGCTGATCGCGATAAACGGCACCCAGATATAGCCGGCATTCTGCAGCCACATGCTGGACTGCGCACCCGTGGCCGGGTTGGTGAGCGTTACCGGCTCGCCGCCCAACGCACCGAATACGCCCATGGTGATCACCAACGGTACGACGAACTGCACCACGCTGACGCCCAGATTGCCGATCCCGGCGTTGATCGCCAGTGCATTGCCTTTCTCGCGCTTCGGAAAGAAGAACGAGATGTTGGACATCGACGACGCGAAGTTGCCGCCGCCGAAGCCGCACAGCAGCGCCAGCAGCACGAACACCCAGTACGGTGTGCTCGGGTTCTGGATGACGAAACCGATCCCCAGCGCCGGAATGGCCAGCGACCAGGTGCTCAGCGTCGTCCACAGCCGCCCGCCGAAGATCGGCACGACGAACGAATAGAAGATGCGCAGCGTCGCCCCGCACAGGCCGGGCATCGCCGCCAGCCAGAACAGCTGCGTGGTGCTGAAGTTAAAACCCGCCTGCGGCAGACGCGCCACCACGACCGACCAGACCATCCACACCGCGAACGCCAGCAGCAGACAGCAGACCGAAATCCACAGATTACGCTGCGCGACCGCACGTCCGGTTGTTGCCCAGAAGGTCGGATCCTCGGGCCGCCAGTCCATCAGGGTTTTGTCGCTCAACGCGCCCTGCTGGGCCGGACCGTGGATCGGCTGCATTTCCGGCAGTTCCGGCAAGGTCGCCAGCACCGGTGCCGCGGCTTCGCGTTCCATCTGGCGGATCGACATATGCATCCACAGCAGCGAGACCGCGACGATCACGAACAGCAGCATGAAGCAGGTGGTCCACACGCCCGTCTGGTCGACCAGCCAGCCGAAGACGATCGGCAGCACGAACCCGCCCAGACCGCCGATCAGCCCGACCAGACCGCCCACGGCACCCACGTTCTTCGGATAGTAGACGGGAATGTGCTTGTAGACGGCCGCCTTACCCAGGCTCATGAAGAAGCCCAGCACGAATGCAACCACGATGAACGGGATCAGCCCGATTTCGATGCGGTACGAGACCGGCCCATTCGCCCCCTGGCTGACGAAATCGGTCGCCGGGTAGGACAGGATGAAGCAGCAGATCGTCGAGACGATAAACGTCCAGTACATCACGCGCCGCGCACCGTACTTGTCCGACAGCACGCCGCCGTAAATGCGGAACAGGCTGGCCGGGATGGAATACGCCGCCGCGATCATCCCCGCGGTCTTTACGTCCAAACTGTAAACACCCATCAGATACTTGGGCAGCCACAGTGAAAGCGCGACGAACGCACCGAAGACGAAGAAGTAATACAGAGAAAAACGCCAGACCTGAACGTTCTTCAGCGGCTCCAGCTCCAGCCAGGCGCTCTGCGGCTTGATGCCCTTGGCGCGGCGTTCCTTGATCACCGGGTCTTCATCGGTCAGGAACCAGAAGATCACCCCCATCAGCGCGATCCCGGCCGCCCAGATATACGCCACGGCCTCCCAGCCCATCGCCACCATCACGAACGGAGCGCAGAACTTGGTCACCGCGGCGCCGACGTTACCGGCCCCGAAGATCCCCAGCGCCGTGCCCTGCTTGCCCGCCGGATACCAGCGCGACACATAGGCGATCCCCACCGCGAACGACCCGCCCGCGATGCCGACCCCGGCCCCGGCGAGCAGCATCTGCGGATACGTGTGCGCATATGTCAGCAGGAACGTCGCGACAGCGGACGACAGCATCACGCCCGTGAACACGCGCCGGCCGCCGTACTGGTCGGTCCAGATCCCCAACGGCACGCGGATCAGCGATCCGATGAGAATGGGCATGCCCGCCATCAGTCCGAACTGGGCGTTGTTCAGCCCCAGTTCGTCTTTGATGCGGATGCCGATGATGGCGAAGATCGTCCAGACGGCAAAACAGACGGTAAATGCGACTGCGGAACCCCACATCGCCCTGTTTTGCTGGTTGGAGGTTACTTCTTCAGAAACACTCATGGCTCTGGCCTTTACTGCTCTTCGGGTATGGCTTCCCTGTCCCCAGAAACCTTGCAGTCATTTGCCGAAATTGGATTGATCATCCTCAATATAACAATCAAAAATCGACATAAATATTCTTAAAATGCATATTTCTTTATTTGAATTCTTAAATTTATATACTTTAATTACTTAATGTCAATTTAATATTTGACTTTCGTCAATTATTAATACACAATATCTACTAGACGGAGATGATGTATGCGTGGCCCAGACGCTGATGCGGTAAAAAACCTCGATTTGTTTGCCGCCATGCCCGAGACGCAGTTCGATTTGATGATGCAGGCGTCGTTCCTGCAGCGCTTTCCGCCGCATGTCGTGCTGATCGACGAGGGCGACATTCCGGACTTTCTGCATGTGGTTCTGGAGGGCGCGGTCGACCTGTTCACCCAGCATGATGAGATGGAAAGCACGGTCATGGTGGTCCGCCCGGTGCGCGCCTTCATTCTGGCGGCCGTCATGTCCGACCAGCCTTACCTGAAATCGGCGCGTACGCTGGAAAACTCCCGGATTCTGATGATACCGGTCAAATCCGTTCAGGCCGCCTTCGAAGCCTCGCCCGAATTCGCGCGCGCCGTGGTGCGGGAGCTGGCCGGCGCCTACCGCACCATGACGCGTGAATTGAAAAACCAGAAATTGCGCACCAGCCTCGAACGCCTTGCCAACTGGATTATCCGCACACATGCCCGCATGGGCGGCACGGACAGCTTCAATCTGCCTTATGACAAACGCACCCTCGCTTCACGTCTGGGGATGACGCCGGAAAACCTGTCGCGCACATTCTCGCAACTGGCGCAGCACGGCGTCGCGATTCGCGGGCGCACGATCGAGGTGCGCGACCTGAACACTCTGATCAATCTGGCGCACCCCAACCCGCTGATCGACGATATCTGACTGTGGTCAGGAATGCCGCATGGCCGGTCGCCAGGAATGGTCCTCGGGTTGGGGTGATTCCCACCCGATCACGATCCGCTCTAAACAGGGTCCAGCAGTGACGGCAGATCGTTCCGAACAGCATTGACGGCTGCGCCAACCGCATAGACTCGCAGCGCCGTTTCCGCTGGGCGGGCCGGATGCCCACCCGCCAGCCAGTCCGCCCAGCCCCCTTCCTCCAGCAGAACGGGCATCCGGGCATGGATCGACGCAAGCGCGCCTGTCGCCGCCGTCGTCAGCAGTGCGAAACTGCGCTGCACATCCCCGGCGCCGTCGCGCCAGGCCGTCCAGAGACCGGCCAGCGCCAGCATCGCGCCATCTTCGCGTATGACCGCGAACGGACGCCCCCGCCCCGAGGTCTGTCGCTGCCATTCATAAAAAGCATCCGCAGGCACGATACAGCGGCGCTGCACATAAGCGGCCCGGAACATTCTGTTGGCGATCACATTTTCGATCCGCGCATTGATCGGCCTCACCTTGCAGGCCGGCGTCGGGCAGAATCCCCAGCGCAACCGGTCCATTCGCCAAACCCCGGTTTGCGGATGTATCCGCACTGCCCAGGCGAGCTGCGCTGGCGCCACGTTGAACCGCGGCCGGCATTCCCCGGTCATTTTCACATTGTGCAGAAGCCGATGCGCGCGCCGGGGATCTTTCTGAACAAACCGTCCACACATACACTCAGTCTGACCAAAAAATTCGATTCGGTATCGGCTTACGCTCAAAGTATACCAATTTGGAGTTTTCTCCCCCCGTTGAGTCGGCGCTTCTGGTATTATATATGAATAACATGACACGGGAACCGTCCCTCTATCCCAATCGCATCCGCCAGTGGCGGATGGCGCTCAATATGTCCCAGGGACGGCTTGCCGCACTGACCGGAACGTCACAGCCGCAGATCGACCGGCTGGAAAAAGGAGAACGCCGCCTGACCATGGACTGGGTGGCGCGGATTGCCGCCGCCCTGTCGGTCCCTCCGGCCGCCCTGCTGGAGGACGCGCCGCCACCGCCGCAAAATTACCGACACTCTGCCGCCATCCCGGCGCTTCTGCCGGCTCATGTTCCGCCGGTGCGCACCGCACCGCCCCTGCCGCGCGATGTTCCGGTGATGGGAACCGCACAGGGCGGCCCCGATGGTGTGTTTCACCTGAATATGACCGACGGCCCGATCGACTGGGCTAGGCGCCCCCCCGGACTGGTCGGCATGACATCGATTTTCGCCATCTATGTCGAAGGCGATTCCATGGTTCCCTGGCGGCAGCCCGGCGAACTGGTTTTCGTTCAGGATGGCCGCACCCCCGCGCCGGGCAATCATGTGATCATCCTGACCCGCACCGACGACCCGGCCTCTCCCCCGCACGCCCGGGTCAAGAAACTGCTGCGCCGCACCGCCCGGTATGTCGAGCTCGAACAGTACAACCCGCACGAAGTCTTCACCGTTCCCGCCGAGCAGATCGTTTGCCTGTATCGCGCGCTGGAGTGGAGCGAGGTTCTGGGGTTGTAACACCATGCCCATTTTTTGAATTTTTCCCCTGAGGGGGAAATTTTCCCAAATCGTGTATATAATACCGTTTATAGGAAAACATTCAGTTTTTTGCGCAAAAAACGATTCGCTTGCTTGATGACTCAATTCCTAGTTGGTATTGTATGCAAATACCAGTTCTGAGGAAGCCCTAATGCCGTCTGCGCTCACCCATATTGCGTATAATCTGCCCCCCGGCCCAGACCGCCATACCTTGGCGGCCGCCTTGGTGGCACTGGAAGCCTGCGATCTCGCCCTGGCCGCGCTGCGGCATCGCTGCGTCTCGGCACAGGCGGCCAGCGCCCTGGAAGAGGCTTCGTTCTGGCTCGTCGAAGAGGTCGCCCCCATATTGCGCCATGCGGCCCGTGCGCAGGGCACGGTCCATACCGCCGAACCGGTGGAATACCCGATGTCGGCACACTGCGGATGACCGGTCGCCAGACCCCTCCCCGTAGAGGAGCCACTCAGGGGAGGGGTGTTTATGCGCGCTACTGCAGCGTCAGGCGCTCCGGCTCGCTGAAGCGGACGGACGCAGAACGTCTGCCGCTAAGTTCTACCGCCACCCCGAGCGCCAGCGTTCCCCCGCTCTGAATAAAGTCGTGAAGCCGTTGCGGCAGGTTCCCTGTCGCGTCTTCGACCTCCTCTTGTGGCAGAGCGGATCTTTGCAGCACACTGGTCGCCTGAAGCTGGGCCATCGAGGCCATCTCTTCCCGGGACATGCCCGAGGCCCGGCCGATCAGGTCGAGCAGGCCGCTGTCCTCAAGATTGAAGTTGACCACAAAGTTCTGCGGTTCACGCGGAGAGATGGGAACAAACACCCTCACTGGATCGAACCGGGTGTTGCGGAACGCGGCATAACCGCGCAGGGCAGCGACATTGCGAGTTTGCAGCGCGATATCCGCGCGCACGTCTCCGGCTTTGGGCGATATGTGCAGCACCAGTTCGGGGGTGATGATCTGCGGCGCATCGACGATGTCGGCAACCGCCGCCGGCGTGTCGACGTTCAGATTGCGCAGCGTCACCTCGTGCACGCCGGTATCGCCCTGGCCCACGGTCCAGACGAGACGTTCGAGAGTCAGGATATCGGGAACGCGCAGATCGTCGATCTGCATCCCCCTCACCCCCATATCAGGAAAAGAGAGCGAAGGGCTGGCGGAGAGCTGTTCCCGCATTCTGGCGGCCATGACGTCCAGATCGGTGCGACCCACCTGGACGGCGGCGATCTCGATCGGTTTGCCGGCGGCCACGAACGGGACGGCAAACGGAGAACCGGGCATCTGTGCAAGCCGCGGCGAGAGGATGACTTTCACTCTGTTGTAACGAGCATCCTGTAAGATCCTGCCGGCAATCCGAAAACTGATATCACCAACTTCACCCACCATGAACGACATGTCAGAACGGACATTCTCGGCACGGACAGTCAGACCATCCAGTTGTGTGTAAAGCTCGAACTGGTCGAGGTAGTCCTCTGCGGTATCCGTCCGCAAAACAGCCAGACGGGCCAGAACCGGCAGAAGCACGTTGTCCGCCGCCATCCGGGCGATATCCATCACCTGAGAAAGACGATCAGCATTTCCATAAAACTCCCGCATCGCCTGGCGATGTTCCGGTGGGTACATGGAAAGGCTGATCTCGCGTGCCTGACGGAGATTGTGCGCTCGTATATTGGCGCGGCTGCCGGCAAGAATCTCGGCCTCGATTTTCTCGACACGGATATACTGGGTTTCCGATCCCAGATTCAGATCGGCATTCTCGGCCGTCAGGCGCAGTCCCTGCAACGCGTGCGCCACCTGTTCGGCGGTCTGCGGCGGCGCGGCCATCGCCTGCAGAATGGTGCTGCCCGAACCGTTTGCCGTCAGCGCAGCGATACTCAGGGTCTTTCCGTCTCCCTGTCCCTGCAGGTTGCGGACCTGCACGGCGAAGGATGCGCCATCGCGCTGAATACGCACCTCTCCGGCGGTGGCGGACGCCGTGTCGTAACGCGCCGTGACATTGCGCAGAACGATCTCCTCGCCATTCTGTTCGATACGCCCGTCCCAGTTCAGGGTCAGCCCGCCTCTGTCCTGCCCGCGGAGTTCCTCCAGTTTCTGCACGATGATGTTGTCGGTCTGCGCGCCGATGAAGCGCCAGGCGGCAAAGCCGCCGCCACCGATCAGCACAGCCAGAACGGCTGCCACGACGATCTTCATGCTTTTGGACATGCGACAAAGAGCTTTCTGAAGCGACCCCGCAGGACCGAATAATTCAATGAATGGTGCTGCGATCTATATACCAATGGCCGGCACGAACGAATAGACTTGCTTACGGCGCGGCGGCCTTCGCAATTACCCCGTTTCCGCACCGGATACGGAATGTTTCATCACGGCGGAGCACTGCTGCCGGCAATCCGCCATCCGTTATCGCAACGTACCGCGCACACCTGATGATAGGTGAGGTGAGACCCCGCGCGGTACATCATGAACGTCCGGGCTTTCGCAAGCGATGGAAGGTGTTCGTCGATCCTGTCCGGCTCCCTGCCGGGCGCATGGTGCGGCTGATCGTAGTGGCGCCCCGCCAGACGGACGAAATAAAGAACGCCATCCGAAAACCCCTGCAGATGCGGATCGCAGAGACCATCCTCCTCCAGCATGGTCACGGCACCGCTGGCGGCATCGATGATGGCGATGCGATGCGGAACCAGCGGCGGCGGCGCATAGGCGACGACGGCCGCAAAACCGCCATCGGTCGATATCCGGTGATCCAGCAGCCATTCACCGTCCAGCGCCCGGCCGTCGAACGCGCATGCATAGACCCGGCAGGACAGTTCCGCGTCGAAACGCAGAAACCGCCAGACCAGTCGCTTGCCGCCGTTCAGCGGCGCGCTTTCCAGACGTTCGGTTGCCGCACTCTCTTTCGCCAGCGGCAACAACTGCCGGACTTCCGGCTGCGGGTAACGCCGCCCGCCGATCTCCAGCGGCGCATGCGTATAGCTGGAGATCGGACCGAAACCGTCATAGCCAAGCCGCGGCTGGGACAGCGTCCATTCGACGACGAGGCACGACGTATCCAGCGCCCCCAGCTTTCTTGTCGCTGGGGGCCAGTCAGACCGCAGATCCAGTCCCGCGGGGATTTCCCGCCATCCCCGGCCGGCTTCCCACAGCCAGTCGCCGCTTCTGCCGGCATCCTTCCGCGGGGCAACCTCGCAAACGCAGGCCTGCGCATCGCTCCGCCAGACCAACTGCGGGGATGTCATGGAAATCAGCAGACCGCTTGGTGCATCGTCGACGAACAGTTCACCCCTCGGCGAATAGAGCGGATCGAGCGGCGCTTCGAGCGCCTTCAAACTCGCGGGGAGTTCCAGGACCACGGCGATCTTCGGGCCGCCCGCGGGCGGTTGCGCAAGCGAAACCTGCTGACGCGCACGGATGACGTTCCAGTCCGTTTCCGGAATCCCAAGGTCCCCGACCTCGATCAGTCGTTCCCTGCTGGAATGGGCGATCAGATCGTCGATCAGCGCCATATGGCTCCGGTCGGAGGTGAGCGGGCTGTAACGGCCGGTCACCGTCATCTCGCCGACCAGATCGATCTCCCAGAACATGTTCGCCTGCGAACAGCGATGGAGTATCCGCCGCCGTCTGTCGAAGATCAGCAACCCCCAATTCTCCCGGGACGGGGCGGGAGTCACGAAATAACGGCCGTCCGGCGAGAAGCCGGTCGAGGCGCCGCCCCCCATAACGACGCTGCCATCGGCGAACAGATAGTCGCAGACGACAGGACCGCCCATGGCGATTTCTCCGCACGAGAGAACACGCACCGCCTCGCCCTCCGGCGTGACCGGCGCGGGCGTGCTCCAGGCGCTCGGGCCGGTGGAGGGCGCACGCTCCACCTCGGTCAGGCGTGGTCCCGCAGGTGCCCGATCGATCCTGAGGCCGGCGAGTTTTTCCCATCCCTTGTGGATCAGGAGGAGGCAAAGAAAGAGCGCCACACCGGCGATCACAGCAACCACGATTCCCGGAACGGGACGGACGGCGGCAACGCTTATCCCGAAGGCGCCCCCGAAGACCCAGATAAAGGTGCGATCCACCTTGCCGGCAAGCCTGTTCTCCACCCATTCGGCGGCCAGCGTCGCCACCCAGTAGGCAATGGCGAGAGAAAGCGGCAGAAAAACCGGCAGCACGAAGGGAACGACAAGCAGCACGAGCCGAATACCCAGTTCGAGCAACAACGCGGGAAGCGTTTTACCGGGAGGGGCGCTGTTCGTCATGAAATCATCGGACCATCAGCGCCATCGACCATCTAACCCCGGCCGAACATGCGTTCCAGTTCGCCGCGCGACAGTTTCAGCACCGTCGGGCGGCCGTGGCTGCATGTGGTGGCGCGCGGCGTGGTTTCCAGCTGGCGCAGCAGCGCGTCCATTTCGGCCTGCGACAGCCGCCGCCCGGCGCGGATCGAGCCGTGACACGCCAGCCGCGCGATCACCGCATCCAGTTTGGTCTCCAGCGCGACGCTCTCGCCCATCTCGCCAAGCTCGTCGGCGATGTCGCGCAGCAGCGGCACCGGGTCCGGATTGCCGAGCGCGGCGGGCAGCGCGCGGACCAGCACGGCGGAGCCGCCGAACTCTTCGATCTCCAGCCCCAGCTTTTCCAGATCGGGCGCATGCGCCAGCAGCCGTGCCGCATCGCCCGGCGAAAACTCGACCACCGAGGGCAGCAGCAAAGGTTGCGTGCGCACGCCGCCATCGCGGTACTGCGCGGCCAGCGCCTCGTGCGTCAGGCGTTCATGCGCGGCGTGCTGATCGACGATCACCAGCGCCCCGTCCGCCGCCACCGCCAGCACATAGGTCTCCAGAATCTGCGCAACCGACGCCCCCAGCGGATGATCGGCAGACGGCTCCGCCGCGCCCAGCATGCGCGCCGCCGGCAGTGCCGCCAGATCGAGCCGCGCTTCCGCCATGCCCCGCCCGGGCGGCGCGCCATGCACCGCCTGCGACACCGATGGCGCATGCACATATCCCCCCGCCGCCGGCCGCCATGCCGAGGGCACATGCGATGCCGGCATCGGCGTGATGCGCGGTGCGACGAGGCCGCCTTCCCCGATCTCTTCCGCCTGCGCGGGCACCGACAGGGCGTGGCGCAACGCGCCGATCACCAGCGCACGCACCCCCGCGCCGTCGCGGAAGCGCAATTCGGTCTTGGCCGGATGCACGTTGACGTCCAGTTCCTCGGGCGGAACATCCAGAAACAGCGCCACTACCGGCTGACGCCCCGGCGCGATCACATCGCGATACGCAACCCGCACCGAGGCGCGCAACACCGGGTCGACCACCGGGCGGCCATTGACCACCAGATACTGCGCCGCCGAGGTGGCGCGCGTATGCGCCGGTGAAGCGATGAACCCCATGACGTGCAAAGGCCCGCGCGTATGCTCGACCGGCAGCAGCGCGGCCGCCGCCTCGGGCCCCAGCAGTGCCGCCACCCGCTCGGCCATCGTCTGCGCGGGCAGGTCGAACACCGTCCGCCCGTCGCTCTGCAGCCGGAACGCGATGTTCGGCCACGCCATCGCCAGACGCATCACCGCCGCCTCGGCATGGTCGGCCTCGGTGCGTGGATGCTTCAGGAACTTGCGCCGTGCCGGGGTGGCGAAGAACATATCGGTCACCACCACCCGCGTGCCGCGCGTGCCCGATGCCGGTTCCACCGCGCCGACCCGCCCGCCTTCGACGCGGATCGTCGCCGCATGCGCGGCGTCGGCGGTGCGCGAGGTGATCGCCAGCCGCGCCGCAGCGCCGATCGACGGCAGCGCCTCGCCCCGGAAACCCAGCGTGGCGATACGGACCAGGTTGTCGTCGTCGAGCTTCGAGGTCGCGTGCCGCTGCACGGCCAACGCCAGATCGTCGGCGGCAATCCCGGCCCCGTCGTCGGTCACCTCGATACGCGCGATACCGCCTTCAGCCAGCGCCACGCCGATCCGCCCGGCCCCGGCGTCGATCGCGTTCTCGACCAGTTCCTTTACGGCGGCGGCCGGACGTTCGATCACCTCGCCGGCGGCGATGCGGTTGACGGTATTTTCCGATAGCAGGCGAATCCGTTTCATGCGGGCAGCTCCCGCACGAAAGGATCATACATCGTGCAGGTGCGCAATCAGGGCCGAGGTCGAGGGATCGTGGTCGTAGATACGCGCCCCCGACAGTTCGGCCAGAATGCCGTCGGCCAGCACCTTGCCGAATTCCACGCCCCACTGATCGAACGAATTGATGCCCCACAGATGCCCCTGCACGGCGACCTTATGCTCGTACAGCGCGATCAGCCGCCCGATGCCGAACGCATCGAGGTGTTCCATGGTGATGAAGATGCTGGGCCGATCGCCCGGAAACGCGCGATGCGGGGCGAGGAACGCCGCCTGCGCCGGGTCCATGCCCGACTGCAGCATTTCCATCTCGGCCTGAATCGCCGTCTTGCCGCACAGCAGCGCCTCGGCCTGCGCGATGGCGTTGGCGGACAGCATGCGATGCGCGTCGGCGCGATGGCTCATCGCGAAGTGCGCCAGAATGAAATCCACCGGGATCACCGCCGGCCCCTGATGGATCATCTGCATGAACGAATGCTGCGCATTGGTCCCCGGCTCGCCGAAAATCACCGGACAAGTGGCGTGGCCCACGGGATAACCCTCGCGCGTCACCCCCTTGCCGTTGCTCTCCATTTCCAGCTGCTGGAGAAAAGCGGGGAAACGGCGCAGACGATCGTCGTACGGCAGGATGCACTGCGCGGTGCAGCCCAGCCCGTTGACGTGCCAGACCCCGGCCAGCGCCAGCAGCACGGGCAGGTTCCGTTCCAGATCGGCTTCGGCGAAGTGCCGGTCCATCGCGTGCGCGCCGGCCAGCAGACGGTCGAACTGTTCCCACCCCGCCGCCAGCGCGATCACCAGTCCGACCGGCGACCACAGCGAAAACCGCCCGCCGACCCAGGGGCGGAAGCCGAACACGCGTTCCTGCAGGATACCGAATTCACCGGTCGCGTTCAGATTGGTGGACAGCGCGGCGAAATGCGCCCCTACCGCCTCCTCGCCCAGCGCATCGACGATCCACTTGCGCGCCACATGGGCGTTGGCGGCGGTTTCCTGCGTGGTGAACGATTTCGACGCCACCAGAACCAGGGTGCGCGCCGGGTCCAGCCCGCGCGTCTCGCGCACGAAGGCGGTGCCGTCGACGTTCGAGAGGAACCGCGCCTGCATGCGCTCGCCTTCCGCCATGGTCAGCGCCTCGGTCACCATCGACGGCCCGAGATCGGATCCGCCGATGCCGATGCTCAGCACGGTGGTGAACGGCAGGCCGGTAGAGCCGCGCAATGTGCCGCCATGGATGTCGCGCACGAACCGGCGCATGCGTTCGCGCCGTTCCCAGGCGAACGCGGTGGCGTCCTCGTCGCCGGCCATCAGCACTTCGCCCGGTGCCGCGCGATGCGCCATATGCATCGCCGCACGGTTCTCGGTGTTGTTGACCGCGCCGCCTGCAAACAAACGCTTGCGGAAATCGTCAAGGCCGGTGACGCGCGCCAGATCGAACAGCGCCGCACGCACCTCCGGGCTGATGCTGGTCTTGGACAGATCCAGCTTCAGATCGTCCAGCGCCACACACATCTTTTCGACGCGCTGCGGGTCGGCATGGAAAAGCGGATTGATCAGCCGCGCATCAGGGCGCGCGGCCAGTTCCGCAATACGATCCCAGGCGGCCTTGACGGTCGGTGTAAGCATGCCGGGTTACCGCGCTGACCGGCCAGACGGCGCCGCCCCTCCGGCGATCGCGAACGACAGATCCGCCACATCGAACAGACGCTGCGACACAAATGCGGTTTCCTCGCGCGTCACCTTGCGCAGGATCTCGGGACGCTGCGCCACCTCGTCCGGCGTGCGCCCGATCCGGCGTGCATACATCAGCGTCGACGAAGCACGCATCGTATCGGCGAACTGGCGTGCGTAAGACCCCGACATCGCCGCCACCGCATCGGCCAGTTCCTCGGCCGTCGGGCCGCCTGTGGCCATGCGCTGCCATTCGCTTTTGATCAGCGCCACGGTCTCGGGAACGCGGGCGTTCTCGGTCGCCGTGCTGCCGATCAGCACCTCCGTGCCATCGAGCCGCAACAGTCCGGCACCGATGCCATAGGCAAGCCCGCCCTTCTCGCGCACGGCTTCCATCAGGCGCGAGCCGAAATCGCCGTTCGCCATGACCTGCAAGGCAATCTGTGCCGCGGTGTCGTCGTTACCCAGCATCCGCGCACCGCCAAAGCAGATTGCCGACTGCGGCACCGCCATACTGGCGCGCGTCTCGCCGAAATTCACCACCCGGCGCAGCATCGGCGGATCGAAATACCCGCCGGTCCACGGACGGATACCCAGCCCGCCCAGCGCTTCCGTCAGTTGTTCGGGCGAGATCGCCCCCGCCGCCACGGCCATCACCTCGCCCAGCGGTTCGGGCTTGCTGACCTGCGCGTTGGCAAGCCCTTCCTCGGTCCCCTGTGACGGTCGCACGATACGCTGCCCCGGCGCATAGGCGTTGAGGAATGTGCGCAGTGCCACCCGGCGCGGGTTTTCGCGTTCGCGGCGCGCCGCCGCCACCATGCGTGCCCGCACACGTCCGACCGCGTCTTCCTGAAAGCGCGGCGCGGTCAGCGCCATGCCGGCCAGACGGATGGCATCGGACAATGCGCTGCTCAAACAGCGGATCGACATGCCGAACCAGTCCGACTCGACCCAGAACTGCAGTTCGATGGCTTTGTCGGCCAATGCGTCCGAAAAAGCCGCCGCGTCCAGATCGCCCGCCCCTTCGGTCAGCAATGCCGCCGACAGCGCCGCGGCGCCTTCCTGGCCCAGCGGGTCGAACCGCGCACCGGTCGGCCAGCCCATCTGGATGGAGATCGCCGGCACAACATCGTCGCGCCACAGCCAGGCATCGCAAAGCGGTGTTTTTACAACGGTCGGAGCACGCATCATGCCGGTATCACCCATCCGGTTACATTCGGCGCCTTGCCCAGCACATCGCGCAACGCCGCATGTACGGCGTCGCGCGTCACGGCGGCAACACTGTCCGGCCAGTATTCCACGATATCCAGCGGCAGATCCGCGGCCAGATACGATCCCACGATCTGCGCTGCCCCCTGCGCCGAATCCAGCGCCAGCAGCGCGCCCGCCGTCGCCTGGCGGATCGCGCGGGCGGTTTCCTCTTCGGTCGGCCCATTATCGATCAGGTCGGTCAGCAGCGCGGCCAGCGCACCTTCAAGCTGCGCGGCTTCCACGCCAGGACGCGGTGTCGCGCCGATCGCGAATTCGCTCCACCCGGCGGACTGATCGTCGTAAGCCGCCCAGACATTGGTGGCGAGGCCACTGGAAATCAATGCGCGATGCAGCCGCCCGCCCGGCCCGGAATCCAGAATGCCGTTCAGTACGTTCAGCGGCATCACGTGTTCACGCCCGGCGGTATTCAAACCGGGAGCAATCCACACACGGCTGAGCATCGGGTCCGACAGACCGGCTTCCTTCTTTTCGATCCGCGCCTCGGCCACGCTGGTCGGCGGTGGCGGTTCGCTGCGCGCCGTAAAGGCGCGCGCCGGAATCACCCCATAAAAATCTTCGGCATGCTTGCGCACGTTCTCGCCGCCCAGCACCACCACCACGGCGTTGCCCGGGGCGTAATGCGCGGTGTGGAACGCCACCAGATCGGCGCGCGTGATGGCGTTGATATCGGCAACAGAACCGATCACCGGCCGCCCGCGCGGGTGGCTGCCCCACAGGGCGGTGGACATCGCTTCGCGAAACCGCGCGCGCGGCGAGGATTCGGTGCGCATGCGACGTTCTTCCAGAATCACCAGACGTTCCTGCTCCAGTTCGTTCTGCGGCAGCAGCGCATGCGCGAACCGGTCGGCGTCCATCGCCATCACCTTGGACAGATCGTCAGCGGCGACTTCTTCGTGATAGGCGGTGACATCCAGCGTGGTGAACGCGTTGTCGCTACCGCCCATGCGCGTGATCCGGCGCGAGAACTCGCCCGACGGTACCGTCGGCGTGCCTTTGAAGAACATATGCTCCAGAAAATGAGCCGTGCCGCCGCGCCCGGGGCGATCCATCAGCCCGCCTGCCTTCACCCACAGCATCTGCACGGCCGCCGGGCTGGCGGTGCGCGGAATATGCGCCAGCGTCAAGCCGTTCGGCAGCCTGCTGACCTGCGCATTGAACAGTTTGCGCCGCTGTTCCGCCGCCGCACGCGCACCGCGCGGCAAACCGGCCGCATATACGAATGCGGCGGCTGCCGGTAAAATCAGCGCCGCCCGGCGGCTCAGTCGGTTGGCCATGGTTTTCTCAATCCACCCGAAACGGTCAGAAAAGACCTTCGAACAGTCCCTGATTGCTGCGTTGAATAACCGGTGTGTCTCCTGTGGTCTGCGGCTGCCCCTGGGCGGCGTTGTCGCGCAGGCGCTGCGCTTCGCGCTGCGCATCCACCGCCGTGCCCGGCGGCGGCGTGTCGCGCCAGAACAGCAGGCGATCGGTCAGGCTGCGGCTTTCGGCGTTGCGCGCGGCCGTTTCGCGGTTGACCTGACCGCGGATGCCGGCCGGCGCATCGGGGCCTGCGGCCGACAGCAACGCAGCCTCGCCACGACTGGTCTGCTCGCGCCGGCTCTGCTGCGGCGTATCGAACGGCGATTGTGGATTGAGCAGCGCTTCCGCCCCCTCGCGCGAGGTCTGTTCCTGCGGGCGACGCGCGCCCGGAGACGGGCTCTGAAGCGTATTGAAATCCGGTGGCATGCTCAGTGGCGCGCGGGTCGTCACCTGGAACTCATCGGGTGCGTCCGGCGACAGTCCCAGCGAACGCGCTGTGGTTTCACCACAGCCGGTCAGCAAAAAAGGCAGCACAAAAACGGCGAGTAGCGTCTTGATCTTCATGTCCTATTCCCTAGGCTTCCGTTGTGGCCGAAACAAGGCATCTCCCATCAGCAGGACGACTCCGCAGACGATCGCCGCATCGGCGACGTTGAAAACATACCACGACCAGCCGAAAGCGTGCGCGTGAATAAAATCCACCACGGCACCAAAACGGAACCGATCGATCACATTGCCAACCGCTCCACCGGATACCGCGCCCAGTGCCAGGGCGGTCAGCCGGTTCTCGGCCCGCCGCATCCAGAATATGAGCAGAATTACCACAGCGGCGGCAATCCCGGCCAGGATCAGCGAATGCATCTGCCCCTCGCCGGTCATCAAGCCGAAGGTCACCCCCCGGTTCCAGACCATGGTCAGGTTCAGGAACGGCAGCAACGGGACGTCGTAGATCTCGGGCAGGCGCAGGATTTCCAACACCCACCATTTCGACGCCTGATCCGCCGCCAGCACCAATAGCGCGAAAATCAGCCCCAGACGCAGCATCAGGTGCACACCAGCCCGCTGTCCACCGCATCGGCGCAGCGCCGGCACAGCTGCGGGTGTTTTGCATTTTGCCCCACTTCGGGCAGCACCTGCCAGCAGCGCGCGCACTTATTGCCCTCGGCCCTGGCAAACACCACACCGATATCCGCCAGTTCGGGCAGCGTGAACGCAGCTTCCGGAACCGGCGCGGCGCTGAGTTGCATCCCGGAAACGATCGCCAGCTCCGCCCAGCCCGCCTCATCGAGCCGCGCCAGGTCGTCGGCGGGCAGGTGCAGCGTGGGGGCGGCCTGCAGCGGCGCACCGATCTCGCCCGCCACGCGCGCCTTTTCCAGCGCGCCGGTCACCACGCGGCGGATGTCGCGCAGGCGGGCCCACTCGGCGGCCAGCGTATCGTCCCGCCAGCCGGTCGGGATGTCCGGAAACAGTTGCAGGTGCACCGAACTGTCGGCACCGAAGCGCACCGTCCACGCCTCTTCGGCGGTGAAGCACAGCACCGGCGCCAGCCAGGTGCACAGGCAGCGGTGCAGATGGTCCAGCACCGTGCGCGCGGCGCGGCGGCGGATGCTGTCGGGCTGGTCGCAATACAGCGCGTCCTTGCGCACGTCGAAATAGAACGCCGACAGATCCTGCGCGCAGAACGCATGCACCTGCGCATAGACGCCGGTCCAGTCGTAGCTGGCGGTCGCCCTGCGGATCAGCGCGTCGAGCTCCGACAAACGGTGCAACACGTAACGCTCCAGCGCCGGCATCTGTTCGACCGGCAGGCGTTCGGCTTCGGTGAAACCGTCCAGCGAGCCCAGCAGCCAGCGCAGCGTGTTGCGCAGGCGGCGGTACAGCTCGGCCTGCTGCTTGAGGATCGCGTCACCGATACGCAGATCTTCCGAGGTATCGGACGACATGATCCACAGGCGCAGGATGTCGGCGCCGTACTGATCGACCACCTTCTGCGGCGCCGTCACGTTGCCCAGCGATTTGGACATCTTGCGGCCCTGTTCGTCCATCACGAAACCGTGAGTCAGCACCGCCTTGAACGGCGCACGGCCGCGTGTGCCGACCGATTCCAGCAGCGAGGAATGGAACCAGCCGCGATGCTGGTCCGACCCTTCCAGATACAGATCGGCGGGCCATTTCAGACCGCGTGCCTCCAGTACGAAAGCATGGGTGGAACCGGACTCGAACCACACGTCGACGATATCCATCACCTGTTCGTAATCGCCCGCGTTACGTTCATTGCCCAGGAAACGCGCCGCCGCGCCGGGCTTGTACCAGGCATCGGCCCCTTCTTCGCGAAACGCGGTGACGATGCGCTCCATCACCGTGTCGTCGCGCAGCGGCTCGCCGCTGGTCTTGTGCACGAACACGGGGATCGGCACGCCCCAGGCGCGCTGGCGGCTGATGCACCAGTCGGGGCGCGCCGCCACCATCGAACCGATACGGTTACGCCCCTGGTCCGGCACGAAATAGGTGTTGGCGATTTCCTCCAGCGCGGTCTTGCGGATCTGCCGTTCGTCGTCCATCGCGATGAACCATTGCGGCGTGGCACGAAAGATCAGCGGCGCTTTCGACCGCCACGAATGCGGATACGAATGCACCAGCGTGCCGCGCGCCAGCAGGTTGCCCGCTTCGGCCAGCTTCGCGCAGACCGGATCGGCCGCCTTGTAGACATGCACGCCGGCGAAATGCGGCACCCAGGCGTTGAACGTGCCATCGTCGCCGACGGTTTCGGGCACCGCCAGCTTGTGCGCGCGGCCGAGATGAAAGTCGTCCTCGCCGTGGCTCGGGGCGATGTGCACGAAGCCCGTGCCGGCTTCGGTGGTAACGAAGTCGCCGGCCAGCAGCGGCACGTCGTAATCATAACCGTGCCCGCGCAACGGGTGCGCGGCGATGGTGCCCGCCAGATCCGCGCCCTTGAGCACACGCACCACATGATGCGTGGCGATGCCCGCCTTCTCGGTCAGATCGGACAGCAGCGGCAACGCAGCCAGCAGCAGGTCGCCACGCTTTACCGCCGCGCCTTCGGTCACACCATCGACGCGCACCAGCGCGTAGTCGATCTCGTCGCCATAGGCGATGGCGCGGTTGCCCGGCATGGTCCACGGCGTGGTGGTCCAGATCACCACGCGCGCCCCGATCAGATCCTTGTGCGGTGAGGCATGCACCGGGAACCCGACCCAGATCGTCGTGCTGGTGTGGTCCTGATATTCGATTTCGGCCTCGGCCAGCGCGGTCTTTTCCACCGGCGACCACATCACCGGGCGCAGGCCGCGATACAGCGACCCGTTCATCAGGAACTTGCCGATCTCGGCGGCGATCGCCGCCTCGGAGCCGAAATCCATCGTCGCATAGCGGTTGGTAAAATCGCCCTCGACGCCCAGGCGGCGGAATTCCTCGGTCTGGACCTTCAGCCAGTGCTCGGCATAGGCGCGGCACTCGGCACGGAACTGCAACACGGGCACCGCGTCCTTGTTCTTGCCGGCCTTGCGGTATTCTTCCTCGATCTTCCATTCGATCGGCAGGCCGTGGCAGTCCCAGCCCGGGATGTAATTGGCGTCGTAGCCGGCCATCTGGCGCGTGCGGTTGATGACGTCCTTCAGCACCTTGTTCAGCGCGTGGCCGATATGCAGATTGCCGTTCGCATAGGGCGGGCCGTCGTGCAGGATGAAGCTCTCGCGCCCCTTGCCCTGCGCGCGCAGCTTATCCAGCAGGCCCATCGCATCCCAGCGAGCCAGGGTCTGCGGTTCGCGCTTCGGCAGGTCGCCTTTCATCGGAAAAGGCGTTTTCGGCAGAAACACGGTGCTCTTGTAGTCGGGTGTATCGTTCATCACGGAACTCGTCTCAGGCGGCGCGCGATCGAACCCGCGCGCCAATGGGGGTGTTCAGGCACGATCAGTGTTCCCGGCCCCCTCACACGAGGGCCGGGCCGGTAATTCGTGCTGTCGGCCTCTGAAACATGCGCCCGTTATGCCGATGCAGATGCCAGACGGTCAAGGATCGCCCGGGCCTCGGCCGCGTCGGCCTCGATCTGGGCTTTCAGCGCGGCGAAGGAGTCGAATTTCTGCTCGGGGCGCAGAAAACTGTGCAGGGCGACGTTCAGTTCCGCGCCGTAAAGATCTTCGGCAAAGTCGAACAGATGCACTTCCAGCCGTGATTCCACGTCCTCGCCCACGGTCGGACGGCGGCCGATATTGGCGACGCCGTTCACCACGCGCCCGTCGGGCAGGCGCGCCGTCACCGCATAGACCCCGCGCGCCGGTTCCAGATGCCGGCCCAGCGCGATGTTGGCGGTAGGAAAGCCGATCGTGCGGCCGCGCGCCGCGCCATGCGCGACGGTGCCGCGGATCGTCCAGGCCCGGCCCAGCTTGCCGATCGCGCGCTCGGGATAGCCGTCCTGCAGCACGCGACGGATGCGGGTCGACGAAATCGGCCCTTCCGCATCGCCCAGCGGCGGCACGATCGACAACCCCATGCCCAGCGCCTCGGCTCGCTCGGCCAGAAACGTCACGTCGCCGCCGCGCCGGTGGCCGAACGCGAAGTCCGGCCCGCAGGCCAGATGCCGCGCGCCGAAGCCTTCGTGCAGAATATCGAACACGAACTGCTCGGCCGTCAGGTCGCTGAACGCGGCATCGAAGGTCAGCGCGTAGACGATGGAAACGCCGAGCGCCGCCAGCGCGTCGCATTTCTCGGCCAGCAGCGTCAGCCGGAACGGCGGATCCTGCGGGCGGAACAGCTCGCGCGGGTGCGGCTCGAAAGTCAGTGCGGCGAGCGGCGCATTGGGGCGCGCGGCATGGGCGGCGCGCACCACGGCGGCATGGCCCACATGCACGCCGTCGAAATTGCCCAGCGCCACGCTGGCACCGCGCAGATCGGCCGAAACGTTCCGCCAGTCGGTGACGATCTGCATGCTCAGCCTGCCAGCAGCGCCAACGCGGCGCGCGGGTCGATCCGTCCGTCATAGAGCGCCCGGCCGACGATCACCCCCTCGATCCCCGGCGCGTTCAGCGCCTTCAGCGCCGCCAGATCGTCGATCGTGCCGACCCCGCCCGAGGCGATCACCGGCGTGGAAATGCGCCGCGCCAGATCGGCCGTCTGCTCCAGGTTCAGGCCCGCCAGCATGCCGTCGCGGCTGATATCGGTGTAGATGATCGCGGCCACGCCCGCGTCCTCGAACTTCAGCGCCAGATCGGTCGCCTTGATGTCCGACGTTTCGGCCCAGCCCTCGGTGGCGACCATGCCGTCGCGCGCGTCGATCCCCACCGCGATCCGGCCCGGGAACGTGCGGCAGGCCTCGATCACGAAGGCCGGGTTCTTGGCTGCCGCGCTGCCCAGGATCACCCGGCGCACGCCGGCGCCCAGCCAACGCTCTACCCCCGCCATGTCGCGGATGCCGCCACCGAGCTGCACGGGGATCGTGGCGGCGCCCAGAATGGCGGCGACCGCAGCGGCGTTTTCGCTGCGGCCCGCGAACGCGCCGTTCAGGTCCACCACGTGCAGCCATGCGCAGCCCGCATCCTGCCAGGCGCGCGCCTGGGCGGCCGGGTCGTCGGAATAGACGGTGGCGTCGTCCATCTCGCCCCGGCGCAGGCGCACACATTTGCCATCCTTCAGATCGATGGCGGGATAAAGCGTCAGAGACATTATTTCGCAGCTTCCAACCGGCGGCCCGAACGCGCATCCAGTATCTTGCAGTAATAAAACCCGCGCACGATGCGCCCGTTGACCAGCGCATAGGCCGGATGTTCGCCCCAGCGCTGATACCCCATGCTTTCATACAACGTGATCGCGGCTTCCTGGGTTTCGCGCACGTCGAGATTGAGCACATGCGCGCCCATCGCACGGGCCATTTCCTCGACCCGTTCGGTCAGCATGCGCGCCAGACCGTACCCGCGCGCATAGGGCGCGACGAAGGCGCGCATCAGCGTGGCCGAGAACGCCTGTGCCTCGTTGTGCCGGGACGGGCGCACCAGTTGCGCCGACCCGACGATGCGCCCGTTCAGCCGCGCCACCAGCAGCGTGTGTTCGGGGACCAGCAGAATGCCGTTGAACCAGCGCCGCAGCGCCGGATGGCCAGGGGGGGTCATCCACCCGAAGCCGCCGCCCTCGATGATCGCCGCCGTCGCGGCTTCGCACAGGGCCTCCATGTCGGTATCGTCGAGTTCAAGAACCCGTTCGATCACCAGCTGTATATTGGTGTCCTCGGCCCTGAGCGGGCTGGAGATGATGCTGTCGCCTGCCATGTTACGGCGTCCAGCGCAGGAAATTGCCCAGAATACGCAGCCCGGCGGACTGGGATTTCTCGACGTGAAACTGCGTTCCGGCGCGGTTGCCCTCGGCCACCATCGCCACCACGGCACCACCATAGTCGGTGGTCGCCAGCACCTGGGCGGGGTCTGCCGCCGTCAGCGCATAACTGTGCACGAAATACACGTGTTCCCCCCGCGTCAGTCCATCCAGCAACGGATGCCTATGTGGGGTGAAGTCGATCGTATTCCAACCCATCTGCGGTAACCGCAGGCCGGGGGCGGGCATTTCGGCGATATCGCCCCGGATCCAGCCGAAGCCTTGCGTAACCCGATGCTCCAGACCGCGCTGCGCCATCAACTGCATGCCGACGCAAATCCCCAGAAACGGCACGCCGGCATCGGTCGCCGCGGCGATCGCCTCGGTCATGCCGGTCACCGCGCGCAGCCCGTCGGCGCAGTCGGCGAAGGCGCCCTGGCCGGGCAGCACGATGCGATCGGCATGGCGCACCGTGTCGGGGTCGTTGGTGATGAACACCTGCACGGACACGCCGGCCAGATCGGCGGCGCGGTCCAGGGCGCGCGCGGCCGAGGTCAGGTTACCCGACCCGTAATCGACGACAGCGATCTGCTGCATGCTACAGGCTGCCCTTGGTGGACGGAATGGCATTGCCCATACGCGGATCGAGTTCCACCGCCATGCGCAAGGCGCGCGCCACGGCCTTGAAGCACGCCTCCGCCACGTGATGCGCGTTGGTGCCCGCCTTCATCGTCACGTGCAGCGTGACGCCGGCGTTGAACGCGAAGGCGCGGAAGAATTCCTCGAACAGTTCGGTATCGATCTCGCCGATCTTCGGGGCACGGAAAGCCACGTTCCAGGCCAGGAACGGACGGCCCGAAATATCGATCGCCGCTTCGGCCAGCGCCTCGTCCATCGGCACCGTGGCATGGCCGAAGCGACGGATGCCGCGCTTCTCGCCCAGAGCTTTCGCCAGTGCCTGGCCCAGCACGATGCCGATGTCCTCGGTGGTATGATGGAAGTCTATATGCAGATCGCCCTTCGCCGCCACCCGCAGGTCGAACAACCCGTGCCGCGCCAGCGCGGTCAGCATGTGGTCCAGAAAGCCGATGCCACTGGCGATGTCGGCCTTGCCGGTGCCGTCGAGCGTCAGGCCCAGAGCGATGTCGGTCTCGGAGGTCTTGCGGGTCAGATCTGCGGTGCGTGTCATGGCAACGAGAGTTACCGCAAGCCGGCCCTGCCCGCCAGCCCGGTTTCATACCGAAAACGCAACCGCCCCCTGAGCCAAGGTTCGAATTGCGCGGTCCCCCCGCCTCGCCTACATAGGGGCGATGTCCGCCCAGACCGCCCGCCTGCGCCCCCGTGGCCTGATCCGTCCCCCGAAAGACATGGATTACCACGCCCTGATGGCCGCCGCCGAAGCCGCGGACGAACGCGATTACCTGCGGTTCGGCAGACTTAGCGCCTTGAAACTGTTCCGCATCGTCCGCCGTATCGTGCTGCTGGGCGCCTGGCTGCTGGCGGCCCTGCCGGTCCAGACGCTGCTGGTGGCGCTGCCGGGGCGGCTCGATTCCATCGGCTGCAGGGTGGTCTGGAAAGTCACCTGCCGCATCCTCGGCATCAGGGTCCGCGTGATCGGCACCGACCTGCGCACCGCCACCGACCGGCCGGTCATCTACGCCTCGGCCCATACCTCGTGGCTGGATATTCCGGTGCTCGGCAGCACACTGACCGCCTGTTTCATCGCCAAGGCCGAGGTCGCGCAATGGCCGCTGATCCGGCAGGTCGCCAAACTGGGGCGCACGCTCTACGTATCGCGCAGCCGCGGCAAGACCAGCCGCGAGCGCGACGACATGCGCGGCCGCCTGTCCGGCGGCGACAACCTGATCCTGTTCCCCGAAGGCACCACCAGCGACGGGTCGCGCACGCTGGCGTTCCGTTCGGCGTTCTTTTCGCTGGCCGACGACGTACCCGGCCATCCGCGCCCGATGGTGCAGCCGGTGACCGTGGTCTACGACCTGCTGGCCGGTCTGCCGAGCGGGCGGCGGTCGCGCCCGATCTTCGCGTGGTACGGCGACATGACGATCGGTGGGCATTTCTGGCTGTTCGCGCGTTACCCCAACAGCCGCGCCACCATCGTTCTGCATGCGCCGCTCGACCCGGCCGATTTTCCGGACCGCAAGGCGCTGGCCCAGGCCGCCTGGCAGGCGGCGGCGCAGGGAAGCGACCGGCTACGCCAGAACCGCGCCCCGGAACCCGTCACCATCGCCCCGCCGGGCACCGCCCCCGGCGCACCCGCCGCTTGACACGAAACCCCGCAATTTCGGAGACTCACGGCGTTACGCAACCGTTTTTGCAACAGGAGGCTTGTAGGCGCCCTTGCGCTTGACCGTTCCGACATGGTCGGGAATGTCTGCGTTCCTCGTACCGGCCCATCGGCCGGTGCGGCCAGCGAGACCTTTGTACCCATGACCGATACCCCTGCATCCATGTCCCAGAGCACGCCCGACAAGCCCACGCCCAACCACAAGAAGCTGCACGTCATCACCTGGGGTTGCCAGATGAACGTGTACGACAGCGCCCGCATGACCGACGTGCTGGCCCCGCTGGGCTACGCGCCGCACGACACGCCCGAGGGCGCCGACATGGTGATCCTCAACACCTGCCACATCCGCGAGAAGGCGACCGAAAAGGTGTTTTCGGAGCTCGGCCGCCTGCGCAAGGCCAAGGACGCCAAGGCCGAATCGGGTGGAAAGATGGTGCTGGCCGTGGCCGGTTGCGTGGCGCAGGCCGAAGGCCAGCTGATCCGCGAGCGCGCGCCGTTCGTCGACATCGTGCTCGGCCCGCAGACCTATCACCGCCTGCCGGAAATGGTTGCGCAGGCGGCGCGCGGCGCGGGCGTGGTGCTGGAGACCGACTTCCCCGCCGAAGCGAAGTTCGACCACCTGCCCGACGCCACCACCCCGCAGGGCGTCACCGCGTTCCTGACCGTGCAGGAAGGCTGCGACAAGTTCTGTTCGTTCTGCGTGGTTCCTTACACCCGCGGTGCGGAATTTTCGCGCCCGGTGGCGGCGGTGCTGGCCGAGGCGAAACGGCTGGTCAGCCTCGGCGTGCGCGAGATCACGCTGTTGGGCCAGAACGTCAACGCATACCACGGCGAAGGGCCGGACGGCGCCGAATGGGGACTGGCGCGGCTGATGCACGCGCTGGCCGACATCCCCGATCTGGCGCGCATCCGCTACACCACGTCGCACCCGCGCGACATGGACGACGCGCTGATCGCAGCGCATCGCGATCTGCCGCAACTGATGCCGTTCCTGCATCTGCCGGTGCAGTCGGGATCGGACCGGATTCTGGCGGCGATGAACCGCAAGCACACGGCGGACGAATATCGCCGCTTGGCCGACCGGCTGCGCACCGCGCGGCCCGATCTGGCGCTGTCGTCGGACTTCATCGTCGGTCATCCGGGCGAGAGCAAGGCCGATTTCGAAGCGACGATGCGACTGATCCGCGATGTGGAATTCGCACTGGCATTCTCGTTCAAGTATTCCGCGCGTCCCGGCACGCCGGCGGCCGGCGCGCCGCTGCAGGTGGCCGAGGCGGAAAAGGAAGCCCGCCTCGCCGAATTGCAGGCGCTGCTGCGCGATCAACAGGGTGCATTCAACGCCCGCACCGCCGGCAGCACGATCCCCGTGCTGATCACCGGACCGGGGCGCAAGCCCGGGCAGATCGGCGGGCGCTCACCCTGGCTGCAACCCGTGCATGCCGACGGCCCCGTCACCCTGACCGGACGGGTCGTCGGCATGACGATCACCGAGGCTACGGCCTTCTCGCTTTCTGCTACGCTCGATTCCCCCCTGAATCAGGAGACACGCGGCACGTGGCAAGCATGACCCTCGATAAAACCGTCACCCTGCAATTCGAAGGCAACACACTGTTGCCGGTTCTGTACGGCGAGCACGACCGCAATCTGGCGCGGATCGAGCAGGCGTTCGGCGTGCGGCTGGCGTCGCGGGGCAACAAGCTGTCGATCGCGGGCACCCCCGAGCAGGTGGACCACGCGCGCACCGCGCTGCTGGGACTGTGGCAGCAGCTGGAAGCGGGCCAGATCATCACCACCCCCGATGTGGAAACCGCGATCCGCATGGCCGAAGTGGAAGCCGATCCGCGCCTGCCGTTTCCCGATCTGCCCGCCATCCGCACGCGGCGCGGCTCGATCGCCGCGCGCTCGCCGGGACAGGCCGCGTATATGGAGATGCTGCGCAAACACGAGCTGACGTTCGGGATCGGCCCGGCGGGCACCGGCAAAACCTATCTGGCCGTCGCGCAGGCGGTGGCGATGCTGCAGGCCGACAAGGTGGACCGCATCGTCCTGTCGCGCCCCGCCGTGGAAGCGGGCGAACGGCTGGGCTTTCTGCCCGGCGACATGAAGGAGAAAGTCGATCCGTATCTGCGCCCGCTCTACGATGCGCTGCACGACATGATGCCCGGCGAACAGGTGCTGCGCCGCATGCAGACCGGCGAGATCGAGATCGCGCCGCTGGCCTTCATGCGCGGCCGCACGCTGGCGCATTCGTTCGTGATCCTCGACGAAGCGCAGAACACCACGCCGGTGCAGATGAAGATGGTGCTGACCCGCCTCGGCGAAGGCAGCCGCATGGTGGTGACCGGCGATCTGACGCAGGTCGACCTTCCTCCAGGCGTGAAATCCGGTCTGCGCGACGCGCTGGAAACATTGGAAGGTGTGCCGGGGATTGGTATAAGCCGTTTCAGCAACCGCGATGTCGTGCGACATCCGCTGGTGGCGAAGATTGTCGATGCGTATGACGCCCATGATGCGGCCCTGCGCGAACGGGCTAAAGGAGAAGCCGGCGAAAATCGGCACAGGTGATGGACCCGCAATGTAATACCTCCCGCCTGAACGGGGGTGATGAAGACGGCGAAGACCCTTACCCTAGCCTGCTGGTCACCGACACACGCTGGCACCGGCTGGTGCCGAACGTCGAACGGCTGGTCAGACGTGTACTGGCCGACGAGCATGTTCACGTCGTGCTGGCCGACGACCTGACATTGCGACGCCTGAACGCCCGGCATCAGGCGCACGGCCCGGTCGGCAGCAACCGGCCGACCAATGTGCTGACCTTTACCGATACAGCCGAAATCATCCTGGCCTCCGGCGTGGTGGCGCGCGAAGCCCGCAGCGCCGGCCTGCGCCCTGCACAACGCCTCGCGCATCTGCTGGTGCACGGCGCGCTGCATCTGGCCGGGCACGAACATGACCGTCCCGGCGAAGCGCTGCGGATGGAAATGGCTGAATCCCGCCGCCTGGCAAAGCTCGGCGTGCCCAACCCCTGGAAGTTCTCATGAGCGGCGTCACCGGCCAACGCGATACCTTTCTAACCCGTCTGCGCACGCTGATGAAAAAGCGCGGCACCGAACCTTCGACGCGCGATGCGATCGCCGAGCTGGTGCAGGAAGGCGGCGAACCCCATCAGGGCAGTGATATGCTGCCTGAAAACGCGCTCGACCGGCAGGAACGCGCGCTGATCGTCAACGTGTTGCATCTGCGCGATACCACGGCATACGACGTGATGATCCCGCGCGCCGACATCGTCGCACTGAAGATCGATACGAAGCTAAACGACGTGATCGACATGATGCGCGCCGAGGGACATTCGCGTTACCCGGTGTATCGTGAACAGCTCGACGACATCGTCGGCATGGTGCATGTGAAGGATGTGTTCGCCCACGCCGGCAGCCGCGAGACGTTTTCGCTGTCCGCCATCCTGCGCCGCCCGTTGATGGTCGCCCCGCAAATCCCCGTCCTCGACCTGCTGCTGCAGATGCGTCAGGCGCGCATGCATATGGCGCTGGTGGTGGACGAATACGGTGGAATCGACGGGCTGATCACGATCGAGGATCTGGTGGAAACCATCGTCGGCGACATCGCCGACGAACACGACGACCCCGATACGCCGCTCATCATCGAACGCGCCGACGGCACCGCCGATCTCGACGCGCGCCTGCCGGTCGAGGATTTCGAGGAAAAATTCGGCACCATGCTGACCGACGAGGAACGCAGCGCCGACATCGATACGGTGGGCGGTCTGGCGTTCACGCTGGCCGGGCGCGTGCCGGCGCGCGGGGAAGTGCTGTCGCACCCCTCGGGATTCGAATTCCGCGTGCTGGACGCCGACGCGCGGCGCATTCGCAGGCTGCGCGTGAAGTTGCCGCCGACGCAAACGGCGGAATGAGATATTAAGCTTCTTAGAATCTGTTCAAAATCTTTCCTCGCTCACCACAATGTCCTTGACGCCCTGCGCGAAGGGCGCTCCCACATAGGCGCTGTCGGCCAACAGGCTTTGAACTCGAGCCAGCCGTGCCTTGCAGCACCCCTTTGCGACCGGTCACTCCCGCTGTGGTGAGTAGGGAAAGATTTTGAACAGGCTCTGAGACTTGCCGCTCGCGGTCCCTTGTTGACAGCTGTGGCCCTTCCCGATGGCGCCAACACATGGCAGGCACCGCTGACATCGACCGCCCCGACTCATGCCGATCTGCTGGACTATCTGTGCGGCCGGCGCACGACACCAGAGCTCGAAAGGTTTCTACGGCTGCTGATCGATCTGCGAACCGCACGCGCCGAGGAAGAGGCTGAGCTGAGAAGGATTCCCCTTCCCCCGCCTGTCCCATCAAATAGGTGGGGCCACGCTTCCAGAATTTTTGAAGAAATCTGCGTGCCGCGTTAGCCGGATTTTCCGATGAAGTTTCAGACCGGACGAACGGCTACGCCCAGTTTGGAGCCCCATCGCCCCACACGCGCCAGACGGTTTCGGGTGCGGGGCGCTCGGCAGGCCTGATATCGCGCGGCGTGCCGGTCATGATATAGCCGAGCAGCGCATCACTGGCAGAAAACCCCAGTGCGGTTTTTACACGCGTGTCCGCACAGCTCGCCCCCGACAGCCAGACCGCACCGAAACCTTGCAGATGCAACCCGTTCAGCAGATTCATCGTGGCTGCCGCCGCACTGGCCATCTGCTCCCAGACCGGGGTCTTGTGCCCGTACAAAAGCCGCGCGGCACTGACGACGATCAGCGGCGCGCGCATCGCCTTGTCGTATTCGATCTCGATCCTCTCAGGCGTGGCCAGGGGATCGCGCGCGGCCAATGCGTCAGCACGGATCTTTGCCAGATCGCGGCGCGCCTCGCCCCGAAAAGACAGAAATCGCCAAGGCCTTAATGCACCGTGATCCGGGGTGCGACATGCCGCGGCAATCGCCCGCGCCAGCGCCGCATCGTCGGGCGCCGGTTCGACCAGTTGCTTGGCACGCACCGACACACGCGAAAGCAATGCCTCCAGCGCCGCGGGGCAAGCGTTCACCGGTCTGTCCATCATACGTCTACACCGTTCCACCGTTCGCGCGGATCGTCTGACCGTTGATCCAGCCACCCGCATCGCTCACCAGAAACGCCACCACTTGTGCAATGTCGTCCGGCACACCCAGCCGTTGCAGCGGCGTGAATTGCACTAATTCGGCGCGAAAAGCGTCCGTCGTGCCGGTCAGCAGCATGTCGGTCGCCACCGGACCGGGCGCCACGGCGTTGACCGTGATGTTTCGGCCGCGCAGCTCGCGCGCTAACACACTGCTCAGCATCTCGACCCCTGCCTTGGTCGCGGCATAGGGTCCGAAGGTTTCGTGCGGCGCGGCCACCAGGCTCGACGACAGGCTGACGATCCGCCCACCGTCGCGCAGCCGTTGCGCCGCCGTACGAAGCATGTTGAACGTGCCTTTCAGGTTCACCGCGATCAACCGGTCGAACGCAGCGTCATCGGTTTCCGCCAGAAGACTGGCGCCGCCGATCCCGGCATTGTTCACCACCACATCCACACCGCCGAAGCGGTCTCGCGCGGTATCGAACAGGCGCGTTGCGGTGACAGGATCGGCCACGTTACCCTGCACTGCGATGGCACGTCCGCCTGCAGCGACAATCCGGCCGGTCAGGTCGTCGGCCGCCGCCGTGTTGCCCGCATACCCCACGACTACGGCAAATCCGTCCGCAGCGAGGCGAACTGCGATTGCCGCGCCTATGCCACGCGAGGCGCCGGTTACGATGGCCACAGGGGTATCGTGCATGATTCCAAATGCCTCCTTCGGGTCAAGACGCGGCAACCTAGCATGCAGGGGCCGGCAAAATGCGCCCAAAACTGCGATGCGCCGGTGTCGTTCCAGCGTTATTCTACCCAGGCGCGGATTTATACCAGACAATTTCGATATTGCGAATTAATTGCAAATAAACTACTTCGTCGACCCGTCAATGATTCGTAATCGCTGTATTTTTAGGAGTCCTTGCGTGTGCCAGAAATTTTCTTTTGGATTCATGGTATTAACTTCGGTTACTCCTTCTCTAACCACTCCCCTGGCACAATCTCGGAATACCGAAGGCAGCGCCTCTGTCACTCTGCAAACCATCAGCGTCACGCGCGATCGCACCAACGGCACGCATCTTCCAGGAAGACATGGGCGCGCTGACCGGCCTGGGGATTGCGGGCGGCGTGCGCTACATCGGGAGCACGATGGCGGGAACCATAATCTGTTTGCGGTGCCGGCAGCCACCGCGTTCGATGCGGCGATCCGCTACGATCTGTCGCGGCTGGTCCGCAAAGCGCATGGCATGCAACTGGCAATCAATGCGACCAATCTGGCGGACAAAACCCATGGCAGATCATGCAGGTCGGCGAGGAGGTGTTTCTATGCCCCGGGTCGCACGATAACAGCGACCCTGACGATGCGCTGGTGACATCATGAAGCAGGGTATCAGCACACGTGCCATCCGGATCTGGTCCTTCGTGCATACATGGTCCAGCCTGCTCTGCACGATATTTCTGCTCATGCTCTGCATCACCGGCCTGCCGCTGATCTTTCATCACGAGATCGAACACCTGCTGGGCAACGAGGTTGAACTGCCAGAGGCGCCCGCCAATACACCGCCCGCCGATCTGGACCGGGTGATCGCCGCCGGTATGGCGCACCGCCCCGGCGAGGTGGTGCAATTCGTCGTCTGGGATCAGGACGAACCCGATCGCATCTGGCTGAGCATGGCGCCCAGCCGGACATCGCCGCTCAGCGAACTGAACGGCGTAATCGTTGACGGCCGCACGGCTTCGTTTCTCGACGACCCGACACAGAAGCGCGGTTTCATCTATCTGATGTTCCGCCTGCATGTGGACATGTTTGCAGATCTGCCGGGCAAACTGTTTCTGGGTTTCATGGGGCTGTTGTTCGCGGTGGCGATCGTGTCCGGCGTGGTGCTGTATGCGCCGTTCATGCGCAAGCTGGACTTCGGCACGGTGCGCCGTGAAAAGTCGCGGCGCATGAAATGGCTGGACCTGCACAACCTGCTGGGCATCGCCGCGCTGATGTGGATGCTGGTGGTCGGGGTGACAGGTATGATCAACACCTGGGCCGATCTGGTCATCACCTTATGGCGGAACGACCAGCTGGCCGAAATGGTCGTGCCGTATCGCAATCTGCCGCCGGTTGAAAATCCGGGATCGCTGGAACGCGCGGTGGCCGCGGCGCGCCACGCCGCCCCCGGCATGACGCCGGCCTTCGTCGCCTTCCCGCAGACGGTGTACAGCAGCGGTCATCATTATGCGGTGTTCATGCGCGGCGCGACACCGCTGACCAGCCGGCTGTACACACCGGTCCTGATCGACGCACTGACCGGCGAACTGACGGCGATGCGCACCATGCCGTGGTACGCGGTCGCGCTGTTCGTGTCGCAGCCGCTACACTTCGGCGATTACGGCGGCTGGCCGTTGCGGGTGATCTGGGCGGTGCTGGACATCGTTGCCATCATCGTTCTGGGCAGCGGCGTGTATCTGTGGGCAGTGCGCAAACGCCGCCCAGCCGGATCGCCGCACGAAATCAAATCACCACACAGAGGATCTGCACATGCGCACACATAAGTCCTTCCGCGCTTTGTGGGGCGCGCCGCTCATACTGGGAACATCGAGTCTGATCGGCCTGATCGTCGCACTGCTGGGCGACGGCCTGTGGGATGCAATCGGCTGGATCGGACTGGGCGCACCGCTGCTGGTCATGGCATGGTATGCGCGCCCGCCGAAGCGCGTGCGCAATGCCATGCCCTTCGGAGGCGCGGTGAAAATACAGGAAGAGGCGTCCTAGAGCATCTTCACGTGACCGGGTGATCCCACCCGATCACGATCTGCTCTAAAGCCCGGCCCGGAGTTCCGCCAGACCGCGCTTCGCATTGCCCGCGGCATCGAAGTTGTCGGCCGCCAGCCACAGGGTCAGTGCATCGCGGCATTTCGGCCATTCGTCCGCCAGGATCGCATAGAACGCCGTATCGCGCCGCCGCCCCTTGATCACCTGATGCGCCCGCAGCGTGCCTTCATATGTAAATCCCAGGCGCTCCGCCGCACGGCGCGACGGTCCGTTCAGCGCGTTGCACTTCCAGACCAGACGCCGGTAGCCGAGGTCGTCCATCGCGTGCTTGGTCAGCAGGAACATCGCCTCGGTCGATGCGCGCGTGCGCTGCATGCGCGGCGAAAACCAGATATGGCCAAGCTCGATCGCCGCATTGGCGGGCTGGATGTCCATCAGCGTCAGCCAGCCCGATACCGCGCCGCTCACCGTCGGGCGCACCGCCCAGGCCATCGGGTCGTGCTGCGAGGCCAGCCAGCACACATGCCGCACCATGTCGTCGGCATCTGCGAACGGGCCGTATCCCAGCCAGGTCCAGCTTGGGTCCGCCCCCTGCGCGGCCTGCCACAGATCGGCGCCATGGCGTGGATGCAGCGGTTCGAGTGTGCAGTAGTTACCGCGATGCGGCACGCGGGCAGGCAACGGACGTGGCGTGGCGTCCACCTCCGGACCGACGGGATATTCCATGACTGACCTCTTCAATTTCGTGCCGATTCTCTGCCGCTGGCCGGATTCGGCAACACCCTGGAAACCGTTTCGGGGCAGGTTATCGGAACTCAATGAAAAACCATGATAATTTCAGGGGTTGCAGGCAACACGCCGGCTCGGGCATGAAGCGGGGCATTATGGCAGTCAATCTCGTACACGAACGTGTCACCGATGTCCGTCATTGGACGGATACATTGTTCACCATTCGCACCACGCGCGACCCGGGCTTTCGTTTCCGCAGCGGCGAATTCACGATGATCGGGATCGAGGTCGACGGACGCCCGCTGACGCGCGCCTATTCGGTCGCCAGTTCGCCACATGTCGGATATCTGGAATGGTTCAGCATCAAGGTGCAGAACGGACCGCTGACCTCGCGCCTGCAACACATCCAGGTGGGCGATACGCTGCTGGTCGCGCACAAACCGACCGGCACGCTGGTGCTCGACAATCTGCGTCCCGGCAAGACGCTGTGGATGATATCCACCGGCACCGGTCTGGCGCCGTTCCTGTCGCTGATGCAGGATCCCGAAACCTACGACCGGTTCGAGCGCGTGATCGTCACCCACACCTGCCGCACCGTCGCCGAACTGGCCTACGACGATTTCATCAGCAAGGAACTGCCGCAGGACGAATATCTGGGCGAGATGGTGACCAACCAGCTCACCTACTATCCGACCGTGACGCGCGAGCCTTTCCGCAAGCAGGGGCGCGTCACCGATCTGATCAAGTCGGGCGAGCTGTTCGCCGACATGGGCCGCCCGGGCAAAGGCTTCAACAGACACGAGGACCGCGTGATGTTCTGCGGCAGCCCTGAATTGATGCTGCAGGGGCGCGAGATGATGAAGGCGATCGGCTTCGACGAAGGGAATTCCGGCGAGGAAGGCGACTTCGTGATCGAGAAGGCCTACGTCGACAAGTAGGCCGCATAACCTTGCCGCAAAAAAAGGCGCCTTTCGGCGCCTTTTTCTTTCATGCGTGTCTCAGCCGGTCAGAAGGTCACGCGCAGACCGCCGTTGGCCATCCAGCCGCGGAAACCGCTGTTGCCGACATCCGTCTGCCACACACCGTCCGCATACAGCGA
>JAVBUO010000080.1:0-2633 GCA_031555315.1 Acetobacteraceae bacterium
AAGCTGGCGGACAAACAGTCCGTGCTGGAGATGTCCGACGTTAACGAACGTCTGGAATATCTGATGGCGATGATGGAGTCAGAAATCGATCTGCTGCAGGTTGAAAAGCGTATTCGCAACCGCGTGAAAAAGCAGATGGAGAAATCTCAGCGTGAGTACTATCTGAATGAGCAAATGAAAGCCATTCAAAAAGAGCTCGGCGAGATGGATGATGCCCCGGACGAGAACGAAGCGCTGAAGCGTAAGATCGACGCGGCGAAAATGCCGAAAGAGGCGAAAGAAAAAACCGAAGCGGAACTGCAAAAACTGAAAATGATGTCCCCGATGTCGGCGGAAGCGACCGTCGTTCGTGGCTACATCGACTGGATGGTGCAGGTACCGTGGAACGCCCGCAGCAAGGTCAAAAAAGATCTGCGTCAGGCTCAGGAAATCCTCGATACCGACCACTACGGTCTGGAGCGCGTGAAGGATCGCATCCTTGAGTACCTCGCGGTGCAGAGCCGTGTTAACAAGCTCAAAGGGCCAATCCTGTGCCTGGTTGGGCCTCCGGGGGTGGGTAAAACCTCGCTGGGCCAATCCATCGCCAAGGCGACCGGGCGTAAGTACGTGCGTATGGCGCTGGGCGGCGTGCGTGATGAAGCGGAAATCCGTGGTCACCGTCGTACCTACATTGGCTCTATGCCGGGCAAGCTTATCCAGAAGATGGCGAAGGTGGGCGTTAAAAACCCGCTATTCCTGCTTGATGAGATCGATAAAATGTCTTCGGACATGCGCGGCGATCCGGCATCGGCGCTGCTGGAAGTATTGGATCCAGAGCAGAACGTGGCCTTTAACGACCACTATCTGGAAGTGGATTACGATCTCAGCGACGTGATGTTTGTGGCGACCTCTAACTCCATGAACATTCCGGCACCGCTGCTGGATCGTATGGAAGTGATCCGCCTCTCCGGTTACACCGAAGATGAGAAGCTGAACATCGCTAAACGCCACCTGCTGTCAAAACAGATTGAGCGTAACGCGCTCAAAAAAGGTGAGCTGACGGTTGATGACAGCGCGATTATCGGCATTATCCGTTACTACACTCGCGAAGCGGGTGTGCGTGGTCTGGAGCGTGAAATTTCGAAACTGTGCCGTAAGGCGGTTAAACAGCTGCTGTTGGATAAATCGCTGAAACACATCGAGATTAACGGCGACAACCTGCATGATTTCCTTGGCGTACAGCGCTATGACTATGGCCGTGCGGATAGTGAAAACCGTGTAGGCCAGGTCACCGGTCTGGCGTGGACAGAAGTGGGTGGCGATCTGCTCACCATCGAAACTGCCTGCGTCCCGGGCAAAGGCAAACTGACCTATACCGGTTCACTGGGCGAGGTGATGCAGGAGTCAATTCAGGCAGCGCTGACCGTGGTGCGTTCGCGTGCGGACAAGCTGGGCATTAATTCAGACTTTTACGAAAAACGCGATATTCACGTTCACGTGCCGGAAGGGGCTACGCCGAAAGATGGCCCAAGTGCGGGTATCGCGATGTGTACCGCGCTGGTTTCCTGTCTGACAGGTAATCCGGTGCGCGCTGATGTGGCGATGACAGGGGAAATCACCCTGCGTGGTCAGGTATTGCCGATTGGCGGTCTGAAGGAAAAACTGCTGGCTGCACACCGCGGCGGCATTAAGACTGTTCTGATTCCTGATGAAAATAAACGTGACCTTGAAGAAATTCCAGATAACGTTATCGCCGATTTAGATATCCATCCGGTGAAACGAATCGAGGAAGTTCTGGCACTTGCGCTGCAGAACGAACCGTTTGGCATGCAGGTCGTCACGGCTAAATAGTGATTTCGCGCAAATAGCGCTAAGAAAAATAGGGCTGGTAAGTAAATTCGCACTTGCCAGCCTTTTTTTGTGTAGCTAACTTAGAACGCTGGCAGGGGGTCATTTACAACTCTGTTGTAAGGGCATGACAGTCCTGATATAACTGCTGCGCGGTCGCACTACGAAGGATTCTGGTGCGATATAAATTATAAAGAGAGGAAGAGAACAGTGAATAAATCTCAACTGATTGACAAAATTGCTGCCGGTGCGGACATTTCTAAAGCCGCAGCTGGACGTGCGTTAGATGCTTTAATTGCTTCTGTTACTGAATCTCTGCAGGCTGGGGATGACGTTGCGCTGGTAGGGTTTGGTACTTTTGCTGTTAAAGAGCGCGCTGCCCGTACCGGTCGCAATCCGCAAACAGGTAAAGAAATCACTATCGCTGCTGCTAAAGTACCGGGTTTCCGTGCAGGTAAAGCGCTGAAAGACGCGGTAAACTGATCGACTTCCCCATTGGGGTATGTGACGAAGTACAAGGGCGCATCGCGAGATGTGCCTTTTTTATTTGCCAGAATGAGACTTAATGTGACTTTATACGCACTTGTGGGCTGACAATCACCCCGTTTTCTTGTCAAAATACGTCCTCACGCGCGGCGGCCATCACATGCTATGCTGCGCGAGCAAAAGTCATCTACAGCGGAGCGTTGTTACACCATGATGGACAACCTACGCACGGCCGCCAACAGCGTCGTGCTCAAGATTATTTTCGGTATCATTATCGTCTCGTTCATTTTGACCGGGGTGAGTGGTTACCTGATTGGCGG
>JAVBUO010000001.1:0-70644 GCA_031555315.1 Acetobacteraceae bacterium
GAGGCGTTGGATGTCCGATTTTTTTGGTTTTCGGACGCGCAGTGGGCGCGGATCGCGCCGCTATTGCCGACGGACGTGCGCGGCAAGGCGCGGGTGGATGACCGGCGGGTGCTGAGCGGGATCGTGCATGCGCTGCGCTGTGGCGGCCGTCTGCGACCACGTCCACGGTTCGAGACGTCTATTGGCAGCAAGACCTTCAAAACGCGCCATTCCGCTTCGCTTAGATCGCCCCGGCTCAAACCTGCCTCCAAAAGGCAGCCTTGAATCAGAACAAACGCACAGCGTCAAACATTTCGTCCACACCGCCTAGTCCAACGCCCCAAATCATCAATACTAACAGATTGCCTATAGGCAGAATTAACTCCATTGCCGCGAAGAAGCCGCTGCAATTGATCTGGAGTAGTGCCAACACCTGAAACGTTTGGTGGATGTGATCGAATCAAATCAAATCATCAACGGCCACAGGGTTACCTTGTGTATTCAACACCATTCCGCACGAATGCTGGCCGCATGTCACAGAGCCATTTGGCTGAACCTGCATGCTACCTCGGTCATTGGCTCTAATGATTGGCCTCCCATCAGGACCGAGCGGCTGAGATGGGGTAAACGTTTAAATTTAGGGGATTGGAGGATTTTGGGGGAAATCTCGGAAAAACCTGGCGTGCCCTGGTGGATTCGAACCACCGACCTACAGATTAGAAGTCTGTTGCTCTATCCAGCTGAGCTAAGGGCACGCAGAAACCGTCAGGTTTCTGAACGGCCTCAATGCGTCCAGTTTTCCAGCCGTCCGAAGCGGAAATTGTCCGCATATGCTTTCGGGCGCAACACCGGCTTGTGCGGCATTTCCACTTCGTAGGCGATGCCTTCGCGTTCGGCATAGGCGACCGCGGCCTCGGCGCTTTCGAATTTCAGGCGCACCTGGCTCTGCGTGTCGGCAGAGCCGATCCAGCCCATCAGGGAATCCGCCTTGCGCGGCGACGCCGCTTCGTATTCCAACACCCATTCCTGCGTTCTGGCGCGGCCGGACTGCATTGCGGTTTTCGGCGGCTGATAGATACGTGCACGCATATGGCTGCTCCTTCTGATCTGCATCAGCACATGGTCGGGGCGGCGGGATTCGAACCCACGACCTCCTGTACCCAAAACAGGCGCGCTAGCCAGGCTGCGCCACGCCCCGACACTGCCGCCGGAACCTATGGACAACCCCTGCTGAGGGCAAGGGGGTTTTCCCGCCTAACCCTCCAAAATTACGGTATTGTCCCGAAAATTCGCTGCAGAACCTTGTCTCCGGGGCGCAGGTTCAGGCGTTCAGCCGTTCCTGCCGCCAGTTCCAGTGTCGCCCGGACCAGACCGCGGCTGTCGACCGCAGCCAGCGAGTGCGGCACGGTGCGCTCGGCGATACGGCGGATCGTCCCGTCGGCATTGATGAACACCATGTCGAGCGAAGTGATGGTGTTGCGCATCCACATCACCGATTCCCGCGGTGTTCCCCAGTCGAACAGCATCCCGCCGTCCGGGGCGACGCTGGGGCGGAACATCAGGCCGATGGTCTGCTGCTCGTGAGTCAGCGCCATTTCCACCTGAAACGCATGCCGCTGACCATCGCGGGTCACGATGACCAGCGGCTCTTTCGGCAGTTCGGGTTGCGGCCCCGACTGGGCGTTGGCCAATGTCGCCGATGCCCCGACCGTTCCGATCAGAGCCAGAATTTTCCGTCGTGTCATACACAAACCTGTCATGTGTGCAGGCGCAAGAATAGCAGACCCGTGCAATTGCGCACAGTGTGCCACTTGCAGCCCACTCCTGAACGCGCCATCGTGACATATCACCGGGGAGAGCCCGTCTGCGGGCTGAGAGGTTGGATCACACCGACGATCCCTGGAACCTGTTCGGGATAATGCCTGCGAAGGGATCGGTGATTTGAAGATGCTGCCTGCTCCGGGGCTTGCTTTGTACCTGCCCGATATCGTTCTGGGGGGCGCGCCCGTTCTGGCGGCGCAAACCATCGCCATACCGGCGGGGCGCGTCACCGCCATTCTGGGCGCGTCGGGGGCCGGCAAATCGACATTGCTGCGCCTGCTGGCCGGGCTGCTCCCCCTGCCCGCCGGCGGCAGCATCCAGACGAGCGACGGTCTCGGGCTGGCTGGCCGCCTCTCGTGGATGGCGCAACAAAGCCTGCTGATGCCCTGGCGCACCGTACGCCAGAACGTCGCACTGGGCTGTGCCTTGCGGGGCGGCACGCCGCGTGCCGATATGGCGCGCGATCTTCTGGCGCAAGTCGGGCTGGGCGAATATCTCGACCGCTCTCCCGCCTCGCTGTCGGGCGGGCAGCAGCAGCGCGCCGCACTGGCCCGCACACTGATGGAGGACCGGCCGGTCGTGCTGATGGACGAACCGTTCAGCGCCCTCGACGCACCGACCCGCTATCGGCTGCAGACCCTGACGCTGGAACTGCTGCGCGATCGCACCGTCGTGCTGATCACCCATGATCCAGCCGAGGCGTTGCGGATGGCCGACCATATCCTGGTGCTGCGCGGTCATCCCTCGGTCGCGCAAACACTGACAATGCCCGACAGTTCCCCACCGCGCAGCATCGAGGCGATCGCCTCTGCACAGGCGGCATTACTGGCTGAGCTGGAAGCGGCATGAGAGGGATCATCGCCGCTGTCGGGCTGATCGGCGTTTGGCAGCTCATCTGCTGGAGTACCGGTGCGCCGGCTTTTCTGCTGCCCACACCGTTGCGCACTGCAATGGCGCTGTACAATTACCGCGACGCTCTGGCGTATCATGCGATGATCACGTTCGGTGAAATCGCCGCCGGGCTGGGCGTCGGCACGTTGCTCGGCATTTTATGTGCCGTAACGCTGACCGCCGCACCGCGCCTGCGGCCGTGGCTGTTGCCTGTGCTGGTCGCCAGCCAGGCCGTGCCGGTGTTTGCGCTGGCGCCGTTGCTGGTGCTGTGGATGGGGTTCGGGGCGGCCAGCAAGATCTGCATGGCCAGTCTGATCATCTTCTTTCCGGTCGCCACGGCCTTCTACGACGGGCTGCGTCGCACGGAACCCGGCTGGCTGGATCTGGCACAGGTGATGAATGCGACACCGCTGCGCGTTCTGCTGCGTATCCGCATCCCAGCGGCGCTGCCGGCGCTGGCCTCGGGGCTGCGCGTGGCGGCGGCCATCGCGCCGATCGGCGCGGTGATCGGCGAATGGGTCGGCGCATCCGCCGGGTTGGGCTATCTGATGCTGCACGCTAACGGGCGCAGTCAGACCGACGTGATGTTCGCGGCGCTGTTCATCCTGGCCGTCGTGTCGGTGTTGCTGTGGTTCGCGATCGATGCCGCATTGCGCCGGCTGATCCCCTGGCAGGCGGACACGCTGGCATGACGCACCGGCTCTACAGCTTTTGCAGGAACCCCGCGAAACACATCAACCCTTCCGGCCATGGGCCGTGGCCGCTGGCCGTGTTGATGTGTCCCGCCTCGCCCGCATCGACGAAAGCCGACCCCCAGCAGGCGGCCATTTCTTCGGCATGTTCGTATGTGCAGTACGGATCGTTGCGACTGGCCGCCAGAATGGACGGAAACGGCAACGGCACTTCGGGTAGCGGGGCGAAATCCAAAAATTCCGTCTGGCGCACATCGGGCAACCCGGCCATGAAAGCCCCGCGCACCACGCCCGGCATCAGCTCCGGTGCCGCATGCACGATGGTCGCAACGCCCAGGCTGTGCCCCAGCAGCACGACAGGCGTGCCGGCACACGCCACGGCCTCCACCAGCCGCGCAACCCAGGCATCGCGCACCGGCGCGTGCCAGTCGCTCTGCTCGACCCGGCGTGCGGTCGGCAGTTTCCGTTCCCAGCGGCTCTGCCAGTGGCCGGGATCTGAATTCGTGTATCCGGGAACGACCAGGATGGAGCATTCGGATGTTCGCATGCTCCGCACTTAATCACTCCAATCATAATTTTCCAGTGGAGCCGTCCGTATGAACACACGTCTGCATCGCCGTTCTCTGCTGCAATACGCGGGGACTGCCGCCGCACTGGGCGGGATCGTCCCCGTACAGGCGGCGGCATCGGCAAAACTGACCGTCATGCTCGACTGGTTCATCAACCCCGGGCAGGCGCCGCTGGTGGTGGCCAAGGAAAGCGGCGCCTATGCGCGCGCCGGCCTCGATGTGGAACTGATCGCACCGGCAGATCCTAACGACCCGCCCAAACTGGTGGCGGCAAAACAGGCGGACATCGCCATCTATTTTCAGCGCGCCCTGCATATCGCGGTGGACGAAGGGCTGCCGCTGGTGCGCTTCGGCACGCTGGTGCCCACCCCGCTGACCTGCCTGATGGTGCTGGACTCGAGCCCGATCCGCAGCGTTGCCGACCTGCGCGGCAAGCGGGTCGGATATTCCACCAGTGGCAGCGAGCAGGTCACACTGGTGGGCATGCTGGAGGCTGCGGGACTCAAGCTCGACGATGTCGATTCCATCAATGTCGGCTTCGCCCTGTCGTCGGCGCTGATGTCCGGCCAGGTCGATGCGATCATGGGGGCGTTCCGCAATTTCGAGCTGTTCCAGTTGCCGCTGGAGGGATACCCGGTCCGCGCGTTCTTCCCCGAGCAGAACGGCGTGCCGAACTTTGAAGAGCTGATCTACGTTACCCACACGGATCGCCGCGCCGACCCTATCCTGCGGCGTTTTCTGGATGTCACGGCCGAAACCACGCGCTGGCTTCAGAGCCATTCGGACGAAGGCTGGGCGTTGTTCATCAAGGGGCGCAGCGAACTGAACGACGAGCTGAATCGCAAGGCGTGGGATTACACGCTGCCACTGTTCGCGCGCGATCCGTCCACGCTGAGACGCGCCGAGTACGACGTTTTCGCCCATTATCTTCAGGCACGCGGCGCAATCCGTTCCGTTCCGCCGGTCGACAGCTATGCGGTCGAAATCTCCGGTTAGAGCAGATCGTGATCGGATGGGATCACCCGGTCACGTGAAGATGCTCTAGCCCAAAGCCGGCAGTACGGTTTCGATGATACTGGCGTCCAGTGCCTCGAAATCGTGATAGCCGATGGTCTGGTACAGTTCGGCCCGGGTCTGCATGCGCGGCAGCATCGCCTCGGTAGACCCGTCGCGCCGGATGGTCGCGTAGAGATCCTCCTGCGCCTTGGCCGCGACACGCAGCGACGAGACCGGCCAGATGACCATCGCATACCCCATGGCGGCGAATTCGTCGGCGGTGAAAAACGGCGTGCGGCCGAATTCGGTCATGTTGGCGAGCAGCTTCACGCCGGGCATGCGGCGGGCGAATTCCACGAACATCTCGCGCGTGGTCAGCGCTTCCGGAAAGATCGCATCCGCACCGGCCTCGACATACATCTTGGCGCGCGCCACGGCACCGTCCATCCCCTCGCTGGCCGCCGCATCGGTGCGGGCGATCAGGAACAGGTCGCGACGGGCGCGCGCCGCGGCCGCCACCTTGGTCGCCATGTCGCGCGGATCGGCTAGTTTCTTGTCGTTCAGATGGCCGCATTTCTTGGGCAGCAACTGGTCCTCGATGTGCACCGCCCCTGCCCCGGCTTCCTCGAACGCGCGAACCATGTGCATCACGTTCAGCGCCTCGCCATAGCCGGTATCGCCATCGACCAGCACCGGCAGACCCGATGCGCGCGCCGCCTGACGGATGAAAAAGCACACCTCATCGACCGTGATGATGCCGAGGTCCGGCAGTCCCATGCTGGCCGTCATTGCTGCGCCTGAAAGATATGCCGCCTCGAACCCGGCGGCCCGGGCCTGTTGCGCCGCCATGCCGTTATGCGCCCCGGGTATGCCCAGAATGCCGCCGCGGGCCAGCAGCGCGCGGAAACGCTTGCCGGCGCTCTCCTGCGCCAGATCGGAGGCGAGCAGATATGTCATTTGTTTATTTCCCCCTTTAAAAAAAGCCGTGTCGCACGGTATCGAAAACATTTTTACACTATTCTACCGCATAAAGAAGACACCGGTCAGGATCAGGAAAACCGGCAGCAGGATGCAGACCGACCACAGCATATACCCGAAGAACCCCGGCATCCGCACGCCGCGATGCGCGGCGATCGAACGCACCATGAAGTTCGGCGCATTGCCGATATAGGTCATCGCGCCGAACAGCACCGCCCCGGCGGAAATCGCCAGCAGGGTCTGTGACAGTTCCCCCGTCATGCGGGCCGGGTTGCCGCCGGCCAGTTCGAAGAACACCAGATAGGTCGGCGCATTGTCTAAAAACGCCGACAGAGCGCCCGTCATCCAGAAATACGCGCCGGGCAGCGGTTGCCCGGATGCGTCCGAGACCATGGCGATAACGGCCGCCAAATGCCCCTGCGCTCCGGCATTCAGAATCTCCAGAACCGGCAGGATGGTGATGAAAATGGCCGCGAAAAGCTTGGCGACCTCGACGATCGGCGCCCAACTGAAATCGTTCGCCCGCCGGATGCTTTTAGGCGTCCACAGAATCGAAGCCGTGGCCACCGCGCCCAGCAGCAACATGGCCAGCACGCGCTCCAGCCCGATCTTCTGCCCCCAGATTTCCACGTCGCCCGGCTGCCAGACGCCCTGCATCAGGACGACGCCGACGATCACCGCCAGCAACGCGATATTGCCGTAGCCGCGCATCCGCAGCCGCTTTCTGGCCGGCACGACACTGCCGGCGGCGGCACGCCGATCGACGATGTAGAACAGCGCCAGCAGCAGTGCCACCGTCAGTCCGACGGGGGCCAGCATGTGTACCGTCGGCCAGAAGAACGGCACGCCGCGCAGAAATCCGATATAAAGCGGCGGATCACCGAGCGGTGAAAGGCCGCCACCGACATTGGCGACCAGCAGGATGAAGAACACCACCAGATGCATCTTGGCGGGCCGGTGCGCATTGGCGCGCAGCAACGGATGGATCAGCACCATCGCCGCCCCGGTCGTGCCCATGACGCTGGCGGCAACGGTACCGATCGCCAGCAGCAGCGTGTTGCCCGCCGGCGTTCCCCATGGGCCGCCCGCCACCAATATCCCGCCGCCCACCACGAACAGCGCCAGCAACAGGGTCACGAACGGCAGGTATTCGATCAGCAGCGCATGCCAGACGGCTTGCATCGCTGTGTCCGCGCCGTAAATGTCCGACATCGGCAGCACCAGTGCGCACACCCACAGCAATGCCACCTTGCCGTAATGGCGGTGCCAGAACCGGTCGGCAAGCATCGGAAACAGTGCGATCGACAGCAGCAGCCCCACGAACGGTATGCCCCACAGCAGCGACAGCTCCGCCCCGTTCAGGGAAGCGGCTTCCGCCTGCTCGGGGAGAAAGAACGCGATGATACAAATGCCGATCCCGGCGGAATAACGTGACACGTGGCGTAGTTGCATAGCCCCATAACTGCCCGTAACGTCGGCCAAAACGCAATCCCGGAGGACGACATTTAAATGGAAATGACCGGCGAGCGCCTGATCGGCGCTTCGAAACAGGCCGTGTGGGATGCGCTGAACGATCCGGCCATATTGCAGGCCTCAATCCCCGGTTGCGATTCCGTGGAAAAAACGTCCGACACCGACATGAAGGCCACCGCGGCCGTGAAAATCGGGCCGATCTCGGCCAGGTTCGCCGGCAAGATGACCCTGACCGATCTCGACCCGCCCCACGGCTATACGATCAGCGGCGAGGGCCAGGGCGGCGTGGCGGGGTTCGCCAAAGGCAGCGCGCGCGTGCATCTGGAAGACGCCGAGGCCGGCGGCACGCGGATGACCTATGCGGTGAACGCGCAGGTCGGCGGAAAGATCGCGCAGCTCGGCGCGCGCCTGATCGACGCGACCGCCAAGAACATGGCCGACCAGTTCTTCGAACGCTTCGCCGCACAACTGGAACCACAGTCTGCCGCGCAGGAATCTTCTGCTCCGGCCGCGCCCTCGTCTTCCGGCCTGTCGATGACCAGCTGGGTCGTCGTGCTGATCATCTTCACCCTGCTCGCCCTGTGGATCGGAAGGCTGCTGTCATGATCCCTGCAACGGTCGCCGCCACGACAGAGCTGCTGCGTGCCCAGGGTTATGTCGCCGATACCGAGCTGGCGACGACGGTGCATCTGGCGCTTGCCATGCAGCGGCCGCTGTTTCTGGAAGGCGAGCCAGGCACCGGCAAGACCGAAATCGCCAGGGTTCTGGCCGCCGGTTTGGGGCGTCGGCTGCTGCGTCTGCAATGCTACGACGGACTGGATCTCGCCGGCGCTGCCTACGAATGGAATCACGCCCGCCAGCTGATGGCGATCCGTCTGGCCGAAGCCGCGGGCACCGCCGACGTCGCACGGCTGTCCTCGACGATCTACACCCGCGACTATCTGCTGGAACGCCCGCTTCTCGCCGCAATCGACGGACCGCCCGCGGTGCTGCTGATCGACGAACTCGATCGCGCCGACGAGCCGTTCGAGGCGTTTTTGCTGGAAGTCCTCGCCGATTTCCAGATCACCATTCCCGAACTGGGCACGATCAGCGCCGCCACACCCCCGATCGTGATCCTGACCTCGAACCGCACGCGCGAAGTGCACGATGCCGTGCGCCGCCGCTGCCTGTATCATTGGATGGAATTTCCCGATGCGGCCCGTGAACGCGCGATCCTCGCGGTCAAGGCGGCGGATCTGCCCGCCAGACTGTCGGCGGAAATCGTTGCGTTCGTGCAGGGGCTGCGCGCATCGGAAAATCTGTTCAAACCGCCCGGCGTTGCCGAAACCATCGACTGGGCAGCCGCGCTGCGCCACCTCGACACACACGAGCTCACCCCGGCGCGCGTCGATGAAACATTGGGCGCGCTGCTGAAATACCAGGACGACATCGCGCGCATCCGCGGCGCCGAGGTCGCACGGCTGGTGGCCAATGCACAACACGCCGCATGAACAGGGGCATTTCGCCGCCAACGTCATGCAGTTCGCGCATCTGTTGCGCCGCGCCGGGTTGCCGGTAGGGCCGGCGGAAACCCTAGCGGCGCAGCAGGCGTTGCTGTGCGTCGATATCGCCAGCCGCCGGCAATGCAGGACGGCGCTACTGGCTACCCTCACCCATCGCCATGAACACGCCGAAGTTTTCACGCAGGCGTTCGACCTGTTCTGGCGCGCCCCCGATGCCGCCCGGCATGCCGGGATCGCCGCCCTGCTCGACGGGTTGCGCGACGATCCCGCCAAACCGCCGCCGACCGCCCGGCGGGTGGCCGAGGCGCTTTCCGATCGCCCGCATCAGAAACACGACCGTCCGCCCGAACCCGCCGCCGACATGACGATGACGGTCAGCGCCGCCGAACGGCTGCAACAGATGGACTTCGAGGCGATGAGCGCTGCAGACATCGCCGCCGCCAAGCGCGAGATCCGCCGTCTGCGCCTGCCGCTGAACCGCCGCCCGACCCGGCGCTTCCGCCCGGCGACGCGCGGTGCGCGGTTGGATCTCCGTGCGACGATCGGCGCCAGCCTGCACACCGGCGGAGAGGTTCTGAAAATCCTGCACGCCCGCCGGCGCACGCGCCCGCCCCCACTGGTGGTGTTGTGCGACATTTCCGGGTCGATGGCGCGTTATGCGCAGATCCTGCTGCATTTTCTGCACGCCGCCGCGAACGACCGCGACCGGGTGCACATCTTTCTGTTCGGCACGCGGCTGACCAACATCACCCGGCAGTTGCGTCAGCGCGATCCGGAAACCGCTTTCGAACTGGTCTCGCACATCGTGCCGGACTGGTCCGGCGGCACACGCATCGGCGAGGCGATTTCGACCTTCAACCGGCACTGGGCGCGGCGCGTTCTGGGTCAGGGTGCGATCGTGCTGCTGATCACCGACGGGCTGGACCGCGAAGGTGCACACGGATTGCCGGAGGCGATGGAACGCCTGCACAAATCCTGCCGCTGGTTGATCTGGCTGAATCCGCTGTTGCGCTGGGACGGGTTCGAGCCAAAATCCCAGGGGATCCGCGCCATGCTGCCGCATGTCGACGACTTTCGCCCGGTGCACAATCTTTCCAGTCTGCAGACGCTGATCTCGCTGCTGTCGTCGCCGCCGCTACCGCGTGGAACCACCAGGAGGGCCGCATGAGAACCGATCCGGAAAATATCCTGACCATTGCCGCGCAATGGCATGCCGAAGGCGAAGACGTGGCGATCGCCACCGTCACCGAAACCTGGGGATCATCCCCACGTCCGGCAGGCAGCCAGATGGCGGTCACCAAATCCGGCCGTATGGCGGGATCGGTCTCGGGCGGGTGCATCGAAGGCGCGGTGGCCGACGCAGCGATGAAAACGATCGCAACCGGCACACCCCAGTTGCTCGATTTCGGGATCACCAACGAACGCGCCTGGGAAGTGGGGCTGGCCTGCGGCGGCAAGCTGAAAGTCTTCGTGGAGCGCCTGGCATGACCCCCGATCTGCTCTCCGCACTGCAGGTCGCCAAAGCCATGGGCCGCCCCGTCGTGCTGGCCACCGTACTGAGCGACGGCACGCAGCGGCTATTGCCCGACCCGGACGCACCCGCGACCTGGAACGCCGCCGCCGACGCGGCGCTGCATCACGACCGCAGCGCCACGGTGGAACTCGACGGGCAACCGGTTTTTCTCCACGTGCACAACCCACCGCTGCGGCTGGCGATCGTGGGTGCGGTGCATATCGCACAGGCACTGGTGCCGTTTAGCGCTACGCTCGGCCTGGCAGTGACGGTGATCGATCCGCGCCGCGCTTTTGCCAGCACCGAACGCTTCCCGGGCCTGAGCGTTTCCACCCAGTGGCCGGACGATGCGATGCGCGCCTTCGCGCCCGACACGCGCTCGGCAGTCGTCACCTTGACGCACGACCCCAAGCTCGACGATCCAGCGCTGGATCTGGCGCTGCGTTCACCCGCCTTTTACATCGGCGCGCTCGGGTCGCGGAAAACCCATGCGGCGCGCTGTGCGCGGCTGCGCGCGCTCGGGCACGACGACGCCGCGCTGGCACGTATTCGCGGTCCCGTTGGGCTGGACATCGCCGCCGTCACCGCACCCGAGATCGCGGTTTCGATCATAGCGGAAATCGTTGCCGCGCATCGCGGTGCGGCGCTTGCCCGAAAGGGTGCTGCATGATCTTCGGCGCATGCGCACTGACCGATGCAGTGGGTGCCATTCTTGCGCATTCGCAGCGCATCGGGGACCGCGTGCTGAAGAAGGGCACACTGCTCGACCGCGATGCGCTGGACGCCCTGCAACAGGCCGGCATCAACCAGGTGATCGTCGCGCGCCCCGAAGCCGGCGATGTCGGCGAGAACGTCGCCGCCGAACGTATCGGTATGGCGCTTGCCACCGCGCATGTCCGCCCCACGCCCGCCTTCACCGGCCGCGTCAACCTGGCGGCCGCGGCGGCGGGACTGCTGAGTATCGACACGGAATACGTACACCGGCTGAACATGCTGGATCAGGCGATCACGCTGGCCACGCTGGCAGATGCCAGCGTCGTGATGCAGGGCGAGATGATCGCCACCATCAAGATCATCCCGTTCGCCGTGTCCGAATCGGTGCTCGCCGCAGCGGACGCGCTGCTCCGGGAAGCCGCGCCGGTCCTGCAGGTGCATTCTTTTCGCCCGCTGCGCACGGGCCTGGTGCTCTGCACCGCGCCGGGTCTGAAAGACAGCGTGCTGGAAGGCACCGAAGCCGCCACGCAGGCGCGCATCACCGCACTGGGCGGCACCCTGCTGCCGGCACGCCAGGCCGCGCATACCGAAGCGGCCATTGCCGACGCGTTACGCCAGTTGCTGGACGACGGCGCCGAACTGCTGCTGGTCGCTGGGGCTGCCGCCGTTGCCGACCGGCACGACATCGCGCCCGCCGCCATCCAGCAGGCCGGCGGCGAGATCCTGCATTTCGGCATGCCGGTCGACCCCGGCAATCTGCTCTGTCTGGGGTCTCTGCGGACATGCCCGGCCGTCATCCTGCCCGGGTGCGCGCGCAGCCCGAAGCTGAACGGGATCGATTTCGTGCTGCGCCGGATCTTCGCCGGCCTGCCGGTCTCAAGCGCCGATATCATGCGCATGGGCGTCGGCGGGCTATTGAAGGAAACCGATGCCCGCCCGACGCCGCGCGCGCAGGTTCGGCATGCGCAAGCGCCCGCACACAAACCGCCGCCGGCCGTCGATGCGCTGGTGCTGGCGGCGGGCCGCTCGCAGCGCATGGCGCCATACAACAAGCTGCTGCTTGCCGATCATGAAGGTGTGCCGCTGATCGCCCACACGGTCGGCCGGATGCTGGCCAGCAAGGCACAGCGTGTATGGGTCGTGGTCGGGCATCAGGAAGACGGCATCCGCCGGGCGCTGACCGGCTACGATGTTCGCTTCGTGCGCGCCTTTGATCATGCACAGGGGCTGTCGGCCAGTCTGCGCGCCGGCATCGCCGCCCTGCCCGCCGACAGCGATGCCGCGCTGATCTGTCTGGGGGATATGCCGCTGGTTTCGGCGGACGAGGTCGATGCACTGATCGGGCATTTCGCGCCGGAGGAAAATCGCGCCATCATTCAACCCGTCCGGCTGGGGAAACGCGGTAATCCTGTACTTTTTGCGCGTCGCTTCTATCCGGAGATCATGGCGCTTTCCGGCGACACCGGTGCACGGCATCTGCTTGTCGACCACGCCGAATTCGTCGCCGATATCGAAATGAAAACCGACGCCGTGTTACAGGATTTCGATACGGCACAAACGCTGTCTGCCCTGCCCTGGCCGGTTCAGATGCCCGGATTGTAATCTGAAGATGCCTTATATCTCTCTACCAAGAGTTTCCCCTTTCACCTGAATTGCTTTAGACAGATTACTCTGTTTTCCTTGTCCGCCGGTTTTTGGAGCCACACATGATTCGCGCCTCTTTCCTCGCCTCGCTGGCCCTGTTGACGGTTGCCGTCGCCGGGTGCGCGCAGCAGGCACAACCCACGGCAGCGGTCCGCAGCCCGCAGGATGCCGCGTCCCTGACCGCATGCCGCGAACGGGTCGACGGTGTTCTTGCCCAGCGTGACCGTGCGTTGCTCTACACCGACGACGCCAACGCCCAACGCAACATGAACGGCCGCGGCGACCCGACCGTCGACATCAATCGTCTGGCGCGCCGTTACGAGCGCGACCGTCAGGTCGACGATTGCATGCGCAGTCCCCAGAGCGTCGATCCCCAGCCTGCGAACGAGCCCGCGCCGGTCATCATCCGCCGCTGATCGCGCGCCAAGCCACCCGTATTCGTGGCCAGGCTTTCGGCAATCCGCAGCACGCTTGCGCATCGTAACGCGCAGGTTTTCTTCGCCACCTCGCTCATCGCGTGGACCGGCATGTGGATGCAGCGGATTGCCGTCATGTGGGTCGCCTGGGAACTGACCGCCTCGCCTTTCTGGGTCGGTCTCGTCGCATTCAGCGACCTGTTTCCGGCCGTCCTCGCATCGCCCGTCGCCGGCGCGCTGGCCGACCGGGTGGACCGCATGCGTCTGGCCAGTCTTACGCAACTTGTCGCCGCAGCGCATGCGGTGGTCATGACGGCGCTGGTCGTCACCGGTCTGATTTCGATCTGGCTGCTGTTGGCATTGACGATCGTCCTGGGAATCAACAACTCGGCAGCACAACCGGCGCGCCAGAGCCTGATCCCCAGTCTGGTGCCGCACGCCGATCTGCCGGCGGCGATCGCCCTCAATGCGCTGACCTACAACGTGTCGCGTTTCATCGGCCCGGCGCTGGCCGGGGTGTTGCTTGCCTATATGGGCGTGGCGGTGACGATCGCGGTGAACGGTGTGTTCTATCTGGTCGCCTGCTGGGCGACACAGGCCCTGCGTCCCGCCCCCGTGCCAGCCCGGCAGCAGCAATCCACTGCCAGCGGCCTCATGCAGGAAACCCTGGAAGGCGTCCGTTATGCGGCGCGCCATGTCGGCATCGGTCCGCTGTTCGCCTACGCCGCCATGCTGGGCCTGCTGGCGCGGGTGATCCCGGAAGTGCTGCCGCCGTTCGTCGAACAGGTGTTCGAACGCGGCGTCGACGGGCTGGCGATCCTGACCAGCGTGATGGGGGTTTGCTCGATCCTCAGCGGCACGGCGATCGCGGCCCGCGGACGTCTGCAGGGGCTGACGCAGATGTCGATCATGGCCGGCATCGCGATGGCTGCGGCCTGCGCGGGTTTCGTCGCCACCACGTCCTTTGCCGTGGGCATCGTCTGCGCCGGACTGCTGAGCGGCACCATCACCATCCACGGCATCGCTATACAAACGCTGGCGCAGGCTTCCTGCGACGCACACATGCATGGCCGCGTGGTCAGCCTGTGGGGAATGATCACCCGCGCCGCGCCGGCACTGGGCGCATTGGGCTTCGGCACGTTTTCCAGCATGTTCGGTCTGCGTGCCCCTGTCTTGGTGCTGTCCGGCCTGTGTGCCATGATCTGGTTCTGGGGAATGACACGTCTGCCGCACCTGACGGCGGCGCTCGAACAAAAGGACTGAGCATGCTGGATGCAGCCATCGTCGGGATCGGCGGCCGTTGGGCGCAGATACTGGTCGACAGCGTACAGAACACACAAGCCGCGGGAATCCGATTCGTCACCGGATGCACGCGCACCCGCGCCAAGGCGGAGGAATTCGCCAACACCCGCAATATTCGCCTGCTGGACGATTACGATGCGATTTTGCGCGACCCTGCGGTGAAAGCCGTGGTCCTGGCAACGCCGCATTCGCAGCATGCCGAACAGGTGATCGCAGCGGCGCGCGCCGGAAAACACGTGTTCGTGGAAAAACCCTTCACGCTCGACAAAGCCTCGGCCGAAGCCGCGGTGCAGGCCTGCCGCGCTGCCGGCGTGGTGCTGGCGCTCGGCCACAACCGCCGCTTCCTGCCGGCCGTGGCCGAGATGAAGCGGCTGATCGCCGAAGGGACGCTCGGCACACTCTGCCATGTCGAGGGCCATTTCAGCGGTCCTGGCGCCGCCAACTACAAGCCCGGCATGTGGCGCGCCGACCGTCACGAATCGCCGCTGGGCGCGATGGGCGGCATGGGCATTCACATGATCGACATGATGATCAACACGGCGGGCCGCTTCGCCGAGGTCACCGTGCACAGCAGCGCGCGCGTATTGCAGGGCACGATCGACGACACCACCGCCATGCTCTGCCGCTTTGAGAGCGGCGCCAGCGGCACCTTCGCAACACTCGCCGCCACGGCGCGCTGCTGGCGGCTGGCGCTGTTCGGGTCGCGCGGCTGGCTGGAACTGAACGGCCATGAAACGCTGAACTGGACGCCGGTCGAGGGCGCAGGCTGGAGCCGGCATTTCCCGCAAGGCAATATCGAATGCGCCGAACTGGCCGCGTTCTCCACGGCGGCGACCGGCGGGCCCGCCTATCCGCTGCCGCCGGAGGATGCCATACACGGGGCATCCGTGTTCGAGGCGATGATCGTCTCGGCGATGACCGGCACGACCAAACGGGTTCTTTAGAAATCTGCAGGACAGGGAAAACCATGAGCAAAATTATACGAACGGACGCAGGCAAGATCCTCTCGAAAGCGGTCGAATACCACGGCTTCGTCTATCTGCCCGGCGTCGTTGCCAGCGATCTGACTCAGGATATCAAGGGGCAGACCGCTCAGGTTCTCGCCGGCATCGACGAGGCACTGGAAATCCACGGCACCGACAAGACCCGCCTGCTGCAGGCGCAGATCTGGCTGAAGAACATGAACGACCGCGCTGCCATGAACGAGTTGTGGGCGGCGTGGCTGCCAGCCGGCGGCGCGCCGGTACGCGCCTGTGTGGAAGCCAATATGGCCGATCCGCGCATGCTGGTTGAGATCATGATTACCGCCTGCAAGTAAACAGATAGTAATCTATCGCTTATGCGGTTATGGTGGGAGGTTTCCGGGACCGAGTCCTAAGGAATCCTCCCGCCTTTTCTATGGGGATCGCCTCATTTACGCCCCATTCGGTTTTTTTTCCCATGTAGTTTTTTGTTTCGGTTCCAATTATGGAAAACTTTACCCGCAAGAGGGAAAATGAGATTTCCCGTTATTGCGGTACGCTGAACACAGTCGGTATCAGCGTCGAGACATTTTGAGTGAGGAGTAGCTGTATGCTTGTTCGCAGCACTGGAGCAGTTGCGTTTGTTTTCGGATCTCTGCTGGCCGTCGTGCCCAGCAAGGATGCCGATGCCAACGCGGTTGGACGTGCGCAGGCATCCGTCCGCAGCCAGAATGCACAGCAGCGCGTTCAGCAGGCACGCGCGCAGCGCGTCCGTCCGCAGCAGGTGAACCGCAACCGCAGCCAGCGCAATGTCCGCCGTGCTTCCTATCGCGGCGGGCTGCAGTGCGTGCCGTTCGCACGCAATCTGTCCGGCGTTCAGATCCGTGGTAACGCCCATACGTGGTGGGGTCAGGCCGAAGGCGTCTACCAGCGTGGTGGCCGCCCTGAACTGGGCAGCGTGATGTCGTTCCGCTCGAACGGGACGATGCGGCTCGGCCATGTCGCCGTTGTCACCAGCATCATCAGCGCGCGCGAGATTCGCATCGATCACGCCAACTGGTCGCGCGGCGCCGTTACCCGCGGTATGCGGGTGATCGACGTGTCGCCCGATAACAGCTGGACGTCCGTGCAGGTCGGCAGCTACGGGCCCAACGGGGTTCCCGGACGCACTGTCTATGCGATCAACGGATTTATCTACCCGCGCGCCGAACCGGACATTTCATACGCGTCGCTCGAGAACCGTCAGACTCGCGGCGCCTCCAGGCGCAATGCGACGCCGGCCGCAGCCGTTCAGGTTGCCGCAACAACGCAGCAGGCTTCGGCGCCTTGGGTCTTCCGATATGAAGAACTGGCCGAAGCTTCCAGGAATAACGTGGATCTGACTCGCGGACGTTAAGTCTTCGGGTGCAGATGAAGCCTGCAAAGGTGGATTGAGGCGAACAGAAAAGGCACACGGTGTGTGCCTTTTTTGTTTTTCAGCTTTGGTGCTGGGGCTTCTCCTGGCTGGAATCCGTGCGGGTGCACATATATCCTTTTCCGGATAGACTGGCCTGTCTTCAAGTTTTCTTCCGTTTGTCCGCCCTCTAACCGGAACCGGAAGGTGCTTTACTGGAAAACGGGTGAAATCACGTGGCTTCTTGTTTGCACGACCTGACAGCTCTTGGTCCGGGAGGACTGGCGGCCTTGGCACTCAGCCTGTTTCTGGCTGGCCTGGCGGGTGGATTTACGCATTGCGTCGGCATGTGCGGGCCGTTCGTGCTGGCCCAAGCGGATGCGGCACGCGCCAACGGCATCTGCCTGCGCAGCCTGCGTCAGGCACCGCTGGCGCTGCTGGCCCCTTACCATCTGGGGCGGCTGCTGGGATACACGATATTGGGGGCCATCGCCGGGTTCTCGGGCTCCCTGCTGGTGCTGGGCGCCAATAATTTCCGGCTGCCGTTCGCGCTCCTGCTTCTTCTGGCCGCCCTGCTGCTGACCGCGCAGGCCGTGCCTGCGCTCGCCAGGGTACGCTTGTTCAAGTTCGGCGGACTTCCTCAGACGCTTGCAACGCGCATCAAGAGTCTGATCGGCGCCCCCGGAGTCGGGCGCGGCGTTCTGCTGGGTTTTCTGCTCAGCGCCCTGCCCTGCGGCATGATCTATGGCGCGCTGGCAGCGGCCGGCGCATCCGGCAGCGCGCTGGCGGGGGCGATCAGCATGGCGGCCTTTGCCAGCGGCACTATCCCCGCGCTGGCATTGCTGGCCGTCATCGGCCGGTTTTTCGGACGCCAGGCAGGGCCGCTGGCGGAACGCCTGCGCCCCTTTCTGTTCGGTCTGAATGCGATCATCCTGACTGCTCTGGCGATTCGCATCCTGTCGGGGATGTAGATCGGCCGCTCGCCGTCAGACCGAACCGGTCCTTGGATACCGGAAAACATCCTTATAGGCATGCCATGTTGCGTAACCGATGACTGGAAGAACGATTGCCAGCCCGAACAGCAGCAGTACCAACCCCAATCCGACCGACAAAACGATCAACACCGCCCAGAAAATCATCGCGGATGGGTTGGTGCGTATGGCGTTCAGACTCGCACGCATGGCATCGGTTACCATTGATTGGGGACGATCCATCAAAAATGGTATGGCAAAAGCGCAACATACGAACGTAAACGTAGCAAAAATTCCTCCCACCAGGGTACCGAAAACCAATAAAGGCAGTACCCCGTCACTTTGTAACAAGGAAGAACCCATATCGGGGAGTGTGCCGCCAAAACCGCTGCCGTAGAAGATAGGCAACATTAACTGAGCAACCCGTACCCATGCGAGATGAACAATAAGAAGAAAAAAACCCAATAAACCAATCTGAGTCGCATTAATTCGCCAGGCACAGAATGCATTTATCAAGGATATCTTCTCTCCGGCCTCAAGTTTCCGGCTCGTTTCATACAGACCAATGGCAATAACCGGGGCAACGATGAAAAATCCGGAGGTAAGTGGAAATATCAACCACAATTGCTCGGTATACAGGGCGAGCCACGCCAACAACCATCCGAACACTACAAAAACACCGCCGTATATAATTGATATAAAAGGATTAGCACAAAAGTCCCGCCAACCGGCTTCCAACCATACCCACGGTCTGTCTACCGGTACCCGCCGGGGAATTGGGACGATCAGCTCCCCGGGGGTGGTGGTTTCTCCGACCATTTTCATTCCCCTCTGATTTAGTAAAAGCTATGCTATATCATGGTGGTGAAGTTGATCAGCATCAATGCATAAATGCGGTCAGATATGACCCTTGTTTCGTGATCTTTCCTGAGGCTAGAACCATGTCCGCAACAACTGCCGACGCGTTTCATCCTGTAGCTGTGGCACGCGCTACGCCACGCTATGTTGAAGACGCCATCCGCGCTTTCACCATCGCAACCATGTTCTGGGGCGTCGCCGGGTTCATACTCGGCATTTTCGTTGCCGCAGAACTCGCTTTTCCAGAAACTTTCGCCTGGGGGCTGGAGTGGTTCACATTCGGCCGCGTCCGTCCCGCACACACCAGCGCGGTGATTTTTGCCTTTGGTGGCAATGCATTGCTGGGAACATCGCTCTACATCGTGCAGCGCACGTGTAAGGCACGCCTGTTCGGTGGCGCACCCGCCGCCTGGTTCCTGTTCTGGGGCTACAACTTCTTCATCGTAGCGGCCGCGGTCGGCTATCTGCTGGGCGTCACCCAGAGCAAGGAATACGCCGAACCGGAATGGTTCGTTGACCTGTGGCTGACCGTCGTCTGGGTCGCCTATCTGGTCATCTATGCCGGCACGCTGTTCAAGCGGGAGGAACCCCACATTTATGTGGCGAACTGGTTCTACCTCAGCTTCATCATCACCATCGCGATGCTGCATATCGGCAACAATATCTCGATCCCGGTCGGCCTCTCGTCGCGCTCCTATGAAGTGGCCTCGGGCGTGCAGTCGGCGATGATCCAGTGGTGGTACGGCCACAATGCGGTGGGCTTCTTCCTGACCGCCGGCTTCCTGGGCATGATGTACTACTTCATCCCCAAGCAGGCCAACCGTCCCGTCTATTCGTACCGTCTGTCGATCGTGCACTTCTGGGCGCTGATCTTCCTGTACATCTGGGCCGGCCCGCACCATCTGCACTACACCGCGCTGCCGGAATGGGCCCAGACACTGGGCATGGTCTTCAGCATCATGCTGTGGATGCCGTCATGGGGCGGGATGATCAACGGTCTGATGACCCTGTCGGGCGCCTGGGACAAGCTGCGCACCGATCCGGCGCTGCGCTTCAGCGTGACGGCGGTGGCGTTCTACGCGATGTCCACCTTCGAAGGCCCGGTCATGTCGATCAAGGCCGTCAACTCGCTGTCGCACTACACCGACTGGACCGTCGGGCATGTGCATGCGGGCGCGCTGGGCTGGAACGGCTTCATCATCTTCGGTGCCATCTACTGGCTGGTGCCGGTGCTGTGGAACCGCGAACGCATCTACAGCACACGTCTGATCTCGTGGCACTTCTGGATCGCAACGCTTGGTATCGTGCTCTACATCACCGCGATGTGGGTGTCGGGTATCATGCAGGGTCTGATGTGGCGCACCTATGACTCGATGAACTTCCTGCAGTATTCGTTCATCGAAACCGTGGTTGCCATGCATCCCTTCTATGTCATCCGTTTCCTGGGTGGCGTGCTGTTCCTGCTCGGTTCGCTGATCATGTGCTGGAACCTTTATAAGACAATCACTTCTGTCGCTCCGCGCACCGTGCGTGACGAAGCTGCAGCGACTGTAGCGGCCTGAGGGGTATGGTATCATGGCGTTGAAACACGCAACGATCGAAAAGAACGTTATTCTACTGGCCGTGCTGTCACTGATAACCGTCAGCATCGGCGGGATCGTTCAGATCATCCCGCTGTTCTCTCTCGAGAACACCATCGAGCCCGTCGAGGGGATGCGTCCGCGCACCCCGCTCGAACAGGCGGGCTTCAACATCTACATTCGTGAAGGATGTTATACCTGCCACAGCCAGCAGATCCGTCCGTTCCGCGACGAACTGGAACGTTACGGGCACTACTCGCTGGCTGCGGAAAGCCAGTACGACCATCCGTTCCAGTGGGGCTCCAAGCGTAACGGCCCCGATCTGGCCCGCGTGGGTGGCCGTTACTCCGATGCCTGGCATGTCTCGCATCTGATCAATCCGCGTGAACAGGTGCCGCAGAGCATCATGCCGTCCTATCCGTTCCTGAACCGTCCGCTGCAGTACGACGACATTGCCAAGCATCTTGAAGTGCTGGCGATGGTCGGCGTTCCCTATACGGCTGAACAGATCGCCAATGCGCGGGCCGATCTGGAAGCCCAGGCGGGGGCGGATGCCGACTGGACCGCTGGCGGAACCCGCTATCCGAATTCACGTCAGGTGAACTGGGACGGCAGACAGTCTGGCACCGTCACGGAAATGGACGCTCTGGTGGCCTATCTGCAGATGCTGGGCACGCTCGTCCAGTTCCGCGATGTCACACCGCGCGAGCATCTCCGGTAACTTACGGGTATTCATCACATGGACACGCTCATTCAACATTACCCAGTCCTGAAGCAGATATGGATCATCTGGTCCGTGCTACTTTTCATCGGGATCGTCGCTTGGGCGTTGTGGCCCAGCAGAAGCAAGGAAATGGAACGCCTTGCCAAGCTGCCACTCGAAAAGGATTGAGGCATCGTCATGCCAGCTAAAATCGAAAAAGACGCCGTCACCGGCACACCGACGACCGGCCACGAATGGGACGGGATCAAGGAGCTCAACACGCCCCTTCCCAAGTGGTGGGTCTGGACCTTCTACGCGACCATTGTTTTCTCGGTCCTGTGGGTGATCCTGTATCCGGCCATCCCCTTGCCCGGCGGTCCCACGCGCGGGGTTCTGGGCTGGTCGGCGCGCGAGGCCGTCGAGCAGGAAGTCAAACTGGTCGAGGCCAGCCGACAGACCATGCTCGAGCGGATCAGCGCCACCACCCCGCAGGCGATCATGGCCACCCCCGAGCTGCGCGAGTTTGCGCTGGCCGGCGGCAAGGTTCTGTTCGCCAACACCTGTCAGGGCTGTCATGGGGCCGGTGGCCAGGGCGCTCCCGGCGGCTTCCCCAGTCTGGCGGACGACGACTGGATCTGGGGCGGCTCGTTCGACGCCATCGAAACCACGATTACCCACGGTATTCGTGCGCCCGATGACGACATGACCCGCCAGAGCCAGATGTCGCGCTTCGGAGCGGACGGCATTCTGACAGCAGCCCAGATCAACGACGTGGCCGAATATGTGCTGAGCCTGTCCACCCCCAGCCGGGCGACCGATGCGGCTGCGGCTCAGCGCGGGGCGTCTATCTTCTCCGAGAACTGCGCGACGTGCCACTCGGAGAACGGCCGCGGCGACCCGAATTTCGGTGCGCCTAATCTGGCCGATCAGATCTGGCTGTATGGCGGCGACAAGGCCTCGATCGTACAGACGATCACTTATGCGCGCTCGGGTGTGATGCCCGCATGGGGACACAACAACCGCCTGACCCCTGCTCAGATCCGCATGTTGACCGTTTATGTTCACAGCCTCGGAGGGGGCCAATAAAGGTCTGATATGAACGCTATTAACACCAAACCAGAGGAGGCCGACGCACAGTCGGCCTCCCTTTATGCCTCCAGAGTTCGGGTTTATCCCGCACGCGTAAGTGGGCTGGTCCGCACGGTCAAATGGGCTGTGCTGATCACGATCCTGGTACTTTATTACATTGTCCCGTGGTTCCGTTGGGATCGCGGCCCGGGGGTTCCCAATCAGGCGATCCTGATGGATCTCCGCGGCACCCGCGCCTATCTGCTGAATATCGAAATTTATCCACAGGAAATTTATTTTCTCACCGGATTGCTGATTCTTGGTGCCGTCGGCCTGTTCGCCGCGACCTCGCTCTTTGGCCGTCTATGGTGCGGATTCACCTGCCCGCAAACCATCTGGACGGATCTGTTCATGTGGGTCGAACGGCTGATCCAGGGTGATCGCAACGCGCGCATGCGTCTGGATCGCGGACCTTGGACCGCCAATAGAATCGTCAAGAAGGTCGCGACACATGCGGCCTGGATCCTGATCGCCCTGCTGACAGGGGGCGCATGGATCTCGTACTTCATCGATGCTCCCACCCTCGCCCGCACCCTTTTCACCGGGCAGGCCAGCGGCGCAACCTACTTCTTCCTTCTGCTGTTCACGACGACGACCTATCTGCTGGCCGGATGGGCACGCGAGCAGGTCTGCACCTATATGTGCCCGTGGCCGCGTTTCCAGGCCGCCATGCTGGACGAACAGACCTATGTCGTCAGCTATCGCGGTTGGCGTGGCGAGCCGCGTGGCTCGCACAAAGCGAACACCAGTTGGGACGGTCATGGCGATTGCATCGACTGCATGCAGTGCGTCAACGTCTGCCCGACCGGCATCGACATCCGTGACGGCATTCAGTTGGAGTGCATCGCATGCGGTCTGTGCATCGATGCCTGCAACAATATCATGGACAAGGTCGGCCGGCCGCGCGGGTTGATCGCGTTCGAAACCCTGTCGAACCTGAACGCCTCGGAAGCCACCACCCAGACGATGCCGATCGGCCCCGATCGCGTTGCGGCCGGTATGGCTTCGCGCAAGGTGGCCAAATGGGTCCGTCCGCGCACGGTGCTTTACGCCACTCTGCTGAGCGCCGTCTCGGCCCTGATGATTGTTGCATTCAATCTGCGTTCACATACCAACCTGACCATCCTGCGCGATCGCGCGCCGGTGTTCGTGCAGCTTTCGGACGGCGGCATCCGCAACAGCTTCACCGTCAAGGTGGAAAACCGTACACGCACCCCTGAAACCTACGTGCTGAGCGTGAGCGGCCTGCCGGATATCGAGATGACGGTCATCGGCTTGGAAACCAATGCCGCTGGACAGGTCGAGCTGCCGATCCGGCCCGATCACATCGAAAGCTGGCGTGTCCTGCTGTCGGTGCCGCCCGGACAGGTTCCGCACGGATCGGTTCCTGTCGAATTCCAACTGAGAACCCAACAGGGGCAACCCGTTATCAGCCAGGGGAGCGTTTTCATTGGCCCATCCCGCTGACTTCGCGAACGCGCGTCCGGCGCGCCGTTCCCTCTGGATCCCGTTTGTTTACGTCGGCTGCATGATGGTGGTCTTCGTGACCAACGGGGTCCTGATCTGGAAAGCTCTGTCCACTTTCCCGGGCCTGACGACAGATCACGCCTATGAACAGGGCCGTCTCTACAATCAGGTTCTCGAGGAAGCGGCCCTGCAGGATGCCATCGGACTGAGGGTCGCCATCACATATGAAGGCGACCGGATCCAGCTGGCGATCGTGCAGAAAGACGGGACTCCTCTGGAAGAGGCGCGCATCGAAGGCAGGCTTGCACGTCCGCTGACCGACGAGTTCATCCCGTTGGAGTTCGTTGCCGCCGGTAATGGCCATTGGTACGCAATATCTGCCGCCCCGATTCCGCCCGGGCAGTGGAACGCACAAATCACCACCCATGTTTCGGCCGGTAAGGTCGAGACCGTTCAAAGACTGGTCCTGCGATGAACATCTCTCGTCCTGTACGCACGGCAACGAGCGGGGTTTCGACCCTGACTCGCTGTCTGCATTGCGGGGCGGAGAACAAGGATGCCGCCTCGAACTTCTGCTGTACGGGATGCGAGGCCGCCTATGCACTGATCTCGGGCCTCGGGCTCGACACTTTCTATGCGCGGCGCGAAGGTCAGACCGAAGGAACTTTGCGCCCGCAGATGGAAGACCTGCCGCAGGGGTTTTCCACGCGCGCGGAATCGCTCTCCGACGGCAGATATTCGATCGACCTGATGGTGATGGGCCTGACATGCGGTGCATGTGTCTGGCTGATCGAGCAGACCCTGGCCACAGACCCCGTCATCCGCAAGGCGCGCGTGTCGCTTTCCACGCGGCGGTTGACCGTGGAATGGACCGGCACACCTGAACATGCCGATGTCATCGCCGCCAACGTGGCAAGGCTGGGCTTCAGGGTCGCCCCGTGGACGCCGGCCTGCCTGGCCGCCGGGGACGACGCCGAACGGCGTTCGCTGATCTGGGCGCTGGGGATCGCGGCCTTCGGGTCGATGAACGTGATGCTGGTCTCGGTCGCGGTCTGGGCCGGCACGGACATGGGCGATGCGACGCGCAGTCTGATGCACTGGCTGTCGGCGCTGTTCGGCATGCCGGTGATCCTGATCTCGGGCATGCCGTTCTATCGTTCGGCATGGCGCGCGCTGCGGGCCGGACGCGCCAACATGGACACCGCGATCTCGCTCGCCGTGCTGCTGACCGGCGCGATGAGCCTGAGCGAGACGCTGCGCAACGGCACCTACACCTGGTTCGACGGCGCGACGCTGCTGCTGTTTCTGTTGCTGGTCGGCCGCGTGCTGGATCGTGGCGCGCGCAGCCGCGCCCGCCGCGCCGCCGCTGATCTGCTGGCGCTGCAACAGGGTAGCGTCACGCGCCTGGATGCCGACAATGTCGCCCGTCTGATCACCGTCGATGCGGTGCGCCGTGGCGACGTGCTGCTGGTCGCTACCGGCGAACGTCTGGCCGTCGATGCCAGCACGAATGCCGATGCCATTCTGGATATGGCGGTGATCACCGGCGAAAGCCTGCCGCAGAATTTCGCCGCCCATGCGGTCCTGCCGGCCGGCGCCCTGAATATCGGTGCACCTATCCGGGTGACGGCGCTGTCGACCAACGCCGATTCCTCGCTGTCCACCATGGTGCGGATGATGGACCGCGCCAGCGAGGCACGCGGGCGATTCGTGACGCTGGCCGACCAGATGGCCGGATATTATGTGCCGGTCGTGCATGCGTTGGCCTTGCTGACGTTTCTGGGCTGGTGGCTCGGTTTCGGCGCCGACTGGCAGACCGCGCTGGTGATCGGTGTGTCGGTGCTGATCATCACCTGCCCGTGCGGGTTTGCCATCGCGGTACCATCGGTACAGGTGGTCACCGTCGGCAGCCTGTTCCGCAAGGGTATTCTGGTGACGTCCGGCACCGCACTCGAACGTCTGGCCCAGGCTGATTACGTGATGTTCGACAAAACCGGCACGCTGACCGCCGGGCACCCCACCCTGCTGCCCGATCCTGTGCGCACACCGGAAGACGAGCATCTGGCGGCATCGATCGCGCTCGCTTCGCGCCATCCGCTGGCCCGTGCGCTGGTGCGCGCCGTTCCCGATATCGCCAGCGTCTCCGGCGATGTGCAGGAAGTGCCCGGCGGCGGTCTGATGATGGGAAATGTCCGGCTGGGCAGTCCGCAGTTCTGCGGCCTTGCCGACACCGACATGGGCATGGCGCTGGTGCTGGCGCAACCGGAACGCGAACCGGTGGTGTTCCGTTTCTCGGACCGTCTGCGCGCCGATGCCGCACAGACCGTGCGTGACCTGCGCGCGCTGGGGATCGAGGCCGAGTTGATGTCCGGCGATGCCGCCGGCGCGGTGGCAGACGCTGCGTGCGCGGTCGGTATAGAACGCCATACCGCGCGCGCCACGCCCGCCGACAAAGCGGCCCGGCTCGAAACGTTGCGCGCCGAAGGCCGCAAGGTGCTGATGGTCGGCGACGGCGTGAACGACGGCCCTGCCCTCGCCGCCGCGCATGTGTCGGCAAGCCCGGCGGGTGCCACCGATCTGGCTCAGGCTGCGTCTGATTTCGTGCTTCAGTCGGGAAATCTGCATATACTGGTCGATGCAGTGCATGCTGCACGGCAGGCCCAGACGATCGCCAAGCAGAACATCGGCTTTTCGCTGCTCTACAATGTCGTCGCGGTGCCGCTGGCCATCTTCGGGCTGGTCATTCCGCCGATCGCCGCCCTGGTGATGACCAGTTCCGGGCTTGTCGTCATTTGTAACTCTTTACGTGCAGGATCAAACCGATGACCGCTTTGCTCCTCCTCGTTCCCCTTACGGCCTTCCTTGCGGTAGTCGGCCTGCTGCTGTTCATCTGGACGGTCCGTACCGGCCAGTACGAAGACATGGACGGCGCTGCCAGCCGCATTCTGTTCGATACACCTCCACAATCCTCAACGACCTCTGAAAAGGACAATCAGAATGGTTAGCTATGTAATTTTCGGTGCCCTGGCGGTTATTTCCGCACTGGTGGGCGTTCTGACCGCCGCCATGGCGGCCGATAGCAAGCTTATGGCCTTCGGGATCGGCCTGCTTATTTTTGGTGTGGCCTTCACGCTGTTCCTGATCAGGAAGCGCAGCGAGGAAGCGGCCGGGCACTAAGCCGCCCGATCGAGCCAGATCAAGGAACGTCCGGGCAATGTCCCGGACGTTCTTTTTTCAGGATTTGCGCGACAGTCAGGCCGCCTGCCCTGAAGCCGAACAGAGATACAGGGCCAGTCCTCGGGACCGCCATATGGTTCGCCGACCGAAACCCGGTCCCCTTTTCTTAAGACCAAAGGTTCTGAAAACTCGCTGACATGCTGCCGAGTGACGATATAACCCTGGCCGGACTTCATGGATATCCTTCGCCAGCCTGGTAATGGACAACCACCTGAAAGCTTACTTCCAGCCATTGCGCGACAAGGCCGCCAGGTACCCTTCCAGAGCCGCCCGGCGCGACCGCGCCGCCAGTACCGCCTGTTCGGCGCTGACTGCGCGGAAGCTGACATGCTCGCGGCTGCGTAACTGCGCGAATCCATCCTGATCGACGGACAACAGCGTGGCGATCTTCGGGTAGCCGCCGGTCGGCTGATGATCGGCCAGCAGGACGATCGGATCGCCGTGCCCGGGCACCTGCACCGACCCGCGCGACAGGGCTTCCGATGGGATATCGAGCGCCTGCACGGACAGCCGCGGCCCTTTCAGGCGCACGCCCATGCGGTCGTAATCGCTGCTCAGCATGTAAGAACGCGACAGAAACAGCGACAGCGTCTCCGCGTCGAAATACCGCTCCTGCGGCCCGAGCACCACGCGCACATGCCGGTTCGGATAGCCGAACGCCGGCAGCGGCAGATCGGCTTCGCGCGCCGGGCGCAGTTCGGCATCCTCGACGACGATCTGCCGGCCCTCGAACAGACTGCCGCCGCCGAAGTCCGACATGTAATGCGTGGCGGCGCTGCCCAGCCACGACCGCGCCGCCAGCCGTCCGGCAAACGCCAGATAGGTCCAACTGCCCCAGAAGCCGGGCTTGACGCTGACGGTCTGTCCCGCGCGCACGCTGAAGACGCTCCAGGCGCCGACTTGCGCGCCGTCGACGTCGACGCGAAACCCACCGCCGGTCGACGCCAGCGTGACGGCGCCCTGCTCGCAGCGCAGCGACATGCCGCCGATCGTCGTCTCGATCGCCGCCATACCGGGGGGATTACCAAGCGCCGCCTGTCCGATGGCAAAGGCAGTGCGATCCATCGGTCCCGATTCCGTCACCCCATAGCGCAGCATGCCGAAGCGGCCGGCATCCTGCACCGTGGTCAACGGGCCGGCGTGGACGATCGTGAAAACCGCCTGTCCGCTCATGACATAAGGTCCGCGGAAATACGGCGGAACCGCACACGGTCTCCGACCTCGAACAGGAACGGATGCCCGGCCTCGGGGCGCAGGATCTGGGTCGGCGAACGGCCGATCACCCACCAGCCGGTGGGCGCGATCATCGTCGTCACCAGCGCCATCGCGCCGGCGATCATCACGCTGCCGGCCGGCAGGCCGCGCACCGGTTCGGTCTTGCGCGGAATCCGGATCGTCTGCGGCACACCGCCCAGATACGCGTATCCGGGCGCAAACCCGTACATGTAGACACGGTACTCTCCGGCCAGATGCGCCGCGATCAGCGCCTCCTCGCTCATCCCGACACGTTTCGCCGCCTCGTGCAGGTCCGGTGCGAAGGGGGGCTCGTAACAGACCAGCACTTCGCGCTGTGTGCCCGCGACCGGCACATTCTGCATCACAGCCAGAAGGCGTTCGATATGGGCCAACACCTCGCGCAGCTCGATGCGCAACGGATCGTAGCCGATCAGGATCGAGGTGAAGGCCGGCACGCTTTCGGTAAATCCCGTGAAAGGTTCGGCGAGCAGCGCCGCATCCAGCGCCAGCACGCGCGCATGTACAGCCTCGTCGATGCGATCACCGAACTCGACCAGCACCCCCGTATCGGCGACGGGCCGCAGACACGGGGTGTTCATGCGGGCACGAATGCTTTGATGGCAACGCCTGCCGCTTCCAGCGCGCGGCGGATCTGCCCTGCGACATCGACCGCGTGCGCATTGTCGCCATGAACGCAGATCGAATGCGCGGGCAGAGCAACCTCGCCGCCATCTACCGTCGGCATTCGACCGGTTTCCAGGAATTTCAACAGGCGCTGCGCGGCAAAATCCGCATCCTCGATCAGTGCGTCCGGGCGGCTGCGCGACACCAGGTGACCGCTGGGCATATAGGCACGATCGGCAAATACCTCGCTGAATACCGCCAGCCCGGCGCCGCGCCCGGCGTCTTCAAGCTGTGTGCCCGCAATGGCGAGCAGCGGCATATCCCGGTCGATCGCCCGCACGGCGCGCGCTATGGCATCGGCGACGTCGCGCTCCTCGGACGCCAGATTGGCCAGCGCGCCATGCGCCTTCACGTAACGCACTTTCACGCCCGCCAGCGCGCCGACCCCGATCAGCGCACCGATCTGTGCCGCGACGAAGCGTTCGATCTCGGCGAGCGTGCACGGCAGACGGCGGCGGCCGAACCCTTCCTTGTCGGGATAGCCGGGATGTGCGCCCACCGTTACCCCATTCTCTTTCGCGAGCGAGAGGGTCAGAAACATCGTCTCGGGATCGCTGGCATGGCCGCCGCATGCCACGTTGGCGCTGCTGAGCAGCTTCAGCAGCGCCGCATCGTTTCCCTTGGTCCAGGGGCCATAGCCCTCGCCAAGATCCGCGTTCAGATCGATCGACTGCATACGGCTCCCTTCATGTCCGGACAAGCAACGATACTAATCGCAAAGCGCGCGGCTTGCGAAGCCTTCCCCTGCACCCGGTTGGCGGCTAAATGAGCGGTGCGCTTTCCCCAGGAGAATAAAATGAATGTGTGGCTGCTGGCAGCAGGTATTCTGTCGCTCGTCACCGCGCTGGTTCATATCTTCGCCGGCGGACCGGAAATCCACGACGTCGTTCAGGCAGCCCCCCTGCCCCTCGTGCCGCTGGCCGCGATGGCCGTGATCTGGCATGCGGTATCGGCCCTGCTGGTCATCAACAGCATCGTGTTGCTGTATGTGGCCCGCCATCGTCGCGCCTCTGCCGCCCTCGTGCCGGTTCTCGCGCAGTATCTGGCGTTCGCCGTACTGTTCGTGGTCTACGATCTGTGGCGCCTCGATTCCCTGCTAGCCATGCCGCAATGGACGGTTTTCCTGGTAATCCCGGTGCTGGCCGCGATCGGGCTGCGCCAGCGCGGAAAAACCGCCGGACGGTAGAGCGGTTACCGCGCCAGCACGATCCGCCCGACAACCCGACCGTCCTGCGGGTCGACCAGCAGGACACGCGCCGCACCGCCGCCGGTGACGTGCACGGCCAGCCGTTCGCCCGCCGTCGCAATGCCGGCGATCTGGCTGCCGGCCGGCTCGTCCAGAGCACGCACGAACGGCTCGCCCGCCGTAACCGGCGCCGAAGATTCCACCCGGGCCGGCGTCCGCCCGCCGCTCATGCGCCCGGCCATCATCACGCCGAGCGCGATCACGCCGACAACCAGCATGATGCCCATCACGACGATGGCGATCAGCAGTATCTTGTAACCGCGCGTGCCGGGGGCCAGCGCGGAAAGCGGCGGTCTGGCGTCTGTATCCGTTGCGGTCTGTTCTGGTATAGTCGTCGCGCCCATGTCCAAACTCCGTGAAGTCCGCGCCGCCCCGCTTGCCACGGGCGAACGCACAGACCGTTTCCTTGCCACCGCCTTAGGCGACCTTTCACGCTCGCGCGTCAAGTCGCTGATCGAGGCCGGCGCCATCCTGTGTAACGGACGGCCGGTGACCGATCCATCCGCTTCCGTCAAGGCCGACGCGCTGTATACACTGTTGATCCCCGATCCACGCCCGGCAGAGCCCGAACCGCAAGACATCCCCTTTCCGATTCTGTACGAGGACGCCGATCTGATCGTGCTCGACAAGCCGGCCGGACTGGTGGTGCATCCGGCCCCGGGAAACGAGGACCGCACGCTGGTCAATGCGCTGCTCGCCCATTGCGGTCCGGATCTGCCCGGCATCGGCGGCGAAAAACGCCCCGGCATCGTTCATCGGTTGGACAAGGACACATCGGGCGTCATGGTGGTCGCCAAGACCGAGATCGCCCTCGCCACACTGTCGGCCGCGTTTGCCGCCCGCGATCTGGACCGCAGCTATCTCGCGCTGTGCTGGGGTGTGCCAGCTTCGGCAGCGGGGGAAATCGAAAGCCAGATCGGCCGCGACCCGCGCGACCGCAAGCGCATGGCGGTACTGCCGCGCGGCGGCAAATATGCGCTGACCGGATACCGCACTCTGCGGGTCTGGCAGATGGCTGCCGCATTGCTGGAATGCAGACTGGCGACAGGTCGCACGCATCAGATCCGCGTGCACATGGCGCATCTGGGGCATCCGCTGATCGGCGATCCGGTGTATCTGCGCCGCGTACCCGCCGCCGCCCGCCGCCTGTCGGGCGAGGAAATACGCCGCCTTCTGCTGGATTTCCCACGTCAGGCGCTGCACGCCAACCGGCTGGCCTTCGCACATCCACGCACCGGCGCGGCGCTGTCGTTCGAGACCCCGGCTCCCCCTGATATGACATCTCTGATTACCGCTTTGGATACAATATAAAGGACTTATTTAGTCCTGTTTTCTTGACGAAAGCCGAAACACTCTGTATAAGAATCAGACTGCACGCAGAGGGTGATATGCGTACAGTGCGGAATGACCTTTCGGTTGCCTAGATCGGGACCGGGAAGTTTAGGGAAATCCGCCCGGCTCACCCGGCTTTACGCCAACCGGTAGATGCACTGCGCCGACTGGGCAGACCGCAGACGCCGTATGAAAGGAAACTTGATGGCCACCGCAGTCGCTACACTGACGCCAGAAGGGAGCCTCACGCGTTATCTTCAGCAGATCCGGAAATTCCCGGTTCTGAGCGCGGAAGAAGAGCTCCGTCTTGCCCAGTCCTGGCGGGATAAGGCAGACACCAGGGCCGCCCACAAACTGGTCACTTCGCACCTTCGGCTGGTGGTGAAGATCGCCATGGGCTATCGCGGCTACGGCCTGCCCGTGGGCGAGCTGATCAGCGAAGGCAATGTCGGCATGATGCAGGCCGTGAAACGGTTCGATCCGGATCGCGGTTTCCGGCTGGCCACCTATGCCATGTGGTGGATCCGCGCCTCGATCCAGGAATACATCCTGCATTCGTGGTCGCTGGTCAAAATGGGCACCACGGCGGCCCAGAAGAAGCTGTTCTTCAACCTGCGTCGCCTGAAGGGACAGATGCAGGCGATCGAGGACGGCGATCTGCGCCCCGAACACGTCAGCAAGATCGCCCACACGCTGGGTGTGCCGGAACAGGACGTGGTGTCGATGAACCGGCGTCTGTCGGCGCCGGACAACAGCCTGAACGCACCGCTGCGCGCCGATGGCGACAGCCTCGACGAATGGCAGGACTTTCTGGTCGATCACACCGACAGCCAGGAAACCCAACTGGCGGAACATCAGGAACAGACCGGACGTCAGACGCTGCTGAATCAGGCGCTGGACACGCTCAATGCGCGTGAACGCCATATCCTGATCGAGCGCCGGCTGAAGGAAGAGCCGACCACCCTGGAAGAGCTTTCGACGCAGTACGGCATCTCGCGCGAACGGGTGCGTCAGATTGAAGTGCGCGCGTTCGAGAAGATCCAGAAGTCGATCAAGGCACAGGTCAGCGCGCAGCGTCAGAAGGAAATCGCTGCCAGCGCGGTGCGCACATAAGCATCCTCATAGAACGGACTTCTATCCAGGCTGGGTTGGATGGAAGTCCGTTTTATTTAAATATTTTATTTTCAATAGATTAAATGTGTTCTTTGAGGGATCCCCATTCCATCAGGATCTTGTCGCGCTGTTCTTCCAGAAGTTTGCGGCGCTGACGAACGTTGATTTCCAGAATGACCCGCGCCAGCCCGGTCACCGCCTCGACCAGCAGCCAGCCGAAACCGGCGGCCCCCCAGCTCAGGGCGATCGTGCCGGGATCTCCCAGCACGATCAGCGCACTGACCGACCCTCCCCCCATGCGGACGACGTTGTAAAGCGGCCCCAACGACGCTGCCATGCAGGGAAACAGAACCGAACGCCCGAGCAGACGGTTTTCCGTGTTGTCCAGCATCATGGCCATGACGCCCGGCAACATCAGCACGATCGCCACCACCACCAGCCCGACGGAATAAGCCGCGCCGATGCCCAAGGCGGCTCCGACCAGAATTCCTTTCATATTGCGCATCAGAGCACCACGGTCAGAATGATCGCCAGCCCCAGCATCACGATGCCGCAGGACGAGGCCACATCCAGACCAAGCATCCGTGCGGCATGGGCGCGTTTGGCAGACCCGGCTTCCATACCGGCCAGTTCCCGTTCAATCGCGGCATGCAGCGCATCGGCCGCCAGCGCACCGCGCCGGTCGGCCTGCTGCTCTTCCGTGGCTTCCAGCACTGCCGCGATCGGGTTGATCCGCCCGCCCGCCAGCATCGTTTTGATCTGCACAGTCATCCGTTCGCGCCGCGATTTGCTGCGCAACGTTCCCAGTGCCGCGAACGCGCTGCGTTCCAGCCATGCGGTCAGGCCGGGCAACAGCCCGACATTGCAGCGCGCTTCAACGCGCGCCAGCAGCCGGATTCGTGCCCGCCCCGCATTGGCCGGATCATTCCCCGCCGCCACGATCTCGCTGACCTCGGCCGCTATGCTGCCGGGCAGTTGCATCGCCAGAAACGGCAGCATTTCAGGGGTCAGCGGTTCCAGTCTCAGCAGGTCGGAACGCTTCGACGCCGCTTCCAGCGCCAATAACAGTTCGTCGAGCGATGTGACGCATGCCCCCCCCAGCGGAGCTCCTTCGGCCGGCAGAAGCGGGTTCAGCGCATAGGCCAGACGGTCGAGCCCGCCTGTCGATTGCAGCATCGAACGCAGTGTGCGCGCATGCTGCTGCAAGGCGGCGAAATCACAGAATTCGGCGCGCTGCAGGGCCCAGCCGGCAATTGCCTCCTGCGTGATCAGCCCGGCAAGCAGCGTAGGATCGGCTCCGGTTCCGGCGCGCGCCCGTGCAATGGCCGGGCCGACGCCATCCGGCCAGACCCCGATACCGTGCCACATCAACGGTGCCAACGGATCCAGCGCCGCGACGCAGCGGGCCACCAGCGAACCGTCGTCACCAGCGGCGCGCAGAATCTCGTCGATGATGCCGGCTGTCTGACTGTCGCCCAGATTTCTGCGCAGCCAGAGCGACACTTCTCCCTTGCGCAGCAGATTCGCTGCCGGCCCTGGATGGACAGCCAGTGCATGCGCCAATGTGCGCGTGTCGCGGCTGTACAGCCCGCAGATTTCCATCGGCTGCGCGGCACGGCGCGCCGGCGTGGTCACCAGACGTTGTACCCGCCCTTCCACTGCCTTGATCAGTTGGCTGGCCTTGGGGCGCTGCGCGGGATTGTCGGCCAGCATCGACCGCAACAGCTCGGCCAGATTGGCACTGATCCGGGTATCCCCCAGCAGCGCTGAAAAACTGCCATGTTCCAGCTTGCGCCGGATTGCAGTATCCTCGTCCAGCCCGGCCATCGGCAGATGGCCGATCGCCAGCGCCAGCATCGTCGCCCCCAGCGCATAAACATCGTCAGCGGGCGAACCCATGCCACGGGCCTCGGGGCGGCACATCGCCGAATACGGGGGTTCGAAGACTGCCGGCTGAAAGGTTCCGGCCGGCGCGGACCAGGCTTCGCCCAGCACCACCGGCCCGCCATGTTCGGCACGAAACAGATTGTCGGGATGGATACAGCGGTGTGTTTTGCCCTGTTCGGCCAGCATGGCCAGCACGCGCGCACAGGGCGCCAGCACAAAAATCAGCAGCTCATTTTCAGACCAGCGGCGCGTAACGCCGATCGCCGGTCCTGGCGGCGCCGGGCAGATCACGAAACGCCCGGCCTTGCCGTCCGGCAGCGGCGCGACCCCATGCGCCAGCGGATACAGCAGCGACGGCATTGTCGCGATGCTTCCATCCAGTACGCCGGCCCGGGCCGGTAGTTCCGGCTGCACCGCCACCGCCATCAGCAGCGAGGATGGGTCCATGATGTCGTGCGCAGCATAGGCGGTCAGCCCGACCGCCGCGCCTGGCAGTTGCTGTCCGAGGACCGGCCGGTAACGGCCGCCGATCAGATTTTCCGCTGTCTGTTCCATCCTGGCACTCCGACACGCCAGGTATCTAACCCCGAAAAGGTTTAGAAATTTGTAACAGTCCGCAGTTTCACCCGATTACGGCCGCTTACCCTTAGCGGGTTACCCCTCAAACGGATCCTTCACCAGAATCGTATCGTCGCGTTCGGGGCTGGTGGACAGAATCTGCACCGGCGCTTCGACAAGCTCCTCGATCCGGCGCACATACTTGATCGCCTGCGCCGGTAGTTCGCCCCACGACCGTGCGCCGCGCGTCGAGCCCGACCAGCCCTCTACCACTTCGTAAACCGGCTGCGCCTTGGCCTGCGCACGCTGCGCCGCCGGCAGATGACCGACGGCCTGACCGTCGATCGTGTAACCGGTGCAGATCTTCAGTTCCTTCAGCCCGTCCAGCACGTCGAGCTTGGTCAGCACCAGCCCTTGCACGCCGCCGACTTTCACGGCCTGACGCACCAGCGCGGCGTCGAACCAGCCGCACCGGCGGCGCCGGCCGGTGACCGTGCCGAATTCATGGCCGCGATCGCCCAGCAGCGTGCCGATCTCGTCCTGCAGTTCGGTCGGAAACGGGCCCGAGCCGACACGTGTCGCATAGGCCTTGGCGATGCCCAGCACGGTGCCGATCGCCGACGGCGCGATCCCTGCCCCGCCCGCCGCATTGCCCGCCACGGTGTTCGACGAGGTGACGAACGGATACGTACCGTGATCGACGTCGAGCATCACCGCCTGCGCGCCTTCGAACAGGATGCGCTTGCCTTCCTTGCGCGCTGCATCCAGCCGTTCCCATACCGGCTCGGCGAACGGCAACAGCTTCGGTGCCAATGCCAGCAGATCGGCCAGCAGGTCGGCCTTGGTGAAGGTGTCCGCGCCCAGGCCCTTCAGCAGCGTGTTGTGATGCAGCAGCAGTTCGTCGAGCTTCGCCGACAGGGTTTCCGGCTCCGCCAGGTCGCACAGGCGGATCGCCCGACGCGCCACCTTGTCCTCGTAAGCCGGGCCGATGCCGCGGCCGGTCGTGCCGATCTTGGCGTCACCGCGCGCCACTTCACGCGCCCGGTCCAGCGCCGGATGCAGTTTGAGAATCAGCGGTGTGTTTTCGGCGATACGCAGATTTTCGGGGGTGACCGTCAATCCCTGCGCCTGCACCTTGGCGATCTCGGCCAGCAACGCCTCGGGGTCGAGCACCACGCCGTTGCCGATGATCCCCAGCTTGCCGCGCACCACGCCCGACGGCAGCAGCGACAGCTTGTAGGTCTGATCGCCGACCACCAGCGTGTGGCCCGCGTTGTGCCCGCCCTGAAAGCGCACCACGATATCGGCGCGCGACGCCAGCCAGTCGACAACCTTGCCCTTGCCTTCGTCGCCCCACTGGGCGCCGATTACTGCGACATTCGCCATAGTGCTGTTTACTCCACGGGGACGGCTGCGCCGTCTTTCAGAATATGCGTGCAACCCAGGCGTTTCGCCTCGGCCACATCATCGGTCAGCGGCATCAGCGCCGCGATGGTTGCAAAACCCGCCGCGCGTTGCGCCGCCGCATCGCACCCGAACGGGATGAAGCAGCGCGGCCGCACCGGCCGCGGCGCAGTGGCGCGCAGGATCGCATCGGGGAACAGGGTCAGCCCGGTTGCCGGCGCGCCTTCGTTCGAGACGTAACGTCCGCCGCGCCCGAGTTCCTCGTTGCGGCCCGGCGCATAGATCGTCAACGCCACGCCGGTGTGGTAGCGGAAGCCGCGGAACTCCACCGGGTCGACCGTCAGGCGCAGCGCGGGCAGACGCCGATGCACGGCGGCGACGGTTTCCGTCAGACGGTCGGCATGCGCGCGCACCGCCTGCGGCAACGGCGCGTTGGCCAGCGCCTTCAGCGCACGATCCGCCGGTCCCGCCGCCAGCAGCAGGTCGGTCAGCATCCGTGCCAGCGCGCCGCCATGCCGCGCCACCGACGCTGCGTCCTTACGGTCCAGCGCGCGGGCCAGCGCCCGGCGGGCAGCGTCATCGGTAATCTCGGCGTCGATCAGTGCCGGAATTAGCAGCGGCATGGTCAGATCAACACTGATCGCCGCCAGCCCGACAGCGGCCAGCGCCTCGACGCCCACCGCGATGATTTCCGCGTCGGCCTCGGCCACGTCGCTGCCGATCAGTTCGATTCCGGCCTGGGCGACCTGGCGGTCCGGTGCCAGTTGGCTGCCGCGCACGCGCAGGCATTGCCCGGCATAGGACAGCCGCAGCGGTCGCGGCACGCCCGCCAGCCGCGTGGCGGCAATGCGCGCCACCTGCGGCGTGGTATCGGCGCGCAGCCCCATCATGCGCTGAGAAACGGGGTCCATCAGCCGGAACATCTGTTCGGCCACGGCCTCGCCCGCGCCCAGCAACAGGCTCTCCTCGAATTCCAGCAACGGGGGTTTCACGCGCTGATAACCATGCGCGCCGAACACCGACATTACACACTCCACCGTCCCGGCCTCGATTTCGGCATCGGGGGGCAGAAGATCGCGTAGCCCGGCGGGTAAGAGCGCCGGATGATTGGGGGCTTCGTCTGTCACAACGTGCATCTGTGTGACAGGTGCGCCGCCCCTGTTCAAGCCCGAACGGGCATCCGGCCGTAATTGGGCGGTTTTGCCGCCCCTTTTGCCGCCGCCGGCACGGTTGCCGCGGCGGGTGGCACTGCATTTGCCGCCGCCGGCGCGGGTGCACCGCCAACCGGTATGTAAACCCCTCGCCCGCCCGTTTCCGGCGCGAAGCGGTCGCTGACCCCCACCACGGTCTCGGCCGCCCCGAGATACAGCACGCCGTCGTCCGGCATGATCTTGCGGATCGCCGCCAGGGTCCGGGATTTTGTCTGATAGTCGAAATAAATAAGCACGTTACGGCAGAACACAATATCGAACCGCCCCAGTCCGCTCAGGTCGGCCAGCAGATTCCATTCGCGGAACTGCACCATGTTGCGGATCTTCTCGGACAGCAACCAGTTCTGCCCGACGCGCTGGAAATACTTGACCAGCATTTGCACGGGCAGGCCGCGCTGTACTTCGAACTGGGTGTATATTCCCTCTCGCGCCCGCGACAGCTGGTCGCGGGCGATATCCGTCCCGATGATCTCGATCCGCCGCCCCTGCGCCAGAGCCGGATTATCCGCCAGCATCATCGCGATGGAATACGCTTCCTGCCCCGACGACGAAGCGGCCGACCAGACCCGGATCGTCCCCCCGGGCGGGCGGGCGGCGCACAGTTTCGGAAACGCCTGCAGACGCAAATGCTCGAACGGGCGTCCGTCGCGGAAAAAAAGCGATTCGTTGGTGGTCATCGCCTCGACGACACGTGCCGCGATGGCCTCGGCGCCGGGCTGGCGCAAGCGTGTCGCCAGCGCATCCAGATCGGCCAGTTTCTCGGTCTGGGCGATCGGCGTCAGCCGCGCATTCAGCAGGTAATCCTTGTCCCGGCCGATCACCAGCCCCGAGCGGGTTTTCAGCAGCGCCGCCAGGAAATCGAAATTCGCTGGTGTCATGCGCGCGCTCCCATTTTTGTACTGTTGCCAACCAGGCTCAGGATCTTTCGGGAAATTTCAGGCAACGGCAGAATCGAGAAACAGAGACCCGCCTGCGCCACAGCGCCGGGCATGCCCCAGACGACGCTCGTCGCCTCGTCCTGCGCAATGATGCCGCCCGATGCCGCAATCAACTTTTCGCCGCCGCGCAAACCGTCACTGCCCATGCCGGTCAGGATGACAGCCAGGGTCCGGTCGCCTGCCGCCACGGCAAGGCTGCGCAACAGCGGATCGACCGCGGGACGGCAGAAGTTTTCGGGCGGGTCGTCGTTCAGCCGTATGGAAAGCGATGTGCCGCTGCCCGCGACCACCATATGCCGCCCGCCGGGCGCGAGATGGACATGGCCGGGACGCAGCGCCTCGCCATCGATGGCTTCCGCGCATGTGGGACCGTTCAGGCGGTTGATATGCTCGGCCAGCATGCCGGTAAACGCCGCCGGCATATGCTGGGTCAGCAAAATGGGAAGCGGGAAGTTTCGGCCCAGTGCCGGGATCAGCGACAACAGCGCCTGCGGCCCGCCGGTCGAACTGCCGATCGCCAGAACACGCGGCGGCAACGGCGGCGCCGATCGCAAGGTCGGTTTTTTTGCCCCGGCCGGCGCCGGTGTTATCGCCTGTCTGCCGCGACGCGCCCCCAGCGCGCGCACCTTGGAAATCAGATCCCGGCGGAAAAGGTCGTCACCGCTGACATTGGCCAGACTGGTCGGTTTCGGCACATAGTCCGCCGCCCCCAGTTGCAGGGCGCGCATGGTGACATCGGCGCCGCGGGTCGTCAGCGTGGACACCATGATGACCCGTACATCCGGCGCGGCTTTGAGGATCAGCGGCAGAGCCGTCAGCCCGTCCATCACCGGCATTTCGATATCGAGGACGACGACATCGACGCGGGCCGAACGCAACTGATCCAGCAGTTCGCGCCCATTACCGGCCCGCAGGACGACGTTGATCTGTGGCGACGATTCCAGCGCACGTCCGATGATGCCGCGGATCAGTGGCGAATCGTCGCATATCGCAACGCGAACCGCACTGTCCGCAGCAGCAGGCGCCGCGGATCTGGCTGACACGGGAGGCAGCATGATTACATCGCCCCGATCTGAGTCAATTTACCGAGCAGAATATCTTCATCGAAAGGCTTCATGATATACTCGCACGCACCGGCTTCCAGCGCGGCGCAGATGCGGGACATCTCGCTCTCGGTGGTACAGAACACGACATGCGGCAAATGCTCCGCGTCCTCAGCGGCCAGCGTGCGCAGCATGGTGATGCCATCCATCACCGGCATGTTCCAGTCCAAAAGGACCACGTCCGGTTTCACCGCACGACAGGCTTCCAGACCTTCCTGTCCGTTCACGGCTTCCGTCACCTCGAAACCGTGTTTTTCAAGCATTCGGCGTGACAGTTTTCGGACGACAGCACTGTCATCGACGACAAGGCACACCTTTGCGGACATGATCATGCTTCTCCGACTGTCGCTGAACCTGCCGTAATAGCCGTCAGCGCCGATACATCGAGGATCGACAGCAGAACGCCATCCAGCTGGTACACCGATGTTGCGAACGTACGCAGCGGCGCCGGCAAGGTCGACGGCAGTGCTTCGCACTTGTCTTTGCCCAGCGTCAGCACATCGCCGACCGTATCCACCATCAGACTGTAAAACTCGCCGCGGCTTTCGACCACGATGCTGGTCTGCTTGATGTTTGTCGCCTCACCGCCCAGACCGATCCGCCGGCGCAGATCGATCGCCGTGACGATACGGCCGCGTAAATTGAGGCTGCCGGATATTTCTCCCGGCGCCAGCGGGATCTTTGCGATCGCCGGCGCGATCAGCACATCCTGGACACTCAGGACCGGAATGCCGCACAGCATGTCCGCAACCGTCAGCGTCACGAAAGTGTCTTCCTCGCGCACCGTTTTTCCTGAACGATCGCGCTCGATGACGTTTGCCTGGCTTTTCATGCTGTCGCTCCTTCATGCACCAGTGCGCCGGCAGGAGAGAGCCTGAACGCAATGGCCTGCATCAATCCTTCGCGGTCCATTTTCTGGACATGTTCGGTGAACCCGGCCTGACGGCCACGTTCCAGGTGCTCGGGTTCGGCAAGGCTGGACAGCGCGATGACCGGCAGGTCCATCCAGATACCATCCCGACGTATTTCTTTCGCGAAAGTAAAACCATCCATGCCCGGCATTTCTATGTCGGTGACGATCGCATCGAACATGGATCCTGCTTCACGCAGACGCAGCGCCTCGGCCGGGTTCAGAACCGCGGTCACTTCATAACCGGCGGACGACAGGACCGGCACCAGCATCTGGCTGAAGAACGCACTGTCCTCCACCACCAGAAGACGCCTTTTGTCCACTTTCTGCGCCTGCTTCGTGAACCAGTTGTCCGAAGCGCGCGACAGCCAGTATGCCGTGTCGATCACATCGGTGGCTTTTCCGTTGATGACCGCCGAGCCAAGCGTTCCGTCCTGGCCTTTGCCGAGCTCGATCTTTATCACGTCCTCAACGATGTCGATGATTTCGTCGACCAGAAGTCCCATCGCGCAGTCGCCGTCCGTGAAGACCAGTATCGGCTGACGCGGGCTGCTCGTGTCCACACCCATCCGCACCAGCGGCAGAAGATGGTCGCGATACTGAAGAACTTCGTCGCCCGCCGATGTATGCTCGATGCTTTCGCGCGGCATGTCCTCGATGCGCGAAACCAGAGTCAGCGGCACGGCTTTCGGCTCTGCGCCGCCGGCGCGGAACAGGAGCAGCGCCACCTTTTCGCCCGTGGTCGCATGGACCCCGCTCTGTTCGATGTCTTTGCCGGCGGTGGCGGATTCACGGCCCAGGCTGACGTCCGCGGCGCGGGCGATACCGTTCGGGTCCAGGATCATGATCACCGAACCGTCACCCAGGATCGTGTTGCCGCTGAAGACGCTGAGGTGCCGCAAAATCGGCGCCAACGGCTTCACGACGATATCTTCGGTGTCGAACACGCGATCGACGATGATCCCGAACGTATTGGCCCCGACCTGGGTCACGACGACATAATCGCTCTCGCGGCCGGTATTGTCACTTTCACCGAGCCCCAGCAGTTCCGACAAACGCACCAGCGGTAACAGACGGTTGCGCAGGCGCAGCACCGGTGTGCGGCTGATCCGTTCGATCGGTGCGTCCACACCCGCGCGCACCAGCTCCACGACGCTGATCTGCGGAATGGCGAAACGTTCGCCGCCGGCCGCCACGACCAGCGCCGACACGATGGCCAAGGTGATCGGAATTTTAATGCTGAAGGTGCTGCCCTGACCTTCGGTCGACTGCACGTCGATCGTGCCGCCGATGCGTTCGATGTTGGTGCGGACGACGTCCATACCGACACCGCGCCCCGAAACCGCCGTCACCTTTTCCGCGGTCGAAAAACCTGCATGGAAGACCAGGTTACGGATCTGCGAGTCCGGCATCTGGGCCAGTTCGGCTTCCGTGCAAACGCCGCTGCTGATTGCCTTGGCGCGGATCTTGTCCATCGGCAGGCCGCGGCCGTCGTCGGCGATCTCGATGATGATGTGACCGCCTTCATGATAGGCGTTCAGGGTCAGGCGGCCGGTTTCCGGCTTGCCGGCCGCGCGCCGCGTCATGGGGTCTTCGATCCCGTGGTCGGCGCTGTTGCGCACCATGTGCGTCAGCGGGTCTTTGATCAGCTCCAGCACCTGCCGGTCGAGCTCGGTTTCGGCCCCCAGCATGACCAGCTCGATCTTCTTGTTCAGGTCGCGCGCCAGATCGCGCACCAGACGCGGCACCTTGTTCCATGCATGCCCGATCGGCTGCATGCGCGCCTTCATCACGCCTTCCTGCAGATCCGATGTGATATGCGACAAACGCTGCAGCGGCACATTGAACGGGCTGTCTTCGACCGAACGCGACAACTGCAGCAGCTGGTTGCGCGACAGTACCAGTTCGCTGACCAGCGTCATCAGGTTTTCCAGCACTTCCACACCGACGCGAATGGTCTGCCCGGCCACCGATGAGGCATGCTGATCAGCCTCTGGTGCCGCCGCGACCGCAGTGGCCTTGTGGGCGACGATTTCCGCCTCAACCGGCGCCGGCGCCGGCGTTTCCAGGGCCGGATTCGGGGCAGGCTCGGCCGGCGCGTTGAATATTTCTTCGAGTTCCGCTTCGGTCGCGGGCGGCGGGTCACCCGCGATGATCGCATCCAGTGCGGCGATCAACTGGCCGTCGTCACCCGAAGGTTCGCTCTGCGTCGTTTCAAGACCGCTCAGAATCAGGCGGATCCGGTCGATCGCCGCCAGAATGGTGGTAATCGATTCCGGTGTCGGCACCAGAACACCATCGCGGCACTTGCCCAGCACGTTCTCGGCGGCATGCGCTACGGCCTCCAGGCGCTGCAGGCCAAGGAAGCCGCAGGTTCCCTTGATCGTGTGCATCAGCCGGAAGATCAGCGACACGGTCTGCGCGTCGGCTGGATCCTGTTCGAGTTTCAGGATCGCCTCGTCCAGCGCCCCCAGGTTTTCGTTCGTCTCCACAAGGAAGTCCGCGATCAGGTCGTCCATATCCCTGCCCATCTGCAAATCTGTACAGTGGGAAAGCTACAGGGATATTCTTGCGCGAAACTTAAGAGCCGGCTTTTTAGTAAGCCATTAACGGCTGGACTTCAGAACCCGCGCGAGAGCGCACATCCGCCGGCCGCCGAAGAACCACCGCCGCCGCCCGCACAGTTCAACCCGGAACACGCCGACAGTCCCAGCAGAACCGCCAGGCCCAGCATAGGAAGTATTGTTTTCATCGAAACTCTCATGCCCTTAATTCTTCTTGATAAATCCCGATCAACGCAACACCGTCCGCCCCGATCCGGCCCCGGTACATACCGGCCGAATTGAACGGCAACGCGACATTCCCCGCGCCATCCACGGCGATAACGCCACCCGATCCGCCGATCCGGCCAAGCTCGGCCACCACATCCTCTGCCGCACGATCGATATCCTGCTTCAGATACCGCATCCGCGCCGCGATTTCATGCCCTACGGCATAACGGATAAAATACTCGCCATGCCCGGTCGCGGAAACCGCGCAGGTTGCGTTGTCGGCCCAGGTGCCCGCCCCGATCACCGGACTGTCGCCGACGCGGCCCGGCAGCTTCGCCGTCATCCCGCCGGTCGAGGTTGCCGCGGCCACATTCCCATACGCATCACGCGCCACTGCGCCGACCGTACCGTGCTTCGCCGCATCGTCACGCGTATCGGCCGCGTCCAAACGGCGGCGTTCCAGTTCGTCGTGCAGCGCTTTCAGGCGGCGGTCGCTGGCGAAGTAGGCCGGATCGGCGAACGCCACGCCGTTCAAACGGCAGAACTCCAGCGCGCCGCGCCCGATCAGCAGCACGTGCTCGGATTTTTCCATCACCGCCCGCGCCGCCAGTACTGGATGGCGCGGCCCGAAGATCCCCGCCACCGCACCGGCACGCCGGTCGATGCCATCCATCACCGCCGCATCCATTTCCTGTGTGCCGTCAGCAGCATAGACCGCGCCGCGCCCGGCGTTGAACAGAATATCGTCTTCGAGCACCATCACCGCGGCAGAAGCCGCATCCAGCGCGCTGCCCCCCTTGGACAGCACGGCATATCCTGCCTTCAGCGACGCACGCAGCCCGGCGCGATAGGCGTTTTCGGCCTCTTGCGTCATATTTTCCCGACGTATGGTCCCAGCACCACCATGGACGGCCAGGGCGAATTTCTGGTCCATCGGCTCTGCAATCTCCCGGATTGGTCACCGCGATTTTTCCTGCGCTTACGATTGCCGCGCAATCCCTCTTGACGCAAGGCTGATCCTCTGGCCCCTGCTGCGGTATGGCACCTGCTCCGCTTCTTCTGCTCCAGGATATCCGCGTCACGCTGGGAACGACCGCACTGCTGCACAACGCCGCCCTGGGCATTGCGCCTGGCGAGCGACTGGCGCTGGTCGGGCGCAACGGGTCCGGCAAGTCGACGCTGCTGAAGATCGCCGCCGGGTTGATCCCGGCCGATGGCGGCACGCGCTTCGTGCAGCCGGGCACCACCGTGCGCTATCTGCCGCAGGAGCCGGATCTGTCGGGTTATCCGGATACGCTCGCCTATGTGGAGGCCGGCCTCGGCCCCAGCGACGATCCATACCGCGCACGCTACCTGCTGGAACAGCTCGGCATGACCGGCACGGAAGACCCGAAAGTGCTGTCGGGCGGCGAGGCGCGGCGCGCGGCGCTGGCGCGTATTCTGGCCCCCTCGCCCGATGTGCTGCTGCTCGACGAACCGACCAACCACCTGGACCTGCCGGCCATCGAATGGCTCGAGTCCGAGCTGAGATCGATGCGCTCGGCCATGGTCATCATCAGTCACGACCGCCGCTTTCTGCAGAACCTGTCGCGCGCCATGGTCTGGCTGGACCGCGGGATGGCGCGGCGCGTCGAGCGCGGCTTCGCCGACTTCGAGATCTGGCGTGACGAAGTGCTGGAACAGGAGGAACGCGACGCCCACAAGCTCGATCGCCAGATCGTGCGCGAGGAAGACTGGCTGCGTTATGGCGTGACGGCGCGGCGCAAACGCAATGTGCGCCGTCTGGCCGACCTGCATGCGCTGCGCCAGAAGCGCCGCGACCGGGTGATGGCGCAGGGCCGCGTCAAGGCCACGGCGATGGAGGGCGACGGTTCTGGTTCGCTGGTCATCGCGGCCGAGAACATTTCCAAGGCGTTCGACGGTAAAACGCCGGTGGTGCGGGACTTCACCACCAACATCATGCGCGGCGACCGCGTGGGCATCGTCGGTCCCAACGGCGCGGGGAAAAGTGTGCTGCTGTCGATGCTGACCGGATCGCTTACGCCCGATACCGGCACCGTCACGCTGGGTACCGCGCTCAACATGGTGGTGCTCGACCAGAAGCGCGAAAGCCTCGACCCGGGCATGACATTGGCCGACGCGCTGACCAGCGGGCACGGCGATATCGTGCAGGTAGGCAACAGCACCAAGCACGTCATCGGCTATATGAAGGACTTCCTGTTTCTGCCCGAACAGGCGCGCGCGCCCGTGCATGTGCTGTCGGGTGGCGAACGCGGGCGGCTGATGCTGGCGCGTGCATTGGCCACACCGTCGAACCTGCTGGTGCTCGACGAGCCGACCAACGATCTGGATATGGAAACGCTGGACCTGCTGCAGGAAGTGCTGGCCGATTACAGTGGCACGGTGCTGATCGTCAGCCACGACCGCGACTTTCTGGACCGGGTGACGACATCGGTGATCGCCGCGGAAGGCGATGGCGTGTGGCAGGAATACGCAGGCGGCTATTCCGACCTGATCGCCCAGCGCGGCTTTGGTGTGCAGGCACGCGCGGCGGCTGTAGCGGAAAAGAAAATCGCCTCCGATACACCGCGCGCCGAGAAAGCCGCGCCCGCCAGGAAACGTATGAGCTTCAAGGACAAGCACGCCCTGGAACGCCTGCCGGCCGAAATGGAGAAATTGCAGACCGAAATAACCCGTCTGCATGCGCTGCTGGCCGATCCGCAGTTGTACCAGCGCGACCCGAAAGCCTTCGCCAGCCACAGTACCGCCATGACAGAGGCCGAGGCAAAACTGCACGTCATGGAGGAAGAATGGCTGCGGCTGGAAATGCTGCGCGAGGAAACCGGGGAATAACCTTCAGACGCTCTGCAATCAGCGGGGTATTTTATACGGCAGGCGATACAGGCTGGCTGTTCGATGGCGAAGCACGCAGCGCCATGGTCGATCAGGATCCGAACGGCAGAAAGAACTGCTGTTTGGAGTCCGCTTTTGCCTCTGTGCTTTCCAAGGCGACGCCATCGGCGGGCGGATTTTGCGCGATCTGGGCGCGTCCGGCATCCGTATTGCGCCAGATCTTACCCAGCAGCGCCGACAGCGTGTCGCGTTCGCTCGCCGACAGTCCTTGCAGTAAACCTGCGATCCAGGCCGCATGCTCGCGAAAGAGACGCGTCGTCAGCACGGCGCCTTTCTTGGTCAACGCAACGCTGATGCTGCGCCGGTCCACCCTGCTCGGTATGCGGCGCACCAGCGCATCGCGTTCCAGCCCGTCGAGCAGCCCGGTCACCGTCGCCCGCGTCACGCCCGCCCGCTCGGCCAGCACATGCGGTGCCAACCCCTGCCCGGTGTGCTCGGCACGGTCCAGCAGAAACAGCAGCACGAAACGCCCTTCGCTAAGATCGTATACCGACAGACGGCGCGCGCAATCCCGGTCGATTGCAGCTGCAAGCGCCAATACCTCGAAACACGATCGTAGCGGCACGGCCAGAACCGGCTCGTTCTGCCCGAACGCTTCGATGAATGCCGTGTGCTTGCGCGCCAGGAACTCCATATGGATTAAATCAATACGAAATTGAATTATTTACAACCTAGCAACCGTTGCCGCGGACCGTTACGCCCAGCACACGGTGTTCACGCAGCTCGAAGGTTGCCTCGCAGGTGTTCTGGATCACCTCGGGCGCGGTACCCCAGCCGCCGTAATACGGCCCGCGCCAGCCCCAGCCGCCATACCCGCCGTAATAACCGGGATAAACCACGGTGGACGTCGACGCATAGGCCAGGAACCGCGCCCCGCCCGTTTCATAGGTGCGCGAAGGCACCCCCATCTCGCGGACCAGATCGGCCTCGCCCCGCCCGACGAAAACGGACAGACGGTTGGCCAGTTCCTGCCGCTGCGAGGCCGGCGTGCAGGCCGCCAGTACTGTGACGAGAACAAGCAGCAGATAGCGTGACATGCCGATCTTCCCTCTCTGGTTCCGTTGCATGGACTCTAGCAGAAACCGAGGACTAAATCACACTTGTAACCACAGCACGTCACCGATCCTGTTTGCTCCCGCCGCCACCATCGCCAGCCGGTCGAACCCCAGCGCGATCCCGGCCGCTTCCGGCATGCCGTGTTCAAGGGCGGCCAGAAAATCCTCGTCCGTGCCCCAGCCGGGGCCGTACAGCGCCTCGCGCCGCGCACGGTCTTCGGCGAAGCGGCGGCGCTGTTCCACCGGGTCGGTCAGTTCGACGAACGCATTGGCCAGTTCCATGCCGCACAGGAACAGTTCGAACCGTTCCGCCACGCGCGGATCGTCCGGGCAGCGCCGCGCCAGGGCCGCCTGGCTGGCGGGGAAATACGTCAGAAACGTCGGGTGTTCACGCCCCAGATTGGGCTCCACCTTGGCCAGCAGCAGGCGAAAGAACAGGTCCTCCCAGCTTTCACCATCGCGCAGCGATACCCCCGCCTGCCTGGCAAGTGCCGCCGCATCGCCCTCGGTCGCCAGCACGTCGGCACCGGCGTAGCGCGTGAACGCCTCGGCCACCGACAGGCGCTCGAACCGCGCCAGATCGGCGGTCACGCCGCGGCACGTTACCACCGGCGGCAGAACCGCACGTAACAGAGCTTCCACCTCGTCCATCAGGTCGGCCATCGTCGCGCCGGGACGGTACCATTCCAACATGGTGAATTCGCTCGCGTGGGTGTCGCCGCCCTCGGCATTGCGCCACACCCGCGCCAACTGGAAGATCCGCCCGGCCCCGCCGGCCAGCAGCTTCTTCATCGCGAATTCGGGGCTGGTGTTCAGCCAGAGCGGGGTGATCGCGCCCAGATGATCCTCGCGTTCGGTGCGAAAGGCGCGCAGATGCACCTCCTCGCCCGGAACCGGCACGGCGTAGGGGGTTTCCACCTCGGTATAACCGCGCGCGGTAAAGAAAGCCCGTGTGCCGGCGGTCAGCAAAGACCGCCGCCGCAGGTATGGCAGGCGTGCGGCCAGCCGTTCGGGATGCCAGAGCTGTTGCGACATGATGCCGCGCACATTAAACGTTGCGCCCTCAAATGCCAGACACCCTGCCCCCCGACCGGACCTTGCGCACCCCTGCCGACATCGAAGCGGCGGGCCTGGCGGCGCGCGCCGATGCCGAGGCGGTGGGCGCGCGCTACGCCATCGCCATCACGCCGGCGATCCGCGCGCTGATCGAGGCGCCCGACGATCCGATCGGCATGCAGTTCGTGCCGCACATCGATGAACTGACGCTCGCCCCGCACGAAAGCACCGACCCGATCGCCGATGATGCGCTCTCGCCGGTCAAGGGCATCGTGCATCGCTATGCGGATCGCGCGCTGCTGAAGCCACTGCTGGTCTGCCCCGTCTATTGCCGGTTCTGCTTCCGGCGCGAACATGTCGGCCCCGATGGCGGACTGCTGAGCGACGCCGAACTTGAAGCCGCATTCGACTGGATTCGCGTGCATCCGCAGATCAGCGAAATCATCATGACCGGCGGCGACCCATTGATGCTGTCGCCGCGGCGGCTGGCGCACATCATGTCGGCGCTGTCGGCAATTCCGCATGTCGAGACGATCCGCATCCATTCACGCGTGCCCATCGCCGATCCGGCGCGCATCACGCCGGACCTGCTGGCCGCGCTGGAGACAGATCGTGCGCTGTGGGTTGCCGTGCATGCCAACCACGCGCGCGAATTCGGCGACGACGCCCGCGCCGCACTGCGCCGCATGAACCGCGCGGGCATACCGCTGCTGGGTCAGTCGGTGCTGCTGCGCGGCGTGAACGACAGCACCGCAGCACTAGAAGCCCTGTTCCGCACCATGCTCGCCAACCGGGTCAAACCGTATTACCTGCACCAGCTCGACAGCGCCCCCGGCACCGCGCGCTTTCACGTGCCGATCGCCGAGGGCCGCCGCCTGCTGGCCGGACTGCGCGGACGGGTAAGCGGCCTGGCATGGCCGACTTACGTGCTGGATATCCCCGGCGGGTACGGAAAAGTGCCTCTGGGGCCGGATTTTCTGGAAAAAGATGCCGTTCGCGACCCGAATGGCGGCTGCCACCGGCTTGCCGGGCCGGACCTGGCGGTTTAGACCACCCACCAACCCAATACATCGCCCCAATACATCGCACTGAGAGATAACATGAAACAGCAGGCGAACCTCATTCGTGCAGGCCAGGTCATCGAACACGGAGGCCGCCGCTGGACGGTACTGAAGCAGCAGATCATTACCCCCGGCAAAGGCGGCGCCTTCATCCAGGTGGAAATGCGCGACCTAAAAACCGGCAACAAGACCAACGAGCGCTGGCGCACCGCCGATACCGTCGAACGGCTGATGACGGAAGACAAGGAATTCACCTATTCCTATACCGATGGCGACAACCTGGTGTTCATGGATCCGGAAACCTTCGAACAGACGATGATCCCCGCCTCGCTGCTGGGCGATGGCGTCGCGTTCCTGCAGGACAACATGACGGTCAACGTCAATCTGGTGGAAGGCGAACCGGTCGCCATCCAGTTGCCGCCGAACGTGGTGCTGGAGATCGTCGAGGCCGACCCGGTGGTGAAGGGGCAGACGGCGTCGTCGTCTTACAAGCCCGCCATGCTGTCGAACGGGGTGAAGACCATGGTGCCGCCGTTCATCGAGGCCGGCGAGAAAGTGGTGATCCGCACGGAAGACTCATCCTACGTCGAACGCGCGAAGTAATCCGCCGTGATCCGTCTGTCGCCGCATCTGTCGGTCATGCACGCAGCCGTCCGCGCGGCGGCAAAGCGTCTGCTGCGTGATTTCTCGGAAGTCGAGAAGCTGCAGGTCAGCATGAAGGGCCCGTCCGACTTCGTCAGTCAGGCCGACCTGCGGGCCGAGGAAACGCTGAAGACCGAGCTCGACCGCGCCCGCCCCGGCTATGCTTTCCTGATGGAGGAAAGCGGCGCGTCCGGGTCCGACAACTGGGCGTGGCGCTGGATCGTCGATCCGCTGGACGGCACCACCAACTTCCTGCACGGCATTCCGCACTGGGCGATCAGTCTGGGGCTGGAACGCCGCCTGCCGGAAGGCGGCTCGGAAATCGCCGCGGGCGTCGTATATTCGCCGGTCAACGACGAGATGTTCTGGGCGGAGAAAGGCGGCGGCGCGTTTCTGAACGACCGGCGCATCCGTGTCTCTTCGCGCAAGGACTTGCGCGAGGCAGTGTTCGCCACCGGTATTCCGTTCGGCGCAGCACCCCGCAAGGCGGAGTTTCTGCGCATCCTGAACCGTGTGATGCCACAGGTGGCGGGCGTGCGGCGCATGGGGGCGGCGGCGCTCGACCTCGCCTGGGTCGCGGCGGGGCGTTACGAAGGCTACTGGGAACTGGGGCTGAAACCGTGGGACATGGCGGCGGGTCTGCTGATCGTCCAGGAAGCCGGCGGTTTCGTGACCGGACCGGACGACCGCGCACCGCTGGACAGCGGCGACGTGGTGGCCGGTGTGCCTGTCCTGCACCCCAGATTGCGCGAGATCGTCAATGACGGGATCGCCGCCCAGGCCAGGCAGAAAACAGAAACATAAAATTCAACAAAAACAGTTCAATGAAACGTTTTTTTAGAGTAACAAAATCGCTGCGCTTAACCGTTGCCGTCGAATATAAAACTGCACAATCCGTGAATCTGACCTATAAGATTATCAATCTTTAGGTCAGGCACTTCGTGGAATGCTCGGGAAACAGTTGAACATTCAGGCTGCCATTCTGTCTTCTGGCATACTGTTCTGTGCCATGGCATACGCACAGACCATATCGGCCCCCGAACACAGTCTACGCATTCCAGAAATGAGCGACATTCCCGCCGCCCCGGTGCTGGACCCGCTGCAGACGCCGCAGGCCGTGCATGTGGACCGCTCGCCTGCCTCGCCTCCTTCCTTGGCCGCCAGCCCTGTCTCCACAGTTCCCGCCCCCCAGCGCCAGGCAGAAGACCAGACCGTTAGGCCGACGCCTGCAGGTACTGCCGCATCTCGGGCTGGGGCAGCGGCCTCGGCCTATGCCCGACAGATCGTCAACGGCATTCGCATCATCCTGCCGTCCAAGGAAGCCAGCGCCCCGCCGGGCGGCGCAATCCCGGCATTGCAGGCTTTTCTGCGCGCCATTCCGGACGGCAACACTAGCCGTATCACCGTTTCCGCCTATGCCAGCGGGACAACCGAAGATGTCTCGACACCGCGCCGTCTGTCGTTGCAACGTGCGCGGGCGGTACAGGAAATCCTGGTCGGGGCCGGCGCCGATCCCCGGCGAATCGACCTTCGGCCGATGGGAATCGCCACGACCGATGCCAACATACCGGACCGCATCGACATAACGCTTGGGGTAACACCACGATGACCAACCCGATACACTACCTCTGGCGGATGCTGATCTTTCTGGCCATCGTCGCCGGGGTGGCGTTCCTGCTGCATAAAACCCTGATGATGGCGTTCGCGGCCAATCCGGTTCTGGATGCGGTCATCCTTCTGGTGCTGTTCCTGGGCATTCTGTGGAATTTCCGCCAGGTGCTGCGGCTGCGGCGTGAAGTGAACTGGGTAAAGACCTTTCAGACCAGCCGGACGGCATTGTCGGCCATCCCCGCCCCGCGCCTGCTGGCGCCGATGGCGTCGATGCTGGCGACACGCATGAAGAAGGCACCGGACGGCGACGAGCGTGTCACCTTGTCGCCGCCTGCCATGCGCAGCATGCTGGATTCCATCCAGAGCCGCCTGGACGAAAGCCGCGAGCTGTCGCGCTATATGACCGGGCTGATGATCTTCCTCGGCCTGCTGGGAACGTTCTGGGGCCTGCTGCTGACGGTGGGCAGCGTAGGCGACGTGATCGCCGGCATGTCGGTGGGCTCCGGTGACGTCAGCGCCATGTTCGACCAGTTGAAGAATGGCCTGGCGCAGCCGCTGCGGGGCATGGGCACGGCGTTCAGCGTCTCGATGCTCGGCCTGTCGGGCGCACTGGTGCTCGGCTTTCTCGATCTCACGGCAGGACAGGCGCAGAACCGCTTCTTCAACGAGCTCGAGGAATGGCTGGCCGGGCTGACCCGCCTGTCGTCCGGCGCGCTGAGCGATGGCGATGCCAATGTGCCGTTCTATGTGCAGTCACTGCTGGAACAGACTGCCGAGAACATGGAAAGCCTGCAACGTATTCTGGCGCGCGGCGAGGACAGCCGGCGCGAAAGCAGCCATGCGGTGCTGGCGCTGGCTGAACGGCTCGGCGTGATGACGGAATCGATGCGCGCCAACCAGCAATTGATGCTGCACATCGCCGAAAGCCAGCAGGCGTTGGCGCCGCTGTTCCAGCGCCTCGCCCAGCAGGGCTCCGCCGACGACGGCGTCCGTCAGCATCTGCGCAATATCGAAACCACACTGGCCCGTCTGTTGAGCAGCATGGAACAGGGCCGCGGCGAAATGACCGGCGAGATCCGCAACGAGATCCGCCTGCTGACCCGCACCATCGAACACATTTCCCAAGAAACGTCGCAGTAAGACATGGCATCCGGTTTTTCCCGCAGGTCGCGTGGCAACGGGCTGGATGCCTGGCCCGGTTACGTGGATGCACTGTCGGTCCTGCTGATGGTGATCGTCTTCGTGCTGCTGGTGTTCGTCAGTGCACAGGGTTTTCTGACCGCCGCTCTGTCGGGGCGCGATCGCGCGCTCGACCGTCTGAACCAGCAGATCTCGGAACTGACCGAGGTACTGGCACTCGAACGCGGCCAGTCCGAAGAACTGCGCCTGTCGCTCGCCCAGTTGACGCGTGACCTGCAAAGCGTAACCGACGCCCGCGACACGCTGAACCGGCAGATCGCGGCCTTGCGCGCCGAGCAGGCCGCCACAGCGAGCGAACGCGACACATTGCGCAGCGAACGCGATACCCTGCACGGGCAGCTCTCGGACGCCACCACACAGATGCAGGCGGCCAGCGAGCGCGCGGCACAGTTGGAAGAAACCCTGACCACGACGCGCGAACAGGCCGAATCCCAGGCGCGCGAGGCCGCCAGCCTGGCCGAGCAGGTGCGCGCCCTGACCGCCCTGCGCGACGAGCTTGAACGCGCAGCGCAGGATGCTGCCGCCCGCGACATGACCGACGAGGACCGTCAGGCCGCCCTCAACGCACAGCTCGCCGAGGAACGCCGTCTGTCGGAAAGCGCGCGCGCCCAGGTCGCGTTGCTGAACCGGCAGATGGACGAGCTGCGCGCCCAACTGGTGCAGATATCGGCGGCGCTCGAAGCCGCGGAAAACGCCGACCGGGAAAAGGAAGTCCAGATCGCCAATCTCGGCAGCCGCCTGAACGCGGCGCTGGCCCAACGTGTCGAGGAACTGCAGCGTTACCGGTCCGACTTTTTCGGCCGGCTGCGCGACGTGCTCGGCAACCGTCCGGGCGTGCAGATCGTCGGCGACCGTTTCGTGTTCCAGAGCGAGGTACTGTTCCCGTCCGGCAGCGCCGAACTCAGCGAGGCCGGTCAGGAACAGATCCGCCAACTGGCCGCCACGCTGAAAGAACTGATCACCCAACTGCCAGCTGATCTGCCCTGGGTGCTGCGCGTCGACGGGCACGCCGACCGCACACCGGTGTCGCGGGGTTTTGCCTCGAACTGGGAACTGTCCACCCAGCGCGCGATCAATGTCGTGAAGCTGCTGGTCGCCGAGGGGATTCCCGCCAACCGCCTGGCCGCCGCCGGGTTCGGCGAATTCCAGCCGGTCGATGCTGCCAACACGCTGGAAGCCTTCGCGCGCAACCGCCGTATCGAACTGCGGCTGACGGATCGCTGAATGGTGCACATCGTCGACCATCCCCTCGCCCAGGCGAAACTCACCCGGTTGCGCCGGATCGACACGACGACACCGGCATTCCGGCATACGCTGCGTGAACTCGCCACATTTCTGGCCATCGAAGTGACCCGCGATCTGCCGATCACCCATACGCCGGTCACCACCCCCGTCGCGCCGATGATGGCGCCGGTGCTGGCCGCGCCGATCCCGTGTCTGGTGTCGATCCTGCGCGCCGGCGAAGGGCTGCTGGAAGGGTTCCTCGACGTTCTCGACGATGCACCGGTCGCGCATATCGGTGCATACCGCGACCATGCCACGCTGGAAGCCGTCGAGTATTACTTCAAGGCTCCTTCCGATATCGCCCAGCGCGGCGCCATCGTGATCGACCCGATGCTGGCGACCGGCAATACCGCGGTGGCCGCCGTCGCCCGCCTGAAAAAGGCCGGTGTTCACAACATCCGCTTCGCCTCGGTGCTGGCCGCACCCGAGGGCGTGCGCGCTCTGGCCGCAACACACCCGGATGTTGAAATCTGGACCATATCGCTCGACGAGCGCCTGAACGAGAACGGCTATATCGTCCCCGGCCTCGGCGACGCGGGCGACCGCGCGTTCGGAACCCTCTGACGCACAGCAATGCTGCGGGTCGCCCATATCTGGAAAACGCCTTCTGCGCTTTTGCAGCATGCAGATGGCGGCAAGAAAACCGTGAACTCCCTCAAGGAAATAGCCGCAGCCAGGGGCTGTACACCGGCGCAACCCGCCGTTTCCTGGCTCCCTCCCGCGGCGATGATATCGTCCCGTTGCTCGGTATGAGCCGACGCACCCGCGTGCCTGAAAACCTCCAGGTTCTTGACATCGTTCTTACTGCCAGGGAACTAGATGCACTGGACCGAGCCTTCGCACCGGGCGCCATCAAGGGAGACCGCTATCCCGAGATGGTCATAAACCTCGCGGCGCGCTGAGAAGACGAACCACCCATGAACCTTTGCAGGAAACATCCCTTATGCCTCTGAAACCCATTTCTCCGCAGGCCGCGCAGACGCTTCTCGATCAGGGTGCGATTCTGATCGATATCCGCACCGCCGACGAACACGCCCGCGAACGGATCGCCCAGGCCCGGCGCGTATCGGTCGATCAGGCGGCCGGCGGTGCGTTATCCGCCGAGGTTGCGTCGGCCGTCATCTTCCACTGCCGCTCCGGCAACCGCACGCAGATCAACGCCCAGATACTCGGCACCTGCACGGTCCGCGACGCCTATATGCTCGAAGGCGGGCTGGATGCCTGGAAGAAGGCCGGGCTGCCGGTGATAACCGACGCCTCCCAACCGCTGGAGCTGCAGCGCCAGGTACAGATTGCCGCAGGTTCGATCATCCTGCTCGGTGTGATTCTGGGGGCGACGGTTTCGCCATGGTTTTACGCCCTGTCGGGTTTCGTCGGGGCAGGTCTGATATTTGCCGGTATCTCGGGCTTCTGCGGTCTGGCCCGCGTGCTCGCGAAGATGCCGTGGAACCGCAGGGCCGCGGCGTGAAGCCGGGTTACAGCGCCTGCCCGTGCACCTTGCGGCGCAGTTCCTCGACACGTGATCGGCCGTTCTCCATGCGCGGATAAATCTCCAGCGCCGCTTCCAGCGCCCGCAATGCCGCAGGCAGGTCGTGCCGCTCCTCGTTCAAGCGGGAAAGCAGATCCAGTGCCGCGAAATGCCGGGCATCGCGGCGTAATACCTGCTGAATGTCGAGCATCGCGTTGTCGATCTCGCCCAGCCCGGCATAGGCCTGCGCGCGTCTGTACCAGGCATCCACACAATCGGGCGACAAATCGACCGCCGCCGTGAAATCCGCTGCGGCATCGCCCCACGCCTCTGCTTCCATGTTACGCAGACCGCGCTGGATCAGCAGCGCCGCCGCCGGGGACGCCGCACTCTGCCATGCCGTCCAGATGCGTTCGGCGACCAGACTGGCCGCATCGTCGGTTTCAGCCGCCTTCAGCGTGGCGTACAACTGCGTCAGATCCGCGGCGCGTCCCTGCGCCTGCACCAGCACCGGCGCGCAAAGCGCGGCCCCAAAAGCGATCCACGTCTTCATGCGGCCTTGTTTCGCACCCCCGCAAGGGCCTCGGGCTCCGGCCCGCCTGCCATCCAGTCCAGCAGTTCCACCGTGTGTACGACCGGTATGCCGTCTCCGGAAAGTTGCATCATGCAGCCGATGTTACCGGCGGCGATCAGGTCCGGATTTTTGCGCTTCAGCGTTTCCAGCTTGCGAGCCCGCAACTGGCCGGACAGTTCGGGTTGCAACATATTGTAAGTTCCGGCCGAGCCGCAGCACAGATGCGGATCCACCGGTTCCACCACCTCGAAACCGGCGGCCTTCAGCAGCGCCTTCGGTTCCACCGTTACCTTCTGTCCGTGTTGCAGACTGCATGCGGCATGGTACGCCACCGTCAACCCTGGTACTTCACGGCTGGGCGTGTAGTTGCTGCGCGCCAGGAATTCGCTGATGTCCATCGCCAGTGCCGATACCTTCTCGGCCTTCTCGCGAATGGCTTCGTCTTCGGTGCGGAACATGAAACCATAATCCTTCACCGTGGTGCCGCAGCCCGACGTGTTGATGATCACCGCGTCCAGCCCGGCACCCTCGATCTCGCGCGACCAGGCCTCGATGTTGTGGCGCGCGAACGCCATCGCGGAATCATGCTTGCCCATATGATGGGTCAGAGCGCCGCAGCAGCCGGCTTCCGCCGGCACCACCACCTCGACCCCCATGCGCGCCAGCAGCCGGTGTGTGGCGGCGTTGATCCCGGGGTCCAGCACGGTCTGCGCACAACCGGCCAGCAGCGCCACGCGTGCGCGCGGTTTCTCGACCGGCACGATATCCGGCACGGCCTGCGCCGGCAGCGTTGCGGGCATCAGCTCCATCATCGCACGCAGACGCCGCGGCATCAGCGCGCGGAACGGCCGCGCCAGCCGCCCCAGCCGCAACGCCCGGCGAAAACGCTGCGGATACGGCAATATCCACGCCAGCAGCGCGCGTATCATCCGGTCCGTCAAAGGGCGCTTGTAGGTTTCCTCGATATGCCGGCGCGCATGATCGACCAGATGCATGTAGTTCACACCAGACGGGCACGTCGTCATGCAAGCCAGACACGACAGGCAGCGATCGACATGCCGCACCACCTGCTCGGTGGCCGGTTCGCCGCGCTCCAGCATGTTCTTGATCAGATAGATGCGCCCGCGCGGAGAATCCAGCTCGTCGCCCAGCAGCACAAAGGTCGGGCACGTCGCCGTGCAGAATCCGCAATGCACGCAGGTGCGCAGAATGTTGTTGGCGACCGCGATCGCCGGATCCTTGAGCTGTTCAGAGGTGAAGCTGGTCTGCATCAGTCGCTTCCCTTCACGGCCGGGCGTGCAAATACATTGTCCGGGTCCAGCGCCGCCTGTACGCGCGCTGCGATCCGCGCCAGCGGTTCCGGTTCCGGCGGGATCACCGCCACAGCCCCGCGCAGCGTATCCGGAGCACGCCACAGCGCCCACGTGCCGCCCGCCAGCGCCGCCGCCGCCGAGATCGCCGTGTGCACCGCGACCGTCGCCGGCCCGGCGATCCAGACCAGCCCGCCGCCCCAGTCCATAAAGCCGCGCGCCCCCAGCGCGGGTAGCGCCGCCATGACATCCGGCCCCGAAGACGGCCGCACCGAGACACGCCAGATCGCCTCGTCACCGTCCGGCGCCAGCGGCAACGCATCGCGCACCGCATGCCAGATCGCCTGGTTCTTCTGCGGGTCGGTCAGCAGCGTCGCCTCGCCGAAATGCCTCAGGCCGTCCTGCAGACGCGCGCTGCGATAGGCGACGGATTCCGTAAAATCCTCAAGACGCAGCAGAGTGACGGAAGTGCCCAGCCCGATATGCGCGGCCGCCTCGACGGGCAGATACGCCGCCCCGCTCACGCCGTACGGCGAGCCCAGCCCGGCCGACAATGCCGCCACCGCCGATGCCGCATCCTGGCGGGGAATCATCACCGTCGCGCTCGCCTGCGCAGCGGGCAGCACCTTCAGCGTGATCTCGCTCAGCACCGCCAGCGTGCCGTAACTGCCGGTCAGCAGCTTGCACAGATCGAGCCCGGTGACATTCTTCAGCACGCGCCCGCCGGAACGGATCACCTCGCCCAGACCGTTGACGGCGCGGATGCCGAGCACGTGATCGCGCGTCGCGCCCAGCGCGATGCGGCGCGGGCCGGACAGATTGCACGCGACGATCCCACCCAGCGTCTGCGCACCGCCACGGAACATCCAGGAAAAATCCGGCGGCTCCGAAATCAGCTGCTGGCCCTTTTCCGCCAGTGCCGCCTCGATCGTGCGCAATTCGGTTCCCGCATGCGCCGACAGCACCAGCTCCTGCGGCGAATACAGCGAGATTCCCGCATGGTTTCGCGTCGACAGGATACGCGCTGCGGTCTTCGCATACAGCATGCCGCGCTTGCTGCCATTGCCTTCAATCGCCAGCGTGGACCCGGCGGCGCGCGCATCGCGCACCCGCGCGGCAATCGCGGCTTCGTCGGCGGGCGTTTCGATCTGCATCGTACCGGTCATGACAGCGGAAACACCTTGGCCGGATTCAAAAGCCAATCGGGGTCGAACGCCGATTTGATACGCTTCTGCTGCGCCAGTTCGACGGCATTGAACTGCACCGGCATCAGATCGCGTTTCTCGACGCCCACCCCGTGTTCGCCGGTCAGGCAGCCGCCGACCTCGACACACAGTTTCAGGATATCGGCGCCGAAGGCTTCCGCCTTGCGGAAACTCTCGGGGTCGTTGGCGTCGAACATGATCAGCGGATGCAGATTGCCATCACCCGCATGAAAGACGTTGGCGACTTTCAGCCCGTACTGATCGCTCATCTCGCCGATGCGCTTCAATGTATCGGGCAGGCGCGAGGTCGGGATGGTGCCATCCATGCACAGATAATCGGGGCTGATCCGCCCGACCGCACCGAACGCACCCTTGCGCCCTTTCCAGATCGCCGCCGACTGTTCCGCCGTTTCGGCCACTTTCATGCTGGTCGGGTTGAATTGCGCGCAGATCGCACGGATGCGGTCCAACAGCATGTCCTGTTCGGCAATCGATCCTTCAACCTCGATGATCAGCAGCGCCTCGGCGTCCATCGGATAACCGGCATGGGCGAACGCCTCGCAGGCGTGGATACATGGCTTGTCCATGAATTCCAGCGCCACCGGGATAATACCCGAACCGATGATCGCATCGACCGCGCGCCCCGCCGTTTCGATCGCGTCGAACGCCGCCAGCATGGCGCGCGCTCCCTCGGCGGCGCGCAGGATGCGCACCGTTACCTCGGTGACGATCGCCAGTTGCCCTTCGCTGCCGGTCAGCAGGCCCAGCCAGTCGTAGCCCGGCGTGTCGAGATGCTCGCCGCCGATCTGCACCACGTCGCCCTCGACGGTGACGATCCTCAGCCCCAGAAGATTGTTCGCGGTGACGCCGTATTTCAGACAGTGCGCGCCGCCCGAATTCATCGCCACGTTGCCGCCGATCATGCAGGCCAGCTGGCTGGACGGGTCGGGCGCGTAGAAGAAATTGTCGGCCTCCATCGCCTTGGTGATGCCGATATTGGTGACGCCGGCTTCCACCGTCGCGCAGCGGTTCCCGTAATCGATCTTGATGATGTGGTTCATCTTCATCAGGCCGATCACCACCGCATCTTCCAGCGGCAGTGCGCCGCCGCACAGGCTGGTGCCTGCGCCGCGCGGGATCACCCGCACACCCATCCGATGACAATAACGCATCACCGATGCCACCTGTTCGGTGTTTTCCGGCAGCACCACCGCCAGCGGGATCTGCCGGTAGGCCGACAGGCCATCGGTCTCGTACGGACGCAGGCGGGTTTCCTCGTTGATGACGTTGGCGGCCGGCAGCAGTGCGCGCAATCCCGCCAGGATTTCGTCGCGCCGGGTCAGCACGTCCTGTTTGGGTTCAGGTAAGGCGAGCATCTTCCTCTCCCCCCCTTCATGTTATTTCAATATACAGGCTTAGGATGAGCACCGGTTTTTGCCAAGAGCAAGCACAACAAAACAGAAAACCACGCCCCGGCGAACGGAGCGTGGCTTAAATGCCGGAAAAACAAGCGTTAAAGGCGCGGACGATCAGCCCTGACGCACCTTCATACGCGGGTTCTTCTTGTTAATCACGTAGACACGGCCATGGCGACGCACCACACGATTGTCCTTGTCGCGAATCTTGGCCGATTTCAGGCTGTTTCTGATCTTCATCACACGCACTCTGAATTTGAAGGGCCGGTTATTAAGGATCGGGGCTGGCGCTGTCAACAGAAAGAGCCGTAAAACCATACCATGAACGAACGGAATTCCTCGGGTTTCGGCATCTGGGCCGGCTTTCTGGTGGCCTGTTTTGCCGTCGTCGCCCTGATCGGGGCCTTCGCCACCTATGCCGTGGCCCTGCCGCACGAGCGTTGGGCAATCCGCGAGCAAGCGCTGCAAACGGCGGAACACCTGATCCGGACCAATGCCCCGGCCACCGAACTGGCGGCCCTGCGCCCCGGGCTCGCGACCGCCGCCGCCGCGCTCGATGCCCCCGACCCGCTGGCGGCGCTGCAGGTTGCCCGCGCTGAAAGCAGGACGCTTTCTCTGCGCGAAGTGGCAGCCATTCAGACCCGAATACGAATCCTGCTGGCCATCGCCACGCTGATGGCCGCCGGATTCGGGATCGTCATCCTACGCATTGCCGGATCCGGACGGCGCTAGCCGCGCTTCGATCGCCGCCACCGCCGGCGCTTCCAGCCGCAGCCGCGCCGCCAGCCGGTTCAGCCAGTCGCGTTCCATCGCCTCCGCAACGCCTATTGTGGCAAAAGCTGCCGCATAGACCTGCGCCGCCAGCATCGGGTCGCGTACCGCACGGCCGATCTCGTCGATCGAGATCGGGTTTTGCAGCTCGTTCAGTACGAAATCACGCTCATTCTCGCCCAGCCCCGCGGCATCGAGCTGCGTGGTAACATGGGCACGTTCTGTGGCATCCAACACCCCATCGGCCTTGGCTGCCGCGATCGCGACGCGCAGCAGCAGCATCGATTCGCTCGAATCGGACGATCCCGCCGGAGCCGATGGGACCGGTGCCTCTGCCTGCGTCCAGGGGGAATGGCCGGTCTGTGGCACGCTGCGCGCCGGGCCTGGAACGGGGCGCGCGCCCTGCGGCGGGCGCTGCGGTCCTGGAGACGATTCTGACGAGCGTGTCATGTAATCTACCAGCGCCTTGGCGCCGACGCTCAAAACGGTGCCCAGAATGGAACTGGCCCCCCGCGAGGTGCCGTAGCCAATTGATCGAGTCGTCCGCCTTTGGGAACGCGCCCTGCCCCCCAGCACGGCCCCTAGCATTCGCTCGATTTCCCGTTTGTCCATCAGCTGTGTCTCCGTTCTGCCCCAAAATCCTGATCTGGGGCCGGGTCCATCTACTCAAAAAAAGGGGTGACAAATTTAAAAAAACATACATAATGTCTCCATACTTTATATACTCATGGTTTAACGGTGCGCAGCCACTGATCCAGACAGGAGGTTTTGAAATGCGTGTTTTATCCTTCGGCGTCCTCGCCGCCACATTGCTGCTTGCCGCGTGTCAGCATCCGGACGGTTCGACCGATTATGCCGGTTCCGCCCTGCTGGGGGCCGGTATCGGCGCCGCCGGGGGGCTGGTTGCCGCCGGCATTCACGACAACAACAACTACAACCGGGGATATTACCGTAACGGTTACTACCACAACGGTTATTACCGCTCGCCCAGGTACTATCGCGGCGGCGGATATTACGGGCCGCCGCGCGGCTATTACCGTTACTGAACATGGCAAGGGGCCTTCACCGGGCCCCTTCTTTTATGCCGGTAACATTCTGTCACCTAACATAGAAAAAAAGCCACATTCCGACCACCGTTTTACCGCCCGGTGCCTGCAAGCTCCACGCATAGCTTCAAGGAGACACACCATGCGCCTCAAACCTCTGCTAGCCCTGTCCGCCCTGCTGCTGGTTGCGGCGTGTCAGAACCCCGATGGTTCGGTCAACTATGCGAATTCGGCCCTGTTGGGTGCGGGCATCGGTGCGGCCGGCGGGCTCGTCGCCGCCGGAGCCTCGGACAACGGACGGTATTACGACCGCGGTTATTATCGTTCCCCGCCGCCGCGGTATTATGGCGGTGGTGGTTATGGCCGCGGATATTACGGGCGTGGATATTACCGCTGATCCGACAAGGGGGCCGAAAGGCCCCCTTTTTTAACCGAAACCGAAAAACCCCGGCATGTCGCGAATCAGCGGGGCTTTTTTCAGCGCCGCGATATCGGGCTGCGGCCGCGCCAGAGCGGCATCGTCCGCGAACGCCTGTTCCAGCGCCAGCGCGACGTTGAGCACAAAGGCATCGCCACCGCGTGGCCCCACGATCTGCAGCCCGAACGGCATACCTGCGTGGTCCTTGCCGCACGGAATGCAGATGGCCGGGTGTCCGGTCAGCGTGATGCCGTAAGACAGTGCCAACCAATGGAAGTAGGTGCGTGTCGGTTCGCCGTCGATCTCGGCCGGGTACAATTCCGCCCAGTCGCGCGGGCTGATGGTGATGCCGGGCGTGATCAGCACGTCGTAACGGTCGAAGAAATTCTGGAATTCGTGGTAGATGCGTGTCTGTTCGATATGCGCCGCCGCGAAATCCTCCAGCGTGTAGCCCAGACCTTCCTCGATGTTCGCATGCAGGTTCGGCCCCAGATCGTCCGGCCGCGTGCGGTACCATTGCAGATACTTGCCCAGAAACCCCACGGCGCGCCCCACTTCGAAGGCGCGGTCGGCACCTTTCATATCGGGGTTTTCGTCGACCGCTTCACCGAACCGGGTGCGGAATTTTTCCGTTTTCTCGGCAAACACGGCGCGGATGTGTTTTTCGGTCGGCGCAAAACCAAGGTCAGGGCTGAACGCCACACGCAGGCTGGACAGATCCAGCGCCCTGGCCGGATAGAAATGCGCCGGCCGCTGCACGCGCCGCCCGTGAATGGTGGTGGCCAGCGGGTCGCCCTTGTGATTCCCGGCCATCACCGACATCAGCAGCGCCGTGTCGGCCACATCGCGCCCCATCGGGCCGAGCGTGCCGTTTGTCGTCCAGCCCAGCGCGCGTTTGGGATTCGGCACCAGCCCCTGGGTGGGGCGAAACCCGACGATGCCGTTGAACGCCGCCGGGTTACGCAGCGACCCGCCGGTATCGCTGCCCGTGCACAGCGCCGCCATGCCCGTCGCCAGCGCCACCGCCGACCCGCCCGACGACCCCGCCGCGGATTTACGGGTATCGAACGGATTACCCGTCACACCGTAGACCTTGTTGCGCGAATTCGCCCCTGCCCCCCATTCAGGCACATTGGTCTTGCCGATGATGATGCCGCCCGCCTTGCGAATCTTCATCACATGCAGATCGTCGGTCTTCGGCACGTGATCGGCGAAAATCGGGCTGCCGAACGTGGTGCGCAGCCCGGCGGTTTCCTCGAGGTCCTTCACCCCGACCGGCAGGCCGTGCAGCGCGCCCAGTTTTTCGCCCTTCATCACTGCATGTTCGGCGACGCGTGCCGCTTCACGCGCACGGTCGAAATCGCGCGCCACCATGCAGTTTACCGCCGGGTCCACCTGTTCGATGCGTTCGATGCAGCTGTCCACCAGTTCCACGGGAGAAAGTTTCTTCGCGCCGATCAGCGCGCGCGCCGCAACCGCGGACAGATCACAAGGTTCGCTCATGCTTCAATACCCCATTGCACAGCCATCTTTGCGCGGATCGGACCCGGCACACAGTATGCCGCGCGCATGGTCGATCAAAATCGCCTGGGCACCGCCGTGCGGCTTGTCGATCACGTCGCACCGATGGCCCAGATTGTTCAGCCCTACGATCAGATCGCTCGAGAAACCGCGCTCCACCTGCACCTTGCCGTCGGCCGGCATCAGGCGCGGGAAATCCATCGCTTCCTGAATGTCCATGCCGAATTCCAGCATGTTGGTCAGGAACAGCGAATGGCCCATCGGCTGGAAATGCCCGCCCATCACGCCGTACGGCATCATGCAGCGTCCGTCCTTCATCACCATGCCGGGGATGATCGTGTGCATCGGCCGCTTGCCCGGCGCGATGCAGTTCAGATGCCCGCGTTCCAGACGGAACCCGAAGCCGCGGTTCTGCAGCATCACGCCCGATTTCTGCGCCAGAATGCCCGACCCGAACCCTTCGAACAGCGAATTGATGAACGAACACGCATTGCCGTCGCGGTCCACCACCGTCAGATACACCGTGTCGCGGTGCGGTGGCAGAATCGCTTCGCCGGGGTTCGGCAGATCCTGCATCGCGCGGTCGTCACGGATCAGCGCGCGCAGTGCGCCGAGATATTCCGGCGACGTCAGATGCTTCAGCGGCACGTCCACGTGCTCAGGATCGGCCAGAAACGCGTTACGGTCGCGATAGCACAGCCGCGCCGCTTCGATATGCCGGTGCAGACGGACAAGCGACATCGGGCCGTCGGCCGGCGTTTCCATCCGGCCCAGAATGCCCATCAGCATCAGCGCGATCATGCCCGAACCGTTCGGCGGGCACTGGAACACCTCGTGCCCGCGCCAGCCGATCGAGATCGGGTCGACGAACTGCGCGGCATCGCGGCCCGCGGCAAAGTCGGCTTCGGTCTGCCCGCCACCGCGCGCCTTCAGGGTCGCCACCATGTCGGCGGCGACAGGGCCTTCGTAGAAACCCTTCGCGCCGTGCCGGGCAATGGCGCGCAACGTCGCGCCCAGTTCCTTCTGCACGAACATATGCCCGGGCTGCGGCGCCTGTCCGCCCGGCAGAAACTGATCGGCGCCGCCCTTTTTCAGTTTGGCGACCGTGCCTGCCCAGTCGAACGCCACGCGCGGATGCACGGGAAAGCCTTCTTCCGCCAAACGGATGGCCGGTTGCAGCAATTCGTCGAAGCCTTTGCGGCCATGCGCGGCCAGCAGTTTTTCCCACGCGCCGACCGCCCCCGGCACCGTGACCGCATGGGCCGAGGTGTTTTCGATCGCGGCGATCCCGTTCGACTCGAAATACTCCATCGACGCATAACCCGCCGCCCGGCCCGAGCCGTTGATGGCAACCGGGCGCGATGCTCCGGCGGGCGCATACAGACAGAAACAGTCGCCGCCGATCCCGGTGCTCTGCGGTTCCACCACCGCCAGCACGGCGGCGGCGGCCACCGCGGCATCCAGCGCGTTTCCACCCGCCCGCAGTACATCCAGCGCCGTCAGGGTCGCAATCGGCATCGAGGTGGCCGCCATCGCGTTGGCGGCATAAACGGGGCTGCGGCCCGGCAGTTGAAAATCGCGCATACTTTGGTGTTTCCTGGACTTGTATCGAAGGATTCGAGCGATAGCCGGAATTAAACCCGCCCATGCGTATGCCGTCCAGACCCACGCCCGGCTTGGCAGGCGCCCCCGCCATGCGCCATGCTGCGCGGCAAGGAGCCACATCATGAGCAGTACATCGGTTCGCGAACCGGTCACCTTCGACGATTTCGACCGTGTGGATATCCGGGTCGGCACCATCGTCGACGTCCGCCCCTTCCCCGAGGCGCGCAAGCCGTCGTTTCAGATCTGGGTCGATTTCGGGGCCGCGTTCGGGGTGAAGAAATCCTCGGCCCAGATTACCGTACATTACAAACCCGACCAGCTGATCGGCCGGCAGGTCGCCGCGGTGGTCAACTTTCCGCCACGCCAGATCGGCCCGTTCATGAGCGAGGTCCTCTGCCTCGGCTTTCCTGACAAGGACGGCAATGTCGTGCTGGTCCGCCCGGACCATAAGGTGCCGGATGGCGGGAAACTGTTCTAATACCCCCTCCCGCAGGGTTTATTGCCTCGGCTTTCCTGACAAGGACGGCAAGTCTGTGCTAATCCGCCCGGACCACAGAATGCTGGAGGACGGAAGACCGTTCTGATGTCGGCAAACAGATACTATATGGTGACCTGGGACCAGTTGCACCGCGACGCGCGCGCCCTCGCCTGGCGGCTGCTGGAGCGCGGCCCGTGGAAAGGCGTGGTGGCGGTGACGCGCGGCGGGCTGATCCCGGCGGCGATCATCGCGCGCGAGCTGGAAACCCGCATGGTCGATTGCGTATCGGTCGTCACCTACGACGAGGAAAAACTCGGCAAGCCCGAGATCATCAAGATGCCAACCGCAGCAGGCGATGGCGAAGGCTGGCTGGTGATCGACGATCTGGTCGATACCGGCACAACGTCGCGCATCGTGCGCGGCGTGCTGCCGAAAGCGCATTTCGCCACGGTGTATGCGAAGCCGCAGGGCCGGCCACTGGTCGACACCTACGTGACCGAAGTGTCGCAGGACACCTGGATCATGTTCCCGTGGGATACCGAACCGCAGTTCGCCCCCCCGATCGCCAAACGCACCGGCGGTGGCGGCTGAGATGTCCGCACGCCCTTCCCGCAAACTGCCGCCGCCTGCCCTGATGCCCGAGGAACCGTGCCAGGCGCTGCGGCACGCACAGGCGCGCAGCGCCCGCGCCTCGGCGCTGATGGAAGATTACGTGGAGCTGATCGACGACCTGCTGGCCACCGAGGGCGAGGCGCGACCGACCGACATCGCGCGCCGGCTGGGCGTATCGCACGCCACCGCAATCAAGACGATCGGGCGGCTGAAGACATTGGGGTTGGTGCACTCCAAACCCTATCGCAGCATTTTTCTGACCGACATCGGCAAGGCACTGGCCGACCGGGTGCGGGCGCGCCACCGGCTGGTGGTGGACGTACTGGCTGCCCTCGGCGTGCCGCAGGAAATCGCCGAGACCGACGCTGAAGGCATCGAGCATCATGTCAGCGAGGCGACGCTGACCGCGTTCGAGACGTTCTTACGCGAGCGCTAGAAACGCAGCGACCGCCGCGATGCTCGCCGCATCGTTCAGCATCGGCGCATGGCCCGCACCGGGCACGACCAGCCCCTCGGCGCCCGAGGCCAGCATGCGGTCGTATGTTTCCGCCAGCAGCAGATCGCTCTCGGCGCCGCGCACCACCAATCTGGGAATGGCGGTACGGTCCCAGAACATCGACAGATCGACATCGGCCAGCGGTCCGGTTTTCACCATCTTGGCGATCGCCGGGTCATAGTGAAACATGTAGCGGCCGTCCGGCAGCCGCCGCGCCGAATACTTCGCCATATCGGCCCATTCGGCCTCGCTCAGCGCGCCGAACGGGGCATGTACCTTGCGCAGATTGGCCTCCAGCGCCGCCAGATCGGCGAACACCGGCTGCCAGCCGATGTAATCGCGAATACGCGCCATCGCCTCTTTCGGGATGAACGGGCCGACATCGTTGATCACCATACGCCGCACCGGCACGTTCGCGCACGCCGCGGTCAGCATGCCACAAATGCCGCCCAGGCTGGTGCCGATCCAGTCCACCTCACGCCCGAGCGCTGCCAGCAGGTGCGCAAGCGCGGTCACATAGCTGGGATAGACATATTCCTCGGGCGCGGACAGCCAGTCCGAGCGGCCGCGCCCCGGCAGGTCGACGGCGATCACCCGCCGCCCCTGCCCGGCCAGCGCCTGCGCGATCACGTCGAAATCGCGGCCCTGACGGGTCAGCCCATGCACGCACAAAACTGGCGGCGCGGCGCCGTCCGCCGGCCCCCATTCGGTCCAGCACAGGCGATGGAAGGTGCCGTTCAGCAGATAGCGGATCTCGCCTTCGCGCGGGGTCATGCGATGCCCTTTTCCTTCAGTGCGGCGATCTCGGCCGCGTTCATACCCAGCAGGCCGGTCAACACATCTTCCGTGTGTTCACCGAGCAGCGGCGGTGCATGGCGGTAATCGGCCGGCGTCGCCGACAAACGCACCGGGTTGGCGATCACTTTCACCGTGGCGCCACTTGCGTGTGCCAGTTCCTTCACCATGCCGCGCGCCACGACGTGCGGATCGGCGAACACGTCTTTCAGCGTATTGATCGGGCCGCAGCCGATCGACAGGGATTCCAGCTTTTCCACCCATTCCTTGGTGGTGCGCACCTGCATCACCGGCGTCAGCGTCTCCGTCACCAGTTGCCGGTTCTGCACGCGCGCGGCATTGGTGGCGAAGCGGTCATCGGTCAGCAGATGTTCCAGCCCGAACGCCTTGCAAAACTTCTGAAAGGTCGGGTCGTTGCCGATCGACAGCACCATGTGCCCGTCTTTGGTTGGAAAGACCTGATACGGTACGATGTTCGGATGCTGGTTGCCCAGGCGCGGCGGGTTTTCGCCGCTCGCCAGATAATTCATGCCCTGATTGGCGAGCCACGCGACCGACGTGTCGAGCATGCCGATATCGATCTGCTGCCCCTGCCCGGTCTTTTCCTTGTGCCGCAGCGCCGCCAGCACGCCGATGCAACCGTACAGCCCGGCGAACAGATCGGCGACCGGCACGCCGACTTTCTGCGGCAGGCCATCGGGTTCGCCGGTAATGCTCATCACGCCGCCCATCGCCTGAATCAGGCTGTCGTAACCGGGGCGCGGCGCATAGGGGCCGCTCTGGCCGAAACCGGTGATCGAGCAATAGATCAACCCGGGGAATTCGCCCTTTAACGATGCATAATCAAGACCGTACTTGGCCAAGCCGCCGGTCTTGAAATTCTCGACCAGAATATCGCAGCTGGCCAGCAGCTTCTTGATGATCGCCTGGCCCTCGGGCTGCGCGATATCCAGCGTCACACTGCGCTTGTTGCGGTTCACGCCGACGAAATACGCGCTCTCGTTCGTGCCCGGCATAACGGGTGGTGCAAAGCCGCGCGTGTCGTCGCCCGCGCCGGGTTTTTCGATCTTGATCACATCCGCCCCAAGATCACCCAGCATCTGCGCGCAGGTCGGCCCCGCCAGCACGCGGGTCAGGTCCAGCACGCGCAGTCCGGCCAGCGGCCCCGTCGGCTGCTTCTCGCCCATTGTCATCCCCCGGATTATGGTGTGACGTTATATAAAGCCGCGTCCAAAGAGAGGAAACCCATGCCCGACCGTCAGCACCCGACGCCTGCCCAACCGACTCTGGATGAAAAATTCCTCGCGCGCGCATTGTCGGGGTTGCATTTCATCGGCGGGCGGTACGTGCCTGCAATCAGCGGCAAGACCTTCGCCGTCGTCAATCCCGCCACCGGCGACGAGATCGCGCGCGCCGCCGAGGGCGATGCGGAGGATGTGGAAAGTGCGGTCAGCAGTGCCGCCGCCGCGCAAAAAGACTGGGCGCGCACGCCCGCGCGCAAGCGCGGCGCGCTGGTATACCAATGCGCGGAGATCATTCGCGATCATGCCGAAGAACTCGCCCGGCTGATCGCGCTGGAAACCGGCAAGGCGCTGCGCACCGAAAGCCGCGTCGAGGCCAGCGTCGTTGCCGATATTTTCGAATTCTTCGGTGGTCTGGGCGGCGAACTGAAGGGCGAGAGCGTGCCCTTCGCGCCCGATGTGCTGTCCGTCACCGTGCGCGAACCGCTGGGCGTTGTGGGCGCGATCATCCCGTGGAACGTGCCGATGCTGCTGATGGCGTTGAAAGTTGCGCCCGCGCTGGTGGCCGGCAACACGGTGGTGGTGAAGTCGGCCGAGGAAGCGCCGCTCGCCGTGCTGCGCATCTGCGAACTGCTGAATCGCGTGCTGCCGGCAGGCTGCTTCAACATCCTGTCCGGCTTCGGCCCCGACTGCGGCGGGCCGCTGGTGGCGCACAAACAGATCCGCAAGGTCACCTTCACCGGTTCGGTCGAGGTTGGCAAGATCGTCAGCAAGGCGGCGGCGGAAAAGCTGGTGCCGGTGACACTGGAGCTCGGCGGTAAGTCGCCGATGATCGTGTTCGCCGATTGCGACTTCGACAAGACCATCGCGGGGGCGCTCACCTCGATGCGGTTCACGCGACAGGGACAGTCCTGCACCGCCGCCAGCCGCATCTATGTCGAGCGCCCGATTTTCGACCGCTTCGTCGCGGCGATGGAAGCGCAGGTCAACGCGATGGTGATGGGCGACCCATTGGACGAGCGAACCGATATCGGCACCATCATCAGTCCCGACCAGTTCGCCAAAGTGAAGGGTTTCATTGAAGACGGGCTGAAGACCGCAGGCGCCACGGGTCGCGCGTGCAGCGCCATGCCGAGCGATCCCGCCCTGAAAAAAGGCCTGTTCATCCAGCCGCACATCTTCACCGGCCTGACCAGGGACAGCCGCCTGGTGCGCGAGGAAATCTTCGGCCCCGTCACCTGCATCTTCCCGTTCGACAGTGCCGAGGACGTGCTGGCCGAGGCGAACGATAGCGAATACGGCCTCGCCGCCAGTGTGTGGACCAACAACCTGCAGATCGGCATGGAGTTCGCGCACCGGCTGGAGGCCGGGCTGGTGCAGATCAACCAGAACCTCGTGGTGCAGGCGAACCTGTCCTATGGCGGGGTGAAAAGCTCGGGCCTGGGCAAGGAAGCCTCGCTGGAGGCGATGAACGAGCACTTCACCCACAAGAAAACCATCATGGTGAATTACGCGAAATAACGTTTCGCCGCGTTCAAACGAAAAAGGCGCCTTTCGGCGCCTTTTTCTTTCATGCGTGTCTCAGCCGGTCAGAAGGTCACGCGCAGACCGCCGTTGGCCATCCAGCCGCGGAAACCGCTGTTGCCGACATCCGTCTGCCACACACCGTCCGCATACAGCGA
>JAVBUO010000043.1:0-2987 GCA_031555315.1 Acetobacteraceae bacterium
ACGCTGGCCTCGGTGCGCGAGATCGAAAAGCGCGCCCGCAAGCTCACGCTGATGGACCTGACCGAGCGGACCTGCAAATGGCCGATCGGCGATCCGGCCACCGACAAGTTCTGGTTCTGCGGCCTGCCCTCGGTCGCCGGCAAACCCTATTGCGAGGCCCATGTCGGCGTCGCCTTCCAGCCGATGAGCTCGCGCCGCGACCGCCGGCGCTGAGCTTTGACCGGTTTCCCCCGGCTCGCCGCACTAGCCGTGCTGCTGGACGGCGGCAAGGACGATGCGCGGGTCCTGCTGGTCCGGCGCCGCAACCCGCCCGATGCCGGGATATGGGGCTTTCCCGGCGGCCATGTCGAGCCGGGCGAGACGTCCCCCTCGCCTATCTCGACATGATAGGACGCAGGCCCGCAGGCGCTGGATACAGGCTGGTTTCCGGACGAAGGCATCCTCACCGACCCAGCCCCTTCAGCAACGGAGTCCCTGCAATGTTGCGCCAGGCAATGGCGCTGGCACTGTAGGAAAGAACTAACCCGCTACATTGAGCATATTCCCTATGTATATGTCTTTTCAGAAGGAACCGTGCTCAACGATAGCGGCCGCTATCCTAGCATCGATCCAAGAAATGGAACATGAGTCTTCGGGCAAATTACCTACTCTCACGGGATCTAAAAGTATCAATCGTATCTCATCCTCGTGCTCATAATGTGATGGCTTTACGAACACAGTGCCGAGCCAAAGAGCTAAGTGGTCTCGATCCTCTTGGTGCTGAAAACCAGATTCAATCTCCCACACTCTGTCTTTTTCTCCGTAAGAGACGGAGCGGGAGATGAGTCTCAAGTGCTGCGTAGAGCTATCCTCCAGTAAGATTGATTGTATCGCAGCCCGAAGTTTTGAAAAATCATAAACAGCATAGTAATTGAGGTCTTCGTTTCCTTTGGATCTTAAAGCCAAGGCTCTGTCCAACGAAAAACTCTCGATCGAGGCACAAGAACAGTAATCATTTACTCGGTACTCGATTGCGACCGGATTTTCAAAGCCGGAAATGCCAACGTTTCTCAGGGAAATTCCATCAAACTCAGCATTATAGATGCCGCTTCTACTCCCAAAAACCTCTCGCTGAATACCTTCCTGTAAATCACCAAGTCTGCCGCTGCTGAGACGGCTGTCAGCAGGCCGGTATCTAAAAATCGTTCCAAAATGATAGCTTCCAGCAAGCACCAGATCCAGCAGCCTGTGATCGCCGCCAGGGATCCTGGCATTTTGGTTGAAGTGCCGTGTAATATAGGCAGGCTGCTCCCCTTCAATCTCGCTTAGCTTGCCGATATCCAATTCAGGGACAGCGACATCGTGCGCGATCAAAAAACAGGCCGATCGAGATCGAGCATTGAGAGCTGGAGATAGTCTCATTTTTTCTTGAGAGTCCGACGAAGATTCGGCAAATCTTCTCGCCGGCAGCTTGCTCACACGCAGACCCCAAAACACAGTATTCAGAAGATGTGCTCTCAACAATTAAGCGCCCCCTCATGGATTAACCAATGACAGTGAATTAGTAATTCTGGAAAATAGCATGTCGCTCGTCAAGGGTTTGGAGCCTGACTTCGAGCGAAAATCATCGGCGCATCAGTTAAATTCCACGGCTTTGCGCAGATGGTCGCAGGAACAGCCCTGGGGAGTACATCTGCGAAGCTGTGCGATGCTGCGTCCTTACCGTGTGACTGTGATGGGCCTTACCGCCAGATGGCATCCCAGAGTGCACGCCCTGTGTACGCGCGGTGTACGCAGGCTGTACGGGCGGTGCAGCCAAAACCCCGGCAATCGCTGGGGTTTTTGCGTCCCCTGAACACCCTTGTTGCGCCCGCCGCGTCAGCAACGCGCGCAGCGCTTTCCTTCGCGCCGCATCGCCGTTAGAAATCGCGCGACACAGAAGGACCCGGACATGGCGCGGCATCTTATCACCTCGGCGATTCCCTATATCAACGGGATCAAGCACCTCGGCAATCTGGTCGGCTCGCAGCTTCCCGCCGACCTCTATGCCCGCTACCTGCGCAGCCGCGGGCATGAGGTGATGTTCATCTGCGCCACCGACGAACATGGCACCCCGGCCGAGCTGGCCGCCAAGAAGGCCGGCCAGCCGGTCGCGGTCTATTGCGCCGAAATGCATGAAATCCAGGCCGAAATCGCCCGCAATTTCGGGCTGTCCTTCGACCATTTCGGCCGCTCCTCCAGCCGGCGCAACCATGTCCTGACCCAGCATTTCGCCGGCAGGCTGGACGAAAACGGCTGGATCACCGAGGTCGAGGAACGCCAGGTCTATTCCATCGACGACGCCCGCTTCCTGCCCGACCGCTATATCGAGGGCACCTGCCCTAATTGCGGCTATGACAAGGCCCGCGGCGAACAGAGCGCGAACTGCACCAAGCAGCGCGACCCGACCGACCTGATCGATCCGCGCAGTGCCATCAGCGGCTCGACCAATCTGGAGGTGCGCGCGACCAAGCACCTGTATCTGCGCCAACGCGCGCTGAAAGACCAGATTTCCCAGTGGCTTGACAGCAAGACCGACTGGCCGGTCCTGACCACCTCGATCGCGCGCAAATGGCTGAATGACGGCGACGGGTTGCAGGACCGCGGCATCACCCGCGATCTCGACTGGGGCATCCCGGTCCAGAAGGGCGACCAGCCTTGGCCGGGGATGGAGGGCAAGGTCTTCTATGTCTGGTTCGACGCACCAGTCGAATATATCGCCGGCACCGCCGAAGGGACCGACGCCAAGGGCCTGCCCGACAGCGAATGGCGCCGCTGGTGGCGTCTGGACGAGGGCGCGGAGGATGTCACCTATACCCAGTTCATGGGCAAGGATAACGTGCCTTTCCATACGCTTAGCTTCCCTGCGACGATCATCGGCTCGGGTGAGCCGTGGAAGCTGGTCGATTACATCAAGTCCTTCAACTACCTCACCTATGACGGCGGCCAGTTCAGCACCTCGCAAGGTC
>JAVBUO010000066.1:0-26397 GCA_031555315.1 Acetobacteraceae bacterium
GCTGACTGCGCACAGCAAGCCATTTGCCAGCAGCACCGCATTCTACAATCGATTTCGCGACTGGTGTCAGGCGGCAGGAAACCGTGAGGGGTTATCCCCGCACGGCTTGCGCAAGGCCGCAGCGCGCCGCCTGGCCGAGGCAGGCTGCACTGCGCACCAGATCGCCGCGATCACCGGCCACAGAACACTGGCCGAGGTCCAGCGCTATACCATCGCGGCCAATCAGGAGCACCTGGCCACCGAGGCAATGCGTCGGATCACGAATGAGAAAGATTGACGACGGATCTACAAACTTTTCAAAGTTTGTAGGTTTTTCAGAAAAATTTTCAATCTTTTCAATGTATTGAAAAATACATGGCGTCCCGTAGGGGACTCGAACCCCTGTTACCGCCGTGAAAGGGCGGTGTCCTAGGCCACTAGACGAACGGGACGTCGTGGGCAGGGCGCGGAATTAACCGAGCCGCACCGATGCGTCAACTCCTTAAAGCCATTCCATCGATAATAATGAAGCTGGGCGAGACATTTCCGTTCCACGTGTCGGCCCGCAGATAGCCGGCCAGATGCAGCGGCGCGCGCTCGTGCATCAGCAAGGCGGCCAACGGCTTGTCCTTGGCGCGGAACATCACCGCCTTCAGCCGCGCGCCGCCCTCGGCCGCGTCTAAAAACACCCGCAGCGTGTTGCCCTCCTTGCCCACCATATCGGCGCGCACCACACGCACGCGCGGCAGCACGAAGATCGGTTCCTCGTTCCCGGCCCCGAACGGCGCCATCCGCCCCACCAACTGCGCCATCTCGACCGTCGCGGCGGTGATCGCCAGCGAACCGTCGACCAGCAGATCCGCCGCCGAGGGCAGCTGGCTCGCCATGCTCAGGCGTTCATTCAGCAGATTGTGAAACCGGCCGAGATTGCTCACCGGCAGCGAAAACCCGGCCGCCATCGCGTGCCCGCCGCCGGTGGTCAGCAGTCCGCTCTGCCGCGCAACGATGATCGCCGATCCAAGATCCAGTCCGGGGACGGAGCGGCCCGACCCCTTGGCCTCGCCCTCGGCGATCGCCGCCACACAGGCCGGACGATTGAATTTTTCCTTGATCCGCCCGGCGACGATGCCGACCACGCCCGGGTGCCAGCCCTCGCCCGCCACCAAAACGGCAGCGTTGCCGGCCGCGATCTGACGCTCCGCCTCGGCCATCGCGCTCTCGAGGATCCCGCCTTCGACCTGCTGGCGCTGCCGGTTCACCTCGTCGAGCCGTTCGGCCAGCATGCGCGCCTCCACGGGATCGGCGGTGGTCAGCAGCCGCAGCCCCATGCCGGGATCGCCGATACGCCCGGCGGCATTGATGCGCGGCCCCAGCGCAAAACCGCAGGTGAACGCCGATGGGACATCCTTGGCCCCCGCTACGTCCAACAGCGCCGCGATGCCAGGGCGGGCGCGCGTCGCCATCACCTTCAGCCCCTGCGAGACCAGGGCGCGGTTCACGCCGGTCAGCGGCATCACGTCGCACACCGTGGACAGCGCCACCAGATCCAGCATCGACAGCAGATCGGGCTCGGGCCGCGTGGCAAAGAACCCGTCGCGACGCAGATGCCGCAACACGGCGACCCCGGCCAGAAACGCCACCGCGCCGGCGCACAGCGTGCCCAGCCCGGAATCATCGTCCAGCCGGTTCGGGTTCACCACCGCGGCAACCGCCGGCAACCGCCCTTCGACCTTGTGATGGTCGAGCACGACCACATCGGCGCGTCCCTCGATCTGCGGGAAGATATCCGCCGCCGCCGTGCCGCAGTCGACACAGACGATCAGCGTCGCCCCGCGATCGCACAACTGCGCCAGCGCCGGCGCGTTCGGGCCGTAACCTTCCTTCAGCCGGTCGGGCACATGACTGAGCACCGGGCAGCCCAGACTGCCCAGCAGCAGCACCAGCAGCGCCCCCGAGCAGGCGCCATCGACATCGTAGTCTCCGAACACGGCGACGGTTTCGCCCCGGATCACCGCCTGGGCGAGGCGCGCCGCCGCGACGTCCATATCCGTCAGCACCGACGGATCGGGCAGCGAGGCACGCAGGGTCGGGTTCAACCACTCGGCCGCCGCATCGAGGCCGATACCGCGCGCCGCCAGCAGCCGCCCCAGCAGTTCCGGCACCCCCAGACGCTGCGCGATCCCCGCAGCTATGCGCGCCTCGGCCTCCCGCCAGATCCAGCGCCGGCCTGATTCGCTGACAGCGTTTCCGAAAGCCGGCGCGGACACCTAACTCAGCCCGGCGTCCAGGTTTTCGTCCGGAAGTTGTGATGGGCCTCGACGTAACGCACCGTACCCGACTTGCTGCGCATGATCACCGAATGGGTGACCGCCCCGGTGCCGAACCGGCGCACGCCCTTCAGCAGCGGGCCAGACGTTACGCCGGTCGCCGCGAACATCACGTCGCCCTTGGCCATTTCCAGCAACGAGAACTTGTGCCGCGGGTCGGTCACCCCCATCGCCTTGGCGCGCGCGATCTGGGATTCGTCCTCGTACATCAGCCGCCCCTGCATCTGCCCGCCGATGCAGCGCAGCGCCGCCGCCGCCAGCACGCCTTCCGGCGCACCGCCCGAGCCAAGATAGATATCGACACCGCTCTCCGGCATCGCCACCGCGATCACCCCCGACACGTCGCCATCGCCGATCAGCATGATCCGCGCCCCGGCCTCGCGCACCTTGGCGATGACCTCCTTGTGGCGGTCGCGCTCCAGAATGCAGGCGACGATATCGCCGACATCGCGCTGCTTGGCCTTCGCCAGGTTGCGGATATTCTCGATCACCGGCGCGTCCAGATCGACCACACCGTCCGGCAGGCCGGGGCCGACCGCGATCTTGTCCATATAAATGTCCGGCGCGTGCAGGAAGCAGCCGTTCTCGGCCAGCGCCACCACGGCCATCGCATTCGGCCCCCCCTTGGCGGTGATCGACGTCCCTTCCAGAGGATCGACCGCGATATCCATCGACGGTCCGCCGGCCCCCACCTTCTCGCCGATATACAGCATCGGCGCTTCGTCCATCTCGCCTTCGCCGATCACTACCGTGCCGTTGATGGCCACCGTATCGAACGCGACGCGCATCGCCTCGACCGCCGCGCCGTCGGCGTCGTTCTTTTTGCCGCGCCCCATCCATTTCGAGGCAGAAAGCGCCGCCGCTTCGGTTACGCGCACCAGTTCCAGCGCAAGGTTGCGATCGGCGACTTTTTCAGGCTGGGCCATACTCCCACTCCAACTTTCAGAATTCAGGGTTCGATGCGAATCAGCGTCGGCGGTTCTACCACAGCTTCAAGGGCGGAAATTTGTCCGAGCGCCTTCAACATCGACGCCTCGGTCGTTTCGTGCGTCACCCAGACGACAGGCACCGCCGCGCCCGGCGCGCGGCTGCGCTGGATCACACTTTCCAGGCTGATCCCCTGGTCGCGCAGCGCACAGGCGACATCGGCGATCACCCCGGGCCGGTCCACCACCATCAGCCGCAGGTAATACGCGCCGTAATGCGCGGCGATCGGCAGGGATTTCAGGTTCGACAGCGCACCGTTCGCAACGCCCCAGACCGGCGTCAGGCGGCCGCGCGCCAGATCGATCAGGTCTGCCGCCACGGCGCTGGCGGTCGGTCCCGCCCCCGCCCCGCGGCCCTCCAGCATCACCGGGCCGACAAAGTCCCCTTCGGCGACCACGGCATTGAACACGCCGTCCACCTGGGCCAGCGGCGATTCCAGCGGCACCATCGCGGGATGCACGCGGGTCTCGATCCCGTCGGCCGAGCGGCGCGCCACGCCCAGCAGCTTGATGCGGTAGCCGAGCTGGCGCGCGAAATCGATGTCGAGCGCCGAGACGTGGCGGATACCCTCGATATGCACCGCCGCGAAATCGACTGGCCGCCCGAACGCCAGCGCTGCCAGAATGGCCAGTTTGTGCGCGGCGTCGATACCGTCGACGTCGAACGACGGATCGGCCTCGGCATAGCCGAGCCGCTGTGCGTCGGCCAGCACATCGGCGAAGTCGGTGCCGTGCTCGGTCATCGTGGTCAGGATGTAGTTGCAGGTGCCGTTCAGAATTCCCGCCACCCGCGCGATGTTGTTCGCCGCCAGTCCCTCGCGCAGCGCCTTGATGGCCGGAATGCCGCCCGCCACGGCCGCCTCGAACGCCAGCGGCACTTGCGCCTTCTCGGCCCGTGCGGCCAGATCGGCGCCGTGCACGGCGAGCAGCGCCTTGTTCGCGGTGACCACCGGTTTGCCCGCCGCAATCGCCGCCTCGACCAGGGCCTTCGCCGAACCCGACGAACCGCCGATCACCTCGACGACCACATCCACCTCGGGGTCGGCGGCCAGCGCCACCGGATCGTCGTGCCAACGCAGCCCGGCCATCGGCACGCCGCGGTCGCGGGTGCGGTCGCGCGCCGAAACCGCACGCACCACGATGGGGCGCCCGGCGCGCGCCGCGATGATCTGCGCGTTGTCGTGCAGCAGTTTCAGAACACCGGCGCCGACCGTGCCCAGCCCGGCAACACCAACAGAAAAGGGACGGCTCATACGGCTTTCAACTTTTGCTTGCTGCCGGCCGCAGGCGCAGCCGTGTCGGGCCCTTCCATCTCGGCGTTGCCGCCGGCAAAGAACGCGCGGATGTTGCGGATCGCCTGACGCAGACGCTGGGTGTTCTCGACCAGTGCGATACGCACATGCGTGTCGCCGTGTTCGCCGAAGCCGACCCCCGGCGCCACCGCCACCTTGGCACGCGCCAGCAGCAGCTTGGAAAATTCCAGACTGCCCAGATGCGCGAAACGTTCGGGAATAGGCGCCCAGGCGAACATGCTGCCTTCGGGCGACGGCACGTTCCAGCCCGCCTGCGCCAGCCCCTTGATCAGCACATCACGGCGGTCGCGATACAGATTGCGCATCTGCTCGACGCAGTCCTGCGGTCCGTTCAGCGCCGCCGTCGCCGCCACCTGCAACGGCGTGAACGCGCCGTAGTCCAGATACGATTTCATCCGCGTCAGCGCGTTGATCAGCGCCGGGTTGCCGGCCGCAAACCCGATCCGCCAGCCGGCCATCGCGTAGGTCTTTGACATCGACGTGAATTCGACCGCGATGTCCTTCGCCCCCGGCACTTCGAGGATCGACGGCGGCGGCGTCGGGCCGAAATAGATCTCGTTATAGGCGAGGTCCGACATCACCCAGATGCCGTGCTTGCGCGCGAACGCGATGATCTGCTTGTAGAAATACAGATCCGCCACATACGCGGTCGGGTTCGACGGAAAGTTGACGATCAGCGCCGTCGGCTTCGGCACCGAATGCCGCACCGCGCGGTCCAGCGCGCTGAGCATCGTGTCGTCCGGCATGGCCGGAATGCTGCGCACCGACGCCCCGGCGATGATGAACCCGAACTGATGGATCGGGTACGACGGGTTCGGCACCAGAATGGTATCGCCCGGCGAGGTGATGGCCGAGGCCAGATTGGCCAGCCCTTCCTTCGAGCCCAGCGTGGCGACGATCTCGGTCTCGGGGTCGAGCACCACGCCGAAACGCCGCGCGTAATACCCGGCCAGCGCGCGGCGCAGCCCGGTAATCCCCTTCGACACCGAATAGCCATGGGTGCGCGGATCCTGCACCGTTTCGATCAGCTTGGCGACGATGTGCGGCGGCGTCGGGCTGTCGGGGTTGCCCATGCCGAGGTCGATCACATCCTCCGCGGCGGCGCGCGCAGCTGCCTTGGCCTTGTTCACTTCCGCAAACACATAAGGGGGCAGTCGCCGCATACGGTAGAATTCTTCGGTCATCGTCGTCTCTGTTACAAAATGATCCGGACCCACCCGGATGATGGTTATGGTATCAGGCTGACCAGCACACCGCGCCCTTGGGGCTGCATGTCGGTCTGCAGGTCGTTTTCCGTAAAGCCGTTTTGCTGCAATTCCGCAACGACAGCCTGAATGCGCGCCTGCGCCATTCTGGCATCCCCCAACCCTGTCACACGCAGGCGCCTCTGGCTATGGTTTTGCACGAACTGGCGCAACCTTTCCGTGTCCGCTGTCGAGAGCCGGATACTCCGCCCGGCCTCGAACAGGCGCAGGGAATCAGCCTGCGCCGGAACGGTTTCCGCGGCCGCCCGCGGCGCCGGCCACGCCCCCTGGCGCACCCCCGGCAGAACCGGCGACGGCGGCGGTGCGGCTGCCACCGCCGGGCCGCTGCCGAGGCGCAGTTCCGGCACCCGCCCCGGCGCCCCCGATGTCGTGACATAGCCTTCCTGGCCGGCGGTCGAGCGATCCGCGATCAGCCCGGTCTGCACCGCCCGCAGCGCGCCGACATCCGGCCGCGCGGGACGCGCCGGCACCGTCCCCAGGTTCGGATAGGGATCACGCGCGCCAGGCGGTGGTTCGCGCGGCACTGTTTCCGCAAATGGATTCACCGATGGCGGGATACCGTCACATGCCGACAACAAAAGGAACGCCGCCAGTCCACATCCTTGCAGACCAAGCTTCAAACAACTAGCATTCTGGTGTCGGTCTCGCACCTGCATCCTCATTTTGTTAATATACTCGGTGGCATAGCGTTGTTGTCTACATCTGTGGCATAGCGCGAGCCGGACACTTACGAAAGGATCTGCGGCATGGCCAAGCAAGAAAGTTTGAAGAATCCTCCTGCTCGGGCACCCAAAGCGCCGCAGCCGGCGCCAACGCCTCCCCCCAGGCAGCAGACGGCACCGGCGCCCCAGGCGCTGCCAGCCGTTTATGATCCCAGCACCATCCGGCAATCGATGATCGACATCGCCGAACGCAGCCAGCGTCTGGTCACCGATTTTCTGGCCCGCCAAACCTCCGCCACCTCGGAAAATCCCGATCCGTTGAACATCGGGTCCGCGTTCTTGGATATGACCACGCACCTCATGCAGAACCCGACCGGCGTTCTGCAGGCCCAGATGGATTTCTGGCAGAATTACATCACGCTGTGGCAGAACACCACGCAACGCATACTCGGCAACGACAGCCCCATCACCGTCGCGGCCAACCCCAAGGACCGCCGCTTCAAGGATGAAGCCTGGGAACACAACGAGATTTTCGACTTCATCCGTCAGAGCTATCTGTTGTCGGCCCAGTTCATCCAGAATACCGTAGCCGCCGCCGAAGGACTGGACGAGAAAACCGCCCGCAAGGTCGATTTCTACAGCCGTCAGTTCATCGACGCGATGAGCCCCACCAACTTCGCCGTCACCAATCCCGAAGTCCTGCGCAAGACGCTGGAGACCGGCGGCGAAAACCTGGTCAAGGGCCTGAACAACCTGCTGTCGGATCTGGAACGCGGCAAGGGCAAGCTGTCGATCAAGATGACCGACACCAATGCCTTCAAGGTCGGCGAGAACATCGTCGTCACGCCCGGTCAGGTCGTCTATCAGAACAAGCTGATGCAGCTGATCCAGTACTCCCCGGTAACGGAACAGGTACTGAAACGCCCGCTGCTGATCGTGCCGCCGTGGATCAACAAATACTACATTCTGGATCTGCGCACGAAGAACAGCTTCATCCACTGGGCGGTCGCCCAGGGGCACACGGTGTTCGTGGTCTCGTGGGTGAACCCCGATGAATCCCTGGCCGATATGGGGTTCGAAGACTACATGAACCTCGGCCCGCTGGCGGCTCTGGACGCCATCGAGCAGGCAACCGGCGAACGCGACGTCAACGCGATCGGGTATTGCATCGGCGGCACGCTGATGGCCTGCACGCTGGCCTACATGGCCGAAAAGAAAGACACCCGGATCAAGTCGATCACCTTCCTGACCACCATGCTCGACTTCGAGGAAGCCGGCGAGTTGTCCGTCTTCATCGATGAAGAACAGTTGCGGTCGCTGGAAAGCAACATGGAGAAGCGCGGCTATCTGGACGGCAGCGAAATGGCCGTCACCTTCAATATGCTGCGCGCCAACGATCTGATCTGGTCGTTCGTGGTGAACAACTATCTGCTCGGCCAGGACCCGTTCCCGTTCGATCTGCTGTACTGGAACAGCGACTCCACGCGCATGCCGGCGCGCATGCACAGCTTCTACCTGCGCAAGATGTATCAGGAAAACAAGCTGATCGAACCCGGCGGCATCGCACTGGGCGGCGTGAAGATCGACCTGTCGAAGGTCACCACCCCGACCTATTTCCTGTCCACCCGTGAAGACCATATCGCGCCGTGGAAATCCACCTATCGCGGCACGCAGCTCCTGAAGGGGAAGACCCGGTTCGTGCTGGCGGCCTCCGGGCATATCGCCGGCGTCGTGAACCCGCCCGACAGCGGTAAGTACAGCCACTGGATCAACGAACAGCTGCCCGCCGATCCGGACAACTGGATGAAAGATGCCACGGAACTGGCCGGCTCGTGGTGGCCGGACTGGCACCGCTGGGTCAGCAACCAGGCCAAGGCGCAGGTGCCAGCCCGCGTCCCCGGCGCCGGCAAACTGAAGGCGATCGAGGCCGCGCCCGGCAGTTACGTGAAGGTCATGGTCTGATCTCGATCTCGATATCGTCTGAATGCATCAGCAATCTGCTGTGTTCGGACGATATCTCGTCGAGGCAGCTCGTTTCCCGGTGCGTTTCGATGATCCAGCAAATACTTCTGCTGTCATCGTAACGCAGCATCTTCCTGATGCTTTCCAGTTGCTGGCGTTCGTTGTACCACGTGGCCAGCTTCGTCCGGTCCAAAACCGGCTGTTCCATCTCGTGCCGGAGCCACCAGTCGCGCAGCGCCAGTTGCGTGCGCAGGATCTCCTGCGCGATATCGAACTGCGCCAGCTGCAGAGGCGCATCCACAGACAGCGGTTCGGACGCCGCGCCTAACTGGCTGTACCGTCTGAGAAGCCGCGCGTAGCGCAGCCGCGCACTGGCGACGCGATCGAGGTCGTCAAGCTGCACAGCCTCCAGCTCCAGCGAGCGAAGATATTGTCTCGCCTGAGAAACCGTCTTCCGGTCAGGCGCGAACTGAGCCTCCAGCTTGTAAAGCGTGCTGCTGATAATGTCGCGCCAGCGTTTGAGTAACGTAAAAGCAGAATTGTATTCAAATGTATCCTGTATGAATTCGGCCATTCTTTAACCTGATGTTGTAGAAAACTCAGCAGTCAAACCGGCAATCGAAATCAAATACCCGAAACCGCGCATTCCACGCGGCATACGCGCCGCCGGCCACCTGCGGCATCGGCGGCATAGCCGCCAGACGCGCCAGAATAGCCCCAGCCGGCTGTGTAAAAATCGGGGCGCTCAATGCCCGGACAGCCACATCCTGCTGGCCGGCTTTTAAGGCAACCGACGCGTCGAGAAAAGCATTAATTACAGTCTGTACAGGCGCATTCTGCGCAACGCCGAGTGTGCCGCGCAGTTCCCGCCGCGCCAAAAGCAGTTGCGACGCGGTTGTGCCGGGCGCATCGTTCCAGCGCATGGTGCCGAAATCGGTGACCAGAAATTCCATATCGGCCACCGCCTCCGCCATGCGCGCGGCGTTGCCCGACATGTCGTGCCCCAGCGCAAACACATCATAGACCAGCAGAATGGCCTGATCGGTCGGGTCCGGCTGGAATCCCGGGCCGCGAATCAGCGTCGCGGACTCGGGCGGCGGCAGAGGCTGACAGGCGGCCAGCCCCGACATCAGTGCCAACATGAACCCGCGACGATGCATTGTCCGATCCTTTCAGCCGATGACTTTCAGTTCCGCCGAAAACTGCTTTGCCAACGCCGCATAGCTGATGGCCGTCTGGTCCCACTTGCGGCGTTCGTCTTCCGCCATCACCCGCACCAGCCGCGCCGGCGTGCCCGCCCACAGCTCGTTCCGGCCGATCCGCTTTCCAGGGGAAAGCAACCCGCCGGCGGCGATCATACCACCTTCCTCGATCACGGCACCATCGAGAACTGTCGCCCCCATACCGACGAAGGCGCGGTTCTCCAGCGTGCAGGCATGCACGATGGCGGCGTGGCCGATCGACACGTCGTCCCCGATGATGCAGGGAAAGTTTCCGGCATTGATGTGCACGATCGTGCCGTCCTGGATATTCACCCGCGCGCCCACACGGATGAAATTCCCGTCGCCACGCAGAATACAGCGAAACCACACACCGGTGTCCGGACCGATCGCCACATCGCCGATCACATCGGCACTCGGCGCAATCCAGGCAGTCGGATCAATTTTTGGTTTCTTGTCGCCAAGCGCATAGATCGTCATCGCATCCCTCCCGTCGCTTTCGCAGATCCGAGCACGAAAACGCCGATATGCAAAGGGCGGCACCCGAAGGCGCCGCCCTTTGCATAGCCGGTATAACTGCGATCAGCGCTTGCTGAACTGGAAGCTGCGGCGGGCCTTGGCCTTGCCGTACTTCTTGCGTTCGACGGCGCGCGAATCGCGGGTCAGGAAACCTGCCGCTTTCAAGACGGCGCGCAGTTCCGGTTCATAGTCGTTCAGCGCGCGCGAAATCCCATGACGGACCGCCCCCGCCTGCCCCGACAGACCACCGCCCGACACCGTGCAGAACACATCGAACTGGTTGTAGCGGTCGGTGACCAGGAACGGCTGGGTGATCAGCATGCGCAGCACGGGGCGCGCGAAATACGCGCCAACCTTGCGGCCATTGACGATGATCTCGCCCTTGCCCGGCTTGATCCAAACGCGGGCGACCGCGTTCTTGCGGCGCCCCGTCGCATACGAACGGCCCAGCGCATCGCGCTTCGGTTCACGCTTCGGTGCCTCGGCGGCGACTACGCCAGCGGCAACCGCCAGCCCCTTCAGATCGGCGAGAGTTTGGGTCTCGGACATCGATCAGACCCTCCTGTTCTTGGTGTTCATCGCGCCGACATCCAGCTTCGCCGGCTTCTGGCCGTCGTGCGGATGTTCCGCGCCGGCATACACATACAGATGCTTCATCTGCTGGCGCTGCAGCGGACCGCGCGTGATCATGCGCTCCACGGCCTTTTCGATCACGCGTTCCGGGTGCGCGCCTTCCAGGCGTTCGCGCACGGTGCGTTCCTTGATGCCGCCGGCATAACCGGTGTGCCAGTAGAACACCTTGTCTTCCAGCTTCTTGCCGGTCACGACGATCTTCTCGGCATTCACGACGACAACGTTGTCGCCGCAGTCCACATGCGGTGTGAACTGCGCCTTGTGCTTGCCGCGGAGGCGATTGGCGATGATCGCAGCGAGACGGCCCAGAACCAGACCTTCCGCATCGATCAGAACCCAATCTTTTTTGACCTCGGCGGGCTTTAACGAAACAGTCTGCTTCATTGCCACCAGAACCCTTGGATTGAGGCGCGTCTTTTGCCGGGACCGCCGCGCAAAGTCAAGCAACTGGCTGGATTTTTATGGGTGGTATAAAATTACCCCAATTTGAGGTGCGACATTTGCACAGTCCGCGCCGCCAGCGCTAGCGTATCCGCATGCCCATATCCCCAGAAAACCCCGCCGACCAAGGTCTCGCCCGCCGCGCCGCCGGCTACGGCGATCCGGATTTTGCCCTGTATCTGCGCAGATCGTTCGCGAAATCAATGGGATATTCGCAACAAATGCTGGAAGCGCCAGTCGTCGGGATCGCTGATACCGGCTCGGGGTTCAACAACTGCCACCGCTCGGTTCCCGACCTGCTCGAGGCGGTCAGGCGCGGCGTGCTGGCGGCCGGCGGCCTGGCGCTGCCCTTCCCGACCATCAGTCTGTGCGAACCGTTCGTCTTTCCGACGACGATGCATTATCGCAACCTGATGGCGCTCGATACCGAGGCGATGCTGCGCGCCCAGCCGATGGACGCCGCCGTGCTGATCGGCGGCTGCGACAAGACCGTGCCCGCGCAGCTGATGGCCGCCGCCAGTCTGGATGTGCCGGTCGTGCAACTGGTCACCGGCCCGATGCTGGCAACGCGCTTTCAGGGCGAACGCCTGTCCGCCTGCACCGACTGCCGCCGCTACTGGGGGCGCTATCGCGCCGGCGAGGTCTCGGGCGATCGGATCGCCGAGATCGAAGGCAACCTTGCCACCACAGCGGGAACCTGCGGCGTGATGGGCACGGCGAGCACGATGGCGTGCCTCTCGGCCGCGCTGGGCTTCATGCCGCTGGCCCATGCGTCGATCCCCGCCGTGCTGGCCGACCGGCTGCGCGCCGCCGAGGAGGCCGGCCGCATCGCCATGTCGTTCCTGAAAAACCCGGTCCGCCCGGCCGATCTGATCACCCCGCAGGCGGTGGAGAACGCACTGCGCGTGCTGCTGGCGCTGGGCGGGTCGACCAATGCGCTGATCCATCTGACCGCGATCGCCGGGCGGCGCGGCATCGACATCGACCTGAAACGCCTGAACGCCCTGTCCGACAGCACGCCGGTGCTGGTCGACCTGAAGCCGACCGGCGAAGGCTATATGGAAGATTTCCACGCTGCCGGCGGCATGCCGGCCCTGATGTGGGAACTGCGCGACCTGCTGCACCTGGACTGCATCGACGTCACCGGCGTTTCCTTGCGCGAACGCCTGCGCGCACCCGATTTCGTCGATCGCGCCTATATCCGCAGCATCGCCGATCCCGTCTCGCCGGTCGGCGGTATCGTCGCGCTGTTCGGCGCGCTGGCACCGCGCGGCGCCATTCTGAAACGCAGCGCCGCCACCCCGGCTCTGTTCGAACAGACCGCCCGCGCCGTCGTCTTCGACGGACCGGAAGATCTGGCCCGACGCATCGACAGCCCCGATCTGGATGTCGAGGCCGGCGACGTCCTGATCCTCAAGAACGCCGGCCCCTCGACCCCGGCCGGTATGCCCGAAGCGGGTTACCTGCCGATCCCGAAAAAACTGCTGCAGGCGGGCGTGAAAGACATGGTGCGGATCAGCGACTGTCGCATGTCGGGCACCGCGTTCGGCACCATCGTGCTGCATGTGACGCCCGAAGCGGCGATCGGCGGCCCGCTGGCACTGGCGCAGACCGGCGACCGGATCCGTCTGTCGGTCGCCGAACGCAGCATCGACCTGCTGGTCGACGACACCGAACTGGCCCGCCGCCGTGCGCACTGGCACCCGCCCGAAAAGCCGGCGCGCGGCTGGGACCGGCTGATGGTGGAACAGGTGCTGCAGGCCGATCAGGGCTGCGACCTGCAGATCATGCGGCCGGCATGACCTGCCCCCCGGGCGCTTTCGGCGCGAAGGTCAGCGCCAGCCCATCCTCCAGCGAAACAGGATCGAGACCCAAGCGTAGCCGGACAGGAGAAATATCGAACGCCTTGTCTTCGATCAGGCGGCGAATTTCCATGGCTTCGACCCGTGGCAAAAACGGCAGCCGCGTCAGTGGCGCCAGCGCCAGCAGAACCGCGACCGGCACCGGCACGATGTGTGGCGCCGCCAGCCCCGCCGCATGCGCGACGGCACGCACAAAATCGGCATAAGAAACGGCGGTCGGTCCCGCAATCGTCAGAACTTCGGGCGTGCCGACCTGCGCATGCGACGCCGCCAGCACAGCTTTTATGACATCGCTCTGATGGATCGGCTGCACCAGCGCCCTGCCGCCGCCCGGCAACGGCACCAGCGGCAGACGACGCAGCAGGGCGGCAAGGCGCTGCACATTATTTTCGCCGAACGTCCCGTAAATCATCGTCGAATGCAGCAGAAAACCGGGGCGCCCCGCCGCCAGAAACGCCTGTTCGCCTGCAATCACCCGCTGCGCAGAAGGATCGTCCGGCCAGCGGGTGAAACGACGTGTGCTGCCCAGAAATACGAAGCGGCAATCCTTCGGTGCCGCGGCAAGAATATCGGAGATCTTGTCTGCGCCGGCGCAGGACACCACGACCTTCGCATCCGCCAGCGCTGCACACAGAGCCTCACGATCCTCGATACATGCCAGTTTAGGGGAGCCGGGCAGACCGGTTTCTACCCAGCGCGCCGCGCTGCGCACCACGGGCAGGAACGGTATCCCGGCCTCCAGCAAAGCGCCACATACCCCACGCCCACATTTCCCCGACGCCCCGATGACGTGGATCATATCCATTCCTCATACTCATAACTCTGCCAGTCAGCCTCTGTCGTCGTCCCTGCCCCTTATGTGCCCGGCGGCGGTCAACCCGCCAGCCGATACAGACGCCGGATCGCACGCGCCAACGGCAGCACCATCCGCAACGCGCGCGGCCCTTCGTCCAGGCGCAGCGTTTCGAGCAGACGTTCGTACCGGGTATCGACCGCAACCGGTTCGACAATCACTGGCCTGCCCTCTGCCGTCGCACAGAAAGCCACCCCCGCCGACAGCCGGATGCCGGTTTCCAGATCAAAAATATTGAATGGCAGCCCGAAATGTTGCTTCAGTTCCGGATGCGCATGGCTGACATAGAACCGGTTCACCCCGTCAAAATACACGAAATCGTACCCGAGCGCGACGAGCCTGGGTTCCCATTCGTCATAGGTCGGAATTGTTGTGCATGGCTCGGTGCTTTCGACCACCACGATCCAGGGTCTGACGGCGGATGCGCCCCATCCACGAATGACTCTGGCTTCCATGCCTTCAACGTCGATCTTCAGCCAGTGGATCTCGCGCTGCCCGTAACGCTCTAGCACCTCCGCCAGCGGTACGGCAGGTACCGTCGTGGACGTGACTCCATGCCCGGTCGCCCTGTGTTTTTCGGCGAACTCGGCATTGCCAGTGCTCAGACCGGTATCGGCGATCTCGAAAAATGTCAGGTCGCCAACAGTATCCGAAACGGCGACTTGGAGCACTTCCTCGTCCGGGCGCGCCGCGCGCAGTTTGTCGGCATAATGGACCGTCGCCTCGACATGTGCACCCCGCCAGCCCTGTTCGTAGAACCCAAGGCTGACCGAATCGGTAACTGGCTCCTGCGCGCCGATATCGATGTAAAAACCACGTTCGATGTGCCGTAGAGCCCGCCAGAGAATGATATCTTCAAAATTCTGGGCATGCGATATAAACATTTCCGCCAGCACCTTAAAACCTATAATCCCCCGATGCGGGCATGGCATATTTCAAAACGGGATGCCACAGGGGACGTATGCAGACGCTTGCGCATCGCATGGCTAGGGCACAACATGGCGCCCAAAATCGTACGAATGTATTCCAAACAGGAGACTCCATGCCCATCATCAACCGCATCGGTGAGTTCCACGCCGACATGACCGCCTGGCGGCGCGACTTTCACATGCATCCGGAACTGTCGTTGGAAGAGGAACGCACCAGCGGCATCATCGCCGACAAGCTGCGCGAATTCGGGGTTGATGAAGTGCATACCGGCATCGCCAAAACCGGCGTCGTCGGGGTGATCCGCGGGCGCGACAACCCGGGCCGCGCGATCGGCCTGCGCGCCGACACCGACGCGCTGCCGGTTCTGGAGGAAAGCGGCGTGCCGTATGCGTCCACCGTTCCGGGCAAGATGCACGCCTGCGGGCACGACGGCCATACCGCCATGCTGCTGGGCGCCGCCAGATATCTGGCCGAGACCCGCAACTTCGACGGCACCGTCTATCTGATCTTCCAGCCCGCCGAGGAACGCTTCGGCGGCGGCGAGATCATGGTCAAGGAAGGCCTGTTCGAACGCTTCCCGATGCAGCAGGTGTTCGGCATGCACAACTGGCCCGCCGCCCCCGCCGGCGTGTTCCAGCACCGCGTCGGCCCGGTGATGGCCGCGGTCGCCACGGTCGACATCACCATCACCGGCAAGGGCGCGCACGGCGCAATGCCGCATCAGGGCAACGACCCGATCGTCATCGCCGCCTCGATCGTGCAGGCGTTCCAGAGCATCGTCGGCCGCAACGTCGACCCGGTAGAGGCCGGTGTGGTGACCATCGGGCACATCGAAGGTGGCGCGATCCACAACGTAATTCCGGAAACCGTGCTGATGCGCGGCACGTGTCGCTGGTTCCGCCCCGAGGTTGGCGATCTTTTGGAACAGAAGGTAAAAAACCTGGCCACCGGCATCGCAGAAGCCTATGGCGCGAAGGCCGAGGTGGAATTCATCCGCACCTACCCCGCCACCATCAACGACGCCGAGGCGCTGGAGATGAGCATCCGCGCCATGAAGGCCGTCGTCGGCGAGGCGCGCACCCAGGAAATGCCGCGCCCGACCATGGGCGGCGAGGACTTCGCGTTCATGCTGAACGCCAAGCAGGGCTGTTATGTGATGCTGGGCGCCGGCAAGACCGGCAATGACCCGCAGCCGCACCACCCGAAATACGACTTCAACGACGATCTGCTGCCGATCGGCGCGTCGTACTGGGCGACGCTGGCCGAACAGCAGTTGCGCAAGTAAGGCCCATCGGGAAGGATCTCCACACATGGCATCGCTCGACCTGCTGCTGGTTTCCGACATCGCCTGCCCGTGGTGCTGGATCGGCAAGCGCCGCATCGAGGCCGCGATCGATATCGCGCGGGACAAGCTGAAGCAGAGCGGTGCCGATGTGACGATCGGCCTGCGCTGGCACCCGTTCCAGCTCGACCCGGCCCTGCCGCCCGAAGGCAGGGACCGGAACGCGTACCGCATCGCCAAGTTCGGCAGTCTGGAACGCAGCCGCGAACTGGAAACGGGCGTCGCCGAAGCCGGAGCTGCGGACGGCATCATATTTGAATTCGGCAGGATGACGCACGCCTTCAACACGTTGAACGCGCACCGCCTGTCGCGCTTTGCCGCGGAAACAGGCCAGCAGGCGCAGATCGTCGAGGCGCTGTTCGTCGCCTATTTCCAGCAGGCGCGCGATATCGGCGATGTGGCGACGCTGGCCGACATCGCGGCCGAGGCCGGTATGGACCGCGCCACCATTCTGGCGCGGCTGCAATCGGACGAGGCGGCGCAGGAAGTCAGCGCCGAAGCGATGGGGATCGCGCGCGCCGGTATCTCGGGCGTGCCGGCGCTGATCGCCAACCGGCATTTTCTGTTCTCGGGCGCGCACCCGACCGATGCGGTCGCGGACGTGCTGGTGCGCGCGGCACAACATCCGGAGGTTATCGGGGCGACAGCCGCGCAATGACGCCCCCACCCTCTTCCCCGGGAATCAAAGACAGGTTTCTCGGCTGTATGCTGGGTGGGGCGGTTGGTGATGCGCTCGGCGCACCGGTGGAGTTCCTGAGCCGCAGTTCCATCTTTCGCATGTTCGGCAAAGATGGAATTACCGGGTATGACCCCGCTGATGGCGGGGCCGGAAAATTCAGCGACGACACACAGATGATGCTGTTTACCGCAGAAGGGCTGTTACGCGCTTATCTGCGGTTTATCACAAAGGGCATTTGTCACCCTCCCAGTGTCGTCTCTCATGCTTATCTCCGTTGGGTCCGCACACAGGGCGTGCGGACAGAATGCAACCCGCAATACGGAACCGAGGCAGACGGATGGCTGTTCAACATCCCCGAACTGCACAGCCAGCGCGCTCCAGGTTCAACCTGCGTCTTGGCGCTCGCCTCCATGCCATCCCTGGGGATGCCGGCAAGCAACAACAGCAAGGGCTGTGGTGCTGTGATGCGTATGGCCCCGGTTGGATTGTTCAAATGGAACATACACGGAGAACAGGACTATCGGGAAACCTTTACGCTGGGCTGCGAACTTGCAGCGATTACGCATGGACATCCGACAAGTAAACTGGCTTCCGGCACGCTAGCCGTGCTGGTTTGTGCATTGATAGATGGCTTGTCATTGCAGGATGCACTCGCCATCGCCTTCCCCATTCTACGCGCGACCCCACACCATGGGGAATTACTGGACAGCCTGCTCCAGGCCGAAAGTTATGCCTGCTCTAACCTTACGCATGATCTTGCGATTGAACGGCTGGGGGAAGGTTGGACCGCCGAGGAGGCTCTGGCAATTGCTGTTTACTGTGCCCTGAGCACGCAGGATTTCCGGGAGGGTATTCTCCTGGCTGTGAATCATGACGGCGATTCAGACTCTACTGGTACTATCGCTGGAAATCTGCTCGGTGCTCTTCGGGGCGTGCAAGCCATTCCAGCCGACTGGTTGCAACAACTGGAATTGCGGGATGTTGTTGGCGAGCTTGCGGAAGATTTGCACGATTACCGCAGATGGAAGGTTAGTGACCATTCCCTACTGACTGCCGCTGAAGAACAGACTGCTGAAGAAATCTTCCGCAAGTATCCGCCCGTCTAACCGCCCCAGAACGCGCGTATTCCATCCAGCGCGATCTGCGCGGCCAGCGCCGCCAGTACCACGCCCAGCACGCGCGACAGCACATGCGTGCCCAACCGTCCCAAAAGCCGTGTCAGCGGCGCCGCCAGCAGCAAGGCGGCCAGCACGATCAGCAATGCCGCCAGCAACGCCAGCGCGATCGCCGCCAGATGCACCATATCGTCCCCGGCCCGGCCGCGCAGCAGCACGATGCTGGTCATCGCCCCCGGCCCGGCCAGCAGGGGGATGGCCAGCGGAAAGACCGAAATGTCGTGTTCGGTGCGCTCGGCCTCGGCGCGCTCGTCGGCGGTGGCGCGGAAACCGGAATCGCCCTTCATCACCATGTCGGCCGACAGCAGGAACAACAGAATGCCGCCGGCGATCTGGAATGCCGGCAGGCCGATCCCCATCACCCGCAGCAGCCATTCCCCGCCCACCCCGAACACCGCCAGCACGATGAACGAGATCCACGTCGCCCGCAGCGCCTGTTCCCGGCGCTCGGCCGGCGTGTCGCGCGGGGTGATGCCGATGAAGATCGCCGCCGTGCCGGGCGGATCGAGGATCACCAGCAACGCCACCAGCGCATAACCGAAGGATGCGAAAAACGCTTCGAGCATGACCGTCTTTTACGACCATGCGCCGGGTCTGAAAACTCGTCCGTTTACGGCAGGTCGAGCGTGAAAGATCCAAGATTGGGAATCGGCGCGGCCCGCCAAGATGCGACGAACAGCCCCATCAGGCCATCCGCCGCAACATCGCACCGTTCCAACGTCAGCAGCCGTGCCAGAGCCATGAACTGCCCGTGGCCGACGACCAGCACGTCGTCGTGCACCAATGTGGCAATATCGGCCAGCACACGCCTCACCCGTTGGGCGAAAAGCGTGAAGGATTCGGCATCCGGGCCGTCGCGGTGGTCCGGGGCAAGTCTCTCCCAGTACGCGTTCACCGCTCCGGCGCGTTCGGCCGCCGTCGTGCCGTCGTAACGGGCCGGTGACAGCATGGTCAGTTCGTGCAGTTCCGCATGCACCTGCACCGGCGTCTGCGGAAAGCGTTCGACGACCGGTCTGGCAGTGTCGCGGGCGCGCAGAAATGGCGAGACCAGAATCAGGTCTGGCGCGGTGACGAGCGACGCCGCAAAGTCGCGCGCCTGCTGCCGTCCCTGACCGGTCAGCGGAATGTCGGCGTTGGACAAGGTCCGTTCCCCGGCATTGGCGGCGCTCTGCGCGTGTCTGACGAAACGGACCCGCATCTTCGGAACTCCAATAAAAACAGGGTGTGCCCGCCCTTGCCAAGCGGACACACCCTGCCGGTTTACGCCGGAATTACTTGCAGCGGCAGCCGAGCACGCAGCGGTGCGCCAACCCCGCCAGCACGGCGCCAACGATCGGCGCGATCCAGAACATCCACAACTGCTGCAGGGCGACACCGCCCAGCACCAGCGCCGGGCCGGTGCTGCGCGCCGGGTTCACCGACGTGTTGGTGACCGGAATGCTGATCAGGTGAATCAGCGTCAGGCACAGGCCGATGGCGACCGGCGCCAGACCAGCCGGCGCGCGGCGGTCGGTCGAACCCAGAATCACGATGAGGAACATGGCTGTCAGGACCAGCTCGGCGATGAAAGCCGCGCCCATCGTGTAATGCTCGGGCGAATGGTCGCCATAGCCGTTGGCGGCAAACCCGCTCGCCACCAGATCGAAACCCGGCTTGCCGCTGGCGATCGCCGCGATAACCGCCGCCGCCAGCGTCGCGCCAATCACCTGCACGACGATGTACGGAACGACATCTTTCCAGGAGAAACGGCCCGCGGTCGCAAGACCGACCGTTACGGCGGGGTTGAGGTGACAGCCCGAGATATGCCCGATGGCGTAAGCCATGGTCAGAACGGTCAGGCCAAAGGCGAGCGAAACGCCCGTAAACCCGATACCCAGCTGCGGAATACCCGCCGCGAACACGGCAGCGCCACAGCCACCGAGTACAAGCCAGAATGTGCCGATACATTCAGCCAGCATTCGCGTTGTCAACTTCATAACTTTCTCCAGATATTCAAAAACCTGTTACAAAACATGATCTTTCCAGATCTGATCCGGAAAGGCCGGTGACAGTATCATTTCTGGCGCTTTTCCCGTGCATGAATCCGGCCGTTTCCGGGCATTTACAGGTCCACCAGGAACTAATTCACACTCAAGGCCGGGCAGGACATTTATTCCGGTGGCGCTCTTTTCAACGCGCCTCATCCGTCATCACTGCCGAAAAATTCCATATCCATTGATCGTTGCCCCGGATCCATCCTTTGCGCCCGATCGAACCGGCGAAAGCCGTTCTGGAGCAAAAGGAGAAGAAAAGGGGGGGCGTATCGGGCATGCGCCGCCCATCCGGGTTCCCACCAATTCATCCGCAGCCGGCGCACGTCTAGAGTACAGCCATGGCTATCTCCAGGCTGCTCCGCTCCGCTTTCGTCCTGTTCACCCTCCTGCCGGGCGTGACCACGGCGGGAGACGGGCCGCTGCGCATCGGAGTTTCCGGGCCAGCAGGTGAAGACGCCAGCCAGCCAGCCTGGTCGATGCGCGAGGGCATCCGCATTGCCGCCGCCGCGATCAACGAGGCTGGCGGCGTGCTGGGAAGGCCGGTGCAGCTGGTGGAATACGGCGCAACGCACCACGGCGGGCGGGGCGCGTACGCCGCTGCAGCGCAGCCTGTTCCCGGTGACCTGGCCGCCGGTATTGGGGCCGTCAGCACCGGCGGAACGGGCGCGGATGCCGCATCCGCCGCCCTGCTGCATTACCAGCAGGCGCGCATACCGTTCATCGCCGCCCTGGCGACCGGCGCATCACGCGCATATCCGTCCCGGACACAGGAATGGGCGGACGATTTCATTTTTCACGTTTCAGCCAGCGATACCGTACAGGCGGAAATGATGGGCGCGGAGGCTGTCGACCGCCGCGGCTTCACACGCATCGCCATTCTTTATGATGAAATGGGCCGTGAACAGACCGGGCAGGAATTACTGGAACGCGCCCTTGCCCGCCGCGACATCCGTCCCGTTCTGGTGGAGCGGTTCCCGCAGCGGCGCTCCGGCGTCATACCGCAGCTAAAGCGCATCCGCGCCGCCGACGCCCAGGCCATCCTGATCCATGGCCCGGCGCCACGACTGAACCGGCTCGCGGATGGCATGGCCCGTCTGGAATGGTTCGTTCCGCTGATCGGAAACCGGGCGCAGGCCACGCCGGATTCCATCGAAGATGCCCACTGGGACACGGAGGGCGCGCGCGTGCCGCAAACCTTCATCCCGGACCGGATCACGCCGCAGCGCCGCGCCTTCATGGACGCCTGGCGCCAGCGCACCGGCAGCACAAGAATCCCGGCCCCCTCAGCCGCCGCGCAGGGATACGATTCAATGCTGCTGCTGGCCGCGGCGATCCGCCAGGCGGGCAGCGCGCGCGGGGATGATATCCGCGCCGCGCTGGAAAACCTGCATGCGCCAGTAACGGGGCTGATCATGACCTATCATCGCCCGTTTTCCCGCACCCACCACGAAGCCCTAACCGCCCCCGGAGAACTCCCCATGGGCGAGCTGCGCAATGGCCGCATCGTGTTCGCCTGGCAGGAAGAGCGCTGGCGCGCCGCCAGCCGGTAGAAATACCGCACACTCCGGTTCCGCCCGCAGCAAGAACCCCGCTCCCCTGAAGAACAGCCCTTGCCCTGGGCTGTTTTTCTTTCCAGGCTGTCAACGCCACTTCTCATATTTACCGCCGATGATTTAGCACCGTTGGCTACCTTGCGGCGTATTCTGTCCACCAGCCGCTCCGGCATGCGGACATGCCTTTTTCACAAGCGGCGCGGCGTCATTTTATTGCACATACCGAAATACTATTTTATAGTGCGGCAATAGAGTAGAGCCGGTCGGCGGCCCGGACTGGCCATGCGCATTGTCTTATACCGCCCCGCCCCACCAGGGCGGGTTCCGCAAACCGAACGTCATGAGGAGACAAACCATGACCGGGACACCGAACGCTTTCCTGCAAACCGATCCGGATCCGCAGGAAACGCAGGAGTGGCTGCAGGCGCTGACCGCAGTCATCGAACACGAAGGCCCCGAGCGGGCGCACTATCTGATCGAACAGCTGATCGCATCGGCGCGCGAAGAAGGCGCGGATATTCCCTACTCCGCCTCCACCCAGTACATCAACACCATTCCGCCGGACGACCAGCCGAAATACCCCGGCGACGCGGACATGGAAATCAGGCTGCATTCCTACATCCGCTGGAATGCAATGGCGATGGTGGTGCGCGCCAACAAGCACAGCAACGTCGGCGGCCACATTGCCTCCTTCGCCTCGGCCGCCGCGCTTTACGACGTTGGCCTGTCCCATTTCTGGCACGCCCCCTCGGCCGTCCATGATGGCGACCTGATTTTCTTCCAGGGCCATTCCATTCCCGGCATTTACGCCCGCGCCTTCATGCTCGGCCGTCTTACCGGAGAGCAGCTCGACAGCTTCCGCCAGGAGGTGGACGGCAAGGGCATTTCCTCCTACCCCCACCCGTGGCTGATGCCGGATTTCTGGCAGTTTCCGACCGTATCGATGGGCCTCGGCCCCCTGCAGGCGATCTATCAGGCCCGCTTCATGAAGTACCTCGCCTCACGCGGCCTGATCGACGCCGCGCGCGCCGCACAGCGCAAGGTATGGGCTTTCCTCGGCGACGGCGAAACCGACGAGGTGGAATCCCTCGGCGCCATAGGCATGGCCGCGCGCGAGAAGCTCGACAACCTGATCTTCGTCATCAACTGCAACCTGCAGCGGCTGGACGGCCCGGTGCGGGGCAACGGCAAGATCATCCAGGAACTGGAAGCCGAATTCCGCGGCGCGGGCTGGAACGTGCTGAAGGTGATCTGGGGCACGCACTGGGATGCGCTGTTCGCACGCGACAAAAAAGGCATCCTGAAGAAACGCATGATGGAATGCGTGGATGGCGAATACCAGACCTTCAAGGCCAAGAACGGTGCCTATGTGCGCGAACATTTCTTCAACACGCCGGAGTTGAAGGAACTCGTCGCCGACTGGACCGACGACGAAATCTGGAACCTGAATCGCGGCGGACACGACCTGTTCAAGATTTTCGCCGCCTACAAGGCCGCCACCGAGCACAAGGGCCAGCCGACGGTGATCCTGGCCAAAACGATCAAAGGCTTCGGCATGGGAAATGCCGGCGAGGCGATGAACATTTCCCACCAGCAGAAAAAGCTTGATCTGGATTCCGTGCGGCGCTTCCGCGACCGCTTCGGCCTGCCGGTGCCGGACGACAAACTGGAAGAGCTGCCGTACCTGAAGCTGCCGGAAAACTCGCCCGAACACAAATACATGCTGGAGCGCCGCATGGCGCTGGGCGGTTTCCTGCCGCAGCGCCGCCGCCACGCTGCGCCGCTGGCGGTGCCCGCGCTGTCCGCCTTCGACGCGCTGCTGAAAGCTTCCGGCGAAGGTCTCGAGCTCTCGACCACGATGGCGCTCGTGCGCATCATGAACACCCTGCTCAAGGACAAGAACATTGGCCGCCACGTCGTGCCCATCGTGCCGGACGAGTCGCGCACCTTCGGCATGGAAGGCATGTTCCGCCAGTACGGCATCTGGAACCAGCAGGGCCAGAACTACGTACCCGAAGACCATGACCAGCTCATGTTCTACAAGGAAAGCAAGACCGGGCAGGTTCTGCAGGAAGGCATCAACGAGGCCGGAGCGATGGCCGACTGGATCGCCGCGGGCACCGCGTACAGCGTGCACAACGTGCAGATGGTGCCGTTCTACATCTTCTATTCGATGTTCGGCCTGCAGCGCACCATGGACCTGTGCTGGGCGGCGGCGGACCAGCGCACGCGCGGCTTCATGATCGGCGGCACCGCCGGGCGCACCACGCTCAACGGCGAAGGGCTGCAGCACGAGGACGGCCACAGCCTGCTGCTGGCGAACCTGATTCCCAACTGCATCAGCTACGACCCCACTTTTGTATACGAAGCCGCCGTGGTGGTGCAGGACGGCCTGCGCCGGATGTTCGCCGAACAGGAAGACGTTTATTACTACATCACGGTGATGAACGAAAACTACGAACATCCCGCGATGCCCGAAGGCGCAGAGGCGGGCATCCTCAAGGGCATGTACGCCTTCCGCAAGGGCGGCGCGGGCCAGGGGCCGCGCGTGCAGCTGCTGGGTTCCGGCTCCATTTTCCGCGAAGTCATCGCCGCCGCCGACCTGCTGAAGAACGACTGGGGCGTCGAAGCCGATCTCTGGGGCTGCCCCAGCTTCAACGAACTGGTGCGCGACGGGCAGGACGCGGCGCGCTGGAACCTGCTGCATCCGCTGCAGGATGCGCGGAAATCCCACGTTGAAACCTGCCTGGAAGGCTCGGCCGGGCCGGTCGTCGCCGCCACCGACTACGTGAAGCTGTACGCGGAGCAGATCCGCCCCTTCGTTCCGCGCCGCTATGTAACGCTGGGCACCGACGGCTTCGGCCGCTCCGACACCCGCGAACAGCTGCGCCACTTCTTCGAGGTGGACCGCCGCTGGGTGACGCTGGCCGCGCTCAAGGCGCTGGCGGACGAAGGCGCGATCGAACGCGACAAGGTAGCCGCCGCGCTGCTGAAGTACGGGATCGACCCGAACAAGCCGAACCCGCTGACCGTCTGAGGAGAATGCCGCGATGAGCCAACTGATTGAAGTCAAGGTTCCGGACATCGGCGATTTCTCCGAAGTGCCGGTCATCGAACTGTTCGTCAAACCAGGCGACACCATCGCCGTCGACGACGCTATCTGCACGCTCGAATCGGACAAGGCGACGATGGATGTGCCCTCTTCCGCCGCCGGAACCGTCCGGGAAGTGCGGGTGAAAGTGGGCGATAAGGTCGGCGAGGGAGCGCTGCTGATCCGCATCGAGGCCACGGCGGGCGCAGCCGCTCCGGCGCAGCAGCCTGCCGCGCCAGCTCCCGCTGCTCCCGCGCCCGTGGCGGTCGCCACGGCCAGCGGCGGCGTGGTCGAGGTAACCGTGCCGGACATTGGCGATTTCTCCGACGTTCCAGTCATCGAACTGTTCGTCAAGGCCGGCGACATGCTCAAGGCCGACGATGCGATCTGCACGCTGGAGTCGGACAAGGCAACGATGGACGTGCCCTCCTCCGCCGCAGGCGTCGTGAAGGAAGTGTTCGTCAAGGTCGGCGACAGGGTTTCGCAGGGCCGCGCACTGCTGAAACTGGAAACCACCGCCAGCATATCCGCCGCCGCACCAGCCACAGCCCCAGCGTCGACGCCTGCACCGGCTTCTTCCGCGCCCGCGCCCGCGGCAAAACCCGCCGCATCCGCTCCGGTGGAACCTGCGCAGGCCATCGGCGCCAGGGTGCACGCCAGCCCTTCCGTCCGTGCCTTCGCCCGCGAACTCGGCGTCAATCTTTCCCTGGTGAAGGCCAGCGGACCGAAAAACCGCATCCTCCGCGAAGACGTCACGGCCTTCGTCAAGGGCGCGATGAGCTCCAGCGCCGTTCCCGGCAAAGCGGCGCAAACCGGCAGTGGTCTCGACCTGCTACCGTGGCCCAAGGTCGACTTCGCCAAATTCGGCGAAATCGAAACCCAGCCGCTGTCGCGCATCAAGAAGATTTCCGGGCAAAACCTCTCCCGCAACTGGGCGATGATCCCGGCCGTGACTTATCACGAAGATGCCGACATTACCGGCCTGGAAGCCTTCCGTGTTCTACTGAACAAGGAGAACGAGAAATCCGGCGCCAAGCTCACCATGCTGGCTTTCCTGATCAAGGCCTGCGTCAAGGCCCTGCAGAAATTCCCGGAATTCAACTCGTCGCTGGACGGTGACAATTTAGTGTTGAAGAAGTATTTCCACATCGCCTTCGCCGCCGACACCCCGAACGGCCTCGTCGTTCCGGTGGTGAAGAACGCCGATCGCAAGGGCGTGTTCGAGATCGCCGCGGAAACAGGCGAACTGGCGAAAAAAGCGCGCGACGGCAAGCTCGGCCCCGCCGACATGTCCGGCGCCTGCTTCACCATTTCCAGCCTGGGCGGCATCGGCGGCACCTACTTCGCACCGATCATCAACGCACCGGAAGTCGCGATTCTCGGCGTGAACAAATCGGCAATGAAGCCGGTGTGGGACGGCAAGGCTTTCGTGCCGCAACTCACCCTGCCGCTGTCGCTCACCGCCGACCATCGTGTCATCGACGGCGCGCTGGCGACCCGCTTCAATGTCTATCTCGCGCAGCTTCTGGCCGACTTCCGTCGCGTCATGCTGTAAAGGGGGCACGTCATGAG
>JAVBUO010000042.1:0-4390 GCA_031555315.1 Acetobacteraceae bacterium
CGATGTGCAGATCAAGCGTATTCACGAGTACAAACGTCAGCTGATGAACGTGCTGCACGTGATCACCCGCTACAACCGCATCAAGGCCGATCCGGATGCCGAGTGGGTACCCCGTGTGAACATCTTCGCCGGTAAGGCGGCTTCGGCCTACTACATGGCGAAACACATCATTCATCTGATCAACGATGTGGCGAAAGTGGTGAACAACGATCCGCAGATTGGTGACAAGCTGAAGATCGTCTTCATTCCGAACTACAGCGTGAGCCTTGCGCAGCTGATCATTCCGGCAGCGGATCTCTCTGAGCAGATCTCCACCGCGGGAACGGAAGCGTCCGGCACCAGTAATATGAAGTTTGCTCTTAACGGCGCGCTGACCATCGGCACGCTGGATGGGGCAAATGTCGAGATGCTGGAACACGTGGGTGAAGAGAATATCTTTATCTTCGGCAACACCACGGAAGAGGTGGAGGCGCTACGTGCGAAGGGGTACTCGTCCCGGGATTACTACGAGAAGGATGAAGAGCTGCGTCAGGTGCTGACCCAAATCGCCACCGGTGTCTTCAACCCGGACGAGCCTGGCCGCTACCGCGATCTGGTGGATTCGCTGATTAACTTCGGCGATCACTACCAGGTGCTGGCCGACTACCGCAGCTATGTGGATTGCCAGGATAAGGTTGATGAGCTGTATCGTCAGCCGGAAGAGTGGACCACCAAAGCGATGCATAACATCGCCAACATGGGCTACTTCTCGTCAGACCGCACCATCAAAGAGTATGCCGAAACCATTTGGCATATCGATCCGGTTCGGCTGTAAAAGCAAAAAGGCAACGTAAGTTGCATTTTTTAATGTTTGCTCCCACACCCCGTGGGAGAGGGCCGGGGTGAGGGCATCAGGCCGCCACCCGGTTTTTTTCACGACGCCAGCGACAGCTCACGCTTTCCCGTGCGCTCGGCCAGCCACAGCGCCACGCGAGACTGCTGCTCCGCATTCAGCCACATCCCCTCTTTGGTACGACGCCACAGCGCGTCATCTGCGCGGCGCACCCACTCGTGGTCGGCTAAATAACGTAACTCCGCCTCGTAGAACTCATGGCCAAAATCTTCGCCCAGATCGCTGAGACTTTTCGCCTGATCCAGGATCAGATCGCTGTTGCTGCCGTAGGTCCGCGCATAGTGGCGGGCCATGGATTCGCTGATAAATGGATAACGACGGCGCAGCTGTGCCGCGTAGTCATCACGATCCCCGCCGATATCCCCGCCAGGCAGCACTGTGCCTTTAGTCCATGCCGGGCCAATGCCCTGATAGTACGGCGCCAGTTTTTCCAGCGCGTGCTCCGCCAGCTTGCGATAGGTCGTGAGCTTGCCGCCAAACACCGACAGCAGCGGCGCTTTGCCCTGGTCATCGTGAATATCGAGGGTGTAGTCACGGGTGATGGCCTGCGGTGAGTCAGACTCGTCGTCGCACAGCGGACGTACACCGGAGTAGCTCCACACCACGTCGTCGCGCGCCAGCGACTTCTTAAAGTGCGCGTTGTAGACCTTCAGCAGGTAGCCGATTTCGCTCTCGTCGATCTCGACGTTTTTCGGATCGCCGTTGTACTCCACGTCGGTGGTGCCGATGATGGAGAACTCATCCATCCACGGGATCACAAACACGATGCGCTTATCTTCGTTTTGCAGAATGTAGGCCTGCTTCTGGGTATGGACGCGCGGCACCACGATGTGGCTGCCTTTGATCAGGCGGATACCATACGGTGACGGCAGTTGCATCCCGTGGTCAAAGAACTGTTTCACCCATGGACCGGTAGCATTCACCAGCCCGCGAGCCTGCCAGATGAAGCGTTCACCGGTATCAATATCTTCGGCCTCGACGACCCACAGCCCGTTTTCCCGACGCGCAGACACCGCGCGGGTGCGTGTTTTGACTTCGCCGCCTTTGCGTTCAACCATTTGTGCATTGGCGAGCACCAGACGGGCATCGTCCACCCAGCAGTCGGAATATTCGAATCCGCGCACGATTTCCGACTTCAGCACCGAGTCTGCGCCAAAACGCACACTGGAAGAGGCGGGCAGGCTGGTGCGTTTGCCGAGATGATCGTACATAAACAGACCTATGCGGATCATCCATGCCGGGCGCAGATGCGGGCGGTGCGGCAGTCGAAAACGCATTGGGGTGGCGATATGGGGAGCCATTTTGAGCAGCACTTCCCGCTCGGCCAGCGCTTCACTGACCAGGCGAAACTCGTAGTGTTCCAGGTAGCGCAGGCCTCCGTGGATCAGCTTAGAGCTGGCGGAGGAGGTGGCGCAGGCGAGATCCTGTGCTTCGAGCATCAGGACAGATAAACCGCGACCGGCGGCATCTGCCGCAATGCCCGCACCGTTGATACCGCCACCTATTACAATCAGATCTTTGGTTTCCATTGTATCCTCACGCACTTTCGTTAAAGCTCAAAAATGTTCGATATCGCTCATACTAGCAAAGGAAAACGAATTTAGTAACATCAAAAAAACAATTTTGAGTGATACAGCTAACATAATGGCGTTTACCTGCCGTCAGGACGTACACTACGCGTTATATTTTCCCCCTCACCCTAACCCTCGGCCCAAAGGGGCGAAGGGATGGTTTGCTCCCTCTCCCTGAGGGAGAGGGCCGGGGTGAGGGGGAAATGACTTCGCACTCGATGAAAGAGAACACCATGGAACAGTTTGAATGTATTAACGTAGAAGAAGCGCACCAGCAGATGCATCAGGGAAGCGCGGTACTGGTTGATATCCGTGATCCGCAAAGCTTCGCGATGGGCCATACGCCGGGCGCATTCCACCTGACCAATGCCTCGCTGAGCGAATTTATGCGCGACAACGACTTTGAAACGCCGGTCATGGTGATGTGCTATCACGGCAACAGCAGCAAGGGCGCGGCGCAGTATCTGCTACAGCAGGGTTTTGACTCGGTCTATAGTGTGGACGGTGGCTTCGACGCCTGGCACCGGCATTTCCCGGCGGAAGTCGAGCACGCCGGCATTTAGGGTATATACTGTCCCCTTTTGTGTGGAAATAAGCGACTGCCGCCCATGCTGATGATTACCTCTTTTAACAACCCACGTGTCGCCCAGGCGTTTGTCGATTACATGGCGACGCAGGGTGTTATCCTGACCATTCAACAACATACGCAAACCGACGTCTGGCTGGCTGACGAGAGCCAGGCCTCACGGGTGAATGCGGAGCTGGCGCGGTTTCTGGAAAACCCCGGCGATGCACGCTATCTGGCGGCAAGCTGGCAGTCCGGCCATACCGGCAGCGGGCTGCATTACCAGCGCTTTCCCTTCCTGGCGACCCTGCGCGAACGGGCGGGCCCTTTCACCCTGATCTTAATGGCGGCCTGTATTCTGGTCTTCATTATGATGAATGTGGTGGGTGACCAGCAGATGTTGCTGTTGCTCGCCTGGCCGTATGACCCCTCCGTTGAGTTTGAGTTCTGGCGCTACTTTACCCATGCGCTGATGCACTTCTCTGTCCTGCATATCCTCTTTAACCTGCTGTGGTGGTGGTATCTCGGCGGGGCGGTGGAAAAGCGCCTGGGCAGCGGCAAGCTCATCGTCATTACCCTTATCAGCGCCCTGCTCAGCGGCTTTATCCAGCATAAGTTTGGCGGCCCCTGGTTTGGCGGACTTTCCGGCGTGGTCTATGCGCTGATGGGATACGTCTGGCTGCGTGGCGAACGCGATCCGCAGAGCGGTATTTACCTGCACCGCGGTTTAATGACCTTTGCATTAATCTGGATTATTGCCGGATGGTTTGATCTGTTTGGGATGGCGATTGCGAACGGCGCACACGTGGCCGGGCTGGCAGTCGGGCTGGCGATGGCGTTTGCCGATACGCTACATGCGCGAAAACGAACATAATTCTGGCAGGGAACACTGATGAAACAAACACAACGTCATGACGCCATTGTTGAGCTGGTAAAAAAGCAGGGATACGTCAGTACTGAAGAGCTGGTGGAGCAGTTTACCGTCAGTCCGCAGACCATCCGCCGCGACCTTAACGATCTCGCCGATCAGAACCGCATTTTGCGTCACCACGGCGGCGCCGCGTTGCCGTCCAGTTCGGTGAACACCTCCTGGCATGATCGTAAGGCCACCCAGACCTCTGAGAAAGAGCGTATTGCCCGCAAGGTGGCCAGCCAGATCCCTAACGGAGCGACGCTGTTTATCGACATTGGCACCACGCCGGAAGCGGTGGCGCATGCGCTACTGAACCATGAAAACCTGCGCATCGTCACCAACAACCTGAACGTTGCCACCACGCTGATGCAAAAAGAGGATTTCCGCATCATCCTCGCGGGCGGTGAGTTGCGCAGCCGTGACGGCGGCATTATTGGCGAGGCGACCCT
>JAVBUO010000027.1:0-6365 GCA_031555315.1 Acetobacteraceae bacterium
CGATGTTTCACGTGAAACATCGGCGCGTCTTGGACTGGAAAATGTTTCACGTGAAACAAATCCTTGCCCCGTTCCCCTCATCGAAAAGATTTGGCCAAAGGCCAAAGCTTTTCGATGAAAGCGAAGCGCCTATTCGTGCGCGCGTTCGCGGTCATGGTCGTGGTCGTGTTCCACGTCGCGTTCGCGGAACAGGAGCGAAATGCTCCACAGGCCCGCGATGCCGACCACCGTATAGACGATGCGGCTGATTACCTCCATCTGCCCTCCGCAGATGTATGCGACCAGGTCAAACCCAAAAAGACCGACGAGCAGCCAGTTGATGGCGCCAATGATGACCAGGATGAGCGATATGCGATCAAGTACCATTTTTGATTCACTCCTTTATGTTTGCCGTTAGTATGCCCGACTCAATTTGAATCATGCGAAATGATTCAATAGATGGATAAATTTTCAGGTTTCGTCCGTCTAAGCGGTACTTGTCCCGTTTCACGCATATGATTTGTTGAAGAGCTTGTGAGGAGGTTTACCCGTATGAAGAAGTACCTGGTGATTTTGATGGCGGTGGCGCTCGTTGGCGTGTCGATCACAGCCGGTGTGCTGGGCGGAAATATCTCGGGCGTTCAGCGCGACCTGGCGGCGAGCACAGAGCAGCTGGGCAGCGCAAACGAGACGCTTTCAGAAGCGCAGAAGGAAGTCGAATCGCTCAAGGCGGCCAACGCGGCGCTCACGACCGAGCTTGAACAGGCGGGACAGCAATACGCCGACAGCCGGAAGCAATTTGAAGATCTGTCGAAGAGCGCGTCCGATCAGGCGGCTCAACTGACCGCGACTTCCGATCAGCTCGCCTCCATGCAGGAGGAAATCAGCGCGTACGAACAATTGATGACGGCAGGCGACGATCAGCTTTCAAGCGCCAAGGCGCAAATCGCGTCCCTCAAGAAGCAGCTCTCGGGCGCGCAGGCGGCGCTTCGCACCACGCAGACCAGCGTCAACGCGCTCAGCAAGGACGTCAAGGAAGCCAACAACATCATCGGCGAGCTGAATACGGTTTCGCAGGAACTGGACGAACGCGCGGCGCGCATCAAGGAACTTGAGGACCTCCTGACCAGCCGCGAATACGACATCTCGGGCAAGGACGTGTTGCTTGGCGAGGCGGAAGAGACGATCGCCGCCCAGGCGGCGCAATTGAAGCAGGCGGACGAAAAGGCCCGGGAGCTTTCGGGGCAACTGGCGAAGCGCGAGGCCGAGCTGACCGCCGCGCAGGATGATTTGGCCGGACAAGCGTCCTTGCTCGCGGAAACGCAGGACCTGCTGGATGCGCAAACCCAAGCACACGAACAGGCCAAGGCCGATCACGAATTGGCGACGGGCGCGGCGCAATCCGAAAAAGAGGCGCTGAACCAGCAGGTCGCAGCCCTAAACGATCAGGTTGAAGCGCTAAACACCGAGCTCACCGCGCTGGGTGGTCAGCTTGGCGAGCAGGGCGCCGAGATCGAATCGCTCAAGGGGCAACTCGAGCAGCGCGATTTGGACCTCAAGGCGATCAACGACGAGGCAGCGAAAAAGAGCGCCGAAGTCGAGGAGCTCAAGGCGCAATTGGCCCAACGCGACCAGCAAATCGCGGCCTTTGACGACGGGTCCGAGGTGATCGCCCAGCTGAACGCGCAGATTGAGGCGCATCAGGATGAAATCAAGGCGCTGAACGACCAAGTCCTGGCGCTTCAAGACGAACTGGCGAACGCCGACGACGGCTCGGAAACCATCGCCCAGCTGAACGCGCAGATTGAGGCGCATCAGGATGAAATCAAGGCGCTGGGCGATCAGATCACGGCGCTTGAAGACGAGCTCGCGAACGTTGACGACGGCTCGGAAACCATCGCCCAGCTGAACGCTGAGATTCAATCGCTCAAGGATCAGATCACTTCGCTTGAGGGCGAATTGGCGGCAGGCGGCGATCAGTCGGGTGAAATTGCTTCGCTCAACGATCAGATCATGGCGCTTGAGGAAGAAATCGCGCATCTTCAGTCGGAGCTCAATGAGAAGGACGACGGATCGGCGCAAATTGGCGCGTTGGAAGAAGAAATAGCGAACCTCGAAGCACAGCTTCAGCAGGGCGGATCGGGCGAAAGTGAACTTGAAGGCAAGATTCAGGCGCTGCGCGAAGCGGTTGACAGCTTGGTGGGCGTCAACGACAAGATCGCGGCGCAATTGACCAAGATCGAAGAGATACGCGCTCAATTGGCGGGCATGGAAGAAAGCGATCCGGAGCTGACCAATGAGCTAGAGGAGATCGCGGGCAAGCTCAAGAAAAATGAACAAACGCGCGCGGAGTTGATCGCGCAGCTGCCCGAACTGTTCTGAACATATGTTTGGAAATAGGGAGCGGAACCATTTGCTTATGCATACAAAAGGCGCCCTGGCGACGTTTGATCGCCAGGGCGTTGAATGCCAATCCAATGAGAAAAGACTAAACGTTAAACCGGAACAGCGTCACATCCCCGTCCTTCATGACGTATTCCTTGCCTTCCGAGCGCACCAAACCTTTCTCCTTGCACGCCGCCATGCTGCCTTCGCGCGTTAGATCGTCATAGGCGACGATTTCGGCGCGAATGAAGCCTCTTTCAAAGTCGGTATGAATCTTGCCTGCGGCCTGCGGGGCCTTGGTTCCGCGCTCGATGGTCCAGGCGCGCACTTCCTTGGGCCCGGCGGTCAGGTAGCTGATGAGGCCGAGCAAGTCGTAGCAAATGTTCACCAACCGGTCGAGGCCCGACGCGCCGATGCCGAGCTCGGTTAAGAACATCTCCTTTTCCTCCCGGTCGAGCTGCGCGATGTCTTCTTCTACCTTGGCCGAGATGACGAGCACCTGGCTGCCCTCAGATTGCGCAACGGCGCGCACGGAGCGCACCATGGGCAGGGCGTCCACGTCCCCGCCAAGCTCGCTTTCGGCGATGTTGGCGGCATAGACCACGGGCTTGACGGTCAGCAGGTACCAGCTCTTTGCGATTTCAAGTTCCTCTTCATGAAGCGCGCAGGTGCGCGCGGGCTTGCCTTGATCGAGGTGCTCGGACAGCTTCTGGGCAACCTCCAGCTCGTCCTTCATGCGCTTATCCCCGTTTTTGACCAGGTGCGCCGCTTTGTCGCGCCGCTTCGCGATGGTCTCAAGGTCGGCCAAGATCAACTCCATCTGGATGATGTCGATGTCGCGCGCGGGATCGACCGTGCCTTCGACATGGATGACATTTTCATCCTCAAAGCACCTGACCACATGCACAATGGCGTCCACCTCGCGAATGTGGCTCAAGAATTTATTGCCGAGCCCCTCGCCGCGGCTGGCGCCCTTGACGAGGCCCGCGATATCGACAAATTCAAGCATCGCCGGCGTGTACTTTTCCGGGTTGTACATCCTCGCCAGTACGTCAAGCCGCGCATCCCGCACCGGCACAATTCCGGTGTTGGGTTCAATGGTACAGAAAGGGTAATTCGCGGCCTGCGCGCCCGCGCAGGTGATCGCGTTGAACAACGTACTCTTGCCTACGTTGGGAAGTCCTACCACGCCCAGCTTCATCTTTGCTTCCTCCGCTATTGATACCGGTTCATTATACCCTACTCTTGAGAAAATTTCAATTTATAACGCGTTATACCAACCTTTCAACAGGCCTTCAACAGCTTATCCTTCTTTTCATGTTCCCAAAGAACGTGGTATGCGACATATATTATTATATAAATAGGTAGACATCCATATCGTACCACCGGATATGGGCCGATGCGTTGAAAATCCCGGCGAAAACGCGTCCATTTTTCAGCCAAAACATTTTTGTGCGACATCTTTTGAAAAACCTTCTCCAACCGCTTGATTGACCGGGATTTTTTTGATATGATAGGCAAGAACTTATCCCCAAACCCGTTACGGTTCTCCACTCGTTGTGGATATTTTGTGGATAAGTCATTTTTGTGAAGTCTTTTATCATGCGATTAAGGGGATTACGAATGATTGAGCAAAATCCATGGAGCGAGGTTCTGAAGCGGCTGCAAAAGGACCTCAACCCCATCAGCTACAATACGTGGTTCAGGACCATCTCCGTCATGAAGGCGGAGGATGGCGTATTGGTGCTCGGAACCGATGACACAACCGCGATCCAGGTGCTTCGCCAACGCTACAACGCGCTTTTGACCGATACGGTACACGACGTGTTCGGCCGCCACTACGACCTGTACATCGTCAACGCGAACGAGCCGATCCCTCAGGATTTATCGACGCTTGGGATGGACGGGGTCAAGCGGGTCGGGCAGCTCAACCCCAAGTACACGTTTGACACGTTTGTGGTGGGCGATTCGAACCGGTTCGCGCACGCGGCTTCGCTGGCGGTTGCGGAACTGCCGAGCGAGGCATACAACCCGCTGTTTTTATACGGGGGCGTAGGGCTTGGCAAGACGCACCTGATGCACGCGATCGGGCACTACATGAAGAGCGAGAACCCGTCGCTCAGGCTGCTGTACATAACCAGCGAGCGGTTCACAAACGACGTGATTGAAGCGATACAGACCAAGACCACGACCGAGCTCAGGGACAGGATGCGCAACGTCGATGTGCTGATGGTGGACGACATTCAGTTTATTGCGGGCAAGACCAGCACGCAGGAGGAATTTTTCCATACCTTCAACCACCTGCACACGGGCGGGAAGCAGATTATTATTTCGTCCGACCGGCCGCCCAAGGACATTCCGACGCTTGAGGAGCGCCTCCGGTCGCGGTTTGAGTGGGGGCTGATCGCGGACATTCAGAAGCCGGATTATGAGACGCGGGTTGCGATCCTTCGCAAGAAAGCCGCGACAGAGCATTACGAGATTCCGGACGATGTGCTGAATTTTATCGCGGAAAAGGTTGAGAGCAACATCCGCGAGCTTGAAGGGTCGCTGACCAGGGTCAACGCGGAGGCGACGGTTAAGCGGCAATCGGTAACGCTGGAGCTTGCGGAGAAATCGCTTTCGAACCTTGTGGGCATGCGGGACACGAAGCGGATCACGCCGGAACTGGTTATGCAAGTTGTGGCGGACTATTACCGTGTGGAGAAAAGCGACATCACGAGCTCAAAGAGGAACCGAGAGATCGCGCTGCCGCGGCAGGTTGCGATGTACCTGACGCGGGAGATGACGAATCTATCGACGACGCGAATCGGCGACTCCTTTGGCGGGCGCGACCACACGACGGTGATGCACGCGGACCGCAAGATCCGCGCGCTGATGGCCGAGCGCCGCTCGATCTACAACCAGGTCACCGAGCTCACGAACCGCATCAAGAACGGCTGACAGCACGGCGGTACGTCGCCGAGGGCGCCCCGGGACTCGTTCCCGAGGGCGCCTTTCGCTGTTCCGCAGACGCCCCGAGAGCGGGGCCGGACACACCCACGGGGGTCTTCGGCACCCTTCGCGGGCTCTCCGGGAGCCCTTCCGGACGGGTCTGAGGCCGTCCCGGGCCGGATCCGGAGCCGGTCCGGCGTTACCGGACAGCCATCCACTGTTCGAATACGCGCCAGGTTACGGGCGTCCTCCACAGATTCGGGTACTTTCTGGCGTCCACAGCCTGGGGACTGAGAAGTTGTCCAGATCGTATCCACAGGGGGCGCCGCCGAAAGAGCATCGTCCCAGCTCAGTCGCCTGTGGATTCGTGGACGAATGTTTTCCACAGCCTGTGGACAGAGAAACGATCCACAGGCCGCTCCGGAAGTTGTCCACCGGCGACCCACAGGCTAGGGGCAGTTGTCCCCAGTGATCGTCAGCTTCTCCACATCGCTGTCCACTGTTCGGCAACTCGACGCGCGTTCTCACCGTGTCGAGTGAAAGGCGTCACACGAAGGTGCCGGGTTGGCCTGTGGGGAACCTGGGTAAAGCTGGGGACGGATCTGGGGAGAACTACCCCTTGCCTGTGCATCGAGTGTGCAGAACTTTTCCCCGTCCACAGAAGAGGCGTGTTATCCACCGCCTCCACCCACAGGCCCGGTGGACAAAAAACCTGCTCTGACCTGCGAATACGAGGTTATCCACGGTATCCACAGCCCCTACTACTACTGACAACTAGAGAGAGCCAGAGAACCGTTTCGAAGCCTGGGCTGTGCACAACTCGCGTCCGGCACCTCAGGTGCCGCTCGGTACGACTTGACCCCGAGGGGCACCGACTGTCAGCCCGGTACGTCAGACTGGTCCCCGGAGTCCTGCCCGTCAGTGGGCTGAGCGACACCGAGTCAGACGACGAAGACCAGCAGGGCGAGAGCGCCGGCAACAGACGGAGGCGGCAACGGTGAAGATCCGGGTGGAACGCGACGTACTCGCGGAGGCAGTGGCCTGGGCGGCACGCAGCCTCCCGGCCC
>JAVBUO010000039.1:0-2999 GCA_031555315.1 Acetobacteraceae bacterium
GATTGCAAGTCAGATGTGAAATCTCCCGGCTTAACCGGGAGCGTGCATTTGAAACTGTGATTCTTGAGTGATGGAGAGGCAGGTGGAATTCCTTGTGTAGCGGTGGAATGCGTAGATATAAGGAGGAACACCAGTGGCGAAGGCGGCCTGCTGGACATTAACTGACGCTGAGGAGCGAAAGCGTGGGGAGCAAACAGGATTAGATACCCTGGTAGTCCACGCTGTAAACGATGGATACTAGGTGTGGCGGGTATTGACCCCTGCCGTGCCGGAGTTAACACAATAAGTATCCCACCTGGGGAGTACGGCCGCAAGGTTGAAACTCAAAGGAATTGACGGGGACCCGCACAAGCAGTGGAGTATGTGGTTTAATTCGACGCAACGCGAAGAACCTTACCAGGGCTTGACATGGAGATGACCGCGCGAGAGATAGCGTTTTCCCTTCGGGGACATCTCACACAGGTGGTGCATGGTTGTCGTCAGCTCGTGTCGTGAGATGTTGGGTTAAGTCCCGCAACGAGCGCAACCCTTATCGTTAGTTGATACATTAAGATGATCACTCTAGCGAGACTGCCGTTGACAAAACGGAGGAAGGTGGGGACGACGTCAAATCATCATGCCCTTTATGTCCTGGGCTACACACGTACTACAATGGCAGTCATACAGAGGGAAGCGATATGGTGACATGGAGCAAAACCCTAAAAGCTGTCTCAGTTCAGATCGCAGGCTGCAACTCGCCTGCGTGAAGGCGGAATTGCTAGTAATCGCGGATCAGCATGCCGCGGTGAATACGTTCCCGGGTCTTGTACACACCGCCCGTCACACCATGAGAGTCGCGAACACCCAAAGTCCGCAGTCTAACCTTAACAGGAGGGCGCGGCCTAAGGTGGGCGTGATAATTGGGGTGAAGTCGTAACAAGGTAGCCGTATCGGAAGGTGCGGCTGGATCACCTCCTTTCTAAGGAGAGAATGATAGGAGCCGAGAGGAATCGAGGCAGAGGTATCGGAGAGATGCCTAGATGGAGACATCACTATCGTAATCCTAGGTCAAACAGGGAACTGAATGTATGAAGTGTTGTTTAATTTAGAGGGTGTTGAACTCTCTAAGCACGCGGGAGGCATGGGCTCATAGCTCAGGCGGTTAGAGCGCGCGCCTGATAAGCGCGAGGTCGGTGGTTCGAGTCCACTTGAGCCCACCATTTTTTCATGTAAAGAGAAGATGGGCAAAAAGGGAAAGGACCAGACTGGTGAGGAAGACATACGGGGGTATAGCTCAGCTGGGAGAGCGCCTGCCTTGCAAGCAGGAGGCCAGCGGTTCGAGCCCGCTTATCTCCACCAGCCCGCGAGGGACGGTATCAACAGGGGAAACCCTGAGGATATAGATGACGCGAAAGCGTCAGGAGCAGCACATTGAAAACTGAATAAAGAGTAAGGCAACAAATAGGAAAACTTTTAAACACCTTGAGATATAGGAGAAAAAAAGGTTTTTTCGTTGACAAAAAAAGGGTAAGTGCGAAAGCACTAAAACAATTTTAGTCGGAGGTTGCCACAATAATTCGAAGCTAAAAAGAGAATTAGCAATAAATGGTCAAGCTAAAAAGAGCGCAAGGGGAATGCCTTGGCACTGAGAGCCGATGAAGGACGCGACAAGCTGCGAAAAGCTGCGGGGAACGGCAAATACGTAATGATCCGCAGATGTCCGAATGGGGAAACCCACACGGGGGCAAGCCCGTGTATCATTGCATGAATAAAATAGTGTAATGAGGGGAACCGCCTGAACTGAAACATCTAAGTAGGGCGAGGAAAAGAAATCAACAGAGATTCCGCGAGTAGTGGCGAGCGAAAGCGGAAGAGGCTAAACCGGGGGTAGAAATATCCCCGGGGTAAAGGACAGCAATGTGTAGTCATGGAATTAGAAGAACGGCATGGGAAGGCCGGCCGAAGAGGGTGAGAGCCCCGTATTCGAAAAGGAAGTGACGCTAGCTGTATCCGGAGTACCGCGGGACACGAGGAATCGCCGTGGGAAGTAGGGTGGACCACCATCCAAGCCTAAATACTACTCAGTGACCGATAGAGGAGCAGTACCGTGAGGGAAAGGTGAAAAGCACCCCGGGAGGGGAGTGAAATAGTACCTGAAACCTTGTGCTTACAAGCACTCAGAGCACGTTAATGTGTGATGAGGTACTTTTTGTAGAACGGTCCGGCGAGTTATTGTATATAGCAAGGTTAAGGTATTAAGTACCGCAGCCAAAGGGAAACCGAGTCTTAAATGGGCGACGAAGTTATATGCAATAGACCCGAAACCGGGTGACCTATCCATGAGCAGGTTGAAGTGACGGTAAAACGTCATGGAGGACCGAACCCACGCCTGTTGAAAAAGTCGGGGATGACTTGTGGATAGCGGAGAAATTCCAATCGAACTCGGAGATAGCTGGTTCTCCCCGAAATAGCTTTAGGGCTAGCGTTTGTATTAAGATTACCGGAGGTAAAGCACTGAATGAGCTAGGGGCCGCGAGGTTACTGAACTCTATCAAACTCTGAATGCCGGATAATTAATGACAAGCAGTCAGACAGCGTGAGATAAGTTTCGTTGTCGAAAGGGAAACAGCCCAGATCCACAGCTAAGGTCCCCAATTTATGCTAAGTGTAAAATGATGTGAAGATGCAGAAACAACCAGGATGTTGGCTTAGAAGCAGCCACACATTTAAAGAGTGCGTAATAGCTCACTGGTCGAGTGTCTTTGCGCAGAAGATATAACGGGGCTAAGCATAAAACCGAAGCTTGGGCTGCACGAAAGTGCGGGGTAGGGGAGCGTTCCATATGGGGCGAAGCATGACCGGGAGGACATGTGGACTGTATGGAAGTGAGAATGCCGGAATGAGTAGCGAGAATTATGTGGGAATCATAATGGTCGAAAATCTAAGGTTTCTTGGGGAAGGTTCGTCCGCCCAAGGTAAGCCGGGAGCTAAGGCGAGGCCGCAAGGCGTAGTCGATGCAC
>JAVBUO010000048.1:0-2622 GCA_031555315.1 Acetobacteraceae bacterium
TCCTGAATCGCTTTCACCGTCTGGTTCAGCTGCGCGCCCAGCGAAATCTGCGCCACATACACATGGCCATACATCATCATGCTGACACCCAAATCTTTGCGCGCTTTGCGTTTACCGTGCTCGCCAAATTTGGTTACTGCACCGAGCGGCGTCGCCTTCGAGGCCTGGCCACCCGTGTTGGAGTAACACTGGGTGTCCAGCACCAGAATGTTCACGTTCTCGGTCAGGCTGAGGACATGATCCAGGCCGCCAAAGCCGATGTCATACGCCCAGCCATCACCGCCAATCAGCCAGATGGATTTCTCCACCAACGCATCCGCGTCGGTTAACAGCTGTTCTGCGCCCTCGATACCGGCCAGTTGCTGACGTAACTCCGCTACCTGCTGACGACGCACGTCTGGTGTGGCCTCGCTGTGCAGGGCCTCGTTCAATGCTGCCGGGATCTTATCGGCAAACTGTTCCAGCAGACGCATCACCCGGACGCGATGTTGATCGACCGTCAGGCGGAAGCCCAGCCCAAACTCGGCATTATCCTCGAACAGGGAGTTCGCCCAGGCTGGCCCACGCCCGTTGGCATCGGTGGTGTACGGCGTTGATGGCAGGTTACCGCCATAAATGGACGAGCAGCCGGTGGCGTTGGCAATCAGCATCCGGTCACCGTACAGCTGGGTCAGCAGTTTGATATACGGTGTTTCGCCGCAGCCGGAACAGGCGCCCGAGTACTCGAACAGCGGGGTGATCAGCTGCGACGTACGGATATCGATGCGCTCAAGGCTGTTACGATCGATTTCCGGCAGGTCGAGGAAGAAGTCGTAATTCACTTTCTCTTCTTCCACATGTTCAAGGCGCGACATCATATTGATGGCTTTGATTTCCGGATCCTGCCGGTCTTTCGCCGGGCAAACTTCCACGCAGAGGTTACAGCCGGTGCAGTCTTCTGGCGCCACCTGCAGGACATATTTCTGACCACGCATATCGCGGGATTTCACATCCAGCGAGTGCAGACTGGCCGGGGCGTTTTCCATCGCTTGTGGAGAGACCACCTTGGCGCGAATGGCGGAGTGCGGGCAGGCTGCCACGCAGTGGTTACACTGGGTGCACAGCTCCTCTTTCCAGATGGGGATCGCCTCGGCGATATTGCGTTTTTCCCAGCGGGTGGTGCCCATCGGCCAGGTGCCGTCCGGCGGCAGAGCCGAAACGGGCAGGGCATCCCCAAGGCCGGCCAGCATGGCGGCGGTAACGGTTTTGACAAAGTCTGGCGCCGCATCGGACACCACCGGCGGTCGGTTCGGGCTGTGGGCATTTACCGGCTGCAGTGGCACTTCTGCCAGTGACTCCCGGGCCAGCGCCAGCGCCTGCCAGTTGCGTTCGACCAGCTCCTGGCCTTTGCTGCTGTAGCTTTTGGCTATCGCCCCCTGCAACTCCATCAGGGCGCTGTCCCCCGGCAGGATCTGCGTCAGGTGGAAGAATGCCATCTGCATGACGGTGTTGATACGCGCGGCAAGGCCGCATTCGCGGGCGATTTTCGCCGCGTTAACCACATAGAACTTCGCTTTTTTCTGGTTCAGCACCGCCTGCACTTCCTGCGGCAGGCGAGCCCAGACCTCGTCGGCGCTGTACGGGGTGTTGAGCAGGAAAATGCCCCCCGGTTTCAGGCGCTCGGCCATCTGGTACTTGTCGATAAACTGCAGCTGGTGGCAACCAACGAAATCGGCGTGGGACACCAGATACGCCGAACGGATCGGCTGCTCACTGACGCGCAGATGGGAAACCGTCAGGCCCCCGGCTTTTTTCGAGTCATAGACGAAATAGCCCTGCGCATACCACGGGGTAGAGTTACCGATGATCTTGATGTTGTTTTTGGTGGCCGACACGCTGCCGTCACTGCCCAGACCGTAGAACAGCGCTTCCAGCTTCGCCGTTGAAGGCAGGGTATTCTCCGGCAAGGTCAGCGACAGGTTGGTGACATCGTCATAGATGCCGACGGTAAAGCGCGGTTTCGGCTTCGCGGAGCTCAGCTCATTGAAGATGGCCAGCACGCACTCGGGGCCAAACTCTTTCGACGACAGGCCATAGCGCCCGCCGGTCACTTTCGGTAATGTCTCGCGCTCGCCGTTGTTAAAGGCTTCTGCCAGTGCGGTCATCACGTCCAGATACAGAGGCTCGGCCTGGGCGCCGGGCTCTTTAGTCCGATCCAGAACCGCAACCGCACGGGCGCTTTCCGGCAATACTGCCAGCAGGTGTTTGGCCGAGAACGGACGATAGAGGCGCACTTTCAGCACCCCCACTTTTTCGCCCCGGCTCAGCAGCTCATCCACCACCTCTTCACAGGTGCCGATAGCGGAGCCCATGATCACGATAACGCGTTCCGCCTGCGGATGGCCGTAAAACTCGAACGGCTGGTATTCACGCCCGGTGGCAGCGGCAAAATCTGCCATCGCCTGGCCGACATGTTCGTACACCGCGTCGTACCACGGGTTCGTTGCCTCGCGGGACTGGAAGTAAGTGTCCGGGTTAGCGGAGGTGCCGCGGATCACCGGATGGTCCGGGTTTAGCGCGCGGGCGCGATGGGCATCAATCTCTGCCTGTGGCAGCAAATTGAGGATCGTGTCGTCAGCGATC
>JAVBUO010000032.1:0-37214 GCA_031555315.1 Acetobacteraceae bacterium
GACCGTGGCTACGACAGCACCGCATTCCGCCAGGCACTGATCGACAAAGGTATCCAGCCCTGCATCCCGTCGAGCCGAAGCCGCAAGATCCCATACCATTACGACAAGGCGCTCTATCGCCAGCGCCACAAGGTCGAGAACCTCTTCGCAAAGCTCAAGGACTGGCGGCGTATCGCAACACGCTACGATCGATGCGCTCACACTTTCTTCTCGGCCATCTGCATCGCTGCCGTCGTTATCTTCTGGATCTGATCAACGAGTCCTGATCGTAGATCTACGTGCGCAAAAGGTAAAAGACCGCGAAGCAGATAGAGGATTACGCGGCGAATATGCCCGAAAGGCTTGCCGTATTGCTGTTGGCAGCTTGATTTTTCTTGGGAGCGTCATTCTATTTGTAGCTATCGCAAACTTATTTACAGGACGACAAATTTTAAGTGATTCTGTTCTCATCGCAGCAATTACAGGCGCTACTATCAACACGTTGGCTGCATTTTTAGGAGTTATTCGAGGTCTCTTTCCGGCCAACGGGAATAGGAAAGTAAAATAATCTCCCCATAACAAAAAAGGCCCCGTTTCCGGGGCCCTTTTTATCGAGGCACAATTCTTACGCCGCTTGCGCCATGCCGCGCAGCACGTAGTGCAGGATGCCGCCGTGACGGTAGTATTCGATCTCGTCCGCCGTATCGATGCGGCACAGCACCGGCACGCGGTCGACATTGCCGTTGCTGCGATGGATCACCAGCGTCAGATCGCAGCGCGGGGTCATCGTTTCGATGCCTTCGATGTCGATCACCTCGTCACCGATCAGGCCCAGCGTCTTGCGGTCCATGCCGTCCTTGAAGGTCAGCGGCAGCACGCCCATGCCGACCAGGTTCGAACGGTGAATGCGCTCGAAGCTTTCGGTGATCACCGCCTTCACGCCCAGCAGATACGTGCCCTTCGCCGCCCAGTCGCGCGACGAGCCGGTGCCGTATTCCTTGCCGCCGAACACCACCAGCGGCGTCTTCTGCTGCTGATACTTCATCGCCGCATCATAGATCGACATCACTTCGCCGTCGGGCTGGAAGGTGGTCACGCCGCCTTCGGTGCTGGGGGCCATCTCGTTCTTGATGCGGATGTTGGCGAACGTGCCGCGCATCATCACGTCGTGGCTGCCGCGGCGCGCGCCGTAGGAATTGAAGTCTTTCTGCGGGATCTGACGGTCGGTCAGATACTTGCCGGCCGGTGTCGTCGGCTTGAAGGAACCGGCCGGGCTGATGTGGTCGGTGGTGATCGAATCACCCAGCACCGCCAGCACACGCGCCTTGCTGATCGCGGCCAGCGGCCTGGTGTCCATGGTGATGCCTTCGAAATATGGCGGGTTCTGGATGTAGGTCGAGGTCGGCGACCAGCGATAGGTTTCGCTGGCGGCGCCGGTGTTGATCGCCTGCCATTGCTTGGTGCCCTTGAACACGTCCGAATAGCGTTCGATGAACATCGGGCGGGTGACGCTGGCGTTCACCGTGTCGGCCACTTCCTTGGTGGTTGGCCAGATGTCCTTCAGGAACACCGGTTTGCCGTCCTTCGACGTGCCGATCTGTGCCGTGGCGATGTCCTCGTTCATCGTGCCGAGCAGCGCATAGGCGACCACCAGCGGCGGCGAGGCGAGGTAGTTGGCGCGCACGTTCGCATGCACGCGGCCTTCGAAGTTGCGGTTGCCCGACAGCACCGAAACCGCCACCAGCTTCGCGCCTTCGATCGCATCGACGATGTCGTTGTCGAGCGGGCCCGAGTTGCCGATACACGTCGTGCAGCCGTAGCCCACGGTCTGAAAGCCCAGCGCGTCGAGATCGGCGCTCAGCCCGGCCTTGTCGAGATATTCGGTGACCACCTGCGAGCCCGGCGCCAGCGAGGTCTTCACCCACGGCTTCGGCGTCAGCCCCAGCGCGCGCGCCTTGCGCGCCACCAGACCGGCGGCGACCATCACATACGGGTTCGACGTGTTGGTGCACGAAGTGATCGCCGCGATCACCACGTCGCCATGGCCGATCGAGAAGTCGCGGCCCGCCACCGGCACGCGCACGCCGACATTGGCGGCGGCAACGCCCAGCCCCTTGGTCAGTTCGGCCTGGAATGCGGTGGACGCCGCCGACAGCAGCACGCGGTCCTGCGGACGCTTCGGGCCGGCGAGCGAGGGCTGCACCGTGCCCATGTCGAGTTCCAGCGTGTCGGTGAACACGGGCTCTTCCGTCTTCGCATCGCGCCACATGCCCTGCGCCTTGCAGTAGGCTTCGACCAGTTTGATGCGGGTTTCGTCGCGGCCCGACAGGCGCAGGTAGTCCAGCGTCTGCGTATCGACCGGGAAGAAGCCGCAGGTCGCGCCGTATTCGGGCGCCATGTTGGCGATCGTCGCGCGGTCGGCCAGCGGCAGGTGTTCGAGACCGGGGCCGAAGAATTCCACGAACTTGCCGACCACGCCCTTCTTGCGCAGCATCTGCGTGACGGTTAGCACCAGGTCGGTCGCCGTCGCGCCTTCGGGCAGCTTGCCGGTCAGCTTGAAGCCGATCACGTCGGGGATCAGCATGGCGATCGGCTGGCCGAGCATCGCCGCTTCGGCTTCGATGCCGCCGACCCCCCAGCCCAGCACTCCCATGCCGTTGACCATCGTGGTGTGGCTGTCGGTGCCGTACAGCGTGTCGGGGTAGGCGATTTCCTGCCCGTCGATCTTCGCGGTCCACACGGTCTGCGCCAGGTATTCCAGGTTCACCTGATGGCAGATCCCGGTGCCCGGCGGCACGACGCGGAAATTGTCGAACGCGGTCTGGCCCCAGCGCAGGAAGGTATAACGTTCGCCGTTACGTTCGAATTCCAGTTCGACGTTCTTGTCCATCGCGTCGGCGCGGGCCGAGACGTCGACCATCACCGAATGGTCGATCACCAGATCCACCGGCACCAGCGGGTTCACCTTCTGCGGGTCGCCGCCCAGTTTCACGATGCCGTCGCGCATCGCCGCCAGATCGACCACCGCCGGCACGCCGGTGAAGTCCTGCATCAGGATGCGGGCCGGGCGGAAGGGCACTTCCTTGTCCGACTTGCCGCCGTTTTCCAGCCATTCGGCTACCGCCTTGGCATCCTGCACGGTGTAGGAACGGCCATCCTCGAAACGCAGGATGTTTTCCAACACCACTTTCAGGGTGACGGGCAGGCGGGCGACATCGCCGATGGTCTTTGCCGCTTCCGGTATCGAGAAATAGTCGAACTGCTTACCGTCGATGGTCAGCGAGCGACGTGTCTGCAGGCTATCCTGCCCAATCATGCGCATGTTGAAATATTCCTTCTCCCTGGGTCGCGGCATGCCGGCCGCGTGACTTTCCGCCCGGCTTAAATCATACCAGCGCGAGACGGTCTATTGTGCGGGTGGTTTTTACGGCTGGAGGCACGGGTGCTGCAAGCGCGGGATATGGCGGTGATCCGCGGTGAACGGCTGGTTTTCTCGAAGATTTCGTTCCGGCTGCGGCCGGGGCAGGCCTGGCTGCTGGTCGGCCCGAACGGGGTGGGGAAATCATCGCTGCTGCGCGCGCTGGCCGGGCTTTTACCGCTGGCGGCCGGGGATTTGCGCTGCGCGGCTGGGGATTTGCACTGCGCGGCCGAAACCGGCCAGGAAACCGTGGATGCCCATGCCTATGGCCCGTCCTACGCGGCGCGGCTGTGCTATCTGGGCCATCAGGATGCGGTGAAGCCGGGACTGAGCGTGCTGGAAAATATACATTTTTTTGCAGATCTGATGGGCGTGGCGCGCAATGCGGCGCGGATCGGGGCGGCGCTCGAGGCGCTGGACCTGACCCATCTGGCCGATCTGCCGGCACGGATGCTGTCGGCCGGGCAAAAGCGGCGGCTGGCGCTGTCGCGGCTGGCGGTGTCGCTGGGCACGCGGCCGATCTGGCTGCTGGACGAACCGACCGTGGGGCTGGACGCGGCCTCGGTCGTCCGATTCGGCGCTTTGGTGGCGCAGCACAGGGCGGGCGGCGGCGGCGTGGTGGCCGCCACGCATCTGCCGCTGCCGTTCCCCGAGGCCGAGGAGCTGCGGCTGGGATGAGCGCTTTTATGGCCATTATCGGGCGCGACCTGCGCCTGGCGCGCCGCCAGGGGGCGGATACGCTGGCAGCGGTGCTGTTCTTTCTGGTCGCGGCGTCGTTGTTCCCGCTGGCCGTGGGGCCGGCGCCCGAGGTGCTGACCCGGATCGGCCCCGGCATCATCTGGGTGACGGCGCTGCTGGCGGCGCTGCTGCCGCTGGAGCGCCTGTTCGGGGCCGAGCTCGAGGACGGATCGCTGGATCAGTTGTTACTTTCGGGTCTGCCGGCGTCGATGGTCGGGCTGGCGAAGGCGTGCGCGCACTGGCTGGTTACCGGCCTGCCGCTGCTGGCGGCGGCGGGACCGGTGGCGCTGATGCTGCGGGTGGAACCCGAAACGCTGCCCGTGCTGCTGCTCGGTCTGTTGCCGGGCACGCTGACGCTGTCGTTGCTGGGCACGGCGTGCGCGGCGGTGACGCTGGGCGCGCGTCGCGCCGGCGTGCTGCTGCCGCTGCTGGTGTTGCCGCTGACCATCCCGGTGCTGGTGTTCGGCGTCGGCGCGGCCGACGCGGTGGCGACCGGCATGGCGGCGCGCCCGCACCTGCTGCTGCTGACGGCGGCGATGCTGCTGGCCGCGGTGCTGTCGCCGCTGGCCGCCGCCGCGGGGTTGAAGGCGGCGGCGGAATAGATCCCCTCTGCCGGCAGACGTCAGCGAACCGTCACTCCGCCGCCGCCCGAGACATAAGGCCCGGACGAATTGCGCTGTGTGCAGGCGGACAGCGGCAGCAGACAGAGGGCGAGCAGGAGAATGACGGTGATGGGTCTGGGCATAAAAACAGCGATCCCTTCATGGTGCCGGCGGTAGAAGATGTAGACGGTCGAGATCGTACAGGATTTCAGGCACCGTGTTCAAAGGCGATGCGCGCACCGCAGGTTGCCGGATGTAGAGGCGGATTCGCCGGCGGCAAGATGGGTGTTGCCGACCGTGAATGGCTGACCTGAACGTGCGACGATGGATATCCTGCCCTAGCGCCGTACGATCTGTACCGCGGTCAGTTCCTGTCTGGTCGAGGACAGAACGCAGCGTCTCGCGGAATCGGTGACAGCCTCGTCGTCTTGCGTCTGGCAGCGCAGTTGCAGCATTGTGCCGGCATAAACGCCGCCGATCCCGGTTGCGGCCTGTGCCATGTTGCCGGACAGGATTTTGCTGCCATTCAGGAAGACCGAGATTTCATCCCGGCCGGGGGCGTATGTGGCGCAGAATCTGGTGGGAATCGCCTGCTGGCGGTCCAGAGAAACCGTCGTCTGGTGGCAGGCCTGCCGGTTTCCCCGCACGGTCAGAACCGGCGTGTTGTCCGGTTCCGGCGGCGGCGCCAGCAATGTGCATGCCCCCAGCGACAGGACGGAACTGGTGGACAGGATCATCCAGAATGCAAGTCGCATGGCGGCTACTTTCGATACAGGGCCTGTTTGCCCGGGATTGTCTGGTGTGTCGATTTTCGGGTTACGGCGTCCTGCGGACACCACGGTACGGTCGCTGCGAAAGCAACCAGCGCATATGGCAGAACCGATGCGCTTCACGAAATCCAGATCCGTCTTCAATGGTTGAAACAATGCCTAAAATGTCAAAAATTAATAAACACGAAGATGCCCGCCAGACTGCGCGCGCACCGTCCAAAACGCCGGAAGGTGGATGGATCCGGAAGCGGGGCACCGCTTCCGGATCAGGTTTCAGGGCGCGGCGCGCACGGCGATGACCACCGATTCGACAAGCGTTGCGACCACGGTGTCACCGGGTTTGACTTCGCTGATATTCACATCGTCGGGGGCGCGCACGGTGTGCGGTTTGCCATCGGCGCCGCGCAGCACGACCTGACGGGTGGCGGGGTTGACGCTGTCCACCTGCGCTGTGATCTGCGACACGTTCTGCACGGCAAGCCCGGGCCGCGCGCCGCGCGGTGCGCTTGCGACGCCGGTCGTTTCTTCCGGCGTGCGCGCCTGGCCGCGTTCCAGCGCCACGATGATCGTGTCGGTCACATCGAGCTGAACGATGTCACCTTCCTTGATCTGGTTGAAGTTCCGCACGCTCGCCGGCAGGCGGTGCGTCTCATAGGTGCCGTCCTCGTAGCGCACCAGAACCTGACGGGTGCGCCGGTCGACGGTTTCAACCCTTGCGAGTACTGTGGAGACGCTGGCCTCTACGGTGCGCGCACCGACTACCCGTGTCGGATGTGTAGAAGTCTCGGCTATGGCGCCTGTTGCGGTCACGCTGATGACGGCTGATAGAAATAACGCACGGAACATGGAGATCTCCAGTGAAAGTGCTGCAAACGGACAATAGGGCCGAATTCGCCACGTTAAAAGCGATTTCGCAACGATTTTCCAAGTTGAGTTCCATTCATGGCAAATTCGTGGCGCATTTCGCTTTTGGACACAGTGCGGGCAGTTGTCTGTGTGCTGGCACGACAGTGGGCGCCATAAAATATCCGCCCGGCCGATCAGCCCAGTCCCTCGTCTTCAAAGGCGCCGAGGTCGATGCGTTTCAGCGCGATGGTTCGCACGGGTTCGACGCCGACGTTGTACTGGACCAGCAGCCGGGCGAGTTCGTCGCCGTCGATCAGGACGATGGTGTGGTTGTTGTATTTGGCGTTGCGCGCCGCGTCGGAAAAGCTGCTGGTGGTGACGAACACGCCTTTCTGGGCGTTCTGCTTGCTCAGCGCGCCGGAGAATTTGTCGATCTCGGGCGAGCCGACGGTGTTGCTGGCCGCATAGCGTTTGGCCTGCATGTAAACCCGGTCGAGGCCCAGCGCATCCTGCTGGATCACGCCGTCCACGCCGCCATCGGCGGTTTTTCCGAGATGGAGGACCGCGCCGCGCGCGCCGTAGTTCATCGCTTTCAGCAGCGCGATGATCAGCAGTTCGAAGGATGTGGGAGACAGTTTGCGTACGGCATCCAGCAATGTGCTTTGCAGGGCGGTGTCGATTTCCGATGCGGCGGCGTCCAGGCGATCTTCGGGGGTGTCTTCTGTCGAGTCTGTTTGGATCTCTCTGGTCGTATGATCGTGTGCCTTGGAGCGCGAGCGTTCTTCGAAAGCACGAAATTCCGCAAACTGGCGCAGATAGGCATTGTTGATCGGCGTGTTGCTCGCTAACGCTGCGCGGCCGCGGTCGGTGATGGACACGCAACCCGGCATCGGGAGTTCGAGCAATCCGGCCTGCTTCAGATATGTGCGTGCCCACCCAGCTCGGCTGGCAAGCACCGTTGCCCTGCCGGCCGGCAGCATGCGTATTCGCTCTTCTTCGGTCAGACCGAACGCATCGGCAATTTCCTGCGTGATATCCCGCAGCCGTCGCGGTGTATGGTCGGCGCGTTCCAGCAGCGGTCGCATCCAGTGCTCATAAGTCGGGATCGGCATGTCGAACCGTGAACTTTCTGCAAAACAATACGCTGGACTATGCAATCACTACGTTGGTTCACGCAATCCCGTCACTCGTCGCGCTTCGGTCGCGCCAGCAGCGCGGCGATGCCGTCGCGCACCGACATCCGTCCCTGCATCACGGCGGCGACGGCGGCGACGATCGGCATGTCCACGCCGACCGATGTGGCGCGCGCCAGCAGGGCCGGCGCGGTGGTCACGCCCTCGGTCACCGATGTGCGCGCGGCCAGAATTTCGGCGATCGGCACACCCTGTCCCAGCGCCACCCCGCACGAGAAATTACGGCTGGCCTGACCCGCGCAGGTCAGCATCAGATCGCCGAGCCCTGACAGGCCGGCCACCGTTTCCGCCTTGCCGCCCAGCGCCACCGTCAGCCGGGCAATCTCGGCCAGACCGCGGGTGACCAGTGCGGCGCGCGCGCTTTCGCCCAGTTGCGCGCCGATCGCCACGCCGGCGGCGATGGCGATCACGTTCTTGGTCGCGCCGCCGATCTCGGCGCCGACCGGATCGTCGTTGCCGTACAGCCGAAAGACAGGGGTCGCCAGCATGTCGATGGTTTTCTCGCGCAATGCCGGATCGGCCGAAGCGACCACCGCCGCCACCGGCAGCCCCGCCGCGACTTCGTGTGCGAAGGTCGGGCCGCTGAGCACCGCCAGCCGCGCCGCGGGGCGCAGTTCGGCGAGCATCTCCAGCGGCAGTGCCAGAGTCCGCGCTTCGACGCCTTTCGCCACCGTCACCAGATCGGTGCAGTCGTGCGGCAGTTGCGCCACGACATGCCGCGCGTGCTGCGTCGGCACGGCGAGCAGCAATAGCGGCGCAAAGACGGCAGTGATGTCGGCGGTGATGTCGATCGCCGCATCCAGAACCGCGCCGGGCAGATGCAACGCGTTGAGGCGTGTGCGCGCCATGTCCGCCGCGCGCTCCGCATCGCGCGCCCACAGCGTGACACGCCGGCCGGCGCGGGCCGCCTGAATGGCCAATGCGGTGCCGAAGGCGCCGGCGCCGATGATTGCAACGTCGTTCATACACGTTTTCTCCGCGGCGCTTTTACCGCACCCGTCATTCGCCGGCCAGCCGGATCAGCGCCTGGCCTTCGCCGTGTTCGCCATCGCTCAGCCGGGCGCGCAGCGCCTCCAGAATCGCAGTGGCGGCATTCTCGAACCCGTAGGGCGGGTTGACGACCAGCAGGCCGCAGCCGTTCAGCCTCGTCGGGTCGGTCGGTGTGCGCAGCCACAGTTCGGCGGCCACGATGTCGCGAATGCCTGCTGCCTGCATCGCCTCGTGAAACAGCCGCACCGGCGTGCGATGCTTGATCGGGTACCATGCCGCATACACGCCGTTGGCGAAGCGTTTGTGCGCGGCTATCAGCGCGCGTTGCAGCTGTGCGAACTCGTCGGGCGCCTCGAACGGCGGGTCGATCAGGATCAGCCCGCGCCGTTCGGGGAACGGCAGCAGTGCGGTTATCGCTTCCCAGGCATCGCGGTTGTGCACACTGATTTGTGCGTCGCGCGCATAGCGGCGCTTCAGCGCGGCGTGGTCTTCGGGGTGCAGTTCGCAGCAGATCAGCCGGTCGCGTTCACGCAACAGCGCGCGCACGATCTCGGGCGAGCCGGGATACTGGCCGGGCTTGGCGGTGGCGATCGCCAGGTAATCGGCCAGCACATCGGCGGGCTGTTCGGCGACACGCGCGATGCCGCGTTTCCATTCGCCGGTGCGTTCGGCCTGCTCCGACTCCAGATCATACGCACCGATCCCCGCATGCGTATCCAGCACGGCGATCGGCGTGTCCTTGCGCTGTAAGGCGCGCAGCAGCCAGACCAGCAGCGCGTGCTTCATGCAGTCGGCGAAATTGCCGGCGTGAAAGGCGTGGCGATAATTCATAATGTTTGCGCGTTCTGCGCCTGTAGTTCCGCAAGCGGCCAGCGCGGGCGCGGCGCGTGGTCGAACGGGTCGGTCAGTCCGTGCGCCAGCCGCTCGACCCCCGCCCAGGCGACCATCACCGCGTTGTCGGTGCACAGCCGCACCGGCGGGGCGAGCAGTGTGACGCCGCAGGCCGACGCCGCCCTGTCGAGCGCCGCGCGGATCGCCCCGTTGGCGGCAACGCCGCCGGCGACGACCAGCAGCTTTGCGTCCGGCATCATCGCCAGCGCGGCCCTGGCGCGGTCGTGCATCACGTCGGCGACCGCCGCCTGGAACGACGCGGCCAGATCGCGCGCGTTCTGGATCGGCAGCGCGCCGTCTGGGTAGGCGCCGATCGCCTGCGCCACCGCGGTCTTCAGACCCGAGAACGAGAAATCGCACCCCGCCCGCCCTTTCATCGGGCGCGGGAAGGCAAAGCGCTTGGCATCGCCGTCGCGCGCCAGCCGTTCGACATGCGGCCCGCCGGGCCAGGGCAGACCCATCAGCTTGGCGACCTTGTCGAACGCCTCGCCCACCGCGTCGTCCACCGTGCCGCCCAGACGGCGATAACGGCCCAGCCCGTCCACCGCGATGCACTGGCTGTGCCCGCCGGACAGCAGCAGCAGCAGATACGGAAACGGCGCGCCGCCCGGCACCAGACCGGGCAGGCGCGCGGTCAGCGCATGGGCTTCCAGATGGTTGACGGCGATGAACGGTTTTCCCGCCGCCAGCGCCAGTCCCTTGCCGAACGTCGCCCCGACCACCAGCCCGCCGATCAGCCCGGGGCCGGAGGTGGCGGCGATGGCGCCCAGATCCGCCATGCGCAGCCCCGCCTTGTCGAGCACGCGCTGGGTCATCGCCGGCAGATGCGCCAGATGGGCGCGCGCCGCAATCTCGGGCACCACGCCGCCATAGGGGGCATGATCGTCGAGCTGGCTCAGCACCTCCTCGGCCAGCACCCGCCCGTCAGCCGCCACGACGGCGACGGCGGTTTCGTCGCAGCTCGATTCGATCCCCAGTACGGGCCCCAGCACGGGGCCGTGCGGTATTACAGGTGCGGGAGGGGCGGTTTGCACGTAAGTCTCTTTCCTTTCCGGTCGCGCCGTCATAGAGCATGGGCCGTTCAGATTGAACGCCTCTTGCCGGACGTATCCGCGCCTGGGCGTATTTTCCGCGTCCGGGTGATTTCGCCCGCGTGGAAAAAGCTCTATGGGCGAGGGCGTCGTTGAAAAAGCGTTACTTACCAGATGACCGTTATCGACCCAACCCTGACCCGTTCTGTGCCTCCTCATACAAAGGGACGGCTGCATGCGCTGCCGCTGCGCGCCGGCACGCGCGGATCGCCGCTGGCGATGGCGCAGACCAATGCGTTTCTGAAACAGATCACCGATTTCTGCCCGGTGATGAAAACTCCGCCGCCCGGCATGGGGCCGGTGTTCGAGGCGCACCAGATCCGCACCACGGGCGACGCGGTGCAGGACCGCCTGCTGGCCGAGATCGGCGGTAAAGGCCTGTTCAGCAAGGAAATTCACGAGGCGCTGGCCGACGGACGGATCGACTTCGCGGTGCACAGCCTGAAGGATCTGGAGACCGACCTGCCGCCCGGCATCGTGCTGGCCTGCACGATGCGCCGCACCGATGCGCGCGACGCGCTGATTCTGGGGCCGGACTGCGGCCCGGTGAACCCGAACGACCCGCTGGCGGCGATCCCGCATGGCGGCGTGCTGGGCACGTCCTCGGTCCGCCGTCAGGCACAGATCCTGCACGCGCGTCCGGATCTGAAAGTGGAACTGCTGCGCGGCAACGTCGGCAGCCGGCTCGACAAGGTGAAGAGCGGGCAGGTCTCGGCCAGTATGCTGGCGCTGGGCGGGATGATCCGTCTGGGCATGGCGGACAGGGCCGATGCGGTGCTGGACCCCGACACGGTGATGGTGCCGGCCGCCGGGCAGGGCATCGTCGGCATCACGGTGCGCGAGAGCGATGTCGTGCTGCGCGACCTGCTGGCGGCGATCGAGGACGCCGAGGCGCGCGCGGTGTCCACCGCCGAGCGCGCGCTGCTGGCGGCGCTGGACGGATCGTGCCGCACGCCGGTCGGCGGCTATGCGCAGGTGCAGGCCGACGGCAGCCTGAAGCTGACCGGTCTGGTGGCGCGCGAGGATGGCAGCTTCATGCTGAAGCGCAGCGTACAGGGCGCGGTCGCCGATGCGGCGCGCATGGGCAACGATCTGGGCCGGGGCCTGCGCAAGGACAGCCCGGCGGATATTTTCCAAGGGGCGTAGTCAACGCGTTCTGGCGGCCGTGTTCAGGCCGCGGTTATTGGGCTGGCCAAATCGGTGAATAGGCGTCATCAACCGGTATGGTCCGGAACGTTGCCGCATCTGTGCTGATCACGCGCCCCGAACAGGGGATCGCCGACACGTCGGCGAAGCTGCGCGCGCTGGGCTATGCGCCGGTGGCGGCGCCGGTGCTGTGCATCCGCCATCGCCCGCTGCGCCAGGTGCCCGCGCCGGTGCAGGCGGTGCTGGTGACATCGGCCAATGCGGTGCCCGCGCTGCCCGCCGCGCTGCACGCATTGCCCGGTTTTGCGGTCGGCGAGGCGACGGCGGCGGCGATGCGCGCCGCGGGTTTCACCCATGTTCATTCGGCCGACGGCGATGCGCGCGACCTGACGCGGCTGTGTGCCGAACGGCTCGACCCGCGCGGCGCGCCGCTGCTGTCGATCAGCGGGGCGCGGCAGGGGTTTCGGCTGGCGGCTCTGCTGCGCGACCGCGGGTTTCGGGTGATCCGCCGCGCCGTTTATGCCGCCGTGCCGGTCGCCGCGCTGCCCGATGTGGCGCACCGGGTGCTGTTGGACGGCAATCTGCACGCCGCATTGTTTTTTTCCGCCGACACGGCGCGTGCATTCGTTAAGCTGGTGCGCGCCGCGCATCTGGCGGATAGGCTGGCGCCGGTCGATGCCCTGGCGATCGGGCCGCCGGCCGCGGATGTCCTGGCTGAACTCACGTGGCGGTCGATCAGAACCGCCGTCCGTCCGACACAGGAGGCGTTGCTCGCGCTGCTGCCATGAGAGAAATGCCATGAGAGAAATGACTGAAATCGCCCCGCCTTCTCCGGACGACGCCCCCGATCCCGCCACGCCCCCCGTTGCGGCGCCGGTGGAAGCGGACCGTCCGGCCGAAACGCCGAAGCCCGAGACACCCGCGCCGGCGCCGCGCCGGCGCGACCCGGTGCCGTATCTGTATCTGATCGGCCTGCTGGCGCTGGGCGGCGCGGTCGGCTGGCTGTGGCTGCGCCCGCCGCCCGATCATGCCGCAGTGCCCGCCATATCGCAGGGCGATCTTGCCGGGCTGGCTTCGCAGGACGCTTTGGACAGCCTGGCCCGGCGGGTGACGGCGCTGGAGAACCGGCCGTTGCCCGCGGCGTCCGTTCTGCCCGCACCGCCCGATCTCGGTCCGCTGGAATCGCGCCTGAACACCGCGCTGTCGCGCATCGCGGCGCTGGAAACACGCCCGACCGGGGCGGCGGCGCCTGCCCCTGCGGTCGATACGTCGGCGATCAGCGCGCGCCAGGATTCGATCTCCAGCCGGCAGGAAGCGCTGGCGGCGCGGCTGCAGGCGGCCGAGAACGAGCAGTTCGAACGGGTCCGCACGGCCGAGCGCGCGCTGTCGGACCGGCTGGCGGCACTGGAGGCACGGATCGGTCAGGCCGAGGCGCTGGCCGGCCGGCTGAACGGCATCGAGGATCGTACCCGCATGCTGATGCGTCTGGCGTCGGTGCGCGCGGCGTTGCAGGCCGGGCAGCCGCTGGGCGAGGTGCCCGGCGCGCCGGCGGCGCTGACCCGGTTCGCCACCCAGGCGCCGCCGACGCTGGCGGCGCTGAAGCTCGCCTATCCCGAAGCGGCGCGCGCCGCGCTGGCCGCCTCGGCCCCGGTGGCGACGCCGGAGCAGGGGGTGCTGGAATCGGCCTGGAACCGCGCGCAAAATCTGGTCACGCTGCGCCGCGGCGACGAGGTGATCATCGGCGCGCCGGACGCCGGGGTGCTGGAACGTGCGCGCCTGGCGCTGGAAGCGGGCGATCTGGCGCGCGCGGTGGCGGCGCTGGAACGCCTGCAGCCCGCCCCCGCCGCCGCGATGGCCGGTTGGATGGAACAGGCCCAGTCGCTGCTGGCGGCCGAGGCGGCGCTGACCGATCTGGAAGCGCAGGGGGCACGGTAAATGCGGCGCGCGCTCTATATTCTGGTCGTCGCAGCACTGGCAGTGGCGGCGGCGTGGTGGCTGGCGACTCTGCCGGGCGTGCTGACGCTGGCGGTCGGCGAGTATGGATTGTCCGCGCCGGTGCCGGTGGTGGTGGTGGGGACAATTCTGCTGTTCGCCATTTTGTACGGGTTGGTGCGGCTGCTGGGCGGGATGGTCCGCCTGCCGCGCACCTGGCGGCGCTGGCGGTCGGCCCGGCATCGCCGCCACGGCGATCGCGCGGTGACGCGCGCGCTGGTCGCGCTGGCGGCCGGCGAGGGAGCCGAGGCGCGGCGCGAGGCGGTGCGGGCACGCCGGCATCTGGGCGACACGCCGCTGGCGCTGTTGCTGGTCTCGGAAGCGGCGCGTCTGGCCCGGCGGCCGGCCGAGATGGAGGAAGCGCTGCTGCTGCTGACCAATTCGGCGGATGCGTCGTTCCTCGGGCTGCGCGGGCTGCTGCGCGCCGCCATGCAGCGCGCCGACTGGCCGGAAGCGGCGCGGCTGGCGCGCGAGGCCGAACGCGCCCATCCGGGGGCGCTGTGGGTGGCCGAGGAGCGCGTCCAGTTGGCGATCCGCACCCAGAACTGGGAAGATGCGTTGGCGCTGGCGGTGGATGACGGATCGCGCGCCGCCTTCGCGACGATGGCGGCCGAAAAGGTCGCGGCAGAGGGCGGACCGTCGCCCGAGCTGGCACTGCGTCTGGCCCGGGCGGGATTCGAGGCCGACCCGGCGTTGCCGCCCGCCGCGTTGACCTATGCGCGGCTGCTGCGCGTCCAGGGGCATGAAACGCGCGCCCAGAATGTGATCCGCAAGGCCTGGGCGGCAGGACCGGCGCCCGATCTGGCGGACTTCTTTTTGGCTCCGGTGCAGGAAAAGCTGGCCCGTGTGCACGAGGCCGAACGGCTGGCGCAGGCCAATCCCGCACATGTGGAATCGCATCTGCTGATGGCGCGCACGTCGCTGGCCGCCGATCTGTACGGCGAGGCGCGCCGGCATCTGGCCGCGGCGCGCGCCACCGGGTCGAACGAACGCCGGCTGTGGGTGTTGCAGGCCGATATCGAGGAAGCCGAATACGGCACCACCGAGGAAGGCCGTGCCGCGCAGCGCGACGCCTTACGGGCCGCCAACAGCGCCGATCCGGACCCGGTGTGGCGCTGCGGCGCGTGTTCCGGCACGCAGGACCGCTGGCAGCCGGTCTGCCCGATGTGCGGGCATTCCGGAACGCTGCACTGGGCGAAGGCGGCACAGCCGGCCGATCAGAGCGGCCGGCTCGTCGTCGATCAGCCGGCCGGGCGCGGTCTGGAACGGAACATCATCGGGCCGTAGCCGATCACGAAGCCCAGCATGGCCAGCGACCACGCGGTGCCCGCCGTGTGCAACAGCGGGATATAGGCCGCCGTGAAGAACGTCGCGGCGATGCGCAATACGGCGGCCAGCAGGACGAACACGTAGATCGCCTTGGTGATGGAGTTCGCCGTCAGGCGGCGGCCGGTATGGCCGAGCGTGGCGCGCGTCATCACCGCCAGTGTCATCGTGCCGATCGCCCCCGCGGTCCAGGCGTGCCAGGCGGCGGGATAGGGGATCGCGTTGGGGAACAGGATGCTGCCGGCCAGCAGCAGAAAGCCCAGCGGGATGAACAGATAGCCGATATGCAGGATCACCAGCAGCTTTTCGGGCCAGGTGTGCCAGCCGTACCAGCGCGCCGCGCGCACCGTCAGCAGCACGCCGGCCAGCAGCGACAGGAGGGGCAGCAGATAGATCTGGGTCAGCGACGCCAGAAGCCCGCTCGATGCGTCATGTTCGGGCGGCACGAACGCGAAGATCAGCAGCGCCGCGACGCTCACGCCGATTGTCACGGTGTCGAACCTCGAGAATGAAGCCGGTTTGACCGCAGCGCCCTGCATGCGCAGCCAGTTGGTCGTGAAGCTCGGCGTCACGCGTCCGCCGATCAGGATGATCAGCGCGATCACCGCCGCGATCGCCAGGCGGATCGCCAGCCAGGTGTCGTCCAGCGTATGGAACAGCAGGTTGGCGATCAGCAGCATCGCCACCAGTACCAGCACACGCAGGTTACGCCAGTTTTTCCCGGCAATGATCTCGCGCGCGGCGACGCCCAGAATGGCGGGCAGGAACATCATGTCGATCACCGCGCCCGCCGCAGCGGGGATGGTGCTCGCGGCAGTCAGCAGCATTGCGATACGCCCGGCCAGCCAGATCAGCACCAGGGTCAGCAGCGGCAGGCCACGGACCGGAAACCGCCCGGTCCAGTTGGGAATGGCGGTAAACAGGAAGCCCGCGATCACCGCGCCCGCATAGCCGAACAGCAGTTCGTGCGCGTGCCAGAAGATGCCGCCGGCCGGCAGCACGCGCCCGGACCCCAGCATGGAAACCAGCGACAGCGGCATGGCGATACCAGCCCAGACCGTGGCCAGCAGAAAAAACGGACGGAATCCGCCACTCAGAAAAGAGGTATTTTTCATACGTATTTCTATATCGGTTCAAACCGGGTATGCAACCCACCTAAACGTGATGGTAACGACGACGCCTGTATCATTGCCCGAATGCCCGTCTCCTGCCAGAAGGCTGTCATGCAAATTTCCTTGATCGCGCGTTACGATCAGCGCATCCCACGTTACACCAGCTATCCCACGGCACCACAGTTCGTGCCAGCGGTGAATGGGGCGGTATACGCCGAATGGCTGGCGGCCCTGCCGGCCGGCATGCCGTTGTCGCTGTATCTGCACGTGCCGTTCTGCGCCGAGCTGTGCCATTACTGCGGCTGTCATACGGCGGTGTCGCGCAAATACGCGCCGATTGCCTCGTATGTCGAAGTGCTCGAACGCGAGATTGCGCTGGTCGCGCAGCGCCTGGGGGCGCGGCGCACGGTTGCGCATGTGCACTGGGGTGGCGGCACGCCGACCATCCTGTCGCCCGCCGACCTGACGCGGCTGTTCGCGGCGCTGCGTGCCGCGTTCGATTTCCGCGCCGATGCCGAGATCGCGGTCGAGATCGACCCGCGCACCATCACCGAAGACCACGTGCGCGCGCTGGCCGAGGCCGGGCTGAACCGCGCCAGCCTCGGCGTGCAGGATTTCGACCCCGACGTGCAGTTGGCGATCAACCGCGTGCAGCCGTTCGAGGTGACCGAACGTGTGGTGCGCTGGCTGCGCGGGATCGGCGTGACCGGGATCAACTTCGACCTGATGTATGGTCTGCCGTTGCAGACGGTGGAAAGCGTGCAGGCGACCGTCGCGAAGGCGCTGACGCTGGAACCGGATCGCATTTCGCTGTTCGGCTATGCGCATGTGCCGTGGATGAAAAAGCACCAGATGCTGATGCCGGAAAGCAAGCTGCCCGATACGCAGGCGCGTGTGCGCCAGATGGAAGCGGCGACGGCGGCGCTGGAGCGGGCGGGATATGTGGCGATCGGGCTGGATCACTTCGCGCGCGCCGGCGATGACATGGCGCGCCAGTTGGCCGAAGGCACACTGCACCGCAATTTCCAGGGTTACACGACCGATGCCGAACAGGCACTGATCGGTTTCGGCACCTCGGCGATCAGTTCGCTGCCGCAGGGCTATGTGCAGAACGTCTCGGCGACGGTGCTGTACCGCGACGCGATCCGCGCTGGCAACCTCGCCTCGATCCGTGGTGTCGCGGTGACCGACGAGGACCGCTTGCGCCGCGCGATCATCGAACGGCTGATGTGCGATCTGAGTGTCGATGTGGCGGCGGTGGCGAAGGAACACGGCGTCGCGCCGTCGCATTTCGATGCCGCGCTGACGCGCGCGCAGCCGCTGCAGGAAGACGGCATCGTGGTGTGCGAGGGGTATCGCCTGACGGTGCCGGCGCCGATGCGCCAGTTCGTGCGCCATGTCGCGGCGCTGTTCGACGCTTATCTGCCGGTGGCGTCGGAAAAGGCCGAAGGCCGCTATTCCAGGGCGTTGTAGGTTCCGGCCCGCCGCCGGGCGGTGTGGATCAACTGGCGTTCAGCCTGGGTTCAAGTTGCGTTCCCATCGTCCAGCGTCTTTCGCCGGGCCACAGGCGGAACTGAAACGCCATGTGTTCGTCGTTGCGGTCGAGGATGAGCGTATCGAGCCGTGACAGCCGGTCATGACGGACCATCTGGATGAAAGCCTGCCGGAACGAAGCGACCGGAGCGCCCGATCCGGGGATGGCCAGCAGGCGCGGGCTGTCGCGATGCCGGTCGATCCAGTAAAAACGCGCCGTTGGTTGTGGTGTATCGGACAGCTGGGCATCGGGCGGTTGGGCTTTGGGCGGCTGGTAGGCAAGCCCGCGGTGTCCGTCATCACGCTGCTGGTACAGAACGACCGACTGCTGAGCCAGAGCGGCCCGCTCGGCGCTGAACAGCGGTGGGCCATAATTTTCTGCGCGCCTGCCGCAGCCACAGATCCGTGCGCTGCAGATCGGCAGCCGGCAGAAACCCCCGGAGCCCGCCGAGTCTCAGCCCATCGCTGCGTTGCAGGAGCGACCGGCATTCGGCCGGCAGGGCGATACCCGTGTGGCGGATGGCGGCTTCGATCGCGCTTTGTGTTGCCGGGCGCTGCAGTTCCAGTCTGTTATGCCGTGTCGCGATCGGCAGTTCGTTCCAGGCCGTCGCGAAACGCGCGACATCGGCGCCGAAATCGGCCGTTTCCGTGCGCAGATGCTGCATGCAGGGTGTGGCGTCGATGAACGGGATGGTGGTGTCGATGGGCATGAGGTCGGTATCGGAGAGGCGTGCACGGCCCTTCAGCGACAGGCGGTCCGCTCTGGCCGGGATGGTCAACGTGGTGGTGATGCGGACCGGATCGTACCGAGATGACCGGTTTTCACCACGCAGCCTGGCCGTGGGGCCGTTGCCCGCGCGTAGCTCCAGGTCGATCGCTGTGTTCATTCGCAGTGCGGCAGAGATTGTAACCTCGGTGCCCGGCTGCGCGCGGACCGGGCGTGCCGCAAATGCCAGCGATGCCAGGCCGAGGGCGAATGAATGGCGGCGCGTGAATGTCGGCATGAAAAAATCCAGTTACCGAAAAACCGCAGAAAAATCAGGATTTTCCTTCAATGGACGTTGGCAGGCGGTCGGGGTTGTGTCCGCTCAACACCCAGCCGGCGTTCGGGCGCAGGCGCAGGGCATAGGGCAGGGCGAGCAGCGAGATCGCGCTGACCACCAGAAACGCGATCGAAAAATCCGCCAGCGCCGGTTCGCTGCGTCCGCCCAGGAAGACCGTCGTCTCCATCGACATCGCGGCGATCACCACGCCCAAGGTCAGCGAAACCTGCTGGCCGGTGCTGTAGAAGCTGGTTGCGCTGCCCATGCGCCGCGGCGAGATGTCGGCGAACACCAGCGTGTTATAGGCGGTGAACTGCAGTGACCGGAACAGGCCGCCCAGCAGCAGCACGGCATAGAGGATGAATTGCGGGGTCGACGGGCTGAACGCCGCGCAGGCCGCCATCATCACCGAGGCCAGAATGCCGTTGACGATCAGCACGCTGCGAAAGCCATAGCGCTTCAGCACGATGCGCGCGATCGGCTTCATCACCAGCGCGCCGGCGGCCGAGGCGAAGGTGATGCTGCCGCTGCTGGTGGCGCTGAGGCCGAAATTGAGCTGCAACATCATCGGCAGCAGAAACGGCATGGCGCCGACCGCAATCCGGAACAGCCCGCCGCCCAGCAGCGGCGCTGAAAAGGTCCGGTATTTCAGCAGTTGCGGGTCCATCACCGGGTTCTTGTAATGCCGGGTGTGCCGGTAATAGAGCAGCCCGAACACCATGCCGGTGCCCAGCGTGGCCAGTCCCACCGATTGCGGCATCGAATGATGCGCGAGCACCTCGGCCCCGAAGATCATGCCGGCGAGTGCGACGCCGCTGTAGATCAACCCCATGATGTCGAGCGGCGGCAGGCTTTCCTCGCGCGCGTCCTCGATCTTCCAGGTGACGAGGATGATACCCAGAATGCCGATCGGCACGTTGATGTCGAAGATCCAGCGCCACGACAGATGATCGACGATCAGCCCGCCGAGCAATGGGCCGATTACCGGGCCGACCATCGCGGGTACCGTCAGCCAGGCCATGGCGGCGACCAGTTCGTGCTTCGGCACGGTGCGCAGCAGCACCAGCCGCCCCACCGGCACCATCATCGCGCCGCCGATTCCCTGGATCACGCGTGCGAAGACCAGAAACCCCAGACTGTCGGCGCGCCCGCACATGATCGAGCCCAGGGTGAAGATCGCGATGGCGGCGCGGAAGACGGTGCGGGTGCCGTAGCGGTCGGCCACCCAGCCGCTGGCCGGGATGAACACCGCCAGTGCCAGCAGATACGATGTCAGCGCCACGTTCATGCGCAGCGGGTCGGCGTTGAAGGCGCGCGCCATGGTGGGCAGCGCGGTGGCGATCACGGTGCCGTCCACGTTCTGCATGAACAGGGCGGTGGCGACGATCATTGCGGTCATCCGCGATTTTTTGGCGATGGGCGCGCTCATTACGCCAGTGTGCGGTGCGTTCCGGTCAAAACGCAACACGCCAGCGCGTATAAATGCAACACACCTGCGCGTATATCAGCGCAGCGCCAGCCACAGCAGGATCACGCAGCCCAGCCCGATCCGGTACCAGCCGAACGGCGTGAAGCCCATGCGCTGGATGGTGGCCAGCACGATCTTCACCGTTATCAACGCAACGATGAATGCCACCGCGAATCCAACCACAATCAGTTGAAGTGCGGACAGGTCCAGCACCGACCAGTTCTTGTACAGCGTGAAGACCGTCGCCCCCAGCATGGTGGGAATGGCCAGCACGAAGCTGAATTCCGCCGCGACCTTGCGTTCGACCCCCAGCATCAGGGCGGTGATGATGGTGGCGCCCGAGCGCGACGTGCCCGGGATCATCGCCAGCACCTGCCCGAAACCGATGATCACCGCGCCCAGCGGGCCGAGCTCCTCGACCTTGAGGATGGCCGGGATGCGCCGGATGCGCTCGATCAGGATGATGGCGATGCCGCCGAGGATCAGCGCGATCGCCACGACCAGCGGCGAGAACAGATATTCGGTGACGGTTTTATAGAGTGTCGCGCCCAGCACCATGGCGGGCAGGAACGCCAGGAGGATGTTGGTCGCATAATGGCGTTCCTCGGTGTGGGTGAACATGTGCACGCCGATGCCGAGCAGCTTGCGAAAGAAGATCACCAGCACCGCCAGAATGGCGCCGAGCTGGATGGAAATTTCGAACGCCTTGCCGGGCGGTCCCTGAAACCCCAGCAGATCGCCGATCACGATCAGATGGCCGGTCGAGGAAATGGGCAGGAATTCGGTCGTTCCTTCGACGATTCCCATGATGACGGCGGACCAGAGCGCGGAAAAACTCATGCGGATCTTTCAGGGCGGGATAACGGGCGGCGGGTACCGTTGTGCGGTGCAAGATGCCTACGCCGCACGCCTGTAAAAGAAAAGCCCCGCCGTGACGGCGGGGCTGAATTCGGGTGTTATTTGTTCACAGAATCAGCGCAAGCGCTGCGCTGCCGTGAAGGCATAGTTGTCGAAGCTGTTCTCCGAAACGCGGAACCATTGATATTCGGTGTCGCGATAGGGCAGATACGCGTCGAGAATCTTTTTGAACATCGGATTGGTGGCGCCGATTTCGACATAGAGTTCATGCGCGGCGCGCCAGGCGGCGTCCATCATGTCGCGCGGCCACGGCTTGAGTTGCGCGCCGCCCGCCACCAGCCGGCGCAGCGCCAGCGGGTTGCTGTGGTCGTAGCGCGCCAGCATGTCCAGATTGGCTTCGGCGGCGGCTACTTGCAGCGCCTCGCGATAGGCCGGCGGCAGGCCGTCGAACTGTGCCTTGTTGATCAGCAGGTGCAGGTTGGCGCCCGCTTCCCAGAAACCGGGATAGTAATAGAACGGGGCGACCTTGCTGAAGCCCAGTTTTTCGTCGTCGTACGGGCCGACGAACTCGACGGCGTCGAGCGTGCCGCGTTCCAGCGCCGGATAGATGTCGCCGGCGGCGATCTGGGTCGGCACCGCGCCGAGCTTGGCGAAGACCTGCCCGGCCAGCCCGGCGATGCGGAATTTCAGGCCCTGAACGTCTTCGAGCGTCTTGATTTCCTTGCGGAACCAGCCGCCCATCTGGGCGCCGGTGTTGCCCATCGGGAAGGCGACAGAGTTGTAGCCGCCGCTGGTCAGCAATTCGGCCAGCAGTTCGTTACCGCCGCCATGGTAGAACCACGCCTGTTCCTGGCGCGCGTTCAACCCGAACGGCATGGCGGTAAAGAAGCTGAAGCTGGGGTCTTTGCCCGTATAGTAATACGTTGCCGTGTGGCCGCATTCGATCGTGCCGTCCTTGACGGCATCCAGCACCTGCAGCGCCGGGACGATTTCCCCGGCCGGCAGCGGGCGGATCTGGAATTTGCCGTCGGTGATGGCGGCGACCCGGCGGGTCATCAGTTCGGCCGCGCCGAACAGGATGTCGAGCGAGCGCGGAAACGAACTGGCCAGACGCCAGTTGATGCTGGGCAGGCTCTGGGCGATCGCCGGGGCGGCCAGCGTGCCGGCGGCCAGGGCGCCAAGCCCGGTTCCGCGCAAAAGAGAACGGCGTTCCATATCAGGTCTCCCGAGTAAGACGGTTACCGTGCCGGATCATGCGTAATGTTTCAAGAGACCGGTATCTTCGGTAACTAAGTTTCGGTTTTGGGAGAAAGTACTCCCAGCGGAGCGGGCTGGCCCGGCGAGGTCTCGAGCACCAGCTTGCGGTATGGGAACGGGATCTCGATGCCCAGTTCGTCGAAGCGTTTCTTGTAGCGGCGGTTGAATTCGCGCCGTGTCACCCAGCGCTTCGACGGCTCGGTCTTCAGGCGCACGCGCACCACGACCGAGGATTCGGCCAGTTCGTTCACCCCCATGATGTCGAGGTCGTCGCGGATGGCGCTTTCCCAGCGCGGTTCGCTGCGCATTTCCTTGGCGACGTCTCGCAGCACGTCGAACACCCGGTCGATGTCCTCGCCATAACCGATCCCGACATCGACCACCGCGTAGGCGAAGTCGCGCGTCATGTTGGTGACGGTGGTCACCGCGCTGAACGGGATGATGTGGATCGACCCGTCGAGGGCGCGCAGGCGGATGGTGCGCAGGCTGAGCGCCTCGACCGTGCCGGTCAGGCCGCCGAGGGTCAGTTCGTCGCCGACCTGCATCGCGTCTTCCAGCAGCAGGAACAGGCCGGTGATAATGTCCTGCACCAGCTTCTGCGAGCCGAAGCCGACCGCGATGCCCAGCACCCCGGCACCGGCCAGCAGCGGGGCGATGTTGACGCCGATCTCGGCCAGGATGACCAGCCCGGTCACCACGCAGATCAGGATCAGCAGGGCGGTGCGCAGCATCGGCATCAGGGTGCGCACGCGCGCGCTGCGCGCCGCCTGGGCGTCGCGCGCCAGGCGCGCCAGATGGCGCTGGATGGCGGCGTTGGCGCCTTCCCAGATCAGCAGCGCGACCAGGAGGCTGAAGCCGATCGACATGATCGCCCCGAGCAGGCGGTCGCCCAGCCGGCCGCTGCCGAACCAGTCGAAGCTGCCCAGCCCCCAGGCCTGGAACAGCACGATGCAGGCGATGACGCCGATCACACCCGAGATCAGGCTGCGAAACGAAGGCAGGTAGTGGTTGAGCCGCGCCTCCAGCCCCGGATAGCGCGCGGCCAGATCGCTGGGGACTTTCAGGCCGTGCTTCATGCCGCGTCTGGACAACAGATCCAGCACGCGCCAGCCGCCCAGAATCACGAGGGTCGCGACTGAAATCCACAGCAGTCTGGAAAATCCGTTCGGAATTTCCAGTGCCCACACCACCCACAATGCGACCAGATACAGAAATGCGCCGATATGCCAGACGGGCGCCAAACGTTTACGGATCCGCGCGACCATGCCGGTTGCGGCGTCGCCCGGGTTGATCCAGGCGGCGACCTGGGTGCGTTTTTGCACCACCATGACGATCAGACAAACATGGACCGCGAGCAGGTCCAGCTTCAGCAGTGCATCGCGCGCCGCGGCGGCCAGCCCCAGTTGCATGCCGGCTTCCGCCAGCAGCCAGCCGACCAGCGCCAGCAGCGTGATGCGACGCAGCCATTTCACCACGTAAACGGCGGTTTCGTCGCTGACCGTCAGCAACCGCAGATGGCTGCTGGCGGGGGAAAACAGCAACCGGCCCAGCACCATGACGACGCGCGTGCCCAGATAGGTGTTTAGCGCCAGCAGCATCAGTACGGGCGAGGCCGGCAGCGCGTTTTCGATCAGGAATGTCGGTACCTGCAACATGACGGCGCCGACCAGCATGAAGCCGATCAACGGCAGCAGATCCAGAATCAACCGGCCCAGAATCAGCGGCACGCGTTTCAGGGCGCTCCAGCGCACACCTTCAGGCGGGGCGAGGTGATCGAGCTTGTGCCGCCAGGTACGCAGCAGGCTGCGGATTCCGAATTCGGTCAGAAACGCCAGCGCGAAGGCCAGGATCACGCGCCAGTAGGCGTCTTTGATGCGGTTCTGTGCCGTCGGGTTCGACGGCAGGCCGCTGATCCAGCGCCAGACCAGCGAAAAATCGGTGACCAGCACGGTGCCGGACGACACCTGATTGGAAACGCGGCCCAGCCATTCGGACATACCCTGCAGCAGCTGCGCGCCGAGGCTGTCCGGCGCCAGGGTCAGCGGCGGCGCAGGCGTGGCCGGCGCGGCGACGGAAGCTGGCGGTTCGTCGGCGGGCGGCGTTGCAGGGGCCGGGACGTTCTGGCTGGCGTTCAGCGCTTCCAGGGTGCGGATGAGGTCTTCGCGCCGCTGTGGATCGCGCAGTATGTCGAGCAGCCGCGCCGTTTGTTCCGGATGCAGCGCCGCCGGGCGGGCGGGCGCAGGCGCGGCCGCAGGTGGCTGGGCGGTCGCTGGTGCGATCAGAATCGAAAAGCTGAAAAGGACGGGGAGCAGAAAACGCAGCATGATACTGCTGGCGTCGCGCGTTCGGGCGTTTTCTGTCAAGTACGGATACGAAATCTACGGATGCGGGATCCGGCGCTTCAGGGCAGTGGCCCACACAATAGTGAATATGCCCGGACAATAAATGTGCTTGAGCAGAATAATTGCTGAAATATAGTCTGTCCGCCGCCGGATGCCAGACCGGACCGGGAAGAAGAAAAGGCGACATCATGCAGACGGTGCTGACGGTATTGCTGGGGCTGGCGATGTTGGCCGTGCTGGCGGTGCTGCTGGGGGGCGTGCTGGGACTGGTGCGGGGGGATACGCCGGCCCGGTCGGGAAGGCTGATGCGCCTGCGGGTGGCGTTTCAGGCTATTGCACTGATATTGCTTACGGTTTTATTTCTTACGACCCGCTGAGAACCGGTTGTGACGTTTCCCCGCCGGGAATTTCGCCTTCTAATCTTGCTCTGTACCCTAGCTTCCTGACTTGGGTGGTGTAAGACTGTCGCCGGCCTTGACTTCCGTCATGGTTACCCTTTCGTATCGTGCGTGCTGTTTCCGACGGACCGCACTCAACTCGTAATGTACGGCCTGTTCAATGAAGATCCTTGTTCCTGTGAAGCGGGTGGTCGATTTCAACGTGAAAATTCGTGTGAAAACGGATGGCACGGGCGTCGACACCACCGGCGTGAAAATGTCCATGAACCCGTTCGACGAAATTGCCGTCGAAGAAGCTGTGCGCCTGAAGGAAAAGGGGGTGGCGACCGAAGTCATCGCCGTGTCCGTCGGCCCTGCCGGCAGTGCCGAAACCATCCGCACGGCGCTGGCCGTGGGGGCGGATCGCGGCATTCTGGTCGAAACCGACGACACCGCGGAACCGCTGGCGGTCGCCAAGCTGCTGAAGGCGCTGGTGGCCAAGGAAGACCCACGGCTGGTGATTTTGGGCAAGCAGGCGATCGACGACGACATGAACGCCACCGGCCAGATGCTGGCCGCGCTGCTGGGCTGGCCGCAGGGCACCTTCGCGTCCAAGGTGGAGCTCAAGGGCGATGTGGCCGAGGTGACGCGCGAGATCGATGGCGGTCTGGAAACCGTGGCACTGAACCTGCCCGCCGTGGTCACCGCCGACCTGCGTCTGAACGAGCCGCGCTATCCGTCGCTGCCGAACATCATGAAGGCGCGCAAGAAGCAGATCGATACGTTAAAGCCTGCCGATCTGGGCGTTGATGTCAGCCCGCGTCTGACGGTGCTGAAAGTCACCGAGCCGCCGAGCCGCAAGGCCGGTGTGAAGGTGGGGTCGGTGGCCGAGCTGGTCGCCAAGCTGAAGACCGAAGCGAAAGTAATTTGACCATGGCAATTCTTGTTCTCGTCGATCATGAAAACGGCGTCGTGAAGCAGGCGACGCGCAGTGCGGTTGCGGCCGCGACCAAGATGGACGCACCGGTGCACGCGCTGGTGGCGGGCGCCAATGCCGGCGCGGCGGCGGAAGCGGCGGCGAAGATCGCCGGCGTGGCGAAGGTTCTGGTGGCGGAAGACGCCACGCTGGAACATGCGCTGGCCGAACCGCTGGCGGCGCTGCTGGTCAAGCTGGCGCCGGGGTACTCGCACATCGTTTCGGCGGCGACCGCTGTCGGCAAAAACGTGCTGCCGCGCGCCGCCGCGCTGCTGGATGTGCAGCCGATCAGCGACATCGCCAGCGTGGAAGCGCCGGACATCTTCGTGCGCCCGATCTATGCGGGCAACGCGCTGGCGACGGTGAAGTCGTCCGATCCGCTGAAGGTGGTCAGCGTGCGTACGGCCAGTTTCGACCCGGTTGCCGCCGAAGGCGGTTCGGCGTCGATCGAAAAGATCGACGTGGCGGCGGATCCCGGTGTGTCGAAGTTCGTCTCGGCGCAGATCCAAAAGAACGAACGTCCGGAACTGGCTTCGGCGCGGATCATCGTCTCGGGCGGGCGCGGCATGCAGAACGGCGACAATTTCAAGCTGATCGACGCGGTGGCTGAAAAGCTGAACGCGGCGGTCGGCGCGTCGCGCGCTGCGGTGGATGCGGGCTATGTGCCGAACGACTATCAGGTCGGGCAGACGGGCAAGATCGTGGCGCCCGATCTGTACATTGCGGTCGGTATTTCCGGTGCGATCCAGCATCTGGCCGGAATGAAGGACAGCAAGGTCATCGTGGCGATCAACAAGGACGAAGAGGCGCCGATCTTCCAGGTGGCCGATTATGGTCTGGTCGCCGATCTGTTCACCGCGCTGCCGGAGCTGGCAGCCGAACTTGGGAAGTAAAATATGAACGAGGTTATCCGCGCAAGCGCCGGACAGGGTGCGCAGATTCCACAGATTGCCAGTGTCGGCGTCGTCGGTGCAGGACAAATGGGGAACGGCATCGCGCACGTTTCTGCGCTTGCGGGATTGCCCGTGATGCTGCTGGACGCCAAGGAAGAAGCTCTGACCAAGGCGCTGGCCGTTATCACCAAGAACCTGGATCGCCAGGTCTCGAGAAACGCGATCACCGAGGCGGACAAGGCCGCGACGCTGGGGCGGATCAAGACCGGCACGGACTACAAGATGTTCGGCGACTGCGACATCGTCATCGAATCGGCGACGGAAAAGGAAGACATCAAGCACGCGATCTTCCGTGAACTGTGCCCGGTGCTAAAGCCCGGCGCGTACCTGGCGTCGAACACGTCGTCGATCTCGATCACGCGTCTGGCCGCCAAGACGGATCGTCCGGAACGGTTCATCGGCATGCATTTCATGAATCCGGTGCCGGTGATGAAGCTGGTGGAGATCATCCGCGGCATCGCAACGGACGAGGCGACCTTCCAGGCGACCCAGGCGCTGGCGATCAAACTGGGCAAGACGGTCGCGATGGCCGAGGATTTCCCGGGCTTCATCGTCAACCGCGTGCTGATCCCGATGATCAACGAGGCGGTCTACGCGCTGTATGAAGGCGTGGGTGGCGTCGCCTCGATCGATACGGCGCTGAAGCTGGGCGCGAACCATCCGATGGGCCCGCTGGAACTGGCGGACTTCATCGGTCTGGATACGTGCCTGTCGATCATGCAGGTGCTGTACGAAGGTCTGGCCGACAGCAAGTACCGCCCGTGCCCGCTGCTGGTGAAGTATGTGGAAGCCGGCTGGTACGGCCGCAAGACCGGCAAGGGTTTTTACGACTACAGTCAGAACCCGCCGCGGCCGACCCGGTAAGCGTTTCGGGGCGGTCCCATGGAGTCGCATTGAAAAAGCCGGCAGGAATGCCGGCTTTTTCTTTTAGAGCAGATCGTGATCGGGTGGCATCACCCGCTCACGTGAAGATGCTCGGCAGGCAAAAGTCGAGAGCATTTCCCGTGAAGCAGAGTGAGCGGAAAATGCTCTAGGTGCTTATCCTTTGATGTTGATGCGTTTCGTCTTGGCCTTGGCGCTTTTGGGCAGGGTGACGGTCAGCACGCCGTTTTTGAACGTGGCGTTCGCTTTGCTCTCGTCGACCTCGGTGCTCAGCGGGATGCGGCGTTCGAAGCGGCCGTAGAACCGTTCCGAGAACTGACGGTTTTTGTCCTCGGTTTCCGAAACCTTCTCGCCGCGCAACACCAGGCTGTTGTCCTCGAGCAGCACTTCGATGTCCTTCTCGGCCAGGCCGGGGACTTCCGCGGTGACGGTGATCTCCGTCTCGGTGTTGGCGACCTCGATGTTCGGCCAGCCGTTGCCGGCGAAGGAGAAGCCGCCGAATGCGGGCAGATTGAAGCCCGGGCCGCGGAAGACATCGTCGAACAGACGGTTGACCTGGCGCTGAAGCGCGTGGAACGGATTGCGTTGCAGGTCCTGATAGAAATCCTGAACCTAGCCGGTGCCGCTCTTTTGGGTCGGCAGATTGGATGTATTCATTGGATTCCCCTTTCTTATTGGCTGAACACAAGAATCACGACGGCATCGCGCCATCCATGTTCTAAAATGCCGCATCGCGGCCCGTGTGCCGGGATGGTGATCAGTCGTCTCCGGCGGTACTCTTCAATCTGGATCGCAGGCCGCCGACTGCAAGAGGGAGAAGAGGAAAAATGCGGTGCTGTTGGCGCGGGCATTCTTCAGGCCGGCGCGGTTTCGCCGGTTGCCGGGTCGATGTGCCGAATTCCCCATCCGTCGTGCAGGATGCCACGCACCGTGCCCAGCTTGCGCAGGGTTTCGGGTTCGATCACGCGCTGGTCCGGTTCGCCGTGGATCAGGGTGACGCTTTCCTCCAGCGCGAGGTCGGCGATGCCGCGGGCGTCCGGCGCGTTGTGCAGGACGAGGGCCGCGCCGCTCAGCAGCAGACCGGCCAGATGCCGGGCGTTGGTTTCGCGCAGCAGGATGCGGTCGTCGGGGCGGGCGTCGTCGTCCAGCAGGTGGCGCGCGGCGGTGCGCAGCGGGTCGAAAGGCCGGTGCAGCACAGGGGCCAGCAGCGTGCTGGTGGTGCGCAGATCGTCGTACGACCAGACCCGGCGCGCGTCGCCCAGGCGCAGGATCAGCGCGGGCGCGGGGCTGCGGGGGATCGCCTCGATCAGGGTGCGCGGCGGCGGATTGCCCCAGCCCATGAAGTCACGCAGGGCATCGGCCATGGCGGGCGTGCCCGCCCAGTCGAAACCGTGCCAGTCGAAACCGTGCCAGTCGGGGCCGCTACGGGGCGAAAGCACGGGCGGCTGCACCCCGTACACGGTGGTCAGAAAATCCACGAAAGCCGCCCGGTTGGTGGTGATTTCCCGCTCGGCGGCCAGGGGCAGGCGGGAATTTTTTGTGGTCACGGTAAAATCCTCGCTCTCCTGCTCTTGATCCTGCGCCAGCCCCGGCTTATACGCGCCTCTCCGTTGGGGCCGTAGCTCAGTTGGTAGAGCGCTTGAATGGCATTCAAGAGGTCAGGGGTTCGATTCCCCTCGGCTCCACCAGGATTTTTCCCTCCGGTTCCGATAAAAGAATGCCCGCCGCGGGGCAAGGTGCCTCCGGGCGGGCGGTTTGTTCCGGCTGTGCGGTTCAGCGCATCTGGAACATCTCGTTGTGGAACTGCCGGGCCGGCAGGCCGAGTTTGCCCAGGCCGGCCTTAAGCATGTCGGCAAAGCCCAGCGGACCGCAGAACCAGATGTCGGGCCAGCGCGCGGTCTTGTCCGTGTGCGCTTGGGCGACGGTGCCGGCATCCAGACAGTCGCCGCGTTCGGCGATGTGCATTTGCAGGTTCACCCCCGCCGCCGCGCAGCGCGCTGGCAGATCCTCGGGCCAGGCGGCAGCGCGTTCGTTGGCGACGCAGTAGTGCAGGGTGGTGGGCTGCTTGGCGCCGCCGGCCTGGATCAGCGATTCCAGCCGGGCCAGGAACGGGGTGATGCCGATGCCGCCCGCCACCCAGATCTGGGGGCGCCGGCCCGCGAAGATGAAGCGGCCGTACGGTCCCTCGATGCGCACGTTCTGCCCCGCCCGCACCATGTCCGGCAGACGGTTGGTCAAGTCGCCCAACTGCTTGATCGCAAAGCGCAGGGTGCGGCCGGTCTGGTCGGCCGAGGCGATGGTGAACGGATGCGCGTCCGCCGCACCCTCGAACGCGACGAAGGCGAACTGGCCCGCCGCATGCGGCATGGCTTTGTCGCGCAGCTCGACATCGACCTCGAAGATTTTGGCGTCGGCGACATAGCGGGTGGCGCGCACGATGCCCGCGTGGCGGCGGCGCAGACCGACCTGTCCGGCCAGGCTCCAGACCGCGGCGGCGCTGCCGGCGATCGCCCAGAACGCCACCCAGATACCGGACGGCTGTAGCCACCAGCTGATTGGCATCAGCACGACGGCATGGAAGGCCCCGGCCAGGAACAGCAGCGGGAACAGCTTGTGGACGTAGCGGAACAGCCGCCACGGGAACACCCGCACCAGCGCGACGATGACGACCCCCAGCATGATCCACATCGCGTATTCGCCGACCGTCTCGCCCAGATCCTTGAGGCCCGGGATGGTGACGACGGCGTCCGCCGGACGCGGACCGCCATTGCGCGCCGGACGGGTCATCATCCCGGCCCCGACCAGCCATTTGGGAGCATCGACGATCAGGTAATGCACGGCCAGAAAGATGCCGGCGCTGATCCCGGCCCATTTATGCACGTAGTAAATACGGTCCAGCCCGCCCACCCAGCGTTCGAACACCGGCAGGCGCAGCGCCAGAACCATCGAGAACCCCATCAGCGCGAACACGGCGATGCCGCTCAGCACCGTCAGGGTGCGGCGGACGCTGAAAAACGACGTGGCATCTGCGAACACCGCCAGGTCGGCGCTGAGCAGCCAGACCAGGACGCTGATGCCGGTAATGCCGAAAATCCATTTTTTCATAGCCGATGTGCTCCGGTTCGACGATCTTTGAATTCGACCACGGTGGTATCGGGTGGGTGTAACAGGAGTGTTTCAGTAGAATGTCGAAGTGTGTAATTCGCCCGATCGCGTTGCAGACATATTCCGGCTGATATTGAAAAACCGGTTATCCTGAGGGGGAATTCCGATACATCCCGGCATTACTTCCATCGTGCTCTCTGTGCTGTTCGGTGTTTCCACGGCACATGCCGCGGTCGCCGCAAGACAGATCGTCAAGGCGCCCGGCACGCGCCGCTCTTGGACAAGCGCCAACGGCCGGCCGGTCGAGATCCACACTCTCCGATAACCGTGGCACGCGCGGGCGTGCTTAGATCGCCACGCGCACGCCCAACTCCACCACACGGTCGTACGGAATACGGAAGAACTCGGTGGCCGAGACCGCGTTGCGCGACATGGCGATGAACAGCCAGTGGCGCCACAGCGGCATTTTCGGCACCAGCGCCGGCACCACGGTTTCACGCCCCAGGAAGTAGCTGACCTGCATCGGGCTGAAGGTGATGCCGCGCCCGTTCAGCGCTTCCAGCACGCGCGGCACGTTGGGGTCTTCCTTGAAGCCGTAATGGATCAGCACACGGCTGATGCCGGGGCCGAGCTCGACCACCTCGGCCCGCTGGTCGGCCTCGACCTCGGGGACGTCCTCGTTGATCACGGTGACGAACAGCACGGTTTCGTGCAGCACTTTGTTGTGCTTCAGGTTGTGCAGCAGCGCGGTGGGCACGAAGTCGGAATTGCCGGTCATGAACACGGCGATGCCCGGCACGCGGATGGTGCGCGACTGCGGCAGCCGCGCCAGGAACGAGGACAGCGGCAGACTGTCCTGACGCCAGCGCGCGAACATCAGTTCGCGGCCGCGTTTCCAGGTGGTCATCAGCGCCAGCAGGGCGACGGCCAGCACGATCGGCACCCAGCCGCCATCGGGGATCTTCAACACGTTGGAAACGAAGAACCCGATGTCGATCAGGAAGAAGAACCCGAACACGATCCCCGCTGCCCAGCGCGACCAGCCGAACTTGCGCCGGAACACCACCATGGCCAGCATGCTGGTGGCCAGGAAGGTGCCCGTTACCGCCAGACCGTAAGCGGCGGCCAGCGCATCGCTGTTGCGGAACGCCACCACCAGGATGAAGACCCCCAAGGCCAGCAATGCGTTGACCTGCGGCATGTAGATCTGGCCTTCTTCGGTCTCCGATGTGTGGCGCACGATCAGGCGCGGCGAGAAACCCAGTTGCACGCAGTGCCGGGCGATGGAATAGGCGCCCGAAATCATCGACTGGCTGGCGATCACGGTGGCGATGGTGGCCAGAAACACCAACGGCAGCTGGAACCAGCTGGGCGCCAGATTGAAGAACGGATTTTCCAGTGTGCTCTGGTCGGCCAGGATCAGCGCGCCCTGCCCGAAATAGTTCAGCGCCAGACACGGCAGCACGAAGAACGACCACGCCCAGCGGATCGGGCGTACACCGAAATGCCCCATGTCGGCATACAGTGCCTCGGCCCCGGTGACGACCAGCACCACCGAGCCCATGGCGATGAAGGCTTCGAACGGGTAATGCATGGCGAAGCCCACGGCGTAGGTCGGCAACAGTGCCATCAGAATGCCGGGTTCGCGGATCACCTCGATCAGGCCCAGTGCGCCGAGCGTGGCGAACCAGATCGCCATCACCGGTCCGAACACGCGCCCGATCTTGCTGGTGCCGTACGACTGGATGACGAACAGCCCGGCGATCACCGCCAGCGAGATCGGTACGATATAGGGTTCCAGATGCGGGGTGGCGATCTTCAGCCCTTCCACGGCCGACAGTACCGAAATGGCCGGAGTGATGATACCGTCGCCGAAGAACAGACACGCGCCGATGATCCCCAGCGTGATTACCAGCTTGCGGGTCCGGCCTTTGCCCGACACGCGTTGCGCCAGCGCCATCAGCGCCAGAATGCCGCCTTCGCCCCGGTTGTCGGCGCGCATCACGAACATCACGTATTTCCCCGTGACGACCAGCACCAGCACCCAGAACACCAGGCTGAGGATGCCCATGATCTCCCACCGGTCCAGCCCGTGATCGGTGAAGTGCATCAGCGTCGCCTTCATCGAATAGAGCGGGCTGGTGCCGATATCGCCATACACGACCCCCAGCACAGCCAGCAGCAGGGCCGGTTTGGGGACGCCTTTGGTGTCGGGTGCGACAGTCACGTGGGTCCAAGCCTCGTTCTGTTGAGCGGCAGCGATACGCCGACTTTTGGGGCATGGGCAAGAGCAATGCGGCAAGAATGCGCGCGCGCCATCGCACGCAATCCTGCATCCGGTTGTTTTATCTATTCTTTTACGGCTCCGGTCAGGCTCGAAACATAATAGTCGACAAAAAACGAATAGAAAATCGCCACCGGCAGCGAGCCCAGCAGCGATCCGGCCATCAGCGCGCCCCAGTGATAGACGTCGCCTTGCACCAGTTCGGTCAGAATGGCGACCGGGACGGTCTTGTTTTCGGACGACTGAATGAAGGCCAGTGCGTAGATGAACTCGTTCCACGACAGGGTGAAGGCGAAGATCCCGGCCGAGATCAGCCCCGGCACCGCCAGCGGCAGGGTGATGCGGCGCAGGATCTGCAGGCGTGTGGCGCCGTCGATCAAGGCGCATTCCTCGAGCTCGTACGGGATGGACTTGAAGTAACCGATCAGCAGCCAGGTGCAGAACGGGATCAGGAAGGTGGGATAGGTGAGGATCAGCGCCAGTGGCGAATCGAACAGGCCGAACTGGAACACCATCGTCGCCAGCGGGATGAACAGGATCGACGGCGGCACCAGATAGGCGAGGTAGATCGCCAGCCCGACATAGGCCGAACCCTTGAACCGCAGCCGCTGGATCGCATAGGCGGCGAGCACGCTGGCGACCAGCGAGATGACCATCGACGCGATCGCCACCCCCATCGTGTTCAGCAGCCAGCGCGGATAGGCGGTGTCGAACAGCAGGCGTTTGATGTTGGCGAGGGTGGGCGAGGTGATCCAGAACGGGTTGTGGTCGCGGTAGTTATAAAGTTCGGCGTTTGGTTTGAACGAGGTGACGCCCATCCAGTAGAACGGAAACAGCAGGATGACCACGAAACAGAACAGCGGCACATAGACGGTGACGATGCGCCGTGTGCGGCTTTCCCAGGTCAGCCGCGCGTGCTCGGGCGCGGCTTCGGTCTGCTGTGCAGAAAGAGTGGCGTCACTCATCACTGCCTCCCTGCTGCCATTTGCGGCGCGCGAGCGCGAAGTACGAGAACAGCGTGGCGAAGATCAGGAACGGGATCATCGATACGGCGATCGCCGCACCTTCGGCCAGTTGTCCGCCGGGGATGCCGCGCTGGAACGCCAGTGTCGCCATCAGATGCGTCGAATTGATCGGTCCGCCGCGGGTGATCGCGTAGACCAGCTGGAAATCGGTGAAGGTGAACAGCACCGAAAAGGTCAGCACGATGGCGAGGATCGGTAGCAGCATCGGAAAGGTGATGTAACGGAAACGCTGCCACGGTGTCGCGCCGTCGAGCAGCGCCGCTTCGTACAGCGATGGCGATATCGTCTGCAACCCGGCCAGCAGGCTGATGGCGACGAACGGGATGCCGCGCCAGACATTGGCGACGATCAGCGAGAAACGCGCCGACCACGGCGTGCCGAGAAAATCGATATACCGCTCGCGCACTCCCAGCACATCGACCAGCATGTACGAAATAATCGAAAATTGCGGATCATAAATCCACCAGAAGGCGATCGCCGACAGCACGGTCGGCACGATCCACGGCAGCAGGATGATGGCGCGCAGGATCGCCTTGAACGGCAGATGCTGGTTCAGCAGCAGCGCCAGCCAGAGTCCCAGCCCGAATTTCAGCACGGTGGCGACGGCGGTGTAAAAGACCGTGTAGCCGACCGCCATCCAGAATACCGGGTCTTCGGCCAGATAGTGAAAATTCTCGAGCCCGACGTAACGGCCCGGGCGGCCGATGCTGGCATCGGTGAAAGCCAGCCAGATGCCGAGGCCGAGCGGATAGGTGAGGAACACCGCCAGCAGTCCGATCGCCGGCGTCAGGCACAGGACGACCAGGAACGCTTTGTTGTCGAACAGCCGCGTCAGGGCGGATGCGCGCGGCCGGGCGCGCATCCAGTCCTGCACCGATGCATCCTGTACAACCGCGAGGCCGGCATCGCTGGCCATCGTGCTATGTCCGGTAGTAGCGCTGGATGCGCCGTGCGGCTTCCTTCGCCGCGTCTTCGGGCGTCGCCTGCCCCGATGCGACGGCGGCGCACATCTGCACGGTCACGTATTCGGCGGTCACCGCCCCCGATGCTTCGGTGATCGGGCCCTTGTAGCCGTTCCAGAACTGGTTGTCGCAGGTGTCGCGATAGACCAGGATCTTCGGGTCCGATTTCCACACCGCGCTTTCGCGATAGGCGCGCAGCGGATGCGCCCAGTACCCGTAACAGCCGGTCAGCCAGGTGTCGTACTGCTCGGCCTCCATCATGAACTGGATATAGGCCTTGGCCGCGTTCTTGAAGCGGCTGTGGTTGAACACCATCGCGTTCAGCATCAGCGCGGTTTGCGGCGATTTGCCGACGGCGCCGAACGGCATCGACGAATGGTTCATGTCGGCGGCGATCGCGGCGGTGGCCGGGTCGTTCTTGATGGCGAAGTACATCGACACGCCATTCTGTGTCATCCCGACCTCGCCAGCCGCGAACGCCTTGTTGTTGCTGGGATCGAGCCACGACAGCGTGCCGGGGATGAAGGTCTTGTACAGTTCCTTGATGTAGTTCAGCGCGGCGACGGTCTCGCGGCTGTTGATGGCGACCTTGCCGGCTTCGTCCACCGTGCAGGCGCCGTGCGACCACAGCACCCAGTTGGTGAACGAATTGCCGTCGCCCACCGCGTTACCCAGCGCGAAGCCGGGCGGATGGCCGATGCGTTGCAGGCCCTGGCACAGCTTCAGGAAATTTTCGTGATCCATCGGGATCTGTTCGAACCCGGCTTCCTTCACCCACGATGTGCGATACACGCATGGCCCGCCCGATCCGCCCATCGGGATCGAGATCCAGGTGTCGGTGCCGTGTTTCTTGCCGAGCTTTTCGGCCAGGAACATCCAGCCGCCGTATTTCGTGCCGAGATAATTGGCGACGTCGTTCATCGGCACGAGCTTGTCGGCGAACAGGTGCGGATCGTCGGGCCAGCCGACCACCACATCGGGGCCGGCGCCGGTGCGCGCCGACACGGCGGTCTGCGGGCGCAGATCTTCCCAGCCGACAAAGTCGACACGTACTTGCACGCCGGTCTTTTCTGTGAAGCGCGCCGTGTTGGCGCGGAAGATCACTTCATCGGGTTCGACGAACTTGGTGGGACGCAGCACGCGCAATGTCGCGCCGGATTCGATGGGCAGGTTCGGCGGTGTCGCCGCGGCGGTCGGAATTGCCGAAGGCTGGGCGCGCGACGACAGGGCAGAGGCGGTCGCCAGACCGGCGCCTAGCGCCAGTGCGGACCGGCGCGTGATCTTGATGTCCATTGAGCGGTTCCCCCTTGATGTGTGTTTCAGGCGTTCATGCGTGTTCCGTTCTCGGCGTCGAAGACATGGGCAAGGTGCGGTGTGGGCGAGACGCGGATCACCTCGCCGGGGCGGGCGGCGATGCGTTCGCGGAAGGTGCAGGTCAGCGGCGCATCGCCGATGCGGACCGAGACCTGTGTTTCGGGGCCGGTCGGTTCCACCACCTGCACGGTGGCGGCAGCCCCGCCGACGTCGATCTGCATGTGTTCCGGGCGCACACCATAGATCGCGGGCCGCGCCGCGCCGTTCGGCGTGCCGGGCGGTAACGCGAACGCAAGGTCACCGGCACGGAACGCGCCGTGTTCGATGGTGCCGCGCAGGAAGTTCATGGCGGGCGAGCCGATGAAGCCGGCCACGAAGATGTTGGTCGGGTTGTCGTACAGGAACTGCGGCGGCCCGACCTGCTGCAGGATGCCGCCCTTGATCACCGCGACCCGGTCACCCATGGTCATGGCTTCGATCTGATCATGGGTGACATACAGCGTAGTCACATTCAGGTCGTGCTGCACCTGGGCGATCTCGGCCCGCATCTGCACGCGCAGCTTGGCGTCCAGGTTCGACAGCGGCTCGTCCATCAGAAACACCTGGGGCTCCCGCACGATCGCCCGGCCCATCGCGACCCGCTGCCGCTGACCGCCTGACAACTGCTTGGGTTTGCGCTCCAGCATCGGCCCGAGTTCCAGCATGTCGGCGGCCTTCTGAACCCGCCGGTTGATCTCCGCC
>JAVBUO010000049.1:0-48779 GCA_031555315.1 Acetobacteraceae bacterium
CTGATCTTCGTCGCATAGCCCGCCCGCTCAGTCCGGGACCGAGATCCGGGCGCTGACGGGACAATGATCGGACAGGCGCTCGCGATATTCGGGCGCCTGTTCCCTGTACGTCAGCACACGCAGGCTGTCGCGGCGCAGCCAGGAAGCGGCCGGACCACCGAACATCAGATGATCGATGAAGGCATTGCCGCCCCAGCACGGGTTCGAACGTCCTTCGGTGGCGCGCACCAGTGTGCCAGAAGCTGCGGTCAGCGCGCGCCACAGATCGTCGCGCGTGTTGATCCGGCGGTTGAAGTCGCCCAGGATTGCATAGGGAACGCCCTCGCGTTCACGCGCGCGCACCCAGTCCTGCAATGCCGGGATCTGCCGGCCGAGTTCGGTGCAGGCCGGGCTGTGCGCGCGAGACAGCCGCTCGCTCCGGCAGCCGGCTTTCAGATGGATCGACAGCAGACGCAGTTCGCGCCCCCCCGGCAGTTCCAGTGTGATGTCGGCGCCGCGCCGCAGGCTGTACCGCGCCATCGGATTCAGATCCAGTGCGATCAGGTCCGGGTTGCGCCTAAAACGGATGCCACGGCGGATAGCGAAGCCTGGGCGCTGGATGTCGGGTTCGTCGGTCAGGATCACCGCATAGTGTTCCTGCGGAAATACACGCGCCGCCATCAGCGGGCCGTCGACTTCCTGAAACGCGATCACGTCGGCGTTCAGCTGCAGCGCGTAATTGCGCAGCGTCTCGAGATCCTCGGGGGTTTTTCCGGAAACGCCGCGCGGCAGATCGGGGTGGCCGGCCGGCTTGCTGGTCAGCCAGGACAGGTTCCAGGTGGCGATCTTCAGTTCCGTTGCGCGGGCGGGGGCGGCCAGCAGGACGAGCAGGGAAAGGCCGGCAAGAATGTGTTTCATGGGGAGCTGTCTACGCCTTGCGCCGCGGCCATGTCACCAGCAGGATCGAGCCGAGCATCAGCAGAAAGCCTGCCGCGTGCAGCGGTGTGGCCCGTTCGTTCAGAATCAGCAATGCACACAATGCCGCGGTGGCGGGCAGGAACAGGCAGAAGATCCCCGCGATATTGGCCGGCGCGCGCCGCAGGCCGCGAAACCACAGCAGCAGGCACAGCACGCTGGCGGTCAGGCTGTGAAACGTCAGTAGTCCCGCGAGGCGTGCATCGAGCAGCGGCAAGGCGAAATCCGGAGCGCTCCAGAACGCGAACGGTAGCAGGATGGCGGTGCTGAACAGCTGCATCCAGAACGAAGCCGTAATTACCCGTACCTGTCCGGCGATGCGCTTGGCCAGCAGCACATAGACCGCCTCGCCGATCACCCCGGTGAATATGAAGGCGTTGCCAAGCATCGACCCCGCGCCATCGCCGCCGCTGCGCGCGATGCTGATTGCCGCCATGCCGCAGACCGCCAGTGCCACGGCGCCCCAGGCGCGCGGCGACAGTTTTTCGCCCAGCCACAATGCCGCGCCGATGGCGACGGCGGCGGGCAGGGTCGCCAGCACCAACCCGCCTTCCAGGGCGCCGGTCAGCCGCAGCCCCATCAGCACGCCGGCGTTGTACAGGGCGGTGCCGAACGCGGCCTGCCAGAACAGGTTGCGCCGGATGCGCGGCGCGACGTGTTCGCCCGGTTCCATCCAGCGCATCAGCGGCCACAGCACGAGGCACGCCAGCACACAGCGCAGGAACGCGATCACCGGAATCGGCAGCGCCTCGGCCAGCAGCTTGGCGACGGCGACGTTCGCGCCGACCAGCGCCATCGATGCCGCCAGTTGCGCATAGGCGAGGATCATCCGTTTCCCTCACGGTGAAACGGCGACGCCTGCCCGAGTGCGGCGATATAGTCCTGCATGGCCTGGCGTTCGTCGGTCAGAAAATCGGCCACGGCGTTGGCCAGCCCCGCATGCGCGATCCAGTGCGCCGACCAGGTGGGGGTGGGCAGATAGCCGCGCTGGAGTTTGTGTTCGCCCTGCGCGCCGGCTTCCACGCGGGCCAGTCCATGCTCGATCGCGAAGTCGATGGCGCGATAGTAGCAAAGTTCGAAATGCAGGAACGGGGTGTTTTCATCGGCACCCCAGTTGCGTCCATACAGCGTGTCACCGCTCAGAAGATTCAGCGCGGCGGCCACTGGGTTGGTATCGCGTTCCGCCACCATCATGACCACCGCGTCGCCCAGGCGCTGAGACAGCAGGGTGAAGAACGTGCGGTTCAGATACGGATCGCCCCATTTGCGATCCGAGGTATGGCGATAGAAGCGATAGAACGCATCCCAGTGCTCAGGGGTGATGCCGGCCCCGCGCAGGGTGCGAAACGTCAGCCCCAAGGCCGCCGCTTCGCGCCGTTCGCGGCGGATCGCCTTGCGCTTCGGGGCGCGCAGTGCGCCGAGAAACGCATCGAAATCGCGCCAGTTGGCGTTCTGCCAGTGGAACTGCTGACCCATGCGTAGCTGAAAACCCTGCGTGCCGAGAACCGTTGCTTCGGCTTCGGTGCAGAAGGTGACGTGCACGGACGACAGATGCAACGCGCGGCAGGTCTGGATCAGCGCCTGTCCCATCGCGGCGGTGTGTGCGGGATCGCGGACCAGCAAGCGCGGGCCGGGCACGGGCGTGAACGGAACCGCGACCTGAAGCTTCGGGTAATAGCGCCCACCCGCCTGTTCCAGCGCCTGCGCCCAGGCATGGTCGAACACGTATTCGCCCAACGAATGCGCTTTGGCATAAAGGGGTGCAACGGCGACGGTGGCGCCCGCTGCGTCGCGCAATCGCGCATGCTGCGCCAGCCAGCCGCTGCGCCCGCCCGTGCAGCCACTGTCTTCCAGCGCCGAGAGGAACGCGAAGGATGTGAACGGATTATCCGTGCAGGCCTGCGCGCAGGCATCCCAGTCGGTATGCCCGATCTCGTGAATGCTGCGATGGAGCGAAAGCTGAAAACCGGGCGCCGCCATGGCGACAGCCTATAGCCCGCTGCAGGATTACACGACCAGAAAGGTTCCTTCGACCTCGACCGCGGCATCCATCGGCAGCGACGGCACACCGACCGTGCTGCGCGCGTGCCGGCCGGCGTCGCCGAACGCCTGCACCGCCAGATCGGACGCGCCGTTCATCACCACGGCGTGCTGGGTGAAGTCGGCCGTGCAGGAGATGAACCCGCCCAACCGGATGATCCGCTGCACACGGGCCAGATCGCCGACCGCCGCCTTGGCCTGCGCGATCAGGTTGATCATGCAGTAACGCGCCGCCTTCGCGCCGTCCTCGGGCGAAACGCCGCCACCGAGTTTGCCGATCGCAACCAGCTTGCCGTCATGCAACGGCAACTGGCCCGAGACGGTCAGGATGTTGCCCGCCAGAACCGCAGGCACGTAATTGGCGACGGGGGCGGCCGCCTGCGGCAGCGTGATGCCAAGCGCGGCAAGGCGGGATTCGACGGTATCGGTCATGGCCTGAGAACCCTAAAATGTTTCGACATCGAACAGTTTGCGAAACCCGGCGGTTTTATGCAATCCGCCGGGTTTTCGGAATCTCAGGCGACGACCTTCAGATGCCCGCGTTTGCGGGCCCGCGGGCCGGCGGTGCTGGGCAGGTCGAGCGGCAGCAGCGGTGTTGCGGTCTGTGCCGTGTCCGGCTGTTCCACTTCGGCCGGCGGCAGGTCGCGTCGTCCCAGATAATGGGCGGCGAGATGGCGCATAACGTAGTCGACCGGCGAGGTCGCGGCCGGCACGTCGGGGTCGCCCTCGGTCAGGCCGGAGGCGCCGAAGCGGGTTTGCAGCAAGGCGTCGACATAGGCCGACAGCGGCACTCCGTGCTGCAGCCCGATGCTGAGCGCGGCGGAAAACGCCTCCATCAGGCCGCGCGCGGCGGCGTTGTCCTTCGGCTGGGTGATCGACACTTCGCCCAGGCGCCCGTCCTCGTACTGGCCGGTGCGCAGAAACAGCGGCTGGCGGCCGACCATGGTCTTTTGCGTATACCCGGCATGCCGGTCGGGCAGTGCCTCGAACCGCGATTCGTCGCGCCGCGGGGCGGGCGGCGGGGCGGCGACGGGGCGGGCGGGCATCGCGTGGATAAAGCCGCCGACGGCGTCGTGCATCGCCTGATAGGCGCGCGTGGCGGCGGGGGGAAACAGCGTGTCGCCGGCCAGCGTGCGGGCCAGCGCCTTGCGGTCCGACAACCCTTCGGCGATCAGCCGCAGCGAAGCAGCCTGGGTGAGGTCCGGGTCGCTGTGCAGGGTGACGGGGGAGAACGCCGGTGCAATGCCGCCGGTTTCTACCCCGAGCATGGCGTCCGTCGCATCCGGTATGCAGATCGCGGTGGTGCCGGTGTGGCGCAGCGACGTGGCGGCGCCGGCCAGGGCCAGTGCGGCCTGTGCCGCATCGGTCAGTTCGGGGATCGGGCAGCCGGGCGGCAGGGCGGGCCAGTCGGGCAGCATCGTGCCGCGCGCGCCGAAATGTTCGGCCAGTTCCGCCGACAGCGCGTCGGTCTCGCCGCGCAGCAGGGCGGCCAGCGTGGCGCCGGTGGCGCGCGCTTCGTCACTGTCGTAATCGATTCCGAACGCGGCCAGCAGTCCGTCGAGGTCGGCAAAGCCGATGGCGATGCGCATGGCTTCCGGCACGGCGAAGGTCAGCGCCAGCGTGGCGGTGCGGATGGCGGCGCGCAGGCCGGCCAGATCGAATCCGGTCTCGGCGTCGAAGAATGCCGGCAAATTGAGCACGAAACGCGGCGCGGTTCCGGCCGCATCGCCCGTCCACAGAGCGGTGCCCGCCGTGCCGCGCCGGGTGATCAGCAGAATGTGCAGGTCGTGCGCCAGAGTCTCGGACTGTCCTGCCCGGCGGGCGCGTTCGGATGCCGGGCTGATCCAGGCATCGGCAGCTTCGGGCAGGCTGATCGGCTCGCCGGCCGGGAACATGGCGGCGAGGGCATTCGCTGCCGCATCGTTCCAGTCGGCCGGGATGACGACGGAACGGACGGGGGAATCGGGGTCGGCCGCTGCCTCGGCAACCCGCAGGCGCACACCGTGCCAAGCCTTGACACTCGGCGTTTTTTTCGTCGTTCGGATCTTCCTCATAACGACAGTCTACGCCGGGCTCAGGCCAGGGAAAAGACAAGTTGGGGTATTTTCGGGCGCAGGACACAATATCCTGTGGATATCGCCGACCCTGCCCGCCCGCGTTCGGATGTGCAGGCCATGGACGCGGCGGCGCTGGCGTGGCATGGTCGGGGCCGTTTTCGGACTTGGACACAGCCAGAATTCCAGCATGAAACTCATCACTCGTCTTCTCGCCCCGCTTTACGCCCGCAAAGTCGGCGCCGATCCGGCCGGCAACTGGTATTACGAGGAACGTCGCGCCCGCCGCGGGCGCAAGCGCCGGTTCGTCTCGTACAAGCGCGCGGCGGACCCCACCTCGGTTCCGGCGGAATGGCACGGGTGGCTGCATTACACGGTGGATGCGCCGCTGCCGCAGTCCGCGCGCCATGTCTGGCAGAAGCCGCATGAGGTGAATCTGACCGGGACCGGGACCGGCTATTTCCCGCCGGGCCATCCGGTGGCGGGCGGCCAGCGCGCCCGGGCGACGGGCGACTACGAAGCCTGGACGCCGGGCGCCTGAGCGATGCGCCAACGTTCTGTCCTGGAGATTCTGATCGGTGCGGTCATTCTGTGTGTGGCTGCGGGCTTTCTGGTGTATGCCGTGGTGCATTCCGGCCGTTCGGCGACCGGTGGTCTGGCGTTGACCCTGCGCTTCGACCGGGTTGACGGGCTGCCGCTGGGGGCGATGGTCAAGGTCGCCGGCGTCGATGTCGGGCGGGTCGCCAATATTTCCATCGACCCGCAGACCTATCAGGCGCTGGTCGATGTGCGGGTGGACAACTGGCTGCAACTGCGCAGGGGTACGGTCGCGCGGATCCTGTCGGAAGGGCTGATGGGGGCGAACTACGTCGCGCTCGAGCCCGGGCAGGACGACAGCGTTCCGTTGCTGACCAGCGGCGCGGTGATCAGCGACACGTATCCGCCGGTCAACCTCAACGATCTGATCGGGCGTGTGATGATGCCGGCTCCGGGTGGCGGCACGCAGCAGTGACGCAGCTGCCTCCCGTCTGGCCGCAGCCGGATGGCGCGCCGGTGTCGTGCCGCGAGAAACTGAAGGTGCTGGCGGACAATCATGCCGAGCTGGCGCAGGTCATGCAGGACATGTTCGACGATGCAATCCTGATGGGTGTGGATGAAGCCGCCATGCGGCAGATTCTGCGAACGATGGTGGATGCGCTGACCAGCCCGAAGCGCGGGCGAGCGGACTGAACGGAAGAGACGATGTCGCGTATAATGTTTGCCGGAATACTGTCGCTACTGCTGATCGGCGGCGCGTATGCGCAGCCGCAGGAAGAAGAAAGTTTGCCCGAAGGAAGCAGCCGCGTGCTGGCCCCCCCCAGCAGCGAACCGGCGCTGGACACCTGGCAGAGCCGCGACCGCGTTGAACTGCAGACGTTGGACAAGGTCAATGCCCGGCCGAGCAACATCACGGTGACTCTGGGGCAGCCGCAGCAGTACGGAACGCTGTCGATCACCATGCGCGCGTGCCGGATGCGCGGCGAAGGGCAGACCCCCGATTCCGCGGCGTGGCTCGAGATCGTCGACACGCGCGGTGGTGGCGCCCAGCCGGTGTTCAAGGGGTGGATGTTCGCCTCCGCGCCGTCGGCGTCGATGGTCGAACACCCGCTGTACGATGTGCGCGTTCTGGGGTGTCGCTGATCCGGGGCGCGGCTTGCTCTAGAGCAGATCGTGATCGGGTGGGATCACCCGGTCACGTGAAGATGCTCGGCAGACAAAGACCGAGAGCATTTCCCGTGAACCAGAGTAAACGGGAAATGCTCTAGCGCCGCGACGTGACGCGGTAGTCGGCCGGCACCGTGAACAGCGATGCGGCCTGACGCGTATAGGACACCGATACCGCTTCGACCGTATAATAGCGACCATCCGGCATGCTGAGTGCGCCGTTCAGCAGCACACCGTCCTCTGTCAGACAGACGCTGGCGTCTTCGTTGCCGTTGGCCTGGACGTGCCAGTCGGTGCAGGCGTGTCCGGCGATGTTGCGTTGCCCCTCGCGCTGAAAGCGCATGTTCTGCGGCCGGATCTTGGCGCGCATCGCCGGGTTCAGCGTTTCCTCGCGGACCGTGCGTTGCAGGTTGGAAACCCGGGTTAGCCGTGCGGTCCGGTGGTCGTAGATCCCCCAGCCCAGCAATGGCAGTTCGACCCGGGACTGCTGGGTGCTGGCACGGTGGTTGTAGACGATCGGCAGGGTGTTGCCGTTGAAACGGTAGACCACCCGCACGTCGCGGGTCGGCGTGATGTGCGGCGGCCTCTGCGCCAGGGCCGGCGCAAAGGCGGTGAAAAACAGCAAACAGGCGATGGTGAAATTCTGCTTCAAGAATCGGCTCCTTGTTGCGGGTTGAGGCCGAGCCGCTGAATTTCGGCCTGCACGGTATCGTCCTGCAGGTCGGTATGCCAGACCGCGTTGATCCGGATGGCATCGCGCAGCACGTGCTTGTATTGCTCGCGTGGAATCTCCAGCGCGCCGAATTGCGCCAGATGCGAGGTGACGAACTGTGTGTCCAGCAGATGGTATCCGCCGATACGCAGGCGCATCATCAGGTGGACGAGCGCGACTTTCGAGGCATCGGTCTGTTGCGAGAACATGCTTTCGCCGAAGAAGGCGCCGCCGATCGCCACGCCGTACAAGCCCCCCACCAGTCTGTCCTGCTGCCAGCATTCGACCGAATGGGCATAACCCATCTGGTGAAGTGTTGCGAAAATGCGCTCTATCTGCGGATTGATCCAGGTGTCTTCGCGCCCGGGGCGGCTTTCCGCGCAGCTGGATACCACTTTGCTGAATGCAGTATCCACTGTAACGTGAAAGACATTGCTCAGCACGGTGCGCCGCAGCCGTCGCGGCAGATGGAAGCCATCCAGCGGCAGAATCCCGCGCATTTCCGGATCGAGCCAGTAGATTTTGTCGCCGAGGCGCGTTTCTGCCATCGGGAACAGGCCGTTGGAATAGGCTTTGAGGATCAGTTCCGGAGATATGTCTGGAATGCGGCGCGACATGAAATCTATCTTGGCATAAGGGCTGGCGGAAAAGCATCACTTTATGCTGGTGTTAGCGGTGAGCGCGACACATCGCGCCGCGGCGGAGGGCTGATGTCTGCACAGATCATCACGACATTCACCTTGCTGTTTCCGGCGTTGATTTCGCTGGTCAACCCGTTCGCCGGGGCGCTGGTTTTCTACAACATGACCGCGCATCGCCTGCCGGAAGAGCGGGCGCGAATGGCGCGCCAGATCGCCATCTACAGTTTTATCACGCTGATGGCGTCGCTGTATGTCGGGGCGTATGTCCTGCAGTTCTTCGGTATCTCGCTCGGCGCGCTGCGAATCGGAGGGGGGCTTGTGGTGACCGCCACCGGCTGGACGCTGCTGAACGCGCCGCGCGTGAATGCCGCGGAAGCTGCCGCACAGGGCGGGGCGAACGACCCGACGTTCTTTCCGCTGACCATGCCGGTCACCACAGGGCCGGGGACGATCTCGGTCGCCATCGCACTGGGGACCGCGCGTGGACATGGCTATGAAGCCGGGTATCTGTTTTTCATCGGCGCCACGCTGGCGGCCTGCGCGATCGCCGTGGCGATTTGGCTTGCCTACAGGAATGCCGAGCGTGGCATCCGGTTTATCGGCCCGAACGGTAGCAACATCGCGTTGCGGCTATCGGCGTTTCTGCTTTTGTGCATTGGCGTGGACCTGCTGGCAGGCGGGCTCATCGACCGCTTTTCGATCAGATTATGAATGGATTGTCAGTTGCCTGTTGAACGGCAAAATTCGATGACTGGGCGGAATTTTAAAAAGGGAAATTGATGACGTGTCGGGCGCATTTCAGATTCCGGCGGGAACGGTTTCCGTAATCGACTATAAGCAGCACGCCCGCGTGCGCATGAGCGGTTCCGTCTGGGCGTACATATCGGGGGGCAGCGCCGACGAACGGACGATCGCCGAAAATGTTGCCGCCTTTGCCCGCCTGCGTCTGCAAGGGCGGGTGCTGGTCGACATGCAGGGGGCGAAAACCGCCCTGAACCTGTTCGGCATTCCGATGGACTATCCAATTCTGCTGGCGCCGGTGGCGCTGCACGGGCTGGTTCATCCCGATGGCGAACGCGCAACGGTGCTCGGCGCATCGGCGATCAACACGGCGATGGTCGTCAGTATGGAATCCGGCACCACGCTCGAAGACATCGCACAGGATGCGCAGTGCCCGCTGTTCTTTCAGATGTACATCCAGCACGATCGCGATTTTACCTGTGCTTTGGCACAGCGCGCCGAAGCCGCCGGGTATCGCGGTCTGGTGCTGACCGTCGATGCGCCGGTCAGCGGCGTGCGCAATGCCGAGCAGCGGGTGAATTTTCATCCGCCGGCGGGGATCGAGGCCGCCAATCTGCGCGGCCTGCAGAGGTTGCCGAGGCCGCAGATCAGCCCGGCGCAAAGTCCGGTGTTTCAGGGGCTGCTGCGTGGCGCACCGGTATGGGACGACATCGCCTGGCTGCGCCGTTGCACCAGACTGCCGCTGATCCTGAAAGGAATCACCGCGCCCGACGATGCCGAGCATGCGATAGAGGCCGGTGCCAGCGGCATCATCGTTTCCAACCATGGCGGACGGACGTTGGATACCATGCCGGCGACCATCGACATTCTGCCGCGGATCGTCGAGCGGGTGGCCGGGCGGGTGCCGGTGCTGGTGGATGGCGGTATCCGCCGCGGCACGGACATCCTGAAGGCGCTGGCGCTGGGGGCCAGCGCGGTGCTGATCGGCCGGCCTTATATCTATGGGCTGAGCGTCGGTGGTGCGGCCGGGGTCGCGCATGTGATCAACATCCTGCGCACCGAGCTCGAGATCGCGATGACGCTGACCGGATGCCCGACGCTGGAACAGATCGACGTGCGGGTATTGTGGCGCTGAACGGACCGGTGGAATAAAAAACCGCCGGACGATGCCGGCGGTTTTCGGGATCAGGAAAGATCCTGCTGTTCGGCGACGAAGCGTTCCAGCCAGTGGATGGTGTAGTCTCCCGACTGGAATTCCGGGTTCTGCATGATCCTGCGATGCAGCGGCAGCGTCGTCTTGATGCCTTCGATGACGAATTCGTCCAGAGCGCGCGACATGCGGGCGATCGCCTCGCGGCGTGTCGCGCCATGCACGATCAGCTTGGCGACCAGGCTGTCGTAGAACGGCGGCACCGTATAGCCGGCATACAGGCCGGAATCGACGCGCACCCCAAGCCCCCCGGGGGCATGGAACGCCGTAATACGGCCCGGCGAGGGGGTGAAGGTTTCCGGGTCTTCCGCCGTGATGCGCGCTTCGATGGCATGCCCGAAGAAGGGGATGTCCTTTTGCGTGTATCCCAGATGATCGCCGGCCGCGACGCGGATCTGCTCCTTGACCAGATCGACGCCGGTCACCGCTTCGGTGACCGGATGTTCGACCTGCAGGCGGGTGTTCATTTCGATGAAGCAGAACTGGTCGTCCTGCCACAGGAACTCCAGCGTGCCGGCGTTGCGATAGCCGAGTTTTTGCAGCGCGTTGGTGACGATCCCGCCCAGTTCATTGCGCGCCTTTTGGGTCAGCACGGGCGAACCGGCTTCTTCCACCAGCTTCTGGTGGCGGCGCTGCAGCGAACAGTCGCGTTCGCCCAGATGCACGACGTTGCCGTGGGTGTCCGCCATCACCTGCATTTCGATGTGGCGCGGACGGTCGAGATATTTCTCGATATACACCGCATCGTTGCCGAACGCGGCCTTGGCTTCGGCGCGGGCGACGTTGAAGGCTTCTTCCATCTCGGCGGCGCTATGCGCCACCTTCATGCCGCGTCCGCCGCCGCCGGCCGCTGCCTTGACCAGCACCGGATAGCCGACCTTCTTGCCGACCTTCAGCGCGGTTTCCACATCGGCCACCACACCGTCCGAGCCGGGGACCAGCGGCACGCCGAGCGAGTCCATCGCCTCTTTGGCGGCGATCTTGTCGCCCATCATGCGGATATGCTTGGCGGTCGGACCGATGAAGATCAGGCCGTGTGCTTCCAGCTTGTCGGCAAAATTGGCGTTTTCCGACAGGAATCCGTAACCCGGGTGAACGGCGTCCGCGCCGGTCACCGTGGCAGCCGAGATGATCGCCGCCATGTTCAGATAGCTGTCACGCGGAGACGGCGGGCCGATACAGACGCTTTCGTCGGCCAGACGCACATGCATGGCATCGGCGTCGGCGGTGGAGTGCACCGCGACGGTCGGGATGCCCAGTTCGCGGCACGCACGCTGGATGCGCAGTGCGATTTCGCCGCGATTGGCAATCAGAACCTTGTTCAGCAGTGCCACGGCGCCTTACTCGATCACCATCAGAGGTTCGCCGAATTCCACCGGCGATCCGGATTCGACCAGGATGCGGGTGACGGTGCCGGCGCGCGGCGCCTTGATCTGGTTGAAGGTCTTCATCGCTTCGATCAGCAGCACGGTCTGGCCCTGGGTCACTTTCGCACCCAGCGTCACGAACGGCGGCGCGCCGGGTTCCGATGTCAGATACGCAACACCGACCATCGGGCTGGTGACCGCGCCGGCCGCCGGGGCGCTCGGCGTTTCCATGGTGGCCGTGGGAGCAGCCGGGGTTGCCGGCGCCGCGGCGGTGGCAGCAGGCAACGCGGCGGCGACCGGGGCCGCCGCCGTAACCTGAACGGGCGCCAGCGCGCGAACGACGCGGATCTTGGCGTCCTTCTGCTCGATTTCGATCTCGGTCAGGCCTGTGTCTGCCAGAATCTGGGCCAGCGCCCGTACGGCAACAGGGTCGAAAGTTGGGCCGCTCATTTTACGTACGCGTCTCCGTTGGAAAGGATACCAGCCATGGCGCGCAGGGCCAGAGCATAGCCCGAAGGGCCAAGTCCGCAGATCACCCCGGCAGCGGCGCGGCTGACGAAACTTTTACGCCGGAATTCCTCGCGGCGATGGATGTTCGAGATATGAACCTCAATTACGGGCAGATCAACCGCCAGCAGCGCATCCATCAGCGCAACCGAGGTATGCGTATACCCGGCTGGGTTGATGACGACACCGGCAACTCTATCCCTGCATTCCTGGACCCAGGTGATCAGTTCGCCTTCGGCGTTGGTCTGGCGGAAATCGATCGCCAGGCCAAGCTCGTCGGCCATGTCGGCGCACAACTGTTCGATATCGTCCAGTGTGGTACGGCCGTAAATGCCGGGTTCCCGAAGCCCCAGCATGTTCAGGTTCGGCCCGTTCAGAACGGCGATCAGTGGTCGGTCCATGCCCTGCGGCGTAGCACGAACGGGTCTGCTTGCAAACGCGCAGCGGCAACCGGCAGGTGGCATTTCCAGCGCTCTGGGTGCCTTTTGCCACACCTGTAACGCCTGTTCGTTTCGCTATCAAATGGTAACAGGGCTGCGTTTTCCGCGGCTTGATCAGAAGCGGAGCGGCCCGCCATAGTGGGTGCATGGCCTCAACCGAAAACCGGATATCCCTGCGCCTGAACGGCGAGGACAGGACGTTTCCCGCGCCGCTCAGCGTGGCCGGCCTGCTGGCCGAACTGGGACTGGACACGCGCAAGGTGGCGGTGGAGCGGAACAAGGCGATCGTGCCGCGGTCGGCCTATCCCGAGACGGTTCTGGTCTGTGGGGATTCGCTCGAGATCGTGCATTTCATCGGAGGGGGCTGAATGACGGCTGTGGAACAGGATACCTGGCAGGTCGCGGGACGGGCGTTTTCATCGCGGCTGATCGTGGGGACCGGGCGCTACAAGTCGCTGGAAGAAACCGCGGCGGCGATCGCGGCTTCGGGGGCCGAGATCGTCACCGTGGCGGTGCGCCGGGTGAACCTGTCGGACCCCAAGGCGCCGATGCTGCAGGATTTCGTCGACCCGAAGACATACACCTATCTGCCCAACACGGCTGGTTGCCACACGGCCGAGGATGCCGTGCGCACCCTGCGTCTGGCGCGCGAGGCAGGCGGGTGGAATCTGGTCAAGCTCGAGGTGCTCGGCCCGCCGCCGACCCTGTATCCGGACATGCAGGCGACCTTCGAGGCAGCCGCGGCGCTGATCAAGGACGGGTTCGAGGTGATGGTCTACTGCGCCGACGACCCGATCGCTGCGAAGCGGCTGGAGGAGATGGGCTGCGTGGCGGTGATGCCGCTGGCCGCGCCGATCGGCTCGGGGCTGGGCATCTGCAATCCGGCGATGACGCGGATGATCATCCAACAAGCGAAGGTGCCGGTGCTGGTCGATGCAGGGATCGGCACCGCCTCGGATGCGGTGATCGCCATGGAACTGGGCTGCGATGCGGTGCTGCTGAATTCGGCGATCGCCCATGCGCGCGATCCGGTACGGATGGCGCGCGCGATGAAGGCGGCGGTGGAAGCGGGGCGGCACGCGTTTCTGGCCGGGCGGATGCCCAGGCGGGTCGAGGCCGATCCATCCAGCCCGCTCGCCGCGGGGCTGATCGCGTCCTGACGCGTGGGGAACGCAGGGGGTGGTCTATCTGGCCATCCACTTTCTGCGTTCGTCCGCGTCCAGGTGTTCGATCGCATAGCGCAGCGCCGTTCTGGGCAGGCGCTGGTGAAAGACTGCGAGAAAGCCGCGCAGGGCAGCGCGGTCCTGCTTGCCCGCTTCGCGCAGCATCCAGCCGCTCGCCTTGTGCATCAGGTCGTGCGGATGGCCGATGAAGCGTTCAGCCAGCCAGAAGGTTTCCGCAAGACTGCCGAGGCGCTGCGCGGCATGGGTGGCGACCATGGCGGCGCGTTCCCGCCACAAATTGCCGCTGTCGGCCCAGGTCGCGAGAAGAAGCCGCCGTTCGGCCGCCGTGGCGTTTGCACAGGTCCAGTACGCGGCCATGATGTCGCGCACCGACATGTCGACCAGATCCCAGTTGTTGGCGCGTTCCAGTCGGCGGTCGTAGAAGGCGGCGAGTTCGCGCAGGCCGGGCAGGTCGCCCTGTCGGCACAGACGCTTCGCCTGATCGGCCAGCAGCAGCAACGCACCGAGGCGGATTTCGTGCCATGGCGATTGCAGCAGCGCATCGTAATCGGGCAGGGCGAGGCGGCCCCGGTACGGTCTGATCAGCGCGCGGGTGGCGGGAACGACGAGGCCGAGGAACCGGTCGCCGTGGCCGTATTCGCCCGGCCCGGTCTTGAAGAACCGCATCAGGTGCTGCGCCTTGTGCGGATTGGCTTGCGCGATGAAGCTGCCGATCAGTTTCTCGGCGGCCGGGCGTGATGCCGTTTTCTCACTCCGGTTCATTGGGCTGCCCATCACTGTCGAGCTGGCGCTCCAGTGCGGCGTTCACTTCGGCGCCGAGCAGGATCACAAAGGCGCTGACCCAGAACCACATCAGCAGCCCGATCACCGCGCCCAGCGGTCCATAGGTAACGTCGTACGTGCCGAGCTTGCTGACGTAGAGCGAGAACGCCCACGACGCCGCCCCCCAGAGCAGCGCGGCGAGCACGGTGCCCGGGGTGACCCAGTGCCAGCGTTTCAGCCGGCGCGACGGGGCGATACGGTACAGCACCCCCAGCGCCAGCATGACCAGACACAGCAATGCGGCGATCGTCGCCATGCGGATCAGCGCCGAGTCGCTCTCGGGCACGCCGAGCAGTGCCAGCGCGGCCGGCAGCGCGACCAGCGCCGACAGGCCGAGCAGCGCCGCCACGATACTGCCCAGCGTGAACAGCAGGGACAGCAGCTGGAACGTGAAGAAACCGCGCGCCTCGGTCTCGTGGTAGGCAAGGTTCAGCGCGGCGATCAGCGCCTTCATGCCGGACATCGCGCTCCACAGCGTGATCGCGCCCGAGATCACGATCCCCAGTTGCAGCTTGCCGCGCGCCGCCACCAGCGTATGCAGCCGGGCCGAGATCAGCGCGAAGGATTCCTCGGGCAGCAGGCCGCGCAGTACCTCGATCTGCGGTTCGATGTGCGCGGGGTCGAAAGCCAGCCCGGCGATCAGCACCAGCATGGAAATGGCCGGGAACAGCGCCAGCATCGCATAGAATGCACACCCCGCCGCGACCAGCGAGATCCGGTCCGAGATCGCCGCCTGTCCGACCTGGCGCAACACCGCGGCCCAGGTGGCGCGCCGGGCGATTCGGCTGGTCGGGGCAGTCTTCTGGAGTGGGGGTGACATTCCGGAAGCAGATAACAGAAAATGGCCGCGGAAGGGATTCTTTCGTCCGCTCTGATGATTTGGTTACATTTTTTCCGGATGCTGCGCCATGGACGGTGCGTCGCCGGGGCTTTCTTCCCGCGGAGCGCCGCCGTTTTTGGCGCCGGGTGGAAATTTCCTCTTGCGAAGCCGTCCGTCTGGCCCTAAGTGGCGCTCCACGCAGCAACGCACGTGCCTCTGGCCCCTGGTGGTTACGCAACGACGTCAAGCGTTCTGGCAATCGCTGAAGTACTGAGTTCGCTGGTTCGTTCGACCGTTTCGTCAACTTCGCCCACCGCCTGAACAGGTGGGCCGCTCACACAGGGAAGGCAGGGTGCGATGACCCCGAAGATCGCCCGCTTTTTGTCCGACATGCGTCCGGCCACGCCATGCCTGGTGATGGACGTCGACCGCGTCGAGGAAAATTTCCACAGCCTGCAGCGGGCGCTGCCGCTGGCGCGGATCTATTACGCCGTGAAATGCAATCCCGGCCGGCCGGTGCTGGAGCGGCTGACGAAGCTGGGCTCGTTCTTCGACGCGGCGTCGTGGGAAGAGGTCGAAGCCTGCCTGGCCGTCGGCGCGCGCCCGGAAGCGATCTCGTACGGCAACACGATCAAAAAAGAATCGGCGATCCAGAAGGCGTTCGCGGCGGGCGTGACGATGTTCGCGTTCGATTCCGAACCCGAACTGGAAAAGCTGGCGCGTTCGGCCCCCGGCGCGCGCGTGTATTGCCGTATCCTGGTCGAGAACAAGGGTGCCGAATGGCCGCTGTCGCGCAAGTTCGGCTGCGAGCCGGAAATGGCGCGCGACCTGATGATCCGCGCCAGGGAACTGGGGCTGGACCCGTACGGCCTGTCGTTCCATGTCGGCAGCCAGCAGACGAATACGGCGGCGTATGAAATCGCCATCGCGCGTGCGGCGATGGTGTTCACCGACCTGACCGAGGCCGGCGTCAACGTGCGCATGGTCAATCTGGGGGGCGGTTACCCGAAGCGCTATCGCGCCGAGGTGCCGCATATCGACGATTTCGGCACGGCGATCATGGGCGCGCTGACCCGCGCGTTCGGCAACGCGATCCCCGAGGTGATCGTCGAGCCGGGCCGCTTCATCGTCGGCGATGCGGGCGTGGTGGACAGCGAAGTAGTGCTGGTGTCGCGCAAGGGCGCCAACGATCCGGTGCGCTGGGTGTATCTGGACATCGGCCGCTTCGGCGGTCTGGCGGAAACCGAAGGCGAGGCGATCAAATACGAGTTCCGCACCCCGCACGATGGGGCCGACGATGGGCCGGTGACCATCGCGGGCCCGACCTGTGATTCGACCGACACGCTGTACGAAAAGTCGAACTACCGCCTGCCGATGGCGCTGGATTGCGGCGACCGTGTGCAGCTGATGACGGCGGGTGCTTATGTGACCAGCTATGCCAGCCAGAACTTCAACGGCTTCAAGCCGCTGGACGAACATTACATCTGACGGCGGAAAATTCTGTGACTGCGTGATAGGGGGCCTCTGGCCCCCTTTCTGTTTATGATTAATATACGTTCATGTTTTAAGGTGTGTGGTCGTGAAAATTTCAGTCTGGTTTCTGGTTTTTACAGCGAGGATCGGGACGGGGTCAGCGGCCGGCAGTGACGGAATATTTGCCCGATCGCGGCGTTGAAACAGTGCTTGGCGGCGGTCGTATCCAGGCGGGAGTTTACATGCGGATTTTTATTCTTCTGCTTTTGATGCCGTTCTGCGCCACGGATGTATCCGCCGCACAGTTCCCCGATCCGTCCACGCGCCTGCACACCACGGCGGCGGCGCGTCAGCCCGGCGCCTGGGCGGGGCCGGGGCAGAACTGGTCGTGGGATGGCGACCTGACGATCTATCACGGCACGCTGGGGAACGAGCCCGTCGCGATGTATCTGGGCACGATCAACGGCAAGACCTATGGCCGTTACTACCGGGTCGGCGACGGGGTCGAGATTCCGCTGATGGACGATAGGGAGGCAATCCCCAACACCGACCAACGCACCTGGGATGCAACCGTGTGGCCCGTTTATATCGGGTGGCAGACCGCAGGGCCGCAGGGCGGGCGTCCGGCCATCGTTTGGATCTGGGAGGAGGAACCGGGTGGAGACCATCTGACCGGCATTCGGCGTGACACGCACGATGGCCGCGAGACACCGTTCGATCTGCGCAAGGTCGGCACGTCCGGGCCACGCGGCGATGCTGACGAGCGCCGGCCCGATGCGCCTTCGGGCCGCAATCTTTATTATGCGCCGCTGCTGCAGACGGCGATGCTCGACCGTGGCGACGAGCATTTCTTCGATGTGCAGGGCCGGCCGGCCGATGCGAGTACGGGTATTGTCGCCTACCGCATGGTGGCCGAGCCGCGTACCGCGATCGTCTATCCGCGTCTGACCCGCCATCCCGATCCGCTGGTGTTGATGCGCACCAATGCGGCGTTGGAATCCGAACATGTCGAGATTGCATTAGCCGCACTGGAATGCGTTTCGGCGCGACGATATTTCATGTCCGCTGCGCAGGGAGGCGTAAAACCTTGTCTGCCGCCCGAACCTGCCGTCAGCGTGGAATATCTGTCGCGGGACCTGTTGAGTGCGAACCTGCCCGAGAGCGGACGTCTGGCCGACCTGCAGGTGTTGCAGATCGGTCCGTTCACGTGGGATCTGCGCCGTGGTGATGCATTCGATTTCAACCGCCTGGCGCGGATCTACGACGGCGATGCACAACTCAGGCCGTTCACCGACGCATTCGCTGCATTTCTTCAGGCCGTTCCCGCATATCGTGCGTTCATACAGCGTGCGGAGAGCGGCGGCACCTGCCGGGTAGAGGACATGACATTACCGCGTCTGTCTCTGGCTGCGGCGGATGGTTCGCAGTCGGCGCGGCTGGTACTGAATGTCGGTAACATCGATGCGTCCGAGCAAGGGCGGAGCTGCAATGCAACGCTCGCCATTCCTCTGCATGACCTGGGGCCGTTGCTGCAGTCTGAGGCGGGGGTCTATTTCCCGGATCTGCGGCAGTAGGCGCTTGGAGAGATTGGTGGATTCCGGAACGCGACGATCAGGAGCGAAGATGCGGATAGTGGTTATTTTTGTGTGGGCTGCCGCTTTTTCATGGGTGACTGCCCATGCCGGTGAACGCACGGTGTATCGCGGCCGCCTGGGCACGCAGGACGTGGTGCTGGAACTGGAACGCAATGGCGACCGGTTCGACGGGCGCTATTTTTATCAGCGGATCGGCGTGAACATTCCGCTGCGCGGCACGGCGCAGGCATTGGCCGAGGCGCTGGCGTTGTACGACAGAGAGTCCCAAGAAAATTTGAGTGAGAGCGGCCCGATCTTCGAGAATCCGCGCACCGGAAAGCCCGCAGGCGTGTGGTCCGGTCGGATCAGCGGCGATCGTTATGCGGGCACCTGGCGTGATGCGCGGAACAATCGCGGCATCACGTTCGATCTGCGGCGGGTGGCGGTCTACACGACCGAAACTCCGATGGAAGAAGCGTGGGATTGGCTGGGCGACGCTATGGACGAAGGCGCCATAACGATGGCGCGTGTTCCGTACAACTATCTGCGCATGCACGAGGCACGTCTGACCGAGGGGGGTGAGGTGGCCTTCGGGGCCGTTGCCTATCGCATGGTGACCGATCCGCGCACGCGCTTTGCGTATCCGCGGCTGACGCGCCATCCGGATGCGGCAGTGCTGGCGCGTACCAATGCGGAGCTGGAACAACGCCACTGGCGGATGAACAATGATGCGTTGGCTTGCAGCGCTACCGCCTATACCAGCACCGGGCCGGAGGCGGGAACGCTGGCCAACCTCGATGACGAGAACATCCAGGTCACCTATCTGTCACCCACATTGATGAGCCTAGTACAAGCCGGCAGCAGCGGTTGCGGCGGCGCGCATCCGAACAATCACTTCGATCCGTTGACGCTGGACCTGCGGCGCGGCGGCGAATTCGATTTTAACCGGATCCTGAATGCGGATGAGCCGCCGGATGAAGATGGCCGCCGCGCACTGACCCCGCCGTTTGCGGCCTATATCGCGGCACTGGTGCAGAAGATGGAAACGTTACCCGGGGAGGATGGCGGAATTTGTCCCGAAATGTTGGGTCAATATCTGGGGTTGTATTTCGACGAGGATGGAAAGCTGGCTTTTGCAGTCTCCGGTGTTCCTCATGTCGTTGGCGTCTGCCTGGGCAAGGTGGCTTCCGTTCCGCTGCGTGATCTGGGGGCGTTGTTGCGGCCGACAGTTGCAGAATACTTCCCCGGTCAGCGGTTCGACTGAAACAAGACAAGAGAAAGCGAGTCACTGTCTGCCGGCGGTCGGCTATACGTGCTGGCCGCCGTTGATGTGTACCTCGGCGCCGGTGATGTACGACGCGCCGCTGCTGCACAGGAAGAAGATCGTCTCGGCGACTTCCTCGGGCGTGCCCAAACGCTTCATCGGGATTTCATGTTCCACGATATCCGCCGTGCCGGGCGAGAGGATCGCGGTGTCGATCTCGCCCGGCGCGATCGCGTTGACGCGCACGTTGTGGGGGGCGAATTCGTGCGCCATTTCGCGCGTCAGCGCGGCCAGCGCGGCTTTCGATGTCGCATAGGCGGGGCCCGCGAACGGATGTACGCGCCCGCCGGCGATCGAGGTGACGTTGATCACGCAACCCTGCGCGGCGCGTAGCTGCGCGAACAACCCGCGCGCCAGCAACGCGGTCGAGAACAGGTTGACGTTGAACACCCCCAGCCAGGTTGCGTAATCGGTGCTCAGCACGCCCATGCGCGCGCCGCCCGCCAGTTTCGGTGAAATGGCGGCGTTGTTGATCAGCGCGTCCAGCCGCCCGGCGGGTTGCAGCAGTTCGGTCAGCGTGGCGATGCCGGTCTGCAGTGCCGCGGGGTCTGCCAGGTCGAGCTGCACGTGGTCCATCCGTCCGGCGCCCCACGGGCATTTGTCGGAAAACGCCTGCCGCGAAATGGTGATCACGCGCCAGCCAGCGTCGAAAAACCGTTTCACGGTAGCATGGCCGATACCGCGGCTGGCGCCGGTCAGCAGCAGGGTCTTGGGATGATCGGACATGGTCGGGTCTTTCCGTCGGATCGTTTCTGCCCTCAGAATACAGCAATGGATCTTTTCTGGAATGGGGCGGCGCTGGGACTGGCGGTGGCGGCGCCGGTCGGGGCGATCGGGCTGCTGTGCATCCGCCGCACGCTGGAAGCCGGCTTCTGGGCCGGTTTTTCCGGTGGCGTCGGCACGGCGCTGGCCGATGCGCTGTATGCGCTGGCGGCCGGTCTGGGGCTGGCCGCCGTGGCCGGGGCGTGGGTGGAACATCCGGTGTTCGCGGTGATCGGCGCGGCGATGCTGCTCTGGCTGGCCTGGTTGGCCTGGAGCGCGGTGCCGCCCGATGCGGCCGCCCCCGTCGATGTGCGCAATCTGGGGGCGACGGCGGCGGGCACTTTCGTGCTGACTTTGGCCAACCCGGCGACCATCGTTTCTTTCGCGGCGCTGTTGCCGGTGCTGGGACTGGCGGCGGACGCCACCGCATCGGACGCTGTGGTGCTGGCGCTGGGGGTGTTTGCGGGGTCGCTGGCCTGGTGGGCGGTGCTGGCGGGTGGGCTCTGTCTGGTACGTGCGCGCATGACAAGGTATGCAATTCAACTGTTGAACCGTCTTGCCGCGCTGGGGATTGCGGGGTTTGCTGCGGCATTGCTGTGGCGCAACTTCGGGACCGCTGGTCTGTTCTGAACGGCACGCCAGACTGATCACTATTGTGCGACCCGTCCCGGAAGGATGCCTTGATGAACAGCCCTGTTCTCGACCGCCTGAGAGAATTTCACCCCGAGCTCACCGCGATCCGCCGCGACATCCATGCGCATCCGGAACTGGGTTTGGAGGAAAGCCGCACGGCGGCGCTGGTGGCAGAAAAACTGCGCGCCTGGGGTGTCGACGTGACCGAAGGCGTCGGGCAGACCGGTGTGGTCGGGGTGATCAAGGGCAGGCTGCCCGGCCAGCGCGCGATCGGGCTGCGCGCCGACATGGACGCGTTGGCGATTCACGAGCAGACCGGTGTGGACTATGCATCGACTTACGCCGGCAAGATGCATGCCTGCGGGCACGACGGGCACACCACGATGCTGTTGGGTGCGGCGCGTTATCTGTCGGAAAACCGTGATTTTGCGGGCACCGTGAACCTGATCTTCCAACCGGCCGAGGAAGGCCGCGGCGGTGCGGTGGCGATGCTGAAGGATGGGCTGTTCGAACGTTTTCCCTGCGATGCCGTATACGGCATGCACAACGCGCCGGGTCTGCCGGCTGGCAAATTCGCGATCCGCCCGGGTGCGTTCATGGCAGGCGCCGGCATGTGGAAGGTGACGTTCCGCGGCACCGGCGGGCATGGGGGGGCCACACCGCATCTGGCGACGGATGCGACCGTGGCGATGACGTATTTCCTCTCCGCCCTGCAGACCGTGGTCAGCCGCAACGTATCGCCGGCGGAAACCGCGGTGATCAGCGTTGGGCACATTGCGGCAGGCGACGAGGTGTCGCCCAACGTGATGCCCGCGGAAGTCGTGGTCGGCGGCACGATGCGCTGTTTCACCAAGGATGTGCAGGCGATCCTCGATACCCGCATGACCGAGCTGGCGAAGCTCGCCGCGCAGATGCAGGGCTGCACGGCGGATATCGTGCTGAACTGGGTGACGGTGCCGCTGAACAACGCGCCCGAGCACACCGATGCCGCGATTGCCGCCGCGCAGGAACTGGTCGGTGCGGCCGCGGTCGATGGCAATGCGCGCGCGGTGACGGGCGGCGAGGATTTCTCGTTCATGCTCGAAGAACGTCCGGGCGCGTTTGTCTTCATCGGCAACGGTGCCGGCCCCGACGGTAAGATGCACGAAGTGCACACGCCGCTGTTCAACTTCAACGACGAGATCATCCCGCTGGGATCCGCCTACTGGGTGCATCTGGTGAACCGCGAACTCGGCCTGCAGGGAGGCAAGTGATGAGCCGGACGGCGGATGTTCTCGCCCATATCGACGCAACATTGCCCGAGGCGCAGCGGCGCTGGATGGACTGGTTGCGTATCCCGAGCATCAGCGCGCAACCCGAACATGCGCTCGACTGCCGCAGGGCAGCGGAATACGCGGCAGCGCAATTGGCGGAATTGGGATTCAAGGCCGAGGTGCGCGCCACGGCGGGGCATCCGGCCGTGGTTGCGCATCACCCGGGACCGGGAGGCGATGTGCCGCATCTGCTCTATTACGGGCATTACGATGTGCAACCCGCCGACCCGCTGGATCTGTGGACGCACCCGCCGTTCGAACCCACCGTCGTCGACGGGCCGCACGGTCCGCGCATCTATGCGCGCGGCGCGGTGGACGACAAGGGGCAGGTGGCGATGTGGCTGGGCGCCTTTCGCGCCTGGCATGCGCAGACCGGCACCATGCCGTGCCGGATTTCGGTGCTGATCGAGGGTGAGGAAGAGATCGGCAGCCCGAACTTCAAGCCGTTTGTCGCTGCGCATAAGGGCGAATTTTCCAAGGCTGATGTGGTGGTGATCAGCGACACCGGCATGTGGGACATCGACACGCCGGCGGTTTCCACCAGCCTGCGCGGTCTGGTCTACATGCAGGTCGATCTGAAGGCCGCCAACCGCGATCTGCATTCGGGCATGTACGGCGGGTCGGCGCTGAACCCGATCAACGCGCTGACCCATGCGCTGGGGCAGTTGCACGATGCGAACGGGTGTATCCGGATTCCCGGGTTCTACGACGGCGTGCAGGACATCTCGACCGGCAAGGCGAACCAATGGGCGGCGCTGGGGTACGACGAACGCGCCGCGCTGGCCGATATCGGTCTGACCACGCCGGTGGGCGAGAAGGACCGCACCGCACTCGAACGTCTGTGGGCGCGCCCGACGGCGGATATCAACGGCATCTGGGGCGGTTATATGGGCGATGGCGCGAAGACGGTGATCCCGGCGGACGCGCATGCCAAGGTTTCGTTCCGTCTGGTGCCGGGGCAGGATCCGGACAAGGTGGTCGAGGGCTTCAAGCGTTTCATGCGCGAACATGTGCATGTCGATGCGAAGCTGACCTTCAGCGAATTCAGTAACGGCGCGGGGCTGGAAGTGTCCACCGACACGCCGGTGGTGAAGGCGGCCATGGCGGTGCTGGCCGAGGAATACGGCCGGCCGGCGGTGCTGGCCGGGTGCGGCGGGTCGATCCCGGTGGTGACGACGTTCAAGGAAGTGCTGGGCCTCGATTCCGTGCTGATGGGCTTTGGGCTCGAGGACGATCAGGTGCACAGCCCGAACGAGAAATTCGAGGTGACGTGCTTTCACAAAGGCATGCGCAGCCATGCACGGCTGCTGGGGCGGCTGGGGAAGCAGTAACGTTTATCCGGTCTGCGGAATTGCCGCCCGCTTCTTGCCTTTCTGCGCCAGCCGTTCCAGCGCCAGATAGACCACCGGTGTCGTGTAGAGCGTCAGCATCTGCGAGACGATCAACCCGCCGATGATCGCGATCCCCAGCGGCTGGCGCATTTCCGCCCCGGTGCCGAAGGCGATCGCCAGCGGCACGGCGCCCAGCAATGCAGCCAGCGTGGTCATGATGATCGGGCGGAACCGCGCCAGACAAGCGGCGTGAATCGCCGCATCGGGTGTCATCCCGTGCTGGCGTTCGGCCTCCAGTGCAAAGTCGATCATCATGATCGCGTTCTTCTTGACGATGCCGATCAGCAGCACGATGCCGATGATCGCGATGATCGACAGGTCGGTATGGGTGATCAGCAGCGCCAGCAACGCGCCGAGACCGGCCGAGGGCAGTGTCGACAGGATGGTGATCGGGTGCAGCCAGCTTTCGTACAGCACGCCCAGCACGATATAGATGGTCAGCAGCGCCGCCATGATCAACCAGGGCATCGACGACAGCGAGTCGGTGAACATCTTCGCAGTGCCGGCGAATTCGGTGCGGATCGAAGCCGGCATGTGCAGATCCAGCGCCGCCTGCTGCACGATGGTCATCGCGTCGCCCAACGCTGTGCCGGGCGGCAGGTTGAAGCTGATCGTGGTGGCCGGAAACTGTCCCTGATGGCGCACTGCCAGCGGCGCGGTACCGCGTTCGAAGCGCGCGACGGCCGAGAGCGGGATCTGCTCGCCCGATGTCGAAGGCACGCGCAGATGGTCGAGCTGTGACGGGTCGAGCTGCAGGTTCGGGGCGATCTCGAGAACGACTTTGTACTGGTTGCGCTGCGCGTAGATCGTCGAGATCTGCCGCTGCGAATAGGCGTTGTTCAGCGCGGTATCGATGGCGCTGACGCTGACCCCGAGCCGGGCGGCGGCCTCGCGGTCGATCACGACATCTGCCTGCGGCGCGGCGCGATCCTGGTCCGAATACACGTCGGCGACGCCGGGGGTGGTGCGCAGTTTTTCCTGCAACAGCAGCGTCCAGCGCCGCAGTTCCGCCAGGTCCTGGGACAGCAGTACGAACTGATACTGGCTGCCGCCGCTGCGTCCGCCGGTGCGGATGTCCTGTGCGGCGAACATGAAGGTCTGGATCCCGCCGATCCGCGCCAGCGGCGCGCGCAGCCGGTTGATGACATCGTCCGACGACAGACGGCCGCGTTCGGCTATGGGCTTCAGCGCGATGGTCAGCTGACCACGGTTGATCGCGCTTGCCCAGCCGGATCCGCCGATGGTCGAGGCGACGCTGGCGATTGCGGGGTCTTGCAGCAGGACGTCCATGACCTGGCGCTGCAGGGCGCTCATCGCCTGGAACGAAATGTCGGGCGATGCCTGCGTGGTGCCGATCAGCAGACCGGTGTCCTGGGTGGGCAGCAGGCTTTTGGGCAGCTGGTGGTAAAGAAAACCAGTCAGCAACACGGTACCCAGCATGCTCAGCAGCATGATGCGGCGGTGCCGCAGCGCCCAGTCGAGCGTGTCGGCATAGAAAGATTGTGTGGCGTCGATACAGCGCTGGACGGCGCGGTCGATGCGCCCGAACCAGCCGGACGGCGCATGGGTCAGCGGTTTCATGAACCGGCCGCAGATCATCGGTGTCAGCGACAGCGACACGAAGGCCGAAATGACGATGGCAACGGTCAGCGTGGCCGCGAATTCGTAGAACATCAGGCCGAGCACGCCGCCCATGAACAGGATCGGGATGAACACGGCGACCAGCGAAAGGGTGATGGAGACGACGGTGAAGCCGATTTGCCGCGCACCGTCCAGCGACGCCTGTAACGGAGATTTTCCCATCTCCATATGGCGGAAGATGTTCTCGATCATCACGATTGCGTCGTCGACCACGAAGCCCACCGATATGGTGATCGCCATCAGCGAAAAATTGTCGAGCGAGAATCCCAGAAACCACATGGCGGCGAAGGTACCGGTGATCGACAGCGGCACGGTGGCCGCCGCCGCCAGCGTCGGCGCGAGACGGCGCATGAACAGCAGCACCACCAGCAGCACCAGGGCGATGCTGATGAGCAGCGTGAACTGTACGTCGTCGACGCTGGCGCGGATGGTGGCGGTGCGGTCCGATATGATCGTCAGTTCAATGTCGGGCGGCATCCACGACATCAGCAAGGGCAGTATGCGGCGCACGCCGTCGGCCGTTTCGATGATATTGGCGCCCGCTTCTTTCGAGATGCTGAGGATGATCGCCGGCTGACGGCCGCTCCAGGCGGCGAGGCGGCGATTGGTGGTGCCGCTCTGCACTGTCGCCACATCGGACAGGCGCAGCACGGCGCCGTTGCTGACGCCGAGCACCAGCGCCGCGTACTCCGCCGGCGTATTGATCTGCCCGTTCAGTTCCAGACTTTCGGCGCGCCGCGGCCCCTGAAAGCTGCCGAGCGGGCCCAGCACGTTGGCGCGGCGCACCGTGGTCACCACGTCCTGCGCCGAAAGTCCGGCCGCGTTCAGCGCTGCCGGGTTCAGCGCGATGCGGATCGCCGGTTTCTCGGCGCCGTTGACGCCGACATTCGCCACCCCCGGAACCTGCGACAGGCGCTGGGCCAGAATGGTGTCCACCGCGTCGTAGATCTGTGCGCTGGATAGCGTTTCCGAGGTCAGCGCGATGGTCATGATCGGCGCATCGGCCGGGTTGACCTTGCGGAAATACGGCCGGTTCGGCAGTTCCGACGGCAGGTCGGGCAAGGCAGCGTTGATCGCCGCCTGCACGTCGTCGGCCGCGCTGTCGACATTGCGGCTGATGTCGAACTGCACGACGATGGTGGTCGAGCCGATCGAACTGGTCGAGGTGATTTCCGAGATACCCGAAATCTCGCCCAACCGGCGCTCGAGCGGCGCGGCGACGGAATTCGCCATGGTTTCCGGGTCGGCGCCCGGGCGCGATGCGAACACCACGATGGTCGGGATGTCGACGCTGGGCAGCGGGGCGACGGGCAGAAAGCGATAGGCGACCAGCCCTGCCAGCAGCAGCCCGAGCGCCAGCAGCAATGTGCCGATCGGCCGTCTGATGAAGGGGGTCGAGAAATTCATCGCGTCATACCGGGGCCGGTTCGGTCAGGTTGTCGCGGCTGGTCGGGTGCCAGCGTTCCAGCGCCAGATAGATGACCGGCGTTGTATACAGCGTCAGTAGCTGGCTGAGCAGCAGCCCGCCGACGATCGTCACGCCCAGCGGCTGGCGCAGCTCGGACCCGGTGCCGGTGCCCAGCAGCAGCGGCAGCGCGCCCAGCAGCGCTGCCATCGTCGTCATCATGATCGGGCGGAAGCGTTGCAGGCAGGCTTCGCGGATGGCTTCCTCGGGCGTGATGGTCAGCGACGAGCGTTCGGCGTCGAGCGCGAAGTCGATCATCATGATCGCGTTCTTTTTCACGATGCCGATCAGCAGCACGATCCCGACCAGCGCCACCAGCGACAGATCCATCCCGAACGCCATCAGCGCCAGCAGCGCGCCGATCCCCGCCGATGGCAGGGTCGAGATGATGGTGATCGGGTGCACCCAGCTTTCGTACAGCACGCCCAGCACGATGTAGATCACCACGATGGCGGCGAGGATCAGCCACGGCGCGCTGGCCGCCGATTTCTGGAATTCGGCGGCATCGCCCGAATAGGTGCCCGAAATGCTCACCGGCATGCCGATGGCCTGTTCTGCCTCGTCTATCGCCTGCACCGCATGGCTCAGTGATGCGCCGGATGCCAGATCGAAGCTGACGGTCACCGAGGGGAACTGCGACTGATGGGTGACCACCAGCGGTGCGGTGGTGCGCTGCACGGTGGCGAACGCCGACAGCGGCACCGGTGTGCCGTTGGCGCCCGGCACATACAGCAGCGCCAGCTTGCCGGGGTCGGCGATCCAGTCGGGCGTCGCTTCGAGGATGACGCGATACTGGTTCGCCTGCCCGAAGATGGTCGAGATCTGGCGCTGCCCGAAGGAATCGTTCAGCGTGTCCTGCACCGCCTGCATCGAAACACCGAGCCGCGCCGCCGTGGCGCGGTCGACCTCGATGAAGCTGCGCCAGCCGTCGTTCTGCTGGTCGGACGCCACATTGGTGAAAACCGGGGTGGCCTGCATCTGCGCGATCAGACGCGGCGCCCAGATGTCGAGCAGGCTCTGGTCGGTGTCCATCAGCGTGTACTGATACTGCGTACGGCTGATCCGCGCGCCGATCTGGATGTCCTGAACCGGCTGCATGAAGGCGGTGATACCCGGGATGCCGGCGATCTGCGTCTGCAGCCGGGCGATCACCCGCTGGATGTTGTCGCGTTCGGCCTGCGGCTTCAGGGCGACGGTCAGGCGCCCGGTGTTCGGCGTGGCATTGATCGTGCCCGCACCGATGAACGAGGCTACCCCGGCCACCGCCGGGTCGCGCTGCACCAGCTCTGCCACTTGCGTCTGCAACTCCGACATGCGCTGGATCGACACGTTCTGCCCGGCTTCGGTTATCGCAATGATCGCGCCGGTGTCCTGCTGCGGCAGGAACCCTTTCGGGATCACCACATACAGCGCCAGCGTGCCGAGCAGCGACGCCAGGGCGCTGAGCAGCACCAGCCGCGGCCGCGCCAGCGCCCAGTCGAGGCTGACGCGGTACAGCTCCAGCAATCGCGCGAACCAGACTTCGAACGTGCGCGAGACGATGCCGGGCCGTTCGTGTTCCTGGTCGCGCAGAAAACGGCCCGACATCATCGGGGTGAGGGTCAGCGACACGACGGCCGACACGATGACCGCCACCGACAGGGTAACCGCGAACGCGTTGAACAGCCGGCCGACCACGCCCGACATGAACAGCAGCGGGATGAACACCGCGATCAGCGATACAGTCAGCGAGATGATGGTGAAGCCGATCTGCTTGGCGCCTTTATACGCGGCGGCCAGCGGATGTTCGCCTTTTTCGATGTAGCGGACGATGTTCTCGATCATCACGATCGCGTCGTCGACCACGAAGCCGGTGGCGATGGTCAGCGCCATCAGCGACAGATTGTCGAGCCCGTATCCCATCAGCGCCATCACGCCGAAAGTGCCGATCAGCGACAGCGGCAGCGCGATGCCGGGGATCAGCGTGGCGCGCGCGCTGCGCAGGAAGACGTAGATCACCGCGATGACCAGGATGACCGAAAGGATCAGCGTGAACTGGACCTCCTCGACCGAGGCGCGGATGGTCTGGGTGCGGTCCGTCACCACATGCAGCGTGATGCCCGGCGGCAAGGCGCGTTCGAGCTCGGGCAGCGCGGCGCGCAGGCGGTCGACGGTGGCGACGATGTTCGCCCCCGGCTGACGCTGGATGTCCATGATGACGGCCGGTGCGCCCTGGTACCAGCCGCCGGAGCGGGTGTTCTCGATGCTCGAGATCACACTGCCGACATCGCGCACCCGCACCGGGGAATTGTCGTTCCAGGCAATGATCAGGTCGCGGTAGTCGTCGGGCGTCATCAGCTGATCGTTGGCGCCGAGCGAGAACGCCAGCCGCGGGCCGTCGAACCCGCCCTTGGCGCCGTTGACGTTGGCATTGGCGACGGCGCTGCGCACCGTTTCCATCGACAGGCCATAGGCGGCGAGGCGGGCGGGGTCCATGCGCACCCGCACGGCGGGGCGCATGTTGCCTTGCACGGTCACCTTGCCGACGCCTTCGATCTGGCTGAGCTTTGGCTGCAGCAGGGTATCCGCGGCATCGCTGAGGCGTTCGATGGTCAGGGTGTCCGATGTCAGCGCCAGCGTGATGATCGGCGCATCGGCGGGGTTCACCTTGGCGTAGACGGGCGGGTAGGGCAGGTTGGCGGGCAATGTGCCGGCGGCGGAATTGATCGCAGACTGCACATCCTGGGCCACGGAATCGATGGTGCGGGTCAGGTTGAACTGCAGGGTGATCTGGCTGACGCCTTCGCCGCTTTCCGACGTCATCGACGACAGGCCCTGGATCTGTCCGAACTGGCGTTCGAGCGGCGCGGTCAGCAGCACGGCGACGGTTTCGGGGTTGGCGCCGGGAAACTGCGTGGTCACCTGGATGGTCGGGAAGTCGACCTGCGGCAAGGCCGAGACCGGCAGCGCGCGATAGCCCATCACACCGGCCAGCAGGATGGCGATGGCGAGCAGCCATGTCGCCACCGGGCGCGCGATGAACAGGGCCGAGACGTTCATGGCTGCCCGCCGCGCGCTCTGCCGTTCTGCCCGTTGCGCTGTCCTGTGTTCTGCCCGGCGGGGCGGTCAGCCGCGGCGGGGGTGGCGGTTTCGGTGGTGATGCGGGTACCGTCGGACAGGCGCGAGGTGCCGTCGGTGACCACCACGTCGCCGGCCTGCAGACCGGATTCGATGACCGAGACGTTGAAGTCCTCGTACCCGACGCCGATCATGCGCCGCACGACGGTCTGGTCGGGCTGGACGACGTAGACATAGGCGCCGCGCGGACCGCGCTGCACGGCGGCGGGCGGGACGGTCAGCGCATCGCGGCGCGTTTCGACCAGCAGCTTCACGCTGACGAAGCCGCCCGGCCACAAGGTGTCGCCGGTGTTCGGGAACGTCGCCTTCAGGCGCACCGTGCCGGTCGCCGGGTCGACCTGATTGTCGAGCACCGACAATCTGCCAGTATCCAGCACGCGCGCTTCCGCGCCCAGCGCCTGCACTTCGGGCATGCCGTCGTGCATCGCGGCGCGCACCCGTGCCAGTTGCTGCTGCGGCAGCGTGAAGATCACATCGATCGGGTTCATGGTGTTGATGACCACCAGCCCGTTCGTATCACCGGCGCGGATGATGTTGCCGACATCGACCTGCTTGATGCCGGTACGCCCCGAGATCGGCGCGGTGATGGTGGTGTAGGACAGTTGCGTTTCGGCGCTGTCGATCTGTGCCTGGTCCTGGCGGATCTGCGCTTCGAGCTGTGCCACCGTGGCGCGCTGGGTGTCGGCCTGCTGGGCGGTGGCGTAAGCGGTGCGCGCCAGACGTTCGTAGCGTTGCAGATCCAGCCGCGCATTGGCCAGTTGCGCTTCGTCCTGCGCTTTCTTGGCGCGCGCCTGATCGAGCGCGGCCTGATACGGGCGCGGGTCGATGCGGGCCAGCACGTCGCCGGCCTGCACGTTCTGGCCTTCGCGGAAGTTCACTTCGATCAGCGGCCCGTCGATCATGGTGCGTACGGTCACGCTGGCCGAGGCCTGCACGGTGCCCAGTGCGTCGAGATAGATCGGCACGTCGCGTGTGCTGACCGGCGCGGTCAGCACCGGCACGGGTGCGCCGGCAGGACCGCGCCTGCCGCCGGGGGCGGTCTGATAGGTTGGCTGGGTAACGTACCACACGACATATGCGCCGCCCGCCAGAAGCGTGAGCACGACCAGGCTGTGAATCCAGCGTTTGCGGGTCTTGCGCGTTGTCTCCGCCGCGTGATGGGCGATGGGCTGCATGTCGTTCATCGTGTCGATCCTGCGGGCCGGCCGGTGGTCTGTGCATCTGGTGCATGCCAGCCTCCGCCCAACGCTTTATAGAGGTTCACCAGCGCCAGTGCGCGGGTTTGTCGCACCTGTGCCAGTTGATCCAGATTGTTGAACAGACTCTGCTGAATGGTCAGTACGGTAATGATGTCCACGGTGCCCGCTTCCATCTGTGCGCGCGCAATGGTGGCGGAACGTCTGGCTAAAGCGACCGATTGGTTGATCAGACGTTCCTGTTCGACCGCGTAGCGCAGCGCGATCAGTGCGTTCTCGACGTCGGTGAAACCCTGCAGCACGGTGTTGCGGTAGTTGGCCAGCAGTTCGTCGTAACGCCCGCGTTCAAGCTCCAGCTGTCCGGCGCGCTGGCCGCCGTCGAAGATGCTCTGCACCAGACTGCCGGCGATCGACGCGACGAGGTGCGACGGATTGATCAGATTGTTGAGCGCCGTGCTTTCCCATCCGCCGCTGGCGGTCAGGGCGATCTGTGGGAAGAACGCGGCGCGCGCGATGCGGATATTGGCGTTCTGCGCCGCCAGCCGCGCCTCGGCGGCGGCGATGTCGGGGCGGCGTTGCAGCAGTTCCGAGGGCAGTCCGGCGGCGACCGCGGGCATGGTCAGGCTGTGCAGCGACACCGGGCGCAGAGTGATGTTCTGCGGCGGCTGTCCGGTCAGGATGCCCAGCCCGATCAGTTGCTGTTCCAGTTGCGATTGCAGGCCGGGGATGACGTTGCGCTGCGTGGCGACCAGCGTTTCCTGCTGCGAAAGGTCGAGCGCCGTCGCCGTGCCGACCGATACCCGGGCGCGCACGGCAGCCAGTACGCGTTCGGCGTCTGCCAGATTCTGGCGCGCGACATCCAGGCGGTCCTGCAGGGCGCAGGCGCTCAGCCAGGTGCTGGTGACGCCGCTCACCACGGTGATCGCCACCGTCTGCTGGTCGAAGCGCGACGCCAGCGCGCCGGCCTGCGCCGCTTCGACCGCAGCGCGGTTGCTGCCCCAGAAGTCGAGCTGGTACGAGACGTTCAGCCCGACATTGTAGGACCGCGCTTCGACGGGCGAACCACCGCGCGGATTGACCGACTGGCGCCAGCCCCCGCCGGCTGTCGCATCGAGGCTGGGCAGCAGTGGCGCGCCGGCGATGCGCAGTTGCGCGTCGGCCTGGCGGATGCGCGCGACGGCGGCGGCAAGATCCTGATTGTTGGCGATCGCCTGCTCGACCAGCGTGTTCAGTTGCGGCGAATGGAATCCTTTCCACCACGTGGCGTCGGGCCAGACGGGAGCAGCGCTGTCCTGGGCGGTGCGAAAACCGGCGGGAACGTCGAGGTTCGCGGCCGGCGCATTGGTGTCGAGCGTGCAGGCCGCCAGCAGTGGCAGGGTGGAGTACAGAAAAAATCTGAAACGAAAATGGATCACGATTCCGCCAGTCGAAATGCTGTCTGCACGAGACCATCATATGCAGAAGAAATGTAACAGCCTGATTGCTAATCGTCGGGTACAGCCCGAAAAACCAAATATTCAGTAAAAACAGCGAATTGATGTCAGTGGCGAGGAAAATCATCATATCGCGCCAACAGGCGGGGCGCGCAGAGAGGGGGCCTTCATTTGGCCCCCCTCCGTTACGGATCAGCGCCGCGCCTGACGGACCGTCGCCAGCGCGCTTTCCAGATCGGCGAGGCTGACCGCGCCGGGGATCAGCGTGTTGCCGATCACCATGGCGGGCGTGCCGCGAATGCCCAGATCCTGGGCCAGGCGCCGGTTGGCTTCCAGACGGGCGCGGATCGACGGGTCGTCCATGTCGCGGCGCAGGCGTTCCCAGTCGATGCCGACGCGCTCGGCTTCGCTTTTCAGCGTGGCTTCGTCCAGATTACGGGTCAGCGCCATCAGCGCGGCCTGCAACTGGTTGTAGCGATCCTGTTTCTGCGCGGCGAGCATCGCTTGTGCGGCCAGCACGCTGTTGGCGCCCAGCACCGGCAGGTCCTTGACCACGATGCGTACGTCGGGGTGGCGGCGCAGGAATTCCTCCATCACCGGGTACATGCGCTTGCAGTAACCGCAGCGCATGTCGAGGAATTCGACGATGGTGATCGCGCCGTTTGGATTGCCGCGGATCGGGTCGCCCGGGGTGCGTTCCAGCGCCTGACGGTGGCGCGCGATGGCGCTGCTCGAGGCTTCGTTCTGCCGGGTTTCCTCGGCGGCCTGTACGGCGGCGATCGCCTCGGTCAGGATCGTCGGGTCGCGGACCAGCGCCTCGCGGACGATCTGCACGATCTCCTGGCGCTGCTGGGCGGTGAAGCTGTTGGGATCGGCCCGCCCCGGGGTGGCGGACAGCGCCGCCGACAGCAGCAGCACAGCTAGAATGAAGCGGTTTATCATATCGGTCGGTTACCTTATCGCGGCCGGTTCGAACGGCGCAGAGAGTTGCGGATATCCTGCGCGCGAAGCTTGGCCGGGCCGGGCGGCAGTGCGTTTTCAGCCCGTTGCGCTTGCAGGCGCGCCAGACTGTCGTCTCCTTGAAGCAGAGCTTCCTCGGCCAATGCAAGACTCGATTGCCCCTGTTCGCCCAACCGTCCCCAGGCGATTCCCAGTTGCCGCCAGGTGAACGGATTGTCGCGTTCGCGCGACAGGCTCGATTCCAGTTCGGCAATGGCGGGGCGCAGCAGCGTTGGATCGTTCAGTTCAATCATCACGCGCGCCAGTTCCATGCGCAGCAGCGGCTCGCGCGGGGCGATGCGGGTGGCGGTGCGATACGATTCCAGCGCCTCGCGCGGGCGCTGGCCGTCGAACAGGATCTGCCCCTTCAGTTCATGAAACCACGGGTTCTGGCGTTGTTCGGCCAGCAACGAATCCATCAGCGCAACGGCAGGCTGGGTGTTGCCCGAGCGATAATAGGCGATCGCCAGCGCATAGCGCGCCATCGGCCGCGGGTCGTCGGCGCGGTAGCGGCGTTGTGTGGCGGCGGGGCTGTCGAGAAATCCGTCGAGCTTGGCCTTGACCATCGCCAGCCCGCTTTCGAATTCCGCCGGGGGCGGGCCGTAACGCGTCTGGGCGACGTGATCGCGCACCGTTTCGATCCGCTCGCGGGTCAGCGGGTGGGTGCGCAGATACGGATCCTGGCGTTCCGAGGCCAGCAGTTCCTGTTCTTGCAGGCGTTCGAACAGGCGCAGCATGCCGGCGGCGGACCAGCCGTTGCGGTCCAGGAAGGTCATCCCGGCCTGATCCGCGGCGCTTTCCTGGGCGCGCGAGAATGCGTACAGCCCGCGTTCGGCGATCGCCTGTCCGGCCATTGCCACGCCGACGCCGGCGTTCGAGTCGCGCGCGGCGACCCCGGCGGCGGCGCCCAGCACCATAAAGGCGATGCTTTTCAGCATCGCCATCTGCATCTGTTCGGATATCATGCTCAGGTGCCCGCCTGAAACATGGCCGGTCTCGTGTGCCATCACGCCGAGCAGTTCCTGGGCGCTGCTGATGCTCTGAATCAGCCCGGTATGGAGGAACATACGGTTGCCGGTACTGACGAAGGCGTTTATGGCCCGATCCTGCAACAGCGTGATCCGGACCAGATTGGCGTTCAATCCGGCCACACGGAACAGGGGGGCGGCAAACATGCGGATCAGCATTTCGGCTTCGGCATCGCGGATGGTGACGATCCGCCCGGCTACCTGTGCCCCGACTTTTGAACTTCCACATAAAACGCACCCGGCCGCCGCTGCCGCCGCCAGTGCTCCACGCCGCGAGATTCTCAACATGACACACAGTTTACTACGTAATGCGCTCCCCGTCTTCCTGTTGATTGGTCTGGCCGGCTGTGGTGGCGGCAGCGGCGGCGGTATTCTGAGCAGCGTCGGCCTGGGCTCGCCGGAATTCACCAGTGACCTGGCGCGCGAGGACGACACACTGCTCAGCGGCTTCATCGGCGGCGTGGTGGCCGACGAGCCGCGGGCGGCGATGGCGGCGCGCGACGTTCTGGCGCATGACGGCACGGCGGCCGATGCCGCGGTCGCCGGGGCGTTGATGATGACGGTGACGATGCCCTCGCGCGCCGGGCTGATGGGCGGCGGCGCGTGTCTGGCCTATTCGGCCGAACGCCGTCAGGTCGAGGCGTTCCTCTTCACACCCGGCGCGCCGGCCAATACGGCGGGCGCCGACCGTCCTGCCGCCGTGCCGATGCTGGTGCGCGGGCTTTACATGCTGGGCGCGCGTTACGGGAAACGCCCGTTCGAGACGGCACTGCAACCAGCCGAGGATGCGGCGAGGTCGGGTGTTCGCGTCACGCGCGCTTTCGCACAGGATCTGGCGGCCGTGTACCGGCCGCTGTTCGCCGACCCGCAGGCGCGCCGCACGTTCGCGACCGCCGACGGTGCGCCCTTGACCGAAGGTGCGACGCTGATCCAGCCCGAACTGGCGGCCAGTCTGGCGCGCATCCGTACCGGCGGGGTGGGCGATCTGTATCAGGGGACCTTTGCGCAGATGATCGCCGAGCAGGCGCCGCGGGTCGGCGCGCGGCTGAGCGTGGAAGATCTGCGCCAGGCGCAGCCACAGACCCAGCCGACGCTGACCGTGACGGTCGGGGACGATGTCGTGCATTTGCTGCCGAACGAGGCCGGGCGGCAGGTGGCCGAGGCGCTGCAGGCGGGCGGTGACGGCCGGGTAGCGGGCGGCACGTTGCCGGCCAGCGCCGGGCTGGTGACTCTGGACCGGCACGGCAATGCGGTCTCCTGCGCCTTTACCATGAACAACCTGTTCGGCACGGGGCGGATGCTGCCGGGCAGCGGGCTGGTGCTGGCCGCCGCGCCGACCGGGCAGGTCCGGCCGCCGCTGCTGGCGGCGGCGATCGCCACCAATGCGCGCGCCAGCCGTTTCCGGGCGGCGGTGGCCGGCACCGGGCAGGAAGCGGCCGCAATGGCTGCCGCCACGGCGATGCGCGGCGCGCTGACCAACCAGCCGACGCAGCCCGCCAATCCGGGACGCGCCGATGTGATCTCGTGCCGGCGCTATCTGCCCGGTTCGGAAAGCAGTTGCACATGGACCGTGGACCCGCGCCTGTCGGGCCTTGCAATGGGTGAAACCGAGTAATGACGTTGAAGATCGGCCGTGGTGCGTCGGCGCCGCCGTTCATGGTGATGGATGTGATCGCGGCGGCCAATGCGCGCGAGGCGGCGCGCCGCCCCGGCGACCCGCACGTGATCCGCATGGAGGTCGGCCAGCCGGCGACCGGCGCGCCGGCCGGCGCCGTGGCGGCGGTGGAACGCGCCCTGAGGTCGGGCGCGCCGATGGGCTATACGGAGGCGTTCGGTCTGGCGTCGTTGCGCGCGCGCATCGCGCGGCATTATCGCGACTGGTACGGGCTGGACATCGCGCCTGGCCGCATCGCGGTGACGATGGGGGCGTCGGGGGCGTTTCCACTGGCGTTTCTGGCTGCCTTCGACCCCGGCGACGTGGTGGCGATGGCGGCGCCGTTCTACCCGCCCTATGTGAACATCCTGCGGGCGCTGGGATTCGTGCCGCAGATTCTGGAAACCTCGGTCGAGACCCGGTTTCAGCCGACGCTGGCGCTGCTCGAAAAACTGGACCCGCGCCCGGCCGGGCTGATCGTGGCGAGCCCATGCAACCCGGCGGGAACGATGCTGCATCCCGACGAACTGGCCGATATTGCGCACTGGTGCCACGCCAACGGCGTGCGGCTGATCAGTGACGAGATCTATCATGGGCTGCATTACGACAATACGTTGGCCAGTGCGGCGGAAAACAGCGCTTCGGCGATCGTGGTGAACTCGTTCTCGAAATACTGGTCGATGACCGGCTGGCGTATCGGCTGGATGGTGCTGCCGGAAGACCTGACGCGGCCGGTGGAATGTATCGCGCAGAACATGTTCATCAGCGCGCCGCACGTTGCCCAGATCGCGGCCGAGGCAGCGATGGACTGCGACGACGAACTGCGCGGGCACATCGCGCGCTACCGGCGTTCGCGCGATATGCTGCTGCGGGAATTGCCCAAGGCCGGGTTCGACAGGCTGTCTCCTGCCGAAGGGGCGTTCTACATCTATGCCGATGTCGCCCATCTGACCAATGACAGCACGCATTTCTGTGCGCGCATGCTGGCCGAGGTTGGCGTTGCCGCAACGTCGGGGGTCGATTTCGATCGTACCCGCGGACAGTGCTTCATCCGGTTTTCCTACTGCGGCGATGAGAGCGACATGCGCGAGGCGGTTTTGCGGTTACAGCACTGGCGACGGTAGAAATAGTATAAAATATACATATATGCTATGATGCCGAAGGCCGGGCGAGAGGCCGGAGACAGTTGGACTACCGCCCGATTCGACCGGTTTTGCTTTTTCAAACCTGCTTTGATGGCGCTTGAGATAGGTTGGGATCACTCGGAATTTATATTTATATATATATTTGTTCATGGAAAACGTTTCGAGAATTTTATAAACCAGAAAACCAGGAGGCTGTGGAGGCAATTAGGGCAATAAAAGCAAGCTGTAGTTTGGAGAAAATCTCTCTCTCCAGCAGAGAAGGGCATTCCGTGGAGATTTTCTAAAATTCCAGAAAGGCAATATTCCCGAAAAGTATTATTTTTTTTACATTATTAGATATTTCGCTATTGAAAATTTATTTAAATCGATCGATAAGAACTAAATGCGGTATGGTAAGGGTATTGTTTCGGTTCGGCGTATCGTATTTGCCTTGGCTTGAGACCCGATTGCATCGGGTTTGTACAGGAACTAGGAATCAATGGTGGAGATATCTAGAGATTTTTCCAGATTTACTTTTAAAATAAAGAAAATTCTTTGTGAGTACTATGATTGAGCAACATGTTACTATCAAAGTTAGGTTGTTTTTAACTCATGGGAGCGGGTCGCTATGAGTAAAAGTCTGGTGCGCAGCTTTTCTATAGGGCGCCATTTCGAAAACTTTATCGCCAACCTCATCAAGGAGGGGCGCTACAGCACGGCGAGTGAGGTTGTGCGGGACAGTCTGCGGTTACTGGAATTGCAACACATGCGCAACCAGTCGCAGCAGGTGTCGCAGCAGCCGGCACCCGACGAGCGGACGACGCGTGATGACCGGGTGGCGCGCGAGCGAACAGCCACTTATCTGCTGAGCGAGATCGGGCAGAGAAACACTTTTGATTCCGATCTTGTTGGCACGGGAACGAGTGACGCACCAACAGCTTTTCTGGGGCGCATGAAGACCAGATAATCGGAAAACCGGTTATCACCTGTTCCCCTTTTGGGATGCAGAACGCAGAAACCGGAGGGTTGGCGGTTTCTGCGCTTTGCCTGTCCGGCGCCCGTTGTGTGACCTGTTTCGCTGTTACCCTCGGGGATCGGAGGGCGGCGCGGCTGTTCTATAGATCACGATGTCTGTGGATCGCGACCGCAGGGGCCTGTCAGCCACGTGGTATACAATACGAAAATCTGTGAGCAAGCATGCGCATGCTGGCGTGCGGCGGAATCAACAAGACGGAAATGGAACTCTATGCCATGCTGCGCATATGAAGATTCCCGTGTTACGCACCGAACGTCTGGTTCTGCGCCCCTTTGTCGAAGCGGATCTCGAACCGCTGTTCAAGATCCAGACGGACCCTGATGTCCTGAGATATCTGGGCGACGGGTCGGGGGTAAAGGTCCAGCGCAGCCTTGCCGAAGTGTGGACCGGAATGGCGGTGGCGCTTGGGCAATGGGCACTGAAGGGGCATGGTGTCTGGGCGATCGAGGAGGCCGCGTCCGGAGAGATGATCGGGCGCACCGGTGTGCTCAATCTGCCGGGGTGGCCGGAACCGGAACTGGTCTGGCAACTGGCGCGCCGCGCCTGGGGGAAAGGTTTGGCGGCCGAAGCGACGCGGGCGGCGCGTGACTGGGCGTTCGGGAATTATCCCTGGCCGCGCCTGGTATCGTTCATTCGCGAAGAAAACATCCCGTCGGCGCGATTGGCAGAACGGTTGGGGGCGGTGAACGAAGGCCGTTATCAACTGCTGGGGATGCCATGCCAGATATGGGCGCATCCACGTCCCGGCCGTGGGGCAATGGCATGAGCCGCTGGCCGGTTTGACCGCCGGCCAAGGCTGTTGCAGGTCGGTTCCTGGATGATCGCTGGTGCGGGTGGTCGGACTCGAACCGACACTCTGTTGCCAGAAACGGATTTTGAGTCCGTCGCGTCTACCAGTTCCGCCACACCCGCTCAATACGCCTTGCCACGGTCTCTGCCACACGACTGGGGATGTGGCAAAAACTAACTCGAAAATCCGACGCCATCTCCGGCGCTATTACGGGACGTTTTGCGCTCTGTCAAAACAAAGGCCAAATCTGCCAGTGCTGTCGCCCCTCAGTGCGAGGAGCGGCGGGTCATCGCATGTTGTGCCGAAGACTGCAATCGCGCTGATCGAGGTTTTTTGATATCCGGCCGAGGCGAGATTCAGGAAAATGCGTTGAAGGTGATCAGCGTGTAGGTGTCTTTCACGCCGGGCAGGGTTTGCAGTTTTTCGGTGACGAACAACCCGGCGTCCTGATCAGGCTCCAGATAGAATTTCCCCAAAAGGTCGAATTGTCCGGATGTCGAATACAGTTCCGAAAGTTCGTCGACCGTATCGGCGCAATGGCGTGCAACCTCGTAAGCCTGCCCCATTTCGCATTTCAGCATGACAAAAATCGGTTTCATCGGTTCAGATGTCTCGCTTTTGTAACGAACGCCATACGCCGCGCATGTTACAGACGTTCCGGACGTTTGGCGAGTTTTCACCCACTCTCATCGATTTTCGGTTCGGTTGAAGTCAGGAAACAGTCTTTGACATTGGCAGAGGCGATAACTAAACCACCCAGTCTAGTCGCCCGCTTAGTATTATGAATGTGCCGCTGAAATCGCGGTTCTCGGAGAGCACGCATGCGTCGGTACTATGTTTACGGGATCGCCTTGATTCTGCTCGCGGGCGGGGGGTACTGGGGCTGGAGCCGTTATCGGGACACGCTTTCGGCATTGACGTGGCCGCAGGTGAACTTTTCGATCAACTGGAGTTTTTTCCGCAACCCGCAGGCGGCGGCACCCGGTGGCCCGCCCGGTGTTCCGGTTGAAGCGGCAACGGTCAGGGTCGGCACCATCGCCGACGAGATCACCGCGATCGGATCGTTGCGTTCGAACGAGAGTGTGACGCTGCGCCCGGAAATCGCCGGCCGCGTGGTGCGGGTGAATTTCCGCGAAGGCCAGCCAGTGACCGAAGGTCAGTTGCTGATCGAGCTCGACGACAGCGTGCCGCGCGCTGAACTGGCCGATGCGCAGGCACAGCTGACGGTGGCGCGTGCCAACTCGGAACGGTCGATAGATCTGTTCGCGCGCGGCGCCGGTTCCGCCCGGGCGCGCGACGAAGCCGTGGCGACGCTGCGCATGGCCGAGGCGGCGGTCGAACTGCGCCGCGCGCGGCTGGCCCAGTACCGTCTGATGGCGCCGTTCGACGGCGTGGCCGGGCTGCGTCAGGTCAGCCCTGGCGATTTCGTGGCGGCGGGCGCGGCAATCGTCAACATCGAAAGCCTGAACCCGATCAAGGTCGAATTCCGCGTGCCGGAACTGTATCTGCCGTCGGTGCACAGTGGGCAGATCCTGCGTCTGCGGGTGGATGCGTATCCGGGGAAGGAATTCCCGGGTGCGGTCTATGCGATCAACCCGGCGCTGGATGCGAGCGGCCGTTCGATCGCCATTCGCGCCATGCTGCCCAATACGGACAACCAGTTGCGTCCCGGTCTGTTCGCGCGCGTCACGCTGACACTGCGCCAGGAAGAACGCGCCATCATGGTGCCGGAATCCGCCGTCGTGCCGATGCAGCAAGGCGCGATCGTGATGAAGATCGTCGATGGACGTGCCGTGGCGCAGCCGGTGCGGCTCGGCATCCGGCGCAATACCGAGGTGCAGATCGTCGAAGGGCTGTCTGAAGGCGATGTGGTGGTGACTGCCGGACACATGAAGCTGCAGCCCGGCGCGCCGGTGATGGTGGTGAACCAGCCGCCGCCTGCTGCCGCACCGACGGGAGCCGGCGGATGATCCTCTCGACAATCTCGATCCGCCGTCCGGTCTTTGCGACCGTGATGTCGCTGTTGATCGTGCTGATCGGCGTGGTTTCGTATCTGCGTCTGCCGGTGCGCGAATACCCGAACATCGACGAGCCGGTGATCACGGTGGAGACCACCTATCGCGGCGCCTCGGCCGAGATCGTGGAAAGCCGCATCACCACCACGCTCGAGGAAAGTCTGGCGGGGATCGAGGGGATCGAGGTGATGTCCTCGATCAGCCGGCAGGAAAAATCGCAGATTACTTTGCGATTCCGCATCACCCGCGATGCCGACGGCGCGGCGAACGATGTGCGCGACCGCGTGGCGCGCGTGCGTTCGCAACTGCCTGATACGATCGACGAACCGGTGGTCGCCAAGGTCGAGGCGGACGCGCAACCGATCATCTACCTGGCGTTCTCGTCCGATCGCCATTCCGAGCTGGAAATCACCGACATTGCCGATCGCCTGGTGAAGGCGCGCCTGCAGACGCTGGACGGCGTGGCGAATGTGGAAATCTACGGTCAGCGCAAGTTTTCCATGCGGATCTGGATCGATCCGGTGCGCCTTGCCGCCTATGGACTGACACCGGCCGATGTCGAAACGGCGCTACGCCAGCAGAACGTCGAGATCCCGAGCGGGCGCATCGAGAGCACCAACCGCGAATTCAGCGTGGTGGCCGAAACCGACATGCAGACCCCGGCGCAGTTCGAGAATCTGGTGATCCGTGATGTGCAGGGGTATTTGGTGCGTCTGCGCGATGTTGCGCGGGTGGAGATCGGGGCGGAGGACGATCGCGTCAATGCGCGCTTCAACGGCAACCCGGCCGTGGCGCTGGGGGTGATCAAGCAGTCGACCGCCAATCCGTTGCAGGTTTCACAGCAGATGATGCGCGTGCTGCCCGAGATCCAGCGCATTTTGCCGGAAGGCATGCGTGTGGCGGTCGCCTACGACAGTTCGGTGTTCATCGACCGCGCCATCGAGAACGTCTACAGCGTGATCGGCGAGGCGGTGCTGCTGGTGCTGGTGGTGATCTTCCTGTTCTTGCGCAGCCTGCGCGCCACGTTGATCCCGCTGGTGACGATTCCGGTCAGTCTGATCGGTGCGTGCGCGATCATGTTCGCGCTGGGTTTCACCATCAACACGCTGACCCTGCTGGCCTTCGTGCTGGCGGTCGGGCTGGTGGTGGACGATGCGATCGTCGTGCTGGAAAACATCGCGCGTTATGTGGAAAAGGGCATGAAGCCCTATCGTGCGGCGATCAAAGGCGCGAGCGAGATCGGCTTCGCGGTGATCGCGATGACCCTGACCCTGGCGGCGGTTTACGTGCCGGTGGCATTGCAGACCGGGCGCATCGGGCGGCTGTTCATCGAATTCGCGCTGACCCTGGCCGCGGCGGTGATCGTGTCGGGCTTCGTGGCGCTGACCCTTTCGCCGATGATGTCGTCGCTGTTGCTGAAGGATCACGAAAAGCACGGCAAACTCTATATGTTCGGCGAGCGTGTCCTGAACGGGCTGACCGAGGCGTATCGTGCCAGCTTGCGCGTGGCACTGCACGCGCGCCTGGTGATCGTGGTGATCGGCCTGCTGGTCGGCGCCGGGGCGTGGGGGCTGTTCCACTCGCTGCAGTCCGAACTCAGCCCGGTCGAGGATCGCGGCATTCTGATCGGCGTCGGTATCGGGCCGGAAGGCGCCACGCTGGAGAACACGACCCGCTACGCCCAAGGGCTGGAACGGGCGTTCAGCCAGCAGCCGGACATGGTCAGCTATTTCACGGTGGCCGGGTATCCGGTGGTAAACAAGGTCATCATGTTCGCACGGCTGAACGATTGGGGCGAACGGTCTGTCTCGTCGACGACGGTGCAGCGGCAGCTGTTTCCGCAGTTCATGGGCAATACCGGTCTGCTGGCTTTTCCGATCACGCCGCCGTCGTTGGGGCAGCGCGGTCTGGACCGGCCGATCAGCTATGTGCTGCAAACCTCGAGCTCGTACGAGGATCTGGAAGTCGCACTGAATGCGTTCCTGGCCGAACTGCGCGGTTATCCGGGGCTGACCCAGCTGGATACCGATCTGCGGCTGAACAAGCCGCAGCTGCGGATCGAGGTGGATCGCGACAAGGTGCAGTCGCTCGGTCTGTCCGAGGAAATGATCGGACGGACGCTGGAAACGCTGTTGGGCGGGCGCAAGGTCACCACCTTCAAGCTGAACGGCAAGCAGTACGAAGTGATCGTGCAGATCGACCCGCGTGAACGGCGCGACCCGCGTGACCTGCTGGGGATTTTCGTGCGCACGCCGGGCGGCGATCTGGTGCAGCTTTCCAATGTGGTGCGGGTGACCGAAACCGTGGCACCGCGCGAGCTGAACCACTTCAACCGCCTGCGCAGCGTGACGATCACCGCCGACGTGGCGCCAGGCTATACGATGGGCACGGTGCTCGACCATATGAACGAGGTCGCGGCCCGGGTGCTGCCGCCGACGGTGCAGGTCGATTACGACGGCCAGTCCCGCGAAGCGCGAACTTCATCGTCCGGTCAGCTCGTGACCTTCATCCTGGCGCTGATGTTCATCTATCTGGTGATGGCCGCGCAGTTCGAAAGCTTCATCGATCCGTTCGTGATCATGCTGTCGGTGCCGCTGGCGATCGCCGGTGCGTTGCTGGCGCTGAAACTGAACGGGCAGACGCTGAACGTGTATTCGCAGATCGGGCTCATCACACTGATCGGGCTGATTACCAAGAACGGGATTCTGATCGTCGAATTCGCCAACCAGCTGCGCGAGCAGGGTGCGGAGAAGATGGAAGCCGTGCTGGATGCGGCCAGCCTGCGGTTGCGCCCCATTCTGATGACCACGGCGGCGATGATTCTGGGGGCGGTGCCGCTGGCCCGGGCGACCGGCGCCGGGGCGGAAAGCCGTCAGGCGATCGGCTGGGTGATCGTCGGCGGGCTGACGGTGGGAACCCTGTTCACTCTGTATGTCGTGCCGGTCGTCTATACGCTGCTGTCACCGCGGCGGCATGTCCACGCCGCGGACGAGGCGGTTGAGGCGGAAGAAGCGGTGCCGCAGAAATAAAAATAACGGGGGTATCTACCCAGACGCGGCGCGCCGGGATTATGATTCCCGGAACAGCTGTTACACCGATGGGGGATATCCGGATGAAACTTGCGACAGCGCGTGCCGCGAAATCGCGGGTGCGTTTCGGCGGGCGTGTGCTGGCCGATGCGCTGGTGGCGCAGGGCGTGGACCATGTGTTTGCCGTGCCGGGGGAAAGTTACCTCGATGTATTGGACGGCCTGTATGACGTGCGCGACCGGATCAGGCTGGTAACCTGCCGGTTCGAGGCCGGCGCCGGCAACATGGCCGAGGCATACGGCAAACTGACCGGAAAGCCCGGCGTGGTGATGGTCACTCGCGGCCCGGGGGCCGCCCATGCCGCGATCAGCGTGCATATCGCACAGCAGGACAGCACGCCGATGGTGATGATCGTCGGCCAGATCCCCAGCGACGAGCGTGATCGCGAGAGTTTTCAGGAAGTCGATTACCGTCGCTTCTTCGGCCCGATCGCCAAATGGGTGACCGAGATCGACGACGCGCGGCGCATCCCCGAACTGGTTGCGCATGCCTTCGATGTGGCGACGTCCGGCCGGCCCGGCCCGGTGGTGATCTCGATCACCGAGGAAATGCAGAAGCAGCAGGTCGAAGTTCCCGACATCGGCCCTGCGGATGTGTCGGTCGCGCATCCGGACCCGGTGGCACTGACGCGAATGATGGCGCTGCTGGCCAAGGCGGAAAAGCCGTTGGCCATTCTGGGCGGTTCGCGCTGGACCGATGCCGGGCGTGCGGATATCGCGAAGTTTCTGCGCGCCAACAAGCTGCCGGTCGCGGTGGGATTCCGCCGGCAGGATATCTACGACGGTTCGCATGCCAGTTATGTCGGCGATCTGGGCGTCGGTTCCGATCCGGGGCTGGTGGCGCGCGTGAAAGAAGCGGATCTGATTCTGGCCATCGGCACCCGCCTGGGCGAGGCGGTGACGCAGGGCTACACGCTGCTGGATCTGGCTGGCAGCACGCCGATCGTTCATGTGTATCCGGTGCGCGAGGAGATCGGCCGGGTGTTCCGCCCGGCGCTGGGGATTACGTCCGAACTGAACTGTTTCGCGCAGGCGGCGGCGGCGCTGAAGCCGGTCGGGCGTCCGCGCTGGGGCGAGTGGGTGAAGGAATTGCGGGCGCTGCGTGAAGCGTCCTATGCCGTGCCGGAATATGATGGCGGTGTGAATACCGCGCAGATTTTCCGTGATCTGGAAAGCCTGCTGCCCAACGATGCGATCGTCACATCCGATGCCGGTAATTTCGCCGGCTGGCTGTCGCGTTTCATGCATATCCGCGAAAATCAGCGCTTCATCGGTCCGACCAACGGCGGCATGGGGTATGGCGCGCCTTCGGCGGTGGGGGCGAAGATCGCGTTTCCGGACCGCATGGTGGTGGGGATTGCCGGCGACGGCGGCTTCCTGATGACCGCGCAGGATATTGCCACTGCGTTGCACCATGGTGTCGCGCCGATCTTCTGTGTGTTCAACAACCAGATGTACGGCACGATCCGGATGTATCAGGAGCGTACCTACCCGCATCGTATCTCCGGCACCGCGCTGACCAATCCTGATTTTGCCAAATACGCGGAAAGCTTCGGCGGCCATGGCGAAGTGGTGACACGAACCGAGGATTTCATCCCCGCGTTCAGGCGCGCAGTGGCCAGCGGTAAACCAGCGGTGATCGAGATCCGACAGGACCCCGAGCAGATCACTTCGCGCACGACGATCACCGTTCTGCGCGGCGGTAAACCGAAGCCCAGAGCAGTGGGTAAAAAAATTACCGTGCAAACGAACAACCGCCCGCGCGCGCGCAACGCAAAGGTAAAAGTGAAGACAAAGCCGAAGGCCAAGCACTGATCTTGCTCTGAAAAACGGCGCTGCAATTCCGCCGTTTTTCAGATGTTAAGATCCTTGTGAAATATTGGTGCCAAATGAAATTCGTCTACTGGACTGTCGGGGCTCTGGTGGTGCTGTATGCACTGCTGGCAACGCTGACGGTGATTTTTCAGCGAGACATGATCTACTTCCCAGACCACAACGTTCCTGCGGCGCCACCGCCGATACAAGAACTGCGAATCCAGACCTCGGACAGACTGAACCTGCTGGCGTGGTATCTGCCGCCGCGGGATGATGGCGCGCCGGTGGTGCTGTATCTGCACGGCAATGGCGGCAATATCGCCTATCGTGGCGAGCGCCTGCGCCGCTTTGCGCGACTGGGCTGGGGTGTGCTGATGCCCGAGTATCGCGGTTATGGCGGCAACCCCGGCAGCCCGAGTGAAACCGGGCTGAAGATCGACGCGCGCGCGGCATGGGACACGCTGGCCACGATGGGGATTCCCGAACGGCGCGTCGTGCTGTGGGGGGAATCGCTCGGCACCGGGCTGGCGGTTCCGTTGGCCACCCAGGTGCAGCCTGCCGCGGTGCTGCTGGAATCGCCCTACACCAGCATGACCGACCTGGCGCGCTGGCATATGGTCTGGGCGCCGTACTGGCTGCTGCGCGACACGTATCAGTCGATCAGCGTCATGCCGCAGGTGCGCGCACCGGTGTTCATCATGCAGGGCGGGCGCGACGGGCTGGTGCCGCCGGCAATGGGGGTGCGGCTGCGCGATGTCACCACCGCGCCGGTCGAATTGTGGAACGTGCCACAGGCAGGGCACAACGACCTGGCCGAGCACGGCGCGATCGAGCGGGCGGCGACGTTCGTGCGGGGGCATACGCCCTTGCAGTGAACGGTTTCCCTTGAGGGAAAATTGTCGAAAAGGGAGATCTGCACCAAGTTCGGGAACGGCTGGCACAGGAAGCGGAGGTCACTTGGACAGCGAAAAGAGCTGATCCGCCGTCCTGATCGGATGATGCCTACGGTTCTCTGAAATCACGTTGCAAACTTTCTCGCGCCCGTTACGCAGAACACCACGGCGACGGTGACGGCCAGCATCAGCCAACTGATGGGTTCATGCAGCAGCGTCGCCGCCAGCCCCAAGCCGAAGAACGGTTGCAGCAATTGTAGCTGGCCGATCACCGCGATGTTGCCCTGCGCCAGGCCGCGATACCAGAACACGAAGCCGATCAGCATGCTGAACAGCGACACGTATCCCAGACCGATCCAGGCCGGGACACCGACATGTGCAAACGATACCGGCATGGTGAACAACGCCAGCACGGCCATCACCGGCAGAGAAAGCACCAGCGCCCACGAGATCACCTGCCAGCCGCCCAGCCTGCGCGCCAGCTTGCCGCCTTCGGCATAACCCAGCCCGCAGACGACGATGGCGGCCAGCATCAGCAGGTCGCCCGCCGGTGTGGCGCTGATGCCTTGCACCAACGCGAACCCCACCACGCACGCACTGCCCAGCCCCGAGAACAGCCAGAACGCCGGGCGCAGCCGTTCGCCGCCGCGCAACACGCCGAAGACTGCGGTGGCCAGCGGCAGCAGACCGATGAACACGATGGAATGGGCCGAAGTGATATACTGCAACGCCAGTGCCGTCAGCAGCGGAAAGCCGATCACCACGCCCAGCGCGATGATGGACAGAGACACCAGATCGCCGCGTGCTGGCCATTTCTGTCGTGAGACCAGCAACAGGCCGAGCGCCAGAACGCCGGCAATCCCGGCGCGCGCCACGGTCAGAAAAACCGGGTCGATATCCATCACGGCAACCCGCGTGGCGGGCAGGGATCCGCTGAAGATCACGACTCCCAGAAACCCGTTGATCCAGCTCTGTGCTGTTTTTTCCATCGACGTCCCGCCACAGGGTATGGACTTCAGGGGAAATGGCCGATGCGGTCAACACCGGAAGATGGCTGCCGGTTGTCCGCAAGGTCGAAGACCGTAGAGCGTATAAACTGTTAAACCTGTTGCAGGTTAGTCCCGCGTTTACCCGTGAGGCATAACGCTGCACCTTGTAACAGACATGATAGAACTCCGTTATGCATACGAGGGGGATGGCAGGACCCATGTGTATGGCGATGTCGACGGAGATTCTTCGGCAGATTTCGAGATCCTGCTGAACGGCAATTACGCTCTGAGAGCCAATGACTTCTATCTATAACTTTACACTGTTCAGGGGCATCCATCATGACGACAGTATCATCAGTATCCGGCAATGACGCGGCAAATCTCTTGCGTCCGGCACCGGAACACGATGCGGTACAGGAGAACCGGAAAGCGACGTTGAAATCTGGTTCATTCCCGCCGGCGCCTACGGCCGGCGATATTGCCAAGGCGCGCATGGATACGCTTTCCAGCGTCATCGTGCAGATTCAGAATGCGCGATATCATATGGCTCATATAGATTCGATACGAGAACAGGCAATACTGGTTCTTGGACCAGAGGGAGCGGAAGGGCTCGTGCGCTCGTTAGTCCAATCATACGAAGATGCTCTTGCCCAGGAGAAGCATATTCCAGATTTTGTTTCTGACCTGAGCAAGACCTTCCAGGTATCCGGCGAGATCGTCACCCGTTCCAGTTCGGGGGATTACGAACTCGGCGACTTCACGCTGACAACCAAGGACCAGAGTTTCGCGCTGAAGGCCGACAGAAAGAACGGCGTGTTCGTGAAGGAAGG
>JAVBUO010000044.1:0-7309 GCA_031555315.1 Acetobacteraceae bacterium
CCGCGCCGGGGCCTGGGCCTCGGCCACAGACGCCCCAGCACGGGGGCGGCGCGCCAACCACTCAAAAATGTGGCCCGCCCCTCCCCCTTGACCCCCTCCCCACCCATCAAAACTTTTCAACTAAAATTACTATCTCTGATAGAGAATTACCCATCAGCAAAATCCCGCAGACACCGAGTCTGCACTCCGACTGCAAATATGACAGGCCATGCCATGCCGCAAAATAAGAAGTTTTGGGTAAAAGGGGATGGGGGCGCGGGGGGGTGGGGGGCGGTGTCATGGGGGTAACCTCTTTTTATCAAAATGGGTTTACCCCCTTACCCCCCACAACAAGTCCTCTCCCCCCCATAGCGCCCCTCCCCTCCGCCCTCAGGCCCCTGCTGCGCTGTTTGGCGGCGCTGTTTGAGGAACAGGGCGTGGATTCCCCGCGTCTGTCGGCGGAGTTGCTGGTTGCGGAGGCTTTGGGCATGGAGCGGCGGGATCTGCTCAAGCGGCTGGTGCTGGAGCCGGATTTTGCCCTGCCGCCCGAAGCTCTGGACCGGGCCGGGGAATACGCCGCCCGCCGCGCCGCCGGCGAGCCCGCCGCCTATATTCTGGGGCGCAGGGAATTTTACGGGCGCGACTTTCTGGTGACCCCGGCCACGCTTATTCCCCGCCCGGAGACTGAACTGCTGGTGGAAACCGCCGCAAAAGCGGCAAACGGCATGTTTTCCGGTGCGGGGGCGCGGCGTTCTCAGGCGGCGGAAGCGCGTTTCCCCGCCGGCCGGCCCGTTTTCGCCGACTTCGGCACGGGATCGGGCTGCATCGCCGTCACCCTGGCCCTGCTTTTGCCCGGCTGGCGCGGGCTGGCCCTGGACATTTCTCCGGCCGCCCTGGACGTGGCGCGGCAAAACGCGAACAGACACGGGGCCGCCCTGGACTTTCTGCTGGCCGACTTCACCCGCCCGCCCCTGGCCCCTGGCTCCCTTGCCCTTATCGCCGCCAATCCCCCCTATGTCAGCGCGGCGGAATACGCGGAGCTGTCGCCTGAAGTGCGCCGCTTCGAGCCCGAAACCGCTCTGGTGTCCGGCCCCGCCTTGCCCCTGGGCAATACCGGCGCGAACTCCCCGGCGGAACGCGGCGCTTTTGTCGCGCCCGGCAAGTCCCCTTCCGTCCTTGCTCCGGTTGTTTGCCATGACGGGCTGGCCCATGCCTTTGCGGTCATCGGGCAGGCCGAACGCCTGCTGATTCCCGGCGGCTGGCTGGTCATGGAGGCGGGCTGCGCCCACGGCCCGGCGCTTCTGGCGCGCGCGAGCGGGCCGACCTGGGTCGAAACGCGCATCCTGCGCGATCTGGCGGGCCTGGATCGCATATTGGCGGCAAGGCGCGCGTAGCGCGCCCGCCATGTGGGACTTTTCCGCCATTCGCTTTCGCCCGGGCAACGCGCCCCCTGTCCCGCAAGAAAAAGAACGCCCGGCCGCGCACAGGGGACAGCACCCCGGCCCGCCCGGACGCTGGTGCTAAAAACACACAATTGCAAAAATACCACAGCCGGCTTTCCGGCTTTTAGAAAATATTCCTTATAATCCTGGTGTGAAACGAATCCTACCCCCATTGGAATGCTTCTTGCTTACCCGTTGATGTTCCCGTCCGGCAAGGCCGGACCAGTTCAGAAAAGCCGTGACAGCGGCGCATCCCTCAAGGGTGGGCACCATGTATCAGACTACCATCAAGCAACGTATCTCCTGCGCCGGCGTCGGCCTGCACAGCGGCAAAATGGTCCAGATGACCCTGCGCCCGGCCGCCGAAGATACGGGCATTGTTTTTCACATACTGACCCCCAACGGCAAAAAGGACATCTCCCCCGCTCCTGAAGCCGTCATCGCCACCGGCCTTGCCACCACTCTCGGCAGGGAAGGCGTGGCGGTGTCCACGGTGGAACATCTTCTGGCCGCCCTGCGCGGCCTTGGCGTGGACAACCTGCACATTGACGTGCGGGGGGGCGAAATTCCCATCATGGACGGCAGCGCCGCGCCCTTCGCCATGCTTCTTTCCGAAGCGGGCCTGCACATGCAGAGCAAGCCGCGCAAGGTTTTCCGCATCAAGGCTCCGGTGCTTTTCGGTCACAGCGGCAAAACTATCAAGGCTGAACCCTACGACGGTTTTCTGGTGGACTGCACCATTTCCTTCCCGCATCCGGCCATCGGCACCCAGCGCACAGTGCTGGACGTCACGCCCAAAACCTTCACCCAGGTGGCCAAGGCGCGTACCTTTGGCTTTTTGCGCGACGTGGAAGCGTTGCAGTCCAGAGGCCTGGCACTTGGCGGCAGCCTTGACAACGCGGTAGTGCTGGACGAACGCGGGGTGGTAAACCACGAGGGTCTGCGTTGCGCCGACGAATTCGTGCGCCACAAGCTGCTGGACTTTATCGGCGACATGGCCATGCTGCCCCTGCCCCTGCAGGGCCGCTTCACGATCAACTGCTCCGGCCACGCCCTGAACAACGAGTTTCTGCGGCACATCATGGCCTCGCAGTCGCTGTACGTGGAAAAAGTCACCCTTAACGCCCCGTGCTCCCCGGCCGAAGCGCGCCCCCTGCCCGCCTACCCCGGCAAGCCGCTGCACGCGCCCGCCCTGGCGGGATGACGCGGCCGCGCGCCGGGCCGTTTTCATAAAAATCCGCAGCCCCCGGCTTTCCGGGGGCTTTCTTTTTCCTTCTTGTTCGGGTATAGTCGCGCTCCGCGCGCGGGACGATCTTCAGGGACCAAAGTCTTTGCGGGACGGTTCGCCAATGGCGCCCCTGCCGGCGCGGTTCTTTTTTCTCGGCAAAGTGAAGGCGTTGTTTTTTGTGTTTCGGGCAACTTTTTGCTTGCCTTTTGCCCGAAGTGGAAGTAATAGCTCTCTTTCGTTGCTGGCGTAGCTCAACTGGCAGAGCAGCTGATTTGTAATCAGCAGGTTGCGGGTTCGAGTCCCATCGCCAGCTCCAGCATGTGGTGGGGTTCCCGAGTGGCCAAAGGGAACAGACTGTAAATCTGTCGTCAGTGACTTCGGTGGTTCAAATCCACCCCCCACCACCACGCATCAACGGCCAAGGCTGTAGGAGACGGGAAGTCCCGTCGGGGAACTACGGCGAATGCGCGGGAATAGCTCAATGGCTAGAGCATCAGCCTTCCAAGCTGAGGGTTGCGAGTTCGAGTCTCGTTTCCCGCTCCAAATTAGCGCCCCACGTTCCTCCCCAACAGCGAAAGCGTAGCGGAAAAGCCCACGGAGCTCAGGCGGCAGAGCGCGTCCTTGGTCAGGACGAGGTCAGCAGGTCAATCCTGCTCGTGGGCTCCATCTTTCCTCGCACACATCATACAGATCACAAAAGCCAGTTAGGGAGACGACCATGGGTAAGGAAAAATTTCAGCGCACTAAGCCCCACGTCAACATCGGCACCGTCGGCCACATCGACCACGGCAAAACCACTCTGACCGCCGCCATCACCAAAATCGCCGGTCTGAAGGGTTCGGGCAAATTCGTGGCCTACGACGAAATCGACAAGGCCCCCGAAGAAAAAGAACGCGGCATCACCATCGCCACGGCCCACGTGGAGTATGAAACCGCCAAGCGCCACTATGCGCACGTCGACTGCCCCGGCCACGCCGACTACATCAAGAACATGATCACCGGCGCCGCCCAGATGGACGGCGGCATCATCGTGGTGGCCGCCACCGACGGCCCCATGCCCCAGACGCGCGAGCACATCCTGCTTGCCCGTCAGGTGGGCGTGCCCAGCCTGGTCGTCTTCCTGAACAAGTGCGACATGGTGGACGACGAAGAACTGCTGGAACTCGTGGAAATGGAAGTGCGCGAGCTGCTTTCCTCCTACGGCTTCCCCGGCGACGAAGTGCCCGTGATTCGCGGTTCCGCCCTCAAGGCTCTGGAAACCGACAGCGCGGACTCCCCCGAAGCCAAGTGCATTCTTGAGCTTCTCGACGCCTGCGACAGCTACATCCCCGAACCCATGCGCGAAATCGACAAGCCCTTCCTGATGCCCATCGAAGACGTGTTCTCCATCTCCGGCCGCGGCACCGTGGTGACCGGCCGTGTCGAGCGCGGCATCGTCAAAGTGGGCGAAGAAGTGGAAATCGTGGGCATCAAGGACACGGTCAAGACCACTTGCACCGGCGTGGAAATGTTCCGCAAGCTGCTTGACCAGGGCCAGGCCGGCGACAACATCGGCGCCCTGCTGCGCGGCGTAAAGCGTGACGAAGTGGAACGCGGCCAGGTTCTTGCCGCTCCCAAGTCCATCAAGCCCCACAAAAAATTCAAGGCGGAAGTGTACGTGCTGTCCAAAGAAGAAGGCGGCCGCCACACTCCCTTCTTCACCGGCTACCGCCCGCAGTTCTATTTCCGCACCACGGACATCACCGGCGTCATCGCCCTTGAAGAAGGCGTTGAAATGGTCATCCCCGGCGACAACGCGACCTTTATCGTCGAACTTATCGCCCCCATCGCCATGGAACAGGGCCTGCGCTTCGCCATCCGCGAAGGCGGCCGCACCGTGGGCGCGGGCGTTGTCTCCGAAATTCTGGAGTAAACCATGCGCATCAATATCCTGCTCGCCTGCACCGAGTGCAAACGGCGTAACTACGCCACGAGCAAAAATAAAAAGACCACTACCGGCCGCCTTGAACTGAAAAAATTCTGCCCCTGGGACAGAAAAATGACGGTTCACCGCGAGACGAAGTAGGACACACAGGGCAGTAGCTCTAACGGCTAGAGCGGCGGTCTCCAAAACCGCATGTTGGGGGTTCGAATCCCTCCTGCCCTGCCATAAGCCTTCCCGGTTGCCGCGGCAAGGGGAGCACCCTTGCCGCGGCCTTCCATGAAGGCGGTTTGCCGGCGATCCGGCGGACGAAGTTTTCACGGGCTCTCAAAGCGTTTTCCTTAAAAAACGTTGCGGGTACGCCCCAATTCTCCGGCGCTGCCGCGCCCCTTCGGCCGTTCCCGCAAACGCGGCGCCTCCACAGCAAGTGCAACCACCATAAGGTGCGATTCATGGGCATCAAGCAGAAAAAGCAGGACAAGGCGTCGGCCGGCACGGAAAAGCAGGGCGGGGGCGCGGCGGTTGCCGCCGCATCCGGCCCTTCGAAGGCGCAGGCCCTCGGCCAGTACTTCAGGGACGCCAAGCTGGAACTCGGCAAGGTTTCCTGGCCGACCCGCAAGGAAGTGCGAGCCACCTCGGTGGCCGTACTCGTTCTTGTAATCATCATGTCCATTTTCCTCGGCATCGTGGACAGCATTCTCGCACGCGTTGTGGAGCTGATCCTTTCCGTCGGAAGGTGACCGCCCGCGAGACGACATAGGCAGGAGAGCCACATGACCGATGAACCGCAAGGGGCCCCGAAAGCGCGCTGGTATATAGTGCATACTTACTCCGGCTTTGAAAACCGCGTGGAACAAACCATCCGGGAAATGATGCGCACGGAGCAGGATCAGGGCCTTATTCAGGAAGTCATAATCCCCACCGAGCGCATTATCGAGCTTGTGCGGGGCGAAAAGAAGACCTTTACCCGCAAGTTTTACCCCGGTTACGTCATGCTGCGCATGATCATGACCGACTTTTCCTGGCACCTGGTGCAGTCCATCCCCAAAGTCACCGGGTTTGTCGGCGGCAAAAACCGCCCCACTCCCATGCGCGACAGCGAAGCGGAGCGGATTCTCTCCATTATGGAGTCCCGCCAGGAACAACCCCGGCCCAAGTTCAATTTTGAACGCGGCGACGAGGTGCGGGTTATCGACGGTCCCTTTGGGGGCTTTAACGGCGTGGTTGAAGACGTCAACTACGACAAGGGGAAACTGCGCGTTTCCGTTTCCATCTTCGGCAGACAAACCCCTGTGGAACTTGACTTCGTGCAGGTTTCCAAAGGGTAACACCAGGCTGCCCCGTCCCGCTTGCGCGGCGGGGTCCGGGACAAAGGAATATTCACCATGGCCAAGAAAGAAGTCGCAAAAATCAAATTGCAGATTCCCGGCGGGGTGGCCAACCCCTCGCCTCCCGTGGGTCCGGCTTTGGGCCAGCACGGCCTGAATATCATGGAATTCTGCAAGGCCTTCAACGCCAAGACCGCGGATCAAAAAGGCATGGTCATCCCGGTTGTCATTACCGTGTACCATGACCGTTCGTTCACGTTTATCACCAAGACCCCTCCCGCCGCCGTACTGCTGATGAAAACCGCCAAGCTTGAAAAAGGCTCGGGCGAGCCCAACCGTAACAAGGTCGGCACCATCAGCATGCAGCAGGTAGAGGAAATTGCGGCCTTAAAAATGCCCGACCTCACCGCAAAGGATATGGAAGCCGCCAAACGCTCCATTCTCGGTACCGCCCGCAGCATGGGCCTTGAGGTGAAGTAGCGTTTAATCAACTGTACTGCCGCGCGGGGCTCGCCCCGCAATCCGGCAGGAGATTCAAACGACGAAGGATAAAGGTACACCATGCCCAAACATGGAAAAAAGTTCCGTAAAGCCATTGAAGGCACGGATCTGCAAAACAAGTTCACGGTGGAAGAAGCCGTCGCCAAATCCCTTGGCGCGGCCTTCGCCAAGTTCGACGAAACCGTCGACGTGGCCGTCGGCCTCGGCGTCGACCCCAAATACTCCGACCAGATGGTGCGCGGCGCCTGTGCCCTGCCCCACGGCCTGGGCAAGACCGTGCGCGTGGCCGTCTTTTGCAAAGGCGACAAAGAAGCTGAAGCCAAGGCCGCCGGCGCGGACCTTACCGGCGCTGAAGAACTGGTGGCCCGCGTCAAGGAAGGTTTCCTCGACTTCGATTCCGCCATCGCCACCCCCGACGTCATGGCCCTGGTGGGCCAGATCGGCCGCATCCTCGGCCCGCGCGGCCTGATGCCCAACGCCAAGACCGGCACCGTCACCTTTGACGTGGCCTCCGCCGTCAAGGAAGTAAAAGCCGGCCGCATCGACTTCAAGGTCGACAAGGCCGGGGTGCTGCACGCTCCCCTCGGCAAAGTTTCCTTCGGCCCGGAAAAAATTCTGGACAACCTGCGCACCCTGCTGCAGGAACTTAACCGTCTGAAGCCCTCCGCCGCCAAAGGCACCTACATGAAAGCCATGGCCGTCTCCACCACCATGGGGCCCGGCTTCAAAATCGACCCCGCCGAAATCCGCAAGTTCGTCGAAGGCGGCGCGGCGTAAGAAAGCATATTTGGGGGGGGGGGGGGGGGGGGGGGGGGGGGGGGGGGGGGGGGGGGGGGGGGGGGGGGGGGGGGGGGGGGGGGGGGGGGGGGGGGGGGGGGGGGGGGGGGGGGGGGGGGGGGGGGGGGGGGGG
>JAVBUO010000036.1:0-68267 GCA_031555315.1 Acetobacteraceae bacterium
GTGGATCGAAACTGCTGCCATGCTCTTGTGGCACACCGACCAACAAGTCGCTCCCTCACGGGAGCGTGGATCGAAACTTTTGACGCCGCGGCGGCGATCGAAGTTGCGGCAAGTCGCTCCCTCACGGGAGCGTGGATCGAAACTGCGGCACGCCGGGCGGCGTTTCATCCGGCGCCCGTCGCTCCCTCACGGGAGCGTGGATCGAAACCTCGTTGATCGCAGCGACAACCGCCGCCTCGCTGGTCGCTCCCTCACGGGAGCGTGGATCGAAACTCGTCGTCGTCGTCGTCTTCGCCACGCTGTTCGCGTCGCTCCCTCACGGGAGCGTGGATCGAAACCTGTCCAGCGGCCTGCTGCGCGGGATGAGCGATCGTCGCTCCCTCACGGGAGCGTGGATCGAAACTCATGGCGCTGCCGGGTGCTGACGGTGGCATGAAAGTCGCTCCCTCACGGGAGCGTGGATCGAAACATTATGAGCAGGGTGATGAGGAACGGTTACGGCATGTCGCTCCCTCACGGGAGCGTGGATCGAAACGCCCGCTATTTCCTGCCCCATATCCGCCCCGCCTGTCGCTCCCTCACGGGAGCGTGGATCGAAACGCCCGCCAGCGCTATATACGCTGCGCCATCGACGGTCGCTCCCTCACGGGAGCGTGGATCGAAACAGCTGCTGCCAGATTTCGGTCAGCGGTACGGCGGTCGCTCCCTCACGGGAGCGTGGATCGAAACCGCCGCGACCAGCCGGTCGCTGCCGGTCCACACAGTCGCTCCCTCACGGGAGCGTGGATCGAAACGCGGCGATGCTGCCCCACGGCACGAAAGGCGAATGTCGCTCCCTCACGGGAGCGTGGATCGAAACGATTTCGTCGTATGAGATGTTGCGTCCGAGCAAAGTCGCTCCCTCACGGGAGCGTGGATCGAAACCGGTGATAAATGCTGTCCTGAATATCGCTGGTGGTCGCTCCCTCACGGGAGCGTGGATCGAAACGCTAATCCGCTGTGAATCTTCTGGCTTGATTTCCGTCGCTCCCTCACGGGAGCGTGGATCGAAACCGATCATCGAAGCATCAGTAATGTCTGTGCGAAAGTCGCTCCCTCACGGGAGCGTGGATCGAAACCCGAATGTAAATTGCTATATCTCTATCGGAGATGGTCGCTCCCTCACGGGAGCGTGGATCGAAACGCCATACACGGTATCAATGACACTATCGATGTTGTCGCTCCCTCACGGGAGCGTGGATCGAAACATTGAGCATCACGTTATATGGACATTACGACAATGTCGCTCCCTCACGGGAGCGTGGATCGAAACCGTTTTTGTGAAATATGATTGTTTTGCGATCAAAGTCGCTCCCTCACGGGAGCGTGGATCGAAACTGAGTCATTTTAAGGTGTTTCTAGGCGGGTGTAGGTCGCTCCCTCACGGGAGCGTGGATCGAAACGGTGGCGGAAGACGGCACCATTACGGTGGCCGATGTCGCTCCCTCACGGGAGCGTGGATCGAAACCCCGGCCACCGTCGGGCTGACCATCGCCGCCAGCGTCGCTCCCTCACGGGAGCGTGGATCGAAACACCGTCAACGCAGCTCGAGGTGCGGCTGACCGGTGGTCGCTCCCTCACGGGAGCGTGGATCGAAACACGAACCATGTCCCGCAGCAGGTCCGCCGCCAGCCGTCGCTCCCTCACGGGAGCGTGGATCGAAACAGACCCTGCTCGCGCGCGCGCTGCAGCACGCCCGGTCGCTCCCTCACGGGAGCGTGGATCGAAACCTTGATACACGTGGCGCATCACGCGTGCTTGGCGCACTGATGGGTATGTTGATCCTACGGGAAAAAGTAGGACTCAGGTGGCTCCTCGGATGCGGGATTCTGATCGCCGAGGTCATACTTCTGTCGGCAGCCTGAGGGACGATCTTCTGCAAGATCTTCGCGAAAGGTTACAAAAGACGGGAGAATGGTATTTCCGGGTTCACCCTGAAATGGCGGAGGGGGTGGGATTCGAACCCACGGTACGCTTGCACGCACAACGGTTTTCGAGACCGCCCCGATCGGCCACTCTGGCACCCCTCCGCAGGGTCTCGCGGGCGGTGCTATAGGGGGCCCGGGCGTTCCTTGCAACTCCTGATCCGCGCCGGCAGGCAGAAAATGCGTTGACTCTGCGGGAACGATGGGCAATAACCCCGGCCTCCGGCGGTGAGGGGTCCTCGCCGCCGTGCCCGTTGTCGGGTGTTGTATTTTCGGGATCGAGGCCGATGTTCGCAGTCATCCGCACCGGCGGGAAACAGTATCGTGTTACACAGGACGCCGTGCTGAAGGTTGAAAAACTGGAAGCCGACGAAGGCGCAACGGTGACCTTCACCGACGTGCTCGCCATGGGCGAGAACGGCAACCTGACCCTGGGTGCCCCAGTCATTTCCGGCGCGTCCGTCACCGCCACCGTTCTGCATCAGACGCGTGGCGAGAAGATCATCATCTTCAAAAAGCGCCGCCGGCAGAACAGCCGCCGCAAGAACGGCCATCGTCAGCACGTCACCGTGTTGCGCGTCACCGGCATCAAGGCCGCCTGAGCAGAGGAGTAGGACAGTATGGCACAAAAGAAAGCCGGCGGTTCTTCCCGCAACGGGCGCGACTCAGCCGGTCGCCGCCTCGGCGTCAAGAAGTTCGGTGGTGAGGCGGTTCTGGCCGGCAACATCATCGTCCGCCAGCGCGGCACCAAGATGAAACCGGGCGCCAATGTCGGCGTCGGCCGCGACCACACGCTGTTCGCGCTGATCGAAGGCAAGGTGCGCTTCGACCGCAAGGACGACCGCGTGCGCGTCAACGTGGATGCGCTGCCGCAGGCCGCCGAGTAACACGGCGCCGCGACTCCACGCAGATAACTATCAGGATTGGGGGTCCGGTGCTGCCGGGCCCCTTTTTCGTTTCAGGATCGCAGTATGAAGTTTCTCGATCAGGCAAAAATCTACGTGCGGTCCGGCGACGGCGGCGATGGCGTCATCGCGTTCCGGCGCGAGAAATTTCTGGAATACGGCGGGCCGGACGGCGGCAACGGCGGCAAGGGCGGCGACATCATCTTCGAAGCCGCGGCCGACCTCAACACGCTGATCGACTTTCGCTACACGCAGCACTTCAAGGCGCGCAAGGGCGGCAACGGCGCGGGGTCGGACCGCACCGGGGCGGCGGCGGAAAACGTCGTCATCAAGGTGCCGGTCGGCACACAGATCTTCGATGAAAACCGCGAAACCCTGCTTTTGGACATGCTCACCCCCGGCCAGCGGGTCACGCTGTGCCGCGGCGGCGATGGCGGGCACGGCAACGCGCATTTCAAGTCTTCCACCAACCGCGCGCCGCGCCGCGCCGACAAGGGCTGGCCGGGCGAGGAACGCTGGCTCTGGTTGCGGCTGAAGCTGATCGCCGATGCAGGACTGGTGGGGCTGCCGAACGCGGGCAAGTCGACGTTCCTGTCCGCCGTGTCGGGCGCCAAGCCAAAGATCGCCGATTACCCGTTCACCACGCTGCATCCGGGCCTGGGCGTCGTGCGGCCCAGCGACACCGAGGAATTCGTGCTGGCCGACATTCCGGGCCTGATCGAGGGCGCGCACGAAGGCGCCGGGCTGGGCGATCGCTTCCTTGGCCATGTGGAACGCTGCGCGGTGCTGCTGCATCTGGTCGACGGCACCGATCCGGCGGTGACGAAAGCCTACCGCACCATTCGCGGCGAACTGGAAGCCTATGGCGGCGGCCTGGCCGACAAGCCCGAGATTCTGGTGCTGAACAAATGCGACGCCCTGACCCCGGCCGAGATCTCGCGCCGCAGGGGGGCGCTGGCGCGTGCCTCGGGCAAACCGGTGATGGTGATGTCGGGCGCGGCGGGGATCGGCGTGAAAGAGGTTCTGCACGCCCTGATGACCGCGGTTGCCGAAGCCCGCCGCCGGCGCGCCGAGGGAAAAGGCGATGACGAGTAGCAAACACAATGGGGCGGCGTTCGGCCTGGCGGCATTGGCCGGATACTGGCTGTTCCCCGGCCACGGCGAGGTGACGGCCGACGACACCGGCTGTCATTCGCAGCGCCGCGGCTTCATTCCGTTTGCCGAAATCGAACGGGTATCTGCCGCTTCTGCCGCCGGTCATCTACCTCGTTTTCAAGAACCGGGATAAATAGCGCCCACTCTTCCAATGCGCTCCAAGGAGTAGAGAGATGAACGCCCCCGATCTTGCCGCAGCCAAGCGCCTGGTGCTGAAGGTCGGTTCAGCGCTGGTGGTCGACGGCGCCATGCCGCGCATGGACTGGATCCGCGCGCTGGCCGCCGACATCGCCGAAGCGCGTGCGCGCGGCACGGAAGTGATCGTGGTGTCCTCGGGCGCCATTGCACTGGCGCGGCCCGCGCTGGGGCTGACCGCCCCGAAGCTGCGGCTGGAGGAAAAGCAGGCTGCGGCGGCGGTCGGGCAGATCCGCCTCGCGCAGGCCTGGACCGAGGCGCTTGCCGGGGTCGGCATCACCGCCGCGCAACTGTTGTTGACATTGGACGACACCGAGGACCGCCGCCGTTACCTGAACGCGCGCGCCACGCTGGACACGCTGCTGCATCTGGGCTGCGTGCCGGTGATCAACGAAAACGACAGCGTCGCCACCACCGAGATCCGCTTCGGCGACAACGACCGCCTGGCGGCACGCGTGGCCGAGATGGCGCAGGCCGACACGCTGATCCTGTTTTCCGACATCGACGGTCTCTACACTGCCGACCCACGCCGCGACCCGCAGGCAACGCACATTCCGGTGGTCGCACAGGTCACCCCCGAGATCGAAGCGATGGGCGGCGAGCCTCCGCCCGGTTATTCATCGGGCGGCATGCGCACCAAGCTGATCGCCGCGCGCATCGCAACCGCGGCAGGTGCTGCGATGGCGATCGCGATCGGCAAGGCGCAGCGCCCGCTGACGCAGTTGCTGGACGGCGCACGCTGCACGTGGTTCCTGCCCGCGCAGGGCGGCCGTTCGGCCCGCAAGCTGTGGATCGTGAATACGCTCAAACCGATGGGCACATTGGTGGTCGATGCGGGCGCGGCGCGCGCGCTGCGGGCCGGCAAGTCGCTGCTGCCTGCCGGGGTGTGCAACGTAACGGGCACGTTCCAACGCGGAGACCCGGTGACGATACGCGATACGGAAGGCCACGAACTGGCACGCGGTCTGTCGGCCTATGCAGCGGAAGACGCACGGCGCATCGCCGGGCGGCGTTCGGACGAGATCGAATCCATCCTCGGCTGGCGCGGCCGCGACGAGATCATGCATCGCGATGATTTGGTCGTGCTGTGATGGCGTACGTCAGATTATGGACTCATACGAGCCACTCGGAAACGGCATCAATAAGTGTAACGAGTGCAGCAGCGACGTCCTGCTGATCGCCGGCACCAACTGCAACCTCGCCGAACACGTCGCGCAGGGAAAGTTCCGCGAGGTTCTGCTGGCGCGTCTAAACCTGTGGATGCTCAACATGCTTGGCCTGAAGAACTGGCGCGAGGACATCGATCCGCGCCTGCCGCGTTTCGCCGCCGCTCGGCGCAGCGGGAAGAATTCTGTTCGCAACCTTGTGACGGGAAAAATCCAGCAGCAATGAGGCGACCGGCCGCGTAAATAACCGTGATACCAAGTGGTCGGCAAGGATGACGGATATTTTTTCCCAATCCGGCAAACACTTCGATAACGGCGCAAAACAACGAGTAAAATTTATAATCGCCGAAGCAGTAGTGTCTGATCCGGGAAATGCAATCGCCAACCATTCATGTGGCATAATTCAGTCGTTGGCGGAATCTCTTGCCAGAAAACTCCAGCCCGCCTGAAAAGGACAGGGACAGTGGAATCACGGTCCACTGTGATACTTCAACTGGCTGGAAGAAATGGCGGACCCGGCGCGATTCGAACGCACGGCCTTTGCCTTCGGAGGGCAACGCTCTATCCAGCTGAGCTACGGGTCCAACCCGCCCCATGTAGCGGAGCGGGCCGGAAAACGGAATACCCCAAAGCCGGGAATACGCATGTTTCCCGGCATACGGGTCAGAATGTGCGGCTGACGCTGGCCATCGCGCGCGCTTCGCAGATGTTCGACCCGCCCACGCCCAGCGGGCAGTCACCCTTGCCGACGTTGGTGTCGTAGTAGCCGACGCTGAACCGGAAACCGTAGAAGGTGCGCGATACCGATACCGACCAGTTGGCGAAATCGTCCAGGCCGAAGCGGTCGTTCTTCTCGATCCACTGATACCCGGCGCGACCGGACAGCGTCAGCTCCCAGGGTAACGCCACATCGGCGCCACCCTCGGCGTACCAGGCATTGCCGGCCCGGGCCTGGAACTCCGGCGAATAGTACACGCCACCGACCAGGGTGACCGGATCAAGCGCATAGCTGGCGCGCCCGGCGAATTCGAAGAAATCGAGGTCGTTATCGGCACCGGGATAGGCATACCAGATGCCGCCCAGATCCAGCTTCAGTCCGCCAACCGCAAATCGGTAACCGAAGACCAGGTCGGTTTCGATATTGGCGTCACCAAAATCCACGTTGCTGGCGAAACCGCCAATGTAGAGGCCCGAGGCGTGCTCGATATCGATGCCCCCCTGGATGGCCAGCCCGGTATCGGTCTGACTGATGCCGCGGAACAGGTAATCCGTGCCCAATGTGACAGTGGTGGTCACGGTCAGCCCCAGATCGTCGATCGTCTGCTGCGCCTGAGCGGGGTGCGCCAGCAGGCCGATCAGGGCCCCAGAGACGAGAAGAGTCGAGCAGGTTTTTTTCATTGCCTATTTTTTCCTCACCTATGCACAAACTTTGTGCTTTTTAAAAGCAAAATCAATGACTTGAGTAAAATATAGTCACATTTAACCGTATGCAACATTTAATTTCCCGATATCCCCAGAAACTATGGCGCATGTACAGGCATAGCCCCAGCGCATCAGGCCGGGGCCGTTTAAACGCCTTGTAGCTCTGCAAACCGGTATGCCGGCGCGGCAGGCTCAGAAGCTCAGCGAAGAGCCCAGCACAACGCGCGCGCCACAAATATTGCGACCGGCACCGCCACCCCGCTCACAGGTGCGTTGACCGATATCGGTATCGTAATAGCCGAGCGAGAAATTCACGCCGAAGAACGACCGCGAAACCGCCAGCGACCAGTTGGCATAATCGGGAAATCCGAACCGGTTGTTGTGTTCGACCCACTGGTAGCCGATGCGTCCGGACAGTTTCAGGTCCAGCGGCAGGGCCAGATCGGCCCCGCCCTCGACATACCATGCATTGCCGGCGCGCGGCGCGATATCCGGCGCGAAGGCAAGCGCCCCCTGCCAGGTCAGCGGGCCGGTTTCGTACGATGCGCGGGCGATGAATTCGCCATAGCTCAGATCGCTGTTGCCATCGGGATATTCGTACCAGTTGCCGCTGACATCCATCTTCAGGCCGCCGAGTGAAAACCGGTAACCCAGCGTGCCGTCCAGTTCGATGCGGGCATCCGCATTGCGCACATTGCTCGCGAACGCCGCAACATAAATGCCCGAGCTGTGCTCGATATCCAGTGTGCCCTGCAGCGCCGGGTTATTGCGCGTCTGGCTGATGCCGCGATCGAGATAATCGCTGAGCAACGCCACCGTCGGCGTGATGGTCAGCCCCAGCGCGTCCACCTGATGCTGCGCCGCAGCCATGCCGGGAACACCGAAAACCAGAGAAGCAAAAATCCGGGGCAACAGGCGCATGCGGCATCACCTTCGTCAGTCAGGGTCAATGTCGGTATCGACACGCAGCGCCGGTCATACCGCCAGGAAAGCGAAATGCCTGCGCCGTTTTCTACTCAAGTCTTAGCAGCATTGCCGGGTGGATCGCCGGGCAAGATACTCCGTCCGCAACACCGTCGGAAAGATTCATATTCCGCCCCCGATCGCGGCCTTTACGCCGGCAACGGTTTTTCCGCCGGCACCAGTGCCACGTTGATCAGAAGACGGTTGTCCTCATAAGTCCAGGCGGTAATCTCGCGCGACAGGCCACCATCTTCTGTCAGTTCGAACACGCGATATCGCCTGGCCGCGAGATAGGCGAAATAGTCGCCGATCGCGATATCCGAAACTTCCAGCAAAAACTGAGGAGCAATCTCGGACAGAATGACCGGGCGATCGGCGTCCAGAATGCGGGGCGCGCCGTCGAACACCAGTTTCTCGGCGCCTTCGACATCGATCTTGATAAAATCGACGCGCTTCGACACCAGAGTGTCGAGCCTGCGCACTGGGGTTTTCTGCACCCGCCGGTCTTCCGTCGCAGCGGCGTCCAGCGCCAGATCGGGGGCAAGCTGTGTATGACCCGGGTTCTCGTCGGCACCGTCCCAGGCCAGCATCAATTCCCCGTCCCCGGCGCCGAGCGCGACGTTGTGCACCGTGACATTGCCGAGATTGTTGGCGGTGATGGTCTTGCGTAGATAATGATGGATATCGTTGCGCGGTTCGAAGGCGGTGACCAATCCCTCCGTCCCGACCAGCGCCGCCATCTGCACGGCGAACCAGCCCAGATTGGCCCCGATATCGAGAGCATGCATGCCCGGTTTGACGACGCGACGCACGAACGCGGTTTCCATGGGCTCCCACGTCTGGCCGCGCAAAAGCCATTCAGAAATGTAAATATCCTGCAGATTGATCCAGAAACGCGTCCCGTCGTCGAATTCGGTCAGGACATATTTGGGTGTCGGCAGTTTCTGTCTGAGCACGTCCTTGACCTGCGGCGCGGGGCGCAGTTGGCATTCCGGCAGATCAAGCAGGGTTTTCACCAGACTTTGCGTATCCCGCAGGGCCATGCGCAGCCTGATGTCGCGCTCGCTCTGCGGGTTGCGGCCCAGCAGCAGCCGATACGCCCAGACCACCGTATCGCGATCGATCTCGTTCGGAGGTATGTCGGGAAAAGACGGTCTGCTTTTCCGATGCTGCTCCATCTGCCGGACGAGGACTTCTGCCAGCACATCACAAAAACGTAGGACCAGACCTGTTCCAAATCTCATTTTTATTCCTCAACTAAACGAAGGTTCTAAACAACTTTTCCAATTCTACAATCCATACGCCTCAAGATCTTTTCGGCGCTCCAGTTTATCCGAGGCATTCCACACGATGCTTTATCGTTCTGTGCTTCGGATTGTTTTCTCTCCTGTCAGACGTCCTCCCCAGACGAGATTTCCATCAGAACGATTCGATTTCCAACTAAATCTTCCTGCACACCCTCCAGCCACAGGCGCACGCCTTGGCGCATTGCACGCGATATTTCCATAACGGTCTCCTCCCTTTGACAGAAACATCCTATAGTCACGCGCATGTACAGTTGTGTCATTCCCCACACACGGGCGCTGGCGTGTCTTCTGTTTCTTGCGATCAGCGGAGCGGTGCTGGCCGATGAGGTCAGGGCCGACCAGCCGCTGACCCGGCCTGAAGCCGTCGTGTGTTCGGCCAGTGGCCGTTACTGCCTGCATGGCCCGCCATTGCAGCCGAATCTGTCCATGTTCCGGATGGAACAAGGACAGGCATCGCCGTTATGGACCGCACCGGGCGCGGCGGCGCGCTACATGGTGGCGGAAGACGGCGAACATTATGTGCTGACCCCGCCGGGGCAGGATATGCTTACGCAGGCGCCGGGACAGGCCGATCCCGGGCGGGTGATGTTCGTCTTTTATGCGCGCGAGCGGGAATTGGCGCGGGTGACTCTGGGACAACTGATCCGCAACGTGCCGCAACTGCCTCGCACGGTCTCGCATCTGCGCTGGGCGCGCAGTTTCGGCTTCGCGCCCGACGGAAAATTCGTCATCCGTACGGAGGAAAACCGCGAATTCACTTTCGACCCGGCAACCGGCGCACGGCTCGGCGAACGCGCCATCTCTCCGTAACACCCGTCCTGCCCCGAAAAATCCTCGGCCGATGAACGAGCACACCACGCCCTGCACATGGCGGCTGGCCTGCCTGCTGTTCCTCGCGACAAGCAGCGTGTCGCTGGCCGACATGGTGAGCGCCGAAGCGCCGCCCTCCGCAGCGCAAGCCGTGATGTGTTCAGCCAGCGGCCGTTACTGTCTGCACGGCCCGCCATTGCAGCAGAACCTGACCATGTTCCGGATGGACCGCGGACAGGCAACGCCAGTGTGGACCGCCCCGGGCGAGGCCGCGCACTACATGGTGGCGGAGGACGGCGAACATTACGTACGCATCCCGCTGGGGCAGACCCGGCTGGCACTAGGAGGGGACCGGACCAGCCCCCGGCGTGTCATGTTCGTGTTCTATGCGCGCGAGCGCGAACTGGCGCGGGTGACGCTGGGACAGTTGATCCACAGTATATCGCAGCTGTCCGGCACTATCTCGCATCGAACCTGGGCGCGCGATTTCGGCTTCGCGCCCGACGGAAAATTCGTCATCCGCACGGTGGAAAACCGCACATTCGTCTTCGATCCGACGACCGGCGCGCTGCTCGGCGAAGGCGCGACGACGCCCAACTAAACGCCGGGGCGCGCCTTCATGCCACCGCCCCTGCCAGCCCGTTCTGTTCGGCGAAGGTCTTCCAGGCCGCCCCCGGTGCCCCGCTGGTGAAACCGTTGGCGAATGGCGCACCGGTATAGACCCGGGCAAGCTCGGCCGTAGCCGAAGCGGCATCCCGCCGTCCATCGATGACCGCGCGATAGAGGTTGGCCACCGCCACCATATCGCAATCCTGCGGCGACAGGCGCAGGGCGGCGGCACCCGCGGCCTTCAGCGCCGGAACCTCGGCCAGCAGCACGGCGCAGTGATGGGAAAGAGTCTGCACGCCGTTGACGGACAGGAATTTCTCGCCGTCCAAGGTATCGACATCCAGCCCGTCCATATTCTTCTCGCAGACGAACTGGCAGTTGTCCTTGGTCAGCTTGTGCAGCCGCGCATGATAACAGCGCGCCGAGATGGCCAGCGGAATGCGTCCGAACGCGAAGACTTCCATCGCCACATCCGGACAGCCCCCGGCGATGGCGGCGATCGAGGCCAGCGGCAGTTCCGGCGGCAGACAGATGCGCGCCGCCCCGCGCGCCGCGAAATACCGCGCCGTCGCCTCGTTATAGGTGTTGACGAAGGGGCCGATCGCATGCGGCCGGCCGTCGATATGCAGCAGGCACGAGATATCGTTCGCCTCGACCATGTACCCGTCCTGCTTCGCCAGCGCCTCGGTCTGCTTGCGCTCGCGCTCCAGCGCAACGAGCAGCAGGCTCGACAGCAGCACCTTCTTGCCGCCGCGCTCGAGCCGGTCGATCACGTCGGGGATGAAACGCTCGTAGAACGGCGCGCGTTTCGAACAGACCGTCTCGCCGACGCAGACCGTATCGATCGGCGCTTCATCGGCGATGCGGGCATAGAAGTCCCGCCAGTGTTCGGGCTTCCAGTGGTACAGGACAGGGCCGAGGGTAAGCTGCATGCTGTCCGTCATCGTTCATCGCCCATCATCTATCGCCCATCACTTATCGCCAGGTCTTGCGGTATGCGCCGGTCGTGTTGCTCTGCCCTTCGCTCAGCGCGGCAAGCCCGGCCGTCGACAACGGCCGGCCGGCATCCAGGTCGGCCAGTGCCTCGCGGAAATATCTGACGACGCTGGCGATATAGGCCCGGCCGCGCTGGCGCCCCTCGATCTTCAGGGCGACGACGCCGGCCTCCTTCAGCCCGGGCAGCAGCGTGGCGGCATCCAGGCTGACCGGGTCCTCGAAGATATAACCCGAGCCGAGTTCGGTGGTGAACCGGCCCTTGCACAGGGTCGGATAGGCGGCGGCTTCGCCCTGTGCGAACTTGTTGATGGTGAAATCGCCGAGCCGCGAGACCATCGTGCCCGCATCGTCGCGATAGGTGACATGGCTGGCGGGCGAACAGACCCCGTTCATGTTCGGCGACTTGCCGGTCGCATAGGAGGACAGCGAACAGCGCCCTTCGGCCATCACGCACAGGCCGCCGAATACGAAGACCTCGGTCTCGACATCGGTGGCTTTGACGATGGCGGCGATCTCGGGCACCGACAGAACGCGCGGCAGCACCACGCGCTTCACGCCGAACGCCTGCTGATAGAAGCGTATGGCGTCCGGGTTGGCGGCGGCCGCCTGGACCGAAACGTGCAGGCGCTGCTTCGGGTGCGTTCTCGCGGCATAATCGATCAGCCCGATATCGGCGAGGATCAGCGCATCGGCGCCCGCGGCGCAGGCGTCGTCCACGGCACGGCGCCACAGATCCGGCGCGCCGGCGCGCGGAAAGGTGTTGATCGCCACCAGCACCTTGGCATTGGCGCGATGGGCATAGGCGATTCCGTCGCGCAGCTCCGCCCGGCTGAAGTTCAGCCCGGGAAAATTGCGGGCGTTGGTCTCGTCGTTATAGCCGCAATAAACCGCATCGGCACCAGCATCGACGGCAGCCTCCAGCGAAGCGGGCGTGCCGGCGGGGCAGATCAGTTCCATGGGGTCGCCTCGCGCTGGTAAACAGGACCGGTCTTTTCCGCGGGCCGGAACAGACGTTCGGCGCGGCGCATGACCGTCAGCGCCGCCGGCGCGAAAGGACCGAGATTCGAAGCCGCAAGTTCGATGAAATCGACCCGCGCATCGTCGAGCGCATTCCTGAGGGCGAGCACTGCCTCGACATCGCCCGAGATGGTCAGGTCGCGCGAGAAGAACAGCGCATCGCCGTCATACGTGCCGTCCGCCAGCCCCATCAGCGCGGCCAGCGGCCCGGCGATCCGCGCGTTCAGCCCCTCGGGCAGGGTGCGCACGGCCCTCGCCCGCGCCGCGCCTGGGCGCGGTTCAAGAACGAAGGCGAAGGGCAGATCGGTCGGGTCGATGCCGTAACGCTTATCGGCATGTTCACCCAGCCTGTCGAAGATGCGCGGATGCCGGCGCAGGACCGAACCGACGCAAAGCGCCAGCAACGGCTGCAACGGCAGCAACGGCAACGGCCTTACGGCCAGAGCGAGAATGGAAGGAACCGCCGGTATGCTCGACCCATGCGTGGACATTCTGTGCCTCCAGACGGACAAACCCGGCAACGGCCCGTCCCGGACGCCGCCCCGTTGCCGTTCCATATCAGTCTGGTTGAATATCAGGCAACCTTGGATCACGTTGCAGGCGCGAACCGGCAGGTTGCCCGAAGCTGGAAACGCGCCCAGAAGACAGACAGATAGTCAACGCAAACATGGTCGTCTGCGTAACGAGGAGAAGCAGATTGCTACGGACAGTGCCTGTTTTCAACGACTTGCGAGACTTCATGGCGTTCCTTGCCGAGAAGGGCGAACTGGTCCGGGTGTCGGAACCCGTGTCTCTGCTCCACGAGATGACCGAAATCCACCGCCGCGTGCTGCATGCGCAGGGACCGGCGTTGCTGTTCGAAAAGCCGGTCCGGGCGGATGGCGGTATTTCCGCCATTCCGGTGCTCGTCAACCTGTTCGGAACGTTGCAGCGCATCGCCTGGGGCTTCGGAATCGAAAGGGAACAGCTGGGGGCGCTGGGCACCATTCTGGGTGAATTACGCGAACCGCAGCCGCCGCAAGGACTGCGCGAGGCATGGAAGAAACTGCCGCTGGCGAAGGCGGCGCTGAACATGCGCCCCAGAGCCGCACCGGCCGGCGGCGGCCGCAGGCACGTGTTGCGCGGCAACGCGGTGGACCTTTCGGCCCTGCCGGTGCAGACGCACTGGCCGGGAGAACCCGCGCCGCTGATCACCTGGCCGCTGGTCATCACCCGCCCGCCGGATTCGGAACGGATCGACGATTACAACATGGGCGTCTACCGCTGCCAGGTGCTCGGCCGCGACCGGCTGATCACCCGCTGGCTCGCGCAGCGCGGCGGCGCCAAGCATCATCACCTGTGGAAGCAGACGGGCGCAGACATGCCGGTAGCCATCGCCATCGGCGACAGCCCGGCGACGATCCTCGCCGCGGTGCTGCCGCTGCCCGAGACCCTGTCGGAACTGAAATTCGCCGGGCTGTTCCGTGGCGGCCGCCCCGTTCTGGCGGACTGCGTCAGCGTGCCGCTGAAGGTTCCGGCGCAGGCGGAAATCGTCATCGAGGGCTATGCGTCGGCAACGGAAACCGCGCCGGAAGGCCCCTTCGGCGACCATACCGGCTATTACAACGCGGTCGAGCCGTTCCCGGTCATGCGCGTCACCGCGATCACCATGCGCAGCGAACCCGTCTATCTTTCGACCTATACCGGCCGTCCGCCCGACGAACCGTCGCGACTGGGCGAGGCGCTGAACGAGATCTTCCTGCCCATCGTGCAACGCCAGTTTCCCGAGGTCGCCGATCTGTGGCTGCCGCCGGAGGCCTGTTCCTATCGCATGGCGGTGGCGGCGATCAGAAAACGTTATCCCGGCCAGGCGCGGCGGCTGATGATGGGACTGTGGTCGATGATCCCGCAGCTCACCTATACCAAGACGCTGATTGTCGTCGACGACGACATCGACCCGCGCAACTGGCACGATGTGATGTGGGCGGTATCGACCCGGTCCGATCCGTCGCGCGACCTGATGATCGTCGAGAACACGCCGATCGACAGCCTCGACTTCGCCTCGCCGCAACCGGGACTGGGCGGCAAGCTCGGCATCGACGCCACCGCCAAGATCGGCCCGGAAACGCAGCGCGCCTGGGGCGAGGTGATGAACATGAGCGAGGACGTGATCCGCCGTGTCGATACGCTGTGGCCGAAGCTCGGCCTGACGGGCGAGCACCGCCCATCGCGGAAAAGGTAAGCATGATGACGCAGACGGTTCCACGGCGGCTTGTCGTCGGCATCAGCGGCGCCTCGGGTGCCGGGATCGGTTTTCGCGCGGTCGAACTGCTGGCCGAAGCCGGGCGGTGCGAGGTGCATCTGGTGATCTCGCCGGCCGGCGAACGCACCCTGGCGCATGAAATCGGGCCCGACGCGGCGATGCGGCTGGCGCGGCTGGCGGCGAAACGGCACGCGCACGACGACATCGGCGCGTCCATCGCCAGCGGATCGTTCGGCAGCGAAGGCATGATCGTCGCGCCGTGTTCGGTGCGCACGCTGTCCGCCGTGGCGTATTGCGCGGCGGACAATCTGCTGGCCCGCGCCGCCGACGTGACACTGAAGGAACGCCGCAAACTCGTGCTGCTGGTGCGTGAAACGCCGCTGCATCTCGGCCATCTCCGCGCCATGACCGCGGTGACCGAGGCCGGCGGCATCGTCATGCCGCCGGTGCCGGCGTTCTATACAAAGCCGCGCAGCGTGGCCGAGATCATCGACGAGACGGCGCGGCGCGCCATCGGGCTGATCGCCCCCGGCCTGTGCGCGCCGCCACACGAATGGGGCACGGCGTAAACACCTAGAGCAGATCGTGACCGGGGGGCATCGATCGGTCACGTGAAGATGCTCGGCAAACAAAGACCGAGAGTATTTCCCGTGCACCAGAGTAAACGGGAAATGCTCTACTCCGCCGCCACGCGCACCCGCCAGTCGCGCGCCCGCGCCTCGGCGCCGCTGGGCAGCGGAGCGGCAGGCGTGTCGATCCAGGCGGCAATGTCGGCGATCGGTTCGGCGCGGTTCAGGTCGCGCAGCAGCATGTGATAGCCGTTCGGATACATCCCCACCCGCACCTGCGCCGGCAGGCTGCGCAGCAGGCTGGCGGTGTGCGGGCCGGGCACCACCTGGTCGTGCGCGCCGTAGACGATCAGCGTCGGGGCGCGCAGATGCGGGGCGGCAGCGCGCCCCGCGTCCATCAGATCGACCAGGCCCGATAACGTGTCCAGCCGTGTGGTGCGGATGGTCAGCGGGTCGTTCCAGCGGGTCAGCAGCGCTTCGCGGTTGTCGGTGGCGACGATGCCGGGGGCGGAATCGTAGAACCCCAGCGGCCCCAGCATCCGCGCGAACAGCCATAACGCGTTGCGTTCCAGCCCGTTCATCGTGGCGCGGCCGCGCACCGCCGGGGCGATCAGCACGTATCCGTCGACCGGCGGCGGCGTGGAACTGACGGCGGCGGCCATCAGCACGGCAGCGCCCATGCTTTCACCCATCGCATAGAGCTTGGCGCGCGGATAGCGCCAGCGCAGCAGCCGGATCATCACGGCGGCGTCGGCCGCCATGGTTTCGGTTCCGGCCCAGACCGTGCGGTTGGGCGCCGCGCCGAAACCGCGCTGGTCGGGCGCGTAGACGGCGATGCCGTGTTCGGCGAATACCGGCGCGGGCAGCACCCAGGTGTTGCGGCTGCCGTTCATGCCGTGCAGGGCCAGAATCACCGCCCGCGGCTGGCCTTCGGGCCGCCAGGCACGGTACGGCAGCCGTGCGCCGTCCGGCATGATGAAGGCGGCATCGTCCATCGCCGGAAACCGCACCGCCGGACCGGCGGGTTCCAGCCGCGGGCTGCAGGCGGTCAGCAGAAAGGCAAGGAAAATCGGCAGAAAACGCATCCGGCCCCACGGGTGTTGAACGAACTGCGGGTATCGCTATCATCTGCGCTCCTTTCCGGCCATAGGACCAAAGACGATGACGGACGCCCCGACGCGCACCCCGACCGAGGTGATTCACACGACCAGCCGCACCGTGGCGTGCGACGGCGGCACGGCACTGGGCCATCCGCGCGTGTTCCTGCGTATTACCGACCGCGAGGTGGAATGCCCGTACTGCTCGCGCCTGTTCGTGCTGGATGGTGACGGCGCCGACCACGGGCATTGACGGTGGAAAACGCCCAGCACCTGATCCTGATCGACGGTTCAGGGTTCATTTTCCGGGCGTTTCACGCCTTGCCGCCGATGACCCGGCCCGACGGCACGCCGGTGAACGCGGTGTTCGGCTTCACCAACATGCTGGGCCGGCTGCTGAAGGACCATGTCGGCACGCATATCGCGGTGATCTTCGATGCCGGGCGGCGCACCTTCCGTAACGATTTCTATCCCGCCTACAAGGCCCAGCGCCCACCGCCGCCGCCCGATCTGGTGCCGCAGTTCGCGCTGACCCGCGAAGCGACCGACGCGTTCGGCGTCAAGGCGGTCGAGCTGGAAGGGTTCGAGGCCGACGATCTGATCGCCACTTATGCCCGCGTCGCGGTGGAAGCCGGCGCGCGGGTGACGATCATCTCGTCCGACAAGGACCTGATGCAACTTGTGCGCCCCGGCGTCGACATGCTCGACGCGATGAAGCAAAAGACCATCGGCCCGGCCGAGGTTCTGGAACGTTTCGGCGTGCCGCCGGACAAGGTGGTCGAGGTGCAGGCGCTGATGGGCGACGCGATCGACAACGTGCCCGGCGTGCCCGGCATCGGCGCCAAGGGCGCGGCTTCGCTGATCCAGGAATACGGCGATCTGGAAGCGGTGCTGGCGGCCGCCCCCGGCATGAAACCGTCGAAACGCCGCGACGCGCTGATCGCCCATGCCGACGCCGCACGCCTGTCGCACCGGCTGGTCACGCTGGACGAGAACGCACCGCTGCCCTGCCCGCTCGACGATCTGCGCGCCCGCGATTTCGACGCCGCGCGGCTGTCGGCGTTCCTCGCCGCGCAGGGTTTCAAAAGCGTCGCGGCGCGGCTGGGCATCAACGGCGCGAACGGCAAGGCAGCAGCGCCCGTTCCCGCCCTTGCTGGCGCGCCGGTCGCATCCGCGTCGCGCACCGCATCGGTCGCATCCGCGCCGCCCGACGCGCCCTACGGCCCCTACGAAACCATCACCACCCTCGCTGCCTTGCGGCGCTGGATCGCCAAGGCGCACGCCGCCGGTATCGTCGCGCTGGACACCGAAACCGATTCACTCGACGCGATCCGCGCGCAGATGGTCGGGTTCTCGCTGGCCACCGCGCCGGGGCGCGCGTGTTACGTGCCGCTGCGCCACGGCGGGACCGATCTGCTGGCGGAAAAACCGGCACAGCTCGGCGTAGACGAGGCGATGGCCACGATGGCGCCGCTGCTCGCCGATCCGGCGGTGCTGAAGGTGCTGCACAACGCCAAATACGACCTGCTGGTGCTGGCGCAGCCGCAGAACGGCGGTTGCACGGTAACGCCGATCGACGACACGATGCTGATTTCCTACATGCTCGACGCCGGGCGGCACGGGCACGGCATGGACGAATTGTCGGCGCTGCATCTCGGCCACACGCCGATCAGCTACGACGAAGTAACCGGCACCGGCAAGGCGCGCATCAGCTTCGCGCAGGTCGCGCTGGACCGCGCCAGCGCCTATGCGGCGGAAGACACCGACGTAACGTTGCGCCTGTGGCAGGTGCTGAAGCCGCGCCTGCGCCCGGCGCAGGTGCTGGCGCTGTACGAGCAGATCGAACGCCGTCTGATCCCCGTGCTGATGGCGATGGAACAGGCCGGCGTGAAGGTCGATGCTGCGGAACTGGCAGCGATGTCGGCGGATTTCGCCGCGCGCATGGCGACGATCGAGGCCGAAATCCACCGTCTGGCCGGGCGCAGCTTCAACGTCGCGTCGCCCAAGCAGCTGGGCGAGATCCTGTTCGATGAAATGGGTCTGCCCGGCGGCAAGCGCATGAAGACCGGCGCATGGGGCACCGACGCGTCGGTGCTCGAAGGGCTGGCGGAACAGGGGCACGAACTGCCGTCGCAGATCCTCGCCTGGCGGCAACTGGCGAAACTGAAATCGACCTATGCCGACGCGCTGGTCGAACAGATCAACCCGGCCAGCGGGCGCGTGCATACCAGCTTCGCGATGGCGCTGACCACGACGGGGCGGCTGTCGTCGTCGGACCCCAACCTGCAGAACATCCCGATCCGCACCGAGGAAGGCGCGCGCATCCGCCGTGCGTTCATCGCCGAACCGGGCAATGTGCTGGTCTCGGCCGATTATTCGCAGATCGAGCTGCGCCTGCTGGCGCATGTGGCCGACGTGCCGACCCTGCGTCAGGCGTTCATCGACGGCGAGGACATCCACGCCCGCACCGCCAGTGAAGTGTTCGGCGTGCCGATGGCCGGCATGGACCCGCTGGTGCGCCGGCAAGCCAAGGCGGTGAATTTCGGCATCATCTACGGGATTTCGGCCTTCGGCCTGGCGCGCCAGCTCGGCGTCGAGGCGGGCGAGGCAAAACGGTATATCGATGCCTATTTTGCGCGCTATCCGGGTATCCGCGCCTATATGGAAGCAGCCAAGGAACAGGCGCGCATCCATGGCTATGTACTGACCCCGTTCGGGCGGCGCTGCTGGGTACCCGGCATCGCCGACAAAAATGCCGCGCGCCGCGCCTATGCCGAGCGCCAGGCGATCAACGCACCGCTGCAGGGCGGCGCCGCCGACATCATCAAGCGCGCCATGGTCCGCCTGCCCGCCGCCCTCGCCGCAGCGGGCGTAGAGGCGCGTATGTTATTACAGGTGCACGACGAGCTGCTGTTCGAAGCGCCACAGAACCAGGTACCGCTGCTGACGGAAACCGTGCGCCACGTCATGGAACACGCCGAAACCCTGAGCGTCCCGCTGACCGTCGAAATCGGCACGGGCAAGGACTGGTCCACGGCCCATTAGGGCGGGTCTGCCTGCGGACACAAGTGCTCCGGCCGCCTGGGTAAACCCCTTGGGCGGCGGCCTATATATTCATCACCAGGCACGACGGGCGGAATTCTTGAGATAAAACCGCCTCGTCTTTTGCTCTTAAACGTTGTATTAACAAAACTCATTCGATATTTGCTTCCACCAAAAACAACGTTGGATATATTTAGCGACAGGCGGATTCGGAAATTCGGGACATGGCGCCGTGCCAAGCATGAGACAATACCGCCGCGCTAAACTGCTGGGATGGATCGGAACAGCTCTGATCCTGGCGTTGGCCACTACCGTTCCGACCGGCTATTTCTACGTCCGCTGGGAATATGAAAAGTCGCTCGGCAGGCTGCGGTCGTCCTACGATGCGCTGGAAATGGCACGGTTCATCGCCGGCAGAGGCAATGACTGGCGCGACCATCTGGACAGCGTCGCCTTCAGACTGAACCAGCGCAACGCGGACAGCCATACCACCGGCTGGGTTCTGCGTGACAGCGACGGCACTATCCTCGCCCAGTTCAACACCGCCGTTTCGACCCTGCGAACGCTTCTGCCGATTCCGGATTACACCGCTTCCAGCCTCGTGGCGCCGTACACGACCCCCATCGCCACCATCGAAGTGCAGGTATCGCCCGAATCCGCGCTGGGCATGGCGGCCTGGATCGCGCTGCTGACCCTGCTGCCCAGCAGCCTGCTGGTCGTCGGGCTATATGCCTGGCCGATGCGCATCATCAGCCGGGTGCAGGACAGGGTTACCGCACTGACCCTGCAGGACAGCGTCACCGGCCTGCCAAACCGGGTCGCGGCCGGCAACCTGCTGACCAGCGCACTGGCTGCTACCCGCTATCATCGCGGCAGGATCGCCGTCATCCTGCTGGATCTGCTGCGGTTCCGCGACATCAACGACCTGTACGGCAAGGATATGGCGGATCAGTTGCTACGACTGGTCGGCGAACGGCTGAGCCGGCACGTCCAGGCGGCGGAACAGCTGGTGCGCATGGGCGGCGACGAATTCATGCTGCTGTTGCCCGTCGTCATGTCACCCGAACAGGCGACCCAGGCAGCCGAGCGCCTGGCCGCGGCGATGGCCGCCCCGTTCACGGTCGGGGTCGAGCGCGTGGTGCTGACCCCGCGTTTGGGCATCGCGTTATCGACCGGGCAGGAGGACAATGCCGAGATCCTGGTCCAGCATGCCGCGCTGGCCTTGCGCACCGTCAAGAGCGAAAACCAACTGGGGATTTCCACGCGCGCGTGGCACGTGTTCAACCCGGCGTCCGATGCCGGCCCGGTGATGCGCCGGCAGATGAAGGAAGACCTGTTCCGCGGGCTGCAGGAAAAACAGTTCCGATTGGTATATCAGCCGCAGGTCAGCTTACAGACCGGCGAGATCACCGGCGCCGAGGCGCTGCTGCGCTGGGATCACCCAACGCGCGGCCCGGTCCCGCCGGATATTTTCATCCCGGCCGCCGAGGAAGCCGAACTGATCGTCGAGATCGGCGCATTCGTGCTGTGGGAGGCCTGCGCACAAGCCGCGCAATGGCCCGGCATCACGATGGCGGTGAACGTGTCGCCGCTGCAGTTCCAGCAGCCCGACTTCGTCACCTCGATCCGCGCCGCGCTAAGCGCCTTCAATCTGCCGCCGCAGCGGCTGGAAATCGAGATCACCGAAAACATGTTGCTGCACCGGACCGAGGAATCGCTCGGCAAGGTCGCCCAGCTGCGTTCGTTGGGCGTGCGCATCGTGATCGACGATTTCGGGATCGGCTATGCGAATATCGGCATGCTGCGCCGGTTTCGCTTCAACAAGATCAAGATCGACCGGTCGTTCATCAGCGATCTGGTGCACGACCAGCAGGCGCGCAGCATCGTGCGCGCCGTCGTCGAGGTCGGCAAGGCGCTGGGCGCGACGATCAGCGCCGAAGGCGTCGAGGACGACGTGCAGAACCGTTTGCTGCGCATGGAAGGCTGCGAAGAGGCGCAAGGCTATCTGCATGGTCGCCCGATGCGGCCCGAGGATTTCACCCGGCACCTGGGAAAAGACCGCGAAGCGCACCTCTCGTCGTTCAGCGCTGCGTAAGGCCGCGAAAACGGCGCGGGCTTTCTTGGCGATTTTCTGAAAACGGTCGGGGTTTGGAATCCTGATTTGGGTGTACTGGTGAACGACCTCTTACAGCAGACGGATCAGACCGTAGGCGAGTGTCCCCAATACCAGTAACGACAGACACACCGCCGCCGTTGCCCGTGCCCCGGCCTGCGCCACGGCCCGCACATCGACCCCCAGCCCCAGCGCCGCCATCGAAATGACGGTCAGCACGGTCGTCACCCAGCCCACCGGCGCCAGCAGCACGGGCGGCACCAAATTCAGCGAACGCAGCGCCGCCATCGCCAAAAACCCGACGATGAACCACGGCACCAGTCTGCCGAGCGGCGGGCGGGCGGGTTCCGGGCGGGCACCGCCAGTCAGTCTTGGCGCCAGCAGCGACAGCACCAGCACCACCGGCCCCAGCATCAGCACACGCACCAGCTTGACCAGCGTGCCGATCTGCACTGCCACGCTGCCCACCGGGGCCGTGGCGGCCAGCACCTGCGGCACGGCATAGACCGTCATCCCCGCCAGCATGCCGTACTGCAGGTCGTCCAGCCCCAGCAGCGGCGCCAGCACCGGCAACAACAGCACCACCGCAACCCCCAGCACCGCCGTGAAGGTGATCGACGACGCGACGTCGCGACCGTGCGCGCCGATGATCGGCGCGACCGCGGCGATCGCCGAATTGCCGCAAATCGCATTGCCGCAGGCGATCAGGATGCTCATCCGCGGCGGCAGCCTTAAAGTGCGGCCGACCGCATATCCGGCGATCACCGCAAAGACGACCAGCGCGGCGATCGCCGCCAGCAGCGTGCCGCCCGCCGCCAGCACCGTCGTTGCGCTCAGCGACAGGCCGAGCAGCATCACGGCGATTTCCAGCAGCGTTTTGGCGCTGAACGCGATGCCGTGCGCCCAGCGTTCGCCCGGCGTCCAGACGCTGCGCACCAGCGCACCCAGCAGAATGGCCAGCACCAGCGGTTCCAGCCAGGCGCGCCCGAAAAGCGCCGCCTCGATTTCAGCCAGACCGACCGCCGTCAGCGTGATCGCGCCGCACAACGCAATCCCCGGCGCCAGACGCCGCATCGCCTAGACCCGGCGCAGGCGGAACACCGCCTGTTCTCCGAACAGATTGGCCAGCCGCGGATACTTCCGCCACGGCGCGCGCCGCCCGTGCTCGTCGGCGGCCAGCCAGTCCTCGACGATGTAGCCGTCCAGCGCGCACAGATCGAAGAAATCGCGGATCGTGCACGGATGAATGTTCGGCGTTTCGAACCACGGCCGGCTCCATGCCTCGGTCATCGGCATGCGCCCGCGCGTCAGCAGCGACAGGCGCACCTGCCAGTGGCCGAAATTCGGAAACGACACCACGGCGCGCCCGCCGATGCGCAGCATCTGGCGCAGCACCTCGCGCGGGCGTTCCACCGCCTGCAACGTGCGCGACAGGATCACGAAGTCGAACGCCTGGTCCGGATAATACGCAAGGTCGGTGTCGGCGTCGCCGTGCATCACCGGCAGGCCGTGCGCCACGGCGCGCGTCGCCTGTTCCATGTCGATCTCGATGCCGCGCGCGTCGCACTGCTTGGTGCGGAACAGATGCTCGATCAGTTCGCCCTCGCCGCAGCCGATGTCGAGCACCCGCGTCCCCGGCGTCACCATATCGGCGATCAGCCGCAGATCGACGCGCATGTTCTTGGCGACGTAGCGAATGTCCATCAGACAAGTCCCGCCTGTTCGGCGCAGCCGTTCAGGAAACCGGTCAGCGCGCGGTGGAAATCCGGCTCGTCCAGCAGGAAGGCGTCGTGCCCCTTGTCGGATTTCACCTCGATGAACGACACACTGGCCGCCGCGGCGTTCAGCGCATGCGCGATGGCGCGCGACTGCGAGGTCGGAAACAGCCAGTCGGAACTGAACGACAGCAGCAGAAACCGGGTCCGCGTGCCGCGGAACGCATCGACCAGCGTGCCGTGCTCGGCCCCCAGATCGAAGAAATCCATCGCGCGGGTGATGGTCAGATAGGAATGCGCATCGAACCGTCGCACGAAGGTGCTGCCCTGATGCTGCAGATAGCTCTCGACCTCGAACATGTCACCGAAGAACGACAGATCCGGCCCGCTGCGCAGGCGGCGACCGAATTTGCGGTTCAACGCTTCCTCGCTGAGATAGGTGATGTGCGCGCACATCCGCGCCACCGCCAGCCCACGCGCTGGGATCTTGCCGTGGGCCAGATAATCGCCGCCCATCCAGTCCGGATCGGCGAAGATCGCCTGCCGGCCGACCTCGTGAAAGGCGATGTTCTGCGCCGAGTGATAGTGCGAGGCCGCCACCGGCACCGCCGCAAACACGTGTTCAGGATAGGTCGCCGCCCATTCCAGCGCCTGCATCCCGCCCATCGACCCGCCGATCACCGCGAACAGCCGCTCGATCCCCAGATGCTCGACCAGCTTCTTCTGGGCGCGCACCATGTCGCGGATCGTCACCGGCGGAAATTCTCCGCCCCAGAGCCTGTCGGTCCGCGGGTTGATGCTGCGCGGCCCGCTGGAGCCCAGGCAGCCGCCCAGCACGTTGCTGCAAATCACGAAAAACCGGTCGGTATCGAGAGGCTTGCCCGGCCCGATGATGCTCTCCCACCAGCCGGGCTTGCCGGTCAGCGGGTTTATCTCGGCTGCGTATTGATCCCCCGTCAGCGCATGACAGACCAAAACCGCATTGCTGCGATCGGCGTTCAGTGCGCCATAGGTGCGGTACGCGACCTGCAGCGGCGTCAGGCGCATGCCGCAATCCAGCACCAGTCCGTCCGCGAAAGAAACGTTCTGATGTTCAATTTGTGGTAATGGGGCAAGGTCCGTTACGTTCATCGTGCCGTATTCCTACCGCAGCATTTTCTACCCGCCTACTGCCCATTTCCGGTACTGTCGCGCCGGGTTGGCAGTCCGGCACGGTTCCGCTATCGCTTGCGGTCTTATGAAGAAGCCCAGATCGATCAGCCTGAACGCGTTGCGTGCCAAAATCGATACTTTGGACACCCGCCTGCACGACCTGCTGATGAAGCGGGCCGACATCGTTACGCAAGTGGCTGAATTTGGCGGCAAGGCGCGCTCGCCGCTGCGGCCGGGGCGCGAGGCACAGATCCTCTATCGTCTGCTGCAACGCCACAGGGAACCGATGCCGAAGCAGGCCGTGGTGCGGATCTGGCGCGAACTGCTGGCCGGATCCTCGCTGCAGCAGGGCGGGTTCACGATCGCCGTGGCCGATACCGACAACGGGCAGTATCTGCAGGTGGCGCGCGAACATTTCGGCGCGCTGACGCCGATGCGGGTCTTCCCGACCACGGCGCAGACCATCAACGACGTGCTGACCGGGCAGGCCGCCGCCGCCGTGGTGCCGCTGCCGACCGGGCAGGCCGACCCCCGCGGCACCTGGTGGGCGGCGCTGCCCTACGGTGCGGCGATCCGCCCGTACGTGGTCGCCCGGCTGCCGTTCTGGGCCGCGCCGCGCGCCGAAGGCACCCCGAGCGTCCAGGCGATGGTCATCTCGACCGTGCCGCCCGACCCGGGCGAGGACGACCATTCGCTGATCTTCGTCGAAGGCCCCGACAGCACACGGGTCACCACGGCCCTGAACGAGGCGGGTTTCACCCCGCATACCAGCGTGCTGGCCCGGCACGGTAACGCCGTACAGATTCTGGCCGACATACCCGGCTTCGTCACCACCGACGACCCGCGTCTGGCCAGACTGGCCGCCGCCGGCGTCACGCCGCCGGTCATTCTTGGCGCCTATGCCCGTTCCCTCGTCGGATGACAGACATGTTCCCAGCCCCCCGCCCCTCGATTCTGGACATCGAACCCTATGTCGCCGGAGAAGCGCGCATCCCCGGCGTGAACCGCATCGTCAAGCTGTCCTCGAACGAAGGCCCGTTCGGCCCGCCACCATCGGCCGTCGAGGCCATGGCACGCGCCGCAGCCGATGGACACCGCTACCCCGACGGCGGATCGAACGCGCTGCGCGCCGCCATCGGCCGCGCGCACGGGCTGGATCCGGCGCGCCTCGTCTGCGGTACCGGGTCCGATGAACTCATCACCCATCTGTGCCTCGCCTATGGCGGCGCAGGCACCGAGGTGCTGATGTCGGCGCACGGTTTCAGCATGTACGAGATCAGCGGCCAGTATGCGGGCAGCCGTGTGCTGAAAGCGCCGGAACGCAACCTGACCACCGATGTCGACGCGCTGCTCGCCCATGTGTCGGCGAACACGCGGCTGGTGTTCGTCGCCAACCCGAACAACCCGACCGGCACTTTGCTGCCGCAGGCCGAGGTCGAGCGCCTGCGCACCCGTCTGCCCGAAAACGTGCTGCTGGTGCTGGACGCGGCCTACGCCGAGTACGTGACCGAACCGGGATACGACGCCGGCACGAAACTGGTGGACGCCACACAGAACACCGTCATGCTGCGCACCTTCAGCAAGATCTACGGCATGGGCGGGCTGCGGGTCGGCTGGGCCTATGCATCCGCGCCCGTGATCGACGTGATGAACCGCGTGCGCGGCGTCTTCAACATCAATTCCGTCGCCCAGGCGGGCGCGGTCGCCGCGCTGGAAGAATCTGGCTGGCTGGAGAAGAACCGCGTCCATAACAGCCAATGGCGCGCCTGGCTGATGGCGGCACTGGAAAAATCCGGCATCCGCTGCCACCCCAGCCACTGCAACTTCTTCCTCGCCGATTTCGAAACGCCCGACGGCGCACGCGCCGCCGACGCTTTCCTGCGCAGCCGCGGGCTGATCGTGCGCGCCATGGGCGGTTACGGTCTGCCGCAGATGTTGCGGATCACCATCGGCACCGGCGAAGAATGCGAAATGCTGGCCGAAGCGCTGGCCGCGTTCATGCAGGCGAAGACCGATGGCTGAACCGATCTTCAAACGCCTGGCGCTGATCGGCTTCGGATTGATCGGATCGTCGGTCGCCCGCGTGGCAAAAGCGCGCGGCGATCTGGCCGAGACCGTGGTCGCCCACGCCAGAACCGAAAAGACCCTGGAGCGCGTGCGCGCGCTCGGCATCGCCGATGTGGTGGAACCCGATCCGGCGCGCGCCGTGCAGGGCGCCGACTGCGTGATGCTGTGCGCCCCGGTCGGCGTCTATGCCGACCTCGCCGCCGCGATCGCCCCGCATCTGCAAAGCGGCGCGATCGTCACCGACGTGGGCAGCACCAAGCAGAGCGTGATCCGCGACGTCGGCCCCTTTGTGCCCGACGGCGTGCACTTCGTGCCTGCCCACCCGATGGCGGGGACCGAGCATTCGGGGCCGGATGCCGGTTTCGCCGAACTGTTCGAGGGCCGCTGGTGCCTGCTGACCCCGCCGCCCGGCACCGATGCCGCGGCAGTCGAGAAGATCGCCGAATTTTGGCGGCGCTGCGGCTCGATGGTCGAGACGATGGAACCCGCGCATCACGACAAGGTCTGCGCGATCGTCTCGCACCTGCCGCATCTGATCGCCTTCACGATCTGCGGCACGGCCGACGATCTGGAGGACGAAAGCCGTCAGCAGGTGCTAAAATTCGCCGCCGCCGGCTTTCGCGACTTCACCCGCATCGCCGCCTCCGACCCGACGATGTGGCGCGACGTGTTCCTGAACAACCGCGAAGCACTGCTGGAAATGCTGGCCCGCTTCACCGAGGACGCCCAGGCGATGGCGCGCGCCATCCGCTGGGGCGACCCCGCCTATATCGAGGACAGAATCATGCGCAGCCGCGGCATCCGCCGCAGCCTGATCGAACTGAAACAAGCCTGATTTTCCACTTGCGTACAATTTCCGACCACCCGAGCCGCAGCCAGATGAGTATTTCGAAAAAACGCCGCCTTACATTTCTGCTCGTTGCCGTGGCGTTGCTCGTCGGCGGCACGGCCATCTGGTATCTCGGCCGCCAGTTCATGGAATTCGCGGCGCTGCAGCGTATCGACCGCGCCCTCGATGATCTGCGTGGCCATGAGGTCAACGGTCTCGTCCTCGACTGGGCCGACCGCACATCGGCCCGCGGGGTCGTGCAGCTGCGCGGGGTCACGCTGCGCCAGAACGGCGCCGACCTGCTGATCGCCGACGATATCCGCCTGGAACGCAGCGCCCTGTCGCTGGAACTGCAGGCCCGCAACGTCACGCTGATCCGCGACGGTCTGGTCACCCGCTTCGCCGCCCTGCAAGCAACCGGCCTGCGGCATCGTTTTCTGCGCGCCGCAACCGCCGCGGACGCCTCGGCCGAGACAATCGCGGCATCGCTGGACGGCGCGCACCTGCAGATCGAAAATCTCGAACTGGCAGCGCCCGAATACATGCCCTGGTCGCACGCCACCGCCCGCCAGGCCAGTTTTACCATCGAGGAAAGCAGGCTGCGCGACGTCCGGATCAGCGATCTGACAACCGATATGATCCGCCAGAACGCCGCCCTGCAGATCGACGCGGTGGCACTGAACGGACTGAAACTGGGAACCCTGCTGTCCCTGCCGGAACAGCCGCAGGACACGGCCGCCGCCGCCGCCCTTCTCGACGGCGCCTCGCTCGGCGCTGAAAAAATCCAGCTGACCACGGAAAACGCCATCATCACGCTGGACTCCCTGGCCGGCGACGTTTCCGGCCCGCATCTGCGCAACGTCCAGATCCAGTCGGTAAAGATCGCCCTTCCCGCCCCGGAACGCATCGGAAACTTCGCACTGCGCAGGATGGCGCAATCCGGTCAGCCGGCGCAGGTTTCCCTGTTCGCGCTGGACCGGATCAACCTTGTGCAGTTGAGCAGCTACGCGCAGCAGCCGGAAGCCGATTTCAGCGCCGCCACGGTGATCAACAGCGGCTTCGATGTCGGCAAGGTGCAGGTGCTGAACGCCGCTTTCCCGCAAATCCTGACCCTGTCGTCGTTCATCTATACACGCACGCCCGACCGCACCGAAGACGTGCAGGTGCGGAACCTGGACCTCGACATGACGACGCTGGCGGCGGACAACGCCGCCCTGAGCGCGGCCCTGCCATCGCTGCTGTTTCACGATCTGTCGCTGCACACCCGGCGCGATGCCTTCAGCACCACGCACCGTCTGCAGACACGCGTCCAGCGCCTTGGTCTGCTGAACGCAGTGGTGCATCTGAACAACCTCGACCTGTCGGTCAGCGGCATCTCGCGCCCCGACCCCAGCAGCATGGGACGGATCGAGTACAGTATGCGGCTGGAAGACCGCGGCCTTGTCGCCATGATCGAACGTCTGAACCGCCAGCACCGGATCGACTTCGGCCACCGGCTGCGGCTGCGGCTGTCCGGCCTGCTGCAGCGCGACGACACGACCGACCTGATCAATCTGCCGGAACGGGTGCAGAATTTCATTCTCTCGCCCGACACACCGCTGGAATTCAGCCTGTCGGTGCGCATGCAGGACAGCAACGGCGCATTGTCCGTCTATCGCATCCGCGTCGGCGAACCACCGCCGGACATCTTCGAGTAACCAGCAGAGACGAGGCAATGTATGGCCGCCCCCGGAAAAACCGTCCTGTTTTCAGCCGTCGCGCTGATCGCGGCCGGAATCGCGGCGGGCACCGTGCATGCCAGCAGGCAGCTCGTCGACGATGCGATCGCCAGCCGGATCGACACACAAAAAGGCCACGACAACAACGGCTTCGTGCTCGACTGGGCCGAACGCACACCGCCGCAGGGCGGGCGCATCACCCTGCGCGGCGTGACCGGGCGCCTTAACGGCCGGCCCGTGCTCGCCATCGACAGCGCCGATATCGTGCGCAGCGGCCGGACGGTACAGATCGTCGGCCGGCAGGTGCGTGCGGAAATAGACGGCGACGTCCGCACCGCCCGGACCGTAACGGTCGACGGGCTGAAACTGGACGAACTGCTCGCCGCCCTGTCGCCGCACCCGATGGCCAGCCAGCCGGCGATCGATCCGCCGGCACTGATGAACGACATACAGATCGTCGCCGAACGGATCGAAACCCGGTCTGCGCCGGCGATTACCATCCAGCGCACCGAGGCAGATCTCGCCGGCGGCATGATCCGCCGCCTTCAGGTCAACGGTTTGCAATTGCAGGAAAACGGCCGCAGCCTGCTGAAGATCGCCGGCTTCGCTCTGCAGGAAGACGGCTTCAGCACGCTGCAGGTCGGCATTGCCACGGCCGAAAATATCCCGCTCGAACGCCTGCACCCGCCGCCTGAAATCTCTTCCGCACCCGGCGCACGGTTTCTCGCCTGGCTGTTGGACGGCGTTTCCTTCAAGCTCGAACAGGTCAGCGTCGAAGGTCCGAATCCGAATATGCTGTCGGTCGCACAGATGCAGTTCCGGTTTGCCGGAGATCTCGCGCGCGATGTGCAGCTCGGGTCGCTGGCTTTCTTTGTGGAAGGTATCCGCGGGCACGTCGCTTCGGCCAGCTTCGATCGGATCGATCCGGAGCGGCTGTTTGCCGTCGGCAACAGCACAGTCGGCCTGGCCATCGGCAGTGGCGGTACGAGTGATAACTTCCGCATCAATCGCGCCGTGTTTCTGGGAACCGAGATCGCCGGTTTCATTCGTATCGGCAGCCTGACGTTCAGCCGGCAAAACGGCAACATCTTCGAATCGCAGATCAGGAACATCCGGATCGATTTTTCCTCGGCGCCGCCGCGCAAGGTCGCGCGCATCAGCATGCCACAGATCGCCATCCCGGAGATCATCGCGCATGACCGCCGCCGCAACGATCTACTCGAGAGCGATATGGTCCTGCCGGTTCAGGACATTCTGGATCTACGGTGCTATTACCGGTTCGACAACCTTGTCCTCACGTACGGCCGTGTGTATCTGCCGGATGCCACACGGCCCGGCGAACTTGCCGTCAACCTCCGCCTCGAGGATCACGGCCTGATCGAGCTGATCTCGGCAACCAACGGGAAAAGCCGTACCGAGAACGCTCTTCTCGGTCGGACGAGCGCTGAAATGCTGATTCTGCAGACACAGGCCGCCGACACGATCGACCTGCCCGAACGGGTTGACGCATTCGTGCAAAACGGCACACCGCTGGAGTTTGGTCTGCGGCTGGCGTTTCCCGCCGCCGATGCCCGCCCGCAGATCCGTCTCGTCGAATCCGACCGTCTGTCGCTGAACTGAGCCGTAACACCGGACCTGGAACCTTTACATGGCCCTTTCGAAAAAAATCGTCCTGTTCGCGGTCGCTGCCGCCGTTGCCGTCGGCATTGCGGGCGGGGTGATCTATGTCGGCGGCCAGCGCGTCGAAGACGCGATCGTCACCCGGCTCGACGCGCAGAAGGGCCGCGACGTCAACGGTTTCGTGCTCGACTGGGCCGAACGCACGCCGCTGCAGGACGGGCGCATCACCCTGCGCGGCGTGACCGGACGTTTTCATGGTGAAGTTGTGCTGAACGTTGCCAGCGCCGATATCGAACGCAACGGACTTGCGGTAAAGATCGTCGCGCATCAGCTACAGGCGGAGATAAATGGCGGCCAACAGACCGCCGGCACCGTGACGATCACCGGGCTGGATCGAGACCGGTTACAGGCACTGCTGTCGATACCCTCCAGGGACATCGCGGCGATGGTTTCCGCTCTTGATGGCACGCAGATGGTCGCCGAGCAGGTGCGGATAGAATCCACCACCATGCAGCGCGCCGAAGCCCGTTTTGCAGACGGCAGGATCAGCCGTCTGCAGATCGGCGTCTTGCACGCCGCTCGGGATGACGAAATCCTGACGATCGGCACCGCCACGGTCGAAAACCTCTCGCCCGGATTTCTGCAGGCCATACGTGGGTCCGCCCCGGAATCTCTCGCGCAGTTTCTGCCCCTGGTGGACGGGACCGCTTTCAGGTTCGAACAGTTAAGAGCCAGCAGCGGGCAGCATGGCACTCTCTCTGCCGCGCTGGCGCATTTCCGCTTCTCCGGCGATATGGTGCACGACGTGCAGCTCGACACGCTGAATTTCACCTCGGATGACCTCAGCGGACGCATCGCCTCGATCAGCTTCGATCAGCTCGACCTGGTCCGGTCGGACGCCCAGATGCAAAACGATGAGCAGAGCGGGTTTCTGGTCAGTTCCGATGCCGGTGTCCTGCCCGGCCTCGGCCGTTTCGGGATACAAGGTGTCGATGTCGCCAACATGCTTCATATCGACAGTGTGTCGTTCGTCCATCTGGACGATACGGCCAAAACCGTTACCAGGGGTCTGCGCGTCAACCTTTCGGAACTGTCTGCCTATCTCGGCGTACACATCGGGATCGATGAATTCTCCATTCCGGAAATAATCAAGCATATACACTATGGCGACAATCTGCTGACCGGCGACATCCGCCTGCCGGTCCAGTATCAGTCCAACCTGCATGTCTACGAGCGAGACCGGCCCGGCATTCACCAAAATCGGATCATGGCCCGCGATCTGCTCAATCTGCAGATCTATTATCAGGCCGACAATCTCGCCATCACACGCGACGGCCCGGAACGGCCGGACAGCACGCGACCCGGCGCGCTGACGGTCAATCTTCGTTTCGAAGACCACGCCCTGGTCGACATACTCGCCGCGCGCGGCAGAAGCGCCGGACAGCCCCGCGCCGCGATCGCTCAGCAGGCCCGCACTTTCTCCCTGGAGTGGATCGATATGCTACAAGTCGACGATACGATCGATCTGCCCGAACGTATCAGCACGATGGTCCTGGACAATACCCCTCTGAAGCTCGGCCTCAGGATTACGCTTCCAACCAGAGATGCGCCGGAATGGATCCATATCCAGCTCGTCGAACCCGGCCCCCTGTCGCTGGACTGACAACCGATATATCAAACCTGGAATTTTTACATGTCACTCTCGAAAAAGATTACCCTGTTCTCGGCCGCCGCCGTCGTCGCCGCCGGCATCGCGGGCGGTGTGATCTATATCGGCGGGCAGCGCGTCGATGACGCGATCGTCGCCCAGCTCGACACCCACAAGGGGCGCAACTTCGACGGCTTCGTGCTCGACTGGGCCGAACGCACCGCGCTGCAGGACGGGCGCATCACGCTGCGCGGCATCACCGGACGCTACAACGGCGAGCTGGTTTTGAACGTCGACAGCGCCGACATCGTGCGCAGCGGCCTGTCGTTGCAGGTCATAGGTCATAACGCGACGGCGCAGGTGAACGGCACCACCGAAAAGGCCGAAACCATCACCATCGACGGGCTGGAACAGGCGGGTCTGAACACGCTGCTCTCCACCCCGCCAAGCACCGCGGCGCAGGCTCTGGCACTGATGAACGGCGTGCGTCTGGCGGTCGACAGACTGGAAATCCAGTCCATCCCGCCGACCACCATCCGCCACGCCGAGGCAAATTTTGCGGACGGCAAAATCAGCCGTGCCGCGATCAGCGATCTGGCCTCCAGCGACAATCACGGCAGCGTCACGCTCGCTTCGGCCGTGCTGCAGAATTTGCCGGTCGAGCGGCTGGCAGCGCTGCGCAACACGCGCCCCGAAACCGCCGAACAGTTCATGGCGCTGATGGACGGCATCTCGATCGAAGCCAACGGCATTCACGCCCGCATCCCCGATCGCGGCACCTTCACGCTCACCCAGGCGCAGAGCCGTTTCGCCGGGCAGCACATGCACGACATCCGGATCACCGCGCTGTCGCTCGAACAGACGGACAAGCCGATGGAATCCGGCCGCGTGGCGTCCATTACCATCGACCGCTTCAACGTCGTCAAAATGGCGGCGGCGCTGGAAAACTCCGTCATCGGCGTCGGCGGGCACGAAAATTACGATATCAACCGCGCTGAAGTTCTGGATGTCGATATCGCCGGCATATTCCGATTTCGCAATATGACCCTGGCGCGCCAGGGCGACACCAATGAAGCGCGCATGACCGATATGACCTTCGATTCATCGGCGTTTCCGGATGTCCGCATCCGCGCCGCCGACATTCCTCCGATCATCATACCGGAATTTGTAAGTCGCGAACGTTTCGGCGGTAACATCTACAGCGCCGACTTCGCGCTACCGGTAAAAGACATGCTGGACCTGCGGGGCTTTTACAGCTTCGACAACATGAGCTTCTCGGAAGCTGGTCTGCGTCCGGTAGATGCGACACGCCCGAGCGCGCTGACCGTGAATACACGCATTCAGGATCGCGGTCTGATCGATCTGATCGCCAGCCGCGTGGGCGGGGACCGCGATACGCTCGCCATGCAGGCATCGATGGGCGTTACCGCGTTGCTGCGCCGCCCGACGATCACCGACGCGGCAGGTCTGCCGGATCGGCTGCTGGCCTTCATCCAGAACGGCACGCCGCTGGAATTCGGTATCAGCGTCACCGTTGCGCCCGGTAATGCGGATGGGCCGCCGCAAATCCGCATCACCGAACCCGGTCCCCTGACGCTGGACCGATAAGCGATACATCTCCCCTGGAACTTTCACATGACACTTTCAAAAAAAACCATTTTGCTTTCGGCTGCCGCCCTCGTGGCCACAGGCATCACGACAGGCGCCGTTTACGCCAGCGGCCAGCTCATCGACGAGGCGATCATCACCCAGATCGACGCCCAGAAGGGCCGCGATCACAACGGCTTCGTGCTCGACTGGGCTGAACGCACGCCACAGCAGGACGGGCGCATCACCCTGCGCGGCATCACCGGGCATCAGAACGGCCAACTGGTGCTGAACGTCGACAGTGCCGATATCGTGCGCAACGGCGCAGCGCTGCAGCTCGTCGGGCATAACGTGACGGCAGGAACGGGCAGTTCCACCCAGAAGGCCGAAACCATCACCATCGACGGGCTGGAACAGGCGCGGCTGAACGCATTGTTCGGCACGCCGCCGAGAACGGTGACGCAGGCCATGGCACTGATGAACGGCGTGCGCCTGGCGATCGACAGGCTGGAGGAACCCACCTCGGGCACCACCATCCGCCGTATCGAAGCCGATTTCGCGGATGGCAAGATCAGCCGTACAATGTTTAGCGACGTGCAAATCAGCGACGGGGGAAGGCTCGGCATCATCACCGTGCGAAATCTGCCGGTCGAACGGCTGGACGCCATACCTGCCGCGTCTCCCCGCAATGCCGGACAGATCATGGCGCTGATGGACGGGGTCACGTTCGAAGCCGAGCAGGCCCGAGTCCCGAACGAAGACGGAGGGATCGTCACGTTCGGCAGCATAAGCGGGCGGTTTTCAGAAGACTATCTGCGCGACATCCGCTTCGGGGCCATCCAGTTCGAACGGCCGAACAAGCCGCAGGAATCCGGCCGCGTCGAAGCGATCCATATCGACCAGATCAACATCGTCCGGTCGGTGGCAATGATCCGCAACGAGACTTTCTCGTTCGGCAGCGAAGGTCAGAGCAATTTTTTCGACATCACCCGCGCAGAAGTTCTGAACCTCGAGGTCGGCACCACGCTCCGGTTCGCCAACCTGACACTGGAAAGCCGGAACGATGTTTCTGAAATACGTGTCAGGAACCTTGTTCTCGACACCTCGGCGATCCCGGACAGTCCCGCCCGCAACATCCCGCCGATCACCATTCCGGAATTCGTGATGCATCAGCGCCACGGCGACAATGTGCTCAACGCCGACATGACCCTGCCGGTGCAAAACATACTGGACTGGCAGAGCTATCACAGTTTCGACAACCTGAATTTCTCGCACGCCGGCCTGCGCCTGCCGGTTCCGGCGCGTCCGGGCATCGTGACGACCAACGCGCGCATTCAGGATCGCGGTCTGATCGACCTGATCGCCGAACGTTCGCAACAGAGCCGCAATCAGCTCGCCGCGCAAGCATCGGTCGCCGCCACCGCACTGCTGCGCCGCCCGACGGTCACCGACACGGCTGGTCTGCCGGATCGGCTGCTGGCCTTCGTTCAGAACGGCACGCCACTGGAATTCGGTGTCAGCGTCACCGTTGCGCCCGATAATGTGGACGGGCCGCCACAAATCCGCATCACCGAACCCGGCCGCCTGACGCTGGACTGAAAGGCGTATGGCCCTAGAGCATCTTCGCGTGACCGGGTGATCCCACCCGATCACGATCTGCTCTAGGCCGCCACGCGCCGCAGCGGTTCGGCCATGCGCACCGTGTCCACCTTGCGCACGCCCACCACCTGCCCCAGGTTGCCGGCCACCAGATGCACCATCTCGGCCGGGATCGCGCGGCAAACCAGTGTAAAGCGCATTTTCTCGCCCAGCCGCTCGGCCACCAGGCTGTCGGGGATCAGGTCGCGCTTGGCGAAGGGTTCCAGCACGCGCGCGGCAAGCCCGGGATGGGCGTCGCCCTCGAACGAAAAACTGACGGAAAGAACACCGGAATCGGCGCCATAAACGGGCGCTACGGAATTGGAAACAACGGTCACGGAAGGGTACTCCAGTAAAAGGTCGAAACGCGTACGGACGACAACCCGGCGCTCAGCGAGCAGCCGGGACCGTAATTCGCGTAATCGTCCAAAACCGGGTCATTGGGCGATGTTATCCGGAACAGGGCGGATTGTCCATGTCCGGCATACCAGCCAAGGCTGGATCGCATGCTTTACCGGCCAGCGGAGCAAAGGGCCTCGAACAGTCTTCTCAATCCTCGCCCTGCCAGTTCAGCTCCGGCAACTGTAACAGCGTCACCCCGCCCATCGACAGAACCCGGTTCTGCAACGTCAGCGGCACTTCCGTCACCGTCAGGCCATCCTCCTGGGTAACCGTCTGGCGCGACTGTTCCAGAGCGAACATCACCTGCGGCACGTAGTGCCAAGGCAGCAGATCATCTGCCGCCAGTGCACTCAGCACGCGGGCGGCATCGGCCACACGCAGATTGGCCGCCCCCATCGGCTGCAACCCCTCGTCCAGCGCCAGCGTGGCACTGGCCGTGGCATGGGCCACCCCCCACTGCACGTCGACCCGCTGCACGCGCACTGTGCCACCTTCCTCGCGCCAGACGCCGACCCGGCGCATGAAGCTGCTGCGTGCGCTGGGCAACGGCCCGATCAGCGCGGCTTCCACCTCGAAACGCGCGATCGTTTCCCCCAGCAGACGCGGCTGGCTGACCGGCAGCAGGATGTTGCCCAGTTGGAGTGTGGTGCTCAGCGACGTTTCGGCTTCCGTGGCGGCGGGCCGCATTTCCCAGCCGATCCGCCCCTCGCCGATCACCAGCGCCCCGCCGCCGATACCGGCGCGCAACATCGACGTCTCCAGCACGCCAGTGCGCGGCGGCACGCCGGGTTCCACGAAAACGCGCAGCATCATGGTATCGGCGGTAAACGGAATCTCCCGCCCCAGCAGATGCAGATTCTGCTGGCCGGCAAGCTCGATGCGCACCGTGCGCGGCTGGGCCAGCGCAAAACCGAACTGCACGTCGTGGGCGCGCCAGTCCACGCCGCCCGGCACCAGAGTCCGCCCGCCCGCCAGATGAACGTCCGGCACCTGCAGCATGGCAAAAAACGGCCAACCGGTGCGCCGCGCCGCGCCGTGTTCCACGGTCCAACCTTCCGCGCGATATTGCGCCAGCGTCGCGGCAAAGCCCTGTTCGACCGCGCGCATGGTAACGTACCAGTAAAGCGTATGCGCAATGATCAGCAGAAGTGCCAGAACTGCGCCCCCCCATCGCCAAAAGCGCGGGTGGTAAATGAAAGAAGGAATCTTCATTTTGGTGTTTATAACACCCCGGTATCTATTTGCGGAGAGCACCCGACTTGGCTGAGTACGATTTTCCGCCTGCCGCCCCCAGCGATGATGCCGGTGCAGGAATATGGGTGTTCGGATACGGATCGCTGATCTGGAACCCCGGTTTCGAATACGAGGAATCGCGCATCGCGCAGCTCGTCGGCTGGCATCGCCGTTTCTGCCTGTGGTCGACCCATTATCGCGGCACCATCGACCAGCCGGGTCTGGTGCTGGGGCTGGACCGCGGCGGGGCGTGCCGGGGTATTGCCTTTCGCATCGCGCCCGCCGCCGCGGCGGCGACCCTCGCCTATCTCGACGCCCGCGAACTGCCGGACCAGACCGAACATGTCTACGACCGCCGCGTGGTTCGCGTCACCCTGGAATGCGCCACCCGGGTCCCCGCGGTGACCTACACCGCCCGAAGATCCTGTTCGCGTTATGCGGGAAAACTTCCTCCCGACCGGATTGCCCGCGTCCTCGCCACCAGCCGGGGACAGACGGGTAGCAACCGGGATTACTTCCTCAACACCCTGACACATTTAACCCGACTCGGGATTCCCGACCCCGGCCTGCAGACTCTGGCTGATTTTCTGGTGTCTCCCGCGAATTCCGGCGACTGTTGTCCATATGCACCCGAGAACGGTTCGTTATAGCAATGTGTTGCATTTAAATGAATTATTTCAATACACTGCACGTTATATCTTGTGTTAAACTATAATGACAACCGGCAACTTCCCACAGAGTTTTCCACAGGCTTGTCAAGCAGTTTTGCTGTCGCAGTTTCGATCTCGTCCGCCAATTTTTGCATGAACTCCGTCCGCTTCATGCCAACCGGCAATGGCGGCAATATCGCGATCCGGATCGTCCCGGGCTGCTTGCGGAAAGACCGGCGTCCCCAGAACAGACCCGAATTGGTCGCCGCCGGCACGACCGGCACCGCGCAGCGCGCCGCCAGGGCCGCAATTCCGGGTTGATACACGCCCCGCTCACCCGGGGCGCTGCGGGTGCCTTCCGGGAAAATCAGAATCTGCCGCCCATCCGCCATCGCCGCCTCGGCATCGTGCATCAGACGGCGCATGGCGCTCGCCCCCGCGCCGCGGTCCACCGCGATCATGCCGGCGCGCTTCAGCAGCCCGCCGTAGATGGGGACCCGCAGCAGTTCCTTCTTCAGCACGATCGCCGGACGCGGCAGCAACAGCATCCAGATCAGCGTGTCGAATGCCGACTGGTGCTTGGCCGCCACCAGCCCAGGGCCGTCCGGGATATGTTCCCTGCCGCTGACCTGCACGTCGATCCGGCAGAACACGCGCAGCATCCACATCACGCTGCGGATCCACAGGCGCGCGAACCAGACCACCCGCATCGGCGCGGCGAACAGGAACGGCCAGCCCACCAGGCAGAGCACCGTCGTCACCCCGAAAAAGCCGAGGTTGAACAGCAAAGAACGCAAAACCATCATCGGCGGGTGAATCCCTATACCGCGCCCGGCGCCAGCGCGCCGTAGGCAGAAACACGTACCAGACGCGAAAACCCCAGCATCGCCCCCAGATACTTCGTATATTCCCAGGTCAGAAAAGCCATACCGTTCAGACTGAACCCCTCGCGGAACGCGGGCGGGACCACCGGCGCGGCATACAGCGTCATCTGCGGCATGGCGCGCTTCAGCTCCAGCAGCGCGCGCGGCATGTGATAGTTCGCGGTCACCACGATCAGCGTCTTCGCGCCGATCATATTGCCCCATTCGGCGGCCTCGGCGGCGTTGCCGTGCGTGGTCACCGCCTCGTGCCCGACCGTCACCCGAAACGCCCAGAGCGCAGGGTTCGCACTCGACAGCCGCGTCAGGTCGGCCAGCGACGCCGCCCGCGACACGCCCGAAATCAGCAGCCGCGGCGCATGGCCGCGTTCCAGAAGCTGAAACCCCGCCTCGAGCCGGTCCGCGCCGCCGGTCAGCACGACGATCCCGTCCGCCTGCAGGGGCAGGGGCGGCTCCTGATGAACCTGGTACAAAAACCACGCGAACCCGCCGGCCCACAGACACAACGCCGCCAGCACCAGACGCGCCAACGCCCGCACAACCCGCCCGAAAACCGTGTGTCTTCGCGCCGTCATGGCAGATGCCGCAACCAGCGGCGCACCGTCATCTGCGCCGTGCACCAGCCGATCAGCGCCGTTGCCAACGGCAGCAGCAGCAAAACCGCCCAGATCGGATCAAACTGGGGATCGACGCTGAACGGCTTCACCAGCCAGGCAAATCCTGCCAGCACGGGCAACGCCAGCAGCGTGCCCAAAACCGCCCCCTGTATCGCCAACACCATCGCCCGCACGGCGAACCGCTGGGCGATATAGCCGTCGGTCGCGCCAAGCCCGTGCACGATCTGAATCGCCTCGCGCCGCACCGCCAGCCCCGAACGCGTGGCAACGGCGATCACGCACACCGCCACCAGCACCACCACCGCCAGCGCCGCTGCGGATGTCGCCTGCACGCTGCGCGCCAGCAGGGTCAGCCGGCGGACCAGCGTGCTATAACGCTCGACCACCGTCCCCGGTGCAACCGCGGCCAGACGTTCATCCAGATCGTCGAGATCCTCGGCACGGTCCTCGGCGATGGTCAGCTCCACCACCGCCGGCAGCGGCAGCGCCAGCGACTGGACATTCGTCCCCAGCCACGGGCGCAGCAGATCCCCCAACCTGCCGTCGTCCATCAGCCGCACATCGGTGATTTCCGGCCGGCCGTGCAGCACTTGCAGAACACGGTCGATCCGGGTCTGCCCGCTGGCCAATGCGACAGCCGGCTGCGGCACCTGCACGGTCAGTATCGCCGCCGCGCCACCGCGCCAGCGTTCCGCCAACTGCGACGCCGCCAGCGCGCCGGCCAGCGCCAGCGCGGCCAGAAACACCACCGCCGCCACCATCATCGGCAATAAACGATCGGACAGGGCCCGCTTCAGGCCCAGTGGATCAGCCCGGCGCATGCGACGCATGTTCGTATACCTGACCGGAGACGATCGAAAGCCGCGGCGCCGGATGGCGACCGACCAGCGCCTCGTTGTGGGTGGCCACCACCACTGTCGTTCCCAACCGGTTCAATTCCTTCAGCAAGACCATCAACCGTTCCGCCTGCGCTTCGTCCAGATTGCCGGTCGGCTCGTCAGCCAGCAACAGCGCCGGGCGCACGATCACCGCCCGCGCGATCGCCACACGCTGCTGCTCGCCGCCGGACAGATGCGCGGGATAAGCATCCAGCCTGCCCGCCAGCCCCACCCAACGCAACATCTCGGCCGCATCGGCGGCGATCTGCGCCTCGGGCCGGTGCGCCAGACGCAGCGGCAGCGCAACGTTGTCGAACGCCGAGAGGTGCGGCAGCAGCCGGAAATCCTGAAACACAACGCCGATCTGACGCCGCAATGCCGGCAGATCGCGCCGGCGCGCTTTTGTCACGTCGGTCCCCAGCAACGACAGACGCCCTCCTGTCGGACGCAGCGACAGATACATCAGTCGCAGCAGCGACGTTTTCCCCGCCCCCGACGAACCGAGCAGCCAGCGGAACCCGCCAGCAGGAATGCTGAAATACAGGTCATGCAATACCTCGGGCCCTGAACCGTAACGTAAGGAAGTTTTCTCGAACCGCACCATATTTGTGCCGCAACTCGCGCCTATGGACCTGCTGAAACGTGCCAAACCGACACTTCGAAGCGAAACTGCCACGTTTGCCGTAATCAGGTCATCCCGGCAGATGGCGTGGAAAGAAATTTAAGTACTTCCGTTTTAGACGAATTTCGGGGAAATATCGACCCATGCGAATAGTTTGTCCCGCCTGCTCTGCCGAATACGAGATCCCCGACCACGCCGTCCCCGCCAAGGGCGCGGAGGTGTGCTGCGCCGCGTGCGGCGACGTGTGGTTCATCGCACCGCCTGGCGCAGCGGCTGTGTCCACCCCGCCGGTAGCTGCAGACAAGACAACGAACACCGAACTGGAAGTGCCCGCCTATGCCGGGGCCGGGTACATCGACGAAGGTCTGTCCTATCCGGCGCACATGCCGGCGCCTCTGTACGAACAGGAAGCCCCCCCCGTTTCGGCGCGGCATGCGCCGTCGCAGTCGTTCCAGACGCCGCCGGCCCAGGAACGGCCCGCCGACACGATGCGTTCGTGGTCCAGAGAGCCAACCGTCCGGACCCCGGTACCCAGAGAACCACTGGCCAGAGAATCAGCCAGAGAACAGGCGGCCAGAGAACAGGCGGCCAGAGAGCAGGCGGCCAAAGAGCTGGCGGCCAAAGAGCTGGCGGCCAAAAAGCTGGCAGCCAAGGCTGCACGGCAGAGATCAGATCCGGGCAAACCACTCATCTCGGGTCGCACCATCGCCATTGCCTGGGCAGCCAGCATCATACTGCTGCTCTGTTCCGCCGGTGCGGGCCTGATGTTCCGTGACGACGTGGTCGTCGCATGGCCCCCCAGCGCCCGCCTCTACGCTTGGATCGGCCACTAGAGCATTTCCCGTTTACTCTGGTTCACGGAAAATACTCTCGGTCTTTGTCTGCCGAGCATCTTCACGTGACCGGGTGATCCCACCCGATCACGATCTGCTCTAACCAACCGGCGTCTTGACCACGCATTCTCCGTTTGTCATCATTCGGGATGAATCGTCCGGTCGTGCTTGCACGCATACGGCAATAGCCACACAAAAGGCTTCGAGAATGCTTTGGCTCAAACGGAAGCTTGGCCAGTACGTCATTGATCCCGTCATCATGCGGTCCTTGAGATATATCGCCCGCTACAAGCAGGCGGAATTGCAGCATATCCTTGCGCCCTATCTGCCGCAGACGCCGAATATCAAGCAGGTCCGTCCCGACACACACCTGACCTACGTGCCGGACCAGAGCTTCTTCAGTACGCTCGACGGCCCATATATGGCGACGGCCAATTGTCAGGGCATCGATTTCTATCACCGCAAATTCGTCGATTTCTGCCGTCAACTGAAATACCCGCCGGCCGTAGACCGCAAACTCTGGGAATTCGCCTTCATCCATCAGCACCTGCTCGAAGCCGGCATGCTGACGAAAGGGCGACGCGGACTGGTGTTCGGCGTCGGTCTGGAGCGCTTGCCGGCGCTGTTCGCCGCCCAGGGGATAGACATCCTGGCAACCGACGCACCGCCGGATATTGCCGACCCCGGCTGGACCGAAACGGCTCAGCATTCAGGCGCGCTGGAACAGCTTTTCTTTCCGGATCTGGTCGATGAAGCGACGTTCCGCGCCCACGTCACCTACGAACCCGCCGACATGAACAACATCGGCGCCCACCTGCACGGATTCGACTTCTGCTGGTCATCCTGCTGTTTTGAACATCTGGGCAGCCTCCGGCATGGGCTGGACTTCGTGAAGAACACGATGAAAACCCTGAAACCGGGCGGCATTTCCGTGCACACGACGGAGCTGAACCTGTCCTCGAACACGGACACGCTCGAGACCGGCATGACGGTGCTGTACCGTCCGCGCGACCTGGAACAGCTGATCGCCGAACTGCGCGCCGACGGGCATATCGTCAAGGAACTGCCGATCAGACCCGGCCTGTCCTACATCGACGGATTCATCGATGTCCCGCCGCACACGACGAATGCATTCATCAAGCTGACCATTGGCCAGTACATCTCGACCTCGGTCGGGATCGTCATCCAAAAAGGCGGCTGATCAGAACCGTATCTGGGCTTGACCGGACAGTCCGTTTCAGATTCAACCTGAAACGGGCCGTCCGGTTATTTCGGTCGAAGAGTTCGCTCCCGAGGTATAGGAAAATACTTGTGACATCCTGGCTGAAGCGAAAACTGGGGCAGCATGTCCTCGATCCCATCGTGATGCGAACAATGAGATACATCGGCCGCTACAAACGCGCCGAATTGCGGGATCTTCTTTCCGCCCTGCCACCGGAACCCATGCGGTCACACGCCAAGCAGACCATCCCCTATGAAGGCCTGCTCCATATTCCGGATCAGGCCATATCCGGCACACTCGACGGCCCATATATGGCAACGGCCAATTGCCGCGGGGTCGATTTCTATCACCCTGAATACGTCGCGCTCTGCAACCGCCTGAAAATTACCCCCGACCTACGTCGCAAACTCTGGGAATTCGCCTTCATCCATCAGCACCTGCGCGAAGCCGGGATGCTGACGAAAGGGCGGCGCGGGCTGGTGTTCGGCGTCGGGCAGGAACGGCTCCCATCGCTGTTTTCCGCACTCGGCATCCAAGTCGTCGCAACCGACGCGCCACCGGACATTGCCGACCCCGGCTGGATTGAAACGGCACAGCATTCAGGCGCGCTGGAACAGCTTTTCTTTCCGGATCTGGTGGATGAAGCGACGTTCCGCGCCCACGTCACCTACGAACCCGCCGACATGAACAACATCGGCGCCCATCTGCGCGGATTCGACTTCTGCTGGTCATCCTGCTGTTTTGAACATCTGGGTAGCCTCCAGCATGGGCTGGACTTCGTGAAGAACACGATGAAAACCCTGAAACCGGGCGGCATTTCCGTGCACACGACGGAACTGAACCTGTCCTCGAATGACGACACGCTCGACACAGGCCCGACGGTTCTGTTCCGCCGGCGCGACATTGAACAGCTGATCGCCGAACTGCGCGCCGACGGGCATATCGTCAAGGAACTGCCGATCAGACCCGGCCTGTCCTATATCGACGGCCTCGTCGACGTTCCGCCGTACAGGGAGGATGTGCACCTCAAACTGACCATCGGCCAGTACGTTTCGACTTCGGTCGGAATTGTCGTTCAGAAAGGCGGTTGATCCGGCGCCATCGCCCGGTCGTCAGAACCGTTTCAGCAAACGGTCGATATACTCCAGTTCTGTGGCAGGCCGGCTTCGGTCGGCGCCGCGGCGGCGCAGCTCTTCTTGGATGTCGCGCACACGCTGACGTTCGGGCCGATCGGGCAGCGCGGTTTCGTCGCCCGGGTCGTCGGCTTCGCCCATGGAACGCCCCAGCGGATCGCGATCGCCTTCGCCGCGGTTGCGCGGCATCCGCCCGCCGCCCCGCATCGCCTGCGCTTCGCCCTGCTGCCCGCCTTCGCCGAACTGGCTGGCCATCTGGCGCGACATTTCGCGGCTGCTTTGCAGCAACGCCTCGAGCGCGCGGCGCTGGGCGTTGCGGGCCGCTTCGTCCCGGCGCGCCGCCAGCGCCTCGGCCGCCGCCACCATGGCGCGATCGGCAACGGACAGGCCCTGCGGAATGTCGCCGGTCAGGTCGCCGTACTGCTGCATGACCTCGCCCAATGCACGCCGCAGCGCCTGCTGCTGGCGCAGATCGACCGCCCGATCGGCGGGCCGCGCCGCTGGCGCCTGCTCCGGCCGCGGCAAGGCGGGCATCTGCGCCGCCGCATCGCGCATCCGGCTGTTGTCCATCAGGGCGGCCTCGCGCTGCACCAGATCTTCCATGACGCTCATCTGGTTCTCGCCGCGCTGGCGGCGCTCGGCGTTGCGCTGCTGGTCCGGTGATCCGCGCTGGCGTTGCAGCAGCCGGTCCAGAAGTTCGTCGAGCTCGGCCATCTGCCGGCCCGCATCCCCGGGCCGGTTTTCCTGCAAAGACTGCCGAACGCCGTCCAACAGCCGGTTCATCTCGCGCCGCGCCGCTTCGTCCAGGGCGGGATCCTGTCGTGTGTTCTCGCGCCGCAGCGCCTCCATATGGCGGGCAATGGCGCCGCGCAGTTCCCGCAGCGCCTGCTCCGGATCCGCCTGCGGTTCCGCAGTGGCACCCTCCTCGTCCTCACCCGGTGCGGCATCGCGGTTCAAATACGCGTGCAGTGCATCCTGCAGATGCGCGCGGGCATCTTCCAGCGCCTGCGCCGTGCGCGTCGAAACCCCTTCCTCGACGCGCAGCGCCAGTTCCCACAACAGCGCCTGCACCTCGCCGGCCGCCGCGCTGCGCCGACGATCGCGCTGCAGCCGGGCGCGCGCCGCAACCACGCCCAGATAGACCACGATGTCGTCGCCATAAGCCGCCGGCGCAAGATTCACCTCGTCCAGCCGGAGCATGGCCGCGCGCCGGTCTGCCGACACCGCCAGCGCGCGGCGGATATCGATCAGTGCCCGCGCCACGGGATGGGTGAACATGCGCTCCGGCAGCTTGAACTGTGCTTCGTCGGACAGGCCTTCCTGTTCACGTCCATCGTGCGCGCGCAGCCGCGCCGTCACCTCCAGCCCTGCCCAGGGATGCTCGGTCAGATCGACCCACAGCGTCTCGCCGATGTTGCGCGTCTCGCCAACCGGCAGCGGCACGGGGATGACCAGCGGCGCGGCATCGGGCTTCTCCCGCAGACGCAACTCCACCGTCAGCGCCGTCACGCCCCAGTCGTCCTCGGCATGCCATGGCAGACGCAACCTCAGGTCGCGCTCCCCGCGGCCGGGCGGCGCCGTGAACGCAACGCGCGGCGGCGTGTCCGCCTGCACCGCGACACGCCAGACGGCGGTGGCCTGTCCGTGCACCGTCACACGCAGCGTCGTGCTCTCGGTCAAAGTTTGTTCGGCGGCAAAGCTCGCCGCATCCAGCCGGCGCAGTTCGGCCTGACGTGTTCCCACCCACAGCGCGGGCGTCGCCGTAACCCCGGTCATGCTGATCGACAGGCGCGACCCTTCCGGCGCCGATACGTCGCCGCCCGCCGTATCCAGCAGCAACGGCGCCCGCCCGGTATAGGCCGGCGGCGTCACCCATGCCTCGAGCACCGCGATGTCCGCCCGCGCCGCGCCCTGCGGCCAGAGCGCCTGACGCAAAAGGCGCGGGGCCTCGTGTCCCGTCATCACGAACGCGGCAACCAGCGCCACCAGCAACGCCGCGCGGATCGCATACGGATCGGCCGCGACCAGCCCGGCACGCGGCCACGACAGGCGCAGATGCCGCACCTGTTCGCGCAGGCGACCGATATGCACCTGCCAGAAATCGAGCCCGACGCCCTGCGCCACCGGACGGTCGGCCAGCCCCTGCAACGGGCGGTGCCGTAGCCCGCTGTCGCGTTCCAGCCGGCGGTCCGCCGCCGCGCGATCGGGAATCCGGCAGCGGCGCAGCCCACGCAGCAACAGCACGAGGAACGCCGCTGCCAGCACGCTCAGCGTCAGCGCGTGCCCCCAGACCGGCAGGTGCGCCGCCACGCCGGACAGCGCCAGCAGCAGCGCCACGCCCAGCACGCACAGCGCCGGAAACAGCGCCGGCCAGACCTGTTCCCACAGCAGCACCGCGCGCGCCAGAAACCGCCGCCGCCCAAGTCCGGGCGGCAGGTCCGGCGGATCCGCAGGACGGCGGTTGGCAGCACTCACGACACGATCCTCATCGATGCACGCCGAACGCACCTCGTCCGGCAACGCTCCACGATTACCGGAAAGACAGAAACGATGTCACGCGTTCACCGCGCCCATTACGCAAGCGGTCCGGCTTTCACAACCAGGGCGGCAGGATCTCGTCCTTCCACAACGCCTCCAGCGGCTGGCGCGCCCGGATCACCGCATACTGCGCCCCATCCACCATCACCTCGACCGCCATCGGGCGCGAGTTGTAGGTGCTGCCCATCGACGCCCCATAGGCGCCGGCGTCCAGAATGGCGACCCGCTCGCCCACCGGCAGCGGCGGCAGCATGCGGTTGCGCGTGAACGTATCGCTGCTTTCGCAGATCGGCCCCACCACATGGGCGGGCGACAGCTCCGCCGTGTACTGTGCGGCCGACAGCGGCAGAATGCCGTGCCACGCGCCGTACATCGCCGGGCGCTGCAGATCGTTCATGCCGGCATCCAGAATCGTGTAGCGATGATTGTAGGTCGTCTTGCTCAGCGTGACGCGGGCCAGCAGCACCCCCGCCTTGCCGACCAGGAACCGCCCCGGCTCGACCATCACCGGCAGGCCGAGACCGCCCAGCGTTTCACGAATGGCGCTGGCAAACGCGGCCGACGAGATCGCCACCTCGTCGCGATAGGCGATGCCGATACCGCCGCCGCAGTCGACGCACTGCACGCGCAGCCCGCGCGCCTGCAAGTCGCGCACCAGTTCCGCCACCCGCGCATACGCTTCGCGATACGGCGCGACCGAGGTGATCTGGCTGCCGATATGCACGGCGATCCCCACCGGCTCGATCCCCGGCAGACGGCTGGCGCGTTCGTACAGCAGCGCCGCATCGGCGAACGGAATCCCGAACTTGTTGTCGGCGCGCCCGGTGGTGATCTTCTCGTGCGTGCCCGCATCGACATCCGGGTTGATCCGCAGCGCCACCCGCGCCGTCCTGCCCATCGACACCGCCAGCGCCGACAGCATGTCGAGCTCTTCGGCGCTTTCGACGTTCATCTGGCGGATCCCCGCCGCCAGCGCGCAGCCCATCTCGACCGGCGTCTTACCGACCCCGGAAAACACGATCCGTTCCGCCGGCACCCCGGCCGCCAGCGCGCGACGCAGCTCGCCCTCGCTGACCACGTCGGCCCCCGCCCCTTCGCGCGCGAACAGCGCCAGCACCGCGATGTTGTCGTTCGCCTTCACCGCATAATGGATCGACGCCTGCAGCCCCGCATCGCGCAACGCACCGTCCAGCCCCCGGTAACGCCCACGCATCGCCGCAGCGGAATAAACGAACGCTGGCGTGCCGAGCTCGTCGGCGATCCGCGACAGCGGCACGTCTTCCATCATCAGCCCGTCCATCGCATGCATCGACAGATGCGCGCGCACGGCGAGCAGTTCGGCGAACGACGGATCTTCGCCCGTTGGCGCTGGGTGTCCGGCCATGCGTCAGCGCGCCGGGTAGGTGCGTGGATAGGTGATCTCGCTCGCCGGGCCTTCCGGCGTCGGCGCACCGCGCTTGCCGCAGGCAGCCAGCCCCGCCAGCAGCGCCAGCACCAGTACGGAACGAACGAATGTCGAAACCATCATGCCAGAATTTCCTTCCACCGCGCGACCTGTTCGCGTACCCGCGCAGGCGCCGTGCCGCCATAAGACAGACGCGAATTCACCGACGCAAGCGGCGTCAGCACCGAAAACACGTCCTGGGTGATTTCTGCCTCGACGGCCTGCATTTCGGCAAGGCTCAACTGGCTGATATCGACGCCTTTCGCTTCCGCCTTCGCAACCAGTTGCCCGGTGACGTGATGCGCGGTGCGGAACGGCAGTTTCAGTGTACGCACCAGCCAGTCGGCCAGATCGGTGGCGGTGGAAAACCCGGCCCCCGCCCATTCGGCCAGCCGTTCGACCTCGGGCACCATGTCGCGCACCATGCCTTCGGTGGCGGCCAGACACAGTTCCAGACTGTCGGCGGCGTCGAAGATCGGTTCCTTGTCTTCCTGCATGTCCTTGCCGTAAGTCAGCGGCAGACCTTTCAGCATGGTGATCAGCGCCACCCACGATCCGTTGATGCGTCCGGTCTTGCCGCGCACCAGTTCGGCGGCGTCCGGGTTGCGCTTCTGCGGCATGATCGAACTGCCGGTGGTATACGCGTCGCTCAGCCGGATGAAGCGCCATGGCGCCGACATCCAGATGATGATCTCTTCCGCGAAGCGCGACAGATGCATCGCGGTGATCGCACACGCGTTCAGGAACTCGATCGCGTAATCGCGGTCCGACACCGCATCCAGCGAATTGGCCATCGGCCGGTCGAACCCTAGCGCCCCGGCGGTCATCGCGCGGTCGATCGGGAACGAGGTGCCGGCCAGCGCCGCCGCACCCAGCGGCGATTCGTTCATGCGCCTGCGGCAGTCGGCGAAGCGCGCGCGGTCGCGGGCCAGCATCTCGACATAGGCCAGCATATGGTGCCCGAAGGTCACCGGCTGGCCGATCTGCAGATGCGTGAAGCCCGGCATCACCGCATCGGCATGCCGTTCCGCCTGCGTCAGAAAGGCGCGCATGCAGGCGAGGATCAGCGTGTCCAGATGATCGATCGCATCGCGCACCCACAACCGCACGTCCAGCGCCACCTGATCGTTGCGTGAACGCGCGGTATGCAGACGCTTGCCGGCCTCGCCGATCGCCTCGGTCAGGCGGGCCTCGATGTTCATGTGGATGTCTTCCAACGCCGCCTCGAACGGGAATTCGCCCGCTTCGATGCGCGCCCCGATCGCCGCCAGCCCGTCCTCGATCTGCTTCAGATCGCCGGGCGAGATGATCCCCGCCTTGGCCAGCATCGCCGCATGGGCGAGCGAGCCCCTGATATCCTGGCGCCACATACGTTGATCGAAGCCGACCGAGGCGTTGATCGCCTGCATGATCGCCGACGGTCCGGCGGCGAAGCGCCCGCCCCACTGGATGTTGGCGGCTTTGGTCGACTGCGGGCCATTTTCTGGCATATACTTCAATCCATGTCCTGGAAGATCGGCCGCCGGGCAGCCTTGGGGCTGACCCTAATCTCCCCCTTTGCGATGCGCAATTCGCAGGCGCAGAATTCGCCCGACCTGCCGCGTCTTGCGGTGCACGACACCCCGCAGCCGCTGCCCGAACTTTCGGTCCACGCCGCGGACGGAACGGCCAGGCCGCTGTCCGAATGGCACGGGCGCGGCGTGGTGCTGAATTTCTGGGCGACGTGGTGCGCGCCGTGCGTGAAGGAAATGCCGGCGCTCGACCGGCTGGCGCAGGCGCTTGCCGACGACGACTGCGTGGTGCTGCCGCTGTCGTCGGACCGCGGCGGGGCGCCGGTGGTGGAAAGGTTTTATACCGACCGCGGTATTGCCGGCCTGCCCGTACTGCTCGACCCGCGCGGCGCGATGGGGCGCGCGGCGAAGATCGCCGGCCTGCCGACCACGCTGCTGATCAACCGTGCCGGGCAGGAAGTCGCGCGCTCGTCGGGCGACGGCGCCTGGGACACCCCCGGCAACATCGCCTTCGTGCGCCGCCTGCTGACCGCCTGAACCGCCGCTGAATATCATATCCGGAAACGCAAACCGGGCCGCGGTATGCACCGCAGCCCGGTTGCATACCCGCCCCTTGTAAAGAGCGGGACCGTTCGTGCGATCAATAGCCGCCGTAGACCGCGACCACTTCGACGCGGCGGTTGACGGCGCTGCGCACGTTGTAGGTGTCGATCGGCTGCAGCGGACCGAAACCCTGCGGGCGCATACGCTGCGCGGGCACGCCGCGCTGCATCAGCGCTTCCATCACCGCGCCGGCGCGCATCATCGACAGGCCCATGTTGTAGCCCAGACGGCCCGACGCGTCGGTATGGCCGTTGATCTCGAAGATGCTGGCGCTGCTCAGACGCGGATCGAGCAGCGCGATCGCCAGATTGTTCAGCAGGGCGTACGCATCGCCGGGGATCCGGTACGAGTTGTACGCAAAGTTGATGGTCAGCATCACCGTGCGGTCCGGGCCGGTGACGACCGGCGTGGTATCGACGACCGGCGGCGGCGGTTCCTGACAGGCGGTCAGCAGACCGGCGGTGGCGATCAGACCGAAGCCGGACAGCAGCGCACGGCGGCTGGAACGGCGTTCAGTGACGGACGATTTATTATCGACGGGGTGCAAGGGCATTAACTAACTCCTGAGCGGATGGGGTGCGGCCACGCAGATCGGTGCGCTGGCCACGCGGGCTGCGCAAACCAAGCCGGGCGGCCAGTTGCTGTGAATTCGGCGGAACCTGATCGCGCATATTGCGCAGTTCAGGCGGCAAGCGCTGGTCGCCAGCGGCGGCCACGCGCGGATCTTCCCCGGGCTGCGCGCCAGACGGTGCCCCAGGCGGCGTAATCGGTTGCGTCGGAACGGCGGGGCGCGCGGTGCCGCCGCCCTGCGGCGGCATGGTGATGCCGCCCGGCTTTGCCGCCGACGGGTCGTACCCCTGGGCGGACGCCGTCTGTACCGTTGCGGCAACGGCAACCGCCGCAATGGCGGCAACCGCCGCTTTCCGCGATCCGGATATGGTTTCTTCAGTATCTGTAATCGGCGTCATAGGTGCGGTCATGTCACCTCCTGAAAATGAGCGTTAGGCACGGTCCATATAGCGCGAAACCTGTAGGGAAATTAAACAAAAGTTACTTCCCATGAAATTTCCTGGCAGATCTCCTTGGTTCTAATATCTAAATGCGCGCATCATTCTCTTATTGATACGCATTGCAGGATGTTATCCACGTTTCGGGGGCTTGTAAATCGTCCATTTACAAAAAATGTAGTTTATGTAATTTATCTTCCCATATTCAATGCCTGCCCTTTTCCACACCGTATGAAACACGACATATGAACCGTCAGCTTTCCAGCCAATACATGATAAAACACCAGCGTTTTCATACGCGCACTCATTCCCGGAAGCGCACGCTCCTCTGGTGCGCCACTGTCCTGGCGGCCGTCGTCACACAGCAGAACATTCGCCGATCCGGCCTGCCCGGACTGCGCGTTTTATCCTGTTTCACAAGGGACTCAGGCAACACGACCTCGAACATGACCCATATTTGGAATTTTTTTAATCCAATGCCCAGTGCCCGCCTCGCCCGGCTTGCCTTGCGCCGCATAAAACCGGCCTGACTGGCTGGATTTTACGCCCCCGCCGCGTCATCCTGTTGTACCGCTTGTTGTACCGCGTCATTCTGGTTCCATCTTTTGTCACAGTAGCATCGCACCCATGACAACGCCCCTGACAGCTCCCCCCACTTCCAGCACGTGGCGCTTTGCACGCTGGGTTCTGCCTTTCAGCATCCTGGTCGCAGCCGCCTTTCTGGCACTGGGGCTGTGGCTCGGGGCGCAGATTATTCGTGCTCAGGTTGAAAATCGTCCGGCACCGATCGCCACGATCTTCGAAAACAGCGCCGAGATCCGCCAGCAGTTGGAACAGCAGCAGCAGCAGAACCAGGCGCTGGAACTGCGCATCAACGAAGCGCGGCGCGCCTTGCAGCAGACCAACATCTGCGCCGCCGACCCGGCGCAGATGCCGCAACTGGGGCCCGATCGCGCCGCTCCCGTTCCACCCGCCGCCCTGCCGCCGCCGGCCCAGGGGCAGGCGACGTTCCAGGGCAATTTCGCCGAACTGCTGGATCAGGGCGTGGTGCTGGTTCTGGTGCGCGGCCAGCGCGGCACCGGCTCGGGCACCGGGTTCTTCATCACCCGCGATCTGATCGTCACCAACCGTCACGTGATCGAATCGGGCGGCGAGGTGACCGTCGCCAGCCGCGCGCTGGGCAGAATCCTGCCCGCCCAGATCGTCGGGCAGACGCCGAATTCGCGCGTCGGTAACCCCGATTTCGCGCTGCTGCGCGTGCCGGCGCAGAACATCCAGCCACTGGCCCTCAGCACCCGCGCCGAACGGCTGGAACAGGTGGTCGCGGTGGGCTTCCCGGCCCTGATCTCGTCCAGCGATTCGTCGTACCGTGCCCTGATCGAAGGCGACACCTCGGGTCTGGCGCAACTGCAGCCGGTACTGTCCGATGGCCGCATTCAGGCGGTACAGAACTTTCCGTCCGGCCTGAAAGGACTGCCGCACAGCGCACAGATCTCGCCCGGCTCGTCGGGCGGGCCGCTGGTCGACGTCTGCGGCCGGGTGATCGGCGTGAACACCTTCGGCCGTTCTTCCGAACAGATGCCGATCACCGTCAGCTATGCGCAAAAAGCCGACAGCCTGCAGGAATTTCTGCGGGCCAACAACGCCACGGCCGCGATGCTGAACGAGGCCTGCGCACCGGCGGCAAGGCCCGCCGCGCCGGCATCCGGAACGCCGGCACCAGCAGCGCCGGCAGCACCCGCATCCGGGGCAACGCCCGAAACCGCGCCCGCAACCCCTCCCTCCAGCACCCGGTGACATCCCGTGGCCACGCATCGCATCACCACCACCCGTAACGCCGAACTGCAAGCATTCGGCACGGGCGGCATGATCGCCACGGATGCATGGGCGGCACTGTCGTCCCTGCTGGAACGTGATCTGTCCCCCGCCCACGCCGCCTTGCTGGCGGAACCGCACCCGGGCAACGGCATCGTTGACTGGTACACCAAAGGCACCGTCGCGCCCGTCCGTCTGGCCGACGCCCCCGCCGATGTCCGCGCCGCCGCCGAGGCAACGCTCGCCAAACTGACCAACGACATCCACGCCCTGGCCGAGAAGCTGGAAAAACAGGGCGATCAGTCGTCGCGCTTTCTCGGCGCGCTGCTGCGCGACGCGATAAAAGTTCCGGAACCCGCTGAAAACTACGTCTACGTGGCAGGCAGCCAGCCGGTGCTGGCCGCCTGGGCGCATACGCAAACCACGCCCGGCAGCGTGCCGGTGGAACTGCGCGGCTTCCGTGCCGCGCCGGATCTGCCGATGCCGATCCTGCCGCCGCCGTCACCACCGGGCCAGGGCGGCCCCGGCATCGTGCTGTGGCTGCTGGCGCTGCTGGCGGCATTGCTGCTGCTCGGCGCCGCCCTGTTCCTGCTCTGGCGCGATCCGTTCAACTGGCTGCAAGCGTCCTTCCCGCAGCAGGTCTGCGAAGTGCAGCGCACCGCGCTGGACCCGATCAACGAACTGCGCGAGGAGGCCGACCGCGAAGGCCGGTTGCGACTGGAACTGGCGGAACTGCTCGACGATGCGGCAGCACGCCGCGCCGCCTGCCCGCCGCCTCCTCCCCCACCGCCGCCGCCGGAGCCGCCTCCACCGCCGCCTCCGCCGCCGCCGCCCAACAACGACGCAGATATTGTGAGAGAACGCGGCGGACAGACCGGCAGGCTGCAGATCATCCTGGCCTGGGACGATCGCACCGACCTGGACCTGCACGTGATCTGCCCGAACGGTCAACGCATCCACTGGAATCGCCGCAGCACCTGCGGCGGCGTCCTCGACGTCGATGCCAACGCCCGCGGTACGGCGTTGATCGACCGGCCGGTAGAGAACATCCGCTGGGCTAACCCGGCATCCGGCACCTACCGGATCGAGGTGCACAACTATGAAGCGCGCACCCCGGGCCAGCGTCCGTCCCCGTTCCGTCTGACCATCCGCCAGGAAGGCCAGCCCGACCGCGTCATCACCGGAACGTCGCCGAAGAACAGCCAGGCGCGTATCACCGAGGTGGTTGTACCATGAGCAACGCCATGAACCAGTTGCCGATCAGTCTCGGCCAGCCGCAACGCCAGGCCGCTCTGCAGAAGCTGCTGCCCGACACCCGCGACACCGCCGCCTGGCACGCCGCGCTGACGGCGGAGATCGGCCAGCATCTGTCGCCGGCCCATGCGGGCATCCTGGGGACCCCCGTCACCGAAGGCGAGAAGATCGGCTGGCGCGCGCCCGGCCAACGGATCAAAGGGTTTTCCACCCTGAGCGGGCAGGACCGCGATGCGTTAAAGGCCGCGATCATGTCGATCCTGTCCGATATCCGCCGTCTGGGGGAATCGGGCGCCGCCCCCACGGTCGCGCAGGCCTGGCCGGCGCTGCGGGAAATCCCGACGATCGATTCCATCTACGCGGTCGACGGCCGGCCCGTGCTGGCCGCCTGGGGCCATGCCGCCGCCGGCGCCGCGCGGCCCGCCGGGCTGCTGGCGTCGCTGGACGACGGCATCGCCTGGCAGCCGCCCGGCAAGGGCCCGGCCGGCACCTGGATCGCCGCGTTCCTGACCATGGGTGTTCTGGGCGCCGCCGCCGGACTGCTGGCACCGCTGCTGGCGCCGCAGACGGTCGTCTCGGCGGCCGGGGCCGTCGGCATAGCGCTGCTGCCGCCGCCCCAGCAATGCCGGGTCACCCCTGAAGACCAGGATCTGCTCAACCGGGTCAACGCGGCGGATACGCGCCAGAAGATCCTGCAAAGCCAGCTTGCCCAGCTGACCGAGGAAATCGCCCGCCGGCGCCTGCAATGCCCACCCCCGGGCCCCGCGCCGGCGCCGCCGGCCCAGACCCCGCAGCGGCGCAGCGAACTGCCGCCACCCGCGCCGCCCGCCCAGCAGGCGGAGAACCCGCCGCAACCGCCGGCGCCACAGGTCGCCGAACGCACCGACCGGCCGGGTCATTTCGGTTTCCGCTGGAACCAGCGCGACAATGGAACCATTCTGTGCGTCTATCAGGGCAGCCCGGCCGCAAGAAGCGGTGTGCGGCGCGGCGACATTGTGCAGACGCTGGATGGAAAACCGTATGCGCAGGTGCCGGCCCGGACCTTCACCATTACGGTCTCCGGGCGGCCGATGCGGATCGAATCCCGTGCCCATCAGGGCCAGGTCGTGAAGCTCGGCATTCTGCGCGGAAGACAGCGGCTGGAAGTGACCGTGCAGGCGCAGGGACAGGAACTGTTCCGCACCCGTTGCGTATGACGGTCGCGCGCAGATGTTCCCGTATGCACTTCCCACCGATGAAACCATTGTTTTCTCCCCGGTTTTGTTCAATCTAGACCCATGACCAAACTCATCACGCTCATCCCGAACAGCGGCCTCCACTTCTGGGATATCGACCTGGATGCGGAAAAACTGCCGCGCCTGAACCGCACGTTCTGGGAAGAACGCCTGTCGGACACACCCGACGAAACCGGCCGCGTGCCGGTGGCGCTGCGTGAACTGGTGCTGGACGAGGCCGGCAACGCGGTGGAACCGCAATCGGGACAAATTCCACCCGAGGACGAAACCTACACGATCTCGACCGCCAAGGCCGTCGAGATCATGCTGGGGAAATGGGTGCCGCTGCCCTACTTCATCGCGTTGGCGCGCGTGGCGGCGGGGCAGGAGGAGGTCGACCGCGGCCCCAGCAACTGGGTGCGCATGCGGCTGGTGGAACTGCCGCCCGGGTCGCTGCCCGGCAAGGAAAAACCGATGCGCCTGACGTTGTGCTTCGACACGACGCTGCTGGTGCGCGAAACCGACCCCGACGCTCCGTTCACCGCCCCCAGCCCGCAGACCGCCGAACGCCAGCAGGAACTGGTGTTCGTTCCCAACACCACGCAGAACAGCTGGTTCCTGAACGAGGAATGGGTCGGCGCGTGGCTTGCGGAAATGCTGCGCGAGATGAAGGAAGCGCAGCGCCCGGGCCGCCCGTTGCGCCCCGAGGACCTGCCCTGGTCGTGCGAACATCTGGCGCGTTACATCACGCTGCTGGCGCTGCTCGACGAACTGGAAGTGCTGCCGCGCGCCCGCCTGGTCGACACGGTGTCGGCGCACGCGCCGTATACGCCGGTCGAAGTGGATCTGGTGCTCGACGTCGGCAACAGCCGCACCTGCGGCGTGCTGGTGGAAGAACATGCGGGCCAGGGCATGAACCTGACCGACAGTTCGCCGCTGATCCTGCGCGATCTGTCGCGCCCGGAACTGATCTGGACGAAACCGTTCGAAAGCCGCGTCGAATTCGCGCGCGCCGTGCTGGGCCGCGATGCGATCTCGCGCCGTTCGGGCCGCGCCGGCGCGTTCGCGTGGCCGTCGCCGGTGCGCATCGGGCCGGAAGCCGTGCGGCTGGCCGGCGCCCGGCTGGGCAACGAAGGCGCGACGGGCCTGTCGTCCCCCAAGCGCTATCTGTGGGATGAAAAGCCGGTCGCCCAGGCGTGGCGCTATAACGGCCGCGGCACCGACGGCGTGACCACCGACCCGCCGGTCGGCGGCGCGTTCATGCGTCTGGTCAGCGAAGCGGGCGACCTGCTGTCGCTGAAGGCCAAGCAGCGCCCTGCCATCCGGCCGTATTTCTCGCGCTCGTCGCTGTTCTCGTTCCTGATGGCCGAGATCGTGCTGCAGGCATGCGGCCAGATCAACGCGCCGGGCATGCGCATGCAGCGCCGCGACGCCGAAGCGCCGCGCCGGCTGCGCCGCGTGGTGATGACGGTGCCGCCCGGCATGCCGCTGGCCGAGCAGCGCCTGCTGCGCGCCCGTGCCGAAGCGGGCGTGCGACTGGCGTGGGAAATGCAGGGCTGGCTGGGCGACGAGAAAGTAGCCGGCGCGCCGCCGCTGCCCGAAGTCACCGCCAATCTCGACGAGGCAACCGCCACACAGGTGGTCTGGCTGCACAATGAAATCGCCGAACGCATGGGCGGCGACGCCCAGGCGTTGATGGACGTGCTGACCGCGGCACCCGGCGCGCCGCTGCGCGTTGCCAGCATCGACATCGGCGGCGGCACCTCGGATCTGATGGTGGTGTCGTACCGGCTCGGCGAAGGCGATGCGGTGATCCCCAATCAGGAATTCCGCGAAAGCTTCAAGACCGCCGGCGACGACCTGCTGCGCCAGATCGTCGCGGAAGTGGTGGTGCCGGCCATCGCCGCCGCGCTGCGCACCGCCGGCGTCGCCGATCCGGGCGCACTGCTGCGCCGCACGCTGGGCGGCGATCAGGGGGGGCAGAGCGAACAGGAACGTCACCTGCGCCGCCAGTTCGTCGCGCAGATTCTGGAACCCGCCGGGCTTGCCGTGCTGCACGCCTGCGAACAGGCGCCCGAACGGGTCAGCGGCGAACTGCTGCGCGCCAGCATCGAACAGATCCTCGGCCGGCGCACCCCCGGCATCGACACGGCAATCGCCTACATGGAACGCGTGGCGCGCGAAGCAGGCGCCAGACAGGACAGCGTGCTGGCGGCCGAAGTCACCGCCACCGTGCCGCAGGTGGAAAAACTGATCCGCAGCGTGCTCGGCCCGGTGCTCGCCAATCTGTGCGAGGCAGCCTGGCATCTGGGCTGCGACATCCTGCTGCTGTCGGGCCGGCCGTCGCGGCTGCGCACCATCACCGACATCGTGCTGGCCAAGATCCCCGTCGCGCCGCACCGCGTGGTGCGCATGCACCGCTATCAGGTCGGCGACAAATATCCGTTCCGCGACGCCGCCAACCGCATCGACGACCCGAAGACCACCGCCGCGGTCGGCGCGATGCTGTGCGTGCAGGCCGAAGGCCGGCTGCGCAACTTCCTGCTGCGGGCGCGCGATTTCAACATGCGCTCGACGGCACGCTTCATCGGCCGGATGGATCAGTCCGGACAGATCCGCAAGGACTCCATCGTGCTGCACGACGTCGACCTCGACACTGCCAAGGCGGGCGAGGTGAAATTCACCACCTCGCTGGGCGCTTCCACATTGCTCGGTTTCCGCCAGATGCCGATCGAACGCTGGACGGCGCAGCCGTTGTACGCGCTGGAATTGACCGACCCGAAAGCCAACCGCCCACTGCCGTTCAAGGTCACGGTGCGGCGCATGGACGACCGCTTCGCCAGCGAGACCGAGGAAGAAGCCGAAGGACTGGTGCGCGAGATGTTCCAGGTGGAGGAAGTGGTCGACGCCAACGGCGACGACGTCGGCGCGCGGTCGGTGCGCATGCAGTTGCAGACCATGGAACGCGGTGAAGGCTACTGGCGCGATACCGGCAACCTCGAACTGCGGGGAACCCTGTGATGAACCAGATCACCGCCAGGGCCGCCGCGCGCGCCGCCGAGATCAGCACCATCGCCGGCCGTGCGCTGGACTGGGTCGGCCAGCAGCAGCCGAAGAACCACGCCCTGATGCGCGAACTGCGCCGCGATGCGCGCCGCGCCCGCGCGCTGCAGGAAGCGGCGGCGCGCCCTGTCGCGGTCGCCGTGTTCGGCGCGTCGCAGGCCGGGAAGTCCTATCTGGTCTCGCGTCTTGCCGCGCCGCTCGGTCATCCGCTGGCCGCCAGATTCGGCACCACCGAGCTCGACTTCCTGCGCGACATCAACCCGCCCGGCGGTCAGGAAGCCACCGGGCTGGTCACCCGCTTCACCGTCAAGCCACCCGCTGGCCCGGCCGATGCGGCGGTCGCGTTGCGGCTGCTGTCGCAAACCGACGTGGTGAAGATCCTCGCCAACACCTATCTGGAAGACTTCGACCCGGCGGAAGTGGTGATCCCCGATCTCGATCAGTTGACCACCAACCTGAAGGCGCTGGAAAGCGCTGCCGGCCCCGGCCCGCAGGACGGGCTGCAGCGCGACGATATCGAGGAACTGCAGGATTATTTCGCGCGCTATTTCCGCGGCCATGCGCTGATCCAGTCGCTGCCCGGCTCGTTCTGGGAACGTCTGGCAGACCTGGTGCCGCGCCTGCCCGCCGAACGCCGCGCCGAAGCCTTCGCGCCGCTGTGGGGCGGGGTCGGCGCGCTGAGCGCGTGCTGCACGCTGCTGCTGGGCGCCTTGAAGCAGCTCGGCTTCCAGGGCGATGTCCGTGCCGGCATCGACGCGCTGGTGCCGCGCGAGACCAGCATCATCGACGTGCGCACCCTGTTCACCATGAACCCCGCGCAGCCGTCCGGAAACACCATCGCGCTGCGCAACGCCAGCGGCGGCACGCTGGCGACGCTGGACCGCGTGGTGGTCACCGCGCTGGTGGCCGAGATCACCATGCCGCTGGCCAGCAACCCATGGCCGTTCTTCGATCATACCGATCTGCTCGACTTCCCCGGTGCGCGCACCCGTGAAGAAATTTCGGACGCCGAGAATTTCCTGAAAGGCCCCGAACGGCTGGGCCGCGTGTTCCTGCGCGGCAAGGTCGCCTATCTGTTCCAGCGCTACAACGCGGAGCAGGAAATCAGCGCCATGCTGCTCTGCGTCGGCCCGTCGAACCAGGAAGTGCAGACCCTGCCGCGCATGGTCGACGACTGGATCGCCGGCACCGCCGGCCCCACCCCGGCCGATCGCGCCAACGTGCGCTGCAACATGTTCCTCGTGCTGACCAAGTTCGACAGCGAGTTCGAGGAAAAGGCCGGCGAGGACGTGGCGTCCGGCCAGCGCTGGACGGCGCGCATGCAGGCCTCGCTGACCGACTTTTTCGGCAAGGCGTACAGTTGGCCGCACGAATGGACGCCGGGCAAGGCGTTCAACAACACGTTCTGGCTGCGCAACCCGTCGATCGGCTTCGGTGCGGTGTTCGACTATGAACCGCAGACCGACCCCGACCAGCCAGCCGTGGAAATCGGCGTCGCGCCGCGCGCCGAGGCGGCGGTGAAGGTGCGCCGCGATGCCTACATGGCGAACGAACTGGTGCGGACCTTCTTCGCCGATCCCGGCAAGGCGTGGGACGAGGCGCTGCGGGCCAACGACGGCGGGATCAGCTATCTGGCCGCAGCACTGGCCCCGGTCTGCGACCCGCACCTGAAGGCGCAGCAGGTCGGCGGACGCTCGGAAGCGATCGCCTCGAGCATCACCGCGCGGCTGCGTCCGTTCTATCACGGCGGCGACGCGGCGGAACGCATCGAACAGGCGCGCAAGCGCGCCCGCGCCGTCGCCCAGTTGCTGGCACGCTGCGCGGCCAACCAGATGCTTGGTTCGCTGCTGCGCTCGCTGCAGGTGGAAACCGACCAGGTGGCCGCCGTCTACTGGCGCCAGCAGAACGACGCGACGACCGGCACCGCCCCGGTCGGCACCGCGACCACGCACGACGATTACGCCGACTTCCTGATGGACGACGAAGCGCCGGCCACCCCCGCCGCCGCCCCGGTGGCCGCCGGGCCGCGCGACGCTTACGAGCATCTGGCCGATCTGGCACTGGAAGACTGGGCCGGGCACATGCGCAACCTGGCCGAGAACGAGAACGCCTCGGCCGCCTTCGCCATGACGCCCGAACAACTGCTCGATCTGGCCGGCGAGATCACCCAGGCCGCGCGGCGGCTGAACCTGCGCGATACCATCGCCAGCACGCTGCGCGGCCGCGCCGGCTTTCAGGGGCGCGTCGGCGCGACGGAAGCCAAACAGGTCGCCATCGTCGAGGCGATGCTGAACAACTTCGTCTACCAGCTCGGCTGGGATGCGGTGGAACTGGGCAAGCGCCCGCGCGCCCCGCGCAGCGAACAGGCGATCTTCCTGCCCCGCACGCCCGACAAGCCCCCGCCGGAACTGCCCGAACACGCCGAGGCGTTCGAGGCGCAGTTCAACAAGGACTGGATCACCGCCGTGATGCAGACCATCGAGGACAACGCCCGTTCGACCGACGGCGTGGAATTCGACGTGAAGGCGAACGAGGCGCTGGGCACCATGCTGAAGGGGCTGGCCCCGCAGGCCGCGTAAAACGACAGGATCACCATGAAGACCGGCACCGCACGCAAACATCCCGACTACCCCGCTGGCCACGCCCTGCTGCGCCTGAACGGGGCGGCGGCGGCCGCGTCGGACCCGCGGCTAAAGATCCTGCGCGTGCACGACCAGCCGGTACTCGGCCCCGATGGCTGGCAGGCGGGCGAAGCATGGCTGAAGCCGCTGGCCGCCACGGCCGAAGGCGCGGATCTGGTGATGACCCTCGGACCCGATATCGTCCAGTTCCTGGAAGAGGGCACCATCGAGATTCTGCTGCCCGGCATGGCCGCCAGCGACAGCTATGTCGTCAGTTGGCCGATCATCCCGCAGTTGCGCAGCGCCGGCGCCGGCCCGGTACGCGGCCGGGCGTTTCCTGCCGCCCCGCGCCCGGCACCGCCACCGCCGCCCAAACCGGAACCGGTGCCCGAGCCTGTCGCGGAACCAGTGCCGGAACCGGTTCCCGAAGAACCGCTGGCCCTGACGCCGCCGCAACAGCCGCAACCCGCCAAGAAGTCGGGCGGGCTGCTGATCATCCTGCTGATCCTGCTGGCGCTGGCCGCGCTCGGGGCCGGTGCCGCATATTATTTCGGCCTGTTCGGCAACGCGCCACAGCCGACCGAGCCGCAGACGCCGCCAACCGAGCCAGAGCCGCCACCGGAACCGGAGCAGGAACCGGAGCAACCGCCGCCGCCACCGCCGCCGCAAGCCCGCCCCTGCCACCCGGACGACGGGCGCGATCCGGCCACGCTGAGCGCGCGTGAAATCGTCGGCATGCAGGGCTGTGGCGCCGCCGACATGGCCCAGGTGGCCGAAAGCATGCAGCAGGCCGGCCGGCACGACGATGCGCTGCTGCTACTGGAAACCCTGGCCGATCGCGGCCACGCCCCGGCGATGGCCGCACTGGCGCGCCTGTACGACCCGAACGGCTTCACCCCCGGTCGCCCGTTCTCGTCCCCCGATGCGCGTCAGGCGGCGAAACTGTATCAGCAGGCCGTGCGGGCCGGCGATGCCGCAGCCGAAACACCGCGCGCCGCGCTGCGCACCTGGCTCGAGGAACGCGCCAACGGCGGCGACACCTCGGCGCGACTCGCATTGCAGGATTTCTGGCCATGACGAACAGCCCCCTTACCTTCCGCCGTTCGCTGCTGGCGCTCGGCGTGCTGACACCGGCCGTTCTGGCCTTTCCGGCCCTCGCCCAGGCACCGGCCGCCCCGGCCGACAACACGCGCCGGCCGCTGCTGATCCCCAGAAAGCGATCGCTGTACCAGCGCGTGATCCTGCGTCCCGGCGCGCGCCTCGCCGCGCGGCCGGGCGAGGAAGGCCAGCCCACCGACGGCTTTGCCGCGTTCTACGTCTACGCGCGCCAGCCACAGGGGCCGGATGGCGGTGAAGAATGGCTCGAGATCGGCCCCGCCACCGACGGGCGCACCATCGGCTGGGTGAAGGCCGAACGCACCATCGCCTGGAACCACGCGATGGTCGCCGCCTTCACCAACCCGGCCGGACGCGGGCGCACATTGTTCCTCGACACCGCGGACCGCGCGCGCAACCTGCTGGCCCCGAACGGCGCGGCCGAGGCGAAGCGTCTGCGCGCCGAAGCCGCCGCAGGACAGACGCCGCAGGGTGTGGTGGCGCTGGAACCCGAACGCTTCGTCGACATCTCGCGTCAGTTCTACATGCTGCCGATCCTCGGCGCCGAACTGATCGACCGCGAAACCGGCGGTCCGGTACGCGTGCTGGAGGTGGCATCCGCCCCGGCGGAACAGCCGCCCGCCGCGCCGCCGCCGCCCGACGCACTGGCCAACTTCAAGGCCGGGCTGGTGTTCGTGGTCGACACCACGATCTCGATGCAGCCCTATATCGACCGCACCCGCGAAGCGATGGAAGGTGTGATCGCCACGATCGGCGATACGGCGGTGAAAGACAATTTCCGCTTCGGCGTGATCGGTTATCGCGACAGCCGTGAAGCCTCGCCGCACGGTTTCGAATACGCGTCCAACGTCTTCGCGGTACCCGATTTCGCGCAACCGGTCGATGCCGTCATGCCCGCGATGCGCAGCATGAACGCTACCACCGTCGACAATACGGGCTTCGACGAAGACCCCGTCACCGGCCTGCGCGACGCGCTGAAACAGGTCAACTGGAGCGAACTGGGCGGACGCTACATCGTGCTGATCACCGATGCCGGGGCGCGCGATGCCGCCGATCCGCTGTCGGACACGCATATGGGGCTGGACGAGATCCGCCAGCAGGCGAAGCTGCAAGGCGTGGCGCTGTTCGTGATCCATCTGCTGACCCCCGCCGGGCGCAACAACCACAACCGCGCGCGCCAGCAATACACGGCGCTGACCCAGACCGACGCCGCCGGATCGCTGTATTTTCCGGTCGAGGGCGGCGGGCAGGACCAGTTCCGCGCCACGGTCGGCGCGCTGGTCGAGGGCCTGCTGCAACAGGTCGCCGCCACCACCGGCCGTTCGGTCGAACAGCTGCGCGCCCCGCGCCAGCAGACACCGCAACAACAGCAGATCGCCCAACGCATCAGCGTGGTGGCGCAGGCGATGCGCCTCGCCTATCTGGGCCGCATCGAACAGACCTCGGCGCCCGAGGCGATACAGAGCTTCGTGCTCGACCACGACCCGGAAGAACCCGGCAACACGGCGATCGACGTGCGCTTGCTGCTGACCCGCAACCAGCTCTCGGATCTGGGCCAGGCGCTGGAAAACATCCTGCGCGCCGGGCGCTCGGCGCGTCTCGACAGCACGGCCTTTTTCGGTCAGTTGCGCAGCGCATTCGCGCTGGCGGCCCGCGACCCGAGCCGCATCGCGCAGGCGGACAGGCTCGGCGGGCTGCTCGGTGAATATCTCGAAGGACTGCCGTACCAGTCGGAAGTGATGGACATTGCCGAACAGGACTGGCTGGCGATGGGCGCCGGCGCGCAGGCACGCATTCTCAACAACGTCGATGCCAAGCTGCGCCTGTATCAGGAATTCAACCAGCAGGCCGATCTGTGGGTCACCCTGACCGGGCGGCGCGACGCCGGCGAGCAGGTGTTCCCCGTACCGCTCGAGGCGCTGCCCTGACCCCTGCCCTGCATGCCGAGGCGGTTTCGCGCCAGCTCGGCACCGGGACGGGCGCGTTCAGCCTGCATGTCGACCGCCTGACCCTGTATCCGGGCGAACGCGTCGCGGTGGTCGGTCCGTCGGGCTGCGGCAAGTCCACGCTGCTCGGGCTGCTGGCCCTGGCGCTGCGCCCCGAACACGCCGGCGCGCTGATCGTCAACGCGGTGAACGCGGGCCGGCTGTGGCAGCGCAACGCGCAACACAGACTGGCCGCGCTGCGCGCCGGCGCGCTGGGCTTCGTGCCACAGACCGCGGGGCTGCTGCCGTTCCTCTCGCTCGGCGAGAACATCCGTCTGACCCAGCGTCTGGCCGGGCGCGTCGACGAACGCCGGGTGCGGATGCTCGCCGAACGGCTGGACATCGCCCAAACGCTGCGCCGCCTGCCCGCCGATGTGTCGGTCGGTCAGCGCCAGCGCGCTGCAATCGCCCGCGCCCTGGCCCATGCCCCCGCCCTGGTGCTGGCCGACGAACCGACCGCCTCGGTGCATCCGACCCAGGCCGACGATATCCTCGCCCTGCTGCTCGAGGTGGCCGATGCCGGCACCGCGTTGCTGATGACCACCCACGATCCGGCCCGCGCCGAAGCAGCAGGGTTCGCGCTGGCCCCGTGCCGGCCGGTGCCCGATGCGGCGCGCACCTGTTTCGGCTGGACGGGGGGCGCATGAGCACCGCCTTTCGCCTCGCGCTGGCCGACCTGCGGCACGAAAAGCTGATGGCGCTGTGCACCGCGCTGGCGGTCGCCGCCGTGCTGGCGCCGCTACTGGTGCTGGCCGGGCTGCGCAACGGGGTGATCGAAGGGCTGCGCGGCGCCCTGCTCGAAGACCCGCGGGCGCGCGAGATCATCTCGGCCTCCAACAGCACGTTCTCGCCCGACTGGCTGGCGCAGATGCGCACCCGGCCCGACATTGCGTTCATCGCGCCGCGCACCCGCGCCCTGGCCGCCACGCTGCTGCTCGAGCGCCCGGACGGCTCGCGCCAGAGCCGGGTGGAGCTGATCCCCTCCGACGCCGGCGACCCGCTGCTGGCCGGCGATGCGCCGCAGGGCACAGGACTGATCCTGTCCGCGCCGGCCGCAGCCCGGCTGGAGGCGCGCGCCGGCGACGTGCTGATCGGCAAGCTGGGCCGCATCCTCGACGGGCGGCGCGAGACGCTGGCGCTGGAATTCCGCGTGCAGAGCGTGGCGCCGGTCTCCGCCTTCGGGCGCGACGGCGCCTTCATCACCCTGGGGGTCGCCGTCGGGCTGGAAGACTGGCAGGAAGGGCGCGGTCAGCTAACCGTTACCGCCGACCTGCAGCAGATGCCGGCCCGCGAGAGTTTCGCCGGGTTTCGCGCCTATGCGCACCAGATCGAGGACATTCCCGCGCTGACCGCCATGCTGCGCGCGCAGGGGATCGAGACCGTGTCACGCGCCGAGGATGTCGCACAGTTGCTGACGCTGGATCGCGGTCTGGCGCGGCTGTTCATGGCCATCGCGCTGGTCGGCGGGGCCGGCTTTTTGCTGTCGCTGGGCGCCGGGCTGTGGGCGAACGTGCGGCGCAAGCATCTGTCGCTGGCCGGGCTGCGGCTGATGGGCGCGCAGCGCGGCCTGCTGATCGTGTTCCCCACCGCGCAGGCGGTGATCCTGTCGGGGGCCGGCGCGCTGCTGGCGGTGGCGCTCGCGCAGACCACGGCGGCGGCGATCAATGCGGGTTTCGATATCGCGGCATTCAATCATAAACTATGTGACATCACGCTGACGCATTGCGCGATCGGCGTCGGATTCGCGCTGATCGGGGCGCTTGCGGCATCGAGCCTCGCCGCATGGCACGCCAGCACGGCAGAACCTTTCGATGCGGTACGAGGGCCATAGACCATGAGAAAACTGCGTTTCGTTCTGAGCCTGTGCGTGCTGACCCTGCCCGCCCTCGCGCAGGCCGCCGACTGGGAGGAACGCCTCTACAACCCCAAACCCGAAACGGGCGATCTGGTGCTGCCGCTGCCGTGCGGCGGCGCGATCGTGTTCCGCGAGGTCTCGGTGCCGGCCGGCAGCGGCGCGCTCGACGACCGGGCGGTGACGCTGGGCTCGCCCGACGCGACGCTGGGTTACAGCGAATTCCTGCGCAACACGTTTCTGACCGGCGGGTTTGCCACAGCCAACGGCGGGCGGCGTTACTGGATCGGCAAATACGAAGTCACCCGCGACCAGTACGCGGCGGTGACCAACCCGGCCTGTGCCGAACCCGCCTCCGACGGGCGGCGCGCGCAGGGCGAGGTGTCGTGGTTCGATGCGGTCTCCTTCACCGAACGCCTGTCGGTCTGGCTGCTCGCCAATGCGCGCAACAAGCTGCCGGAACAGGACGGCGTGCGCGCCTTCGTGCGCCTGCCGACCGAGGACGAATGGGAATACGCGGCGCGCGGCGGGGCCGTGGTGGGCGAGACCGACTTCGCCGCCCCGACCTTCCCGATGCCCGACGGCGTGGACCGTTACGTGATGGCCGGCAGCCGGCGTTCCGGCGGGCGCATGCAGGCCATCGGGCAGTTGCAGCCGAACCCGCTGGGGATCTACGACATTCTGGGCAACGCGGCGGAGATGACGCTGGAACCGTACCGCCTGAACCGCGTTGGCAGGCCGCACGGGCAGGCCGGCGGGATCATCGTGCGCGGCGGCAGTTACACCGATCAGCCCGCCACCATCCGCAGCAGCCAGCGCGACGAACTGCCGCCGTTCGATGTGGCGCGCGGCGCGCCCACGCGCCTGCCGCAGGTCGGCTTTCGCGTCGTGCTGGCGGTGCCCGCCACCACCAGCCTGCCGCAGACCGAACGCGTGCGTGCCGCGTTCGAACGCGAGAGCAACGCCGAGGAAACCCGCGCCCGCGACGCCGCCGCCGACCCGCGGCGCGCGCTGGCGCTGCTGCGCGAACGCACCACCGATCAAGGCTTACAGCAGGCGCTGCAGAGCCTCGACGCACAGCTGGCATCCGACGCGCGGGCACGCGCCGATGCGCTGCGCCAGGTGGTGCGCGCCGAATTCGAAACGATGTCGATCCTCGCCTATGCCGCATGGGACGCCGACCGGCGCGCCAAAGAAGTGCGCAACATCATCGGCGATACCAACCTGACGCAGAGCATGGATATGCAGGATCTGGAACGTTATCGCACCGCCGCCGATGCGCAGGAACGCGCCGCGGCAGCGATGGTGGATGCATATGTGCGCACATTGCGCCAGATTGCCGATGCGGTGCCGCGCAGTGTGGCGGCGGAAGAGGCCGCCGTGCAGCGCCGCGAACTGGCCGAACGCGGCATGGCACGCTTCGTTGCGTTCAACGAAACGGCGGACCGGCACGTGCGCGCGGCGATGACCGGCACGCAGCCGACCCGCGAGCAGCTACAGCGCGACTTCGCCGCCGCCGCCGCCCAGCCGGTGCAGACACAACAGCCGCCTGCACAGCAAGCCCCCGCCCCACAAGCTCCCGCACAGCAGCCCCGTGGGCAGCAACGGCGCTGAACGCTTCCCATAAGAAAAGGGGGAGCGCCGTGCCGGGCGCTCCCCCTTTTTTCACACCAGTCTGATGATCCTCACAGACCCGCCAGCGCATCCAGCGAGCGGCGCAGACGTTCCTGCGCGGCAGAACGGGCGGCGAGGTCGGCGTCGCTGCGCGCGCTGGAACCCTGCAGGCGCTGGGTTTCGGCCAGCGCCGACTGCGCTTCCTGCAACTGCGAACCGGACGCGCCGCGCGCCTGCGCCTGCTGCAGACGGCTGCGCAGCGTGGCCAGTTCGCGGTCCTGCTGCGCCGCGCGGGCCCGACGCTGGGCCAGCGTCTGCTGCGCGATCTGCTGCTGGCGCTGCGCAACCGCGGCATCGGCCCGCTGCTGCGCCGCATTCTGCTGCGCATCGATGCGTGCATCGTTCAGCGTGTTCTGACGGTTCTGATAACCGCCACCCACCGCACACCCGATCCCGCTGAGGAACCCGGTCTGCGTCGGGTCGCAGGCCTGTTCGCTGGCGCAGCCGGCAAGACCGGCCACCGCCACTGCCGCCAGAACGGCGGTCTTTCCCATGCGGATCATGCGCTCGGCACCACAAGCAGCGCCCGCGCCAGGGCATTGGCCGCCGCCCC
>JAVBUO010000063.1:0-7487 GCA_031555315.1 Acetobacteraceae bacterium
ATTTATCCCCCGCACGCGGTTATCCTGGGCGCACGCCCCCCCAACACTTCCCGGCTCACACCGCAGCGTTTTGGCGCCGCGGCCCCAAAACGATGAGGTCTGAGCCTGAAAACGAAAAAGCTATGCGCCGCTTTGCTGAACGCGGCACTGCCGATGCCTTCTGGTAAAGGTTCAGCAAAAAATATTCCATGCGATTGATAGTGTAACAATACAATACGGATATCTCTTAATCTGGGGAAAAACCATTTATAATCAGTCTAATTTCTTGTCCGCATGCGGGCTGCCTGTCCGTATATGGGCATAAGGCCCGGATGAGCCGGGGCGGACCGGCGGCATATGATGTGAATGAAGATGCTTGCAAATATATATATCGGAATGGTGCAAATTTTTATAAATTGGCATGTGCCGTACAGGGGGGTGTCGGCGGCCCGCGTCATGGGCATTTCGCGCAACAAGCTGTACAAGAAGATGCGCGACCTTGGCCCGCATGTGCCAAGATAGCCGGGACGGGGCTTTCGCCGCGCCAAACCGCTTGACAAAACTTGTAAACTTGGCAGTAATTTTTTGATGAGAACGAAAATAATAGCTACGTTGGGCCCGGCCTGTTCTTCACCGGAAATGCTTTCCCGCCTGATCCAGGCGGGCGCGCGCATTTTCCGTCTTAACTTTTCCCATGGGGACGCTTCACAGTTTGTCGAGATCATCGACACCATCCGCAAGATGGAGATCAAGCACGGCATTCCCATTACCATCCTGCAGGATCTGGCCGGCCCGAAAATCCGCATAGGAATTCTGGAAGAGGGCACCATCAGGTTTGAAAAGGGCGGCAAGGCCTTTCTTGGCCCCAAACGTCCGTCGACGCCCCTGGACATCCCCTTTGTCCCTTTTGACAAGCACGAAATACTTGACGGCCTGGAAGAGGGCGACCGCCTGGTGCTTGCCGACGGAACCCTGCAGTTTCTGGTGACGGAAAACGCCCCCGGCGGCTTTATCGTCCAGGCCGACAATTCCGGCCTGGTCACCTCGCGCAAGGGCCTGGCCCTGCCGGGCAAATCCATCAAGCTGCCCGCCCTGACGGACAAGGACAAGGTGGATCTTGCCGAAGGCCTGCGCCTGGGCGTGGACGCCGTGGCCCTGTCCTACGTGCAGACCCCGGAAGACATCATGGAAGCCCGCGCCATCATCAAGGGCGCCGGGCGCAACATCCCCATCTGCGCCAAGCTTGAACGGCAGAACGCCGTGGACCGGCTGGAAGAAATCCTGGCGGTCACCGACATCATCATGGTGGCGCGCGGCGATCTGGGTATCGAATGCCCCCTGCCCATGCTGCCCACCATGCAAAAACGCATTATCTCCGCCTGCAACCGGGCCAACAAGCCCGTCATCGTGGCCACGCAGATGCTGCTGTCCATGGTCAACAACCCCGCGCCCACCCGCGCGGAAACCACCGATGTGGCCAACGCCGTTCTGGACGGGGCGGACTGCGTGATGCTTTCGGAAGAAACGGCCATGGGCAACTTTCCGGCGGAAACGGTGGCCTTTATGAGCCGTATCGCCGCCGAGGCGGAAGCCCTGCTGGTGGAGCGCAAGTCTTTTTCCTCCATGGCGCATCCGGAAAGCACGCCGGACTTTCTGGCTTTTTCCGCCTGCCTCATGGCGGACAAGGTGGGTGCGGAAGCCATTGTGGCGCACAGCGTTTCCGGCGCGTCGGGGCGCAGTCTCGCCGCCCAGCGGCCCAATCAGCCTGTTTTCGTGCTTACGCCGGACTACACGGCGTTGCGGCACCTTAACTTTTCCTGGGGGGTCACGCCCTGTTACGTTGAAGAAACCATGCCCGGCCATCTGGAGCGGGCTGAGTTTTTCATCGACAGCACCCCCCGGTTTTTGCCCGGTTCCCAGGTGGTCATCACGGCCGGGCAGCCCCGCTACGGCGAGCCGCCCAGCGGCACCAACCTGATTAAGATTTACCGGAAATAGATTTTCGTGTATGTGGTACCGGTTCCGGCGCGCTTTGGCACCGGAACCGGTACTGAAAATCGCGTCAGACGGCGCCGTGCGCGCTCCGCGCGGCCGCCCCGCACCCTTCACAGGATTTGCCCATGTCCAACCCGGCCGCTGTACCTGACAAAATATCCGAAGAGTACTACCAGATCAGCGAGTCCATACTGGACAGCTTTCCCAAGTATCGTCCTCCGCTTGATCTTTTCGTTTACAACAGCGCCGTATCCCAGTTGATAAACTACTCGCGCAAGGGCGCGCGCCTGTCCAACGAGCAGGTGGAAGAAATACACGCCCTGTGCGCCCAGGGCGATCTGTTCGTTTCGCGCGCGGATCACCCCGTCTATTCCCAGCATATCGTCAAGCAGCTTGATCTTGTCCTGGTCGACCAGAATCTTAAGGAGGCGGAAGTCGCCGACATCTGCCTGCGCGCTCTGGAACAGCGCCTGAACGATTTTTTTGAGCAGCCGGTCAGGGCCGTTTTTGACCTGTTGTACAGCGACGTGCAGGTGGTTACCGAATATTTGTGGACTGACCCGCACCGCACCCGCCTGTTTATGCGCCGGCTGTTCCGCGAAGGCCACACCCTCGCGCGCCATTCGTTGAACACCTTTGCCGTGGGCATCTGGCTTTTTGTGGACGGCAAAAACGAGGATATGCGCCGCAAGGATTTTGACCAGGCGGCCCTTGCTTTGCTGCTGCATGACGTGGGCATGTCCAAGGTTCCCGGCTTTATTACGGGCAAAACCACGCCCCTGAAGCAGGACGAACGGGACAAGATTCCCCCGCACACCATGACGGGGTACAAGATCATGCACAAGCTGGATCAGGCCGACGACTTCATGCGCCAGGCCACTCTGGAGCACCACGAACGCCTGGACGGCAAGGGGTATCCCCAGCATTCCAAGGAGATCAGTTCCTTTGGGCGGCTTGTGGCCGTTGCCGACGCCTATTCGGCCATGCTGCAAAAACGCCCCTACGCGGAAGGAAAAGATCCCGTCGAAGCGGCCAGGGAGCTTGCCGCAGACAAGGGGCGCTTTGATCTTGCCTGGTCGGGCAAGCTGCTGGGCGCCTTGATCAGCGGCACGTTCGGCAAGATGAAATAGCTTTTCCGGATATGTTGCCGAACCCGGCCTCCGGTTGCCGCAAACAGGAAACCGCATCCCGCGGTTTTTTGTTTGCGGGAGGGTTCGCGGGCGCCGGCCCGATCGACGGCCGATGCCTTGTTTACCGCGAAAACCTCCCTTGCCAAGCGCCTTCCGATATGAGAAACAAAGGCGACCCCGCATGGGATGCAGTATCTATGACAGCACGCAACAGCGCATATACGGGCCTCCCTTCCGCGGGCGGACGCAGCCGCCGGGCCGCCCCGCGTCCATGGCTGAACAGGGTGGGGGCCTCGGGTCTTTGCGCCTTTGCCGTTCTGTGCTGCCTGTTTTTTTTATCCCCCGTTCCTTCGGCGCGGGCCGCCGCTCCGCAGCAGTTCGTCATTGACAAAGCGGCCTTGCGCACATCTTCCAACACCCTGTTCGCGGATATCTCGCTTTCCGTGGACGACGAGGACGGCCTGCGCGACCTGTTGAAAGACGGAGCCGTGCTTGAGCTTGCTCTGGCCGTGAACGTGGAGCGGCAGCGCTCCTGGTGGACCAACAAATCCGTGTCGGAAGAAGTCTTTGTCTCTGGCCTGCGCCACGATCCCCTGACCCGCGATTTTGTGGTGACCGTTCCCGGCATTGCGTCGCAGCACACCCTGCGGGACAGAAATCTGACCCGGCTTCTGCACATCAGCTGGCGCAAACTGTCTTTGCCTCTGGCTTCCCTGGACCTGTTAAAGCAGGGCGATGAGGATGCCCACTACATCGTCACCATAGCTTTTACCCTGCAACACACCGAAGTGCCGCCCTGGCTCGAAAAAAGCCTGGTGTTCTGGTCTTCCTCCGTGGTTCCCAAGACAGAACGCACCCTGGAATACCCGGCGCGCTGAATTGGTTTCCGGAGTCCCCATGCCTCCCGCCCAGGAAAATCCCCACCCTCCTGCGGAACAACTCTCCCCCGCCGAGCAGCGGCAACGCGAACGCAAGCGCCGCCAGCAGGAGCTTGTGATCGCGGCCATCGCCTTTATCGTGGTGCTGGCTCTTACCTCCGTGCAGCTTGACCAGTTCCGTTCGGGCGACGCCCTGTTCGTGGTCATGTTCAACGTGAACTTCGTGCTGCTGCTGGGCATTTTGGTGGTGGTGCTGCGCAACAGCTTCAAGCTGCTGCTGGAACGCCGCCGCCGCGTTCTGGGGTCGCGCCTGCGCACCCGCCTGGTGCTGGCCTTTGTGGCGCTTGCCCTTTTGCCCTGTTCCCTCATGTTTCTGGTCACCACCAAGTACGTGCAGCTTTCCATGGACTTCTGGTTCAAGGATCAGGTGGAAACTTCCATGGAAACGGCCCTGGACGTGGGGCGGGGCATGTACGAAAAAAGCGGCCTGCGGCTTGTGGCGCAGGCGGAAAACATCCGTTCCGATATCGTGGAGCGGGGACTGGCCTGGGGCGGGCAGGGCATGGATGCTTTGGTGGAGCGAAAACGCAGGGAATACCGCCTTTCTCTCGCCGGCCTGTACTTTCAGGACGGCAGGGAGCGCACCTGGCACTCCCTTGGCGAATCCCACAGGGTCTGGAAATCGGCCATACCCGATATTGACTGGAACAGTCTGAAAACACAGGGTTTTTCTTATATGCTGGCCAAAGGCGAGGAGGGCGATTACGTCTTTGCCCTGCTGGCCGTGGACGGCGGCAAAAGCGGCTACCTGGTCACGGGCGAGGACATGGGGCCGGAGTTCAAAGCCCGTCTTGACCGCATCGTGCGCGGGGCCGGGGAATACAAGAACCTGCGCAAGCTCAAGCGGCCGTTGCGTCTGATGCTGTACAGCAGCCTGGGGGTGCTTACCTCGCTGATCATTCTCGGGGCCATCTGGTTCGGTTTCCGGGTGGCGCGCGAGCTTTCCGCGCCCATCCTGGCCCTGGCCGCGGGTACCGAGCGTATCGCCAAGGGCGATCTTACAGTGCGGCTTTCCGATTCCTCCGCCGACGAACTGGGCATGCTGATCCGTTCGTTCAACCGCATGGCGCAGGATCTTGAGCAAAGCCGCGCGGAAATTACCAGCGCCAACACCATGCTGGAGGAGCAGAATCTCAAGATAGCCCGGCACAGCAAATATATTGAAACCGTGCTGAACAACATCGCCGCGGGGGTCATGTCCTTTGACCAGGACGGCTATATCAACACGGTCAACCGGGCCGCCTGCGAAATTCTGGGCATGGAGGCCGAAGCGCTTATGGGCCGGCGCACCGAGGACATCCTGCCCGAAGCCCTGGGCAAGCTGGCCGTGCGGGTGCGCGGCAGGTTCAAGCAGCGTCTGGAATCGCGCTCGCAGCACAGCATAAGCCTGAATATCGCCGGCGAGGAACGCCGCCTGCTTATCAACGTGGTGGGTTTTTCCACCGAGGGCGTGTACCGCGGCTCCGTGGCGGTGTTCGAGGATATTTCCGAACTGGAGCGCATGCAGCGTATGGCCGCCTGGCGCGAAGTGGCCCGGCGCATCGCCCATGAAATCAAAAACCCCCTTACGCCCATCAAGCTTTCCGCGCAGCGCCTGGCCCGCAAGTTCGGGGGCCAGGTGGACGACCCCGCCTTTTCGCAAAGCACCCAGCTCATCGTGCGTCAGGTGGAGCATCTGCAGGCCATGGTGCAGGAGTTCTCCGCCTTCGCCAAATTGCCCGAGGTCGATCCCCAGCCGGGCCGTCTGGAACCCCTGCTGGAAGGCGTCACAGACCTGTTCCGCAACAGCCACTCGTCCATCGCCTGGGATTTGCGTATCCCCGCCCCCCTGCCGGAACTGCCCATGGACAAGGAAGCCCTGCACCGCGCCTTCATGAATATTTACACCAACGCCGCCGAAGCCCTGGAACAGTCCCAGGCCTCCAATCCCCGCGTGGCCATCACCGCCGTCTGCCAGACCTCCCTGAACCTGGTTCGCGTTGACGTGGCCGATAACGGCCCCGGTTTGTCCGAAGAAGAACGCTCCCGCCTTTTCGAGCCCTATTTCTCCCGCAAAAAAGGCGGCACCGGCCTGGGACTTACCATCGTGCGCTCCATCGTCAGCGATCACCGGGGATATGTCCGCGCCCTGCCCCGCGAAGGCGGCGGCACCGTCCTGGTCATGGAACTGCCCCGGGCGTAACGAGTGAAGGGAGGCGCCGGGGGAAGGGGAAGGAAACTTTTTAAAAAGTTTCCTTCCCCTTCCCCCGGACCCCCATCCCCTTCCTTCCAAACTTTTTAGCTTGTGTACCAAGGGGATGTGGTTATTATATCCGACGTCGCGGACGGCGTAACGTTTTTATCAGGCAGGATTACATGGCAAAAGAGTATGATCCGCTTATGCACACGGCCGAGCATGTGCTGAACCGCACCATGGTGCGCATGTTCGGCTGCGGCCGGTGTTTTTCCTCGCACCTCAACGCGGACAAGTCCAAGTGCGACTATAGATTCCCGCGTCCCCTCACCGACGCCGAAGCGGAAAGCATCGAAGAGACCGTCAACGCGGCCCTTGGCCGTAATCTGGCGGTGGAGGAAAAATTTCTGCCCCATGCCGAGGCGGCAAAACTTGTGGACCTCAGCCGTCTGCCGGAAGCCGTCGTCAAAGAGGCGGCAGGCCGGGGCGTTCCGGAAGCGGAAATCCCCGTCCGCCTTATCTTTGTGGGCGATTACGACATCTGTCCCTGTATCGGCGCGCATGCGGCAAACACGGGCGAGGTGGGGCGCTTTCGCCTTGTTTCCCACTCGTTCGCCCCGGCGGAAGCGGAAGAAAGCCCCGGAGTGCTGCGTTTGCGCTTTAAATTGCAGCGGTAACCCCATCACACATCAAGGAGACGAACATGGCCACAGTAACCGCGAAATATCTGGGCGACCTGCGGGTGGAAAGCACCCACCTGCAAAGCGGCGCCACTATTATTACCGACGCTCCCACGGACAACCAGGGCAAGGGCCAGGCCTTTTCGCCCACCGACCTGTGCGCCACCGCCCTGGGGGCCTGCGCTTTGACCATCATGGGCATCCACGCCCAAAACCACGGGTTGGACATCGCCGGAACCACCATGGAGGTGACCAAGGTCATGAGCAAAGACCCCCGACGCATCGGCGAGGTGACCGTCGTCTACCACATGCCGGACAAGGACTACAGCGACAAGGACAAAAAAAGCTTGGAACGCGCCGCCCTTACCTGCCCCGTGCACCATTCCCTGCACCCGGACGTGAAGCAGGAGTTCGTGTTCAACTGGAAGCGATAAGAACGCGGTGACCGGCCCCCCCCCCCCCCCGGGGGGGGGGGGGGGGGGGGGGGGGGGGGGGGGGGGGGGGGGGGGGGGGGGGGGGGGGGGGGGGGGGGGGGGGGGGGGGGGGGGGGGGGGGGGGGGGGGGGGGGGGGGGGGGGGGGGGGGGGGGGGGG
>JAVBUO010000023.1:0-11409 GCA_031555315.1 Acetobacteraceae bacterium
GGATATTCCCGAGGCTCGAATGTGGCCGGTGGTGATTGTCGTCATGCTGCCAAGCCCGGATCTGCTCGCGGGCAACAGCCAGAGATGAGAACAGCGTCTCATTGAGGAACTCGTGCCGGAAGCGCCCGTTGAAGCTCTCCACGAAGCCGTTCTGCATTGGCTTGCCTGGCGCGATGTAGTGCCACTCGATGCATGTGCGCTGGCACCAAGACAGCACTGCCATCGAAGTCAGTTCGGTCCCGTTGTCCGAGCCCCCCGCCGGCCTGTCGCGCCGTGCGATCAGCGCATCAAGCTCCCGCACGACACGCAGACCGGAGAGCGACGTGTCGGCGACCAGGGCCAGGCATTCCCGGCTGTAGCCGTCGACCACGGCCAGAACCCGGAAGCGTCGGCCATCCGTCAGTGCGTCGCTGACGAAGTCGAGGCTCCAGCGTTGGTTCGCTGTATCCGGCACGAGCATGGGACGCCGTGTGCCCGGAGCCCGCTTCCGGCCGCCCCGGCGGCGCACCTGGAGCTTCTCGTCGCGGTAGAGCCGCCTGAGCTTCTTCAGGTTCATCACAATCCCCTGCCGTTCAAGCATCACGTGGATGCGCCTGTAGCCGAACCGCCGCCGTTCGGCGGCCACGGCCTTCATCGCAGCTCGCGCCTCGCCATCATCTGGTCGCACGCTGCGATAGCGCACACTCGACCGATCCACGGCCAATGCCTTGCACGCCCGCCGCTGGCTCACCCCGTGGACCGCCACGACATGCGCCACTGCCTCCCGCTTCACGCCGGGCGTCACCACTTTCGCGACGCGACATCCTTCAGGATCGCGTTGTCGAGCATGGCTTCGGCCAGCAGCTTCTTCAGCTTGGCATTCTTGCCCTCGAGCGCCTTCAGCCGCCAAGCGTCCGAAACCTCGAGGCCCCCGAACCGGGCCTTGCATTTGGAGAACGTCGCAGCACTGACACCATGCTTCCGACAGACATCCGCCGTGGGCATACCGGCCTCCTGCTCCTTCAGCAGCCCGATGATTTGATCTTCGCTGAACCTTGATCGCTTCATTGTCCGTCTCCTGGGTGGAGCAGACTCTACCGAAAAGTGGAGGAAGTGCAGGGGCTCAGGTCAAGTTGCCAGGCGGCTCCGCAGCGAATTCCCCGACAGGTTCATCACCATTTCCAGCGAGCTCCTGCCCGAAATTCGTGAATATGAACGGACCAGCACCACGGTCGTAAACAGCTATGTTGGGCCTGTCATGCGCCGCTACGTGGACGCGCTTGTGACACGCCTCAAGCAATCATCGATCGACAGTCGTCGCTGCCGACTTTTTCGGGATGGCACGACGGCAGCCAGTTCGTTTTCAGCGAAACCCTGATGGGCAACTCCGGCGGCTCTCACTCATTCGACGGGCAGGAAGGGATTTGCCATATTGGGGCAAATCAGTCGAACGTACCGATTGAGATCATCGAGCTCGATCATCCGATAAGGATAGAATGCTACGAGGCGGTCGGGGACAGTGGCGGCGGCGGTCGATATCGCGGAGGGCTTGGCGATCCGGCGCAACTACAGGGTGCTGTGCGATGACGTTTTCGTCGCCATCTCCGTTCCGACAAGCGTTCGCACCCTCCGCACGGGCTCAATGGCGGCCACCCCGGACAGCCTTCGATGACCCTCATCAACCCTATGACGGAGAATGCGTATGCGGTGCCGGTACTTACCACCGTTCCCATCTTCCTGAAGAAGGGAGACCTCTTCAGCCATCAGATGGCAGGCGCCGGCGGATATGGCGATCCGCTTGAAGAGAGCCCGACGCAGCGCTTGCTGACGTCCTGAGCGGCCATGTGTCGGTGGAAAAGGCCAGAGAGCTCTATGGTGTCGTCGCCAACATTTTGGGTATCGGGCGCGGTGAAGTGGATCAGGTGCAGACCGGGTGGTTACGTACGCGGGTGGCGTCATGACGGGTGGTTCGGCGATCCTGATCAAAGGCGGGATGGTGTTCGACGGCCTTGGCGGCCCCGCACAAAACATGGATGTCCTGATATCTGGGGACGAAATCATCGGGGTCGAGCCTGTGATCGATAAGCCGCTAAACTGAATGCCTCTGCCGGGGTTCGCATGGCAAGTGCCTGATGCGGTCGCCGGTTGTTGTAGAACTGGATCCAATCGCCGATTGCACGGGTGGCATGTGCCAGGCTTTCGAAGCGCTGGCGATGCACACATTGCTCTTTCAGTGTTCTGATCACACGCTCGACCATGCCATTTTGCTGCGGGCAGTGCGGGGTGATGAACTCTTGCTGCAGCCCGTAGCTTCGAACCAAAGCGGTGTAATGACGACTGGTGAAGATCAGGCCGTTGTCGGATCTCAACAGGAACTCACGCCCAACCCGACCCAATGTGCCGAAGCGGCTGATCAGGGCATGTTCCAGAGCGCTGGCCGCGGTTGTCGCCTTGCCTGTGCGTGACAGATGCCAGCCGAGAAGCTCGCGCGTGCGGCAGTCGATCACCAGGGCAAGGGAGGCCCGGCCGTCCTTTCCCGCCCAGACGCGACATGGGTCAGTGGACCAGCGTTCGTTGGGCGCGGTCGCGACGGAAGGCAGCGCCTGGATCCTTGGCCGCATGCCGACGAGGCGCTTGCGGACCTGCCAGGTTTTCTGCTGGAAGATCCGCTGCACCGGGTTCTTGTTGAAGCCAAGCAGGAAAGCCACGGTCCGATAGCCGAAGGACGGGTTCTCCTCGATCATCGCCTTGATCGGCTCGGCAAAGCGGGGATCGACTTTCGGCGCCGTCTTGGTTGGCTTGTCGTAAACCGTCCGCCTCGGCACGCCGAACCAGGCGCAAAGCTTCACCAGCGAGACCTTGAAGCCATCCGCGAGCAGGCCCTCATGGAGCGTCCGGATCAATTGTCGTCCTCCGTTCGCCATTGGCCTCGGACCGATGGCGGCTCAATGGCTCACCATGAGGGCCGCCAACTTTTTTCTGGCACGCAGCTCCAGCATGGCCTCGCCATACGCCTCCTGCAGGTCGCGCAGCTGCTTCTCGTATTCCTGACGGACGTCGAGCGGATTGGCCCGCAGCGCGTTCTCCATGCCCCTGCCGGCATCATCGACCCATCCCTCGATCTCTGACAGGCTCAGGTCATAGGTCCGGCTGGCCTCGGCCACCGTCGTCTTGCCTTGAATGATCTCGATGACCAGCGCCGATTTGCGCGTGGCAGTCCAACGTTTGATGCTGTCTTCCAATGCTCCACTCATCGCTACTTGTCTCCTTGTAGCATGAGCAGATTTTCACTGGGTCGATACAGGTCAGCGCCTGCCGCACGGCCTTGGGCAGCGTGGTCTGCCCCTTGATGGTTACGGTCGGTTCCGACATGGCTGCAATCCGCTTCCTGTTTTTCCCTTACATCATGGGAATTTCCATACCTTCGCAAGACGATGACCGGGCGGTCTGCGAAGGTTGCCCGGCAGGAGATTGCTGTTGCTGCGAAAACCGCTTGCCAGGATCGCAGGACCCGCGCATCACTTACGCAATAAACGGAATAAACGGCCGAAAGCGTAACTATGACTGCGAAACCGGCTCCAGAGACGAGGACAGGCGCAGTGACCACCATACGACCGAAGACACGGATCGACAAGCTCGTCGGCGCCCATGCCCAGGCGCTTTCCCAGCGTCTGCAAACCCATCGCGAGCAGCTTTTCCCGCCCGATGCCCGGCGCGAGCTGCGCAAGTTCACCTCGGGCGAGGTGGCCGAGCTGCTGGGGGTCAAGGATGCCTATCTGCGCAAGCTCGACCTCGAGGGTAAGGGCCCCTCGCCCGAGACGCGGACTGGCGGCCGGCGTTATTACAGCCCCGCCGACATCCTGGCCCTGCGCGAATTGCTGGAAAAGGGCACCAAGACGCCCGGAACCTACCTGCCCGGCCGACGCGCGGGGGACCATCTGCAGGTCATTACCGTCATCAACTTCAAGGGCGGTTCGGGCAAGACCACGACCGCCGCGCATCTGGCGCAGAAACTGGCGCTGGACGGCTACCGGGTGCTGGGCATCGATCTGGACCCGCAGGCCAGCTTTTCCGCGCTGCACGGGGTGCAGCCGGAATTCGATCTGGTCGATGGCGGCACCCTCTATGACGCGATCCGTTATGACGCGCCGGTGCCGCTGCGCTCGGTGATCCAGAAGACCTATTTCACCAATCTGGACCTGATCCCGGGCAATCTCGATCTCATGGAGTTCGAGCATGCGACGCCGATGGCGCTGCGCGAACGCACGGGTAACTATTTCTTCACCAGGATTGGCGACGTTCTGTCCGAAGTCGAGGCGGATTACGACATCGTGGTGATCGACTGCCCGCCGCAGCTGGGCTTTCTGACGATGTCGGCGCTGTCGGCGGCAACCGCAATCCTGGTGACGGTGCATCCGCAGATGCTGGACGTGATGTCGATGTGCCAGTTCCTGCTGATGACCTCGAACCTGCTGGGCGTGGTGGCCGAGGCCGGCGGCAGCATGGATTACGACTGGATGCGCTATGTCATCACCCGCTACGAGCCCGGCGACGGCCCGCAGAACCAGATGGTCAGCTTCATGCGCTCGATGTTCGGCGATTATGTGCTGAACCATCCGGTGCTGAAATCCACCGCGATCTCGGATGCGGGGATCACCAAACAGACCCTGTACGAGGTCGAGCGCGGCCAGTTCAACCGCGCCACCTATGAGCGGGCGCTGGAAAGCCTGAACGCGGTCAATGACGAGATCGAGGGATTGATCCAGGCGGCCTGGGGCCGCGGCAAGGGGGGATGATGGCACGCAAGGACCTTCTGAAGCACCTGATGGGCGCCCCCGAGCCCGCGGCGCAGGACCAGCCCCTGCCCCGCATGGGCCGCGGCGCCATCGGCGCCGTGTCGAAATCGATCCACGAATTGAAAAGCCGCGCCATTATCGAGGTTCCCCCGGAACTGATCGACCATGCCGGCATCCATGACCGGCTGGACAGGGACGAAGCCGGCATCCATGCGCTTGCTGAATCGATCCGGGACTATGGCCAGCAGGTGCCGGTTCTGCTGCGCCATTCGCCCAATCACGAGGGCCGTTACGACATCGTCTTCGGCCGGCGGCGCGTGCAGGCCCTGCGCGTGCTGGGACTGCCGGTCAAGGCCATGGTCCGCACCCTGAACGATCACGACCTGGTGGTGGCGCAGGGACAGGAGAACGCGGCCCGCAAGGATCTGAGCTTTATCGAAAAGGCGAATTTCGCCGCGCAGATGGCCAAGGCGGGCTTCGAGCGCAAGATCATCTGCGACGCGCTGTCGATCGACAAGACCGTGATCTCGCGGATGCTTTCGGTCACCGATGCGCTGCCGGACGAACTGATCCGCGCCATTGGCGCCGCCCCTTCGGCGGGGCGGGACCGCTGGCTGGCGTTGGCGCAAAAGGCCGGCACCCGCCCGCTGGCGGCGCTTCTGGCCGCCGCTACGGGGCCGGATTCCGATGTCCGCTTCACCGCCGTGATGGCGGCGCTGGCAACGCCGAAACCCGCAGACCCGCCTCAGGCGCTGATGGGCGCCGGTGGCGCACAGATCGGACAGTTCCGGAAAAGCGGCAACAGGGCCGTGCTGGAGCTGTCGGCCGCGTCGGGTCATTTCGGCGACTGGCTGATCCGCAACCTGCCAGAGATTCATCGCAACTGGCTGGCCGACCAGCCCGGGCAGGACCGGGAATAATCGAGGAAGGCGTAGAAAAAGCCCCCTGAAAATCCGGCCGTTCGCGTCCCCCTTCCCGGAAAGTGGCTCCTGCCAATCACCCTTCAGCGGCTCTTAAGATCTCTAGGATCAGGACCCATTGATTTCGCTCCCTTGCGCTGATTCAGTTAGCCTCCAGGAGGCCAGTGATGAGAGATCTTTTCTGGCTCACCGACAAGCAGATGGCACGTCTGCGCCCCTAATTTCCGAAGTTGCACGGGCCGCCCTCGGGTTGATGATCTCCGAGTGCTGACCGGAGTAATACTCATCAACCGCAATGGCTTGCGGTGGCGTGATGCAACCCGGGAATATAGCCTACCGCCGACTGGTTCGCCGACATTGCCGATGGGACAATAGAATGTCGGGCCTAGTGGTGTATGATCTAAATAGTCCAATCTGAACCATCTTTCAGGCGGCGATTGCGGCCTCCATGTGGGCTTTCCTTGGCAACGGGCCGCTGCGATAAGGTGCAGGAATAGGCCCCAAAGAGCCCGAAGATGGGCGAGGATCTTGCGGATATTGTGACCGCAGGCGCGCACAGGACCGCGAAGACGGCATCGCCGCTGCGGCCCTTCAGCGGGCATCTGGCAAGGTGTCCGTCCGCCTTCATGTGGCCGCTCTCGGGTTCGATGGTGCGGCGCCGTTTCAGGAGCTTGGCCGGGAACGGCGTGAGGCCGCTGATCAGGACTTTGGTGCTGTTCACGCCGTGGCCGCGATAGCCGCGGTCGACGACAGCGAGATCCGGCATCTGCTCGGTCAGGATGGCGACCTGCTCCAGTGCAGGCGCCAGGGTGTGGCCATTATCAGGGTTGCCGGGAAAGCTGCGAGCGCCGACGACAAAGCTCTCTCCTTGATGGTCGTGGCCAGGCTGGCCTTGGTGCCGAATTCGTAGCGGGCCCTCGCCTTGCCCTTGGCGATACAGTCGACCTCGGGCTCGTGCAGGGCATGGATCTTGCCCCTGCTCTTCGGAATCTGCCCGGGCAGGCGGCCGACCCGCCAGAGCGCCTCCAGGACCCTGTCACGCAAGGCCGCCTCGGGAATGTCCTGCAAATGCCGGCGCAGATCGCGGCGGATCCGGCCAGTGTAGCCCTTGAACTGCCGGGCATGGGCATAACGCCCGACCTGGGCGGCGAGACGCGCGTAGCCCTGGCGCAACTCGATCCCGGCCTCTTTCGCCAAGCCCACCAGCAGCACCCAGGCGCGCTCGTAAAGCTGGACATCGCTCGGATGGGCAATGTTCTTCTCCATCACGGTCGTGTCGACGGCCACTCGTTTCAGGCTCTTGTCGCGGACCGCACCCGAGGTCCGACCCGCCTCGATGGTCTTGCTCAGCAGCTATTCCACGCCGTCCTCGCCGATCCGCTTGCGCCAACGGGTCAGCGAGGACGGATCGATCGGTGGACGGTGCTGGAAGAAGGTCTCGCCGGGGAAAGGCTGGTAGTAGGGATTTTCGACCCAGCGCGCGATGGCTTCGTCCGAGAGCTTGAAGGCGTGCTGCAGATACATCACAGCCCCGCAACCAGACGCGGCGAGGTCGCCGGGCGAGCTTGATGTGTGGGGAAGAAGCCCGTCCCTTGCTGCCCGAAGAAATCCCAGTCGATCAGCGCCGCGAGTTTCACCAGCTCATAGCGGGCATCGATCATGTCGGGCCGCCGCGGGTGCAGCAGGTCAGCCTGTTCGGGGATGCGGGAACGGGGCTTCACCGGCAACCGAGAATTGCAGGGTTTCTGACCGAAGTTTACGTAACCCTTGAAATACGAAGCGAACAAAACCGCTTCTCCTTCACGCAAAATCAGTGCGTTCTGAGTTGTTCAGGCCGGACCACTTAGAAAACGCCCCCACCTGTTCAAATCAACGGGACCACCTCTAATATGTGGACAGGAATATCAACTCTGATCGATCGAGGCCATTAAAGACGTAAGCGTCCGGTCTGACTGCCCTGCCGCGGGCTGAGAGTGCGGGATAGTGTCCACCATCGATAGTGGACACTGTGGTGATGGCGTGGCGGTCGGATGAAGCGACTTTGGACGGGGGAGGAGAAGCGGTCGATCTGTTTCCAGATTTAGGGCATTGAAGGTGAGGTCGCGGAGGAAGAAGGCGATTTGTCCGTGCCTCAAGATCCTAGTGGCACCCCGTTTCAGGCGAACGGTCCAGGCGAAGGGGCGAGGTCGGACTTGTGGATCTTGTTCAGTTCGACGCAGGGCGCGTCGCCTTTCTGCCAGGATGCAGGACTTTCAAGATCAGAAGATGAACATGTCTGCGCTCAGGTCATCTGCCCCGAGCGAAGGATCGTTCGTCCCGAAGTTCTCATAGAGCGCAACCCGAAGGGAATGCCCTGCCGCGTCCGTGATCATGACCTCATTGGTCGCTCCACCTTGACCGGTCAGGCGATTGGTGATGATCAGGTCGTCAAAGCCAGACAGATTCCATGCGCTGAGGTCGATGATGTCGCCCTTGGCGTGAATCTCGAAGTCACGGATGCGAACCGAGGCATTACTGGCAATGAAAAGATCGCTTCCCTGTTTGCCCCAGTAATCCCCCCCTGAATAAAGGTTGATGATTTCACCTCGCTCGGATCCATAGAATTTTCCATCAACCAGCTGAGTAGCGTACTCATAGAGCACCATGATATCGCCGGTGTCGGTGAAGTAACTGTCCTTGAAGTCAACGACCTTGGTATAGGCACCGGATATCCGATAGAATCCGCCATGCTCATTCGTGATCAATATGTCTCCGGTCTGCTGGCCCTTGCCATCAAGATGCATCTTCACGAGCACGCGTTCGACGTCGGGATCGTCTGCCCAGAAGGACAGGCTCAGCTTGTCGGATCCATTGGTGATATCGCGCACGGTCACGGTTCCGGACCCCATAACGACGAAGGTATCTGCGCCCGCGCCCCCAACGGCGGTATAAGAATCGCCGCTGGCAAACAGGAGGGTGTCATTCCCGTCATCGCCGTAGATCTTGCCGCCCACGGCCTGAATATAGTCATTGCCGGCTCCCCCATGAATTTCGCTGCCGCCGGCACGGTCAATGATTACATCATTTCCGGCGCCACCGTTGATGGTATCATTGCCGTTGCCGCCAAATAGCCAGTCATTGCCGGACTGTCCGTTGATAACATCATTCCCGTCACCGCCATAGAGCATATCCACGCCCTTTGTGGCCACTAGCGTATCATTTGATCCCGTAATGGTGTCATTCCCGGCAAAGCCAAAATAGAGACCGTGATTTCCAATCATACCAGTCGGAATGATTTTGGTAGCATCGTTGCTAACCAGCGACCGGGTAATATAATCGGATAATGCGTTTCCGAGCCCCGTAATGGTTATATTGTTACCCATAGAGGTTCCAAAGTGCTCTGAAGGCTTCAGATTTTCTGCCGTCTCTCTATGAGACCAGAGATCATGCGACAGGGCCGCAGATTCTGCATAAACCGCCCAATCTGGCTTTCCAAGATGGTTGACCAGCGCAGATTGGCGTGCAAATGGCGGCCACCAAGAAACTCCTATTCCGTTCTCAGCAAACCACAGCCATTCCTGTTGCATGTTAAAACTGGAAATAGCATATTTATCATTGCTCAAATAATTAAGCGATCCATTCTGTGTGAAGAGATGCGTCTCGGTGAGAAGGATGTCGTCCCCGCTGGACAGAACGTTCCCGATGCGGAGGTTGATGTTCTTTGAAAACTGATCGCCATCAGGGTCCAGAACCTGGTCTGGAACAATCCAGCCAGGATACATATGTACTGACCATACCAGGCGCTCTGCGGCAGCATCTCTGATCCGATCCAGACTTGCTTCGGAAAAAGGCCCGAATAATGCCGAATAATTCAACCCGCCAACCAGTATCTTCTTGTCTCCGAACTCTGCGCTGTGTGCGGCAATCAAACTGCTCATATGCGCAGAGTAAAGATCTGCAGAGGACGCATTCGCCCCGTAGATCTGGGGTTCGTTGAGAAGTTCCCAACCATACACCGCATCTAGAATCTTCTGATTTTCAGGCTGGTGAAACCAGTCAAGCATGGCTCCCCAGTCTTGGGAAATCTTTTCAATATACTCGACGCTGCTGTCCAAGTAATCAAAATTTGGATCATATTTAATGGGAATGGTGTTGATGGAATTCAACGCATTTGCACCGCCCAGGTTTTCTGGATTCCCAACGGCATTCTTTATACTTTGGAAATGCGACGAATTGTTCGCCATCGCCCCGTCGCTGTTTTCAATGATCAATTTATATCCGGCATCAACAGCCGCAGATATAAATATCCTCCAGGACTCCAGCCTGGTCGGGTTCGATAGAGTGTATATGTTGAAATCAACGCGGATTGTGTTTACTTCTGGGAAGCCTCCTGAAAGAGTTGCAAAAAATTCCGCGGGCGATCTGCCATCAGACTGCAACAATATCCCATCAGATGTGCGCCAGCTGTCCCCAAAGGTTGATAAGGAGCTGGTATTAATGTCTGCTGTATTTGACATGTTGCCCTCCAACCAAGCGGCGTCGAGGTTTTTCAACCAACCTTCACAAGCTTTGACCGCCAGCCGGACGATCCGCCAGCTTCTCGGCTATTGCCTGGCGCACTCTCGTGTGGATCCCATGGCTTTCCCTGGCCCCTTTTTTCAATATCAACCCTGCCTTTAAGGTGGCAAATCTTAAACGTCCTGCGCGTGTGCAAGACGTGATGATCCTTCTCTCTGCGCAGGTCTATGGCTGTCCGTCATCTCCAGGCTAATCTTCCGATGACCTATATTATCACGAATTACCCTCAATTTGTGAGATTTCATCAGCCGCTGATGAACCTCTCGAGACGGTCCTTTCCCGTAAAGTGCTCCGCTGCCCTGTTCAGGAAACGGCGGATCCGAAACCGAAGAGATTGTCTCGAAATGCAGCAGGTTACTCTGGCCGGGGCAAGGACTGCCCGTCTGGTTGACGGATCGAAGGTCGCCTGATCACTCGATCGGCGCGCTGGATGCTCTCGGAACGGTGGCGAGGAACGCGTTGCTCCTTCAGCATCCGGATCCTGGTCGAGCAAGCCATGCATAAAGCATCGCGTCCGCCAGCAGGCGCTTCAGCCGGCCGTTCGCGTCTTCCAGCGCCCTCAAGCCCCTGGGCATCGGACAGATCCAGGCCGCCATGCCTGGCGTTCCGCTTATGGAACGTCGCCGGGCTCAGCCATGGCAGCGACCGACTTCAGCCGTCGCCATCCCGGCTTCCCGTTCCCGGATCATTCCGATGATCTGCGCCGCAGCGCAGCGGCTTTACTCAGGCCGTCTGCTCCGGCGCGATGAAGCAAAGGCTGCATTCAACCGAGGGACCCGCCGGGGGAAGCTCAGCCTGGATGCGTTCCGCCTTGGCGCATAGAGAAGGCCAAGATCATTCTGATCTGCGTAATGCAGAAGCTTTCGAAGACATCTATACTAATACATTTCAACCACTTGTGACTTATTTTGCATTTTTGTTGTTTTTGGGGTTGCGGGTGTTGGCTGTGGTCCGTAAATACGCCTTCACCGGGCCGACGGGGACGTTGGTGCGGTTCTGGGAGTGGCGGTTGAGCCGGTTCCGGGAGATTGGGAAGTTTGATGGCTTGTGCGGCGCCTGATGTGAAGATGGCGCGGTTCGGGTTGTTTTGTTTCTCCTGCTTTTTGACATTGCGAGATATCTGAAGGGATATGCGGGCGGTCTGGTCGTTTTCGATC
>JAVBUO010000079.1:0-11972 GCA_031555315.1 Acetobacteraceae bacterium
AAATTGTTTCAGCAGAACGCTCTACAAAGCGCGTAACGCCATCGAGCGCATGTTCTGCCGGCTCAAGGATTTCAGGCGCATCGCGACGCGTTACGACAGGTTGGCTGCCAACTTTCTCGGTGCCATACACCTCGCAGCAGCCATCAGTTTCTGGTTATGAGTCCGCATCCTAGGATGGCGCGGTGCTGGCCATCAGCCATGATGAGCCATTCCTCAGGTCGCTGGCACTGGATAGGATGATACACCTGCGTGAATAACCACACCGTCCTGTGTTGCCGTAGCCACTGCGGTGTAGCCGCACCGGTTTTCACTCTGCCGCGTTAAACCAGCTTCAGAGACGCCAGCCAGATCACGCGCACCGGCGCTTGTGTCGGGTTGTCGAACATATGCGGCAATATGCTGGGGAAGCGGAATGTATCGCCCGGGTTCAGCAGATGTGCCTGGTGATCAAGCCACAAACGCAACTGACCATCCAGCACATAACCGGCCTTCTCGCCTTCATGCCGGTTGAAGCTGCCGCCCGACGAGGTCCCGGGGCCGAGCGTCAGTTCGTACATCTCCAGATGCCCGGGTGCGATCGGCACGTCGTCCTACTGCCTGCGTCGGCGGCTGGATGGCGGTTACACGGTCGCCCTGCGCGGGCGCGGCACAGTGGACCTGACACCCGACAGCTTCCGCTTCGTGCGCGAATTCTGGCCCACCTTCATGCAACGCAGGGGAAAACTGAAACTGCGCATCGGCAAATCGTTCATCGACGGCATCCGCCGCGGCAGTTCATGGCCGTTCGACAAGCCATCGCCATTCGAGGAAGACCGCATCCACGATCCTGCCCCCGATCAAAGCCTGGTACAGGAAGCGATCCGCAATCTGCGCGCCGCGCATCCGCAATTCGCCAATATCGAAGTGGCGGAGACGTGGGGCGGAAGTATCGATTCGATGCCCGATGCAGTGCCGGTGATCTCGCCGGTCGATGCGTTGCCGGGCTTCTTCCTTGCCACCGGTTTCAGCGGCCATGGTTTTGGTATCGGGCCCGGAGCAGGGCGGCTGGCCGCCGATATCGTCTGCGGCGACACACCGATCGTCAACCCGCGCGAGTATCGCTACTCGCGTCTGTTTGAAGGCAAACGTCTGGCGCCGCGCGGCGGCATCTGACCTCCAGCAAGAACGGCGCAGCCGCATGTTCTGCCGCTGCGCCGTCAGCCCCGGCAATATCAGCACCACGATATGGCGCAGGGTTAGGAACGCCATCTTCGAAGGTGATATCCCAGCCATCGGCAATCACCACGAAGATCACCACACACCAGGAACGAGAATAATGTTCGCGGTCGCAAAATAAGCATTTGCCATACTGATTATAATCACCTATACAATTTGCGATTGATTATTATTATCTTTATAGGCTATCCATGCACCAGCTTACCCGTCGCGCGACTCTGCAACTGGGGGGCCTGTCGGCCCTGATTACCGGCCGGGCCGCAATGGCAGCCCCGCTTGCAGTTCTGACGCTATGGGGACCGCCGGCCGGACCGTCGATCGTTCTGGCTCACGCAATCGAAAGCGGCGCACTGCGCCACGTGGCCGATAACGTGCGTTTCCGGGTATGGCGCAACCCCGATGAATTGCGCGCGGGTCTGACCTCGAAAACCATGGACCTGTTCATCCTGCCCACACAGGTAGCAGCCAATCTGCATAACCGCGGGCTGGGCGTACGACTGGTCAACGTGATGACCAACGGGTTGCTTTATGTTGTGGCTCCCCACGGCGGACCACCCACCCTGCCCGCGCTGAAGGGGCGTTCAATCGCCATTCCATACCGCAACGACATGCCGGATTTGCTGTTCCGCCGGCTGCTCGCCGCGCACGGCCTGTCGCTCGATGCCGATCTACAGGTGCAATTCACCGGTTCACCGATCGAGGCACTGCAGTTGCTGCTGGCCGGGCGGATCGAAACCGCGCTGATCCCCGAACCCGCGGCGACCGCGGCCATCGTGCGTAGCGCTGCCTCGGGGAAAACGCTGTCGCGCGCCATCGACATCCAGCAGGTCTGGGGCGAGGTGACCGGGCGCAGCGCCGTCCTGCCGCAGGCCGGCCTGGGCGTCAGCGCTTCGTTTTACGAACAGCACCCGCAAACCGTCGCAGCATTACGCGATGCTTTGATTGCCGCCACGGCATCGGCCGTCGCCAATCCGGCCCGCGCCGCGAGCGATGCCGCCGCAATGCTCGAAATGCCGTGGCCGGTGCTGGAACAATCGGTGCCGTATTCGAACCTGGTCGCAACCCGCGCCGCCGAGGCGCGTCCGGCGCTGGAGGACATGTTCCGCACGCTCGCGGAATCCGATCCCCGGATCATCGGCGGTTCGCTGCCGCCTGCCGATTTCTATCTATGACCCGTTCCGCGATGCCGGACAGACTGGGCCGCATAGGGCGTTTTCTGTGGGCGGGTTGGGCCGGCCTTGCCGGGCTGGCGCTGTTCGCAGCACTCTGGCAGGCCGGGCACGAACACTATGGCGATTTCATTCTCCCTGCCCCACTCGCCACACTGCAAGCCGCGTTCGCCATTCTGCAGGATCCCGCTGCCTGGACCATCGCCGCAACGACGGCGTTGCGGGCGGGGAAAGGTTTTGCCCTCTCTGCCCTGATCGGCGCGGCCTGCGGGCTGGCAGCGGGCTATTCGGCCGCGACGATGCGTATGGCGCGCCCGATCCTGACCTTTCTATTGGGTGTGTCGCCGATCGCATGGATCGTGCTGGCGATGATCTGGTTCGGCTCGACCGACGGCACTGCCGTCGTCACCGTGGTGGTGGCCGCAACGCCAGTGATCTTCGTCGGTGTGGCCGAAGGTGTGATGACACGCGACCGCAGGCTTGACGACATGGCACGTGCCTTCGGTGCCGGTCCCGCCCTGCGGCTGACATCGCTGGGTCTGCGCCATGTCGCCGCGTATTTCTTTCCGGCGCTGACACTGGCGCTGGGCACCGCCTGCAAAGTGACGGTGATGGCCGAACTGCTCGCCAACACCGGCGGGATCGGCGGTGCGCTGGCAACGGCACGCGCCAATCTCGACATCGCCCTTGCCTTGGCGTGGGTGCTGATCGCCGTGGCTGGGTTGATCGCACTGGAATACGGCGTGGTCCACCCAATCCGCGCCGAATTCGAACGTTGGCGTGACGCCGCCCGCCCCTGGGGGGTGCGCAGATGAGCACACCGCCTACACCGGAAGACCTGCGCCGCTTGCGTGTCTCCCCCATTTTCGCGGCACTGGCCGACGACGATTTCCGCCTGCTGGCACAACAGGCGCGCTGTATGGCCGTACCGAGCGGGCGCGCCCTGTTCATGCAGGACGAACCGGCATCGGCTTTCTTCGTCGTGCTGCACGGTTGGATATCGCTGCAGCGCGACCGGGCCGATGGAACACGCACGGTCATCCGGATCATCGGGCCTGGTGAATCCTTTGCCGAAGAAGCGATCGCGCCGGATGCGCGTTATCCGGTCAACGCCGAGGCTGCCTCCGACGCCCGTCTGCTTCGGGTAAAAACCGGATGCCTGAGGGCACTGGTCACCGACAGACCGCTGCTCGGCCTGTCGCTGGTAGCTGCCGTGTTTCACCAGCAGCGCCGGCTGGTCGATCAGATCGAACATCTGAAAAGCTGGTCCATCGAACGCCGGCTGGCACGCGAGCTACTGCGGATGTGCCCCCGCACTGGCGCGTGCAGCTTCCATCTGCCAGTCGAACAAAACCTGATCGCTGCACGGCTGGCCATCACACCAGCCACATTGTCGCGCGCCCTGAAACGGCTGGCCACGGTGGGTGTCATCGCGAAACGCCGGCACATCACCCTGCACAATCCGACGAACATCGCCCGGTTCGTGGAAAACGGCAGCCTGGCCTGAGAATCTCCATGCCACTTGATCGTAAGCAAATCGCGCCGGTTTTCGTCCCTTATATGCGAATAATTATCAATTTTAACGGGCGTGCTGCCCTTGGAAAAGGAATGGACGATGCTGCACACCAAGGCGGCTGACAGATACAGAACCTCCCTGCTGCACTGCGTGGGAATGGCGGCGTTGGCGCTGCCGCTAACCGCGCACGCGCAGTCGGCAGCACCTGGAGCTTCGGTCATTCTCGAACCGATCGACATCGACGGACGGCTTGATCCGGAAGACACCGCCCGCCGACGGCTCCAGGCGCTGCCGGGCGGCACCAGCGTGATCACCGAGGACGATCTGATCGGCAGAACCAACGTCACGATCGGCAATGCTCTGTCACAGGCGCCGGGGGTGATCGTACAGAATTTCTTCGGCGGCAACGACCAGCCGCGCGTGCAGATCCGCGGTTCGGGCATGCAGCAGAGCCCCACCGAACGCGGCCTGCTGGTGTTGCAGAATGGCCTGCCGATCAACCGCGCCGACGGTTCCTACATCGTCGGACTGGCCGACCCGCGTCAGGCCCAGATCACCGAGATCTATCGCGGTTACACTGCCAACCGTCTGGGCGCCACCGTACTGGGCGGCGCGATCAACTTCATCTCGCCGACCGGCGCATCACAGCCGGGCGCGGTCGCGCAGATCGAAATGGGCAGCTTCGGCCAGCTCAACACCAGCCTGCAGGCCGGCGGACAAAGCGGCGATTACGATGGCATGATGCAGCTGAGCTACGGTCAGCGAGACGGGTTTCGCGACTATAACGACTCCGACCGTATCAGCTTCGACGCCAATGCGGGGATCCGCATGACGCCGAACCTCAGCACGCGGTTCTTCGCGGGATATACAAATCTCGAATTCGATATCCCCGGTCCGGTAAGCCGGGCGATGCTGCAAGCCAATCCGCGCCAGGTGTCGCGCGGGCCGACGGTGATCCCGGGCACGCCGCCACGCACACTCAACCCGGGGCCGAATGTCTGGCGCGACCAGCCGCAGCGAGAGTCGACGCAGTATCGCATCGGCAACCGCACCACTTTCGAACAGGGCGCGCATCTGGTCGACTTCGCCCTCGGTTACACCTACACCGACGACACATTCCGTTTCCCGATTTCCGCGGGCATCCGTTCGACCGAAGGCGGCGACATGAACACGGTGCTGCGCTATGCCTACAACCCGGACAGCAGCCGCCCGCTGCCGCTGTTTGAGACCACTGTGAACTATGCGATCGGCTCGGCGGACCGGCGTTATTATCTGAACGACGCCGGGAAGCAGGGGGCAATGTTCGGCGCCAATACGCTGGATGCACAGACGCTGTCGCTGTCCGCCGGATTGAACATCCCGTTGGGTGATTTTACGCTGTCTCCGGCCGTTTCCTATGCCTGGGCATCGCGCGACAGCGACGACACGTACGACCGCGCCATGCGCCCGACCATGGCGTTCAACCCGATGAACCCGAACATGATGCTGCCGGGCGGCATGGTGCCGGCCGGAGACACCAGCTATTCGCGCAGCTATTCCGGCTTCAGCCCCAGCCTCGCCCTGTCGTACCGTCCGAACGAGAACCACATGTTCTTCGGTGCGATCAGCCGCAGCTTCGAACCGCCGACTCACGACGATCTGCTCGCCACGGTGAACGGCACGCCGAACAGCAGCGCCGGTCGGCCGAACCCGGCCAATCCGGCCATGCCCTCCACCGCTTTCCGTACCCCCGGTCTGGATGCGCAGACCGCCACCACACTGGAAGCCGGCTGGCGCGGCCGGGCGAGCATCTTCGCGTGGGACGCGCTGATCTATCATTCGTGGATCGACGACGAACTGCTCAGTCTGCGTGACCAGAGCGGCGCGGCGCTGGGGGCAGTGAACGCCAATCGCACGCGGCATCTGGGCGTCGAGCTGGGCCTGAACGCCGCACTAACGGAAAAACTGAGCACACGCATCGCCTATACGTATCAGGATTTCCGCTTCGACAACGACCCGGTATACGGCAACAACCGTCTGGCCGGCGCGCCCGAACACACGATCAACGCGATGGCGCAATACAGCTTCACCGAAGCGTTCCGCGCCCAGGTCGAGGTACAGTGGTCGCCCGGAAAACGTCCGGTCGACAATATGAACACGATGTATGCGCCGTCTTATGTGGTTGCCAATCTGCGTGCTTCTTACGATATCACCGAGCGCATCCGGATGTATGGCGAAGTGCGCAACGTATTCGACGAGACATACGCATCGTCGACTCTGGTGGTCGATCAGGCGACGCCCGGTCAGGCGGTCTTTCAGCCCGGCGACGGCCGGGCTTTCTATGCCGGCATGCGCGTGCAGTTCTGATGTCCGGGGCGGGACTGCATATCTCGGACGCTCCCGCGCTCGACGTGCGCAATCTCGCCCATTCCTATTTCGGGCGCACGGTGCTGGACGGCGTCGACCTGTCGGTCGCGACAGGTGAAGTGGTGGCGCTGGTCGGCCCGTCCGGCTGCGGCAAAAGCACGCTGGCGCATATCGCCGCCGGCATCGCCGACCCGCTCCGCGGTTCCGTCGTCCGCCATTATCGCCGCCACGGCATGGTGTTCCAGGAACTGCGCCTGCTGCCCTGGGCCACGGCGCGCACCAATATCGCATACCCGCTTCGCATCATGGACGTGTCACGCGCCGACCGTCGGATACGGATCGCACAGGCGGCGGCGCGCGTGGCGCTGCATCCGGACGATCTCGATAAATATCCATCGGAACTGTCCGGCGGTATGCGTCAGCGCGTGGCGATCGCGCGCGCACTCGTCGCCGATCCCGACTTCCTGTATTTCGACGAACCCTTCACCGCGCTGGACGTTGCGTTGCGCCGACGCATGCAGGATCTGGTGATCGACGCGGCGCGGACTCTGCATTTCAGCGCATTGTTCATCACCCACGACCTGATGGAGGCGTTCCGCATCGCGCACCGCGTCGCCGTGATGGACGCGCACGGGCGTGGCATCGCCGGGACGCGCAGCATTCCGGGCGAGCCCGGCGGGCGCGCCGATACCGATCTGTTCCGGATGATGACCGGCTTCCTGAACGACGATCCGCTGTTCCGCCATATCCACGACGTCGACGAAAGACTGATCACATGACGGCAGCTATACTGCGGCATCTGGGCGGCGAAGGGTTGCGGCTATTTTTCCCGCTGGCCGCTGTACATGCGGCACTCTGGCCGCTGCTGTGGACGGCGGTCTACGGCCTCGGCCTGCCGCTGGCAGGCGATATTCCCTCCAGCCTGTGGCACGTGCACGAAATCGTCTTCGGCGCCTATGGCGCGGCGGTGATCGGCTTCATCACCACCGCGGTGCCGGAATGGAGCAATAGCGAACGTCTGCAGGGCCGCCCGCTCTATGTTCTGGCCGGCCTGTGGCTGGCGGCTCGCGTGATTGGACTGACCGGCGCGCAGGGCATTTTCCTCGCACCACTGTTGGGCGATACGTTGTGGCTGCTGGCACTGGCGGCCTATGTCGGACGGATCGCCTGGCTGCGGCGCAGGATGATGCTGCTCGCCTTCGCGCTGTGGCTGCTGGCATTGGCCTGCACCAATATGGCGAACGCATACGCCTTCTGGCTTGGCGATGCGGCGCTGGCACAAAAGGCGCTGCACGTGGCGGGCCTGATCCTGCTCGGCATGCTCGGTCTGGCACTGTCGCGCATCACCGCACCGGTTACCAATCTGGTGCTCGACCCGACCGAGACCAGTGCGCCGTTCCGTCCGCATCCGGGACGGATGCATCTGGCGCCGGGACTGGTGGCGATCGCGGCCGCGGCCGAATTTCTGGGTATTTCACCGGCGGTCTCGGCCTATCTGCTGATCGCGGCCGGCGCCGCGTTCCTCGATCGTATGGCGGAAGGCTTCGTGGGGTGCGAGATCGTGCGCACCGAGATCCTTGGTCTGATGGCAACCAGCCTGTTCGCAGGGCTGGGACTGGGGATGATCGGTGCATCGCGGCTCGGCGCGCCATTCGCGGAAACGCCCGCCTGGCATCTGGCGCTGATGGGCGGCCTGGGCCTTGGTGTGCTGGCCGTGTTCGTGATCGCCGGGCTGCGCCATACGGGACGGCCGCTGGGACTTTCAGCGCCGGTGCGCGCCGCGTTCGTCTGCGCAGCGGCGGCAACCGTGTTGCGGGCCTGCGTGGCATTCGGGTTTGCACCGCTGCCGATGACGTTCCTCTACGTGCTGACAGCGGCATTGTGGGCAGCGGCATTCCTGCTGTGGCTGTGGGTGTTCTGGCCGCTTCTGTCGTCCGCGCGCCAGAGCCTCGAAGAACAAAACTGCTGATGTCCACACCGGGAACACGTCTGTTTTTCCTCGCCGCAGCGCTGTCTGCAGCGGTGGTCGGCGGTGTATGGGTGCCGTGGTTTCTGGGACTGTGGCGCGTGCCGACGGCATTTTCACTGCCGGTCTGGCACGCACACGAATTCATGTTCGGCACCGCTACCGCGATGATCGCTGGCGCGCTGTGCCTGCAACGGGCGATGCCGCGCCAGGCCATCTACACTCTGTTCATGCTGTGGCTGACCGGGCGCCTCTGCGCCACCGTGTTGCCCGAAGGCGATCTGCCAATCGTGTTCGCCTGCACCCTGCTGTTTCTCGCCGCCGTGGCCGTGCTGGCCCGACGCCGCCCGGCAGCACTGGCGGTAACACTCGGCCTGCTGGTCGCTTATGCGCTGTTCGCGTGGGAAATCTGGCGCTTCGGACGCAGCGTGTATGGCGGGTGGCTGGGTATCGCCACACTGCTGTTCTGGTGCATGCCCACGCATCGCCGCCTGTCCGGCGCACCGTTCTGGGGATTTACGCTGCTGGGTGCAGGGCTGGCCGGCTGCGCCGTGCTGTACGCCGATCGCATCTGCTCGCTCGCCGCCTCACAAGCCTGGATGATGGGCGCGATCGGCGTGGCGATGCCGGTCATCCTGTTGCGCAATCATCTATCCGTGGCAGGCTGGGCGGCTTTATCGTGCGTAACGGTATCGGCGGGGTCTCATGTTGCGGCGGTGCTGTTGCCGGAATGGGTTATGATCCTCGCACCGCTGGCCGGGTTTTTCTGGGTAGAAGGCTTTCTGATCGTCTTTTGCCGGATCACCTGGCAGAGCTTTCGCATCTCTGCCGCGCAAAACCCGGTCTAAGCAACAGCCGCACGGGGAAATTTACTGCGCGTCTGAAATATGTTCGGATACCTGTCCGCACATCCAGCCAACAGGTGTCAGCAGCGCATGCCGGATTTCTCCACCCTCGCTCTGTTCGCCGCCGCCGCCCTCGCCCTGGCCGTCACACCGGGACCGGACATGCTGCTGGTCGCATCGCGCAGCCTGAGCCAGGGGCGCAAGGCGGCCTTCGCCACGCTGGCCGGCATTCAGGCGGGAATCTACGTTCACGCCACCGCATTGGCGCTCGGGCTGTCGGAGCTGTTCGTGCGCATTCCCTGGACGTTCGATGCGGTGCGCTGGGCGGGAGCCGCTTATCTGCTCTGGCTGGCATTCAGGATCTGGCGCACACGCGAACAGACGCCGCTGGCAACCACCAACGCACTGCCCGCCACGCCCACCTGGCTGACATTCAGGCAGGGGCTGATCACCAACGTGCTGAACCCGAAAGTGGCGCTGTTCATGCTGGCGCTGCTGCCGCAGTTCGTGCACCCGGCATCGGGCGGCCTCACCGTGCAGATTCTGATCCTGGCGACGATCCTCAACCTGATCGGTTTTACCGTCAACGGAACGATCGTCCTTCTGGTCGGCACGCTCCGCCAGCGCCTCGGCAGACGGTTCCGCACCGGCCGGGCATCGCAATACTTTCTGGCGGCGGTCTTTTCGGCCCTCGCTTTGCGGCTGGCCTTCTCGGGCCGGGCCGATTGACGGCAAACGCCCGCCGGAGGATGAAAGCATGTCCCGTTGGAGTATCGCCCCATGTTCACGACACGCCCTGAAATCATCGGCACTTACGGTGTGGTTGCCAGCACGCACTGGCTCGCCAGCCAGGTCGGCATGGCGGTGCTCGAACGCGGCGGCAACGCGTTCGACGCCGCGGCGGCGGCCGGCTTCGTGCTGCAGGTCGCCGAACCGCACCTGAACGGCCCCGGCGGCGACGCGCCGCTGATCATCCACGACGCCAGAACCGGCAAACAGCAGGTGATCTGCGGCCAGGGCACCGCCCCGCAGGCGATGACGATCGACAAATTCCACGAACTGGGGCTGGATCTGGTTCCCGGCACCGGCCTGCTGCCCGCCATGGTGCCCGGCGCGTTCGACGCCTGGATGCTGATGCTGCGCGATTACGGCACCTGGGAAGTGCCCGACGTGCTGGCCTTCGCGATCGGCTATGCGCAGAACGGCGTGCCGCTGGTGCCGCGCATTCCGGCGCAGATCAACACCGTGAAGGACCTGTTCCGCGACCACTGGAAAACCTCGGCGGCGATCTTCCTGCCCGGCGGCAACGTGCCGCAGCCCAACCAACTGTTCGCCAATCCGGTTCTGGGCGGCACCTATACCCGCATTGCGCGCGAAGCCGTCGGCGCCTCGCGCGAGGCGCGCATCGATGCGGCGCGGCGCGCCTGGTATCAGGGCTTCGTCGCCGAAATGGTCGACCGTTTCTATCGCACCCCGCAATTCGACGTCAGCGGCCGCGACAACGCCGGCCTGCTGACCGCCGACGACATGGCGCGCTGGTCGGCCACTTACGAAGAACCGCTGCGCTACGACTATCACGGTCATACCGTGCTGAAATGCGGCCCGTGGAGTCAGGGACCGGTCTTCCTGCAGCAACTGGCGCTGCTGCGCGGCTTCGATCTGGCGGCGATGGACCCTGTCGGCGCCGACTTCGCGCACACGGTGATCGAGGCCGCGAAACTCGCCTTCGCGGACCGCGAGGCCTATTACGGCGACCCGGATCATACACCGGTACCGATGGATGTTCTTCTGTCGTCCGCCTACAACGACGCGCGGCGCGCACTGATCGGCAAGACGGCCAGCATGGAACTGCGCCCCGGCGCGGTGCACGGCGCAACACCGTGGGTCGACCACAATGCCGAAGACCGCCTCGCGCTGATGGGCTTGAGCGGCGGCGCGGCGGGCGAGCCGACGGTAGCCCGGCTGGGCGTGCTGGGCGCCGATACGTGCCATCTCGACATCATCGACCGGCACGGCAACATGGTCTCGGCCACGCCGTCGGGCGGCTGGCTGCAATCCTCGCCGGTGGTCAACGGGCTGGGCTTCCCGCTGGGCACCCGCGGGCAGATGTTCTGGTTGAGGGAAGGACTGCCGAATTCGCTGGCGCCGGGCAAGCGCCCGCGCACCACGCTGTCGCCATCGTTTGCGCTGAAGGATGGCAAGCCGTGGATGGCGTTCGGCACGCCAGGCGGTGAACAGCAGGACCAGTGGTCGCTGATCTTCTTCCTGCGCATGGTGCATCACAACCTGAACATCCAGCAGGCGATCGACGCGCCGAGTTTTCATGCCGAACACTGGCCATCCTCGTTCTGGCCGCGCGTCGCTCGCCCGGGCAAGGTGGTGCTGGAAGGCCGTTACGACACGAAAGTGCTGGAGGATCTACGCGCCCGCGGCCACCAGGCCGAACTGGGGCCGGACTGGTCCGAAGGCCGCATCTCGGGCGCGCGGCTGGAGGACGGGTTGATGCACGCGGGCGCCAACCCGCGCGGCATGCAGGGCTACGCGGTCGGGCGGTGATGCTGCTGCAGACCGATCGGCTGGCTGCTGCCGGTCGTCACCGTTGCCGTGGTGTTCTGTGTGGCGGGCGCGAGGAAGTTCGCGATGTGATATCAAGGGAGCGTGCCCGCCTGGTAGATTACACAGCGATATCCAGCGTACGGAACGACTGATCCTTCGGCGCGCCCAGCAATGTCAGCGCGGCGAAGGTGCCGGTGTCGCGCTTCCAGCCCTCCACTCCTTCCTTCACGAACACGCCGTTCTTTCTGTCGGCCTTCAGCGCGAAACTCTGGTCCTTGGTTGTCAGCGTGAAGTCGCCGAGTTCGTAATCCCCCGAACTGGAACGGGTGACGATCTCGCCGGATACCTGGAAGGTCTTG
>JAVBUO010000040.1:0-3017 GCA_031555315.1 Acetobacteraceae bacterium
CGGCAAGGGAAAGTTGACCGACCAGCCGATCAAGAGAACTGCGCCACGCATCCCTCTTACGGCTGTTCCGCCCTCTGAACGCCTCAGGCCCTTGCGGGCTTGCGCAGGTCCTCGGGCGTCAGCCGGAAGGCGCGGCCAAAGCCGCCATTCAGCAGTGCCGATTGCGGCATCAACCGCCAGAAACGGAAATCGGGCAGGTCGATATAGACCCGGGCCTTGGGATCGCGTTGCAGCCATTCCTCGCGCAGTGCAGCGTCCGGCGGCATGGGCTGGGCGCGGGCCAGGATCGACAGGCGGGCATGGGTCATCGCATCGCCTTTGGCGGCCGGATCATCCGTAACCAGCAGTCCGGCCCTGGGGTCCGCTTGCAGGGCGCGGCAATGTGCGGCCACCCCCGACAACAGCGCCACCGGCATGCCCGCCGCATCGGTCTGGATTGCAATGCGGGTCACCAGAGGAATCCCGCTTTCGGGGTCGATGGTGCCCAGGGCGGCGTGGCGCATGCAAGACAGCAAGCGGCGCGCCAGCGCGCGCGCCTCGTCGTCGGTGGGGCGGATGGGGTCCTGCTTCATGTCTGCAGTCTGGCCGCTCTTGCGGCGGGGGGCAAGCGGCGGGCATATTGTCAATGATTTACAATTTCACCTAACCAAAGGTGAAATTATTAACAATAATATCTATTCAAAAAAAAGGTTTACGGGCGGCTTTATTGCATATTAACCTCTGCGCAGCCAACCGAGACACCCGACGCGTAAGGGAGCGATGCGACCCGGCAGGTTTCGGAAAGGGATTAGAGGAGATCCGAATGTCCGTTGAAAACATAGCCAAACACCCGATTCCTTCAGGTTTCGAGGGTGCCCTGCTGAAGCCGGCCGATTATCAGCGCCTGTACGCCGAATCGATGGCCGACCCCGAGGAATTCTGGGGCCGCGAGGGCAAGCGTCTCGACTGGATCTATCCCTACAGCATCGTGAAGAATACCGATTTCACGATGGGCAAGGTTTCGATCAAGTGGTTCGAGGATGGCATCCTGAACGCTTCGGTCAACTGCATCGACCGCCACCTGCCGGCCCGCGCCCAGCAGACAGCGATCATCTTCGAACCCGATGATCCCAAGACGCCTGCCCGCCATATCACCTATGCGGAACTGTCCGAAAAGGTGAACCGTTTTGCCAACGTGCTGCTCAGCCAGGGCGTGATGCGCGGCGACCGCGTCGTGATCTATATGCCGATGATCCCCGAGGCGGCCTATGCCATGCTGGCCTGCGCGCGGATCGGGGCGGTTCACTCCATCGTCTTTGCCGGTTTCTCGCCGGACGCGCTGGCCAACCGGATCAATGACAGCGGCGCCAAGCTGGTCATCACGGCCGATACCGCGCCCCGTGGCGGCCGGCGCACGGCGCTGAAGTCGAATACGGACGCGGCGCTTCTGCATTGCTCGGACCGGGTGCGCTGCCTGGTGGTCAAGCATACCCGCGACCAGACGACCTGGATCGACGGGCGCGACGTCGATGTGCTGGCGATGATGGACCAGGTCAGTCCCGACTGCCCGCCGCGGCCAATGAATGCCGAGGATCCGCTGTTCATCCTTTACACCTCGGGATCGACCGGCAAGCCCAAGGGCGCGGTCCACAGCACCGGCGGCTATCTGGTCTATGCCTCGATGACGCATCAATACGTCTTCGACTATCACGACGGCGATGTGTTCTGGTGCACGGCGGATGTGGGCTGGGTCACCGGGCACAGCTATATCATCTATGGCCCGCTGGCCAATGGCGCGACCACGCTGATGTTCGAAGGCGTGCCGACCTGGCCCGATGCGGGCCGCTTCTGGGAGGTCTGCGACAAGCACAAGGTCACCCAGTTCTACACGGCGCCCACCGCGATCCGCGCCCTGATGGGGCAGGGGCCGGAATGGGTGGAGAAGCATGATCTGTCCAGCCTGCGCGTGCTGGGCACCGTGGGCGAGCCGATCAACCCCGAGGCATGGGTCGGGTATGACAAGCATGTCGGCAAGGGCCGCTGCCCGATCGTCGATACCTGGTGGCAGACCGAAACCGGCGGACACATGATCACCTCGCTGCCCGGCGCGATCGAGACCAAGCCGGGATCGGCCACGCTGCCCTTCTTTGGCGTGAAGCCTGAGGTTCTGGACGCGCAGACCGGGGTTGTGCAGTCTGGCAACGGTGTCGAGGGTGTTCTGGCCATTGCCGACAGCTGGCCCGGCCAGATGCGCACCGTCTGGGGCGACCATGAGCGCTTCATGGAGACCTATTTCCAGCAATACCCGGGCTATTACTTCACCGGCGACGGCTGCCGCCGGGATGAGGACGGTTATTACTGGATCACCGGACGGGTCGATGACGTGATCAACGTCTCGGGTCACCGGATGGGGACGGCCGAGGTCGAATCCGCGCTGGTGGCGCATGAGAAGGTCGCCGAGGCTGCGGTGGTCGGCTATCCGCATCAGCTCAAGGGGCAGGGTATCTACGCCTATGTCACGCTGATGAACGGGGTCGAGCCCAGCGACGCATTGCGGCACGAACTGGAAACCTGGGTCCGCACCGAGATCGGTCCCATTGCCAAGCCGGACCTGATCCAGTGGGCGCCGGGCCTGCCCAAGACCCGTTCGGGCAAGATCATGCGCCGCATCCTGCGCAAGATTGCCGAGAATGACTATGGCGCGCTGGGGGATATCTCGACCCTGGCAGAGCCGGCGGTGGTCGAGGAACTGATCGACAACCGCATGAACCGCAACTGAACCCCTGGCAAGGCGGCCCTGCCGCCTTTGCCACCCGACCCGCGGATCTCAGGGTCCGTGGCAGCCCTTGGTCTGGCCGGGAATGGCCATGGCTTTGGCTTGGAACTGATGAAAAGCCCTCCCGCCGGAGACTTGAGGAGGATTGGCGGGACGGCCCCAGATAGCAGAGGAGGAGCCTGATCCAATGGAACAGACATTGGCAGAACGGATCGCCGCAGATCCGAATTATCAAAAACTCAAGGCCAAGCGGTCCAGTTTC
>JAVBUO010000010.1:0-148071 GCA_031555315.1 Acetobacteraceae bacterium
GGCCAGGCTCGGTGCTCAGCGCCGCGATCGTGCTGCGCACACCGTCCGGCGCGTCCAGCGCGCGGGTCAGCACACGGTCGAACCCGGACTGCCCCTCGCGCTGCGCCGCAACGCGATAATCGGCGACGATGCCCGCCACCGTGCGCGATGATGAGGTGAAGCGGTATCGACCGGTGATCGTGATGGCCGAGGGGGCCGGCGACGGCCTGACCTTCGCGCAGCGTGCCGAGTGGCAAAAATCCGTCGGGATCGGCAAGAGCAAGCGCGCCACCTATACCATGCGGGGCTGGCGCGCGAACGGGAAACTCTGGCAGCCGAACACGCTGGTGAAAGTCACCGACGATTGGTGCGGCCTCGAGGACTATGAACTGCTGATCGCGACGGTGACACAGACGCTGGACGACAGCGGCATGATCACCGAACTTGAACTGACGCCGCGCGAAGCCTATGCGGTGAAGCCCGCAAAAGTCACGGCGACAGGTGCGCGCAGCGGAAACAGTTCCGCAAGCAGCGGCGGCGCGGACAATCCATTTACGGCGTTGTGGAGATAGCGCCGTGGACCCCGTATCCGCCATCAACCGTCTTACCGAACCGGATCGCGCCCGCATCATGCTGATGATCGCGGTCGGCGATCTGACGGCGCTGACCGACGGCGCCGGTGTGCAGGGCGCACAGGTGGCGTTGCTGGCGGGCGAGCTGGCCGACAATGCGCGCTGGGTACAGAACTACGGTTTCGCCAGCAAACCGCTGGGCGGCAAATGCGTGGTGATATTCCCGGGTGGCAACCGCGATCATCCGATCATCGTCGGGATCGACGATCCGGCCAGCCGGCCGGGCGATCTGAAACCCGGCGAAGTGTGCGTGTTCACCGACGAGGGCGATCGGATCACCCTGAAGCGCGGCAACCAGGTCGAAATCAAGACCAAGACTCTGGTGGTGAAAGCCGAAGAAAAGGTGCGGTTCGAAACTCCGCTTCTTGAGGTACTGGGGCAGATCATCGATCTAGCCGAAAACGGTGGCGTGCAGATGTCGGAGATGCGGGCGATTTTCGACGCACACACCCACAAGGAAAACGATGCACGCGGCCAGACGGACGCGCCCGAAGGAAAGATGGGTGGGTCATGATCGCGTTCGATTACGACAACACCAAGCAGACGGGTGATTTTACGCTGATAGCGGCCGGCCTGTTGCGCGATGACAGCCTGCGCACCGTGGTGCAGATCAGCCTGTTTACCGATGCCCGTGCCCGTTCGGACGAAACGCCCCCGTCCGGGACTGATCGACGCGGTTGGGTTGGTGACGCGCTGGCCGAAAACGGTCAGGGTCCGATCGGCAGCAACTGGTGGCTGTTCGAACGCGCAAAGCAGACCGAAGATACCCGCAAGGGAATGGAAGACGGCGCCCGGCGCGCGCTGGCCTGGCTGATTGCCGACGGGATCGTTCAGCAGATCGAGGTGCGATCTGAATGGGTGTCGCGCGGGTTTTTGCGCACGCATGTCGCGCTGTTGCGGGTTGATGGCACGTGGGAGCGCTTTGGGTTCGACAAGCTGGTGGGGGGCGCATGAGCTTCGACATCCCCGCACGCCCCGTAATCTTCCGGCGCATCATGGCCGACGTCGAACGGTATCTGACCGGCGTGGTGCAGTTTCTGCGCGTCAGCTTCGAAGTGATCTTCGCGAAGATGCTGGCGTTGGTGTCTCATGACATGCACGTGCACATCGCCAAGCGTGCGCGCGCATTGCATGTGATGACGGCCGTAGAGGACGAGCTGAGCCCGCATGCGGCGTTCTGGCGTGTCACGCGCCGGCCGGCGACGCTCGCATCCGGATCGATCGTCTTTACCGGTCTGACCGATTGTATCGTGCCGGCCGGCGCATTGGTGCAGCGCGCCGACGGGGTGCGCTTCGCGCTGCTGGAAGATGCGCGGATCGATACGGCTGGGGTGGCAATCGCATCCGTCCAGGCCGAAAGCGCCGGCAGCGCAGCAAATACCCCGGCCGGGCAGACCGTGACTCTGGTCGAACCGGTGGTGGGTGTGCAGAGCCAGGCGACGGTCGGCACGGGCGGTATCGGTGGCGGGCTGGACATCGAGGACTGGGAGAGCGTGCGCGCGCGTATTTCGGCGCGGATTGACGAGCCGCCGGGCGGCGGGAACGAAGCCGATTACAGGCGGTGGGTGAGTGATGTTGTCGGCGCGACACGCGTATGGGTAAAGGCCGATGTCGGCAATGTCAGCGTGGCGTTCATCATGCCGGACGGATCGATCCCCGATACCGAGGCGGTTGCGCGCGTGCATGATTACATCCACGACCCGGATATCCGCCCGATGTGCGCTACGATCGTGATCTGGGCGCCGGCCGAAGAGCCGGTCGATCTGACCATTACGCTGCAACCGGACAGCCTGGCGACGCGGCACGCCGTGGAAACAGAATTGCGCGACTTCTTCATCCGCGAAGCCGAACCGGGCGGCACGCTGCCCATGTCGCGCGTGCAGGCTGCGGTTTCGGCGGCGCGTGGGGAATATGCGCACCGGGTGATTGAGCCGGTGGATGACATCATGACCGAGGCGGACCGGATCGCACGCCTGGGGGTGATTACATGGCAAACCTGACTCTCGGGCCATCGGCGCGCAAGGCACTGGCACATCTGATTTCGTATCTGCCGCACGGCGTTCTGTGGTCGCGCGGCAAAGACACGGTGTTGAGGCGCGTGCTGGGTGTCGCTGCGCTGGAACTGGGGCGTGTGCGTGATCGGATCGACGACCTCGAGCACGAAGCAGACCCGTATCGCACCACCGAGATGATTGCGGACTGGGAGGCCGATGTCGGCCTGCCGGATAAGTGTTCTGGTATTGCGGAAACATTGCCGGAGCGCCGCGTGCGCGTGGTGCAGAAACTGCTGGCACGTGGCGGCGCCAGCCCCGGGTATTTCATCCGCCTGGCCGAGGTGATGGGTTATCCGAGCACGACCATCACCGAGTTCAAACCGTTCACGTGCCAGTCCGCGTGCGATGCGCCGTTGCTCGGCCCGCAGTGGAAGTTCGTATGGCGTGTGAATATTCTGGCGCGGCGTATTCGCGGCTTCTTCAACGCGCAATCGCCATGCAACGCACCGCTACAATGGTGGACCAGCACGCCGATCGAATGCGTGTTCCGCCGATCGAAACCCGCACACACGATCGTGCAGTTCAACTACATAGGCGAGGATTGACATGGCCGGCCGTATCGATACCAGTAATCGTGTGCGTGACATGTTCGGCCCGGGGAAAGACGGGTTTCGCGACGGTGATGCGGTTGCGAACATTGACCCGACGTATCTGAACGCGCTCTTTTTCAATTTCATCCAGGAAAACGTCGTTCGACCGGCCGAGCTGGCCGGGCTGACACCGGATTTACGAAACTACGATCAGGCGATACAGGCTTGGAAAATCCTGAACGCAAAGCACTATACCCGGATTACTGCCGGGACGACCTGGTTGGAGCTGAAGCATACCGGCGTGGTCGAAATCGATGCGGCGGCAGGCAACACCATTATTTATCTGCCGCGCGCGGACAGCACGGGCGGCGTGCCGATCAGATACCGGATCATTCGCACGGATGCGTCAGGCAACTCGGTCAAAGTTTATCCGCAGGCTGGGAACCAGGTCGGCGGTGGTGTAACGGGCGGCCCTGTACTGGCGGGCGGCGATGTGGTCTTTACCAGTGACGGTGCCTCGTCTTGGCGGGTTGGTCACCTGGCGCGCGGCGTGCAGGTCATCACGTCGTCCGGCTCTTTTACCTCGCCGGCCACGAATCTCGATGTTCTTTTAATCGGCGGCGGCGGTGCCTCCGGCGCGTCCCAGTACAACGGGCGGATCGGCGGCGGCGGCGCTGCCGGGGCGACCGTCCAGGCTGTCGTGCCTGTGACATTCGGGCAGTCGATCTATACGACGATCGGCGCTGGCGGTGTTGGCAATAGCAATAATGGAATTGCGGGCGGCAACGGCGGCACAACATCGTTCGGCGTTTTCATCACCGCCGCCGGCGGTGGCGGTGGCGGTGGCGGTACGTACAGCGGGGCCGGCGGGACCGGGATATTCGGTACGGTTGCAAACGGTGCCAACTGGCATTTCAACGCGCGCGGCGACGATGGCGATGACGGCGGGGCATCTGGCACCGCGCACGCGACCGGCCGGGGTGGCAGGCCGTATGGCGGCGGCGGCACACGGTCAGCCGCCGGGGGGGTAATCCAAGCGTTACAATATGGGGCCGGTGGCAGCGCAAATTACACGCCGCCAGCGTCCCCTGGGTATTTCGCCGGCGGCAACGGCGTGGCCGGCTTCGCCTCGGTAAGGTGGTGATCCAATGGCACAGTATTTTGCAAGCCTGCGCGACGGCATGGTTGCGGAAATCGTGACTCTTCCGGACGACATCGCACCCGCCGATGCGTTCACACCGGCTTTTACGGAGACGCTGATCAAATGCAGCGCGGACGTGCAGCAAGGCTGGGTGTTCAAGGGTAAAAAGCTGGTGGCGCCCGCACCGCCTGCGCGCACGATCGAGCAGGCATTGTCCGAGCTTGCCGCGATCCGCTGGCAGCACGAAGTTGCAGGTTGCGACGTGATTTTACTGGGCCGTTCTGCGCCGGTGCGTGTAGCGACAGATCGTGAAAGCCAAGGTAAAATCGGTAATGCGTTGCTGGCAGTGATCGCGGACCTGTGGGTCGATGGAACGGCGTGGAAAATGGCTGATGGTGAATTCGTCGAACTGACGGCAGCCGACGCGCGCGCGATGGCACTGACTGCGCAGATACACGTTGCCGCGTGCTTCGCACACGAAGCCGATCTTGCCGCCGCGATTACCCATGACCCGGCGACTGACCTGACGACTGGGTGGCCAGGATAAGGTAAAGATACCGTAATCTTTAGCCGCTTTTTTGTGCCAAAACGCGCGCTACGATGTGACAAAGCGATTGCCGCGCTACAAAACACCGCGCGCACATGAGTCCGCAGAACCAAAAGCTCAAATTTTGAGGATTCGGGAATTTCGGGGAAACTGGTGCCGACACTCGGAATTGAACCGAGGACCTACTGATTACGAATCAGTTGCTCTACCCCTGAGCTATGTCGGCAGCCTTGAACCGGGTCCGTGCCCGGTCAGGGGCGTGGCTATAGCGTCCCCGGCGCGCAGAGGCAACCGGGATTACGCGGCCGGCGGACTTAAAGTCAGACCCGGCAGCGGCTTGCGGATCGCCGCCAGCAGCGAGCGTACCTCGGTTCGGGCGGCGACGTGGCTCATCGACATCGGCATGCCCAGCCGTGCCTCCTTGAGGTCCATCAGCGTCAAGCCCAGCAGGTACAGCTCGCGGAAGATTACCCGCTCGCCGAACCCTTTGACGGTGCGGAACCCGATCCGCTTGGCGAGCTCTTCCAGCGTCGTGCCGACGTCGCGCTTGTTGCGGGCCTCGGTGGCGCCCAGGCGGTTGCGCATGACGATCCAGTCGATGCGTCCCTTGTCCAGCGCGAAGCGGCGCTTGCGGGCCTCCCAGACCATTTCGCTGTAGATCGACGGGGTGATCACCGAACGGTCCTCGGGCGCCACCGTCGCCAGCATCGAGAAATCGACGAAACTGTCGTTGATCGGGGTGATCAGCGTGTCGGCGTAGCCGTGCCCGTAACGCGACAGGAATGTATCGGAGCCGGGGCAGTCCAGCACGATGATGTCACAGTCGGCGGACAGATCGGCGATCGCGGCATCCAGATGAGTGGCCTCTTCGGCCTCGGCTTCCCTGCGGCTGTCGACCTCGCTGCGGAACACCGACAGGCTGCGCGGGTGCGGCAGCTCGATCCCTTTGTTGGCCGAGAAGGCCTTGCGCGCTTTCAGGTATTTGGACAAAGTTCCCTGACGCGCGTCGAGATCAATGGCGCCAACGCGGTACCCCTCGCGCAGCAGGCCGATGATTACATGCATCGAGGCGGTCGATTTGCCGCTGCCGCCCTTTTCATTGCCCAGAACAATGATGTGGGCGCGCTTCATAACGCTGGGGGTCAGGAGACCGGAATTTGTCACGTTTAGCTTGCTCTCAGGATCGGGGCGCTGTGCACTTTCTTGTATACGCGGGGATATGCGTCCGAACATGGTGCTTAACCCTCAGAATGCCGGTTCTGGAATATGCGCATTATGCTAAGAAGTATAGGATGCGTGCGATTCTTCTGGCAAATCAAACCATACGACGGATTTTCACGATATGTGGGACGGCGCTGCCAGCGATGTGCGCCACAGCTTTCGCCCAGCCGCCGGGGGACATCCCGGACCTGTTGACGCCGATCGAGCAGGCCTGCATTTCATCGGGCTACGGGCCGCGCGCGGCGATCGGGCGGCGCCCGGCATCCAGACATAACGGGATCGACCTGCCGGCCGCGGCCGGAACGCCGGTGCGCGCGATTGCCGCGGGGCGGGTGGTGTTTCTACGCCGGGTCGGCGGCTACGGGCTGGTGGTGGAGATCGACCACGGTGCCTTTCGCAGTCGCACGGCGCATCTGGGGCGGGTCACGCCGGCTCTGGCGCAGGGGCGGCGAGCCGTCGCACGTGGTGAACGGATCGGCGTCGCGGGACGCAGCGGTGTGACGTATGGAAGTCACGTTCACTTAGAAATCCGCGTCCGGAACGAACTTGTAAACCCCCTGAATTTCTTCAATAATCTTAAAAGTTGCACGATTTGACATTATTTATATGTAGAAGAACCCATCAAGAAGTGTTACCCACGGTTTCATGAGATACGCGCTTTTCCTGTTGCCATTTATCTCTGCGGTACCTGCCACGGCCGCATCTCTGGATATGTGTGGTATGATGGTAATGCCAACAGCGGGCGTTGCCGAGCTGTCTTCAGGCTTTGGATTTCGCTGGGGTAATTTTCATACAGGATTGGACTTTCGTGGGCCCATGGGCTCGCCTATTCACGCCGTCGCCTCGGGCGAGGTGATCCATGCTGGCCCCTATGGAGCTTACGGCCTTGCGGTCGAAATTCTCCACGCGGGCGGGGTGGTGACAAGGTACGCCCATATGTCGCGTATTGCCTCGAATCTGGCTCCGGGCACGATGGTTTCTGCACAACAGGAAATTGGCGCGCTGGGGTCGACTGGCCGGTCCACGGGTCCACATCTTCATCTTGAGGTGCGGATCAATGGTCGTCCGGTCGACCCTGCTCCCTGGCTCGCACTTTCAGCCAGTGGTTGTAATATTACACCAGAAACCGTGACAGAGGAAGCCCGTGCGAACGGTCGGTCGACACATGCGGATTCGCTGACCACTGCGCGCCTGATGACGCGCGGCCGGAACGCCGTGGATTCCACCACACGCCTGTCGATGCAGCAGCAGGCGCTGGCTGAACAGAACCGCAGGTCGGGGGTCGAGGCGACGGAAGTGGCGGCGGCGGCCGTCCATTCGGACACGGACGGCCATTCGCATCTGGGCGAATACTATCCCACGGAATCTGAATTGTCGGCTGACGCGGCGGCAACCCGCGCGCGCATGGCGCGTGCCCGGACTGCGGGTCCGGCAGGCAGGGCATCGGCGCCGGTCGAGGTGTTTGCCGAGCCGCGCCCGGCGGCCGTAGCGCCGCCGGCGGCCCCGGTTGCGCCGGCATCACGCGCCGCGGCGTCGTCCGCGCCGGTCGACGCATTCGCCAACACACGCGCGGCCAATACGCGCCGGTCTGCCACGACGCCGCAGACCGCGGCGGCTGGACAGGCGGTACAGACGACGGTGCAGACCGATGCCAGCGCGCGGCCTGCGACCATACCGGCCGCCGCCACGCCCGCACGCGCTGCCGCGGCGCCCCGGGCGCGCCGTGCCCAGCCGGCGGAACAGCCGGCGGCCGCGCCGTCCAGACGCGGACTGATCATTCCGCAGACGATGACGTTGCCGCGGCCCGGCGGCGGCGGGCTGCTCGACTGAGGCTGTTCCCGTCCAATGCGGACGGGGGACTTGCGGATCACGCGCATATGGCGCGCCTGTCCCTGCCGGGACGGGCGCTTTTCACTGGCGCATGCGTCAGTGGGTGACTTCCTCGCCCAGATACGTTCCCCAGAAACTGGCGCGCGGCAGCCAGCCGCGATAGTTGCCGATCTGCACCTGGCACCAGTCGGCGTCTTTCTCGCAACTTCGGATACGCCCGATCACTCCGGGGCGCAGGGTGGCAACGGCGTCCGAAGTGGCGTCGGCCCGGCGGCGCAGGACCTGGTTCTGGCCGAGGACGACGAAGCTGCGCCGGGCGGTCAGCACGGCGGTGTGTACCCAGCCCTGATTGCCTTCGGGGTCACGGATCAGCCGCCAGACTTCGAATTCGCGCAGGATCTCGACCGGCATTTCCTTGCGCCGGTACACCCAGTCCACCGGATAGCGCGTGCCGGGGCCGACGCGCATGTTCACCTCGTCGGAACGTAGCGCCGCGAAGCGCGGCAGCGGCTGGCCGGTGATCTGGCCCCGAGCCGGTGTGGCCGGGGCTTCGGGCACGGGCGGTGTGGCGGGCGCAGCGGCGGCCCCCGCTGCTGCTGCTGCTGCTGGCGCTGCCGTGCTGGCGCGGGCTGGCGATTGCGGACGCTGAGTCTGCGGCGGCCGTGTCTGTTGCTGCCCGCGGCGCGTGGTGGTCGGGCGCTGCGGCTGGGTCGCCTGGGCGGGCCGGGGGCGTGTGGCGGCGGGGCGTGCGGCATCCGGGCGAGAGGGGCGCGGCGTGGTGGCGCGCGGTGTTGTGGCGCGGGGCGTAGCCGCCGGACGCGTGGTGGTGCGGGCGGGCGCGGTGGCGCCGTCGGCCGGCGCATTGCTGCGCGGTGTTTGCGCGGTCTGGGCCAGTCCGGCTGCCGGCGTACAGGCCAGCGCGGCGGCGACGAGAAGACGCCGGCAGACGAGGAAGGCCGGGCGTGCCAAAGGGTGCATGCGCGAACGGTTGCTCATAGAGTTACAATACTGCCATTTCCGGTTGCCGCCAGGAAGGTCGCGGCGCCTGCCGTTGTCACGCGCGGGTCGAGGGCGTCTGCGGCGATGTTTTCGCTGCGCAGCCCCGCTTCACAGACGATGCAGGCCACGCCCAGCTCGTGCGCGGCGTCGTACAGTTCCGCCAGGGTGCCGACCCCGCGCGCGCGCAGCACGGCTTCGCGCGGGTCGGCGTGCAGCGGTGCTGTGCGCAGGAACAGGTGCAGCCCGGCGTTGGTGGCGAACAGTGTCACCTTGCGGCCCAGCGCCGCGGCGGTGGTGGCCAGCACCAGCGCGTAATGCGCGCGTTCGTGCCCGCCCGAGATCAGCAAGATACCCAGCGGCGATTGGTCAGAGCGCACAGGACGCGCCTTCGGATGACGTCGAGGCGTGCGCCGACAGGTCGCGCAGTGTTGCGTGCTCGCCGCAGGCCGGGCAGGCGGGGTCTTTGGGCAGGCGGATCACCCGCTGGCGCATCGACAGCGCGTCCCACAACAGTAGGCGCCCGGACAGCGAGTCGCCGATGCCGAGGATTTCCTTCAGCGTTTCGGTCGCCTGCAGCGCCCCCATCACCCCGGCCACCGCGCCCAGAATGCCGGCCTCGGCGCAGGTGGGGATCGTGCCGGCGGGCGGCGCTTCGGGGGTCAGGCAGCGATAGCACGGCCCGCCGGTGTGCGGGCGGAACACCGAAAGCTGTCCTTCGAAGCGCAGGATCGCCGCCGACACCAAGGTCCGCCGCGCCAGCACGCAGGCGTCGGCCAGCAGAAAGCGGGTGGCGAAATTGTCGGTCGCGTCGCAGACCACGTCGTAACCGCCGACCAGCGCCAGCGCGTTGTCGGCGGTCAGCCGCAGCGGGTGGATGTCGACCACGACATTGGGGTTCAGGGCAGCGACCGCATGGGCCGCGGAATCGGCTTTCAGCGTGCCGATCCGCGCCGTGGTATGCGCGATCTGGCGCTGCAGGTTGCTCAGTTCCACCGTGTCGTGATCGACGATGCCGATCGTCCCCACGCCGGCGGCGGCCAGATACAGCGCCAGCGGCGAACCCAGCCCGCCGGCGCCGGTGATCAGCACGCGCGCCGCGCGTAACCGTGCCTGCCCGGTGCCGCCCACTTCCTTCAGCAGGATGTTGCGTGAATAGCGGGTTATCTCTTCTTCGGTGAAGTCGAGGTGCATGCGCCGAGAATAAGACGTTTCGTCTTCAATAGGCCAGCGCGGCAGAACATGTCTGCCGCGCTGGATCAATTATGCCGGAGTTTGCCCGGCAGGCTTTGTGGCGTTCAGGACACCACGGGGATGCGCAGCACCTGGCCCGGATAGATCTTGTCCGGATGGGTGAGCATCGGGCGGTTGGCCTCGAAGATCGCGTTGTACTTGTTGGCATCGCCATACATCGCCTTCGAGATCTTCGACAGCGTGTCGCCGCTCTGCACCGTATACATCTTCGAGGACGTCGCGCCGTCGGCCGCCTGCAGATTGCTGTCAACTTTGCTGACCCCGACCGTGTTGCCCAGCGCCAGCACGATCTTTTCGGCCACTTCGTTCGAAGCCGCCTTGCCCGAGACCTTCACCGTGTCGCCCTCGACGGCGATGTTCAGATCGTCGGCGCGCAGGCCGTGTTTTTCGACTTCCTTGCGCAGGGCTTCTGCCGTTGCCGCCTGCGCGGGAGACGCGCCCATCAGCGATGCGCCGACGTCACGAATGAAACTGAACAGACCCATGGAAAACAGACTCCTGTTAAAAAGCTGGGCAACAACCCAAGCATGCCGGGAAATCTAGCTTAAAAATGCAAAATGAACATCTCTGAATCGAGGGGTTCGACAAGAACAGTTACTCCGGAATATTTTCTTTTTACTTGGAGTTGACGCCCGTGCTGCCAAAGCCGCCCGCACCGCGCGCCGTGTCGGGCAGGGTGTCGGTTTCGCGCCATGTGGCGCGGGTGACGGGGGCGATAATCAACTGCGCGATGCGCGTGCCGCGCTCGACGATGAACGGCGTGTCCGAAATGTTCGCGACGATCACCCCGACCTCGCCGCGATAGTCTTCGTCGATGGTGCCGGGGCCGTTGGGCACGATGATGCCGGACTTCAGCGCCAGTCCCGAACGCGCCCGCACCTGCGCTTCGTAACCGGGGGGCAGGGCGATCTTCAGGCCGGTGGGGATCACGGCGCGCGCGCCGGGCGGAACGACGACCGGGTCGATCACGGCGGCCAGCAGATCCATCCCGGCGGCGCCCTGTGTGGCGTAAGACGGCAACGGCAGATCACGTCCATGCGGCAGGCGTTCGACGGCGATGTGTACGGTCATCAATCCAGCTTTCAGAAAAATGCGGCGATGCGCGCGGCCAGCCGGCGCGCGACGTCTTCCTTGGGCAGTTCGGGCCAGTGTTCGGTCCCGGTTTCCGAGATCAGATGCACGGTGTTGCGCGCCCCGCCCATCACGTCGCCCGAGACATCGTTGGCGACGATCCAGTCGCAGCCCTTGCGGCGGCGTTTTTCGGCGGCGTGTTCCAGCACGGTTTCGGTCTCGGCCGCGAAGCCGACCACCAGTTTCGGCCGGGCCGGGCCGGCGGCGGACAGCGTGGCCAGAATGTCGGGGTTCTGCACCAGCTCCAGTGGCGCGGGGGCGCTGCCGGGGACTTTCTTCATCTTCTGGCTGGTGGCGTGTGCGGGCCGCCAGTCGGCGACGGCGGCGGCGCAAACCGCGATATCGGCGGGCAGCGCGGTCCGGCACGCATCCAGCATCTGCGCGGCGGTCTCGATGCGCACCACCTGCACGCCGCGCGGATCGGCTTCGCCGACCGGGCCGCTGATCAGCGTGACGCGCGCCCCCAGCGCCGCCAGCGCCGCGGCGATCGCGTGGCCCTGCCGGCCCGAGGAGCGGTTGGCGATATAGCGCACCGGGTCGATCGGCTCGTGCGTCGGGCCGCTGGTGACCAGCGCGTGTTTCCCGGCCAGCGGGCCGGAGGGCTGTAACTGTGCGCGGATGGCGTCGAGCAGCGCTTCAGGTTCGATCAGCCGGCCCGGCCCGCTTTCGGGTTCGGCCATCGGCCCGTCGTCCGGCCCGGCCAGCGTCACGCCGCGCGCGGCCAGCGTCCGGATATGGCCCTGGGTCGCCGGGTGTTGCCACATCATCGGGTTCATCGCCGGGGCGAGCAGCACCGGGCGGTCGCAGGCCAGCAGCACGGCGCCGGCCAGATCGTCGGCCAGGCCCAGCGCCATACGCGCGATCATGCTGGCCGAGGCAGGCGCCACCACCACCAGATCGGCCCAGCGCGCCAGCCGGATATGGCCGACCGCCTGTTCCTCTTCCAGCGAGAACAGATCCTGCGCCACCGCCTGCCCGGTGATCGCCTGCAGCGCGTGCGCGGTGACGAACTGTGCGCCGCCCGCGGTGAGCACGGCCTTGACCTGCGCGCCGTCCTTGCGCAGCAGGCGGATCAGCGTCAGCACCTTGAAGGCGGCGACGCTGCCCGAGACGACGATCAGGATCTTCTTGCCGGTCAGCATGGGGCGCACTCTAGGGGATTTTACCGGAAATAAAAAAGGGTGCCTGTGAGGCACCCTTTCCGATCTTTGCCACCAGGGAGGCCGTTCGAGACTGCGCTGGCGTAAGTCGTATGGTGGTGCTTGCCGAGAACCGGCGCGCAGCGGACTGATGTCCGTGAGCACCGGAAGCGCAGGAAAGCGCCGTCAGACGGCCGCGCCAGTAGCGGTATCGGACAGCCTCACCGGAAGGGCCACGCGTACATCAGGCCACCCTTGTTCCACAGCGCGTTCAGTCCACGCGGCAGGCGCAGCGGGGAAGACGGGCCGACATTGCGCTCGAAGCTCTCGCCGTAATTGCCGACCTGTTTGATCGCCTGCAGCATCCAGTCCGGGTTCAGCCCGCCCAGCAGCTTGCCGAATTCGCCGCTGCGGCCCAGCAGGCGCTGCACGCCGGGGTTCTGGCTTTCACGCGCCATCTGCTCGACATTGGCGGCGGTGATGCCCTGTTCCTCGGCCTCGATCAGGCCCATCAGCACCCAGTGGACGATCTGGTACCACTGGTCGTCGCCGGCGCGCACCATCGGGCCCAGCGGTTCCTTGCTGATCAGGTCGGGCAGGATCATGTATTCGTCCGGGTTCGGCAGCGAGGCGATCATCGAGGCCAGCGCCGATGCGTCGTTGGTCGCCGCGTCGCACCGGCCGGACAGGAAAGCGCGCTGCAGGTTCTCGGGCGTATCGATGGCGATCACCTGCACCTGCAGGTTGTTCTGGCGCGTCCAGTCGGCGACGTTCATCTCGTGCGTCGAACCCTGCAACAGGCAGACCGATGCGCCGTTCAGTTCGGTGCTGCGGCCGATATTGGCCGATTTACGCACCACGAATCCCTGCCCGTCGTAGAAATTCACCCCCACGCCGCGCAGGCCGATGGTGGCGTCGCGCAGGAAGGTCATCGTGGTGTTGCGCGACAGCATGTCGACCTCGCCCGACTGCAGCGCGGTGAAGCGGACCTGGTCGGTCAGCGTGACGTAGCGGACCTTGTTCGCATCGCCCAGCACGGCGGCGGCGACGGCGCGGCACAGATCCACGTCCAGTCCGCGCCAGACGCCGGCGCTGTCGGCGGCGGAAAACCCGGACAGCCCCGTGTTGACCCCACAGGCCAGCGCGCCGCGCTGGCGCACCGTATCGAGCACACCCGCCTGCGCGACGCCGCACCCCATGATGAGGGCCGCCGCAAGTCCAAGGAGTCTTTTCATTGACGCACTTCCTCCCGATCTGAATTGATTTGATTGTGATGTGAAACCTTACGCCGGGAGATCGGGCGTGGAAAAGGGCTTTTTGAGTCCACCTAGAGACTGTTCGAGACTGCGCTGGCGTGAGTCGTATGGTGGTTCTTTCTGAGAACCGGCGCGCGGCGAACATTGGTTCGTGAGCACCGGAAGCGCAGGGAAGTGCTGCCAGACGGCCACGCCAGTAGCAGTATCGGGCAGTCTCTCAGGCCGGCTGGATCATCCGGCCCAGCCGCCGTCCGCCGCAGATATGGACGTGAAAATGCGGCACTTCCTGCCCGCCATCGGCGCCGATGTTGGTGATCAGCCGCCAGCCCGGGGCGTTCAGTTGCAGATCGGCGGCGACTTTGGCAACCGCCTGCCAGAAACCCGCAATTTCCGCGGCGCTGGCGCGTGCCGTGAAGTCGGGGAACGAGACGTATTTCCCCTTGGGGATCACCAGTACGTGGATCGGCGCCTGTGGCGCGATGTCGTGAAAGGCGAAAGCGTGTGCGTCGTCGTACAGCGGTTTGGCGGGGATCTCGCCGCGCAGGATGCGGGCGAAAATGTTCTGGTCGTCGTAGGCGGGAATGGTCATCGGCCGGAACTCCTTCAGGGAATTTTCGTGGACGTCACGCCGAGGACGCGGCGCAGCGTGTCGGGGCGCGCGGCCTTTTCCGCGATGCCGCTGACGCCTTCGCGCCGGTGCAGTTCGGCCCAGACCATGTCGGGTGTGATGCCGGCGTTCACCCACAGAACCAGCAGGTGATACAGCACGTCGGCGCTTTCCATGACGACCTGCGGGTTGTTGCCGCGCACCGCCTCGATCACGCATTCCACGGCTTCCTCGCCGAATTTCTGCGCCACCTTGTCGGTGCCGCGGGCCAGCAGCCGCGCCGAATGGCTGACGTCCGGGTTGCCGTCGCGGCGCGACAGGATCACCGCATACAGCCGCTCGAGCACCGCCGATGTCGCAGCACCGTCTATCGGCGTCGGCGCCACGGCGATGCGGCCGGTAGCCAGCGCGCCGAGGATATTGGCGGCTTTTTTCCTGCCCTTGGCGGATTTCGCCGCCGACGGCTTCAGCGCGATGGCGATCTGCGCCTTGACCTTCTTCAGGTCGGTCTTTTTCAGTTTCTTGTCGGGTTTGGCGGCTTTCCTGGCCTTGGGTGGCTTAACCATGTTCCGCCTCCTTTTCTGCGGTCAGGCGCACCGGCAATCCCGCGTCGTGCAGCGCGCGCTTGACCTGATCGATGGTGAACGTGCCGAAGTGAAACACGCTGGCGGCCAGCAGACCAGTGGCGCCCGCCTTCGCCCCCTCGACGAAATGTTCCAGTGTGCCGACCCCGCCCGAGGCGATCACCGGCACGCGCACCGCACCGCAGGCGGCGCGCAGCAGGTCGAGGTCGAACCCCGCACCGGTGCCGTCGCGGTCCATCGAGGTCAGCAGAATCTCGCCCGCGCCCAATTCCGCCACGCGCCGGCACCAGGCGATCGCATCGATCCCGGTGCCGTTGCGTCCGCCATGGGTGAACACCTCCCACGTGCCATTGGCGTTGCTGCGCGCATCGACGGCAACCACCACGCATTGGCTGCCGAATTTTTCCGCCGCTTCGGCGATCAGTTCAGGGCGCGCCACGGCGGCCGAGTTCATCGAACATTTGTCGGCGCCGGCCAGCAGCAGACGGCGCATGTCCTCGGTACTGCGCACCCCGCCGCCAACCGTCAGCGGCAGAAAGATACGCGCCGCGGTACGCGACACCACATCGAGGATGGTGTCGCGGTTTTCATGGCTGGCGGTGATGTCGAGGAAGGTGAGTTCGTCCGCGCCCGCCGCGTCGTACAGCGCCGCCTGTTCCACCGGATCGCCCGCATCGCGCAGCGACACGAAATTGACCCCTTTGACGACGCGCCCATCCTTGACGTCCAGACACGGAATGACGCGCAGCTTCAACACGGCAGGCTCCCCTTTATTCTCGGCCCTTCATTGGGGACAAGTGCGCGTCGAAGCAAGCGGATTTATCATCCGGCGCGGCGCGGCCGGTCGAAAAACGCCTGCATCAGCTTGCGCGGTTCGTCGCTGCGGACCGATTCCGCCAGCGCCGGGATGCCGGCGGCGATCGCCCGGTCGGTGGGCAGAACCTCCCATTCGGCGATCAGCCGTTTTTGGATGCGCAGGGCGTTCTGTCCGTTGGCGACCAGCCGCTCGACCCAGGCGGCGATCGCCGCATCCAGCGCGTCGGGCGTCGTGACCCGGCCGACCAGCCCCCAGTCCAGCGCCGTGTCGGCGTCGATGTTTTCCCCCAGCAGCAGCAGTTCGCGCGTCCGTCCCCAGCCGATCAGCCCGGGCAGCAGCGCCGCTTCGACGACCGAGGGAATGCCGATACAGACTTCGGGCATGCCGAACACCGCCCGCTCGCTGGCGATGCGCAGGTCGCACGATGCCGCGACTTCGAGCCCCGCCCCCAGCGTATAGCCCTGAATGCGTGCGATGACCGGCACCGGCAATTCGCGCAGCACGCGGCAACAGCGGTGCACGCGTTCGATGAACCGCTGCCCGGCGGCGGGGCTTTCGAGGCCGGCCAGTTCGCGAATATCGGCCCCGCCGATGAACGCCTTGTCGCCCGCGCTGCCCAGCACCACGGCGCGCAGATCGGCACGCGCGTGCAGTCCTTCGATCGCGTCGGCGAAACGGTTCATCAACCCGCTGTTCAGCGAATTCAGTTTGGCGGTGTTGTCGAGGGTGACATGGGCGACGACACCGCGACCGCCGTGTGCTTCAAAGCGCAGGTGAACGTGGCCCGTATCGTGTTCGGTCATGGTGCGTTTCCTTCGGAGTTCTATTCTCTGTAGAATCCAGTTTGCGCGGCCCGCACGCCGCTGACCAGTCCAGGTGCGGGACGCTTGGCATGTGCGCATATGCGATTCCATCGGGTGCGGAGACGCTCTGGGTCGTGGAAACCGGCGCCGCCTGACCGCAGGGCGATGCTGCTCTGCACAAAGATGCCGGGGTATTGCCATAAAGGAATGATAAATAGAGGCATGATAAAGCGAAGCACACCCGGTGCGACGCCCCGGTGCGGTGCTATGACTTTCGCGGCGCGACGCTTGGGCCTAAAACAGGCGTCCCATCGAAACTGGAAGGCTTCGCCATGCGTTCTGTTCCCGCCCGCCCTGTCATGCTGGTCGTCATGGATGGCTGGGGTTGGCGCGATGACCGGGCTGACAATGCCGTGCAACTGGCCAACACGCCGGTGTTCGACCGGATGTGGGCGACCTGCCCGCACGCGCTGTTACGCACCTCGGGGCTGGATGTCGGGCTGCCGGACGGGCAGATGGGCAATTCCGAGGTCGGGCACCTGAATCTGGGCGCCGGGCGCGTGGTGATGCAGGACCTGCCGCGGATCTCCGCCGCGCTGGCGGACGGGGCGCTGGCGACGCTGCCGGCGTTCGGGCAGTTGATCGCCAGGGCCAAGGCGGGTTCTGGCGTCGTGCATCTGGCCGGGCTGGTCTCGCCCGGCGGCGTGCATTCGCACCAGGACCACGCGGTGGCGCTGGCCCGTGCGCTGGTCAAGGCCGGCTGCGCGGTGCGGGTGCATGCGTTCCTCGACGGACGCGACACCCCGCCGCAGAGCGCCGCGCAGTATATGGCCGCGTTCATGAAAGACCTGCCCGCCGGCGCCGAAGTGGTCACCGTGTCGGGTCGTTATTACGCGATGGATCGCGACAACCGCTGGGAGCGGGTGAGCAAGGCGTGGAACGCCATGGTGCTGGGCGAGGGCGCGCATCTGGCCGACCCGGCCTCGGTGATCGATGCCGCCTACGCCGCCGGGGTGACGGACGAATTCGTGATCCCGGCGGTGATCGGCGGTTATCGCGGCATGCAGGACGGTGACGCGCTGGTCTGTTTCAATTTCCGCGCCGACCGGGTGCGCGAGATTCTGGGCGCGCTGGCCGATCCAGGTTTCACCGGTTTCGCGCGCCCGCGCACGCCCCGCCTGTCGGCGGCGATGGGCATGACGCAGTATTCCGTGGTACTGGATGCGCATCTGTCGACGCTGTTCCCGCCGCAGACGATGGACAATCTGCTGGGCCAGGTGGTGGCGCGCGCCGGCAAGACTCAGCTGCGCACCGCCGAGACCGAGAAATACCCCCACGTCACCTACTTCCTGAACGGCGGCGAGGAAGCGCTGAACGAAGGCGAGGACCGCATTCTGGTCGCCTCGCCCAAGGTTGCGACGTACGACTTGCAGCCGGAAATGTCGGCCCCCGAACTGACCGACAAGGCCGTGGCGGCGATCCGTTCGGGCAAATACGACCTGATCGTGCTGAATTATGCCAATGCCGACATGGTCGGTCATACCGGCGTGCTGGAAGCGGCGGTCAGGGCGGTGGAAACGGTCGATACCGGGGTCGGCAGAATTGCCGAGGCAATCGCCGAGATGGGCGGTGCGCTGCTGGTTACCGCCGACCACGGCAATGCCGAGCTGATGCGCGACCCGCAGACCGGCGGTCCGCACACCGCGCACACCACCGGCCGGGTGCCGGTTTTTCTGTTCAACGCCCCGGGGGTGACGGCGCTGGCGGACGGGCGTCTGGCCGACGTGGCGCCGACGCTGCTGGCGTTGATGCACCTGCCGCAGCCGGCGGAGATGACCGGCCGCTCTTTGATCCAGGCCGATGTTGCACGCGCCAGCGCTTAGAGACTGTTTGAGAGTGCTGCTGACGCTGACGCTGACGCTGACGCTGACGCTGGCGCTGGCATTGCCGTTGGCCGCGGCCGATGCTGCGCCGCGCCGTGGCGAAGGAACGCGTGAACAGCGCCGCGCTTTGCAGGCCGCCGAGCGCGCCCGCGCCGAACAGCAGGCACTGGCGCGCCAGGCCGAGGAACGTGCCCGCGCGGCGGAAGAAGAACATGCGCGGCTGACCGAATCCTACGCAGCGGCGGCTGCGGATCTGCGCCAGGCGGAAAGCGAAACCCTCGGCATCGCCGGGCAGATCGACGAACTCAGCGCGCGCATGCGTGCCGCCGAACACGAACTGGCGCGCCGCGCCCAGGCGCTGGAACCGTTGTTACCGCTCATGCAGCGCATGTCACTGTACCCGACCGAAACCCTGCTGGCGGTTCCCGCCAGCCCTGAAGACACGTTGCGCGGCATGCTGCTGCTGCAGGGGCTGGGCCGGCATCTGCAGACCGAGGCGGCAGGCATTCGCGCCGATCAGGCGGCCATCGAATCCATGTCGCAACAGTTGCAGATACGGCATGAGGCCTTGCGCGCCGCGCTGGAGGTGCAGCGGACCCGCGCCACGGAGCTGGACCGGCAGATGTGCGAGGCACTGAGCCGGCGCTCCACGGCGCAGGACGAGGCCGCCGAGGCGCTGCGCACCGCCGCCGCCGAAGCCGCGCGCGCCGGCGACATCCGCGAGGCGATCGCCAAACTGGAAGAGGAACGCCGTGCCGCCGAGGCCCAGGCACGGGCCGAAGCCGCGCGCGCGCTACAGGCCCGCCGCCGCGCCGCTGCCGAGGAAGCGGCACGGCGCGCCCAGGCTGCGGCGCGACCGTCCGGGCGCAGCATGACCGACGGACGTGCTCGCCTGGTGGCGCCGGTCGCCGGGCGGATTCTGACAAATTTTGGCGAACGTGATAATGATGGCACTTCTCAGGGGATTGTATGGCAGACTGCGCCCGGCGGCCGGGTGAGCACCCCGTGCAGCGGGCGGGTGATGTATGCGGGACCGTTTCGATCGTTTGGCGTATTGTTGATCGTCGATTGTGGTGGTGGATTTCATATTGTGCTTGCAGGTCTGGGCCGGCTTGATACACGTGTCGGCGCTTCTGTTGCGGCGGGAGAACCCGTCGGGGCCATGGCGGATGGGGATTCCAGGCGTCAGCAGCGATTGATGCTGGAGCTCAGACAAAATGGCCGGCCGGTCAATCCGGCGTCGTGGCTTCGTACGAGAGGATGAACAGCTAGATGCGTTTCCGTTCAGGCCTGCTGCTTGGTGCAGCTTTTGCCGCTGGTATTTTCGCTGCGCCGCTGCTTGATCAGGCGGGCCGACATGCCGGTTTTACCGCCGTCGCACAGGAAGGGGGGCGCAGCGAAACATACCGGCTGCTCAGCCTGTTCGGTGATGTGTTCGAACGCGTGCGCGCCGAATATGTGGAACCGATCAACGAACGCGAGGCGATCGAGGCGGCGATCAACGGTATGCTGGCCAATCTCGACCCGCACAGCAGCTACATGAACGCGCGCAGCTTCCGTGATATGCAGACCCAGACCCGCGGCGAGTTCGGCGGCCTGGGGCTGGAAGTCACGCAGGAGAACGGTTTCGTCAAGGTGATCAGCCCGATCGACGACACGCCCGCGTTCCGCGCCGGGGTGCGGGCCGGCGACCTGATCACCGCGCTGGACGGGCAGACCGTGCAGGGCATGACGCTGAACGAGGCGGTCGACAAGATGCGCGGCACGCCGCGCACCGAAATCCGCCTGACGATTCGCCGCGAAGGCGTGGAACAGCCGATCAATCTGACGTTGACGCGCGATATCATTCGCATCCAGGTGGTGCGTTCGCGCCTGGAAGGCAACGACGTCGCCTATCTGCGCGTCACCAGCTTCAACGAACAGACCGAGAGCGCGCTGCGCCGCGCGGTCCAGCAGCTGCGCAGTCAGGCCGGTGCAAACCTGAAAGGGATCATCCTCGATCTGCGCAACAACCCGGGTGGTCTGCTGGATCAGGCGGTGCAGGTGTCGGACGACTTCCTGGATCAGGGCGAAATCGTTTCCACCCGCGCCCGCCGGCCGGAAGACGCACAGCGCTGGAACGCCAAACCGGGCGATATCACGGGTGGTCTGCCGATCGTGGTGCTGATCAACGGCGGGTCGGCCAGTGCGTCGGAAATCGTCGCCGGTGCGTTGCAGGACCACAGGCGCGCCGTGGTGCTGGGCCAGCGTTCGTTCGGCAAGGGCAGCGTGCAGACGGTGATGCCGCTGGCCGGCGGCAATGGCGCGCTGCGCCTGACGACGGCGCGCTACTACACGCCGTCGGGCCGCTCGATCCAGGGGACCGGGATCGAACCCGATGTCGAGGTTCTGCTGACCCGCACGGAACAGACGGCGGCCAACCGGTTCGGACCGGAGCGCGAGGCTGATCTGCGTCATAGCCTGAGCAATGCCGGCGGCGCTACACCGGTGCGTGTACCGCGCACCGATCTGCCGGCGATCGCGCGCGAGATTCCGCGCCTGCCGCCGGAAGACGCGCCTGCCTTCGATGTGGCGAAACCGGAAACCGACTGGCAGTTGCAGCAGGGGCTGGTGCTGTTGCGCGCCATGGCAGCGCAGCGGCGGTCCACGGCGAACTGACGGCATATTTGATTAAGGTATAGAGACCCGAGGTAATGACCACCAAACCAGTCCAGCTGCGCCTGCCTTTTTTCGCACGTGCTCTTTTGTGGTTCTGGGCGGCGATTCTGGCGACCTGCGGGTTGATGGCGATCGTCCTGCAGATTCTGGGACCGCCCGTTGCGGATGGGATGCGGGGCATGGCCACGCGGACGGCAGGCCAGGATCTGCCGCCGCTGCGCATCGCCCTGCCTAATCCCGCGTTGCTGGAATCGGGGCCGTACGGGGCGGTGCCGCGCATCGCCGAGGACGGCCGCATGGCGCGCAACATCTATGCACGTCCGCTGACCGCCAATGCGGCGCGCCCGCGGATCGCGGTGATCGTCGCCGGGATCGGCCTTTCCGAATCACAGACCCACGAGGCGCTGCGCAAGCTGCCGTTCGATGTCACGCTGTCGGTGTCGCCCTATGCGAACGATCCGATGCGGATTGCGCGTGCGGCGCAGCAGGAAGGGTTCGAGACGCTGGCCGGGATTCCGATGGAGCCGGCCGGTTACCCGATGAACGATGCCGGGCCGCGTTCGCTGCTGCTGACCTCGACCGAGGCCGAGAACAACGACCGGCTGATGTGGGCGCTGTCGCGCATGCAGGCTTATCCGGGGGTCACCGCGGCGATCGGCGGCAGCTTGCGCGGCGACCGTTTTTCCGCCGATCAGGCGCAGTTCACGCGCTTTCTGGCCGAGATACGCCGGCGCGGGCTGTTCTATCTCGACCCCAGCCCCGGCGCGCCGGTGCCGCCGAACGGCGTGTCGCGCAGCGTGGATCTGCTGCTCGACGATCCGTCGGCGCTGGACGCGCAGTTCCAGCGGCTGGAAGACATCGCCTACCAGAAAGGCAGCGCGATCGGGCTGATCGGTATGCCGCAGCCGGTGGTGATGGACCGTCTGGTCGCCTGGGCGTCGCGCCTGCCGGATCGCGGGCTGGTGCTGGCGCCGGTTTCGGCGCTGATGCCGGCGCCGACAACCGGGCGTTAGAGCAGACCGTGACCGGGGGGCATCGATCGGTCACGTGAAGATGCTCTGGAGCGGCCAGGCCCGGAAAGGGGCGTGACCGGATGGAAACATCCGGGTGATGCCGGCGTTTCGCGAGGGAGGCTGAGATGAACAGTGAACTGCCGTATCGCGCCAATGTCGGGGCGGCGGTGTTCAATCCGGCAGGCAAGGTGCTGATGGCCCGCCGCGCCGATGTGCCGCGCGCCGAGGCCCCGGCCGGCGGCTGGCAGATGCCGCAGGGCGGGCTGGATGCCGGCGAGGATCCGCGCGCCGCCGTGTTGCGCGAGGTGCACGAGGAGATCGGCACCGACCGGGTCGAGATCGTCGCCGAACATCCGGACTGGCTGATCTACGACCTGCCGGCGCACCTGGTCGGGGTGGCGCTGCACGGAAAATATCGCGGCCAGAAGCAGAAATGGTTTGCGCTGCGGTTCCTCGGCGTGGATGCCGATATCCGGCTGGATGCCGACACACATCCGGAATTCGACGACTGGCGCTGGGTCGATCTGGCGGAAATTCCGGCGCTGATCGTGCCGTTCAAGCGCCCGATCTACGAGGTTCTGGCGCGTGATTTCGCCCGTTTCGCCCGCTGAGGCATCCTTCGGGTGGTCTTCGTTTTTTCCGTGTTGGACAAGGAGCCGCCAGGCGGTATTTGGGAAAAATGCGCAACTGCCGGTATAATCCGGCCCTTCCAGCAGCGGACGCTTCGATGACCAGTTCGGATACGCACAACATGGATCAGGTCGACTTTGGTTATACCTCGGTACCACGGGCCGAAAAGTCCGCGATGGTGCGCAGGGTGTTCGAAAGCGTCGCCCCGAAATACGACCTGATGAACGACCTGATGTCGCTGGGCGTGCACCGGCTGTGGAAACGCGAATTCACCGCCGCCCTCGACCCGCGCCCCACCGACACGCTGCTGGATCTGGCCGGCGGCACCGGCGATATCAGCTTTGGCTGGCTGCGCCGCGGCGGCGGTCCGGCCATCCTGTCCGACATCAACCCCGCCATGCTGTCCGTGGGGCGCGACCGGGCTGCCGAACGCGGGCTGTTGGCGCAGTTGCGTTTTGCGGTGATCGATGCCGAACGCATTCCGCTGCCCGACCGTTCGGTCGAGCGGGTCAGCATCGCGTTCGGCCTGCGCAACTGCACCGACAAGTCCGCCGTGCTGCGCGAGGCGCGGCGGGTGTTAAAGCCCGGCGGGCGGTTTTTCTGTCTGGAATTCTCGCGCCTGCAGATCGGTGCGCTCGACCCGGTTTATGATGCGTGGAGCTTTCGGGTGCTGCCGCGGATGGGCGAACTGGTCGCCAAGGACGGCCCGTCGTATCAGTATCTGGCCGAGAGCATCCGCATGTTCCCGGATCAGGAAACCCTGGCGGCGATGATGCGCGAGGCCGGGCTGGCGCGCGTTGCGGTGCGCAACCTGTCGGGCGGGATCGCCGCGATTCACAGCGGATGGAGGCTCTGAGCAGCGTGTACGCGCCCCGTCTTTCGCCGGTCGACCGTGAGGATAGCCTGGCCACCAAGGCATATCAGGAACTGCGCCAGGCGCTGATGAGCGGGCGGCTGGAAATCGGGCAGCGGCTGGTGCATCGCAATCTGGCGGTCGAGCTCGGCGTCAGCCCCACGCCGGTGCGCGAGGCGTTGCTGCGGCTGGTTTCGGAAGGGGCGCTGGCGCTGGACGAACGCGGCATCGCTTATGTGCCGTACGTGACGGTGGACACCTATGCCGAAATCCTGGCGCTGCGGGTGGAGCTGGAAGGACAGGCCGTGATGGCGGCGGCCCGCCGGTCCACGCAGGACGGGATCGCGCGGTTGCACACGCTGCATGCCTGTCTGGCCGAGGCGAAGCAGTCGGGCGATGTGTCGCGGGTGTTGCAGGCGAACGAGCGGTTTCACTTCCAGCTGGCCGAGATGGCTAACCGGCCGGTGCTGAAGCGGCTGATCGAATCGCTGTGGCTGCAATGCGGTCCGATGCTGCGCAAACGCTACGAAGCGCCGGTGCATGCGGTTCCCGAGGCGGATCATCCGCATCTGCAACTGTTGGCGGCGCTGGAGCGGGGTGACCCGGATGCGGCGCGCGCGGCGATCGAGGCCGATTTGCAGGAAAACGGCGCGATCACGCTGGATGTGTTGCGCCGCCAGCAGCAGGAAGCTTAGTCCGCGCTTTACTGCGGCTGATCCGCCGGCGCTTGCGGCAGCGGTGCGAAGGCGGCAGGCGGGACCGGTTTCGGCGCGTTGGGCGTTTCCGGTGTGTCGTCTGCTTCCGACGTTCCGCCTGCGGTCGACGGCTCGCCCGTTTCCGGCGTTTCGCCCGCAACCGGTTCACGCACGGCGGCGCTGACGATGTCGCCGGCGAGGCGCGCGCGCAGGCTGGGGTCCTGGGCGGTGGGGGCCAGAATGTCGTCGACCCGCCAGTTGCCGCCGGCATCGGCGCTCAGCCGGTAGCCGAGGTGAAAGGTATGAGGGCCGTCGCTGTCGCCCTGGGGGGTCATCGTGATACGCACTTCGGCTTCGGCGCGGGTCGCATCGACCAGCTTCACCGTCACGCTGGCCAGCCGCAGCTGGTAATATTCCTGGCACAGGCAGAACGGGTCGTAGCCGGTGGAATTTGGTTCGTTGAGCTGCTGCGACAGGGTCTGTCCCTGCTGCCACAGCGTCATCAGTTCGTCGGAGAACAGCGTGGACAGCACGGTGTCGTTGATCAGCGGCGGGCCGTTATCGGCGGCGTAATATTCGTAGATGCCGGCGACGAAAGTCTGCACCGGCGCGGCCGGATCTTCGCGGTCCGACATCGACGCGGCAAGAAACAGCCCCAGCATGACCAGCGGCACCAGCAGATAGGGCAGCCGACGCAGAAAGGGAGCAGCCGTCTTCTGTGTCATCCCCCCAATCCGGATACAGCACGCATAAAATTCCACCTTTGGTTTTAGATAAACCCCTATGCGCCTTTTTGCGCAAGGTGGAATCACGCTGCGTGGATCAGCGCAGGAAGCCGACCAGACGTTCCACTTCCGCCACAACCGGGTCGGCGATCGCCGCGGCGCGCTCGGCGCCGTGTTTGAGGATGGCGTCCAGTTCGGCGGTGTCCTTCAGCAGGCGCTGCGTCTCGGCGCCGATCGGGCCGATCTTGGCGGCCACCAGCTCGGCCAGCGCGTTTTTGAACACACCGAACCCCTGTCCACCGAACTGCGCCAGCACGGCGGCGGCGTCGCTGTCGGCAAGTGCTGCGTAGATGCCGACCAGATTGCGCGCCTCGGGCCGGTCGTCGAGACCCGACGCATCCTCGGGCAGCGGATGCGGATCGGTCTTGGCGCGGCGGATCTTCAGCGCGATGGCGTCGGCGTCGTCCGACAGGCTGATGCGCGACTGGTCCGACGGATCGGACTTGCTCATCTTCTTGGTGCCGTCGCGCAGGCTCATCACCCGCGCCGCGGGGCCGAGGATCAGCGGGTTGATCGGCGGGAAGAAATCCACCCCGTAATCGTAATTGAATTTCTGCGCGATATCGTTGGCGAGCTCCAGATGCTGGCGCTGGTCGTCGCCGACCGGCACATGGGTGGCCTTATAGGCCATGATGTCGGCGGCCATCAGCACCGGATAGACATACAGCCCGGCCGAGGCGCTTTCACGGTCCTTGCCGGCCTTGTCCTTGAACTGGGTCATCCGGTTCAGCCAGCCGATGCGCGCCACGCAGTTCAGCACCCAGGCGAGCTGGGTGTGCGAACGCACGCTGCCCTGGGTGAACAGGATGTGGTTCTTCGGGTCGACGCCGCAGGCGATCAGCGTCGCCGCCATCTCACGCGTCTGCTGGCGCAAATCGTCGGGGTTCTGGAACACCGCGGTAATGGCGTGCAGGTCGACGATGCACCACACGCATTCGTAGCTGTCCTGCAGCGCCACCCAGTTGCGGATCGCCCCCAGGTAATTGCCGAGCGTCGGTACGCCCGATGGCTGGATTCCTGAGAAGATGCGCGGCTTGGCGGTCATGGTGTGTCCCGGATGAGCTGAAACGACGGAAGGTGATGCGGTCAGTTCGTCGCCACGTCAAGCGCGGCTGGCGCGGCGGCGTCTGACCAGTTTCAGGATTTCGCGTATATCGAACGCGCCGATACTCTGGCCGACCAGCAGATAAGCCGCCCCGCCCACACCGACCAGTACCGCAAGACCGATCAGGCGGGCGAAGGGAAGGTTGCTCAGCAGCGCGGCCAGCGGTTGCTGTCCGAACCACAGGATCGCCGCCATCGCCACGGCTGCCAGCACCATGCGCAGCGTGCGCGTGCGCAACCGTGCGCTGGGTGCGAAATGTCCGCGCCGCCACAGGATGAAACCCAGCAGACCGGCGTTGAACAGCGCCGCCAGCGCGGTGGCCAGCGCCACGCCGACATGGGCCAGCGGGTACATCAGCGACAGGTTCAGCACCAGATTCAGCGCCACGGCGGCCACGCCGATCTTCACCGGTGTGCTGGTGTCGCCACGCGCGAAGAAGCCCGGCGCGAACGCCTTGGTCAGCACATAGGCGGGCAGCCCGATCGCGAACACCGCCAGCGCCGCGCTGGTGGCGGCGACCGCCTCGCCGCCGAACGCGCCGCGCCCGAACAGGGTGGAAACGACCGGGCCGGAAATCGCCGCCAGCGCCAGCGCGGCGGGCAGGGTCAGCACCAGAGATATCTCGACCGCCTGATTGAGGGTGGCGCGCGAGGCGTCTTCCTCGCCGGCGCGCACCTGGCGCGACAACAGCGGCAGCAGCGCGGTGCCGACCGCCGCGCCGATCACCCCGAGCGGCAACTGGTTCACGCGATCCGCGTAATACAGATACGACACGCTGCCGCCGGGCAGCAGCGAGGCGATGATCACATCGACCGCCAGATTGAGCTGGGTGACGCCCGCGCCGACGATGCCCGGCGCCATGCGCCGCAGCAGCACGCGCATCTCGGGCGTCAGGCGCGGGCGCGGCATGCGCAGCGGCATACCAGCCGCGGCGCAGGCATGGGCGACCAGGATCAGCTGCAGCACGCCCGACAGCGTGACACCCCACGACAGCGCATGACCGGGGGTGGCGACATACGGCGTCAGCAGCCACAGCGTCGCCATCGACACCACGTTGAACAGCAGCGGCGCGCCGGCCGCCATGGCGAATTTGTTCAACCCGTTCAGCACCCCCGACAGCAGCGCGACCAGACAGATCAGCAGCAGATACGGAAAAGTGATGCGGGTCATCTCGACCGCCAATGTGAACTTCGCCGGGTCGGCGGAAAAGCCCGGGGCCAGCACCGTCATGATGTAGGGCATGACCAGAATGCCCAGCAGTGTCAGCGCGCCCAGGAACACCGTCATCATCGCCAGTGCCTGTTCGGCGATGCGCCGCGCGGCGGCGGGCCCTTCGGCGGCCAGCGTGCCGGCGAAGGTGGGTACGAAGGCGGCGTTGAACGCGCCTTCGCCGAACAGGCGGCGGAACAGGTTGGGCAGTTTCAGCGCCACGAAGAAGGCGTCCGCCACCGGGCCGGCACCCAGCATGGCGGCGATGAACATGTCGCGCGCAAAACCAAAGACCCGGCTGGCCATCGTCCAGCCGCCGACGGTGAGAATTCCACGAAGCATGGGTGCGGCTTAGAGCAATTCCGGCGCGGAGGAAATCATCCGCCGGTCCGGAAAACGCGCTGCGGCCGGTCTGGCGCGGCCTGGCTGCGCTGCCGCAGCCGACGGGGGGCAGCACGATACGCGTGTTGCAAGAAGATACATTCACGCCATGCCAAGGTCATATTCCCCGCATAGGTTGCATACGGATAATCCGATAGAGGATGCGGAGAAAACACGATGATAACGACACGCCGCCGTTTGGCGCTGCTGTTCGCCGGGATCGCCGGCTCCAGCCTGTTGGCCGGGACGGCCGATGCCCAGAGCATCGGGATCGTCATCGCGCCGTCGGCGCCGCCGCCGATGCGCTACGAGCCGATGCCGCCGCCGCGCCCGGGCTACACCTGGACCCGCGGCTACTGGGACTGGAATGGTCGCGCCTATGGCTGGCGCGAAGGGCGCTGGGTGCGTGCCCGGCCCGGTTATGTGTGGACGGAACCGACCTGGTATCAGGATGGACGCGGCTGGCGCCGGGCGCAGGGCCGCTGGGATATGGACCGCCGTGGACCGCCCCCCGCATCGCATCGCGGGCCGCCGCCGCGCCATAACAACCCCCCGCCGCCTCCGCCACGCCACGGCCCGCCGCCGTCACGCCACGAACCTCCGCCCCCACCGCCGCGCGGGTATCGCTGACGCACACCAGATCCGGGCGGAGCGCGGCGTTTTGCAACGAACGTCTGCCGCTCCGCCCGGAGCCGGGATGGCGGGTGGTCAGAACCGCAGTGGCTGACCGACCTGCTGTCCGAACACTTTGCCGATCGCAAGTCCCAGACCGAAAGCAACGTCACGTGCATCTTCGCTGGTTTGCCGACACTGAACCGACGCTACCCACAAAACCTGGGCCGATCCGGCCTGTGTCAGCTCGGCGCGCAGGGCGATCTGGTTCGGGCCGCGCTGCGGGCGCGGTGTCATATGATAGCCCGCGGGGTCGTTGCGCCCCCAGCCGAAATCGTCCCAATGGCGATCGGCGGGCTGGGCGAAATTGGCGGTACCGCCGCCCATCCTCATCCGCGACAGGACACTGGTGCGCAATGCCAGGCGCAGAGGGGCGGCGGATGCGTTGCGCAGATCGACCGCCGACACCCGCGCTTCGCGCAGTCCGGCGAGAAAACGCTCACCCAACGCCTGATTTTCGGGACTGTTGTCGGCAATGTCCAGCGCAACCGTCCGGTTGGCGGGCAGTGGATGCAGCTGCGTGGCGATGATCGTCCCATCGCACCCGGGGCCGGCATACGCCATCGGCGCCAGTAAGGCAGCGAACAGCGGGCCGACGACCCGTAGAATCATGTGTTTCATGGGAACTCCTTATATTACCGAGCGTAGCAGTCATTCGGGTAACGGCCAATGATTTGTGTCGCACCGGAGTTGCCGGTCCGACGCAGTCGATCCCTGCAGCTGCCGACGGAAATGTGTATCGAAGTTGTGACAGAGGAAGACATGTTTAAATCCAGATTATCGCCGGATGGCTTTTGTCGGTTCGGAAGGCGCGCCTTGCAGCTTGCCGTCTGTGCGCCGGCGCTGCTGCTGGCGGCGTGTTACGGGCCGGGATATCATCCGGGCGGATATTCACGCGGATATGCGGACGGCGGATATTATGGCGGCGGATATTACGGCGGGTCGCCGGGTTACTATCAGCCGCCACCGCGCGGCTACCGGTCGCAGCCGGTTGGATACTGGGATAACCGGTACCGGGACAATCGGGATTATCGGCGCGGCCGGGACTATCAGCCGCCCCCGCCACGCCAGCGGTCCGGCAATCCACCCCCGCCGCCGCCCGGCTGGCAACAGCACGATAACACGCCGCGTCATGCCAACCCGCCGCCACGCCAGCAGCACGGCAATCCACCCCCGCCGCCCGGCTGGCAGCAGCGCGATAACACGCCGCGCCATATCAGTCCGCCGCCACGCCAGCAGCACAGCAATCCGCCGCCGCCACCGCGACAGCAGCATAGCAATCCGCCACCGCCGCCGCCCGGCTGGCAGCAGCGATAACCCGCCACGCCCGCCGTTGAAACGGCAGCGGGTCAGGCGCGTGGCGCCGGTGTCTTGTCCGGATACCGGCACCATGCGCGTCCGGCGCAGCGCCAGCATTCGGGGGTGCGCGCCTTGCACACGTAACGCCCGTGCAGGATCAGCCAATGATGTGCGTCGCGCAGATATTCGGGCGGCAGGCGGCTGACCAGCGCGTCCTCGACGGCGCGCACCGTCTTGCCCGGAGCCAGGCCGGTACGGTTGGACAGACGGAAGATGTGGGTGTCCACCGCCATCGTGTCCTGCCCGAACGCCACGTTCAGCACCACGTTCGCGGTCTTGCGGCCGACGCCGGGCAGCGCCTCCAGCGCCTCGCGCGTGGCGGGCACCTGTCCGCCATGCCGGTCCAGCAGGATCTGCGACAGCGCCACCACGTTCTTCGCCTTGCCCTGCCATAGCCCGATCGAGCGAATGTATCGCCCCACGCCGTCCACCCCCAGCGCCACCATGGCCTGCGGCGTATTGGCGGCGGCGAACAGGTCGCGGGTCGCCTTGTTCACCGAGACGTCGGTCGCCTGTGCCGACAGCGTCACCGCGACCAGCAGTGTGTAAGCGTCGGTGTAGTCCAGTTCGGTCTTCGGGTCCGGGCGCGAGGCGGCCAGCGCTTCGATGAAGCTGCGTATCTCGGCGCGGGTCATCGGTTTCGGCATCGCTCAGTCTTCACGCCGCCGGAGCAGACACAGCAGGAACAGCGCCGCCATGGCGCCCAGGACCGGCAGGTTGCCGATGCGCGCGAACAGGGTCGGGGCATCGGGCATCGGAACGTCGACCGCCAGTATCCCCGTCTCGCCCAGTCCCAGCCGGCCGAGTTCGTGCCCGCGGGCGTCGAAGGCGGCGGAAATGCCGGTGTTGGCGGCGCGGATCAGCGGCAGGCCCTCTTCGATCGCGCGGATGCGCGCGGCGGCCAGATGCTGGTAAGGCCCGGTCGAGGTGCCGAACCAGGCGTCGTTGGTTGCGTTGACCATCCAGGTCGGCCGGTCGGCGCGGTCCACGACGGCGCCGGGAAAGATCGATTCATAGCAGATGTTGATCCCGACCGGGGGAGCGCCCGGCACGTGCAGCGTCGTCGGGCCGGGGCCGGGCGCGAACCCGTCGCCCGGGACCAGCTGAACGCCGACCTTGGCCCAGGATGGCTGATATTCACCGAACGGCACCAGATGGGACTTGTCGTAGACGCCGGCGACGGCGCCGGAACCGCCGGCGGTGCGCACGATCGCCAGCATGCTGTTGCGCGGGCGGCGTTCGGCGTCGAAGCGGATGGCGCCGGCCAGCACCGGAATGCCGTCCGCCGCCTGGGTGATGATGTTCAGCGCGTCGGGGTTGGTGTCCAGCAGGTACGGGCTGGCGGTTTCCGGCCAGACGATTAGCACCGGACGCGGTTCCGTCATCGCCGCCCTGTTGGTCAGGGTCAGATAGCGGTCGAAATATGCCGCGCGGTTTTCGGGGGCCCATTTGCCATCCTGCGCGACGTTGCCCTGGATGATCGCCACCCGCTGTTCCGGCGCTTCCGGGCCGGATTGCAGCAGCCGCAGGGCGCCATCGGTTCCCCAGAACAACAACAGACAGATGGTGGCAGCCCAGCCCCAGCGCCCCAGCGCCGGAGCGCTTGCCGCCACCACGGTCAGGAAGGTCAGCAGGAAGATCCCGCCATAGGCGGCGGGTTGCAGGAAGAGCGGGCCGAGCGCGCCCAGCTCCACCGCCCAGACGCTGCCCAGCGGGTTCCACGGAAAACCGCTGAGCGCCACGGCGCGCGCCGCGTCGCCCAGCACGATCAGGGCAGCGAACCCGAGCACACGCGCCCAGCCGGGCGCCAGCCGGTGGGCGAGCATGGCGGGGATGGCGATGAAGATCGCCAGGAACACGGCCAGCGCCGGCACCGCCAGCGGCACCAGCCACCAGAAGCGGGCGGCCTCGATCAGGATCGCTTCGGTGATCCAGTACAGACCGAACAGGTGATAGCCGAATCCCCACCAGAACCCGGCCCATCCGGCCTGGCGGGTGCGTTCCATCCGGCCGATCGTCACGATCAGGAACGGCAGGGAAATCCAGAGCACCGGGACGACATGCAACGGCGGCAGAGCCAGCGCCGCCAGTGCGCCGCACGATCCTGCCAGCAGATAGAGACGGCCTTTGCGGTGCTGGCGGACGGGTCTGCGCATACGAGAGCCTTTTCGCTTTTAAAAATTGACCGCCCGATCGTAATGGATGGCTGCGCGTCGGACAAAATCCGTGGTAAAATCAATCCGTTACGATTCCGGGACGGGCGAGATCATGCTGCGGCTTCGCGTTGCAGCCGCAGCGTCAGCCCCTGCACCGGGGCGGGCTTTCCGAACAGCCAGCCCTGCATGTACTGCGTACCGTGGGCGACGAGGTAGTCGGCCTGCTCCTGGGTTTCCACGCCTTCGGCGATGACGTTCATCCGCAGGGCTGCCGCCATTTCCAGAATGCGCGGCACGATCAGCGCCGGAGCGCTGTCGGTGCCGATGGCACTGGTGAAGCTGCGGTCGAGTTTTAATCCGTCCACCGACAGGGCGCTCAGCGTGGTCAGGTTGGAATGTCCCGTGCCGAAATCGTCCAGCAGAAAATGGTAGCCCATTTCGCGCAGTTTGCCGATGTGCGGCGCGACCAGTTCCGGGTTGGCCGCGGAACGTTCGGTGATCTCCAGATGGATCTGGGCCGGGCGTATTTCCGCCGAGGAACAGCTGCGCAGCAAAAAATCGACGAAATCACGCGAAGACAGGTCCGTGGCGCTGATATTGATGCAGATGACGAAATGCGGGTTCTGCCGCAGCAGTTGTTCGCACTCTCGTGTAACGCATCTGATCACGTTGCGGGTGATCAGATGCGTGAGTCCGTGCTGCTCGGCGAGCGGAATGAACACGTCCGGCGGCACCACGGTTTTGTCGCGCAGCGTCCAGCGTGCCAGCGCCTCGGCGCCGACCGTGCGCTGGTTTTTGGGATCCCAGATCGGTTGATAGATGACGTGCAGCTTGTTGCGGCGCAAGGTGGTGATCAGCCTTCTGTCAAGGCGGCGCGACCGCAGGTACAACAAGACCATCCAGCCACCCAGCCCGGCGCCGGCGACGGCGCCCAGGGTTGCGCTGATATGCGTGTCGACATAGTAGAATGTCTGTAGCGTGGCGGGCGGCAAACCGAGTGCCAGGCATAAAGCCCCGCCGTCCAGGCAACTGGACGAAATCAGGGTTCCGTTGAAAAAAGCGGTTGTGTCCTGCTGGAAGATACTGTCCGGTGCTGGCACGTGCCCGACGATACTGCGGATGATGTTCGTGCCGTCTCTGGAGCGGAAAGCGACTTCGAAAAGATTCCCCCTGTCGACCCGCCCGTCGAAAAAGTGCCCGCTGAGAACGGCATTCAGCCGGTCATTGAAGATCAGGGGGCGGCGTCCCGCGTTGGCCGCTCCCGGGGGTTGGTGCATTCTGACGTGCAGGCCGCTGGGGAGAACGAAATCTTCCCGCTCGATCGGTCTGGGGATCGGTGTTTTGAGGACGCCGAGCAACGCGCTGCAGACCAGGGTGTGATTTCTGATCCGCCCGATATCCCCGATACTGCCCGACTGCAAGGTCAGTCCGCGCAGCAATGCCAGATCCGGATCGGAACAGGGCGGATAAGGCGAATTCTCGGCTTCCTGCAATATCGCGAAGATACTCGTTATCAGAATCCGGGTTTGATCTATCAGACGGTCGACTGCCGTCGTCGCGACAGTCCTGGCCTGAAAGTTTGCAGCTTCGCGCCCGACATAAAAAGCCCCGGCTCCCGCCAGGAAGGCCATACCGATCACAAAGCCGGCGGCCATCAGGTATGGCAGGCAGCGCGACAGAATGCCGAACAGCATGTGCGGTTACCCCGGATTGGGTGCAGTACTGACGGCGGGAGAGGACTCGTCCGGCATGGCCAGCGACTGCAACAACGCTTCGCGCAGTTGCGTCAGCTTGCGACCGTTCTCGATCTTCAGGCCGAACACGTCCTTGACGTAGAACACATCCACTGCGCGCACGCCGTAGGTGGTGACGTGCGCCGAGGCAATCTGCAGTCCGCAACTGCTGATCGCTGCCGTCATGTCGTGCAGCAGGCCCGGGCGGTCGCGGCCGTTCACCTCGACCACGGTGTGGGTGTTCGATGCGTGATTGTCGATCACCACACGCGGCGGCACGTGGATGGCGCGCATGCGGCCGAAATAATGTTTTGAGATCTTCTGCATCTCGCGGTCAAGTTGCAACTGTCCGGACAGCGTCTGCTCGATCAGTGCGGCGATTCGCGCGATGCGGTGCGGGGCGTCCAGCGTGGTGCCGCTGGTGTCCTGCACCCAGAATGTGTCCAGCGCCATGCCGTTCGACATCGTGTGGATACGCGCGTCGACGATCGAGACGTTGGCCACCGCCAGCGCACCGGCGATCTGCGAGAACAGTCCCGCATGGTCGTTGGCGTAGACGGTGATTTCGGTCACACCGCGGTCGGGCAGCGGTTCGGCGTGTACGGTCAGTGGGGCGTTGCGCTGGTCGGCATCGCGCGCCATCGCCGCGTGGCGGACATGGGTTTCCGGGTCGAACGCCAGCCAGTAACTGGGATAGCCGAGGTTCAGGAACCAGTCCTTGTCGGCATCCGACCAGCTGCGCAGCGCCTTGGCGACCTGTTCCTTGGCGCGGGTGACGCGGGTGTCGCGCACCGTGGTGGAAAGCCCGCCGGCCAGCACCTCGATCACGCGATGATACAGTTCACGCAGCAGGGTGGCTTTCCAGGCGTTCCACACCTTGGGCGAGACGGCGCGCATGTCGGCGACGGTCAGCACCAGCAGCAGGCGCAGACGTTCGGGGGACTGGATCACGTCGGCCAGATCGAGGATGGTCTTCGGGTCGTCGATGTCGCGTTTGAATGCGGTCTGCGACAACAGCAGATGGTGCAGCACCAGCCACGAGACGGTTTCGGTCTCTTCCGGTGACAGACCCAGCCGCGGTCCGAGCTCCTGCGCGATGTCCGCCCCCAGTTCGGAATGATCGCCGCCGCGTCCCTTGGCGATGTCGTGCAGCAGGGCCGCTGCGTACAGCGCGCGGCGTGACTGGATCTGTCCGATCAGGCTCGAGGCGATCGGCGCGACTTCGGCCAGTTCGCCACGGTCCATGATGTTCAGCACATGCAGCGCCTCGATCGTGTGTTCATCGACGGTGAACACATGATAGGTGTCGAACTGCATCTGCCCGACGATGCGCGCCCAGTCGGGCAGAAACCGGCCGAGGATGCCGGTCTCGTTCAGGATACGCATCCATTTGGCGCTGTCGGATCTGCTCAGCAGATCGAGGAAGATCGCGTTCGCTTCCGGATCGGTGCGCAGCCCCATGACCAGACGCGCACTGCGGATCAGCGCACGCAGCGCCAGTGGATGCAGCATCAGATTGCGGTCGCGCGCGATGCGCAGCACGCGAAACATCTGGATCGGTTCGCGGTGGAATTCGCGACCCTGCGCGGACATCAGCATGCCATCGGCCAGGACGAAACCGGCTTCGGACAGCGCGACATCGGCTTCGGCGGTCAGCGCTGGCGGGCCCATGGCGGCCCGCAGCAGCGCCGGTTCCAGCACACGCGTCAGGCGCGAGACATCGCGCACGGTCAGGAAGTAGTGGCGCATGAAGCGTTCCACGCCGTCCTGGCGGCCGTGGCGCGTATAGCCCATACGCGCGCCGACCACCGGCTGTAAGTCGAAGGTCAGGCGTTCCTCGGCGCGACCGGCGACGTAGTGCAGATGGAACCGCACCGTCCACAGGAACGACCACGCCTTGCGTATGGCGTGCGCTTCGGACGGCAGCAGCAGCGCGCCGGCCGGCCCGTTCGGGTCGGCCAGCTCCATCATCACCTGGGTGCCGAACAGATAGCGCGAGATCCAGTACAGAGTCTGGATGTCGCGCAGCCCGCCGCGCCCTTCCTTGACGTTGGGTTCCACCACGTAGGGGCTGTCGCCGAAGCGTTTGTGGCGCTGGCTGCGCTCGTTCTGCTTGGCCGTAATGTACGCGCCGCCGCCGGCATTGGCGCAGGCGTCGAAGAAACGTTTGTAGAAATCCTCGAACAGCGTCGCGTTACCGATGATCAGGCGCGAGTCCAGCATCGACGTGCGCACGGTATGATCGCCGTCGGCCTCGGTCAGGCAGTCGGTGATGGAACGCGTCGCATGGCCGACCTTCAACCCCAGATCCCACAGGAAATACAGCATGTATTCCACGACCTGCAGGGCTTTGGCGTCGGGCTCGTCCGGGGTCAGGAACAGCAGGTCGATGTCGCTGAACGGCGCCAGCACGCCGCGCCCGTAGCCGCCGGTGGCGGCGACGGCCAGCCGGTCGGCTTCGGTATGCCCGACGGTTTCGATCGCATAGGCGTACAGCGCGCTGATCACCCCGTCGGTCAGCCCGCCGAGCTGACGCGCGGCGCGCAGGCCGCTGATTTTCCCGTCTTCGAACGCGTTGCGCACATCGGTCTGGATCCGTGCCAACTGGCGGCGCAGCGCGGCCAGCGCGGCCTCGCGCGAAACGGGCTTGCCGTCGGCATGCAGCGCGGCCAGTGCATCGGCCAGCACGGCGGCGGCCGCATCGGTCGGGTAGTTCGGGGTACGTGTAATGACAGTCATTTCGGTGATGCTAGAACAGGATGCATTTCAAGGGAAACACAACAAATACGTCAGGGATCAGCATCCGATAGCGTCTTCAGCCTGTAAAGCGCGGCATGCGCGTCCCGCGGCGAGAGGGAATCCGGGTCCAGGGCGGCGATCGCCTCGCGCAGCGGATCGGGCGCGGCCGGCAAGGGCGGCGCTGCCGACGACGCGGCGAACAGCGGCATGTCACAACCCACGCCGGTACCACGTTTTTCCAGTTCGGCCAGCAATGCCGCCGCCCGCGCCACGACGGCGGCGGGAACGCCGGCCAGCCGCGCCACATGCACCCCATAGGACCGTCCGCCCGCGCCGGGCGCCACCTCGTGCAGAAATACAACCTTTCCGCGCCATTCCTTGACCTGCATCGCATGTGGGTGCAGGCACGGCAGCCGCCCGGTCAGGCCCGCCAGTTCGTGAAAATGTGTGGCGAAAATGGTACGGCAGCGCAGCGCGTCGTGCAGCGTTTCCAGCACCGCCCAGGCGATCGCCAGCCCGTCCCAGGTCGCCGTGCCGCGGCCGATCTCGTCGACGATCACGAAGGAACGCGGCCCGGCCTGGTTGAGGATGGCGGCGGTCTCGGTCATCTCGACCATGAAGGTCGAGCGCCCGCGCGCCAGTTCGTCCTGCGCGCCGACGCGCGAGAACAGCCGGTCGGCAACGCCGATCCGCGCCGCTTCGGCGGGCACCGGCAGCCCCGTCTGGGCGAGGATCAGGATCAGCGCGTTCTGGCGCAGGAAAGTGGATTTCCCCGCCATGTTCGGGCCGGTCAGCAGCATCAGCCGGCGATCCGCCGGCAGGTCGCAGTCGTTCGGCACGAATGCTTCGCCGGGCGGCAGCGCCGCTTCGACCACCGGATGGCGGCCGTTGCGGACGCAGAAATCGGCTCCGTCGGTGATGTCGGGCCGCACCCAGGTGCCGGGCGCGGCGAGCCGGGCGGCGGACTGCGCGACGTCCAGCGCCGCCAGCGCATCGGCGGCGGCGGCGATGGCGGCGGCTTCGGCCAGCACCAGCGCGCTCAGATGGGCGAGAATGGCGCGTTCGCGTGCGCCGGCGCGCTCGGCCGCTTCGGCGATGCGCCGGTCAAGGTCGACGATCTCGGTGTTGGTGAAACGCGCGCTGCTGGCCATCGACTGGCGCAGCACCAGATCCGGGCTGGCGCGCAGTTTTTCCGCCGCGGCGGCGGGCACCTCGATCATGTAGCCGAGCTGCGCGTGGTGTTTGATCTTCAGCGCCGCCACGCCGTAACGCTGGGCGTAGTCGGTTTGCAGCGCGGCGACGATCTGGCGCGCGTCGTCGCGCAGATGGCGCTGGGCGTCCAGTTCGCCATCGTAACCGGGGCGGATCGCGTTGCCGTCCTCGGCGCGCAGCGGGGCCGGGTCGGTCAGCGCGCGGGTCAGTTCGGCGGCCAGCACGGGCGCGGGGGTCAGCGCATCGCGCGCCGTGGCCAGTTCGTGCGGCACCATGCCGGTCAGCGCGGCGGCGGCCTCGGCGCCGGCGCTCAGCCCGTCGCGGATGGCGGCCAGATCGCGCGGCCCGCCGCGCCCCAGCGCCAGCCGGCCCAGGGCGCGCGCCATGTCGGGGGCGCGTTTCAGCGTGGCGCGCAGGGCGGCGACGGTGGCGGTCTCCTCGACCAGATACGCCCAGCCGTCCTGGCGGGTGACGATCGACGAAACATCGGTCAGCGGCGCGTTCAGCCGCGCCGCCAGCAGGCGCGCGCCGGGGGCGGACAATGTGTGATCGATGGCGGCGAACAGCGTGTGCTTCGCATCGCCGTCGCGCGCCGCGAGGATTTCCAGACTGGCGCGCGTGGCGCGGTCCATGGCCAGTGTGCCGGTCCGCCCGGTGGGGACGGGGGGCGCCAGACGCGGCTGTTTGCCCGCCTGGGTGGCGCGCACGTAGTCCAGCGCCAGCGCGGCGGCTTGCGCTTCCTCGTGATCGAACGCGCCGAAAGCGTCGATGTTGGCGACCTCGAACGCCTCGGCCAGGATGCGGCGCGCCAGATCGGCGGGCGGGGCGGGGCGGGGCGGGGCCTGCCGGGCGGCATAAGGATCGTCGAGTTCCAGTTCCTCGGGCACCACGATCTCGGCCGGATCCAGCCGGCCGAGCAGCGCCGGAAATTCGGCCCGCGGCACCGATGTGGTCTCGAACAGGCCGGTCGAGATATCCAGCCAGGCGGCGCCCAGCCGTTCGCGCAGCGGCACGAAGGCGGCCAGCAGGTTGGGGCGTGCGCTGTCGAGCAGGGCGTCCTCGACCAGCGTGCCGGGGGTGACCAGCCGCACCACCTCGCGCCGGATCGGCGCCTTGCGCGCCTTGGCCTCGGCCGGTGTTTCGAGCTGTTCGGTCACCGCGACGCGAAAGCCGCGCCGGATCAGCCGCGCCAGATACAGCTCGGCGCTATGGGCCGGCACGCCACACATTGGAATCGGCGCGCCGGCATGCTCGCCGCGCTGGGTCAGCGCGATGTCGAGCGCCGCCGCTGCCGCTTCGGCGTCGGCAAAGAACAGTTCGTAAAAGTCGCCCATGCGAAAGAACACCAGCGCGTCCGGATGCGCGGCTTTCGCGGCAAACCAGGCTTGCATGGCGGGCGAGGCGCCGGCGGCGGGCGGAATCGTCATGGATGACTGAGTAAACCGGCGCCTGCCGTGAATCCAGCCCCCGACCGGCCCGGGTCCGGGGGGAGGGGGCGATTACCGCAACAGATTCCGGTGACGGCACGGACATGGCGCAACTGCGCAGAACGGGGGTTTCGCCGGTGACGGTTCTCGCGGTTATACTGGCCGCGATGAGTAAGCAAACGGATGGCATCATGGAAACCCGTACGGCCCGGATCACGGCGGAAGAAGCGCTGGAACTGCACGCAGGGGGGCGGCCGGGCAAACTGGCTGTGCACCTGACCAAGCCGCTGGCGACAGCGCGCGACCTCAGCCTCGCCTATTCGCCGGGCGTTGCCGAACCGTGTCTGCACATCCATCGCAACCCGTCGCTGGCCTACGACTACACCGCCAAGGGCAACATGGTGGCGGTGATTTCGAACGGCACGGCGGTGCTGGGGCTGGGCAATCTCGGCCCGCTGGGCGCCAAGCCGGTGATGGAGGGCAAGTCCGCGCTGTTCAAGCGCTTCGCCGACGTCGACAGCTTCGACCTGTGCATCGACACCGAGGACGTCGATGCGTTCGTCAACGCCGTGCGCTATCTGGGGCCGAGCTTCGGCGGCATCAATCTGGAAGACATCAAGGCGCCGGAATGTTTCGTGATCGAACAGCGCCTGCGCGAACTGATGGACATTCCGGTCTTTCACGACGACCAGCACGGCACCGCGATCGTCGCGGCGGCCGGGCTGCTGAATGCGTGTCATCTGACCGGGCGGGCGCTGTCCGATATCAAGGTGGTGGTGAACGGGGCCGGGTCGGCGGCCATCGCCTGCGTCGAGCTGGCCAAGGCGATGGGCGTGCGGCATGAAAACGTGACCATGGCCGACACCAAGGGGGTTCTGTACAAGGGCCGCGCCGAGGGCATGAACCAGTGGAAGTCCGCGCACGCCATCGACACCAAGGCGCGTACGCTGGCCGAAGCGCTGGTCGGTGCCGATGTGTTCTTCGGCCTGTCGGCGAAAGGCGCACTGACCGCCGACATGCTGCGCTCGATGGCGGCGCGCCCGATCGTCTTCGCGATGGCCAACCCGGACCCCGAGATCACCCCGGAAGAGGCGCTGGCGGTGCGCAACGACGTGATCATCGCCACCGGGCGTTCGGATTACCCGAACCAGATCAACAACGTGCTGTGCTTTCCCTATATCTTCCGCGGCGCGCTGGACGTGCGCGCCAGCACGATCAACGAGGCGATGAAGATCGCCGCGGCCGAGGCGCTGGCGATGCTGGCGCGCGAGGACGTGCCCGACGAGATCTCGACGGCGGGCGGCGGCGGCCACCGGCTGACCTTCGGCCCGGAATACATCATTCCCAATGCGTTCGACGCGCGGCTGATCAGCCGTATTCCGCCCGCCGTGGCGAAGGCGGCGATGGAAAGCGGCGTGGCGCTCAAGCCGCTGGACAACCTGCAACGCTACCGGCGCACGCTGGTCGGGCGGCTGGATTCGACCGCCTCGGCCCTCGATGCGATTTCCGAACGCGTGCGCAGCCAGCCCAAGCGCGTGGTGTTCGCGGAAGGCGAAGAGGAAAAAGTGCTGCGCGCCGCGGTGGCATTCCGCAACGCGGGTTACGGCACGCCGGTCCTGATCGGGCGCGAGAACCGCGTTCTGGAAACGCTGTCGGCGCTGGGGCTGGGCGGCGTGGACGGGATCGAGATCCATAACGCGCGCCTGTCGGGCCAGAACCGGCGCTATGCGGACTTCCTGTACGAACGTCTGCAGCGCAGGGGACACCTGCAGCGCGATTGTCAGCGGCTGGTCAATCAGGACCGCAATATCTTCGCCGCCTGCATGGTGGCGCTGGGCGACGCCGATGCGATGGTCTCGGGCCTGACGCGCAGCTTCTCGGTGACGCTGGACAGCATCCAGGCGGTGATCGACCCTGAACCGAACCGCGAACTGTTCGGTCTGACGCTGATGCTGACGCCGAACGGCACGGTGTTCATCGCCGACACGGCGATCCACGAACGCCCGGACGCCCAGGCCATGGCGGCTATCGCCGTGGCATCGGCTGCCGCGGCGCGGCGCATGGGGCACGAACCGCGCGTCGCGTTCCTGTCGTTCTCGACCTTCGGCGACCCGGCCGGCGGTATCTCGGAAAGCGTGCGCGAGGCGGTGAAACTGCTCGATGCCCGCAAGCCGGACTTCGAATACGACGGCGAAATGGCCGCCGACGTGGCGCTGAACCCCGAACTGCGCGCGCTGTACCCGTTCTGCCGTCTGTCCGGCCCCGCCAACATCCTGGTGATGCCGGGGCTGCATGCTGCGCACATCGCCAGCCGTCTGGTGCCGCAATTGGGCGGCGGCACCACCATCGGCCCGCTGCTGATCGGCCTGTCGCGGCCCGTGCAGATCGTGCCGATGGACGCCTCGGTCAGCGAACTGACCGACATGGCCTGCCTCGCGGCCCACGCGGCGATCGGGCGGTAAGGATGGGGGCTTTGCCCCCAAACCCCCACCAGGAGGCGACGGCCTCCTGGACCTGCGCGCACTTTTCAGAGTTCGGACATGGCAACGGGGGCATACGGCCCCCGTTGCCATGTCCGAATTGAAGTAACCACGGGGTCCGGGGAGCGGGCCGCTCCCCGGCAGGGGCATGGGGACAGCGTCTCCATTCTTTCCTCACTCGGCCGCGGTGGGCAGGCGATGCTTGCGGGTCAGTGTGTGGGCGAGGCGGTCGAAGGCCAGGTAGAGCACCGGGGTGACGAACAGGGTCAGCGCCTGCGACACGGCCAGCCCGCCGACCACGGCGAGGCCGAGCGGCTGGCGCAGTTCGGCGGCGGTGCCCCAGCCCATGGCGATGGGGATGGCGCCGGCGCCGGCGGCCAGCGTGGTCATCATGATCGGGCGGAAGCGGATCAGACTGGCGTCGCGTACCGCGGTCAGCGGATCGACGCCTTCGCGCTGGCGGGCGAGCGCCACGTCCACCACCATGATGGCGTTCTTCTTGACCAGCCCGATCAGCAGCAGCACGCCGATGGTGGCGATCACCGACAGGTCGAGGTCGAACAGCCACAGCGTGGCCAGCGCGCCGACCGCGGCGGCGGGCAGGCCGGACAGGATGGTCAGCGGGTGGATCAGGCTTTCGTACAGGATGCCCAGCACCAGATAGACGATCAGCACGGCGGCCAGCAGCAGCAGCCCCTGTCCGGCAAGCGCCTGCTGGAACACTTTCGCGGTGCCGGTATAGCCGGTGACCACGGTGGGCGGCACGCCCATCTCGCGTTCGACGGCGTCGATCGCGGCGGTGGCCTCGCCCAGCGATACGCCGGGCGCGGTGTTGAAACCGATGGTCACGGCGGGCAACTGGCCCTGATGGTTGATGGTGACGGGGCCGTTGGTGCGCGTGATGCTGGCGATCGCCGACAGCGGCACCAGTTGCCCGGTCGAGGCGCGCAGATAGATGCGGGTCAACCCGGTTTCGTCCTGCGCCATGTCGGGCAGGGCTTCCAGGATGACGGCGTAGCTGTCGGCGGTGGCATAGATGGTCGAGATCTGGCGCGCGCCGAACGCCGAATACAGGGTCGAGCGTACCTGATCGACCGACACGCCGAGCGAGGCGGCGCGGTCGCGGTCGACGTTGATCGACAGCACCGGTGAATTCAGTTGCAGGTCGGTGTTGACGTCCTGCAGTTCGGGCAGCCCGGCCAGGCGCTGGCGGATACGTTCCGACCAGGTGTAGAGCTCGGCGGTGTTCAGCCCTTGCAGCGTGTGCAGATACAGGGTGCGCGCCGAACGCCCGCCGAAGCTGATGTTCTGGATCGGCTGCATATAGACCGTCAGGCCGGGATTCTGGGCGACCTCGCGGCGCAGGATCTGGATGACCTGCTGGATCTGCGGGCGCTGGTCCCGCGGTTTCAGCTGCACGAACATGCGGCCCTGGTTCAGCGCGGTGGTCGGCCCGGCGATGCCGGTCGACGACACCACGCTTTCGACGAAGGGCGAACGGCGCAGGATGGCAGCCACGGCGTTCTGACGTTCCGAGATGGCGGTGAACGAGATGTCCTGCGGCCCTTCGGTGGAAACCGACAGCAGGCCGGTGTCCTCGATCGGGAAGAAGCCCTTGGGGATGGCGACGGTCAGCCACGCCCCCAGCGCCAGCGAGCCGAAGAACGCCGCCCAGACGACGCTGCGATGGCGCAGCGAAAAATCCAGCATGCGCGCGTAGCTGTTTTCGACGGCGCGGAAACCGCGTTCGAGGACGCTGTCGAGCCATGACGCCTTCTGGTGCGCGGGCAGCAGCGTGGCGAGCAGCGGCGTGAGGGTGAGCGAGACGATGCACGACACGATCACCGCCAGCGACACGGTGGCGGCAAAGGCGTTGAACACCCGCCCGACCACCCCGCCCATCATCAGGATCGGCAGGAACACGGCAACCAGCGACAGAGTGATCGACAGGATGGTGAACGAGATCTCGCGCGCGCCGCGTAGCGCGGCCTCGCGCGGGGGGATGCCTTCCTCGATATGGCGGACGATGGCTTCGAGCATCACGATGGCATCGTCGACCACCAGCCCGACGGCCAGTGTCAACCCGAGCAGGGTTACGTTGTCGAGCCCGTAGCCGAACACGTACATCAGCCCGAAGGTGCCGGCCAGGCTGATCGGCACGGCGATGGTCGGGATCAGCGTGGCGCGCAGGCGGCGCAGGAACAGGAAGATCACCAGGGTGACCAGCCCGATGGCGATCACCAGGTGTTCCTGCACGTCGTGCACCGCGCCGCGAATCGACAGCGAGCGGTCCAGCATCACGCCGATCTGCGCGCCGGGCGGCAGGGCGAGCTGTAAGCGCGGGATGGCGGCGCGCACGGCGTTGACCACTTCCACCGTGTTGCCGTCGGGCTGGCGCTGCACGGCCAGAATCAGCGCGCGCGTGCCGTCGCGCCACGAGGCGACCTGGTTGTTCTCGACCGCATCGACGACGGAGGCCACGTCGGACAGGCGGACCGGCGCATCGGGCTTGCCGGCCACCACCAGGTCGAGGAATTCGGCGGCGTTCATCATCTGGTCGTTGGCGCGCAGGATCAGCTGCTGGCGCGACCCGTCGAGCGAACCGACCGGGCTGTTGGAATTGGCGCGCGCGATGGCGTTCTGGACCTCGTCGAACCCGAGGCCGAGCGCGGCGATGCGCTCGGGGTCGAGGCGGATGCGCACGGCGAATTTCTGTGCCCCGTACGTGACGACCTGCGCGACGCCGAGGATGCGCGACAGTTCGGGGCCGATCACGCTGCTGGCGATGTCGTTCAGGCGTGACAGCGGCACGTCGCCGCCCGACAGGGTCAGCAGGATGACCGGCGCGTCGGCGGGGTTGGATTTGCGGAACGACGGCGGGGTGGTCATTTCGTCCGGCAGGCGGCGCTGGGCGCGCGACAGGGCCGACTGCACGTCGAGCGCCGCCGCGTCGATGTTGCGGTTCAGCGCGAACTGGATGGTGATCTGTGCGCTGCCCTGGCTGCTGACCGACGACATCTCGTCGATCCCGGCGATGGTGGACAGTTCGCGCTCGAGCGGCAGCGCCACCGAATTGGCCATGGTTTCCGGGCTGGCGCCGGGCAGGGTGGCGTAGATGGCGATGGTCGGGAAGTCGACGCGCGGCACGGCGGCGACCGGCAACTGGAAATAGCCGAGGATCCCGGCGACGATCGCCGCCACCGACAGCAGGCCGGTCATGATCGGGCGGCGGATGCAGAGTTCGGCGAGGGTCATCCGGGGGTTCCCTGCGCTGGTTGCGCCTGCGGCTGGGCGCGGTCGATGGCGCGCACGCCGTCGGTCAGGCGCTGGGCGCCTTCGACCACCACGCGCTCGCCGGCGGCCAGTTCGCCAGCGATGACCGCACGCTCGCCCTCCAGACGCAGCATGCGCACGGGGCGCCGCGCGATCTTGCCGTCGCCGCCCAGCACATAGACGTGCTGGCCGGTCTGGCCGGTCTGCACGGCGGCGACCGGCACGGTGATCGCATTGTGGTCGATGCGCAGGATCAGGGTGACGTTCACGTACTGCCCGGGCCACAGCCGGATATGCTCGTTCTGGAACTGCGCTTTCAACGTGATGGTGCCGGTGGTGGTGTCGACCTGGCTGTCGACGAAGATCAGCTGGCCTTCGATGGCGGCAGCGGGGCTGTCGGGCGTATGGACCAGCACGCGGGCGGTGTTGCCGAGATAGGCGGCGCGCAGGTCGGGCAGCCAGCGTTCGGGGATGGCGAACTGCACCTGGATCGGATTGATCCGGGTGATGGTGACCAGCACGGTGTTTTCCGCCACCCGCACGTAATTGCCCTGTTTGAGCGGGATCGTGCCCAGACGGCCGTCGGTCTCGGCGCGGATGGTCGCGAAGTCGATCTGGAGTTGGGTCTGGGCGATTTGCGCCTCGTCGCCCTTGACGGTGGCGGCCAGCGCCAGCGCCTCGGCGCGGGTCTGGTCCGCGCGCTGGCGCGCCCCGGCGCCGGTGTTGAGCAGCTGGGCATAGCGCGCGGCGTCGGCCTGGGCCTGCACCAGCTGGGCGCGGTCGCGTTCCAGATTGGCCCGCAACTGGGCCAGAATGGCGCGGTTCTGGCTGGTGTCGAGCGTGAACAGCACGTCGCCCGCGCGTACCTCGGCGCCTTCCTCGACATGCACGCGCTCGATCTGCCCGTCGACGCGGGTGCGGACCGAGACGGTGGCAACCGGCTGCACGGTGCCGTTGGCGAGCAGCCCGACCGGCACGTCGCCAACCGATACCGGCGCGGTGATGACGGGAACCGGCGGTGGCGCTGTCTGTCCGGGGGTTGCTCCCGTGGTTCCGGAGTGGCCGAACCAGCCTGCTCCGTAGAGGGCGCCCAGCAGGGCGATGACGGCGAACAAAGCGAGTATCAGTCGAAGACGCATACGGGTTTACTTGTTCCAGGATCGTTCATGGCTGGCGGCGGTCGTGCCGACCGGGGACGATCATGCGCCACTCGGGACGGTTTGAATACGAACATAACGTAACAGCCGTGTACCGCAGGGACTTATCTAGATACGGGGCCTCGATGCGGGCAGAAAACGGGCGCCAGAAAGCGAGAGCAGAAACCGGGTGCAGAAATTTGGGAGAAGATGCAGTTTGTCCCGACAGGCGTGTTGCACACGGGGCGACCCCATGCTACCTGCCCTCGCCGGCCCGCTGTTTCAGGGGCAGGGCCACCATTTCGCGTGTCCGCGGACGCGGACTTAGAAGCATAGGGACGGAACCTTGGCGGCTGATACTGCACAGACGGTAAGCATGATCGGCAGCGGCGGTGTCGAGCACCGTTATGCCACGGCATTGTATTCCCATGCCGAGGATCTGAAGCAGCTCGATCAGATCGCGTCCGAAATGGAATCGCTGGGTAAGCTGATCCAGGCCTCGGCCGATTTCCGCCGTGTGGTGGAAAGCCCGGTTCTGGACGCCAGGGCACAGAGCGCCGCCGTGCTGGCGGTGCTGGACAAGCAGGGATTTTCCGCGCCGGTGCGCAATCTGGTCGGGGTGGTGGTGGCAAACCGCCGTCTGGCCGCTCTGCCGCGCATCGTTGTTGCGTTCGCCGATCTTCTTGCCGCGCGCCGCGGGGTTCTGCTGGCCGATGTGGCAACCGCGCACCCGCTGTCCGATGTGCAGCGGACCCAGCTCATCGCCCGCCTGACCGAGGCCGGGTATTCGAATGTGCGCCTGTCCGAAAAAGTGGACCCATCGCTGCTGGGCGGCATGGTTCTGCGAATCGGGGCGCGTCTGTACGACACCAGTATTCGCTCGCGCCTGCAGCGCCTGCAGTATGCCATGAAGGGAGCAGCCTGATGGACATCCGTCCTGCCGAGATCTCGGATATCCTCAAGCAGCAGATCGCGAATTTCGATTCCGATGTGAACGTTGCGGAAACCGGTCAGGTTCTGTCCGTGGGCGACGGGATCGCCCGCGTGTTCGGCCTCGCCAACGTGATGGCGGGTGAACTGGTCGAATTCCCGGGTGCCGGCCTGAAGGGCATGGCGCTGAACCTGGAAACCGACAATGTCGGCGTGGTGATCTTCGGCTCCGACAAGGAGATCCGCGAAGGCGACGTGGTGGCCCGCACCGGCGAGATCGTCGACGTGCCGGTCGGCAAGGGGCTGCTGGGCCGCGTGGTCGACGCGCTGGGCAACCCGATCGACGGCAAGGGGCCGATCGTCGCGACCGAAAAGCGCCTGGTGGAAGTGAAGGCCCCGGGGATCATCCCGCGCAAGGGTGTGCATGAACCGATGCAGACCGGCCTGAAGGCGATCGACTCGCTGGTGCCGATCGGGCGCGGTCAGCGCGAGCTGGTGATCGGCGACCGTCAGACCGGCAAGTCGGCGGTGCTGATGGACACCATCATCAACCAGAAGGTCTCGAACGACGCCGCTGGCGACGACGAACACAAGAAGCTGTACTGCGTGTATGTCGCGGTCGGCCAGAAGCGTTCGACGGTGGCGCAGCTGGTCAAGGCGCTGGAAGAAAACGGCGCGATGGAATACTCGATCGTGGTGGCCGCCACCGCGTCGGAACCCGCGCCGATGCAGTTCCTGGCTCCGTATTCGGGCTGCGCGATGGGTGAATTCTTCCGCGACAACGGCATGCATGCGGTGATCGTGTACGACGATCTGTCGAAGCAGGCGGTCGCCTATCGTCAGATGTCGCTGCTGCTGCGCCGTCCGCCGGGGCGCGAGGCGTATCCGGGCGACGTGTTCTATCTGCACTCGCGCCTGCTGGAACGCGCCGCGAAGATGTCGGAAAAGCACGGCAGCGGTTCGCTGACCGCGCTGCCGGTCATCGAAACCCAGGGCGGCGACGTGTCGGCCTATATTCCGACCAACGTGATCTCGATCACCGACGGTCAGATCTTTCTCGAAACCGAACTGTTCTTCAAAGGCATCCGCCCGGCCATCAACGTCGGCCTGTCGGTGTCGCGCGTCGGGTCTGCGGCGCAGATCAAGGCGATGAAGCAGGTGGCCGGCCGCATCAAGGGCGAGCTGGCGCAGTACCGTGAAATGGCGGCGTTCGCGCAGTTCGCATCGGATCTGGATGCATCGACCCAGAAGCTGCTGGCGCGCGGCGCGCGGCTGACGGAACTGCTGAAGCAGTCCCAGTACAGCCCGATGCCGGTGGAAGAACAGGTGGTGTCGATTTTCTCGGGCACGCGCGGCTATCTGGACAACCTGCCGGTGACGGCGGTGACCAGGTACGAAGGCGCGATGCTGGTGGCGATGCGTTCGACGGCAGGCGATATTCTGACCGCGATCCGCAACGACCGCGAGATCAAGAAGGAAACCGAGGAAAAGCTGGTCGCGTTCCTCGACAAATTCACCGCCACTTTCTCCTGATCGGGGGCTGTTCGGTTAGGAGTGCAATATGGCGAACCTGAAGGACCTTCGGACCCGGATTAATTCCGTGAAGTCCACCCGCAAGATCACTTCCGCGATGAAGATGGTCTCGGCGGCGAAGCTCAAGCGCGCGCAGCAGCGCGCCGAGGCGGCGCGGCCCTATGCGCAGCGGATGGAACGGATGCTGATCTCGCTGGGCGAAGCCGTTATGGGCATGCCCGGTGCGCCGAAGCTGCTGGTCGGCACCGGTGACGACAAAGTGCATCTGCTTGTGGTGATCACGTCGGACCGCGGTCTGGCCGGGGCATTCAACAGCGGGTTGGGACGTTTTGCGCGTGCCGAGATTCGCCGTCTGGAAGCCGAGGGCAAAACCGTGAAGATCCTTGCGGTCGGCCGCAAGGGGCGCGATTTCCTGCGCCGCGAATTCGCCGACCGTTTCGTGGGCGATATCAGCTTCATGGGCAGGAAAACGTTTGAATTCGCCGATGCGCAGATGATCGCTGACAAGATGATCGAAGCGGTGGGCGATGGTAAATTCGACGTCTGCACGCTGATCTATAACCGCTTTGCCAGCGTGATCAGCCAGGTGCCGTCGACCCAGCAGCTAATCCCCGCGCCATTGCCGGCGAACGAGAACAAGCCCGAATCCGGCGCCGTGTACGAGTTTGAGCCGTCGGAACACGATATTCTGGCGACGCTGCTGCCGCGCAACCTGGCGGTGCAGATTTTCAGCGCCATGCTGGAAAGCATCGCGGGGGAACATGGCGCGCGGATGACCGCCATGGACAATGCCACCCGCAACGCGGGCGACATGATCAACCGGCTGACGCTGGTCTATAACCGGACCCGTCAGGCGAACATCACCAAAGAACTCATTGAAATCATCTCGGGCGCCGAGGCGGTTTAGTAACAGGACGAGCGGAGCAACACGATGGCGAAGAACAACGTCGGCCGGATCACCCAGGTGCTGGGTGCAGTCGTGGACGCCCAGTTCGAAGGCGAGCTGCCGTTCATTCTGAACGCGCTCACCACCAAGGTCGGGGAACGGACCCTGGTGCTGGAAGTCGCGCAGGAACTGGGCGAGCGCACGGTGCGCTGCATCGCCATGGACAGCACCGACGGTCTGGTGCGCGGCGCGGAAGTGGTCGATACCGGCGAGATGATCTCGGTCCCGGTCGGGCCGGAAACGCTGGGCCGCATCATCAACGTGATCGGCGAACCGATCGACGAACGCGGCCCGGTGGATGCGAAGAAACGCTACGCGATTCACCGCGAGGCGCCGAGCTTCGAAGAACAGGCGACCTCGGCCGAGATTCTCGTCACCGGCATCAAGGTGGTGGATCTGCTGGCCCCGTATCTGAAGGGCGGCAAGATCGGCCTGTTCGGCGGCGCCGGCGTCGGCAAGACGGTGACCATCATGGAGCTGATCAACAACGTCGCGAAGAAGCACGGCGGTTATTCCGTGTTCGCGGGCGTCGGTGAACGCACCCGTGAAGGCAACGACCTGTATCACGAAATGATCGAATCGAACGTCATCAAGACCGATGGCCCGGGCTCGAAAGTGGCGCTGGTCTATGGGCAGATGAACGAACCGCCGGGTGCGCGCGCGCGCGTCGCGCTGTCGGGCCTGTCGGTCGCCGAATACTTCCGCGACGAGGAAGGCCAGGACGTGCTGTTCTTCGTCGACAACATCTTCCGCTTCACGCAGGCGGGCGCCGAGGTGTCGGCGCTGCTCGGGCGCATTCCCTCGGCGGTGGGCTATCAGCCGACGCTGGCCACCGACATGGGCACGCTGCAGGAACGCATCACCTCGACCAAGAAGGGCTCGATCACCTCGGTGCAGGCGATTTACGTGCCCGCCGACGACCTGACCGACCCGGCGCCGGCGACCTCGTTCGCGCATCTGGACGCCACCACCGTGCTGAGCCGCGCGCTGACCGAGATCGGCATCTATCCGGCGGTGGACCCGCTGGACTCGACCTCGCGCGCGCTGGACCCGCGCATCGTCGGCGACGAACATTATCTGGTGGCGCGCGACGTGCAGCGCATCCTGCAGACCTACAAGTCGTTGCAGGACATCATCGCCATTCTGGGCATGGACGAACTGTCGGAAGACGACAAGCTGATCGTGGCGCGGGCCCGCAAGATCCAGCGCTTCCTGTCGCAGCCGTTCCATGTGGCCGAAGTGTTCACCGGCCAGCCCGGCGCGTTCGTGGAACTGAAGGATACCATCAAGTCGTTCAAGGCGATCTGCGCCGGCGAATACGACCATCTGCCGGAAGCGGCGTTCTATATGGTCGGTTCGATCGAGGAAGCCGTGCAGAAGGCCGAAACCCTGAAGCAGGCAGCCTGAGGTTATCATGGGAAAGACGCGCCTGGAGATCGTTTCGCCTGAAAAATTGCTGCTTTCGCGCGAAGTTGACATGGCCGTCATCCCGGCGGCCGAAGGGGAAATGGGCGTGCTGGCCGGTCACGCGCCGATGATCGTGACGTTGCAGGGCGGCGTGATCGCCATTCACGACGACGGGCAGGTGACCGACCGTCTGTTCGTGGCGGGCGGGTTTGCCGAAGTGTCGCCCGAACGTTGCACCGTGCTGGCGGACGAGGCCGTGCCGGTGGCCGAGGTCAGCCGGGCCGAGGCCGACAAGCGCGTCGCGGCGGCCGAAGCCGCCTATGCCGAAGCGGCGCTGGCGGCACCCGAAGTGATCGAGGCGGCGCTGGCGAAGCTGCAGTCGGCGCGTGCGATGAAGGCGGTCGCCCAGATCGCCTGATCCCGTGTGAAAACGCGATCGATACGAAGCGCCCGCGATTCGCGGGCGTTTTTGCGTGTGCCACGTATTTGTGGTTGTATGATAGAATAAATTGTTCGCGCTCTTTTTAGCGGCATGCGGATCAACAAAAGAGTATTGAGATTCCATGAAACACTGGAAAATTGAGGACATGAACTGGGATCAATTCGATCCCGCCCGGGTCGACCCGAAGATTATTCCATTGGTCAAAGCTGCCGCGATGGTCGAACGCAATGCAGCCGATTACACGAGCTATTTGTGCGGCGTGTTCCGCGAAGACCCGGATTTCTGCCGGGCTGCCGGACACTGGTCGATCGAGGAAACCCAGCACGGCGACGCGCTGGGCAAGTGGGCGATGCTGGCCGACCCGTCCTGGAACTTCGTTGAAGCATTCGAGCGTTATCGCGAAGGGTACAAGGTCGACGTCAATGCGGACACGTCGATCCGCGGGTCGCTGACCGGCGAGCTGATCGCGCGCTGTATGGTGGAAACCGGCACGTCGAGCTATTACACGGCGCTGGCCGAAAGCACCGACGAGCCGGTGCTGAAGGCGATTTGCAAGCAGATCGCCGCCGACGAGTACCGGCACTTCAAGCTGTTCTACGACCACATGCGCCGCTATCTGGCGCGCGAAAAACTGTCGTTCTGGCAGCGGCTGCGCATCGCGGTGGGCCGGGTGGGCGAGAGCGAGGACGACGAACTGGCGTTCGCGTATCACTGCGGCAATCTCGACCCGGCTGAAAAGTTCAATCACGGCCAGTGCACGGCGGCGTATCTGATCGGCGCGACCGGGGTTTACCGCCAGCACCATATCGCGCGCGCGGTGGCGATGCTGTTCAAGGTGGTCGGGCTGAACCCGCACGGCCGGCTGTCGGGCTGGGCGGCCAAGCTGTCCTATACGCTGGTGCAGCGCCGCCGGCGCAAGATGCTGGCGCAGTATCCGGCGCTGGCGGGCCTGGCGCGCGGGTAGATCATGTCTGTCCGGCTTCTGTGCGCATGAACCCGGAAAAGGCGTGCAACCGTGAATCGCTCGCGCTTGTGTCGTGGTCGATCAGGTTGAACGTCCAGCGGCTGCGGTAGGTGAGTCGATCGGCTTTATCAGCCGTCCGGGTAGCAGGTCTTCACCGACCAGACAGCCGATGCCCATGGCGATGCCATTTCCAGAGCATTTTCCGTTCACTCTGGTTGACGGGAAATGCTCTCGGCTTTTGTCTGCTGAGCCTCTTCACGCGAGCGGGTGATGCCGCCCGATCACGATCTGCTCCGATCCGGCGGCGGGGTCAGAACGCATAGGCCGATTTGCCGCGCACGTCCGGGTTCAGGTTCAGTTTGTGGGCGACCGGCGCGAAGGCGCGGTTGTGGCAGTTCGGGCGGTCGCACAGGCGGCACGACAGGCCGATGTCGATGCAGCCCGCCGGCAGCGCCAGGCTGTCGGCATAGACCAGCGAATCGGCATGCGTGGCATCACACCCCATCGCCACCGCGTAGAGCAGCGGGGGTTCCGGCCACGGGCCGCCGGGGCGGATGAATGCCTTGGCGAAACAGAAGAAGGTCGCGCCGTCGGGCAGGCGCGCATATTGCACGCGCACCTGGCCCGGGGCGGAGAACGCCTGATGCGGCACGAAGCGCGGGCACGAACCGCCATGCCGCGCGAACGGGAACCCGGCGGCGGAAAACCGCTTGGTCACATTGCCGGCCGCGTCGGTGCGCAGGAAGAAGAACGGCACGCCGCGGCTGTCGGTGCGATTCAGCGTCGCCAGTCGGTGACACGCCTGCTCGAACGACACGCCGAACTGCGCGGCCAGGATGTCGACGTCGTAACGCAGCGTGCGTGCAGCGTTCAGATAGGCGTCGTACGGCATCAGCACCGCCGCCGCGGTGTAGTTGAGCAGCCCGGCCAGCAGCAGCGCCGCGGCTTCCGGGGTGCTGGGGGTGAGGGACGCTACCTCGGCGTCGACCGCGTCGCGCGCTTCCAGCAGCAGCAGCATCAGCGCCATGTGAAACTTGCGGCTCTCGCGCGGCAGTGACTGCGAGAGATGCAATTGGCGCGTGTCCGGGACGTAGCGGCGCTGGGTTTCGGTGCTCTGGCTGATCTGCACCTGCACGCCGTGCTGTTCGCGCAGGCGGGCGTGGATGGCGGCCTCGATCTGTCCGTGCGGGGCGGGCAGCACCTGTCGGAGCCGGTCCGCCACCGCCTCCAGCGCCGGAAAATGGTTGGCGCGGGCATGGAACGCATCGCGGGCTTCTTCGGACGGCAGCAGGATGCGCCGCCCGCTGGGCAGGGTGATGCCGCTGGAATCGTCGCGCGCCACCAGCCAGGCACGATGCAGCGACAGGATGGCGCGCGCCGCGTTGGGCGCGGCATCGACCAGGGCCGCGACCTCGTCGGTGGAGACCGGGTCCGAGGCGAGCAGCGGGTCGGCGAAAGCTTCGCGCAGGGCGGCTTCGGTCTCGCGGGTCGAACCGCCGGCCAGGGTGGTCAGGTCGACCTGGAACAGCCGTGCCAGCTTCAGCAGCAGGGATGCGGTTACCGCACGCTGGTCGTGTTCGATCAGATTCAGATAGCTGGCGGAAATGCCCAGCTTGCTGGCCAGTGCCTGCTGGCTGAGGTTCTGTTCTTTGCGCAGGCGACGTAAGGTGCGGCCAATAAAGGGTTTTGGGGGACTCATCTTTACAGACTTTACAAATCTGGAGAATTTTTTGTCAAAACCAACACGCGCTTACTAACATAATTGCTGATTTGGGCTGGATCAACGGCAAAAATATGTAAATCTGCATGCGGCAGTGCAGCAAATCTGCACATCGTTCTGACCAAAATAGGAGCCGTCCATGCACCATCGTCCCTCTTTCCTGCGCAGCCCCGATGGCCTTCGCGAAGGCGGCGTTGCGCCCGACCGTTATGCCGGCATCGTCCGCGATTATACCCCCGAAGATGTCGCCAAGCTGAGCGGCAGCTTCCGCATCCAGCACACGCTGGCCGAAATGGGCGCGCGCCGCCTGTGGCAGCTGCTGAAGAACGAACCCTTCGTGAACACGCTGGGGGCGCTGACCGGCCTGCAGGCCGTGCAGCAGGTCAAGGCGGGGCTGAAGGCGATCTATCTGTCCGGTTGGCAGGTGGCGGCGGACGCCAACCTGTCGGGCGAAATGTATCCCGACCAGTCGCTGTATCCGGTGAATTCGGTGCCGATGGTGGTCAAGCGCATCAACGCCGCGCTGCGCCGGTGCGACCAGATCGCCCAGCAGGAAGGCAAGGGTGACCCGACCTATTGGATGGCGCCGATCATCGCCGACGCCGAGGCCGGTTTCGGTGGCGCGCTGAACGTCTACGAACTGATGCGTTCGATGATCGACGCGGGCGCGGCGGCGGTGCACTTCGAAGACCAGCTGTCGTCGGAAAAGAAGTGCGGCCATCTGGGCGGCAAGGTTCTGGTGCCGATCAGCCAGCACATCCGCACGCTGAACGCGGCGCGTCTGGCGGCCGACGTGGAAGGCACCTCGACCGTGCTGCTGTGCCGCACCGACGCCGAGAGCGCGCAGCTGCTGACCAGCGACGTCGACGAACGCGACCATCCGTTCCTGAGCGGTGAACGTACCCCCGAGGGTTTCTTCCGCATCAAGGAAGGCATGGGCAAGGCCTATGCGATCGCGCGCAGCCTGGCCTATGCGCCGTATGCCGACCTGCTGTGGTGGGAAACCAGCGACCCGGACCTGAACGACGCGCGCGAATTCGCCGAGGCGATCCACAAGCAGTTCCCGGGCAAGATGCTGGCCTATAACTGTTCGCCGTCGTTCAACTGGCAGCGCAAGATGGGCGTCGAGCAGGCCGCCAAATTCCAGCGCGAAATCGCGGCGATGGGCTACAAGTTCCAGTTCGTCACGCTGGCCGGTTTCCACAGCCTGAACCTGTCGATGTTCAATCTGGCGCGCGGCTACAAGGATCGCGGCATGGGCGCTTACAGCGAACTGCAGCAGGCCGAATTCGCCGCCGAAGCCGAGGGCTTCACCGCGGTGCGCCACCAGCGCGAAGTGGGCGTGGGCTATTTCGACGCGGTGGCCACGGCGGCCTCGGGCGGCCAGGCCTCGACCACGGCGATGGCGCACAGCACCGAAGCCGCGCAGTTCCACGACGGCAAGGGCGGCGGCGATGCGGACCACGACGACGGTCTGGTCCACCCGCACGACTGGGCGAAGGACCTGCAGCCGGCCAAGTGAGGCGTGGTTTCCAGTGGTAGCAAAGCAAAGCCGGGGGTTTTCCCCGGTTTTGTGTTTTTGAGAAAGTGAGAGAAGAGCGGATTGAAGGTGTCAGAAAAGACTTCGAAAATCAGCGTGATTTTGTGGACGTACGCAAAAAAAGGCTAATCAGTGGTTTGTTGATATAATAATTGTGTTTCCCATGAGTGTGTTTTTCAACAAAGCCACTCTGTGCCAGGGTTTCAAGATAATTTGCTGCGGTTTGCCGTGATTTACCGGTTTCTTTTTGCAGGAACTCGATACGAGTATAAGGGTGTCGAAACAGATTGTTGAGCAGATCCTGCGTATAGATTCTCGGTAACTCTTTCCGGATACGGTGCTTATAATCGGCCATTAGATATCTGATCCCTTCGATCAGCTCCAAGGTTTGCCGCGATGTTTCTTCAACCGCACGCAGCATATAGAGGATCCATTCTTCCCAGACTCCCTCATCACGCACAGCTTGCAGCAATCGATAGTAATCGGCTTTATGCGCTGTGATGTATCGGCTCAGATAGAGAATCGGGATTTCCAGCAAACCGGTGCGAGTCAGATAAAGGACATTGACGATACGTCCGATACGTCCATTTCCGTCAGGGAACGGATGAATGCTCTCAAACTGGTGATGGATAAGCGCCATTTTCACAAGTGGATGAAGAGAACTTACCGTTTCATCGTTGATGAAGCGCTCGAGTGTGGTCATGTATGCGATAATCTCGTCTTTGCTCTGTGGCGGCACGTAGACGATTTCTCCGCTTGCTTCGTTTCTGAGCGCCGTTCCTGACGTTTCCCGAAATCCGCCTTGCGTTCTTTTCAGGGACTGAAACATCTCGATAATGATATTGTTGGTCAGTAGCTGTCCCGATTGACGCATACGTTCCCAACCGTGCCTCAGCGCCTTGCCATAAAGGGCAACTTCCTTGGAGGCAGGCGATATCGGGCCGTCGGAAAAGATGTCGGCTTTGAACATCTCATCCTGCGTCGTGATGATGTTCTCGATTTCCGAACTGGCGAGCGCTTCCTGAAGCGCCAGTGTATCGATCAGAATTCCCTGGTTCGGAATAACGGGCGCCCGCCCCTTGACCTCGGCCAGTTGTTGAACGGCGCTCATTGTGGCGCGTAGCACAGCTTCACTTTCGAGCTTACCCGGCGGTGGTAGTGGGGGAAGATGATAGGTCGGTTTAAGCATCACCCACGCTCATGTTAAAGAAATCGGATTTTTTTAACACGACATGTGGCTCATGCACAAATTGTCGACATAGCTGAACATGTTGGTATTTTTATACCGTTCGTTGGGCGTTACTGTAGTGCCCTCTAGACAGCCGCCCCGCGCCCCGTCACAAGCGCCGCTTCGTACAAGTTTTCCAAGGATTACCGCCCTATGCGTCGTCGTCGCGGCACCCCTATCGATGGCTGGCTGATCGTCGACAAGCCCAGCGGGATCGGCTCGACCGATGTGGTCAACCGGGTGCGACGCGCCTTCGATGCGCAGAAGGCCGGACATGGCGGCACGCTCGACCCGCTGGCCACCGGGGTGCTGCCGGTCGCGTTCGGGGCGGCGACCAAGACCGTGCCTTATGTGATGGACGGCACGAAACTGTATCATTTTACCTTGCGCTTCGGCGAGGCACGCGACACCGACGACGCCGACGGCAAGACCATCGCCACCTCCGCCGCCCGCCCCGATAATGCAACGATTGAGGCGGCGCTGCCTGCTTTTCGCGGCGACATCATGCAGGTCCCGCCGGTCTACTCCGCCATCAAGGTGGCCGGCCAGCGTTCCTACGATCTGGCGCGCGAGGGCGAGGCACCGGTGCTGGCGCCGCGTCCGGCCCGGGTCGACCGGTTCGAGCTGATCGCGCGGCCGGATGCCGATACCGCGGTGTTCGAGGTGCAGTCCGGCAAGGGCGTCTACATGCGCAGCCTGGCGCGCGATCTGGCGGCGGCCTGCGGCTCGGTGGGGCATATTACCGCGCTGCGTCGCCTGCGCGTCGGGCCTTTTACCGTCGAGAACGCGATTCCGCTGGACAGGCTGGTCCGGACGGACCATATGGAGCCCGCTTCCCCGGACCTTCTGCTTCCGGTCGCGACCGCGCTGGCCGACATCCCGGCGCTGGCCCTGACCGAGGCCGAGGCCACCCGGCTCTACCATGGCAACCAGCTTTCGCTGGTCGACATGATGGGCCGGATTCCGGACGCCGCCGACCCCGCAGGGGGTATCGTGCGCGCCATGGCGGGGAGCCGCGTACTGGGGCTGTGCAGGCTGGAAGACGGCCTGATGAAACCCGAACGCCTTCTGTGAAGGCCGGAAACCGGACGCGACGTTCACAACTGCCGCAGGCCCGAAGGTCCGGCTTTCATGGAGAGAACCGATGTCGATCACTGCGGAACGCCGCGCGGCGCTGATCGCCGAATACGCAACCAAGCCGGGCGACACGGGCAGCCCTGAAGTTCAGGTCGCCCTGATGTCGGAACGGATTTCCAACCTGACCGGGCATCTGAAGGAACACGCGAAGGACTTCCACAGCCGTCGCGGTCTGCTGATGCTGGTCGGCCAGCGCCGCCGTCTGCTGGATTACCTGAAGGCGAAGAATTTCGGCCGTTATGACGCGCTGATCAAACGCCTCAATCTGCGGCGCTGATGAGACGGGCATAGACATGCGGGGACGCAGGGACCATATGGTGCCTGCGTCCCTGGTGCTTTATACGCCCGGAACCACCAACCGGCGGGGTGACCCGCCATCCCGCGCCCGGCGCGGGACGACAGGATACGGCCTGACGCTTTCTTGCCTGTGTTCGCGCACCTTCGGGGGCCGGCCGGCGGGGACAGTGCGGCGTTTCAGGTCAGGCGGGGCATGCTCCGCCTGACCCGAGGCGCCGATTTCCGCAACGCGGAAGCGCCAGACACGTTCTTTCGTCCAACACCGGCGCGGGTCTGATGAAAGACGAACGAAACGATGTTTGAAAATTTCTTCCGCAAGGAAATCCAGTGGGGCGGTCGCACGCTGTCGCTCGAAACCGGCAAGGTCGCCCGTCAGGCCGACGGCGCGGTGATGGTGCGCTATGGCGACACCATCGTGCTGTGTACCGCCGTCGGCGCCAAGACCACCAAGCCGGGGCAGGATTTCTTCCCCCTGACCGTGAATTACCAGGAAAAGACGTTTGCCGCCGGCAAGATCCCGGGCGGCTTCTTCAAGCGTGAAGGGCGGCCGTCGGAAAAGGAAACGCTGGTTTCGCGCCTGATCGACCGTCCGATCCGCCCGCTGTTCCCCGACGGGTTCCGCAACGAGGTGCAGGTGATCGCCACCGTGCTGAGCCACGACATGGAGAACGATCCCGATATCGTCGCGATGATCGGCTGTTCGGCGGCGCTAACGCTGTCGGGCATTCCGTTCTTCGGCCCGGTGGGCGCGGCGCGCGTTGGCCGCGTCGACGGCCAGCTGGTGCTGAACCCGACGCTGGAACAGCAGAAGACCTCGACGCTGGATCTGGCGGTCGCCGGCACGGCGGAAGGCGTGCTGATGGTCGAATCGGAAGCCGAGGAACTGTCCGAAGAGGACATGCTGAACGCCGTGGTGTTTGCGCACCAGTCGTTCCAGCCGGTGATCCAGGCGATCATCGAACTGGCCGAGCATGCGGCGAAGGAACCCTGGGCGCTGCCGGAACCTTCGGCCGAGGAGGCGGCGCTGAAGGCGCGTGTCGATGCGCTGGCGCGCGCATCGCTGGCCGAAGCCTACAAGGAAAAGGTCAAGCAGGCGCGCTACGAGAAGATCGACGCGGCGAAGAAGACAGCGGCCGAGGCGCTGGCCGCCGAAGGGCTGGAGGCCGACAAGGCGAAGGGCCTGTTCAAGGATCTGGAAGCCGACATCGTGCGTAACGCGATTCTGGATACCGGCATGCGCATCGACGGCCGCGACACCAAGACCGTGCGTCCGATCCTCGGCGAAGTGGGCGTGCTGCCGCGCGCACATGGCTCGGCGCTGTTCACGCGCGGTGAAACGCAGGCGTTCTGTGTCGCCACGCTGGGCACCGGCCAGGACGAACAGATCATCGACGCGCTGGAAGGCGAATACCGCGAGCACTTCATGCTGCATTACAACTTCCCCCCGTATTCGGTGGGTGAAGCCGGCCGCATGGGCTCGCCGGGCCGGCGCGAGATCGGCCACGGCAAGCTGGCCTGGCGCGCGGTGCATCCGGTTCTGCCCGAGAAGGAAAAGTTCCCGTACACGCTGCGCGTGGTGTCCGAGATCACCGAAAGCAACGGTTCATCCTCGATGGCGACCGTGTGCGGCACGTCGCTGGCGCTGATGGATGCGGGCGTGCCGTTAAAGCGCCCGGTGGCGGGGATCGCCATGGGGCTGATCAAGGAAGACAAGGGCTTCGCCGTGCTGTCCGACATCCTGGGCGACGAGGATCACCTGGGCGACATGGACTTCAAGGTGGCGGGCACCGAAGCGGGCATCACCAGCCTGCAGATGGACATCAAGATCACCTCGATCACGCCCGAGATCATGAAGATCGCGCTGGCCCAGGCGAAGGATGGGCGCATGCACATCCTGGGCGAGATGGCCAAGGCGATCACCGGCGCGCGCACCGATGTGGCGGCCACCGCGCCGCGCATCACGGTGATCAACGTGCCGAAGGAGAAGATCCGCGAAGTGATCGGCACCGGCGGCAAGGTGATCCGCGAGATCGTCGAGCAGACCGGTTGCAAGGTCGACATCGAGGACGACGGCACGATCAAGATCGCCTCGAACGACAGTGAAAAGGCGCAGAAGGCGATCGACTGGATCCGCGGCATCGTGGCGGAGCCGGAGGTTGGCGTGATCTACACCGGCAAGGTGGTGAAGACGGCCGATTTCGGCGCGTTCGTAAACTTCCTCGGTTCGCGCGATGGGCTGGTGCACATCAGCGAACTGGCACCGGGTCGCGTCAACAAGACGACCGATGTCGTGAACCAGGGCGACACCGTGAAGGTGAAGATGCTGGGCTTCGACGATCGCGGCAAGGTGAAGCTGTCGATGCGCGTGGTCGATCAGACCACGGGCGAAGACATCTCCGACAAGGTTGGACCCAAGGGCGGCAAGCGCGGCAACGACGATGCGCCCGCGCCGAACACGGGTTCGTAACGGCACAGGAGCAGGGTGCGGCGCTGACGCGCCGCGCCGCCTCCCACGATAAAGGAGACATGTGCCGATGAAGACGATCAATCCGGTCCGCATGGGTGGTGTGGAAGTCCTGCCTGTTGTCGAAGGCGGCAAGGGCGTTTCGGTTTCCACGGGCGTTTCGGCCGGACATTGGGCGGCGGCAGGCGGGGTCGGCACGTTCAGCGCCGTGAACGCCGATTCGTTCGACGAGCAGGGGCATACGATTCCACAGATCTATCGCGGCACGACGCGCCGCGAGCGTCATGCCGAACTGATCGGATATTCGATCAAGGGCGGCATCACGCAGGCGAAACGCGCCTGGGATCTGGCGGGCGGCAAGGGGCGCATCCACGCCAACATCCTCTGGGAGATGGGCGGCGCGGAAGCGGTGATCCGCGGTATTCTGGACGAGACCAAAGGGCTGGTGCACGGCATCACGTGCGGCGCCGGCATGCCGTACCGGTTGTCGGAGATCGCGGCGGATTACGGGGTCTATTACTATCCGATCGTCTCGTCGGGCCGGGCGTTCAGTGCGCTGTGGAAGCGCAGCTACAACAAGGCGCCGCAACTGCTGGGCGGCGTGGTCTATGAAGACCCGTGGCTGGCGGGCGGGCATAACGGCCTGTCGAACAGCGAAGATCCGGCCAGCCCCGAAGATCCGTACCCGCGCGTCGCCGCGCTACGCAAGGTGATGAACGGTTTCGGCCTGAACGACATCCCCATCATCATGGCGGGCGGGGTCTGGTGGCTCGAGGAATGGGAACACTGGCTCGACAACCCCGAGATCGGTCCGGTGGCTTTCCAGTTCGGCACGCGTCCGCTGCTGACCCAGGAAAGCCCGATCGGCGATGCGTGGAAGAAACGCCTGCTGACGCTGAAAGAAGGCGACGTGTTCCTGAATCATTTCAGCCCGACGGGGTTCTATTCGTCGGCGGTGAACAATGCATTCCTGCAGGAACTGCGCGATCGCAACGACCGTCAGGTGGCGTTCACCACCGAGGAAGTGGGCGAGCACACGGCCGTCTATGGTGTCGGCCCGCGCAAGCGCCCCGTGTATCTGACGCCCATCGAACTGGAACGGGCGCAAGCCTGGGAAGCAGCCGGTTTCACCGACGCGATGCGCACGCCCGACAACACACTGATCTTTGTGACGCCCGAGAAGGCGAACGAGATTCTGGCAGATCAAACCAATTGTATGGGGTGCCTGTCGCAGTGCCGGTTCTCGAACTGGTCGACGCATTCGGACGATTTCTCCAGCGGGAAGAAAGCGGACCCACGGAGCTTCTGCATCCAGAAGACGCTGCAGGACATCGCGCATGAAGGTGCGGTGGAAAACAATCTGATGTTCAGCGGGCACAATGCCTATCGCTTCGGCCGCGATCCGTTTTATGCGAACGGTTTCATCCCGACGGTGCGCCAACTGGTCGACAGGATCATGACCGGGCGCTGAACACCCGAGAGATATCCCGGTGGTTCCGCAAAGAGCGGAACTGGCGGGATACACGGGGGTGTAATCGCGGATTACCTTGCTCTGGTTCTTTGTCTGCTGCGCCTCGCCACGTGACCGGGTGATGCCGCCTGATCACGATCTGCCCTTAAAATGTCGGAAGATCCGCGCAGGAATGCGCGCCGTTGCTATTCTGGCTGCATCTGGATGTTGGCGCGCAGGATCAATGCCCGGCGCAGCAGAGTGATCCCCGAGCGGGTGTGTCCGTCCTGACAGAGACCGCGGCCGTCTTTGGCCAGCCGGCCGGCCAGCGTTGCCGGATCCGGCTCGCGCTCGGCGATGCGGCGCGACAGTTCCAGACAATAGGCCGACGAGTCCGTGGTAACGCTGCTCGCTGTCGGGGGAGAAGCCGTTTCGCCTGCCGCAATGGAGATCAGCGTCAGGGAGAAGGCCATAACAACCCAAAAGGAATGAACGACGAGCACAATATCTGCTCCTTGTATGCCCCCACCCTATATCACAATGTATACTGACATAGTATGAAGTTCCTGTAGGAACTTCTGTAATGAACAGTATACGGAAGGTGCTCGGTATATGTTTTTTACGGGCGCGCCGGAAATTGCAGGGTCGCACACAGGCCTGGATTGGCGTCGCCCAGTTCCAGCGTGCCGTTGTGTAATGCGGCGACAGCTTCGACCAGCGCCAGTCCCAGCCCCGAGCCGGGGGTGTGGCGTGCCGCTTCGGCACGCCAGAAGCGCGATGTTGCCCGCGGGCGATCCTCGGGGGCGATGCCTTTACCCTGATCCTGGACGCTGATCGAGATCCGGCCGTTCTTTATCTGCGCGCTCAGGGTGACTGTCGTGCCGGATGGTGTGAACTTGACGGCGTTGTCCAGCATATTGGCAACCGCCTGCGCGACAAGATTGCGGTCCCCGATGAACGGCATGACCGACGGCAGATCGGTAACGACCTTGACTTCGCGTTCCTCGGCGACGGCTTCGTAGGTTTCGGCCATGTCCAATAGAACCGGCGTCAGGTTGGTGCGTGCGAACGCGGCACGCCGCGCGCCGCTCTGAATTTCGTTGATGCGCATCAGCGCCTGGAAAACGGCGGTGATGTCGTCGAGATCCATGATGGCGCGTTCGATGTCGGCGCGCATCGTTTCCGTATCGGACAGGGATCGGGTGGATTCCTCCAGCCGGTTGCGCGCCCGGGTAATGGGGGTGCGCAGGTCGTGGGCGATGGCGTTCGAAACTTCCTGTATACCTTCCATCAACATCACGATGCGATCCAGCATGTCGTTCAGCTTGAGGGCCAGGTGGTTGATCTCGTCGCCCGTTTCCTGGGCCGGGACACGCTGTGTCAGATCGCCCGAGGCGAAGCGCTCGGCCATGACGAGAAACGGTTTCAAACGTCTGACCAGCAGACGTCTGGTCATCAGCCCGCCGAGCAGCGCCAGCAGGATGGTCAGCAGGATCGACCAGAGAATGGCCTCGCGGATCATATCCCGCAGGGCGGTGACGCCGGTGATGTCGCGACCGACCAGCAACAGGCTGTTGTCCGGCAACGTGCGCGCGGTGATCCGTGCCGGAACCTGCGCGCCGACCCGCAGCACTTCGATTTCGTACCAGGAATCGGCTTCGGGGGAGACGGCGCGCGGCCATGAATCGAGATTGCCGGCCAGAAACCGGCGTTCGGGTGTGGTCAGCAGGACGATGACGCTGGCTTCGACATCTTCGGCCAGCATGTCGCGGATCCGCACCATCAGATCCTGTATGCCGCCATCGCCTTGCCAGCTTGCCTCGAGCATCTGCATATCGGCCAGGATGCTGCGGTCGATGGCGCGCTGTTGCGAACCGGCGGTGGTCCACCAGATCAGGCTGACCAGCGCCAGCGACGCGGCCGCGAACATGCAGGCGAACAGCGCCGCAAACCGGAATCCGGCGCTGCGGACCACTGTTCGCCAACTGATCGGGGCGTGAGGTGATTCGATATCGATAGCAGGCTGCGGCGAAGGATCCGGTTGCGCCACGGCGTATCCGTGCTCAGTCGGGCACGCGCAGCATGTAGCCGGCGTTACGGACCGTATGGATCAATGCGACCGGAAACGGCCGATCGATCTTCTGGCGCAGGCGCGAGACATGCACATCGATCACGTTGGTCTGCGGGTCGAAGTGATAGTCCCAGACGCCTTCCAGCAGCATCGTGCGTGTGACCACCTGTCCCGTGTGGCGGATCAGGAATTCCAGCAGCCGGAATTCGCGCGGTTGCAGTTCGATCCGCTGCCCGGCGCGATGCACCGTGCGGGCCAGCAGGTCCATTTCCAGATCGGCGGCGACCAGCTTGGTGTCCGGCGAATCGGACCGCGCCCGCCGCGCCAGCGCTTCCACGCGGGCCAGCAGTTCGGCGAATGCGAACGGCTTGGTCAGATAATCGTCGCCGCCGGCCTTCAGGCCTTTGACGCGTTCATCAACCTGCGACAGTGCCGAGACGATCAGTACTGGGGTTTTGTTTTCCTGGCTGCGGAGTGTCTCCAGGATCCGCAGGCCGTCAATGCCACCTGGTAACATTCTGTCGAGCAGAATGATGTCAAATGTTTCACTGGCGGCCAGAAACAGCCCGTCGCGCCCGTTATCCGCGTATTCGACGGTATGGCCGGATTCACGAAGCCCCTTCAGGATGAAGGCGGAAACTTCGGGATCGTCTTCAACGAGTAAGATTCGCATGCGCATAACTCATTGTAGCCTCGAATAAAAAGAGCAGACAACCCATCCGGATGGGGGAGAGAAGCTCATCTTTTGTTCATGTTACATTTACTTGGACGTTTATCGGGTGGCGGTACGATTGCGGGATTTTCAGGCCAGTCGTGCTTTGGGTACCGCCCGCGCATATCTTTGCGGGCATCGGACCAGCCGGTTTGCCAGAACGCCGCCAGGTCGGCGGTGACGGCGATCGGGCGGCGGGCAGGGGACAGCAGGGCGAGACGCAGCGGGATACGGCCGCCGGCCAGCTTCGGCGTGGCGGTCATGCCGTAGAACATCTGCGCGCGCGCCGCGGCAAGCGGCACCGGGTGGGTATAGTCGATCGCCGCCCGCCCGCCCGGCAGGTCCAAATGGGTGGGCAGCGCGCGATCCAGGGCGCGGGCCTGTTCGTAGTCCAGCATGGACCGCAGGATCGTATGCAGATCGAGCTTGGCAAGTCCGGCGCGGTTTTTCATCCCGGCCAGATAGGGGGCGATCCAGTCGGCGAGCGTGGCCTGCAACGCGGTATCGCTCAGGTCGGGGTAGGCGGGGTCGAGCGCACGCATGAATGCAACACGCGCCTGAAACTGCCGCGCGGAATCGGTCCACGGCAGATCGGCCAGCGTGACTGATGCGGCGAGTGCGGCCGCAATATCGGCAGGATCGCCCGCTTCGGTCTTGTCGCTCAACACCAGCGCACCGAGCCGCAGGCGGCGGCGGCGCAGCACCGATCCGTTGCTGGGGTCGACGCTGGTTTCCACGGTTTCGGTGATGCGATGCGCAAGCACGTCGGTCAGATCGTCGAGCGCGATCGGCGCAGCCATGGCGATGCGCGGCGATTTGCGCAGATCGAGCGCCGCGACGGCGAGGAATTTTTCGCGCGCCAGAGGGTCGGCCTCGCCCAGATTGGCGCCGCCGCCGCCCGACAGGCGGAACGCGCCGCGCCCGTCGCGGTTCTGGGCGATGCGGTCGGGGAACGCGGCGGCGATCAGGCGCGCCGTCAGTTGCGCCGTATTGCCGGCGGCGCGCGCCTCGCCGGTCTGCAAGCGGCGGCGGTATTGCTGCGCGGTGCGGCGAATGCGCGCGATCGTGCCGGGATCGCCGCCGCGCCCGGCGATCGCTTCCAGCCGCAGGGCGATATCGGCACTGCCGGCATCGCGCAGCGGGTCGCGTTCCTCCAGCAGGGCGGCGATGTCGGCGGCCAGCGCCTTCGAGGCATCGTGCTCGGCCTCCAGCATCAGCGCGGCCAGCCGCGGGTGCGCGCCGATCCGCGCCATCGCCCGTCCTGCCGCGGTGATGCGGTTGTCGTTATCCAGCGCGCCGAGGTCGCGCAGCAGGGCTTCGGCGGCGGCCAGCGCGCCGGCGGGCGGCGCATCGGGGAAGCTCAGATCGCCGGGCAGCGCGCCCCAGGACGCGCAGTCGAGCCGCAGGCCGGACAGTTCGCTGTCGAGAATCTCGGGTTTGTCGAACGGGGCCAGGCCGCGGTGCAATGCCTCGGTCCACAGCCGCACGGCGACGCCCGGTGCCTCGCGCCCGGCGCGGCCGGCGCGCTGTTCGGCGGCGGCGCGCGAGATGCGCGCGGTGACCAGCCGCGACAGGCCGGAACTGGCATCGAGCCGCGGTGTGCGCCGGAACCCGCCATCGACCACGATGCGCACCCCCGGCACGGTCAGCGATGTTTCAGCGATCGAGGTTGCGAGCACCACGCGCCGCTGGTCGGCCTGGTTCAGCGCGCGGTCCTGCGCCTCGACCGGCAGGTCGCCGTGCAGCGGCAGCACCAGCGCTGGGGCGTTGGCGAGCAGGGCCTCGGTACGGCGGATCTCGGCCATGCCGGGCAGAAAGGCGAGCACGTCGCCCGCGTCGCGGGCCAGCACCGCGCGGATCGCGGCCGCCATCGCGACGGGCAGGTCGCGCGGATCGGCGAGGTCGCGGGCGGCGTGACGGATCTCGACCGGGAACATGCGGCCGGCGCTTTCGATCACCGACGCGTCGAGCAGGGTGGACAGCCGCGCGCCGTCCAGCGTCGCCGACATGGCCAGCAGGCGCAGCTCGGGACGCAGGTTGCGTTGCAGGTCGAGGCAGAAGGCCAGCGCCAGATCGGCATCCAGCGCGCGTTCATGCACCTCGTCGAACAGCACGGCGGCGACGCCGTCCAGCCCCGGGTCGGATTGCAGGCGGCGGACCAGCAGCCCCTCGGTGATCACCTCGATCCGCGTGGCGGCGGAAACGGCGGCGTCGAGCCGGGTGCGAAAGCCGATGCGCTGGCCGACCGCCTCGTCCAGCAGCGCGGCCATGCGGCGCGCGGCGGCACGGGCGGCGACGCGGCGCGGTTCCAGCATGAGGATTTTCCCGTCGCCGCGCCATGGTGCGGTCAGCAGGGCCAACGGCACCAGCGTGGTCTTCCCGGCGCCGGGCGGGGCGACCAGCACGGCGTTGGAGCCGCGGGCGAGCGCGTCGCCCAGGGCGGGCAGGGCGTCGGTAACGGGAAGATCAGGCAGCATGGACCGTCTGTAACACCGTTTACCGTGACAGGGGAGCGTATCGCGCTTTCCGGCGATCTGGGTAAAATGGGCACCATGATTCGTTATCTGGCTCTGGTCGTTCTGGCGTCGTGTTCGGCGATGTTTGCGGCGCTGCCCACGGCGCACGCGGCGGAAAGCACCGCCGTGACCAGCCCGCGCGCCACGGTGACGCTGCTGACCGAGACCGACAGCATCGAACCCGGCGCCGTCTTTCGCGCCGCGCTGCGGTTCCGGCTGGCGCCCGGCTGGCACACCTACTGGTTCAACCCCGGCGACGCGGGTGGCCCGGCGGAAGCCATGTGGACGATCGGCGGTGTGCAGACCGACGGGCGGATCGACTGGCCGGCGCCGATGCGGATCCCGACCGATCCGCTGATGACGTTCGGCTATGAGGGCGAGGTGATCCTGCCGGTCACGCTGACCGCGCCCGCCACGCTGGACGATGCGCCGGTGCTGGAAGCGCAGGCGAACTGGCTGGTCTGTGCCGATATCTGCGTGCCGGAAGACGGCACGTTCCGGATTGCGCTGCAGCGCGGGCCGGTGGCGCACAATGCGCAGGCCGATCTGTTCGCGCGCGCCGATGCGGCGTTGCCGCGTCCCGCGCCGTTTGCCGCGCGGGTGACGCGCGATCTGCGGCTGCGGATCGAAGATCCGATGATTTCGCCGCGCACGGTGCGCGATGCGTTTCTGTTCCCGTGGGAAAGCGGCGTGTTGCAGAACGCCGCGCCGCAGCGCCTGGAGGTCGGCGAAGGCTGGATGGAGCTTGGGCTGACACGCGGCGATCTGGATTTTCGCGATGAAAAGCTGAACGGCAGCGTGCTGACCCTGACCGATGGCGGCGGACAGCGCAGCGCATTTACGCTGGAACGTGTCAGCTGGGCGGAGAGTGCCGCACAGCCGCCAGCGCGGGCGGAATACACGTTCTGGACGATCGCGCTGTTTGCGTTTCTGGGCGGCCTGTTGCTGAACCTGATGCCGTGCGTGTTCCCCGTGCTGGCGATGAAGGCGGTGTCGCTGGCCAAACTGTCGGGCGCGGCGCGTGGCACGGTGCGCTGGCAGGCGCTGTCCTACACGGCGGGCGTGGTGGCCTCGTTTCTGGTGCTGGGCGGCGGGCTGATCGCGGCGCGCGCGGCAGGGGCGGTGGCAGGCTGGGGGTTCCAGTTCTCGTCGCCGGTGTTCATCGCCTGTGCGGCCTGGCTGATGGTGGCGGTGGGGCTGTCGCTGTCAGGGGTGTTTCATGTCGAGGGAACGGGCGCCGGACAGGCGTTGACGCAGCGGCACGGACATGCGGGGTCGTTTTTCACCGGCGTGCTCGCCGTGGTGGTGGCCAGCCCGTGTACCGCGCCGTTCATGGCGACGGCGCTGGGCGCCGCCCTGGTGATGCCGCCGGTATTGGCGCTGGGCGTGTTCGCCGCGCTGGGGCTGGGGCTGGCGGCGCCTTATGCGCTGCTGGGGATCGTGCCCGCACTGGCGCGGCTGTTGCCGAAGCCGGGGGCGTGGATGGAACGGCTGAAGCAGGTGCTGGCGTTTCCGATGTACGGCGCGGCGGTATGGCTGGTCTGGGTATTGAGTCAGGTGGCGGGGCCGGACGGTGTGCTGACGGCAGGCGTGGGCATCGTGCTGGTGGCGTTCGCCGCCTGGCTGTGGGGGATCGGCGGGCTGTGGCCGCGCGGGCTGGCGCTGGCGGCGCTGGCCGGAATGCTGGCGCTGCTGCCGTCGCTGAACGCAGCCGCATCCGCCGCGGCACCGGCGGCCGAGCGGAGAGAAGGCGTGGAACCGTTCAGTGCCGCGCGTCTGGCCGCGTTGCGTGCCGAGGGCAAGCCGGTGTTCGTCGACATGACGGCGGCGTGGTGCGTGACGTGCCTGGTGAACGAGCGCGTGGCCATCAATGTCGACTCGGTGCGTGCGGCGTTCGCGCAGCAAGGCATCGTCATGCTGCGCGGCGATTGGACGCGCCAGGATCCCGCGATCACCGAATTCCTGCGTGCGCACGGGCGCGATGGCGTGCCGTTCTATCAGTTCTATCCTGCCGGCGGCAGCACGCCGGTGGAATTGCCGCAGGTACTGACACCGGGCATTGTGCTGGACGCGATACGTTGAACAGGGAAGACATGCCAGACTGGTCGATTCCGGAAAAACTCCGCCCGGATGCAACGCGCTGCGGGTTCGATCTCGGGCGGGTGCTGTCGGCGGTGGTGGCGATCAGCGCGTACGTGCCGGCCGATGCCCATACGGCCGAGACGCTGGGGACAGAACGGTCGGGCAACGGCGCGGTGATCCGCGAAGATGGGCTGATCGTGACGATGGCCTATCTGGTGCTGGAAGCCGAGGCGATCTGGATCACCACGCACGACAAGCGGGCCTTGCAGGGGTTCGTGGTGGGGGTCGATTCCGCCAGCGGCCTGGCACTGGTGCAGGTGCTGGGCAAGGTGACGCTGCCGGCGATCGAGATCGGCGATGCCGGTCGCGTGCGGGTGGGATCGCCGGTGATTCTGGCCGCGGCAGGCGGGCGGGCGCATGCGGTCAGCGCCGAGGTGACGGCGCGGCAGGAATTCGCGGGATACTGGGAATATCTGCTGGAGGACGCACTGCTGACAGCGCCCGCGCATCCCGCCTGGGGCGGGGCGGCGCTGATCGACGTGCAGGGCAAGCTGGTGGGGATCGGCTCGCTGGTGCTGCAGGAAGGCGGCAACCAGCAGGACATGAACATGGTGGTGCCGGTCAATCATCTGCAGGCAGTGATGGAAACGCTGTTGCAAACCGGCCGGGGCCCCGACCCGCAGCGCCCCTGGCTGGGCGTCTATGCGGCGGAACAGGATGATCAGGTGGTGATCGTCGGGCTGGTCATGCGCGGGCCCGCGGATCAGGCCGGGATGAAGACCGGTGATCGGGTGGTTTCGGTCGGTGCGCGGCCTATTCTGTCGCTGCCAGATTTCTGGCGCGCGGTCTGGGCGCGCGGTGCGGCGGGGGCCGAGGTTGCGGTCACCGTGGAACGCAACGGTCGGACGCGCGAGCTGCGTGTACAGAGCGGCGACCGAACGGCGTTTCTGAAAGCGCCGTCGGTGCACTGAGCGGCGCGGTTCAGAACTGCAGCTTCTGGTATGCGTCGGGCGTGACGAAGAAATAGTTTCCCGTCGTGCGCACATACGGCACGAAACCGTGGCGCTTCATGACGCCGGAGATGTTGGGATTGCCGGCATCGCTTCTGGCCGAGACCGCTTCCATGCAGACGACCGTGGGTTTGCTCTTCGAGAAGTCCGCCGATGCGAGGATTTCCTCGTCGAGTCCTTCGACGTCCATGGTCAGGAAGTCGGGAAATTTGCCGTTCGCGTACCGCTCGACGATGTCGTTGAGGGTGACGACATCGATGTCCAGTGTGCTCTGGATCGTGAAGTTCGGGTGTTGCCGCACGAAATTCTGCGCGGTCTCTTCCGAGAACGTGTTCCGGCCGGACCAGTTGTCGATGCGGTAGAATTTCAGTCGGCCACGCTGTCCAGCCACGCCGATATTGACATTGGTGTCATCCGGGCGGTGCTGCTTGAAGGCTTCGATCAGGTCGGGGTTTGCCTCGACATTGATGCCGCGCGCACCGCGTTTGTGCAACAGCGCCGTGTTGCTGATGTTGAAGGGATGATGCGCGCCGATATCCAGATAGGACGGCGTGTCGATGCCGATGATCTTGAAGATGTTCAGCACGATAAAGTCGTCACCATGCTGCGCGTAGGATGACGGGCCGAATTCCTGATCCGGATGCCCGCCATAGACTTGGCTGTCGGCGGGCGTTCCGGCGGGAATGCCGCCGAGTAGAATGTTGATCTTGTTTTCTATGTTCACCAGCCGCGGGTGCAGTTCCAGAAAGTTTTTTATGTTTCTTCTAATTCTATGGAGCATGCCCATAACTATTCAGGCAACGGGTTGAAGCTGTAAGGCGGGCGCATCGGCTTGGGCCAGATAGACACTGACGGCATCCGCCACCCGTTCGGGCGGCTGTTCCGTCATGCAGCGTGCTTGTGCGAAGCCGCGCGGGCACTGGTCCATCCAGGTCTCGTTGATCCACCAGCAGCCGCCGCAGAAGGTCGGGCGGATGTTGATGTTGCCTTCGTAAGCAAAGTAATCGACCGATGTCGGCCCGAAGATGACGGCACTTTTGGTGCCGACGCAGCGCGCGACGTGCACAAGCCCGCCTTCATTATCCAGATGCAGACGTGCATGGCGAAGGATTCCGGCCGCTTCCCGAAGGCTGGTCCTGTTGATGAGGATATGGTCCGCGTTGCGGATTGGAATGCTCGTCGAGGTGCCGATCTGAACGATTTTCAGGTGTGGGAACTGTTGCTTGAGAAGGGCGACGACCTTGTCGAAGTGGGGATAGCATTTCGTGGCTTGTTTGCCGGAGATGATGAATTCTGCATCGAAGCCGTTGTTGACGGTAATGTATTCCCCGGCGGTCAGCCCGAATCTGGTCAGGACGTTCTCGTCCGTCTCCAGGGGGAGGGCATCGCCGCCATAGGCGATCTTGGACATGCCATGCAGAAAGTTGCTGCGGTTCATGTTCATGTAAACGATTTTCTGCCCCAAAAAGCCGTCCAGATACGGATGGCGGGCGATGAACATATCGATTTTCGGGCGAAAACGTATGATCTGTCTGATCATCTGGGCGAGTGGCGTGAAACGTTTCAGCTCTTTCCAGGAGACCGATGGTTCATAAACAACGACATACTGGGTCAGATGAATCCCGACCGTGTATTCGCCCGCGCAGTGTTCGAAGATAAATTCACTGTGGCACTCGGTAAATCCATCAATATTTCCAAAGATCCATTTTGTTATTTCTATATTTTTACAGAACACATCAAATTTAAAATATCCGATTGTTTTCTGGAGATCGCGCACATAACGGGCGGCAATGATGTAATCACCGATGCCGCCGGTTATTTTTATGGCGATATAGGGAGATTCGCCTTTAAGGTTCATATGGGCTGCTCGGATATTATTTTTGACGGTTTTTGTTTTCCAGGAATATTTTATATGAGACAAAAGAAAACCAGTTTTGCGAAAGATGAATTTCGACAATAACCAGAAAGTGCGAGGCAAGCTATTTGTTGTTGTATAAAGATCAATAGATTTTTTTTGTAAACGAAGCGCCTGCTGTGAAATGATTCTCAACCAGAACATAGCAAATGGCAGACCTTCAGCTAATAAAAATTATGTTCGGTGGGGGTGTCTCCGCAACGGTACTACGCAGGTTCCCCAAAAAGCAACATACCTTTCATATAAAGGTAGTCACAAAAAACTATTATCTTTATGGTTGTTTGTATATTTTTTATATAAATTATGTAGTGCGCCATATTTATAACCGACCACTTGTGACCCCCGGTGCTGTCGGGCAAGTAAACGGACCATGCGTGGAGCAGGCCGAAGTTTCGCCTGTGGCGTGTGGGGAACTGCGGCATCCAAAGCGCGTCACACGGCATATGTGCCAGCGGAACGGGAATTTTATGTCGAAAATTGTTCATCACGAGGCGTCACGCTGCTTTATCCGCACTCCGCTTCTTCGGCGATCGCTACCCCGTCGAGCACAAGGAGCGGACGGTCCAGCTCAAACGGACCGCGGCCGAATACGGCGATGATATCTTCTCCCCCGCATCGGACATCATCGTCGAGTTGCCGGAACGTTTCGTCGAAGCCGCTGTGGAGCGGCTCGGGCGGATATACGACCGGTAATCGTTGGTCCTGCCGGCGCACGGTTTTTGTGCTTGTGCGTCAGTGCTCGAGCTATGGGCGTGGCGGGCGGATGCAACCAAATGGCGCGTGAGCATCGATAATGCTGTAACCGGGAATTCTGGAGCGGGTGAAGGGAATCGAACCCTCGTATGCAGCTTGGGAAGCTGCCGTTCTACCATTGAACTACACCCGCGCCGCGGCCAGGGGCCGGCAGGGGGCGGAACATACGCAGGGACGCTTGACGGGGCAACCCCTCGTTCGCATGATGCGCGCCGGGCGGGGAACCGCCCCCTCGTGGATTTGTCCGGCCGGCTTGCGGCGAGGTGAAACATACGCGCTAAAGAGGCCCGTATATGGCGCATCGTGCTGCCGTATGCCCTCCGACGGTCGGGTCACAGTGCTTGATGAGGACCCGTAACGATGCCCAAGACCCACCCCGAAAACTGGCGCCCCGCCACCCAGCTCGTCCGCGGCGGACAGGTGCGCACCGATCAGGCCGAGACGTCGGAGGCGCTGTTTCTGACCTCGGGCTTCGTCTACGACAGCGCCGAGCAGGCCGAGGACACCTTCACCGGCGCGATCGCCAAGTTCCAGTATTCGCGCTTCGGCAACCCGACCGTCGCCATGCTGGAAGACCGTCTGGCGCAACTGGAAGGGGCCGAGGCGTGTCGCTGTACCGCCACGGGGATGGCGGCAGTGCACGCGGCGCTGCTGTCGCACCTGCAGACCGGCGACCGGGTGGTGGCGTCGCGCGCGCTGTTCGGGTCGTGCCAGTGGATCGTGTCCACGCTGCTGCCGCGCTACGGCATCAAGGCTGAATTTGTCGACGGCGCCGATCTCGGCCAGTGGGCGCAGGCGCTGTCCAGACCCACCGCGATGGTGCTGCTGGAGACGCCGTCGAACCCGATGCTCGAACTGGTGGATCTGCGCGCGGTTTCCACGCTGGCGCACAAGGCGGGGGCGCTGGTGGTGGTGGACAACGTGTTCGCGACGCCGCTGTTGCAGAAGCCGTTGGAACTGGGCGCCGACATCGTCGTGTATTCGGCGACCAAGCATTTCGACGGTCAGGGCCGCGTGCTGGGCGGCGCGGTGCTGGGTAACAGGAAATGGATCGAGGAAACGCTGCAGCCCTTCGTGCGCAACACCGGGCCGGCGCTGTCGGCGTTCAATGCGTGGGTGATTCTGAAAGGGCTGGAGACCTTGCATCTGCGCGTGGAAGCGATGACACGGAACGCCGCGCGCGTGGCGGATTTTCTGGCCCAGCACAAGGCGGTGTCGCGCGTCTGGTATCCGCATCGCAAGGACCATCCGCAGTACGAACTGGCGAAAGCGCAGATGCGCGCCGGCGGCACACTGGTCGCGTTCGAGGTCGCCGGCGGCAAAGCGGCGGCGTTTCGGGCGATGAACGCGCTGGCGCTGATCGATATCTCGAACAATCTGGGTGATTCGAAGTCGATGGTCACCCATCCGGCCACCACCACGCATATGCGCATCGGCCCGGAAGAACGCGCCCGCCAGGGCATCACGGACGGCGCGGTGCGGCTGTCGGTCGGGCTGGAGGACGCCGACGACCTGATCGCCGATCTCGATCAGGCATTGGGCGCTGCGTTGCTGGTGCAGGCGGCGGAGTGACGAATTCAACCGGTAATTCCGGCGTTCCAACGAACCCGGAATTGCTCTAGGATTTGCCGCCATGGCAGACGGGTATTCCATCACGACGCGCGGCGTGACTGTTGCTGTGCGCTGCTTTTACCTCGACGATCAGTCGAAGCCCGACGAATGCCTGTTCGTCTGGGCCTATCAGGTCAGGATCACCAACAACTTCAGTGAAACCGTGCAACTGCTGCGCCGCACCTGGAACATCACCAATGCGCGCGGGAATGTGCAGCGCGTGCATGGCGCGGGGGTGATCGGCGAACAGCCGGTGCTGGAACCGGGTGAAAGTTTCGAATACACATCCGGAACGCCGCTCGATACGCCATCCGGCTTCATGGCCGGGCAATATCACATGCTCGTCCTGTCGAACGGCGAACTGTTCGATGTGGAGATTCCCGCCTTCAGCCTGGACAGTCCGCACGAGCGGAACTGCGTGCATTGAGGATTTTCGAATGAGCAAACCCAGACCTGCCGCCGCTTTCGCGCGCCCGGCGCGCGCCGAAGCCGAAGACGCCGTGCGCACGCTGCTGCGCTGGGCCGGCGAGGACCCGTCGCGCGAGGGGCTGCACGATACGCCGGCGCGGGTGGTGCGCGCCTACGAGGAGTTTTTCGCCGGCTATGCCACAGATCCGGTGGCGCTGCTGGAACGCACCTTTGAAGAAACCGACGGCTACGACGAGATGGTGCTGCTGCGCGACATCCGCGTCGAGAGCCATTGCGAGCATCACATGGTGCCGATCATCGGCCGCGCCCATGTCGCGTATCTGCCGGCGAAACGCGTGGTGGGGATCAGCAAGCTGGCGCGCGTGGTGGAAGCCTATGCCAAGCGCTTCCAGATCCAGGAGAAGATGACCGCGCAGATCGCCAACACGATCAACGACGTGTTGCAGCCGCTGGGCGTTGCCGTGGTGATCGAGGCCGCGCATCAGTGCATGTCGACGCGCGGCGTGCACAAGGCGGGGGTGACGATGGTGACCAGCCGCATGCTGGGTGCATTCCGCACCAATCCGTCGACGCGGCGCGAATTTCTGGCGATGATCCGCGGGCCGGTTTCAGAGACCCAAAGTTGAAATTCCATACTTTCCAAAACATGAAAAACCGGTTAAATAAATTGGAATTTGCGGTATTATATTATACGGGGGTATGGTTTTGAAACGCTCGACGATGTTGGTTCTGGGGGCTGTGGCGGGGGCCGCGGTCATTGCCTATGCGGTCTCCGGCTCGGATGATGAACAGCCGGTCGAGGCGCAGGTTTTCGCTTCGGTCGACAATTGCGTCGCCAGTGGCGAAAGCCAGACCGAGTGCGTGGCGCGCTATAATCAGGCCCTGGCTGCCAACACCGCATCGGCGCCGCGTTTCGCCAACCGCGAGGACTGCGAGCGCGACTTCGGCGCTGGACAGTGCCAGGCGGCACCGGCAGAGGCCGCTTCCGGTCAGGCGCCTTCTTCCCAGACCGCTTCTTCGGGTCAGACGGCTTCGCCGGGCTCATCGTTTTTCATGCCGATGATGATGGGCTTTCTGGCGGCACGCATGATGTCGGGCGGGTCGCAGCAGGCCTATCCCGCGCAGCCCGTCTACGGGTGCGCCGGTGGCGGGCCTGCCCCGGCGGCGCGTCCCGGGTTTGCGCAGCGTCCGGCGTGCTACAATAACCGTTACGGCCAGCGTTACACGTTCGTCGGCGGTATGTTCAGCCGTGCCACGACGGTGCCGGCCTCGTCGTTCCGCAGTTCCGCCCCGAATCAGGTGGCGCGCGGCGGCAGCGTTTCTGCATTCCGGCCGAGCACAAATCCCGGTTCCAGCGTGATGGCGCGCGGCGGGTTCGGTTCCAGCGGGCGCAGCAGCGGGTTTTTCGGCGGCGGCTGACGGCAGTGTACCGGATCGCGATTGCCGAACGGCCTGGTTGGCGCCGCAGTGCCGAAGAGAGCGGCTTTCTCTTCCATACGATCGACGGTCTGCCGTACTGGGACGAAAGCGCGTATTACGAATTCTCGCTACAGCAGATCGAGCACGATCTGGAAGACCCGTCGGCGGAACTACACGCCATGGCGCTGGAAATCGTCCGCCGCGCGGTGCGCGATGACGAGATCCTGCGCCGCCTCGCCATTCCCGAGCCGGCCTGGGGTCTGGTGGCGGAAAGCTGGCGGCGGCACGACCCGTCGCTCTACGGCCGGTTCGACTTCGCGTATGACGGACAGCATTCCGCCAGGCTGCTGGAATACAATGCCGATACGCCGACCGCGCTGTACGAGGCGGCATGTTTCCAGTGGGCATGGCTGGAAGAACAGGTTTTGCGCGGGATGCTGCCGGCGGCGAGCGACCAGTTCAATTCCATCCACGACAAGCTGGTGGCGGCGATCGGCGCAATGGCCGGCGGGCGTAAACTGTTCGGCGCCTGCATGCAGGATTCGCCCGAGGATCGCGGCACGGTCGCCTATATTCAGGACTGCGCGGCACTGGCCGGGTTGCAGACCGACTTCACCGCGATCGAGGATATCGGCCTGTTGCAGGACGGCATGTTCTGCGATGTGCACGGCGAGCCGATGCGCCTGGTGTTCAAGCTGTATCCGTGGGAATGGATGCTGCGCGATTCCTTCGCCGAACATCTGCTGACGACCGGGACCGATTTTCTCGAACCGGCCTGGAAGTCGGTGCTGTCGAACAAGGGGCTGCTGGCGCTGCTGTGGGATCTCGCCCCTGGTCATCCCAATCTGCTGCCGGCGTTCTTCGAGGACGATCCGCGTGCGGCCGAGCTCGGTGCGTCGTATGTGCGCAAGCCGCTGTACTCGCGCGAGGGCGCCAACGTCACGCTGGTGCGCGATGGGGAAGTGGTCGACGATGCGGGCGGCGGTTACGGTGCGGAAGGGCACGTGCTGCAGGCGCTGGCGCAGATGCCGTGTTTCGAGGGCAATTACCCGGTGATCGGCAGCTGGATCGTCGCCGACAAGCCGGCCGGGATCGGCGTGCGCGAGGACACCCGCCTGGTCACCACCAACAATTCACGTTTCCTTCCGCATGTGATCCGGGGCTGAGACTGAGTTGTCGATGCTTCAGTCAGGAACGTAAACATTCCGGTTGCCCTAGGCGGTTGAGGCGCTTTGGAAATAAAAATATCCAACCTTAAAATTACTGTAGCAGCTTGTTTCTCGGTAATAGCTGACAGCGCTGCTGCGGTTTGCGTCTGCACGATGGAGGATGCATGCTGTGGGTGGGATATATCAGGGGAGGCGTTCGATGATTTTTACCCGACGCAGTGTTCTTATTGCGTCATCGGCTTTGTTAGCCGGGTGCGGCGGCTCTTACAGCAGGCCGGCGGCAGGCGTGCAGGCAAGGCGGCTGTCATCCCAGGCGTCGTTTTATGTCGCGATGCCCAGCGACGGCCGATACGGATCGCGTGTTTATTCCGGTTCGGGTGCGACTGTCGTGCAGATGGTGCGGGGTGCGCTTCTCAAACAGGCGCGGCGCGTTGAAGTGGGCAACGCCGTGGAAACACAGGATGCCGCCTTGCAGTCTGCCCGGGCGAAGGGGCTGAACTATGCAGTCGTACCCACGATCACGCACTGGGAACAGCGCAGGACGGGGTGGTCGGGCATGCCGAGCCGTGTGGAGATGATTCTTGAAGTCGTCGACGTCGGCAGTGGTGAACTGGTGGCCAAGAATACGATTGGTGGCAACAGCACGTCGGTTACGTTCAGTTGGAGGAGCACACATCCCGAGGATGTTTTGCGCGAACCTCTGGAGACTTACGTTGCGTCACTGTTTGCATCCGGTGCGTGATCGGCACTGACGATCGAGGCATTTGTGTCCGGAGTCGCGTAACGGTTGGCGGGGAAGCGCAAATCACTCCTGCGCCATCGCCTCGCGTTCCAGCAGCGGGGTCAGCAGCGCGTCCAGCGCGGCCGGACTTTCCCATTCCAGCGCCACGCCGACCACGCGGATCGAACTGCGGAACGCGGCGGGGACGCGCACCGCATCCTTGGGGGTGGTCACCAGTTCGGCGCGCAACTGTTCGGCCTTGTCGAGCAGGTCGCGCATGTCCGACGGGTCGAACGGATAATGGTCGGCAAAGGCTTCCTTGCCGACCAGGCTGGCGCCGATGCCGGTCAGTGTGGTGAAGAACTTGTTCGGGTTGGCGATGCCGCAGAACGCCAGTACCGGTTTGCCGGCCAGTTCCGCGGCCTCGGGGCCGGGGACCAGCCGGGCGCGCAACACGGGCAGGCCGGTTGGCAGTTTTTCGACCACGCCGGCTTCGTCGTTGCCGATCAGCACGGCGGCGCGGCAGCGCGCCACGCCGGCGTCCACCGGTTCGCGCAACGGCCCGGCCGGGATCACCCGGCCATTGCCGAAGCCGTAACTGCCGTCGACCACCAGCAGCGGCAGGTCCTTGACCAGTGTCGGGTTCTGCAATCCGTCATCCATCACGATGGCCTGCGCACCGGCTTCGACCGCGCGTTTCGCGCCTTCCGCCCGGTTCGAGGCCACCCAGGTCGGCGCGACCTCGGCCAGCAGCAGGGCTTCGTCTCCCACCAGGCTGGCGCCGTGCGTGCCGGGCTGCACCTGCAGCGGCCCTTTGGTCGCGCCGCCATAGCCGCGCAGCAGCGCATGCGCGTTGACCCCGCGCGCCTTCAAGCGGTGCAGCAGATCCAGGGTGACGGTGGTTTTCCCCGCGCCGCCCGCCGTGACATTACCGCAGCAGATCACTGGCACGGGCGCCTGCCAGCCGGGCCGCGCCACCCGCCGCGCGGTGGCCGCTGCATACAGCTTGGACAAGGGCGAGAGCAGCAGAGGCGCAATTCCCCCTGCGCCCCGGTTCCAGAAATCGGGAGCACGCATATCGTCGGTTCTGCCCTTTCTTGGCGCTCTTCGTCCAGAGGCGGGGAATAAATTCGGAGAAATTACGCCGAGGAAAGCATATCGTCGGGCAACAGACCAAGCAGGGTTTCCGCCACCCGCTCGGGCAGGTCGACCAGTCCGGAGGCGACCGTCAATCCGGCCCTTCCCATGGTCTCGGCCCGCGCCGGCGCTGCCAGCAGCCCGCCGGCCCAGGCGGCGAGCTGCTCGGCATCGGCAATCCGTGTCGCCGCGCCGGCTTCCAGCAGGATCTGGCTGGCTTCGGCGAAATTCCGCATATGTGGCCCAAAAGCAACAACACACCCCAGACGTGCGGCTTCCAGGGGGTTTTGCCCGCCATGCGGGATCAGGCTGCCGCCGACGAAGACGATTCTGGCCAGCCGGTACCACAGCCCCATCTCGCCCAGCGTATCGAGGACCCACAGCGTTCCGCCGCTGGCCGGTGCGGGCGGCAATTCCCCCAGCGCGCGGCGGCTGACCGCAAGATCGTTCGACAGGGCGGCGATCTCGGCCCCGCGGGCAGGGTGGCGCGGGGCGATCAGGGTCAGCAGGTCCGGATACCGGTTCGCCAGTATGCGGTGGGCGGCGATGACCTGGATTTCCTCGCCCGGATGCGTGCTGGCTGCCAGCCAGACCGGCCGTGTGCCGATCGCTGCCTGCAACCGGTGCAGTTCATTCTGATCGACGGTCAGCGGCGGGGCGGAAAATTTCAGATTGCCGGGTGCCTCGACCCCGGACGCACCCAGCCGGCGCAGACGACGGGCATCGCGGCCGCTCTGCGCCATCACCAGATCGAAGGCGGCCAACAGGCGTTGCGCCAGCCGCGGCCAGCGCCGCCAGCGCGCGAAGCTGCGCCCCGACATGCGTCCGTTCACCATGGCCAACGGGATCTTCCGGGCGGCGACCGCCGCGATGGTGTTGGGCCACAGCTCGCTCTCCACGAACGCCGCCGCGTCGGGGCGCCAGTGGTCCAGAAATCGTGCCACCCAGCGCGGCACGTCCAGCGGCGCGAACTGGTGGATCACCCGCCACAGCCCCAGCGCCGGCAGCCGCTCGGCCATCAGCGTCGCCGAGGTCAGCGTGCCGGTGGTCAGCAAGATGTTCAGACGCGGCGCCTCGGCGGCCAACGCCGAAAGAACCGGCAGGATGCTGATCGCCTCGCCCACGCTGGCGGCGTGCAGCCACAGCAAGGTGCCAGGGGGGCGCGGCATGCTGGCGATGCCTTTGCGTTCGCCCAGACGCGCGGCGTCTTCCTTGCCGCGACGCGCGCGGGTGCGCAGCCAGAACGGCAGCAGGGGGGACAGCAGCGTGGCCGCGCCGGCCGAAACGAACGACATCAGGGTCATGCGGCCGTCCCCGGCGCCGGATCGGGCGCGCGGCCGGCCAGCCGGTCGGCGCGGGCACAGGCTTCGTTCAGGGCGATTACCATACCGGCCTTCGTTTCATTGCGATCCTCGGTTACCGTGATGGGGGTCATCACCAGCACCCCCCGGGCAAAGGGCAGCGGGATCATCAACCGGTCCCAGGAGTTCAGGACAAGGGCGCGCGAGACCGACCCCGCCAGGGCGAAAGCCGGCGCTTTCGAGGCGATCGCCAGCCAGGCGGCCCCGCCGGCGGCCTGCCGGCGCGGTCCGCGCGGCCCGTCCGGCGTAATGACCGTGACATGGCCGTTTCTCATCACACGCAGCATGCCCGCCAATCCGCTGATACCCCCTTTGGACGAACTGCCGCTGATCGACAGCAGGCCGAACCGTTCATAGGCGAGGCGGGCGATATCCCCGTCGCGGTTGCGCGACGACAGGACATAGGGCGCGTAGCCGGAGACCTTATCCTTCGGCACGTGACGCCGCATGACGATCCATTGCTGGGACATGATCGCCAGACGTTCGTGCCAGAACGTCAACAACAGGGGTGTTGCGGTAGCCAGTAACGGCTGCATGTGCTCGAACCCGTCCAGCCGCCAGCGGATGGTCCGGTAGGTCAGGTCCAGATAGAGACCCAGCAGGCGCCCTAGAATACGCTTCAACCCAGGATGTTTCAGAAGACGACGGATCATGACCGGGGCGTAGCATGCACTGCCCCGTCACCCAAGAGGGGGAATGCGGGAAGCCGGGGCTTGGGGCTGTGGGGGCTTTGTGCTAGGTCGCGGTTATGAACTGGTTATCAAACTTTGTGCGGCCCAAGATCCGCACCCTGCTTGGTCAGAACAACGTGCCGGACAATCTCTGGCACAAATGCCCGGCCTGCGAGCAGATGATCTTCCACCGCGATCTGGAGGAAAACCTGCGCGTCTGCCCGCATTGCGGACACCATCTGCGCATGGGCGCGCTCAGGCGGCTGGAGACCACGCTGGATGAAGGGTTTCAGCGGATCGAACTGCCCAAGGCGGTGGTCGACCCGCTGCGCTTTCGTGACCAGAAGCGGTATGTGGACCGCATGCGCGACGCGCGCGAGGCCACGCAGCTGGAAGACGGTATCGTGGTCGGTCACGGGACGATCGACGGCCAAAAGGCCGTTGCCGCTGCGATGGCGTTTGAATTCATGGGCGGCTCGATGGGTGCTGCGGTGGGCGACGGTATCGTCGCCGCCGCCCGGCTGGCGGTACTGCAGCAGGCGCCGCTGGTCATCTTTACCGCCTCGGGCGGGGCGCGCATGCAGGAAGGCGCGATCAGCCTGATGCAGATGCCGCGCACCACGATCGCCAGCCAGATGGTCAAGGACGCGGGGCTGCCTTTCATCGTGGTGCTGACCGACCCGACGACCGGCGGTGTGACGGCGTCGTTCGCCATGCTGGGCGACATCCAGATCTCGGAACCCAAGGCGATGATCGGCTTTGCCGGCGCGCGGGTGATCGAACAGACGGTGCGCGAGAAACTGCCCGAAGGCTTCCAGCGCGCCGAATATCTGCACGCGCACGGGATCATCGACATGGTGGTGCCGCGCAACGAGCTGAAGGCGACGCTCGGCAATCTGATCGCCATGCTGATGCACAAGAAGAACAGCGACGTCGTTACGACATGACCGGCCCGGAGCGGGGCCGGAGGTCGGATGAAATCATCGAACGTCTGCATGGCCTGCACCCGAAGCTGATCGACCTCAGTCTCGGGCGCATGCACGGTCTGCTGCGCCGGATCGGCAATCCTGAACGCCGCCTGCCGCCGGCGATCCATGTGGCGGGCACCAACGGCAAGGGCAGCACCTGCGCGTTCATCCGCGCGATCGCCGAAGCGGCGGGGCTGCGCGTGCATGTCTATACCAGTCCGCATCTGGTCAGCTTTCACGAACGCTATCGCGTGGCCGGGCAACTGGTGGATGAAGACACGCTGGCCGATGTGCTGGCCGATGTCGAACGCATGAACGCCGGCGAAGCTGCGACGGTGTTCGAGGTGATGACCGCCGCCGCCTATCGCCTGTTCGCCGACACGCCGGCCGATCTGGCGGTGATCGAGGTCGGCCTGGGCGGACGGTACGACGCCACCAACGTGATCGCGCGTCCTGCCGCCTCGGCGATTGCGTCGATCTCGATCGATCATGCGGAATTTCTCGGCGACACGCTGCGCCGGATCGCGTTCGAGAAAGCCGGCGTGATCAAGCCCGGCGTGCCGTGCGCGGTGGGCGCACAGCCGCGCGCGGTGCGCGATGTGCTGATCCATGAAGCGCAGCATTGCGGCGCGGGGCTGCACATGCGCGGCACGGCGTGGGATTTGGCGGCGCATGCGGATGGTGCCATCTATCGCGATGCGCAGGGCGCGCTGGACCTGCCGGTGCCCGGTCTGCCGGGGCCGCATCAGTTCGACAATGCCGGCATTGCGATCACCGCGCTGCGCCAGAGCCGCCTTGCCATTCCCGATACTGCCTATGCCGCTATCGCACAGGCCGAATGGCCGGCGCGTCTGCAACGTTTGCACGGCGGGCTGGCGGCGCTGCTGCCGGCCGGGTGGGAACTGTGGCTGGACGGCGGACACAATCCCGGTGCGGGCGTGGTGTTGGCCGAACATCTGCGCAGTTGGGGCGACCGGGCGGTGCATATGATCGTCGGCATGAAGAAGGCCAAGGACACGCGGCAGTTTTTGCAGCCGCTGCTTTTGCATGTCGCCAGCCTGTGGGCGGTGGCCGAGCCGGAACAGCATCTGGCGCTGCCGGTGGAGGAAATCGTCGCGGCATCCGGGGGCGTGGCACGGCCGGGGCCGCGTGTGACCGATGCGTTGCACGCACTTGCACAGCAGGGCGGTGCGCCGGCGCGTGTGCTGATCTGCGGCAGTCTGTACCTGGCGGGCGAGGTGTTGAAAGCGGATCGGGGGCAGTAACGGCCGGCGTGATTGCGCGGGTGCCCGGTTCTCACAATAATGGGCTCCTCATTTTATGCGCGAGAGGGAATTATGTTCAGTCATGTCACGGTCGGCGCTCGGGATTTTGCCCGGGCGGGGGCGTTTTACGATGCGGTGCTCGGCACGCTCGGCTTACAGCGCGCGCACGATTATCCGGAACACGGCTGGGCCGGCTATCAGCGTGCCGGCACGCCGGGGCCGATCTTCTGGTTCGGCAAACCTTACGACGGGCAACCCGCGACGGCCGGCAACGGCGTGACCGTCGCCTTCAACGCGCAGACCCGCGCGCAGGTCGATGCGTTCCACAAACAGGCGCTGGCGCATGGCGGCAGCGACGAAGGCGCGCCCGGCCTGCGCGCGCATTATCATCCCAATTATTACGGCGCCTATGTGCGCGACCCCGACGGCAACAAGCTGTGTTGCGTATGCCATCTGCCTGCCTGACGGCAGCGCGTTTCGCATATAAAAAGGCCGCGCTGAATGCGCGGCCTTTTTCATGGCGTGATGTCCAAGCGGTTCAAAGCGCGCCGCTGATCCAGGCGTGAAGCTGGCTTTTGCGCAGCGCGCCGACCTTGGTATCCACCGGCTTGCCGTCCCGGAACAGGATCAGGGTCGGAATGCCGCGCAGGTTGAAGCGCGCCGCCGTCTGCTTGTTCTCGTCGACATCGACCTTGGCGATGGTGACCTGCCCTGCGAATTCCTGTGCCAGCTCTTCCAGGGCGGGGCCGATCTGCTTGCACGGGCCGCACCATTCCGCCCAGAAATCGACCAGCACCAGCCCGGCGGATTTCTCCACGTCTTCGTGGAAGCTCAGGTCGGTGACAGCCTTGGTGTGTTCGCTCATGCGTACCTCAAGTTTTGGAAACTGGGGGATTGTGGAAATCCGGATATGGAAAGTGGCGATCCCGCCCCCTCAGGTCAAGCCGGGGCATGCCGGTCGAGGAGCGAATCGGGCAGTACCATCACACGCGCCGCGCGAGTCCATATCAACACACAGGTGATCGCCCGGCCGGGAAATACGCCGCGCAGCACGGCGCGATACGCCGCCATCTGGCGCAGGTAGGCGACCGGCGCATCTGCCGGGTTTTCCGGCGGTTCACGGCTGGTCTTGAAGTCGGCCATCAGGATCTGCCCGGGCAGCACCGCGATACGGTCCATCACCCCGCCGATCACCTGCTGGCCGATCAGCCCGGTCAGCGGCACTTCGGCGCGGCTCGTGGGGCCGAACAGCGCGCCCAGATCGGGGTGGTCCATCACCGCCAGCACCTCGGCCGCGATGCGCGCCGCTTCGGTTTTTGGGTAACTGGCGCGCAGATGACGCAGGGCGGCGGCAGGGCGTTCGGCAGCGGGGATGTCGGGCAGATGTTGCAGCAGCGTATGCACCGCCAGACCGCGGGCGAAGCGCGCCCCGTGCGGATCGCGCGCCGCCAGTGGCGCGGCGGCGGCGGGCGGCGGGCCATGTTGTGCGCCTTCGGGCCGGCTGGGGGCCAGCGGGCGCGGAATGGCCGGTTCCACAGGCGGCGGCGCGGCGCGCCAGACGGGCGCGGCACCGGCCCAGGCCGGCAGCGGCGTGGCGGGTACAGGCGCCTGCCGGGCGGCATCGGCCTCGGGCGGGCGGGTCTGCGGGGTCGAGAGGCTGCGCACGCCATCTTCCTCGGCCGTTGCGCCGAGCCTGTCGAATCCGCGCTGCACCAGATCGTACCATGACAGGGCGGCATAGCCGGGCTCGGTCTTCGTGCGCTGCCAGCCGCAGACGATCAGCCGGTCCTCGGCGCGGGTCAGCGCCACATAGAGCAGGCGGTTGTATTCCTCGAGCCCGGCGGCGCGGATCTGCGTCTGTGCCGCGCCGATCTGCGGCGGCGCCATGTCCTGCGCGGGTGACCACAGCGGGATGTCGGTCTGTGTCGCGCCGTCGTGCAGCCAGACCAGTTTGGTGTCGAACCGCGGCAGGCCGGTGGTGTCGGGCAGGATGACCAGCGGCGCCTGCAGTCCCTTGGCGCCGTGCACCGTCATCACGCGGACCGCATCGCCCGTCGCTTCGGCCTCGCGCTTCACCTCGGCGGCGGAATTGCGCAATGTGTGGACGAAACCCTGCAGCGACGGCGTCTGGGTGCGCGCATAGTTCAGCGCCGCGTTGAGGAATTCGTCGAGCGGTTCCGCCGCCTCCGGCCCCAGCCGGGCCAGCAGCCGCGCCCGTCCGCCCAGCGGACCCAGTGTCTCGGAGAACAGCGTGTGCGGCGAAACGTAATCGGTACGGGCGCGCAGTGCGGCCAGGAAATCGTGTGCGGCTTGCCAGTCCGCCCGTTCACCGGCGCGGTGCTGCAGCGTGTGCCACAGCGACGCCGTGCGGCCCAATGCCAGCGCCATCAGCGAATCGTCGCCGATATTGCCCAGCGGGCTGGTCAGCACGCTGGCCAGCGACAGATCGTCCTCGGGCAGCAACAGCACGTCGGCCAGCGCCAGCAGGTCCTGCACGGCGGGCTGTTCCGTCAACGTCATACGGTCCAGCCCCGCCACCGGCACGCCGCGTGTTTTCAGCGCGCGCACCAGCGTGGCGACGAAAGTGCCGCGCGTGCGCACCAGCACCAGAATGTCGCCGGCGCGCAGCGGCCGGCCACGGCTGTGCAGCGGCGCGTCGTCGGCGAGCTGCCGCGCGATCCAGTCGGCGATGGTGTTGGCCAGCGCCTGCGGCGCGGATTCGGTGTTCAGATTGCGCTCGGGAATGCTCCACGGTGCCGCCTCGGGCCGTTCGGGGCGGCGGGTCAGCGGCCACAGCTCGACCCGCCCGGCGTGGCCGGCGCGATCGGCGATGTGTTCCAGCACGTTGTCCGCGGGCACCACGCCCTGCGCGGCGTCGGGGTCGGCGAACACCGCGTCGGTCAGGCGCAATACCGGTTCGGTGGAACGGAACGACACGTCGAGTTCGGGTTCGCACCATTCGGCCTGAACGCTGCGCGTGCGTGCGCCCAGCGTTTCGCGCCACGCGTCGAAACCCGACGGATCGGCGCCCTGAAACGAATAGATCGACTGTTTGCGGTCGCCGACCGCGAAGATGGTACGCCTGCGGTCCTGCGCGCCGAAGCCGGCGAAAAATTCGCCGCTCAGCGCTGCGGTGAGCTGCCATTGTTCGGGGGCGGTGTCCTGCACTTCGTCGAGCAGGATATGATCCAGCCCGCCGTCGAGCTTGTAGAGAACGAACGCCGCGCCCGGGTCGTGCAGCAGTTTCGCCGCCAGTGCGATCATGTCGGCGTAATCCAGCGCGCCGCTGCGGGTTTTGCGCGCCGCGTAGCCGTCGAGCACCGGGGCCGCCAGCGCGATCAGCGCGGCCGAGGCCTGTGCCACCGCCACGGCTTTCAAACGTTCCGCGGCGGCGACGATACGCAGCGCCTCGGCCTCGCACGTCGCGTAAAGATCGGGGGCGGCGGTTTTCACGTCCTTGCCGGCGAAGCTGCGCTCGGCGCGCGGTTCGCCCTTGTCGGTCAGGAAGATCCTGCGCCATTCGTCCCAGGACCGCGCCCGTTCCGCAACTGGCAGATCGAGCCACGCCAGTATGCGCGCCGCCGTGTCCTTGACCGTTGACGTTCCATATTCAGCCATTACCCGCGCCGCGTCGCGCAAATCGCGCTCGCCCATGAAACCGGTGCAGGCTTCGGCGAGAAGGTCGTCTTCGGTGGCGCCGTCCGCCAGATCGAGCACGCGGTACTGCGCGTTCTGCATCGCGCCGACCGATCCGCAGGCATGCAGCGCGGTGGAAAACCGCGCCCGTGCTGTCAGCAGTGCATTGACCAGTGTGGCGAACTCGTCCTCCTTCACCAGTCCGACCAGCGTCTGGAGCGCCTGTTGCGCCGGGCCGGCGGCGGCTTCATCCAGCGCGTCCTCGCGGCTGTCGCGCAGCAAGGCAGCGGCGTCGCGGTCTTCCACCAGCTTGAAGTGCGGCGTCAGCGCCGCTTCCAGTGGAAAGCGGCGCAGCAGCGACTGGCAGAACGCATGGATCGTGCCGATGCGCATGCCGCCCGGCACGTCGAGCACCTGCGCGAACAGCCGCCGTGCGCGGGTGCACAGCGCCGCATCCGGCGTCAGGCCGAGGTCGCGCAGATCGGCTTCCAGCGCGGCATCGTCGAGCCCGATCCATCTTCCCAGCCGGTTGCGCAGCCGCAGCGCCATTTCGGCCGCCGCGGCGCGTGTATAGGTCAGGCACAGGATGCGCTCGGGCGCGGTGGCGGGGGTGTCCACATCGCCGAGCATCAGGCGCAGCAGCCGATCGGTCAGCACGCGCGTCTTACCCGAACCGGCGCTGGCCGACACGAAGGCCGAGACGTTCGGGTCCGATGCCTGGCGCTGGGCGGCGGCGGCGCGGTCGCGCGGCGCGGTCGGGCGTGCGGTCGGGCGTGCGGTTGTCATGTGTCGTCCTCGGCCGCCCACTCGGCGACGCGGGCGAGCTGCGCGTATTTCGCGTAGCGCGGCGCATAATCGGGGTGCGGCTGGGCCAGATACGGCTGATCCGCCGAGGCGAAACGTTCGATCAGCGCGATCAGCCCGTCGCGTGCGCTGGCAGCGGCGGCGGCGATGTCATCGCCGGTCGCGAAGTAGGATCTTTCCTCGCCGGGCACGCGCCCGCCGGTCAGCCGCCAGTAGACGAGTTCGACCACGCGTCCGGCGAATGCCGCGCCGAACGCGCCGTCCTGCGCCATCGCGGCTTCCAGCGGCAGCTGCGGGGCGCGGCCGTTCAGCACGGCAGTTCTGGCCGGCACCGTGCCGGTCTTGAAATCGAGAATCGCGATGCCGTCATCGCCGCGCCGCTCGAGCCGGTCGGCGCGGCCGGTCAGCGTAAACCCGCCCGGCAGCGCGTATTTCCCGTCCGCTTCAGGGGCGATGGCGGCGAGCGGGTTTTCGGCGCGGCGCGCGGCTTCGTGTGCGGCCACCCAGTCGGCGATGCGCATCAGCCGCGGCCGCCAGTAAGCGGCAAGGGCGGGGCGCACCGCCTGTTCGGCCAGCGCCTGCTCCATTGCCGCGCGCAGGATTGCCGCCATGCCGGGTGATGCGCCGGGGCCGGTGCGCTGCGCGAAGGTTTGCAGCGCGGCATGCACGATGCTGCCGTAGTCCGAATGGTCGGCATCCTGATCGATCGGGTCCAGGGCGCGCAGCTTCAGGATATATTCCGCGTAGATCGCATACGGGTCGGCCAGCCAGGTCTCGATCTTCGTCACCGACAGGCGGCGCGGGCGGGCATGCACCGGTGGGCGCGGCGCGGGGGGGGGGGCCGGTGTTACGCGCAACGGTTCGTCGAGCATCCGCGCCCAGAGCTGCGCCGGGTGCTGGCCCAGTGTGCGTCCGTGCGCGGCCAGCAATGCCTCGATCCGCGTCAGCCAGCGCGCCGGAACGGCGGGCGCGCCGTCGCGCTTGCGCGGCGCCGACAGTATCACGTGTGGCGCGGCGCAGGCGCAGGCGACGAAATCGTGCGCCGCCTGACCGATGATCTCTTCCGGGCTGGCAAGGCCGATTCGCCGGCGCATCGGGCGGCTCAGCCACGGACCGGGATCGGTGGCGGGCGGCCACACGCCTTCCACCAGCCCGCCCAGCACGAGGGTGTCCACGGTCTGCAACTGCGATTCCAGCAGACCCCAGATATGGATGCGCGGATGTTCGCCGCCCGCCCGCCCGCGCAGCGCGCGGCGGCTGCGCACCACCGGGCCTTGCAGTGCCGCATCGAGCAGCAGGGAGAAATCGCGCGGGTCGATGTCGGGCAGATGCTGGAACGCGTCGCCCAGCGCCGCCAGATGCGTGGCCAGTGCCTCGCCATCCTCCCACGCCCACAACCGGTCGGGGCCTTGGGTATCGTCGCTGGCGGCGATGGCCTCGGCGCTTTCGGCCAGGGTGCGCAGCAGCGCGGCGGGCGCGGTCCGCATCGCCGACGACAGCGCCAGCAACGGAGCTGTCGCGGTTTCCAGCCGGGCGATCAGATCCGCCGCCGCATCGGCATCGGCCTGCGGTTTGCGTTTGTCGGCGCGCGCCAGGTCGAGCGCGCGTTTCAGCCCGCCCAGTCCGGCCGGCGGACGCGGCCCGCGCAGGCACAGCAGCTCCAGTGCCCGCGCCGCATTACGGCAGACCGGCGCGGGCAGGCCCAGCGCCGCCAGCGGGTGTTTCAGCAGTGCCAGCAGCGGGACCGGCGCGAACCGCGTGGCGACGGCCTCGGCGAGCAGGCGCAGGAACACGGCGGGCGGCGTTTCGTTGAGGTTTTCACCGGCGCTGTCGTCGGCGACCACACCGTAGCGCGCCAGTTCCGCCGCCACGCGCCGCGCCAGATCTCGGTCCGGGGTGACCAGTGCCGCCGTCGCGGCGGGCGTTTCCAGCGCTTCGCGCAGGATCAGCGCGATGGCGACCGCCTCGTGCTGTGTGTCCTCGGGCGTGATGCGGAACAGGTTCTGCGTGGCGTCGGCGGTCGGCGTCGCATGGCTCCACGCATCCAGCGTCTGCGCGGGGCACAGCGCCAGTGACAGGAGGCCGGCGCGCCCCTGCACCGGCGAGGCGCAGGCGGCGGACGGGCGCGGTGCTTCCATCGCTGCCAGCATGCGCGCCTGCCCCGCATGCGGGTGCATTGGGGTTTCATTCAGCAGCGTCCACACATCGTCGGGCAACGTGGTGTCCAGCGCCGGCAGGATCACCCGCCCGTCCGGCAGTGCCGCGATGGCGCGCAACAGCCGCGCCACGGCGGGCGTGCTGCTGGTCATTCCCACCGCCCAGAGCGGATCGTCACCGTGCAGCGCGGGCAGGGCACGGGTGGTGGCGTCGAGCAGCGCGACACGGCGCGCGCCGGGGTTCATCAATCCGCGTTCTTTCAGATGACGCGGCCAGTGTTCCGTGACGATGGCGAGGAATTGCAACGTGCGCTGCCAGTGGGCGGCGAATTCCGGGTCCGCCGCGTCGGGCAGACGGGCGAGGTTTACTTCGGCGCGCTCGGCCTCGTCCATCAGCGCGGCAAGCTCGCCCGCCAGCCGCCACGCCTGTTCGGTGTTCTGCGCCTCACGCGCCGCCAGTACCAGTTGCGTCAGTTCGGCCTGCCGGCGCAGCGGGTCGATGGCGGGCGGCAGGTCGAGCGCGCCCATCATCGCCAGCGGCGCTTCGTCGAGCGCGCCCAGCGCCACGATACGCGGCAGCAGCAGCGGCGCGCCGTCGCCCAGACGCAGGAACGCCTCGGCCAGGGCGCGCGCGGCGCGACGGGTGGGCAGCAGCAGCGTGCCGCGCGCCAGACGCAGCGGATCGGCAAGCCCGCCCGCCTGCGCGATCCACTCGCGCGCCACCGCGTCGAGGATCGGCACACCGGGCGGGTAGGCGTGGACCGTCATACGGCGGCCTTGGTCAGCAGTTGGCCGGTATCGTGCAGATCGGCAGGGGTGGACAGGTGAAACCACGGGCCGTCGTGCACGATGGCGAACAGGCGGTCGGCATCGATGGCGCGCTGCCAGACGATGTTGGTGCTGAACCTGCCATCCGGTCCCGCCGCGAATAGCGCGGGTTGGGCGATCTGCATGCCGGTGTAAAAATACGGCACGACCTCGCGCTCGCGCCGGCGGCGTACGCGGCCTTCGGCGTCGAGCATGAAATCGCCCATTCCGGCATCGCCCTGCATGCGGCTGGTGCGGGTGACCAGCAGCAGCGCATCCATGCGCGCCGGATCGAACATCGCCGCCATGCGCTGTAACGTGTCGTACGGGCCGTTCAGCCAGAACGCATCGCCATTGATCACGAAGAACGGATCGACGCCCAGATCGGCCAACGCCGCCTTCACCCCGCCGCCGGTTTCCAGCAACGTGTCTTCGTGGCGCAGGATGAAGCGGATTTCCGGATCCTGCTGCGCGCGTTGCGCGATCTGTGCGGCGACCTGATCGGCGTGCCAGTGCGCGTTCACCACGATGCGCCGCACGCCCGCAGCGCACAGCCGGTCGATCGCGTGATCGAGCAGGCTTCTGCCCATCAGTTTGAGCAGCGGTTTGGCGGTGACGTCGGTCAGCGGGCGCATGCGGGTGGCAAGCCCGGCGGCGAGGATCATCGCGGTGTTCGGCGTCGTGCTCATGCGGCGGTTTCCACATCCGGGTTGCAGCGCCGGTCCTGCGGCACGTGCCGGTCGAGGAACGCGGCCAGCGGCGCGGCGGCCTGTTGGGTCAGCGCATCCAGCAGCCATCCCCAGGTGCGCGCGCTGTGCAGGCGCAGGTAATGCGGTTTGCGGTCGCGCCGGTCCAGCCGCACCCACAGCGCGGCGACGCGCAGATGCCGGTGCGCGGCGCAGATCGTCATCGCGTCGCGGAACGCCGCGGCGTCCAGTTCGGGCCTCTGGGCGAGGTAGCGTTCGGTCAGCGCGCTGCGCAGCGTAGCGTCCATGTCGCGGCGCGCGTCTTCGATCAGCGAGACCAGGTCGTAGGCGGGGTGGCCGGTCATCGCGTCCTGAAAATCCAGAATGCCGGCGCGGCGGAAACCGGCGCGTTCGGGCAGCCACATCAGGTTGCTGGCGAAATAGTCGCGGTGCACCAGTTCGCGCGGTCCGGCGGCCAGCGGGGCGAGCAGCGTCTGGATCGCCGCGCTGAAATCGGCGCGCACCGCATCGACGGGGGCGGTGCCGAACATCGCCGGCCACCACCAGTCGAGGAATGTCGCCCCGGCCAGCCGTTCCATGATCGGCGTGTCCCACGGCGCCAGCCCGGCGGGCGCCGCCGCCTTGTGCAACACGGCCAGTGCATCGATCGCCGCGCCGAACAGTTCGGCTTCGTTTGCGCCTCCGGCCAGCGCGGCGAGGTAGGTGGCCTCGCCCAGGTCTTCCAGCAGCACCAGCCCGGCGGCTTCGTCGGCTGCGTAGATCTGCGGCACCGACAGACCCGCCTGCGCCAGATGCGCGCCGATGCGCAGGAACGGACGCACGTCCTCGCCCGGCGGCGGTGCGTCCATCAGGATCGCGTTGCGCGGACCGCCGTGCAGGCGGATGTAGCGGCGCGCCGAGGCGTCCTGCGGCAGCGGCAACTGCTGTGCGCGTGCGTAGCCATGAGCGGTCAGAAAATCTGCGATCAACTGTGTGCGGGTCATAATTCTGAAATGCGATCGGCCCAGCCGGACAGAGCAACCTGGCGGGCGCTCTCGCCGATGGGGGTCAGGGTGATGGTCAGCGCGTCGCCGGGCGACAGGTCTTCCAGCCTCTCGGGCCATTCCACCAGCACAACGTCGGCCCGCGCCTCGTCCCAGCCGAGTTCTTCCAGATCGGCCGGACCGGACAGGCGCCAGAGATCGAAATGATGTGCGGTAAAACGCGGCAGGGGATAACTTTGCACCAGCGTATAGGTCGGGCTTGGCACCTCGAGCGCCGGATCGCCCGAACAGGCGCGCAAAAACGCGCGCACAAAGGCAGATTTTCCTGCCCCGAGCGGTCCGCGCAGCAGAATCGCATCGCCCGGCCGGGCCAGGCGGGCGATCGCAGCGGCCAGGGCGCGCGTGGCGTCTTCGGTGTCGAGGGTGCGGATCAGGTCGGGCATGGGAATATATGATGCGTTATCCCCCGTATGCAGCGCAAATATCCGTAAATCGAGGTTGCGATGCTTGCAATCGCGGGTAGGGTGTCGCCATGTCTGAGGATACCATGATGCCTGAAATGCTTGAAACCGACGTCGTTATCATCGGGGCCGGTCCGGCCGGTCTGTTCGCGGTGTTCGAATGCGGGATGCTGCGGATGAAGACCGTGGTGATCGATGCGCTGGATTCCGTCGGCGGGCAGTGCGTGGCGCTGTATCCGGAAAAACCGATCTACGACATCCCCGCCCACCCGGCGATCGAGGGCGGCGCACTGATCGAAAAGCTGGAAGCGCAGGCCGCTCCGTTCGAACCCGTGTATCTGCTCGGCCGGCGCGTCGAGCGGCTGGAGGGTGCCAAGGGCGCGTTCGTGCTGAGCACTTCGGCCGGCGATACGGTGCGCGCCAAGGCGGTGATCATCGCCGCGGGAGCTGGCGCATTCGGGCCGAACCGTCCGCCGCTCGACAATCTGGCCGCGTACGAAAAGACCGGCGTCGTGCAGTATTACGTGCGCCGCAAGGAAGACCTGCGCGGCAAGCGTGTGGTGATCGCTGGCGGCGGCGATTCGGCGGTGGACTGGGCGCTGGCGCTGAAGGGCATTGCCGCAAGCATCACCGTGGTGCACCGGCGCGACAAGTTCCGCGCCGCGCCGGAAAGCGTTGCGCAGATGCACGCGGGTGCGGCGGCGGGCGAGATCGACATGGCGATCCCGTATCAGTTGCACGCGCTGGAAGGCGCGGAGGGCAAACTGTCCGCCGTGGTGCTGGCCACCCTGTCGGGCGAGGAAAAGCGCGTTCCCGCCGATGTGCTGCTGCCGTTCTTCGGGCTGGCGATGGAGCTGGGCCCGATCGCCGACTGGGGGCTGAACCTGCACCACAGCCATGTCGGCGTGAACCCGGCGAACAGCGAGACCAACATTCCCGGCGTGTTCGCGGTGGGCGACATCGCCACCTATCCGGGCAAGCTGAAGCTGATTTTGCAGGGCTTCAGCGAAGCGGCGATGGCCGCGCATGCGATCCACCCGATCGTGTTCCCCGGCGAGGCGCTGCATTTCGAATACTCGACAACCAAAGGCGTGCCGGCTGAATAACCCGATGCTGAATTTTTTGAAGATCGCCGCCCCGTGCCTGCTGCTGGCCGGATGCGGTTCCAGCTATTCCCCCGACACTTATGCGACGCGCGCCGTGCAGCAGGCGAATCGCGTGGAACAGGGCGTCATCATCGGCGTGCGGCAGGTCAACGTTTCGGCGGACGGCACGGCGGGGGCGGCGACCGGCGGCGCACTGGGCGGCGTGGTGGGCGGCGTGGCCGGTGCGCAAGGTTCGCCCAGCGGCGTGACGACGGCGGTCGGCAGCATCGGCGGCGCGGTGGTCGGCGGACTGTTCGGCACGGCGGCCGAACATATGATCAGCGATACGACGGCCTATGAATATGTGGTGCGCAACACGCGCGGCGAACTGATGTCGGTGACCCAGAAAGACGCCACACCGCTGGCGGTCGGCCAGCGCGTGCTGCTGATCGCAGGCGCGCAGGCGCGCATCGTGCCCGACTACACGACGCCCGATGCCGCGAACCAGACCCCGGCGCCGGCCGGCGGGTCCGGGGCGCCGGCCACACCGGCCAACGCGGCGCCGGCTGGCACGGCGCCTCAGGACGGTCCGATTCAGGCGCGCTAACCGCCCGTCCGGAAACCGGAAACCTTGTGCCGCGCGGGGTTGGCGGCGGCCTCTTTCCGTACCGGGCGGGGCGCGTTACACAGCGAACCCGATCGTATTTGGAAAAATCATGACATCTCTTTTTACAACCTCGCGCGTATTGGCAGGCATTTTGGGCGGGGCGCTGTTGCTCGGCCCGGCGCTGGCTGAAGGATTGCCGCGCGCGCCGCGCGCGCCCGCGCCGCCCGGCATGGGGCATGCGACGAGCCGTCTGGTACTGCCGGTGGTCGGACCGGTCGAGGAAGCCGCCGCGGTGTTGGGTAACCGCGCCCCAGCGGATCTGCCGGCCGGAAGCTATCTGAAGGCAACGCGCGACGGGCAGGCCGCGTACGAGGTCTATGACCGGCAGGGTAAATTGCTGGGCACGCTGCAGGGACGCCAGGCCAGCGGACCGCTCCGCTTCCAGCCGGCCGGCCGGTAAATCGGGCCGGGCTGGCTTGTCAGCCCGGAAAGCCCCTGTTACGCCGTGACATCCATAAAGTCTGGAGTACGCTTTCCGATGCGCGTCAAGGATGTCAAGAAAGTCGTGCTCGCCTATTCGGGCGGGCTGGACACCAGTGTGATCCTGAAATGGCTGCAGGCCACCTATCGCTGTGAAGTGGTGACGTTTACCGCCGATCTGGGGCAAGGCGAGGAACTGGAACCTGCACGCCGCAAGGCCGAGATGTTCGGCATCAAGGAAATCTTTGTCGACGATCTGCGCGAGGAATTCACGCGCGATTTCGTCTTCCCGATGTTTCGTGCCAACGCGGTGTACGAAGGCCAGTATCTGCTGGGCACGTCGATCGCGCGGCCGCTGATCGCCAAGCGCCAGATCGAGATCGCCGAACAGGTCGGCGCCGATGCGGTGTCGCACGGCGCGACCGGCAAGGGCAACGATCAGGTGCGGTTCGAGCTGAGCTATTATGCGCTGAAGCCCGATGTGAAGGTGATCGCGCCATGGCGCGAATGGGACCTGACCAGCCGCACGAAGCTGCTGGAATTCGCCGAACAGCACCAGATCCCCATCGCCAAGGACAAGCGCGGCGAGGCGCCGTTCAGCGTCGACGCCAACCTTCTGCATTCGTCGTCGGAAGGCAAGGTGCTGGAAGATCCGTGGATCGAACCGGACGAAGTGGTCTGGCAGCGCACCATCCGCCCCGAGGACGCCCCCGACAAGCCGACTGAAATCATCATCGGTTTCGAACGCGGCGATGCGGTGTCGATCAACGGCGAGAAGATGTCGCCGGCCACGCTGCTGACGCGGCTGAACGCGCTGGGCAAGGAAAACGGTATCGGCCGGCTGGATCTGGTGGAAAACCGTTTCGTGGGGATGAAGTCGCGCGGCTGCTACGAAACGCCGGGCGGCACGATTCTGCTGGCCGCGCACCGCGCGATCGAATCGATCACGCTGGACCGCGAGGCCGCGCACCTCAAGGACAGCATCATGCCGCGCTATGCCGAGCTGATCTACAACGGCTTCTGGTTCAGCCCGGAACGCCAGATGCTGCAGGGGCTGATCGATGCCAGCCAGCACAGTGTGACCGGCGATGTGCGGCTGAAACTTTACAAGGGCAACACCATCGTCACCGGCCGGCGTTCGCCGAACAGCCTGTATTCGATGAAGCACGTGACGTTCGAGGAAGATCAGGGCGCCTACGACCAGTTCGACGCGCAGGGTTTCATCAAGCTGAACGCGCTGCGCCTGCGTCTGGGCGCGATGGCGGGCCGCAGGGGCGGCGCGCTGTAAACGCGGTTCGTGCCGATATTATAATCGTAATCGAAAACAGGCGGTCCATCAGGCCGCCTGTTTCTGTATCGGCACTATCGGAACGATATCGTATCATGCGGACTCGATTTTTGGGCGCGCAAGAATAACGATTTTCAATCAAAAATTGATAGTTCGTCTGGGTGGCATTTTTGGTATAGGCGGGCTCTTCGTTTTTGGAATCGCCTCTTGCGTTCAGGTGTATTTTCCGGATCAATCCGCCGATGCAAACCATCCACGATGCAATTTCGTTGCGTAATGCCGTTCGCGCCTGGCGCGCGCAAGGTCTGTCGGTCGGCTGCGTGCTGACCATGGGCAATCTGCACGCGGGGCATTTCTCGCTGGTGAAGCAGGCGTTGCAGCGTGCCGACCGTGTTGTGGCGACTGTGTTCGTAAACCCGACCCAGTTCGGCCAGAACGAGGATTTCAGCCGCTATCCGCGCACGCTGGAGCAGGATCAGGCAGGGTTGGCCGCACATGGCTGCCATCTGTTGTTCGCCCCCGCTGTCGAGGTGATGTACCCGTTCGGAACCGAACACACGGCGAAGGTGCATGTCCCGGTTATCACCGATACGCTCGAGGGTGCGCACCGGCCCGGGCATTTCGATGGCATGTCGACCGTGGTGATGAAGCTGTTGAATCTGGTGCAGGCCGATCTGTCGGTCTTCGGTCAGAAAGACTGGCAGCAGGTGCTGGTGGTGCGGCGGATGGTGCGCGATCTGGCGTTGCCGGTCGAAATCCTCGACGCGCCGACGATGCGCGAGGCGGACGGTCTGGCGATGAGCTCGCGCAACCAGTACCTGTCGGCGGATGAACGCCGGCAGGCAACCGCCATTTTTATGACGTTGCAGAAGCTGCGGGATGCGTATGGGCGCGGTGCCGCGCATGTCGAACTGGAACAGGCGGCGGTGGCAGAACTGCGGGAAGCCGGATTTCTGCCGGATTACGTCGCGATTCGCCGCGCCGCGGACCTGACGGAGCCCGGGGCCGGAGAGCGTAACGGTGTCATGGCACTGATCGCGGCCCGTCTTGGAAAGACGCGTCTGATTGATAATATGCTGTTCGAGGCCGGCTGAAAGCCAAGTTTATTTTATTGCGAACAAGGGTGGTTTTTTGCAATCAGCCTCAGCAGAAGCGGGAGCGCATCGATGTTTGACCTGACCGATAGAGTGGCGATCGTGACCGGGGGCAATGGCGGGATCGGCCTGGGCATGGCGGGCGGACTTGCGCATGCCGGGGCGCATATCGTGATCGTGGGCCGCAACGCCCAGAAGAATGCTGCGGCGGAATCGCAGATCAGATCGTTTCATCTGAACATGCAGGTGATGTCGGTGGTGGCCGATATCACCAAGGAAGAAGCCTGTCAGGAGATGGTCGCGCAGGTCGAGGCCCGGTTCGGGCGGGTCGATGTCCTGATCAACAATGCCGGCATCAGCATCCGCAAGTCGCCGCAGGATTATGTGCTGGCCGACTGGCACCAGGTGCTGGATGTCAACCTGATCGGGGCGTTTTTGTGCGCGCAGGCCGTCTATCCGGCGATGAAGCGGGTGGGGGGCGGCAAGATCATCAATATCGGTTCGATGTCGGCGCTGTTCGGCAACCATTACTCGGCGGTCAACGGGGCCAGCAAGGCGGCATTGATACAGCTGACCAAGACTCTGGCCTGTACCTGGGCGGCCGACAACATCCAGGTGAACGCTATTTTGCCCGGCTGGATCGAGACCGACATGACACGTTCGGTCATCTCGGAAATACCGGAGGCGCGCGAAAAAGCTCTGGCACGCATTCCGGCCGGCCGGTCGGGGGTCACGGACGATCTGGCCGGTGTGGCGGCGTTTCTGGCCTCCGATGTGGCGGACTATATCACCGGCGCGGCGATTCCGGTGGATGGCGGATACTCGGCGTTCGGATAAGCCCCAAAACCGTATTCGATGCGGCGGTTTTTCTACTTTTACGATAAATAGCCGGGCGGCGTGGTCGCCGTGCACCGATTCGACCCGTGGCGTGCCGCCAGCGCGCAATCCCCGATTGCTCCGGCCCGGCAGATCGGCCATGTATAGGCCGTTCGATTCCCCGCGCGGAAGAGAGCAGCATCGCTGCCGCCGAAGGCGCAACCGGCCCCGGAAACGCTCAGGCACCAAGGACCGCGCGGGATACGGACCTCTGGAAAGCCGGTGGGAAATCCACCGCACCGACGGAGTAAGGCACGGGTGCGCCCGGGCTGAATCTCTCAGGTTCCGCGACAGAGGGGGCCGGGCAGGTGTGCAATTCCGCACCCGGCCAGCAGCGGAGCCGGATATTGTCTGAAGAAATTCTGAGAACGACGCCTTTGGATGCGCTGCATCGCGCGCTGGGCGCACGCATGGTGCCGTTCGCGGGATATGCGATGCCCGTGCAGTACCAGGGCATTCTGGCCGAGCACGCGGCGTGCCGCACGCAAGCCGCGCTGTTCGATGTGTCGCATATGGGCCAGGCGTCGCTGGTCGGCGAAGGCGCCGCCGCGGCGCTGGAAACGCTGGTGCCCGGCGACATGCTGGGCATCAAGCCGAACAAGCAGCGCTATACGATGTTCACCAACGAACAGGCCGGCATCCTGGACGATCTGATGGTCGCCAATCTGGGCGACCGGCTGTTTCTGGTGGTCAATGCGGGCTGCAAGGAACAGGACTTTGCCCACCTGAACGCCAATCTGCCCAACGGCGTGAAGCTGACGGTGCACGAAGATCGCGCGCTGCTGGCGTTGCAGGGGCCAAAAGCCGCCGCCGTGCTGGCGCGTTTTGCACCCGCGGCGGCGGCGCTGACGTTCATGGGCGTGGCGCCGGTCGACGTGGCAGGCATCGCGTGCATCGTCTCGCGTTCGGGCTATACGGGCGAGGACGGGTTCGAGATCAGCGTGCCGGCCGATCAGGCGGAGAAACTGGCGAAGACGCTGCTCGACGCGCCCGAGGTGGCCCCTGCCGGGCTGGGCGCGCGTGACAGCCTGCGTCTCGAGGCCGGGCTGTGCCTGTACGGGAACGACATCGACACCACCACCACGCCGGTCGAGGCCGCGCTGGTCTGGGCGATCGGCAAGCGCCGGCGCATGGAAGGCGGCTATCCCGGCGCGGACGTCGTCAATGCGCAGATCGCCAATGGCACGGAGCGTGTGCGCGTCGGCCTGCGCGTCGATGGCCGTGCGCCGGCGCGCGCGCATACCGAGATCGTCGATGCCAACGGCGTGAAGATCGGCGAGGTGACCTCCGGCACGTTCGGCCCCAGCGTGAATGCGCCGGTGGCGATGGGGTATGTGCGCCGCGATCTTTCCACCGACGGCACGGCGCTGAACCTGATGGTGCGTGGCAAACCACTGCCCGCGCATGTCGCCCCGACGCCTTTTGTTCCTCATCGTTACGCAAAATAGGAAGGACTGCGTTCCATGACCAAGAAGTTCACCAAGGATCACGAATGGGTGCGGGTGCAGGGCGATCATGTGGTGGTCGGCATCACCGACTATGCGCAATCGTCGCTGGGCGATATCGTGTTCGTCGAACTGCCGGTATCCGACCGCGTGCTTGCCGCGGGCGAAGCCTGCGCGGTGGTCGAGAGCGTGAAGGCGGCGTCCGACATCTATGCGCCGATCAGCGGCAAGGTGATCGAGAACAACGACACCATCATCGACAACCCGGCGCTGGTGAACGCCAGCCCCGAAGGCGATGCGTGGTTCTTCACGATGACGATGGCAAACCCGGCCGAGTTCGACGCACTGATGGATGAAGCGGCGTACAAGGCATACGTCGAAACCCTCTAAACTGCACCGTCCGGGCGGGGCGCAGATCTCGCCCGGAAACGTTTCAAGAGAACGAACATGACCCATCTTGCCGAACTCGTCGCGCTGGAAGCCGCAGATTCCTTCATCGCCCGCCATGTCGCGCCATCAGAGGGCGACATCGCGGCGATGCTCGAGGCGATCGGGTGCGCCGATCTGGAGGCGCTGACCAGGAAGACCGTTCCCAGCGCCATTCTGGGCGAAACGCTGCGCGCCCTGCCGCCGGCGATCGACGAGGTAGCGGCAATCGGCGAGTTGCGCGCGCTGTCGGAAAAGAACCGCTGCGTGAAATCGCTGATCGGGCTTGGCTATCATGGCACGCACACGCCGCCGGTGATCCTGCGCAACGTGCTGGAAAACCCGGGCTGGTACACGGCCTATACGCCATATCAGGCGGAAATTTCGCAGGGCCGGCTGGAAGCGTTGCTGAATTTCCAGACCATGATCACCGAACTGACCGGCATGGAGATCGCCAACGCGTCGTTGCTCGACGAAGGAACGGCGGCTGCTGAGGCGATGACGATGGCGCATGCGCTGTCGAAAACCAAGTCGAACGTGCTGGCGGTGGCGGACGACGTGCACCCGCAGACCCGCGCCGTGGTGGCGACGCGCGCGCAACCGCTGGGTTACACGCTGGTCGATGTGAAGGCGGGCGATGCGGCGGCGATCGCGGCGGCGAAGCCGTTCGCGGTGTTGTTGCAGTATCCGGGCAGCACCGGCGCGGTACGGTGCTTAAAGGCCGAGATCGCGGCGGCGCATGGCGCAGGCGCGCTGGCGATCGTGGCGGCGGATCCGCTGTCGCTGGTGCTGCTGACCAGCCCTGGCGAGATGGGCGCCGATGTCGTCGTCGGTTCGGCGCAACGCTTCGGCGTGCCGATGGGGTTCGGCGGGCCGCATGCGGGTTACATGGCGACCAAGGACGCGTTCAAGCGCAGCATGCCGGGCCGCCTGATCGGTGTGTCGCAGGATGCGGCGGGGGCGCCCGGCATGCGTCTGGCGCTGCAGACGCGCGAACAGCATATCCGCCGCGAGAAGGCGACGTCGAACATCTGTACCGCACAGGTGCTGCTGGCGGTGATGGCCGGCCTGTATGCATCGTGGCACGGGCCGGAAGGGCTGAAGCGCATCGCGAAGCGCGTGAACCTGCAGGCGCGCCTGCTGGCCGATGCGGCGCGGCGCGCGGGGCTGAAACTGCGCCACGATGCGTTCTTCGATGCCATCGCGATCGAAACGGGTGCGAAGACCGATGCGATCATGGCGGCGGCGCTGAAGGCCGGGTTCAATCTGCGCCGGATCGATGCGACCGGCATCGGCATCGCGCTCGATGAAACGGTGACGCGCGCCGAGCTGAACACGCTGGCCGAGGTGCTGGGCGCGAAGCTGGACGGTGTGGCGGGCGGTATTCCGGCGGCGTGCGTGCGCACGTCCACGTTCCTGCAAGGCGCGGCGTTCACCACATATCATGCCGAGCATGAGATGCTGCGTTATCTGAAGCGGCTGGAGAACAAGGACATCTCGCTGACCCGCAGCATGATCCCGCTGGGCTCGTGCACGATGAAGCTGAACGCGACGGCCGAGATGATCCCCATCACCCTGCCGGGCTTTGCCGATATCCACCCGTTCGCGCCGGCCGATCAGACGCTGGGCTATCGTGAACTGATTACCGGGCTGGAGGATCTGCTGAAGGCGGTGACCGGTTTCGCCGGTGTATCGCTGCAGCCGAATGCGGGCAGCCAGGGTGAATATGCGGGGCTGCTGGCGATCCGCGCCTATCACGCGGCGCGCGGCGAAGGGCATCGCAATATCTGCCTGATCCCGTCCTCGGCGCATGGCACCAATCCGGCCTCGGCGGCGATGGCGGGGCTGCAGGTGGTGGTGGTGGCGTGCGACAAGGATGGTAACGTCGATGTCGCGGATCTGACGGCGAAGGCGGATCGGCACGCGGCGGATCTGGCGGCGCTGATGATCACCTATCCGTCGACACACGGCGTGTTCGAGAGCGGTATCCGCGCGATCTGCGATATCGTGCATGCGCGCGGCGGGCAGGTGTATATGGACGGCGCGAACATGAACGCGCAGGTCGGGCTGACCAGCCCGGGCCTGATCGGCGCGGATGTGTGCCATCTGAACCTGCACAAGACGTTTTGTATTCCGCATGGCGGCGGCGGCCCCGGCGTCGGTCCGATCGGCGTGGCCGCGCATCTGGTGTCGCATCTGCCGAACCACCCATTGCGCGATGACGCCGGCCCGGCGACGGGCTATGGCCCGGTGTCGTCGGCGCCGTTCGGCTCGGCGCTGATTCTGCCGATCTCGTACGTTTATATCCGCATGATGGGGGCGGCGGGGCTGGTGCGCGCGACACAGGTGGCGATCCTGAACGCGAACTACATGGCGGCGCGGCTGAAGGGGCATTACGACATCCTCTACACCGGACCGAACGGCATGGTCGCGCACGAGTGCATCGTCGATTGCCGCGGTTTTCAGGCGACTTCGGGTGTGCAGGTGGAGGATATCGCCAAGCGCCTGCAGGACTATGGGTTCCATGCGCCGACCATGTCGTGGCCGGTGGCGGGCACGTTGATGATCGAACCGACCGAGAGCGAAACCAGGGCCGAGATCGACCGCTTTTGCGACGCGATGATCGCGATCCGCGAGGAAATCCGCGCCGTGGAGAACGGCACCTACGACAAGGGCGACAACCCGCTGAAGAACGCGCCGCATACCGCGAAGGAGATCATGGCCGATACCTGGCAGCACACCTATTCGCGTCAAGTCGCGGCGTTTCCGCTACCGTTCGTTGCTGCGGCCAAATACTGGCCGCCGGTGAAGCGCATCGACAACGTGTACGGCGACCGCAATCTGGTCTGCACCTGCGCACCGCTGGAAGCGTATGCCGATGCGGCGGAATGATATGGCCTGATGCGTAATGAAGAGGGCGCCGCCATCATCGTGCGGCGCCCTTTTGCGTTGTGGTAGTATGCGATGTGATGATAGTGTCGCCGAGGAGGGCACCATGCACATTGTCAGACGGACCGTTCTGCTGGGGATTTTGATTCTGGGGGCGTGTTCGTCGTCGCCCGAGGTGCGGACCGACTACGACCGGACGGCGGATTTTGCACGCTATCGCAGCTTCGGCTTCATGCAGCCAGCCGGGGCTGGGGGATATGCCAGTCTGAACACCGAGCGTCTGCGTGCCGAAGCGCGCCGGCAGATGGAAGCGCGCGGCTATGTCTATGCGGCTGACAACCCGGACCTGCTGCTGAATTTCGACGTGAAGTTCGAGGAACGCGGCGATGTGCTGCCGTCTGCCGCGCCGCCCTGGCCGTACCGGGCGGGATTCTATAACGGCTGGGCGGGCTATACGCCGGTGACCTACGACCAGTACACACAGGGGACTTTGGCGATCGATATCGTCGACCGCGCCCGCCAGGCAATGGTCTGGCAGGGCGTCGCCGTGGCGCGCGGGGACGAGCGGATGCGCCACCCGTCCGAGGAACGCCTGAGCGCGGTGGTGGCCGAGGTGTTCGCACGCTACCCCTTCCGTGCCGGCAGCGGCGTGGCGCAGCCGCCATTAAGGCCAGCGCGATAGAAACCGGATAGGCATGCTCTGGGTTTTGGGTTAATTCGGCAACGACGTATAGTACCTAAATACTTTATCAGAGAAAGACGCTTCGGATGTTTGCGCTGAAAAACCTCTTGTCGGGAAGAAACGAAACCAAATCAGATACCCCGGAAGAGATCGTTATTTCCCTGTATAAAGGCATCCTGCAACGCGGGGCCGATCCGGGCGGGTTGCAGCATTATTCCGAGCGGCTGGCTGGTGGCGCATCGGTCAAGCAGATTATCGACGATCTGTGTGCATCCGAGGAGTTTGCGCGCTTGGACCAACGGGCGAAACCGCCGGGCGAAAACCGGCGCCTGCTGGATCTGGCCCCCGCGATGGAGCTTGAACTGGATCTGCCGCCGGCTGAACTGGACCGGATGTGGGCGCATACGACCGAGGTTTGGGCGAACTATGGCGAAACCGATCCATATTGGTCCGTTCTGACCGACCCCAAATGGCACGCGAAAAACATGGACCGCGCAGAGAAGCTGGCGGCGTTCTATGAAACCGGCGAAGCGTCCATCGAGCGTCTGGAAGCCTGGTTGCGCCGCAACCAAGTCGAACTTGGGGCGGATGCCGTCTGTGCCGAATATGGCTGTGGTGTCGGGCGCGGCACGCTGTGGCTGGCACAGCGCTTCAAGCGTGTGATCGCGTTCGATATCTCGGAACCGCATCTGCGCGCTGCCGAGACCTATCTGGCGGGGCGCGGTGTCCATAACGTCGAATTCGTGCTGATGAAAGACAAGAGCGATCTGTCCCGGCTGCAGGATTTCGATCTGCTGTTTTCAGAGATCGTGCTGCAACACAACCCGCCACCGATCATTCTCGATATTCTCGGGATCGTATTTTCGGGCGTCAGGAAGGGTGGTGTCTGCTTTTTCCAACTGCCGACCCATGCGATAGATTACGCTTTCCGTATCGAAGATTACTGGCAGAACGAAGCCAGCAAGAAAACGATGGAAACGCACTTCGTGCCGCAACACGAGATTCTGACGCTGGCCGAAAAGCACGACGTATTCGCGTTGGAGATTCAGCCTGATGGCTGGATCGGCCAGTCGACGCGCTGGATGTCCCATACGTTCCTGTTGCGGAAAACCGCAGCCTGAACCGTGGGGGGCGGGCATTACCGGGGAACAGGCCGGGAATGCTCTAACGGCGGTACTGGATGAAGGACGTGCGCTTGGCCAACGTGTCGTAGAGGGCGCGGCCGTCGCTGTTGTACTCCTGTGTCAGCCACCAGACGCGCTCGCACTTGGCGGCATCGGCGGCCTTGTAAACGGCCTCGATCAGCGCGCGCCCGATCCCGCCGCCGCGCACCGTGGGATCGACGTAAAGGTCTTTCAGGTAACAGTCGTCAACCAGCGTCCAGGTGTTGGCGACGAAGATCCAGTGCACGATGCCGACCATCTTGCCATCACGCCAGGCCGCCAGCCCCCGAATGGTGCGTTCGTTCGGATCGATCAGCCGTGCCCAGGTTTTCTCGGTCACTTCGGTGGGCAGGTGGGCGCGATAATAGTGCTGATAGCCACGCCACAGCATTTCCCAGAACGACCGATCGGCGGCGGTCAGGGGGCACAGTGTCGGGGCGGGATGCAGCATGCCGGTATTCCTTCTGGGGCGTTGCTGGCCATGGTGCTCAAGAGTTGTTGGCTCGACAATAGAAAATCGTTTTGCACCTATAAGTGTATAAAAGTCGTTGGATATGCTCTCTGTGCGTTGACGGCGGCAGGGAGCTTTCGCACGTTAAGGACGGTAAGAATTCCGGAAGGAAGAGTGAACTCATGTCCAGTATCGGTCTGTCGGCCCATCTTCTGCTTGCCGGTATATGGCTTGGCTGCGTGCTGACCGAGTTTTTTTTCGAGCGCGCGCTGCTGGGCAAGGGGCGCGCGCAGGAACATATCCTCGCACATCTGCACAAGCGTGTGGATATGGTCGTGGAGCTGCCGGCCTTTTCATTGCTGGCGCTGCTGGGGCTCGTGCTGTTGCGCCACGCGACGCTGGACACGTTGCTGGCGGCAAAGATCGCCTGCGCGATGGTTGCAATTCTGGCGAATATCTGGTGCATCCGGCTGGTCTTTCGGCGCGCGGCGGCCGCGGATGCCGCAGACTGGGACGGGTTCGACAAACTCGATCATCTGCAGCACAAGATCGGCGCGGTGGTGTTGCTGGGGATTCTGGGGGCGCTGGTGTTGGGACTGATCCGGAGCGGAGGATGAGACATAGATGCTGAACGAGGAACTGGCTGAGCGTTTTGCCCGCATCGCATTGGGACATGTGGGGCGCGAATATCCGAATTCGGTGCAGCATGTGTTTGCCGATGCGGATGATGTCGGCACGCCGCGCGCGCTGCATCCGGTGTTCTTCGGCAGTTTCGATTGGCATTCTTGCGTGCATGCGCACTGGATGCTCGCACATCTTCTGCGGCGTTTTCCGCAGATGGAAGTGGCGGCGGCGATCCGTGCGCATTTTGATGCGCGCTTGACCGCGGCGGCGGTCGCCGGCGAGTGCGCCTATATGAACCGCACCGTGGCGCGCGGATTTCAACGCCCTTACGGCTGGGGGTGGCTGCTGAAGCTGGCGTCGGAACTGTTACAGATGCCGGCGCATGCGTGGGCGGCAACGCTGGCGCCGCTCACCCAGATCTTTGTGCAGCGCTATCATGCGTTTCTGCCGCAGGCGACATACCCGGTGCGGGTCGGCACACATTTCAACACCGCGTTCAGCCTGCGCGTGGCGGCGGATTACGCCGATGCGGCACAGGATGCGTCGTTGCGCGATCTGCTGCGTGACACGGCATGGCGCTGGTTCGGCGTGGACGAAAACGCGCCTGCCTGGGGCGAGCCGAGCGGCGACGATTTCCTGTCCTCGACCCTGATCGAGGCCGAGTGCATGCGCCGTCTGCTGCCGCCGGAACGTTTTGCCGCATGGTTCGATCGGTTCCTGCCCGATATCGCGGCCGGCAGACCTGCCGTGCTGTTCACTCCCGCCACGGTCAGCGATCGCACCGACGGCAAGACCGCGCATCTGGACGGGCTGAACCTCAGCCGTGCGTGGTGCTGGCGGTCTTTGGCGATGGTGTTACCGGCAGGTGATATGCGTCGCGCGAAGATGCTGGCCGCGGCCGAGGCACACCTGCAGGCCGGCCTGCCGCATGTGGCGGGCGATTACATGGGCGAGCACTGGCTGGCGAGTTATGCGGTGCTGGCGATGGGCGACGCCTGACCGATCCGCTCAGGTGAACCAGTAGCGCGTTACGTGGAAAAACAGCGGCGCGGAGAAGGTGATGGAATCAAGACGATCGAGCACGCCGCCGTGCCCTTCGATCACATACCCCCAGTCCTTGGCTTTCAGGTCGCGCTTGATGGCCGACAGCACGAAACCGCCGAAGAAGCCGGCGGTTACGATCAGCACGCAGATCCCGGCGGCTTGCAATGGCGAGAACGGCGTGATCGGGTAGAGCAGCGTGCCGATGGCGACGGCCGTCAGCCCGCCGCCGATCAGTCCTTCCAGCGTCTTTGATGGGCTGATGTTCGGTGAAAACCGCGTGCGGCCGATCAGCTTTCCCCACACGTACTGAAACACGTCCGACAGCTGCACCACGACGACCAGATAGACCAGCAGCAGGAATGGCGGCGTGGAAACGTCGAGCATCAGCAGCGCGGGTGCATGGCTGATGGCATAGACGGTCAGCATCAGCCCCCATTGCACCCGCGCGGTGCGGGCCAGGAATTCGCCGGTGTCTCCGGCCAGAGTCATGACGGCGGACAGCACCAGGAACGCGTAGACCGGCACGAAGATGGAAAAAAGACCGTACCAGTTCATCCACAGCAGCGCATACTGGATGGGCAGCACGACGAAGAACGACAGAAACAACGCCAGGTGATCGCCGCGCCGCGATGGCGTCAGCGTCCAGAATTCGCGCAGTGCGACGAACGACAGCAGCGCGAACAGAACGACGGTTGCTGTCTGGCCGAGATAGACCGCGCCGCCAAAGACCACGACCATCACCCACCAAGCCCGGATGCGCGCGTTCAGGTTGTCGATGGTGGCGATCGCCTTGGCGTCCGTTGCACGCCGCGCCAGCACGAAGCCGATCAGACTGGCGACACCCAGAAAGGTCAGAATGGCGCCGAGGACGATGAGGAACGCGGTGTTCATGATGCCTTGTCCGGTTCGGCAAGGGCGAGAACGGCATCGCGCGCCCGGTTCAGGAAGTCGGGTTTGGTTTCGCCCGGCTCGAGGTGCAGCGGAGTACCGAAGCGGGCGGTGCAGGTGATGGGCACCAGCAGGAAACTGCCCTTGGGCATGATGCGTCGCAGATTGTCGAGGTAGACGGGGACCAGTTCGACATCGGGGAATTTCCGCGCCAGGCGGAACAGCCCGCCGCGGAAAGGGCCAATCTCCTCGGTGTTGCTGCGGGTGCCCTCGGGGAAGATCAGGATCGAACGGCCGCTGTCCAGCACGCGCTCAAGATCGCTCATCGTATCGTTGTGCCGGGTCGGTTTGCGGTCGACCAGAATGGCGCGCAGCCCTTTCACGGCGATCAAGCGGCGCAGCGCGCTGGCCTCCCAGTAGTCCTTGGCGGCGACGGGGTGGGTGCGCCGGCGCACCTGCCAAGGCAGCGCGGCCATCACGGCGATGGTGTCGAAATGGCTCGAATGATTGGCGAAATAGATACGCCGGCGGGTGTCCGGCGCACAGCCGCGCCAGTCGCTGCGCGCGCCGACCAGAAGGCGGACGAAACCGACCAGCAGACGGCGGAACAGCGCGGTCATGCCCGTTCCAGCCCTCTGGCGATGGCCAGTGTGCGCGTGGCGCAGGTAACGGCGCTGCCGAGCGCGATCAGCGCGATCGTTGCCAGCAGGGTCCAGGATGTGCCGGCGAAGAACCATTCGATGCATTGCACCAGCAGCCCGGCGGTCAGCAGCGCCATGCGGCGTTGCTTGGCCATGATGCCGGAGAAGTCCTGCGCCAGCCCGACCGAACCGCCGAACACCCGGATATAGGCGGTCAACGCCGCCAGCAGCGCGGCCGCCCAGCCGAGCCAGCCGACGCCTGCGGCATAGCCGGCGGGGATCAGGAACAGAGTGTCGGCGATGCGGTCGGGGAATTCGTTATAGATCGGCCCGACTTTGGTTTTATGCCCACCCTCGATCGCCACCATGCCGTCGAGAAGATTGCAAACCAGCCGCAACTGCACGCACAACGCCGCCCCGATCCAGGCGAGGGGATGGTGAAAGCACGCCAGCAGCACAGCGCCGATGGCGGCGAAGACGATGGAGAGGACAGAGATACTGTTCGGCGTGACGCCACCGTGTGCCAGACGGGTGCTTAGCGCAATGGCCCAAGCCGAAGAACGACTGGCGATCGGCCGCCGCGCCGGTTGTAGATCGTGCGCCTGGGTCATCCGGTTCATCCAATGGGTGAGCGTAGTGGTAGATCAGGCGTGACGAAAGGGGAAACGGTTTCTGGTGCCGAGGTCGGGTGGTGTTCGGGCAGGACGGTGCGGCGCTGCAACGAGCGGCACGAGAATATGCGCTGGCCGGCTTGCGGGCATTGCATTCATCCCTGTTGTTGATTGTTCTCTGGTTTGGGTAGTGTGTTGGCGGCATAGATCATATCAGCCAGTGCGGTGATGCGTTCCCGAAGGTCCAGTGGGCCGAGATCGGCTGACGTTTCGCATACCCTGCGTGCCACCTTCACTTTATCGACATCTTTCACGGTTTCCTGCCTGCCTGTGGGATTTTGGGCCGGATACCGTTTGTAGTGGAGTGCATGAGAAAACGGATCGCTTTTTCCGGCTGGTTTTACATAGTTGGCGTGAGTTGATTGGACGGCCTCTTGGAGGAGTGTGTGAAGGACATAGTTTTCGATCTCGCGCCCTTGGGTGACCCAGGCAATACCACCATGTTCTTCGAATTCTTTGATGAGACGCTGTTTTGTGTTGTTGATAGGGGTCTGATCGTCGTTCTTATCGCTGTCGATGACAATGGCGAGGTTGCGATTCAATTGGCGCAGGGCGATGAATCCGCTCACTTCATCGTCTTCTGCCGACAGGTGACTTAGCAGGCGGCCACCGTAGAACATGATCGAGTAATGCGTGCCTTCGATAAGATCGGGAGCAACGGCTTTCAGCCAGTGTTGGATATAGATCCGGTCCGACGGTCCTTCGACCCAGATGATCGCATTGGTCTGGAGCAGATCGGAAGCGTGGTAGCCAAGATCGGTGCAAATGTTGAAACGCTCGCGCTTGAGCGTTGCGTTAGTGATGCGGGTTGTGCCGTCTTTCTGCCAGACCCGGTATATCGAAGCTCCGGGGGTGTCGATGAATGCAGCCGAGTGTGTGGCGATGAAATACTGATTGGTGGTGTGCTGGCGCAGATAGTCGATCAGCCTGCGTTGCAGCAGTGGATGCAGGTGGAGTTCCGGTTCTTCGAGGCATACGATCTGCTGCTCGGTGATTGTGCAGAAGGCGGCCAGCATGATAACCTGATGAATGCCGGTGCCGAGGTTACCGAGTGGAAGAACTCTATCGTCCATACGGACGAGCAGGTGCTTGCGATCATGCGGCACCTCGATGCGCGCTTGCGGGTGATTGGTGACGGTGCGGAGAAAGCTGTTGATGCGTTCGAATAACGCAGCCTCTTCACGTTTGTCATGATCAGGGTTTTGCAATTCTGCAAGTCGGTCGATGAGGCCTGAGCCGCTAAAATCCCCAAAGTCCTCACCTTTAGAGCCGATGCGGCGTAATGCCGGAATAAATTTTATGCTGGGTAGGTTGAGGGACTGTGCTGAGATAATTTTATGAATTGTTTCCGGAAACCAGTGGCGCTGAAAACCTCCTCCATCTTGCATGGTAAGTGTTTTCCAGAGAGACTTCCATTCATTTTCATTTATTATAGATTTTGCTTCGATATGATCACGGAGAAATCGCAGTTTAGGGGTGTCTTTATAAGGGGGTATATTTTTTGGCCATAGAAAACCATCTGGGGCGAGCCATTCAATTATAGTTTTCAGAAGGCTTTGAGTGGTTTGAATCAGACGGGTGTTATGGCTTCCTAACTCACCAACAGGTCTTATCTTATAAGAAGTTTCCAACGCTATAGCCGTCGGAATCCCGACAGCGACGGCAATCTCGCCGGAGATTCGGGAGTGATGAGTATCAAGTGGAGGGATGTCTGGTATCGGCTGGCTGCGGCTACTGTGACTAAGATGAATCTGAGTTATCGGAAGATACCGAGCAATCGCATCAAGTATCGTCGATTTCCCCGCGTTGTTGGGGCCGATGAAAAAATTGAAGTCGGTAAACCCGGTTGCTTCCTGATACTCGGGGCCGATCCCTCGAAAGTTCCGAATAGCCAGTGCATGCAAGAAAACCGACAAGGCATCCCCCAATCACAATCCAGTCAAAGCAGATTGGGCTATCTTATCGGTAATTTCGATTCCATCACACATTGAACCTGAACAGCATCACATCCCCGTCCTTCACCACGTATTCCTTGCCTTCCACCCGCATCTTGCCAGCTTCCTTCGCGCCGACATCGCCCTTGTGCGCGATGTAATCGTCGTAAGCGATCACTTCGGCGGCGATGAAGCCGCGTTCGAAGTCGTTGTGGATCACCGCCGCCGCCTGCGGGGCCTTGGTGCCGCGGACGATGGTCCAGGCGCGGGCCTCCTTGGGGCCGCAGGTGAAATAGGTGATCAGACCCAGCAGGTCGTAGCCGGCGCGGATGATGCGGTCGAGACCGCTGTCCTCGAGCCCCAGACCGCTGAGGAACTCGGCCTTGTCGGCCTCGGCGAGCTGGCTGATCTCGGCCTCGATCGCGGCCGAGACGATCACCGCGCGCGCGCCTTCGGCCTTGGCGCGTTCGAACACGCGGGCGCTCTGCGCATTGCCGGCAGCGGCGCTGGCTTCCTCGACGTTGCACACATACAGCACCGGTTTCGAGGTCATCAGTTGCAGCGCGCGCGCCGCGGCGGCCTTGTCGGCCGGGATCGCCGTGCGCGCCGGTTTGCCGTCCTGCAGCGCGGCGACGATCGGCTCGATCAGTTCGACTTGCGCCGCCGATTCCTTGTCGCCGCCGCGCGCCTTCTTCACCAGCGCGGGCAGGCGTTTTTCCAGGCTCTCCAGATCGGCGAGCATCAGTTCGGTTTCCACCGTTTCGGCATCGCGGATCGGGTCGATGCTGCCTTCGACATGGGTGATGTCGGTATCCTCGAAGCAGCGCAGCACGTGGATGATGGCGTCGACCTCGCGGATGTTGGCGAGGAACTGGTTGCCCAGACCTTCGCCGCGCGAGGCGCCGCGCACCAGCCCGGCGATATCGACGAATTCCAGGCTGGTCGGCACGGTCTTCTGCGACTTGCCGATCCTGGTCAGCATGTCCAGCCGCGCATCCGGGACCGCCACGCGCCCGACATTGGGTTCGATGGTGCAGAACGGATAATTCGCCGCCTGGGCCGAGGCGGTCGCCGTCAGCGCGTTGAACAGCGTGGATTTGCCGACGTTCGGCAGGCCAACGATGCCGCAGTTGAAACCCATGATGTGCCTCGGTTCGTTACTTCGTGTCGGTCGTGGGGGCCAGGTGCGCCACCCGCGTCATATAATCTTCCGCCTTGCCGGCGGCCAGCAGCGGCGCGGCATCGGCGATGGCGTCCAGAAACGGGACCAGCCAGGCGACATCGTGTTTGGAGAAATCGCCCAGCACATGGCCGGTGACTTTTTCCTTCATGCCCGGATGGCCGATGCCAAGCCGCACGCGCCAGTAATCCTGCGTGCCCAGCTGGCGGTCCATGCTGCGCAGGCCGTTGTGCCCGGCAGCGCCGCCGCCTTTCTTCACGCGCATCTTGCCGGGCGTTAAGTCCAGCTCGTCGTGAAAGGCGGTGATGTCGCCGGGCGCGATCCTGTAGAACGCGGCGGCTTCCTGCACGGCGGTGCCGGACAGGTTCATGTAGGTCATCGGTTTCAGCGCCAGAATCTTTTCGCCGTCGATCGAACCTTCGGCGGTCAGACCCTTGAAACGTTTCCGCCACGGGGAAAACCCGTGGCGGAGTGCGATCGTGTCGACCGCCATGAAGCCGATGTTGTGGCGCTGGCGCGCCATGGAGGGCTCGGGGTTGCCGAGCCCTACCCACAGCTTCATCGCGAATTACTTCTTCGCGGGCGCGGCAGGCGCAGCAGCAGCAGCGGCCGCGGCTTCTTCCGGTGTCGGGTCCGGCATCTTGGTCGGCGGGGCGACGGTGGCGATCACGAAGTCGCGGTCGGTGATCGTCGGCTTGACGTTCTCGGCGCCGGCCAGGTTCGAGAAGCGGATGGTGTCGCCGATTTCCAGCTCGGCCAGATCGACGTCGAAATGGGTCGGCACGCTGTCCGGGTCGGCCCAGATTTCCACCGCGTGGCGCACCACGTTCAGCATCCCGCCGCGCTTGATGCCCGGGCAGGTGGCTTCGTTCAGGAAGTGCACGACCACCGACACGCGGATCTTTTCACCCGCCGCCAGACGCTGGAAGTCGACATGTTCCAGAACGTCGGTCACCGGGTGCAACTGCACGTCGCGCATCAGCGCACGTTCGGTCTTGCCCTCGAACTTCAGCGAATAGAGGCGGGATTTCCAGCCGCCGCGCACCAGTTCGCGCATGATCACGCGCGGGTCGACGGCGATGGGTGTGGGGGCCTGTTTCGCCCCGTAGATGACAGCAGGCACCTTACCAGCACGACGGGTCGCACGCGCCACCCCCTTGCCGGCGCGGGCGCGGACGTCTGCCTCGATGGCGACAGTCTCGGTCATAAGCTCGCTCCTTGGATAAAGATCGCCGGCCTCCAGGGGTGCCGGCGCGGGGCGGATGTAACGGAAGCAACGCCCGGGGGCAATATGTATGTGCCCGAAAGCGCGCGGAATCGCGGATTGACGGCAGTGTGGGGATATTATAAACATCGTTCAAATTAAGGGACGGCAATGCCGTTCGTTCGCAGTCTGCAACGCGGCCGATCCGCCCGAAGGCGGAGCTGAGGGGTTATGCCGATTATGGATGAGATCATCATGTGGGGACTCCTGATCCTGTTCATCGTGGCGGTTTGCCTGCTGCTGGGCGTGCGGGGCTGGGTCGTCGCCCGGGGCGTGCGGCGCGATCTGGCGGCGCTGCGCCACGAGCTGCGTGAAGCGGGGGTCGGGGTGTCGCCGGCCAAGGCGCGCCCGGAGCCGGTTTTCATGCCGGCAACGCCGCCCGGGGAATGGCCGGGGGGCCAGCCGCAAGCCTGGCCGGAAGCCCCGCCTGGTGCCATGTCCCAGGATCCTGCGTGGGCGGCGGTTCCCGCGCCGCCCGCAGCCGAACCCGTTCCTGCCGAGCCTGCCGTTGTTCCCGTCGAGGAACCGGTTCCGGTCGCAGCCGCGGTCAAACCCGCGGAACCGGCCGCGCCGTCGCGCAGTCTCGAGGAAACGCTCACCCTGCGCTGGGGTGTCTGGCTGGGGGCCGGCGCACTGCTGCTCGCGGTGGTGTTCCTGATCCGCTACATGGTCGAACAGGAGCTGCTGGGGCCCGAGATCCGCATGATCGCCACGGCCGTGCTGGGGGTGGCGCTGGTCTGTGCGGCCGAATGGGCGCGCCGCCGCGCCGCCGCCCGCGGCGAGGAGAGCGACGCGACCGCCATCCCCGACTACGTGCCCGGCGCGCTGGCCGCCGGCGGGGTCGCTGCGCTGCTGGGCGCCGCTTACGGCGCGGGGCCGTATTACAACATGCTGACGCCGCTGCTGGCCTTCGTGCTGATGGCAGGGGCGGCCTTCGCGGGGTTGGCGCTGTCGCTGCGCTTCGGGCCGTTGACCGCGGCGGTCGGGCTGGCGGGCGGCTTCGCGACACCGGCGCTGGTCAGCACCGGCAGCAACAATCTGGTCGGGCTGTTCGCGTATCTGCTGGCGCTGACCGCGGCCTGCATGGCGGTGGTGCGGCTGACGGCGTGGGCGTGGCTCGGCTGGGCGGCGACCGTGGCCGGCGCGCTGTGGGTATTGCTGGTCGCGCACGATTTTTCCAATGCGGCCGACCTGTGGGCGGCGGCGCTGTTCGTGCCTGCTGGCGCGCTGGTGCATCTATTGCTGCTGCCGGGGGCGGCGCTGGAGCATCCGGTCGGGCGTAAGCTGGGCTTCATCCCGTTCCTGGCGCTGGGTCTGGCCGGGCTGGTGCTGACGCTTGCCACCCGTCAGGACGTGGCGGTCTATGCCGTGCTGTTGATGTCGGCGGTGGCGATCTGGCAGGGCATGCGCGAGCGGCGGCTGGACTATCTGCCGTGGATCGCCGCCGCGCAGGGGCTGCTGGCGCTGCTGAACTGGCAGCTGCCGTATTGGTCGCGCAACGATGCCAAAGTGATGATCGAAGGCCGCGAACAGGCGGTGTTTCTGGGCGACTGGGTGCCCGAGGCGCTGGTGCCGTTCGTCGCGGTGGCGGCCGTGTTCGCGCTGCTGCATGCGGCGGCGGGATGGTGGCAGGAACGGCGCAGTGCGCACCCGTTGCGCTGGGCGGCGCTGCCGGCCGCCGTGCCGGTGCTGACCATGGCGATCGCCTATGCGCGCATTCGCGGCTTTCAGGCCGACGTGCTGTGGGGCATGTCGGCGCTGGTGCTGGCTGCGGCGCTGATCCAGGGCGCGTGGATCGCGATCAGCCGTGCCAGCATGGGCGTCTATGCGGCGGGCGCGGTGGCGGCGGTCGCGCTGGCTTTCGCCACGGTGCTGGCCGATCACTGGCTGACGATGACGATCTCGCTGCTGCTGCCGGCGCTGGCGTGGATCGAGGCGAAGGCCGATCTGCCGGCGCTGCGCCGTGTGGCGCTGGCGGTGGCGGGGGTGGTGCTGGTGCGTCTGCTGCTGAACTGGTACGTGCTGGACTACACGTATGGCGAAACGCCGATCCTGAACGGTCTGCTGGTGGCCTATGGCGTGCCGGCGCTGGCGTTCTTCGCCGCGTCGCGGATGTTCCGCGCCCGCGCTGTCGACCTGCTGGTAACGGTGCTGGAAGCAGGGGCGGTTGTCTTCGCCACCGTGCTGATCGCGACGGAGATTCAGCATGGGATGTCGCGGATGACCGAACTGAATTACGGCCAGCGGGATTTCCTGGCGCTGAGCCTGCATGTGCTGGCGCTGGGCGCGCAGGCGCTGGGGCTGCTGTGGCTGAACCAGCGCGCGCAGCGCGTGGTGCTGAACGTTGCATGGCGCGTTCTCGGCGTGCTGGCACTGCTCGGCGGGGCCTGGGCGTTTCCTGCCGTGCTGGGGGTGCAGTTGTTCGGCGTGCCGGTGTTCAACGTGCTGCTGCTGGCCTTCGGCTTGCCGGCGGCACTGGCGCTGGCCGCCCGGAGCATGCCGGAAATCCGGGCCATACCGCTGCTGCGCAGATATCTGTCGGCCTATGCGCTGGCGGCGGTGTTCGTGTGGGTCACGCTGGAAACCTACATGCACTTCCATCCGGGGTTCCGCCCGTTCGTCGTGACCGCGACGGATGCCGAACTCTGGACCTATTCCGGCGTGTGGCTGGCGCTGGGCGTGGCGCTGATGGCGGCGGGAATCCGCTTCGTCTCCACGCAGACCCGTCTGGCGGCACTGGCGGTGATCGGCCTGGTGGTGTTCAAGGTGTTCCTGATCGACATGAGCGAACTGACCGGCCTGTGGCGCGTGCTGTCGTTCCTGGGGCTTGGCCTGACGCTGATCGGGCTGGGGGCGGTCTCGCGCCGGTTCGTATTCGCGCGCCGCAAGGTCGGTGCGGAACAGACATGATGGGACAGGGATATAGTTATGAGAGTCATTTTAGTACTGTGCGCCACGATACTGGCGCTGCCCGCGCAGGCCGCCGAGATGCAGGGCTATCGCGCGACCTACCGGCTGACGGTGCCGCACCCGGCCGAGGGGATCGCCCAGGTCGAAGGCCGCATGACGCGCGAGGTGCGCGACACGTGCGCGGGCTGGTTCGCGGAACAGGACGCGCAGATCGATATCACGCTGCACGACGGCACCACCGAGACCGCGGCCCGGCAGAGCGAAAGCACCGAAGCGCATGACGGCCGCGCGTTCGAATTCAGCAGCGGTTACGCATCGCGCAGCACCACGGCGACGCTGACCGGCACTGCCGCGCGTTCGCAGCCGTCGGCGCCGTGGCAATTGCGGTTCAGCCGCATGGTATCGGGTGCGTCGGGTGCGCCGCAGACCCAGCAACTGTCGGCCGATACGCTGTTTCCAGTTTCGTACATCCAGGCGCTGGTGCAGGCGCTGGAGAACGGCGAGCAGGCGTTCATCGCGCCGCTGTTCAACGGTGTCGATCCCAATCCGCTGGAATATACCTCACGCCTGATGCCGGCACGGCCGCTGCCGGGCCTGCCGGCGCTGGCGGGCCTGCGCGGCTGGATGGTGGAGCAGCGCATGGACGGGCAGGACGCCGGCCGCGCCGTGCTGCGCCAGATCGCCGAAAACGGCGTTCTGGTGCGAACCCGCGAGACGACAGACCTCGGCGTGCTGAACTGGGAGGCGGTGGAAATCACTCTGCTGCCGCGTGCATGCGAGTAGTACTTCAATGCAGATCGATAGAAAACATCTATACGTGTTGACACTGGGGCTGCTGCTGATCTGCCCGCCCCTGCAGGCCGCCGAATTTCAGGGCTACCGGGTAACGTTGCATATGCGTGGCGAAAATGGGCGCGACGAGGGCAGTGTGACCCGTGAATTGCGCGAGGTTTGTTCGGGCTGGGAGCTGCGCGAGGCGGCGACGAGTATTTTTTACAATCGTGACGGCACGACCGAAACCAGTCAGCGCCGCGAAGAGAGTTTCGAGAGCCAGAACGGTCTGTCATACCGGTTCACGTTCACGGAAACCGAGGGCGGGCAGGAGACGACAACCGCCGGACAGGCGGAGCGCCAGCGAACCGGCGATCCCTGGCGCATGACGCTGACACGCAGCGTATCCGGTCGGCCGATGCCGGCCGAAACACGGCAACTGCCGCACGATGCGCTGTTTCAGGTGGGTTACGAGCATGCGATGTTGCGCGCCTTTGCGGCGGGAAGAACCGAATTCACCGCCACCAGCGTGGATATCGATACGTCCGTCGTGCCCGGTTATACCGCCCGGTTGTATGCGGATCAGCGTCCGGCCGAAGCACCGGCACAACCGGCCATGCGGTCTTGGCGGGTAGAGTACATTTCCCCTGATTTGCCGCGCAACCTCATCCCTGACATGGGGCGCAGATATGGGGAAAAGGGTATCCTGCTCGGCCAGTGGATGACCGTTATGGGACAGGCGCGGGCCTCGGAACTGGCGGAGTTCGCGATCCTGCCGCGTGACTGTCCGGGCAGTTGAGCAAAGCCATAACCGGGTGATTCCACCCACTGGAAATCCGTTCTAGACTGTGCGGATGCGCAACATTGCCGCCGCTCTGCTGATCGCCACGCTGTCCGCGCCGGCTTCTGCCGCCGAGATGACCGGGCATCGCGCGGTGTACCGGGCCGAGCAGAACCCGGCGCTGCCCGGCATGCCGGATGTGGCGCGCATCAGCGGCGAGATGACCTATGATCTGACCAACACCTGCACCAGCTGGGACGCGCATCGGGTGATGGATGTGCGGGTCGGCAGGACCGACGGGCAGGTGTTCTTCCTGGTTTCCGAACGCACGACGCGCGAGGCGGGCGACGGACGCAGTTTCCAGTTTCGCGAGCGTCTGGCGGTGAACGGGCATCTGCAATCCGCCAACGAGGGCAGCGTGGTGCGCGCCTATGGCGGGTCGCGCGGCACCGTGCGCTACACGCAGCCGCGTGAACGCACATCGGACTTCCCCGAGGGAACGCTGTTCCCGATCGCCCAGGATCTTGCGCTGCTGCGGGTGCTCGAGGCCGGGCAGCGCGAATTTTCGGTGTCGCGGTTCGACGGCAACGATATGGGGGCCGAGCGCAGCCGGTTCGAACTGCAGTCGGTCGCGCCGGCGCAGCAGGTGAACGGCAACGCGATCCCGCGCATCTGGCGTGTGCAGCGCAGCGACACGGTGCTGGCAGCGCCGCGTGAATCGCCGGTACAGAGCGTGCAGGAGATCTGGGCGAACGGCGTGGTCGGGCTGCTCGAACACGATTTCGGCTTCGGTCCGGTGCGCTGGGTGTTGACCGAGCTACAGTTGCGCCCGGTCGACTGTTCTAAAGACCGCGCCCCTTCCCGATGATGCGCGCGCCGAATCTGCTGCGCAGAGCGTTCAGGGCGTCCTGCGTTTTGGCGCGCTTCGGTGCGTCCGGGTCGGCAAGGTCGCCGCGATCGGCGTCCGCCGCGTCGGCCAGCGGCTGCGCGCCGATACCGATCAGGCGGAAACGGAGGCGGCCGTCGGCTTCTTTCGCCAGCAATTCGCGCGCCGCTTCGAACAGCGTGTCGGGCAGGCGGGTGGGATCGGGCAGGCGGCGGTTGCGGGTGCGCTGCGTGAAGTCGGCGGTTTTCAGTTTCAGCACGACGCCGGCCGCGGCGAAGCCCTGCGCATACAGGCGCGCGGCGAGTTTTTCCGCCATCCGCCACAGGTGCCGTTCCAGTTCGGCGCGCTCGGCGATGTCGGTATCGAAGGTGGTCTCGGCCGAGACCGATTTGGTCTCGCGCTCGGGCGAGACTTTGCGGTGGTCGATGCCCTTGGCATGGGCGATCAGGGTGGCGGCGTCGTCGCCCAGAATGCGCGCCGCATTGCGCTGATCCATGTTCTGCAGCTGCCCCAGCCGGGTGATGCCGTGCGCCGCCAGCCGGGCCGCCAGCGCCGGGCCGACGCCGGGCAGCAGCGAGACGGGTTCCGGCGCCAGCAGCGCGGCGGCCTCGGCCGCGCCGATCACCGAAAAACCGCGCGGCTTGTTGCGCTCGACGGCAATCTTGGCGAGCAGGCGGTTCGGTGCCAGCCCGATCGACACCGTGACCCCGATCTCGCGCTCGACCGCGCGGGCGAAGCGGGCCAGCACCACGGCGGGCGGCGCGCCGTGCAGGTCCGTGGTGCCGGACAGGTCCATCACCGCCTCGTCGATCGACATCGGTTGCACCAGCGGGGTCAGCGTCTGCATCAGGGCGCGGATGCGCCGCCCTTCGTGTGCGTATTTCGCCAGATCGGGTTTGATGATCACCGCATCGGGACAGAGTTTCTTCGCCTTGAACATCGGCATGGCGGAGCGCACGCCCGAGATGCGCGCGATGTAGCAGCACGTGCTGACCACGCCGCGATGCCCGCCGCCGACGATCACCGGTTTGTCGGCAAGGGTGGGATCGTCGCGCTTCTCGATGCTGGCGAAGAACGCGTCGGCATCGACATGCGCGATGTGCAGGCCGAACAGTTCGGGGTGCCGCAGCAGCCGGTGCGAACCGCATTGCGGACAGACGGCCCCGTCCGTGGCGAGCGCCGTGCAGCAGTCGCGGCAGAGGATGTCCATCTGCGCAGTCTAGCGGATCAACCCGGCCACAGCCATGCCGCGCCGCGCACCCCGGAACTGTCGCCGTGCCGGGCGGGCAGGATCGGCGTGTTCACCACGTCGCTGAACACGTAGCGGGGCAGCAGGGCGGGAATGTCGGTGTAGAGGTGCGCCATGTTGGACAGCCCGCCGCCGAGCACGATGGCGTCGGGGTCGAGCAGGTTGATGACCCCGGCCAGACCGCGTGCCAGCCGGTCGGTATGGCGGTGCAGCGCTGTGCGGGCCGGCGCATCACCGGTCGCGGCGCGGGCGCACAATGTGTCGGGTGTGGCGCTGCCCAGCGTTGTCAGCGCCGGGCCGGCGACCCAGGCCTCCATGCAGCCATGCTGCCCGCACCAGCAGCGCGGGCCGGGAATCTCGCCCCAGTCGGGGCGCGGCCAGGGCAGCGGATTATGGCCCCATTCGCCGCCGATGCTGTGCGCGCCGGGCAGGATGCGTCCGTCCACCACCACGCCGCCGCCGCAGCCAGTGCCGAGGATCACCCCGAACACCACACGTTTACCCGCGCCCGCACCGTCGGACGCTTCGGACAGCGCGAAACAGTTGGCGTCGTTGGCGACGCGCACCGCGCGGCCCAGCGCGGCGCTCAGGTCGCGGTCCAGCGCGCGCCCGTTCAGGCATTGCGTATTGGCGCCCTTGACCAGTCCGCTCGCCGGGCTGATGCAGCCCGGAATGCCGACGCCGACGCTGGCCGGCGCGCCGATCCGCGCTTGCGCTGCCTGCACCAGCGTGGCGATGCAGGTGATGATCGCGTCGTAGTTCTGCAATGTCGGCACGCGCTGGCGATAGCGTACCGTGCCGTCAGGGGCGAGGAGGATGGCCTCGGTCTTGGTGCCGCCCAGATCGATGCCGATGCGATGACCGGTTGCTGACATTGCGACAATTTAGCGTGTCTACCGTCTTGCTCAAGCCACGGCGCGCGACGGATACTGCGCCGATGAGCGATACCGAACTCGACGTCAAAGGCATGACCTGCCCGCTGCCGGTGCTGCGGGCGAACCGCGAGCTGAAGCGTATGCAGCCGGGCGACCGGCTGGTGGTGCTGGCGACCGACCCGGCGTCGGTGAAGGATTTTCAGGCGTACTGCCGCGAAACCGGCCATGCGCTGCTGGCCTGGAGCGAGGAGAGCGGCGTGTTCCGCTTTCGCATTCGCCGCCGCGCCGAGGACCCCGCCCCGGAAGAGTGAGGCTCGGGGTTTGGCGGTCGTTGTGGCCGGCTGTCGTTGTATTCAGTTGTCGTGCCAGGGCAGCCACAAGAGCGCTGACCGATACAGACCGCGTGCATGCGGGCACTGAACCCGGCTGCCGGCGGTTGATCGGGAAATTTTTCTCCTTTGCAGAATCATGGCGCAAGCGCGCGGGGAAGAGTTAATATCGCTGCAAAGGCACTTTCTGCATATTTGGGGTGTGGTATCCAAAGGCGTGAATTGGGCTGGACGGGGTGGTATTATTCCGCTGGACTGACCACATAACAAAAAGCCGCACGTGGGGGGAATCATGTCGGTGGCCTATTTTACGCATCGTGCCTGCCTCGATCATGACACCGGGATCGCGCATCCGGAAAACCCGGATCGGCTGCGTACGGTGTGGCGGGCGCTCGAGCATCCGAATTTCGTGCCGCTGCTGCGCGAGGAGGCGCCCGAGGCGACCGTCGAGCAACTGTCGCGCGCCCATCCGCTGAGCTACGTGGAAAAGGTGCTGTCGTTGCGCCCGGCGCCGGGCGACTTCATCCAGATCGACGGCGATACCCGTGTGTCGCACGGCAGCGTCACGGCAGCGCTGTATGCGGCCGGGGCGGGCATCGGTGCGGTGGATGCGGTGATGGAGGGGTGGGCGCGCGCCGCGTTCTGCGCCATCCGCCCACCCGGGCATCATGCCGAACCGGCGGAATCGATGGGGTTCTGCCTGTTCAACAACGCCGTGGTGGCCGCCCAGCATGCACGGGCGCGCTGGGGGCTGAAGCGGATCGCCGTGGTGGATTTCGACGTGCATCACGGCAACGGCACCCAGCACCTGATGGAGGGTGACCCGGATCTGTTTTATGCCTCGACCCATCAGTTCCCGAGCTACCCGGGCACAGGTCTGTCGGAAGAGCACGGGGTTGCCGGCAATATCCTGAACGTGCTGCTGGAACCGGGGTCGGGCAGCATGCCGTTCCGGGCCGCTTGGAGCGGGCAGGTATTACCGGCGCTGGACCGCTTCGCCCCGGAAATGCTGGTCATTTCCGCGGGGTTCGACGCCGACAAGCGCGACCCGCTGGCCCAGTTGCGGGTGGAAACGGCGGATTTCGCCTGGCTGACCGAAGAACTTCTGGACCTGGCCGACCGGCATGCCAAGGGACGGGTGGTATCGCTGCTCGAGGGCGGGTATGATCTGGACGCCTTGCGCGAAGGGGTCTCGGCTCATGTCCGGGCGCTGATGCGCGCGTAAATCTGGAGAACTGAATGTCGGACACATCGCGCGACGGCGCCGCTTTGCCCCCGGATGTTGCAAAACTGGGCTTCGAGGAGGCGCTCAAGGAGCTCGAAACAATCGTTCGGCAGTTGGAACAGGGGCAGGGGCGGCTCGAGGACGCGATCGCCGCGTATGAACGCGGCGCCGCGTTGCGCCGGCACTGCGAGGCCAAGCTGGCCGAGGCCGAGGCCAAGGTGCAGGCGATCGTCGAACGCGCCGACGGTTCGCTCGGTCTGCGGCCGATGGCGGACTGACTGTGGACATGACGTACGACAGGGGCGCGGATCTGGACGCGATGATGGCCGCCGCCGCGGCCCTGGTGGACGAGGCGATGGATGCGCTGCTGCCGGTGCCCGACGGACCGGAAGCCCAGCTGGCGCAGGCGATGCGTTATGCCTGCCTGGGCGGCGGCAAAAAGTTACGCGGCTTTTTGGTGATGGAAACCGCGCAGATGTTCGCGGTCTCGCCGACCTGTGCGGCGCGGGCGGCGGCGGCGGTGGAAATGCTGCATGCCTATTCGCTGGTGCACGACGATCTGCCCGCCATGGACAACGATGACATGCGCCGCGGCAAGCCCAGCACGCACAAGGCGTTCGACGAGGCAACGGCGATTCTGGCTGGCGATGCGTTACAGGCGCGCGCGTTCGAGATTCTGGCCGAGCCCGACACGCATGGCGATGCGCAGGTGCGCGCCGGTCTGGTCTGTGCGCTGGGTGCCGCGGTGGGGGCCAAGGGTATGGCGGGCGGACAGATGCTCGACATGCTGAGCGAGGGACAGGATTTTCCCCCGGCCGAAATCGTGCGGCTGCAGGCGATGAAGACCGGACGGCTGATCCAGTTCAGTGCCGAGGCCGGCGCCATCCTCGGCCGTGCGCCGGCGCAGGAGCGCGAGAAACTGGTGTTCTATGGCCGCGATTTGGGGGCGGCGTTCCAGATCGTCGACGACCTGCTGGATGCCGAGGGCACCGCCGCCGAAACCGGCAAGACGGTCGGCAAGGACCAGGCGGCGGGCAAGGCGACGCTGGTCGCGGTGCTGGGGTTGGAACGCGCCCGCGCGCAGGCCGAACTGCTGGCGGCGCAGGCGGCGCGGCATCTCGATTCCTTTGGTGCGCGGGCCGCCGGCCTTGCCGCGCTGGCTTCCTATGTAGTGACGAGGCGTAGCTGATAAATGGCTCCCAGAACTCCGACACTGGACCGTGTGCAGATCCCGGCCGACATGCGCAATTTCTCGGGCGAGCAACTGCGCGCGCTGGCCGATGACGTGCGCGCCGAAACCATCGACGCCGTGTCGGTGACCGGCGGGCATCTGGGTTCGGCTTTGGGCGTTGTGGAACTGACCGTCGCGCTGCACGCGGTGTTCGACACACCGGAGGACCGGCTGCTGTGGGACGTCGGGCATCAGGCCTATCCACACAAGATTCTGACCGGGCGGCGCGCGCGCATTCGCACGCTGCGCCAGCCGGGCGGGCTGTCGGGCTTCGTGCGCCGGGCCGAGAGCGCATACGACCCGTTCGGCGCCGGGCATTCGTCGACCTCGATCTCGGCCGGGCTGGGCATGGCGGTGGCGCGCGACCTGAAGGGCGCGCATCGCAACGTGGTCGCGGTGATCGGCGACGGTTCGATGAGCGCCGGTATGGCGTACGAGGCGATGAACAACGCCGGCGCGATGAAGTCGCGGCTGATCGTGGTGCTGAACGACAACGATATGTCGATCGCCCCGCCGGTCGGCGCGATGAGCGCGTATCTGTCGCGCATGGTATCATCGCGCCCGTTTCTGGGCTTGCGTGAACTGGCGGCGAAAGTGGCGCGGCGGTTCCCGGCCGGGATCGAACGTACGGCGCGCCGGGCCGAGGAATTCGCGCGCGGCTTCCTGACCGGCGGCACGCTGTTCGAGGAGCTGGGGTTCTATTACGTCGGCCCGATCGACGGGCACAATCTCGACCATCTGCTGCCGGTGCTGCGCAACGTGCGCGACGCGGAAGACCGCGGGCCGATCCTGCTGCATGTGGTGACGCAGAAGGGCAAGGGCTACGCGCCCGCCGAAGCGGCGCCCGACAAGTATCACGGTGTGGCGAAGTTCAACGTGGTGACCGGCGAACAAGCCAAGGCGCCGCCTGGCCCGCCGACCTATACGCGCGTGTTCGCCGATGCGCTGATCGCCGAGGCGGAACGCGACAAGACGATCGTGGCGATCAACGCGGCGATGCCGTCCGGCACCGGGCTGGACCGCTTCGCGGCGCGGTTCCCGGAGCGCTGTTTCGACGTCGGGATCGCCGAACAACATGCGGTGACGTTCGCGGCCGGACTGGCGAGCGAAGGGATCAAACCGTTCTGCGCGATCTATTCCACCTTCCTGCAGCGCGGCTACGACCAGGTGGTGCACGACGTGGCGATCCAGTCGCTGCCGGTGCGTTTCATGCTGGACCGCGCCGGGCTGGTCGGCGCCGACGGCGCGACGCATGCAGGCGCGTTCGACGTCGCCTATCTTGGTGTGCTGCCGAATTTCGTGCTGATGGCGCCCGCCGACGAGGCCGAACTGGTGCACATGGTCGCTACCGCCGCGACGATCGACGATCGCCCGTGCGCGGTGCGTTATCCGCGCGGCGAGGGCACGGGGGCAGTGCTGCCCGCGCAGGGCGAGGTGCTGCCGATCGGCAAGGGCCGTGTGCTGCGCGAGGGAAAGCACGTGGCGATCCTGTCCTACGGCACGCGGCTGGGCGATGCGCTGAAGGCGGCGGACGAACTGGCGGCGCGCGGCTATACGGCGACGGTGGCCGATGCGCGCTTCGCCAAGCCGCTGGATGTTGCGCTGGTCGAACGTCTGGCGCGTACGCACGATGTCTTGCTGACCATCGAGGAAGGTTCGGTCGGCGGGTTCGGTTCGTTCGTGATGCAGTATCTGGCCAATAGCGGTCTGCTGGATAACGGCCTGCGCGCGCGGCAGATGACGCTGCCCGACCGTTTCCTGGAACACGACGCACCGAAGACGCAGATCGCCGAGGCAGGACTGGACGCGAGGGGTATCGTGGTGGTGGCGCTGTCGGCGCTGGGCGTGCAGGGGGCAAACACGGGGGTGGTTTCGGCGTGACGAAGCAGCGGGCCGATCTGTTGCTGGTGGCGCGCGGGCTGGCCGACAGCCGCGCCAAGGCGCAGGCGCTGATCATGGCGGGGCTGGTTTATGCCGGCGATGCGCGCGTCGCCAAGGCTGGCGATCAGATCAAGGACGAACAGGAACTGTCGGTGCGCGGGCAGGATCATCCCTGGGTCAGCCGCGGCGGGGTGAAGCTGGATCATGCGATTCGGCATTTCAAGCTGCCGGTCAAAGGCGGCGTATGCATGGATGTCGGCGCGTCGACGGGCGGCTTTACCGATGTGTTGCTGCATCATGGCGCGGCGAAGGTGTATGCGATCGATGTCGGGCATGGGCAGCTGGCGTGGAAACTGCGCAGCGACGAACGCGTGGTGGTGCTCGAGCGCACCAATGCGCGCTTTCTGGCCCGCGAACACGTGCCCGAAGACGTCGACGCGCTGGTCTGCGATGCATCGTTCATCGGGCTGACGACGCTGCTGCCGCAGCCGCTGACTTTCTGCAAACCGGGGGCCTGGGCGGTGGCGCTGATCAAGCCGCAGTTCGAGGCCGGGCCGGGACAGGTCGGCAAGGGCGGCGTGGTGCGCGATGCGCAGGTGCACACGGCGGTGTGCCGCAAGATCGAGACCTGGTGGGCGGGCCTGCCGGGCTGGCGTGTGCTGGGGACGACGCTCAGCCCGCTGACCGGGCCGGAAGGCAACAAGGAATTCCTGATCGCCGCCCGACGCACCTAGAGCATTTCCGTTCACTCCGGTTCACGGGAAATGTTCCAGGTTTTTGTCTGTCGCGCATCTTCACGTGACCGGGTGATGCCACCCGATCACGATCTGCTCTAGATGCGGGGCGCCCCGTATCCATAAAGCCCATTCGTACAAAGCCCGGATGACCGGTGCTTTTGCACGGGGAGAGAATGCTGGGCCGGATACGGGGCGGGGGAGCTTGGGGATTGGGTAACGCAGCAATGGTGGGATATGGAATCCCACCTGATCGGAAGTGCGCCGGTCCTAACGGCGTGCCAGGCTTTCCGCCTGCATGGCGTCGTACGCGCTGAGTTCTGCCAGCAACGACCAGACCATCCTGGGATTCAACTCGACGTCCGGGTCGTTGAGAAGGCGATCGAGTTCATCGGCTTTCAAGACGTAATCGCGTTGGGTCATGGCGGACCTCCTGTTTGTCCGTGGAAGGCAGCCTGGCCGCAGAACGTGGCCGAATAGGGGCAGATTCTGGGAAGTTTCAGGATTCTTTACAAGAGGGGGTTTATAGGATAGGGGGGTATATTATATAAGAAGGTATGGGACACACAGTACGCAACAAAATCAAACTGTTGGCACGCACCCGCCGCCTGCGCGGGCAGGTCGAGGCGATCGAACGCGCGCTCGAGGCCGAGGCTGAATGTGCCCAGATCATGCATCTGATCGCCGCGGCGCGCGGCGCGATGGCCGGACTGATGGCGGAAGTGGTGGAAGGCCACGTGTTCGGCCATCTGGTGGATACCGAAAAATACCCGGACGCATTGAACGCCGACGAAGCCGAGGCGTTGCTCGGCATCATCAGGACCTATCTGAAATGACCCCTTTTTCCGAACTGCTGGCGCAGGGCGCCGGGCAGGCGTGGTTTTTCATTCCGAGCGCGATTCTGCTGGGGGTGCTGCATGGGCTGGAACCCGGTCACAGCAAGACGATGATGGCGGCGTTCATCGTCGCGGTGCGCGGCACGGTGGTGCAGGCCATGCTGCTGGGGCTGGCGGCCACGGTGTCGCACACGCTGGTGGTCTGGACGTTGGCGCTGGCGGGGTTGTACGCGGCGGACCGGTTCGACGTGATGGCCTCGGAAGGGTATTTCCAGATCGCCTCGGGGGTCATCATTCTGGGGGTGGCGGCGTGGATGGTCTGGCGCACCTGGCGCGACGCGCACGATCACGACCACCATCACGACGCCCATGACCACGATCACGACCACCGTCATGAAGGTCTCGATCATGACCACGATCACCATCATCACGACGACCACGCGGACGCGCATATGCGCGCCCATGCGCGCGACATCGCGCGACGCTTTGCCGGGCGCACGGCGACCACGCCGCAGATCGTGCTGTTTGGCCTGACCGGCGGGCTGATCCCGTGTCCGGCGGCGATCACCGTGCTGCTGCTGTGCCTGCAACTGAAGCAGGTGGCGCTGGGGGCGACGCTGGTGGTGTGTTTCAGCATCGGGCTGGCGCTGACCCTGGTCTCGGTCGGGGTGATCGCGGCGCTGGGGATGCGTCATGCCGCGCAGCGCTGGTCGGGCTTCGACGGTTTCATGCGCCGCGCGCCGTATCTGTCCGGTGTGCTGATCGCCTGCGTGGGGGTCTACGTCACGCTGCTGGGTTGGCAGAGCATCTAGAGCAGATCGTGATCGGGTGGGATCACCCGGTCACGTGAAGATGCTCTTGGAGATCGGCACCGTTCCCGTTTCAGCGCAAAGGTGCCAACTGCCCGACACCCGCGGCGATCAGCCGGTTGCGCATCGCGTCGATATCGGCGGCGGCGATGGCGCGCTTGGGCTTGATCTGGAACTGCGCGGGGGCGATGTAGAGCAGGAGAACCTGCGCGTCCTCGGACCAGCCGTGATAATCGCCCCAGGCGAGGCGGGTCTGGATGTGTTTGGTGTGGGCCTCGTGCCCATGTTCGTCGCTGCGCCAGTGAATTTCGACGCCGTTCAACCCGCCCAGCCGCAGATATTCGCGGCCCGCGCTGCGATGCCGGTGATAGGCGAACGCCATCCACACGAGGAACAGCAGGAAACATGACAGCAGAACGCCGGTCATGATGCCGATCGCCTCGAGCGTCGAGGCCTGGTTGCGATAGGCGATGAACGCGCCGGTGCCGATCCCGAATGCGGCGACCCAGCACAGAAAACCGGCGATCTGCCACAGTCCCTTACGCGAGAATGTATGGGCGAGAAAATACAGCCGGTAGGCGGCGATGGTGTCATCCTCGGTGAGTGTATAGGTGCCTTGCATGGGGTGCCTCAGCGGAATGGTGCGACGCGTGGCACGCCGGCAGAACTCAGCCAGGCGCGGATACGCTCGAGGTCGTGCGGCCCGCTCAGCGCGCGTTTGGGGATCATCTGGAAAATGTTGTTGTTGGGATAGATCAGCAGCATGTCGGTGTTCTCGGACCATTTGGTATAGGCGTCCCAACTGATGTCCGATGAAGAGGCGCCTATACGCACATGCCAACCCGCGTCGTCGCCTTTGCAGTGCATGGGTTGGCGCAGTTCTTTGTTGCTGCGCATTTGCCGCCGTGCGCTGAACGGCCACAGCACCCAGTAGAGCACTGCGCCGAACAGCAGATAGGCACCGCAAGCGCCCAAAAAACCCAGCACGAATATAGGTGCGGGTACCAGATGGGGATCGGGCCGTGCGAAAATGAACAGTGCCAGCGTCAGGCCAGCATAGATGGCAACAACCTGGAACAACGTGCGGCGCCGGAAATACGTCGCCAAACCCGACAGGCGGACGGCCGAGGTAAATTCGCGTTGGGTGAGCGTGAAACTGGTTTCTATCATCATATTCTTCGTGATTGTCAGCGCAGCGGCGCAATACGCGGCAGGCCGGCGGCGATCAGCCAGCCGCGCAGGCGGTCGATATCGGCCGGGGTTGTGAGGGCGCGTTTGGGAATGAACTGGTACATACGCGCGCTACGGTACAGCAGCAGTGTTTGCGCGTTTTCAGACCAGCCGGTAAAGCCGCTCCATTTTATGTCGGCTGAGCTGGACTGTGCCTGCACGCGCATGCCTTGTTCATCGAGCTGCATCGTGTAGTGCTCGGCCAGTGTCTTTCTGGTGTGCAGCGCCCGGCGCGCCAGAAGCGGCGCACAGATGTACATGCCCACAGGCACCAGCGCGAACAGCCCGACGAAGAGTGTTATGCAGAAAAACGCTTCCCGCTGGAACACAGGCAGGAAAGCCGTCCATTTATCTGCCCTGAGATAGCTGACGAAGCCGGCGACGGCGATTCCGACCATCGCGACGGAAAGCCATTCTTTCCATGCGCTACGCCGGAAAAAACTGCTCAGCCCGGCCAGCCTCTGCGCGGCGGTCAGGTCGGCGACGGTCGGGGTGAAGGCGATGTCGATCATAATGGACTTTCAGCGCAACGGCGCGGCGCGCGGCACGCCGGCATCGATCAGCCAGGCGCGGATACGGTCGGCGTCGTGCGGTCCGGCCAGCGCGCGTTTGGGGATTATCTGAAAGGTGGTGCCGTTCATATAGATCAGCAGTATGTCGGCGTTTTCGGACCATTTGACATAGCTGCCCCAGCTTCTGTCCGATGTGGTGGCATCTATGCGCACATGCCAACCCGCATCGTCGCCTTTGCATTGCATTGTCTGGCCCAGTTCCTTGCTGGTACGCATCTGCCAACGTGCATCGAACGGCCGGTACCACCAGTGAAGCGCTACACAAAACCATATATATGCAGCGCAGACACCGAAGAAGCTCAGCACAAACCCGGATGCAGATGGCGGTCTGGGGTCGAATCGGGTGATGACGAACACAACCAGCACTGCGGTAGCGATGCTGCCAACCACCCAGAACAGTGTGCGCAACCGGAAACATGCAGTCAGGCCCGACAAGCGGAGGGCTGAGGTCAGTTCGCGCAGGGTAAGAGTGAAGGTGGTTTCTACCAAAACATTGATCCTGATTGTCAGCGAAGGGGGGCGTGACGTGGCACGCTGGTATCGATCAGCCGGGCGCGGATGCGGTCGATCTCAGCAGGTGATGCGAAGGCCCGCTTCGGCAGCAGCAGGCCGTAAACCTCTCTACCCTTGTCGATATCGGGATAAAGAAGCAGCAGTATCGATCTGTTCTCGACCCAGCCGCCGAGCCGGCTCCATGCGATATCCGCATCCTCGTTGCCGTCCCGCGACGTTACATGTGCGCCGCCTGTGCCGAAACGCACGGCCAGCTCCGGGCGATTCCGGCATGTCAGATACAGCTCCAGTAAAAATATGTAGCCGAGAAATCCAAAGCCGAAGACTGGGGTGCAGACGGCCACGACCAACAGGGTGATGAGGCCGTATGCTTTCAGCGCGTCCGGGGAAAAGAGCTGCGCGCCCGTGTATCGGCAGGTTCCTAGACTTATGGCCAGTCCCAGTACGGCAAATAACAGCGCAGTCTTGATCCAGAATTTCCAGACGGAACGCCGGGACATGGTGACCCAGCGTCGCAGGGAAAGCCCAGCCGCTTCCTCGCGTCGCGTGGTGGTGAAGGTGATTGCGACCATACCGGGCTTTCAGCGAAACGGCGCAAGTCGCGGCACGCCGGTATCGGTCAACCAGATGCGGATCCGATCAAGATCGGGCGGGCCGCTCAGCGCGCGTTTGGGCAGGATCATCGCCCGTCCCTCGTCGACGAACAACAAGAGAAGATCCGCGTTCTCGGCCCAGCCGATGAAGGCGTGCCAGCTGTTGTTCGAGGACGCGATGTCATTGCCGTAGCATACTCTGCCGGCATCAAGGCGGACCGAGATCTGCCCTTGCAGCCATTTGAACTTCTGCATGACCTGTCGCGCCTGTTTCGCGCTGCCGGCATAGGCCAGGATGAAGAACAACGCGCACAATCCCACGAACAGGCCGGCGTAAAGCAGCATATTGCGCCACAGGACCAGCTTGAGCTGCACCAGGCTGGAGGTGTGCATGTAACTGATGAAAATCGCCAGCGCCGCGCCGCACGCCGCGCTGCACAGCCAGACCGTCCACACCGCCTTGCGACGGAAAAACCAAATCAGGAAAACCGTGCGCCGGGTCGCGGCCACATCGCGCGCGGTCAGGGTGAAGGTCGCGTCGATCATCGTGTGAGTTACTTTCAACTAACACGAACGTAATCTAAGGTGGGTAACGCGACAAGCGGGGCGGGGGTTAAATCGCCGCTTCGTCGAACACCCGCCGCACGTCGCCGTTCCAAACGGAGTTGTAACGTTCCAGCCAGTACGACGCCTGGGTCGGTCCGCCCGCCGCGATGGCTTGCAGCGGGGCGAGGTATTTTTCTTCGCCCAGCCCGCGCGCCTTCAGCCCGCCCTGCGCGATACCCACCATGTCGCGCGCCAGATCGCGCACCGTGCCGCTGCACCACGGCGCGTCCAGCCCCAGGCGCGGCACGTTGGTGCGCAGCGACTGGAAGTCGCAGCAGGCGTTGCGTTGCACCAGCGCGCTGGCGGCGGCCAGTGCGGCATCGTCGTACAGCAGGCCGGTCCACAGCGCCGGCAGCGCCATCAGCATCGCCGGGTTGCCGGCATCGGCGCCGCGCATTTCCAGATAGCGCTTCAGCCGCACTTCGGTGAACGCCGTCGTTACATGGTCGGCGAAGTCGCCGATCGTCGCGGTCTGGCCCTCGAAGCCGCGCAGCCGGCCGGCCATGAAGTCGCGGAACGACGCGCCGGCCACGTCGTGGAACACACCGTTGCGGAATACGAAATACATCGGCACGTCGAGCAGCCAGTCGACGTAACGTTCGAACCCGAACCCGTCCTCGAACACCACGCTGGGAATGCCGGTGCGGTCGGGGTCGGTGTCGGTCCAGACATTGGCGCGCGCACTCTGAAAACCATTCGGCTTGCCGTCGCTGAACGGGCTGTTGGCGAACAGCGCGGTCGCCACCGGCTGCAGCGCCATCGACACGCGGAACTTTTCGACCATATCGGCCTCGCTCGCGAAGTCGAGGTTGACCTGCACGGTGCAGGTGCGCAGCATCATGTCGAGCCCCAGCCTGCCCTTCAGCGGCATGTAACGCTTCATGATCGCGTAGCGGCCCTTGGGCATCCACGGCATATCGGCTTGCGCGGCCAGCGGCTGGAACCCCAGCGGTGCCCAGCCGATGCCAAGCTCGTCGCCGATCGCGCGCGCTTCGGCCAGATGCGCGTCGAGTTCGGCTTGCGCCTGATGCAGATCGAACAGCGGTGCGCCCGACAGTTCGAACTGCCCGCCCGGTTCCAGCGACAGGTTGGCGCCGTCGCGCGCGGCGCCGATCGGCTTGCCCTGATCCTCGATCGCCTGCCAGCCGCGCGCGATGTGGCGTTCCAGCACGGCGCGGATGCCGTCGTTCTCGTAGGCGGGGGGTGCGTAGTCGCTGCGCCGGAAGCCGAATTTCTCGTGCTCGGTGCCGATCCGCCACGCGGTGCGCGGTTTGCTGCCCGCCATGAAATATTCCGCCAGCTGTCGCATGGAGGTGATGGGCGTGAGGTCGGCTTCTCCGGGGTTCGACATGCGGGTTCCGTTTTTGCAGAGTTCTGTTTTTCAGACAGCGGCATCGTGACGGGGAGGCAAACGCCAGTCGCCCGCCAGCGCCTGTATCAGCGCCAGTCCGGCGATGGCGGCCGTTTCCGCCCGCAGGATGCGCGGGCCGAGAGCGGCTCGGAGAATAAAGGCATGCCGATACAGAATATCAAGTTCTTGGGGTGAAAATCCGCCCTCCGGCCCAACCAACAGTGCAAATGGCGCGGCTTTTTCCTGCAATAACGCGGCGATCGGTGCGCCGCCGGTTTCATCGGCCAGCAGCAACGGGACCGCCGGGTTCCATTGCGCGATCAGGTGCATCAGGTCCAGCGGTGCGCGGATCTCGGGCACGCTCAGGCGGTTGCATTGTTCGGCGGCCTCGATGGCGATGGCGCGCAGACGGTCCGTGCCGACACGGCTGGCGTTGCTGCGCTGGGTGAATACCGGTTGCAGGGCCGCAACGCCAAGCTCGGTGGCTTTTTCGGCGATCAGGTTGGCCGCCTCGCGTTTGAGGGCGGCGAAGACCAGAATCGGGCCGGCTTCGGGCGTCTGGGCGCGGGTCTGCGCGCCGATGGTCAAAGTCAGTTTGTCCTTGCGCAGATGCGCGATGATGGCGCGGTATTCGCCGTCGCGGCCGTTGAACACCAGCACGGCATCGCCCACGCCGCGCCGCATGACGGCACCCAGATAGTGCGCCTGGCCGGGCGCGCCGAAAATTTCAGTGCCTTCGTGTAAAGGTGTCTCGACGAACAGACGGATCATGGGCATGAGTTACCACGTATGAGGACTCTGCACACCGATATCGTGCGCGAAGGCTGGATCGCGCGCCTGCCCGAAAGCTGGCGGCCCTATGCGCTGCTGATGCGCCTCGACCGGCCGATCGGTGCATGGCTGCTGTTTCTGCCCGGGCTGTGGGGCATTCTGCTCGGCCGGCCCGACTGGTACCTGGTGGCGCTGTTCGCGTTGGGCAGCGTGGTGATGCGCGGCGCGGGTTGCGTGGTGAACGACATGTGGGACCGCGACCTGGACCGCAAGGTCGAGCGCACCGCCGGCCGGCCGCTGGCGTCGGGCGCGCTCGGCATGCGTCAGGCGACGGTCTTTCTGGGCGTGCTGATGCTGATCGGGCTGGTCATCCTGCTGCAACTGAACGGGCCGGCGATCGCGCTGGGGGTATTCTCGCTGCTGCTGCTTGCCACCTATCCGCTGTTCAAGCGGTTCACCCACTGGCCGCAACTGATGCTGGGCTTCACCTTCGGCTGGGGCGCGCCGATGGGGTATGTGGCGGCAACCGGGTCTTTCGATCTGATCGACGCGCTGCTCTACGGCGCGGCGATTCTGTGGACGCTGGGCTACGACACGATCTATGCGCATCAGGACCGCGAGGACGATGCGCTGGTCGGGGTGCGTTCGACCGCGCGGCTGTTCGCCGGGCACAGCCGGCTGTTCGTCGGTGCGTGTTATGCCGGAACGGTGGTGCTGCTGGCGGCGTGCGGCCTGCTGGCCGGGCTGCACTTGGTGTTCTTCGCGGTGCTGGCGCTGGCCGCTGGCATGCTGACCTGGCAGATCCGCCGGCTCGAGATCGACGACCCGGTGATGTGTCTGCGCCTGTTCAAGGCGAACCGCGATGTCGGGCTGGTGATCGGGGCGGGCATTCTGGCAGCCCAACTGTGGGGGCGCTGGTGACGGCCGGTCCGACGCACTTCATCCGCGCGCATACGGTGCTGGCCAGACCGCCCTTCGTGCCCGAGATTGCGCTGCATCTGGCAACCGAGATCACTCCGATCTGGCGGGCCAGCGAGGACTGGCTGCGTGAAAACGACATCGAACCGCCGTTCTGGGCGTTCGCCTGGCCGGGCGGGCAGGCGCTGGCGCGGCATGTGCTCGACAACCCGCATCTGGTGGCGGGCAAGCGCGTGCTGGATTTTGCCGCGGGGTGCGGCATCGCGGCGATCGCCTGCATGCAGGCCGGGGCGGCGCAGGCCGATGCGGCCGAGATCGACCCGCTGGCGGTTGCCGCGATCCGTCTGAACGCGCAGGAAAACGCGGTGACGGTGACGGCGATCGGTGATGATCTGGTGGGAACGCCCAATCGCTGGGATCTGATCCTTTGTGGCGATGTGTGTTACGAGGCGCCGATGACCGCGCATATCCTGCCGTGGCTGCGCCGCCTGGCGCGCGAGGCGGATGTGTGGATAGCCGATCCGGGGCGCGCCTATCTGCCTGCCGACGATGCGGCGCACACCTTCGCGACCTATACCGTGCCGACCACGCGCGAGCTGGAGGACCGCACCGAACGCACAGTGCGGCTGTTCACACTGCGGGCGGACTGAAAGAGACGGCCCGATACGGATGCTGATGCGGCCGTCTGGCGTTACAATATCCGGTTCTGGTGCAGTGCGAACATGGCGACATTCACCAGAAAAAGAGCGCCCATCATGCCGAAAGACACGCCGACGGTGCGCAACCAGCGCTGCCCGGTGGTGCGTTCCGGGAACCGTATTTTCTGCCTGTTGTGGTAGAGAAGGGTCGGGGCCACCGAAATGCCGAGCATTGCAGGGATGGAAATGAGGCTGGCCATGGTCTGGTCTCCGGATTTGCCGCAGCGCATGGTTCAGGCCATGGGCTGCGGGGAAATGTGCAAGTGTGATTGATGCGTGTTTTTAACGGTGGAATTCAGCGCACACCCGGATCGAACATCAGCCCGTCTCCGACCTGATCGATGGTCAGCAGAGGGCGCGCGGAAACATCAGGGGATTCCTTTTGTGCCATTCTCCTGACCGGCAATCACATGAACAAAAGGCTATATTACAATATCGCCCCGCACATTTTCGCGACTTGTGTCATGCGTACATGCACAGCCGCGGCCGTCGGGTCTCCTGAATACCGCCATCCGATGCCTGTGATTGCCGCGGCGCAAAAATCACATCGCGATATCGACCAGTACGATTTCCGCCGTGTCTTGCGCTGTGATGACGATCTCGGGTTCGTCGTGCACGGCAACACCATCGCGCGGCTGGGCGGTCTTGCCGTTCACGTCGACCGCGCCTTGCAGCGCCACGAAATACGCGCCGCGCCCGGGGGCCAGCGCGTGCCGCACGCTTTCGCCTGCCCGTAGTGTGGTGGCCAACACGGCGGCGTTGGCGTTGATCGGCAGCGCGCCGTTGCCCACATCTTCCGTGCGCCCGCTGGCCAGCACGTCGAATGCGTCGTTGCGCGTCGCTCTGGGGAATTTCTTCGTGCCCCAGCCGGGTTGCGCGCGCGTCGTGTCGGGTATGATCCAGATCTGGAACAGGCGCGTCGGCTCCGCTTCCAGATTGTGCTCGGCATGCACGATGCCGGTGCCGGCGCTCATCACCTGCACGTCACCGGCTTCGGTGCGGCCCTGATTGCCCAGACTGTCGCGATGGGTGATCGCGCCTTCGCGCACATAGGTGATGATTTCCATTTCGCGGTGCGGGTGCGGGTCGAATCCGGTGTTGGCGGCGATCAGGTCGTCGTTCCAGACGCGCAGCTGTCCGAACCCCATGCGCGCCGGGTCGCGGTAGTTCGCGAAGCTGAAGTGATAACGCGCCTGCAGCCAGTCGTTCTGGAACTGGCCGAGGCTGTTGAACGGTCGGATGTCGATCATGTGCAAGCCCTCTCGGGTTATGGGAATTTTTCCGAGAGGGTATGTGAGGTTTCGACCGTGTGATTCAAATGCGCCGCACCGATAGTGCGTATCGATGCGGTCGATACTACCGGCACATCAGAACGGGGATGGCGGCGTTTTCCAGCACATGCCGCGTCACGCCGCCCAGGATCAACTGGCGCAGCCGCGAATGCGAGTATGCGCCCATCACCAGCATGTCGGCATTGAAGTCGCGCGCCGCGGCCAGCAGGCCGGCGCCGACGTCCTTGTCGACCGGCGGGAAGGTGACGATCTCGGGCTTGTGGCCGTGCAGCGACAGATAGGCGACCAGATCCTCGGCGCTGGGGCCGCGGCGCTGGTATTCGTCGGCGGCCAGAATGCGAATGGCTTCGGCGGTTTCGATCCACGGCATGGCGGCCAGGATGGCGGCGGCGGCTTCGGCCGTGCCGTTCCAGGCCAGCGCCAGGCGCGTGCCGATGGTGGTCGGCGGCACGTGCGGGGCGACGATGATCGGGCGGCCGGAATCGAACAGCACCGCGTGCAGCGCATCGGACGACGACACTTCGTCGGGCGCTTCGGGGTGCGGGATCACCGCCAGATCGGCCAGACGCGCGCGCTGGGCGAACAGGTCTTCCTCGCGCCCGGTCAGCAGGCGGAAACTGGCGGACAGGCCGGGTTCCACGTCGTCGGTGATGCGCACGCCCTCGCGCGTGACGACACGGTCGAACAGATCTTTCACGGCCATGGCGCGTTCACCGGATTCCTTTTCGGTGGCGGCCATCATTTCTTCGATCATCGCGCCGGACAGCCCTTCGCCCGCTAACGGGGCGACGTCGCGCGCGTCCACCCGCACATGCAGCGCCCGCAGATGCGCATTCCATTTGCGTGCCAGCATCAATGCGGTGACCAGCGCGGACTCCCCGGCGGTGGTTCCGATCAGCGGTAACAGCAGCTTGCGAATGGGCATGGGTATGATCCTTCCTGAGCTGTAATGGGCGCAGTCTAACATAACTGCGTACGGCAGTGCGAGGCCGGGGGAAGGAGAGGCGAAGGTCGGGTAATGGGATAGAAAACCCGTAGGTTGAAATTTCAGGTAAACAACTCATCGGCAGCATGTAATACCCGGCTTGATTAGCCTGCCATACATCACATGGAATGAGGGAGATGGAGGAGAGTGGTTTTAGCTGTCCTTCTGGTTTTACTGCTTCTCAGAGCTCTGACTCCGCGAAGCGCCCCTTGGGTGGTGATGGTTGTGGCGGTTTACGCGACGTTCGCATCCACACGGCGGCCAGAACCTTACGTGTCTGTATTTATATCTGAAGCAGACCGAAGTGCGGCCCGCGAGGCCGCAGAACGCGCCAGGCTGATTGGCCCCGTGCAGATCCCGCTCAACGATACGGGTGTGCTGGAACTGCCGGCCGGATATGTTTTTGTGCCGATGCCCGAGGCTGAACGTCTTCTGCGAGCTTTCTCGCCAGAAGAGAGCCCCCGTGCTTTTGATGGTCTGCGCGGTTTAGTGATCGCGGATGACGGTTGGCTCTGCCGAATCTCCTATATCCAGCAAGGACACGTATCCGACACGGATGCTGCCGATCTGGCCGATGAAACCGCTATCCAGCGGCGGATGAATGAAGTGCTGCGTTTGGAGTGGATATTCGGGAGGGCGTGGCGTCGAGCTCTGAAAGTCCAGGAGGCGGTTCTGATAGCTCCCCCGACATACGACATCACCCGACACAGGCTGGATATTTCGTGGGCGTGGTACGAAGGCGGCGGCGATGCGCAGGCAGGGCGTGTCGTTCAGGCGATTTCTATCATCCTGACCCGGCATGGGTATGTTGTTCTGAACAGTATGTCTGCCGCGTTTGGGGAGGATGGCGCGGATGTATTTGCCGAGCTCCGGCAGCGGGTGGAGGCACTTAGCGATGCATGGTTCCCGCTGCCCGAACATGCCTACAACCGGTTCGATGCCGCGCGAGACCAGCGTGCCGGTCATGGGCTGGTCGCGTTTGTGATGGGAGAGGAAAACTTGGCGTGGTGGCAGTATCCGTTCAGGTGGTTTGGGAGAATGCTTGTGTATTTTGGCGGGTCGTTCGGTGGGCTGGTGGCTTCGGCCGCAGTTCTGTGCGGTCTTTATTTTGAATGGAAAAGAAACAAAAACGCCTGAATACCGGGTGGGAGACGATCTGCTCCGTCAAGAATATGGCGTTTGTGTCTTCCGGGCTGCGCGTCGAACGCATCGATCCGAGCGCCGAGGTCTTTCCGATCGAGCAGTGCCTGTGACTGCAACGACGCTCAGGCCCAGATTCACGACAAGCGCAGGCACGATGCGTAATACGTGTCTGCCCCGGCATCAGTTGCCATAGCCCTGATGAGAACCGTCGTCCTGAAGACCTCCCTGCCCAGACCTGACGCAGGACAGAAACGCCGGGTTCAGCCTGGTCGCGGGTGAAGGGAATGGAGTTTATCGGATGTGCCTTCGTCACCGTTTCCACCCTGCGAGCCCCGCATTGGCGGGGATGATGAAAGCCTGTGATGCCGGATCGAAGCGGCCGCAGGCGGCTTTATACGCAAGCCGTATACGCTAAAGCCCGATGCAAATGAATACAGGACGCCGCTGAACAGATACGCTCGGAACAGCCGGCGCGGTTGCGTCGGCGCAGGTGTGATGGTGCGGGCGGTTCCATGACCGGAAGGCTTTACGGATACAGTGTCTGCGTCGTCCAGACATCGCCGTTGCGCGTATAGACGCGGCGGTCGTGCAGCCGGTAGTCGGCGGCCTGCCAGAATTCGAATATTGCGGGGATCACCCGAAACCCCGACCAGTGCGGCGGGCGGGGCACCGCATCGCCCGGATACTGCGCGTCGAACGTGTCGATCCGGTCCTCGAACGTTTTCCGGTCAGGCAATGGTTGCGACTGTTTCGATGCCCAGGCCCCAATCCGCGACAGGCGCGGGCGCGACGCGTAATACGCATCGGCCTCGGCCGGGGTGACGGGTTCGGCGAGGCCTTCGATGCGGATCTGGCGTTCCAGTGTTTTCCAGTGAAACAGCAGCGCCACATGCGGATTGGCGGCCAGCTCCACACCTTTGCGGCTTTCTAGATTCGTATAAAAAACGAATCCCCGGTCATCGACCCCTTTCAACAGCACGATTCGGGCCGAAGGGCGGCCGTCGGGGGTGCTGGTGGCCAGGGTCATCGCGTTCGGATCGCTCGGTTCACGGGCGGTGGCCTCGGTCATCCAGGTCTGGAACGCGGCAAACGGGTCGGCGGGCAGGGAGGTTTGGGTCATAGGAATAGTGTTTACCGATGCGAACTTTCTCGCAAGAGGCTTGAAGCGCGTCGAAGGCTGGGCCAAAACCGGACATCTAGATCTTTAAGCCGAGAACAGGATACCGCTTTATGATGTCCGAGAGCTTCGTTCCCGCCCTGCCCGCCAAAGGCACACTGATGGCTGGTCGCCGCGGTCTGATCATGGGCGTGGCCAACAACCGCTCGATCGCCTGGGGCATTGCGCAGGCCGTTGCCGCGCAAGGGGCGGAAATCGCCCTGACCTACCAGGGCGAGGCTCTGGAAAAGCGCGTGCGCCCGCTGGCCGAAAGCCTCGGCAGCGACATCGTGCTGCCGTGCGACGTGACCGACGAGGCTTCGGTCGACGCGACATTCGCCGCACTACAGGCCAAATGGGGCAAGCTGGATTTTCTGGTCCACGCGATCGGGTTCGCCGACAAGCAGTATCTGCGCGGCCGTTACCTGGACACACCGCGCGATGCGTTCCTGCAGGCGATGGACATCTCGTGCTTCTCGTTCACGACGGTGGCGCGGCGCGCGGCGGCCCTGATGGGCCCGGGCGGGTCGCTGCTGACCCTGACCTATCTGGGCGCGGAACGCGTGATGCCGCATTACAATGTGATGGGCGTGGCCAAGGCGGCGCTGGAAGCCTCGGTCCGTTATATGGCCGAGGATCTGGGCAAGGATGGTATTCGCGTCAATGCGATCAGCGCCGGACCGATCAAGACTCTGGCCGCCAGCGGCATCGGCGACTTCAGCTACATCCTGAAATGGAACCAGTACAACAGCCCGATGCGCCGCACGGTGACGATCGACGAGGTCGGCGGTTCGGCGCTGTATCTGCTGTCCGATCTGGGGGCGGGGGTGTCGGGTGAGGTGCATCATGTCGATGCCGGCTATCACGTCGTCGGCATGAAGGCCGAGGACGCGCCTGACATTACAGTCGTCAAAGAATGAGCCACAACACCTTCGGCCATCTGTTCCGGTTCACCACCTGGGGCGAAAGCCACGGGCCGGCGATCGGATGCGTGGTCGACGGTGCGCCGGCGCGCCTTGCGCTGAGTGAAGCGGACATCCAGCCCTATCTGGACAGACGCCGCCCGGGTCAGTCGAAATTCACCACCCAGCGCCAGGAACCGGACCAGGTGAAAATTCTGTCCGGCACCTTCGAGGGGATGACGACCGGCGCGCCGGTCGCGCTCGAGATCCAGAACGTCGATCAGCGATCGAAAGACTATGGCGAGATCAAGGACCAGTTCCGCCCCGGTCATGCCGACATCACCTATGATCTGAAATACGGCATCCGCGATCATCGCGGCGGCGGGCGGTCGAGCGCGCGGGAAACCGCGATGCGCGTGGCGGCGGGCGCGGTGGCGCGCAAGGTGCTGGGGGCGGGCGTGGCGATTCGTGGCGCGCTGGTGCAGATCGGCCCGCATGCGGTGGACCGGCGCAACTGGAACTGGGCCGCGGTCGACGATAACCCGTTCTTTTGTCCCGACCCGGCCAGCGTGAAGGTGTGGGAAGACTATCTGGGCGGTATCCGCAAGGCCGGGTCGTCGATCGGCGCGGTGGTGGAAGTGGTGGCCGAGGGCGTGCCGCCGGGCCTGGGCGCGCCGATCTACGGCAAGCTGGATGCGGATATCGCCAGCGCGCTGATGAGCATCAACGCTGCCAAGGGCGTTGAGATCGGCGACGGGTTCGCAACCGCGGCGCTGACCGGCGAGGAAAACGCCGATCAGATGCGCATGGGGCAGGGCGGTTTCGTGACCTTCGCATCGAACCATGCGGGCGGCATTCTGGGCGGCATTTCGACCGGCCAGCCGATCGTCGCGCGGTTCGCGGTGAAACCGACCTCGTCGATCCTGACGCCGCGTCAAAGCGTGGACCGGTTCGGGCATGATGTGGATGTGCTGACCAAGGGGCGCCACGACCCGTGCGTGGGCATTCGCGCCGTGCCGGTCGGCGAGGCGATGCTGGCGCTGGTGCTGGCCGATCATTTGCTGCGCCATCGCGCACAGAATCCGGATGCGCCGGCTGTCGCCCGGATGCCGTGGCACCCGGGGGCAGTAAGCTAGAGCATTTCCCGTTTACTCTGGTTCACGGGAAATGCTCTCGGTCTTTGTCTGCCGAGTATCTTCACGTGACCGGGTGATCCCACCCGATCACGATCTGCTCTAGAACGGCCGATCAGGGTTTCGCGTCGCGTTCCAGGTCGGCGAGCAACTGTTCCGCCAGAGGATACGCCGTGGCGATATCGGCCTGCATGGTGACGCGCAGCTTGAGGAAACGCCCGTTGAATCCCCCGACACAGGCCAGGCTGTTGGCTGTGCCGTTGCGTTCGATGCGCAGGTCGAGGCAGCGTAGCGCCAGTTGCGGGGTGCGCGCGATGATGTGCTGGCGGATTTCGCTAACGGCGGAATTGCCGTCCTGCCCGTTCGTATAGAAGCCGCGTATTTCGCGGCGCATGCTGTCGAACTGCCTTTGCACGGCGGGGCTGTTGGCCCCGTCGGGGATGCCGGTCTGCTGGGCGTCGTAAATATAGACGCTGGCGCGGGTCGGGGCGGATGGATGGTCATAGGTGACACCGCGGCCGAGGCCTGGGGCGCCGCGGGCTTCGAAGTCGACAACATCTCCCCGGCGCTCGAGCGGGCCGAGCCGGTCGGGCAGAGCGGCCATGGCGGCATCCATCGATGGCCGCGCCTGCGCCTGCGGGATCAGCAGCGGCACAAGCAGAAGCAGCAGGACAAGGCGGATGAAAAACGAATGCATCAAATGGGATCTCCGGTAAAATTCCCGAGGCAGCTTTTTCCCGGTTGCTGCCTCCGAATATGGATGCTCAGGCATAAACGGCCTGTTCTTGGCAGCGTACTTTTGACGGGTTTGTATAAATGTCGGGTGTGCGTTTCAAAAACAGTGCGAAAAGTTGTGGGTGCGTTTCTGAAGTTTGAACCGGACGGAGATAAGCATAATTGTGACTAAAAAGCAATTTATGAGAAATTTTAAAAACGCTACCTCGTTCGAAACGACAATCGTCCGACCGCATGGCTCTGGTGGGGTGCGATCAGGCAGATCTGCCTGATCGTATTTGATAGTCCTGAAAGGGCGCTTTTAGAGCAGATCGTGATCGGGTGGGATCACCCGGTCACGTGAAGATGCTCGGCAGACAAAGACCATGAGCAGATCGTGATCGGGTGGGATCGCCCGGTCACATGAGGATGCCCTAAGGACCGCGGCCGCGCAGCGCGTTGGCGACCAGCGAGATGATCAGCAGGATGATCGCCACCCAGAACAACAGGCGGGCGCCGCCCATCGCCGTTCCGGCGAGTCCGGTGAAGCCGAACAGTCCGGCAAGCAGGGCGATGACTAGAAAAATGACAGCCCAGTGCAACAGGTTTCTGAAGTCCATACCATTCTCCGAAAAACAAGGGCAGTGCACTGTGCATAAATCATATCGAAGAAGCAATAATATATGACCAAACACGCGGCATGGAGATTGGCGTGCCGGATATGCTCATCCTGCCAGTGTCAATAATAGAGTGCCAATAATAGTATGCCGGAATCGGCCGTCGTGGTCCGGATTCGATGTTACGTATGCCATCGTCAGGGCTGCGGGCGGGTGTTCGCAAGTACCGCGCAGCCGGCAGGAATTCGGCGCGTAAGCAGCTCAGTGCAGCCGGAATTCGGCGTTCGCGAAGCGCAGATCAGCCGGCATGATCTGTCCGGCCGTGACGACGCGCACCGAATGCAGCCTCCCCTCGATCTCGCGGGTCCAGAAGGCCAGAAACCGATGCAGGGCCGGAAAGTCCGGCGCGAGGTCGAGCTCCTGCCAGACGTAACTTTGTAACAGGCCCGGATGGTCGGGCAGGTGATAGAGGATCTCGGCCGTGGTCAGGCGGTAACCGCGCAATTGGTCGGAAAAACGCATGCCGCATCCCTCCTTGCCGTGGAAGTATGCTGCTGGGTGAGGTGGGGAATGCAAGAAAAACGTTATATAACAAAGGATTATCACTCGCGAGCAAAAATGGCTGCCAAAAAATGCCGCGTTACCTTGACTTGGTGCGGGGGCAGGACAAGATTGTTAGCGCTCTCGCTGTGCGAGTGCTAACGGCGGCCCGCGGGGGGTCGTCGCATTTTCAACCCCATCCGGAGTTTATTTCCGCATGAAGTTTCGTCCCTTGCATGACCGGGTTGTCGTTCGTCGGCTGAATGCTGAAGAAAAGACCGCCGGCGGCATTATCATTCCCGGCACAGCCCAGGAAAAGCCGATGGAAGGCGAAGTGATCGCCGTCGGTTCCGGTGTGCGCAATGAAGCCGGCCAGCTGGTTGCGCTGGATGTCAAGGCGGGTGACCGCGTCCTGTTCGGCAAGTGGTCGGGCACGGAAGTGAAGATCGATGGCGACGACCTTCTGATCATGAAGGAATCCGACATCATGGGCGTCATCACCAGCGCGCCCGCCGTCAAGAAGAAAGCCTGAGCTTCTTCCCCTCCACCGATCAACACAGAGAACAGAGGCATAAAACATGGCTGCTAAGGAAGTTCGCTTCGGCGCTGACGCCCGTGCCCGCATGCTGCGCGGCGTCGATATTCTGGCCGATGCTGTTAAAGTGACGCTGGGCCCCAAGGGCCGTAACGTCGTCATCGACAAATCCTTCGGCGCGCCGCGCATCACCAAAGACGGTGTGACGGTCGCGAAGGAAGTCGAACTGGCCGACAAGTTCGAAAACATGGGCGCGCAGATGGTGCGCGAAGTCGCCAGCAAGACCAACGATCTGGCCGGCGACGGCACCACCACCGCCACCGTCCTGGCGCAGTCGATCGTGCGCGAAGGCGCCAAGGCGGTTGCCGCCGGCATGAACCCGATGGACCTGAAGCGCGGCGTCGACAAGGCCGTGGCCGCGGTGATCGAGGAACTGCAGAAGAACACCAAGAAGATCAACAAGACCGAGGAAGTTGCCCAGGTCGGCACGATCTCGGCCAACGGTGAAGCCGAAATCGGCAAGATGATCGCCCAGGCGATGCAGAAGGTCGGGAACGAAGGCGTCATCACGGTCGAGGAAGCCAAGGGCATCAACACCGAACTCGACGTCGTCGAAGGGATGCAGTTCGACCGCGGCTACGTGTCGCCGTACTTCATCACCAACGCCGACAAGATGACGGCTGAACTCGACCAGCCGTACATCCTGATCCACGAAAAGAAGCTGTCCGGCCTGCAGCCGATGCTGCCGCTGCTGGAAAGCATCGTGCAGTCGGGCCGTCCGCTGCTGATCATCGCCGAAGACGTGGAAGGCGAAGCGCTGGCCACGCTGATCGTGAACAAGCTGCGCGGTACGTTCAACTGTGTCGCGGTAAAGGCGCCCGGCTTTGGCGATCGCCGCAAGGCCATGCTGCAAGACATCGCTATCCTGACCGGCGCGACCGTGATTTCCGAAGAAGTTGGCTTGGAACTGAAAGACGCGACCATGGATTTGCTGGGTAGCGCCCGCCAGGTCAAAGTGGACAAAGACAACACCACCATCGTGGACGGCGGCGGCAGCAGCGACGACATCCAGGCGCGCATCCGCTCCATCAAGGCGCAGGTGGAAGACACCACTTCCGACTATGACCGTGAAAAACTGCAGGAACGCCTGGCCAAACTGGCGGGCGGCGTTGCGGTGATCGGCGTGGGCGCGGCCACGGAAACCGAAATGAAAGACGCCAAGCTGCGCATCGAAGACGCGCTGGCCGCCACGCGCGCCGCCGTGGAAGAAGGCATTGTGCCGGGCGGCGGCACCGCTATGCTGAAAACGGCTGCCGAGGTGGAAAAACTGATCGAATCGCTGGAAGGCGACCAGAAAACGGGCGCCAAGATTGTGCTGCGCGCCATCGAGGAACCTGTACGCCAGATCGCGGCCAACGCCGGTTTGGAGGGCAGCATCATCGTGGAAAAGATCATGGAAAACAAATCCAACACGTTTGGGTTTGACGCCGCGAAGGGCGAATATGTGGACATGATTCAGGCGGGCATCATTGACCCCACCAAGGTCGCCCGTTCGGCCATCCAGAACGCGGCCTCCATCGCCTCTATGCTGCTGACCACGGAAAGCATCGTCACGGATATCCCTGTGAAAGAGGCTCCTCCGGCCATGCCGGGCGGCGGCGGAATGCCTGGTATGTACTAAGCCATACGCCGCATATAGCAAAGCAAAAAAGGAGTTTCCGAAAGGAAGCTCCTTTTTACTTATAGCACAGTATGCCCGACTGGAATATGTCTGTCTACTTCCCTGCCGCCAGCCGTTCGGCACGCTCTTTGCTTGCCCTTTCCACATCCCCGTCAAACGTATATGGGTCAAACGCGAAATATGGCCCGCCGTCCAGCGCGTCGATCTGTTTCATCTCGTCGTCCGTCAGCGCGAAATCGAATATATCCGCGTTCTCGGCCAGGCGTTCCTTGTGTACCGATTTAGGAATGATAATAGTCTCCCGCTGCAAATGCCAACGCAGCACCACCTGCGCGGCGGATTTCCCGTATTGTTCGCCTATCTCACCCACAAAGGCGGGAATCTCGCCGATATGCCCGTGAAAGATCGGCCCCCACGCGGTGACCAATATCCCAACCTCTTTGCAATAGGCCAGCAGGTCATTTTTTTGCGTCCACGGGTGTAGTTCCAACTGATTGTTTGCGGGCACAACGCCCGAATAAGCGATCAATTCTTCCAATTGATCCCGCATAAAGTTGGAAACGCCGCACGCGCGTATCTTCCCTTTGGCCATCTGTTCCAGTATCGTATCCCACGCACGGTGGCGCAGGTCGGCATCCGTTCCGGGCCAGTGCAACAGGTAGAGGTCGACATAATCCATGTCCAGTTTCTTGAGGCTGCTGTCCAGCAGTTGCTCCGCACGCGCAAAGTCCCCTGGCCACAGCTTGGTGGCGATGAACACGTCCTCACGCGCCGCGCCGCTTTCCCGCACCGCGCGGCCCACGCCGTCCTCGTTTTCGTACAGGGTGGCGGTATCCACCATGCGGTAACCCAGTTCCAGCGCCCAGCGGACGGCGCTCACCACTTCGCCGCCGTCCTTCGCCCGAAAAACACCCAAGCCAAACCAGGGCATTTCTATCCCGTTATTCAACTTGCACGCGGAACCAATATCCTTAATCATAGCTTTCTCCCTGCGCTTGTTCGGCCAGCAGGGCAATTGCCTGTACATAGCTTTTGTACCCCTGCCCCATGAACAGGCCAATGCAAACGTCGCGCATCACGGAAACTTTCCGGAAATCCTCCCGCGTGTTGGTATCACTTAAATGCACCTCTACAAATGGGATATCCACGGAAGCGACCGCGTCACGGATGGCGTAGCTGTAATGGGTGTACGCGCCCGCGTTGATCACGATGCCGTCCACACCGTTGTAATAGGCCGCCTGTATTTCGTCGATGATATCCCCTTCGTGGTTGGACTGGAAAAAATCCACCTCCACCGGAAGTTCTTCCGTTTCCTGCAATATGCGGGCGTTTATTTCTTCCAGCGACTGGTCGCCATAAATGCCTGGCTCGCGCACACCCAGCAGATTCATATTGGGTCCGTTGATCACCAAAATATTTTTCATTTTTCCCTGCCTCCCGTTTCTTTTATGGTATAATTTTACCATAAACAAAAGGAGTTGCGCTATATGAAAAGCAAATATTATGTGATCGGCGATCCCGTGGCCCACA
>JAVBUO010000061.1:0-22221 GCA_031555315.1 Acetobacteraceae bacterium
CGTCGACCTGGTGACCGGCAGGGCCGGCGACAGCAACAACGCCGCCGATACAACCATGTTCTCGGTCGGCACGGCGTTCAACTGGTAAGATCCCGGTTCAACGGGACTTTTCGGCAAGGGGCGGTGGAAAATCCACCGCCCCTTTTTTGTCATATCCGTCTGGCAGAGTTGACGCCGGGCCGGACCTGCCCCATGCAGTATGGCCGTATGTTCATAAAGGGCACGTCAATGGTGCCCCTCGTGTCCGGAGTGAGAGTTCAGAATGGTATCACGTCTGTTCAGGTTCCTGTTGTCTGGCGCGTTGGTGGTGGTGATTGCCGCATGCAGCGGCGAGGGTGTTCAACCGAACACGCAGGACGATTACAACCGGCCCGATCGTCAGAGCACGATGGACCGCCAGGGGACGCTGTTCGGGGGTGACGAAGGGCTGACGCTTTTCAACACCCGTCGCGGCGATTCCGACGCCGGAACCGGTGGCACCGGTCTGGGCGTGAACGCGTATCTGTGGCGCGCGTCGCTGGATACGCTGTCGTTCATGCCGCTGGTTTCGGCCGACCCGTTCGGCGGCGTGATCATCACCGACTGGTATACCCCGCAAGGCGGTAATGAACGGTTCAAGGCCACCGCCTATATTCTGGGCCGCCAGTTGCGCGCCGACGGTGTGCGTATTTCGCTGTTTCGCCAGGTGCGCCAGGGCAATGCCTGGGTCGATTCCCCGGTCTCGCCGAACATTCAGGCCGAACTGGAAGACAAGGTTCTGGCCCGCGCCCGCGAACTGCGCACCCAGGCGACGCGGTAAAACCGCCGCGAAACAGACAGGAAAACTCCCCGCCGCCGGTTGGGGAGTTTTCTTTTTGGCGGCGCTGACGCATACCGGTTCTGTCTTTGCAGAGAGCCGTGATTGCCATGAACGAAACCGCCACGCCCCGCCGATACGACTTCCAGACCGCCGAGCCGCGCTGGCAGGCCGAATGGGAAAAACGCGGCTGTTTCGCGGCGGCGGACGTGCCGGTATCGGGCAAGCCGAAATACTACGTGCTCGAGATGTTTCCGTATCCCAGCGGCAAGATCCACATGGGCCATGTGCGCAATTACACGCTGGGCGATGTGGTGGCGCGCTACAAGCGCGCGCGCGGGTTCGACGTGATGCACCCGATGGGCTGGGATGCATTCGGCCTGCCGGCGGAAAACGCGGCGCGCGATCGCGGCGTGCATCCGGGCGCGTGGACGTACGACAACATCGCCGCGATGCGCGCCGAACTGAAGCGCATGGGGCTGAGCCTGGATTGGGCGCGTGAATTCGCGACCTGCGATCCGGAATATTACGGCCAGCAGCAGAAACTGTTCCTCGATTTCTTGCAGGCCGGTCTGGTCGAACGCAAGGAAAGCTGGGTGAACTGGGACCCGGTGGACCACACCGTGCTGGCCAACGAACAGGTGGTCGACGGCAGGGGCTGGCGCTCCGGCGCGGTGGTGGAAAAGAAAAAGCTGAGCCAGTGGTTCCTGCGGATCACGAAATTCGCGCCGGAACTGCTCGATGCGCTGAACACGCTGGACCGCTGGCCCGACCGCGTGAAGCTGATGCAGGCCAACTGGATCGGCCGCAGCGAAGGCGCGCGGCTGCGTTTCGCGCTGACCGAAGCGCAGGCGGGGATCGCCGATGTGGAGGTGTTCACCACGCGGCCCGACACGCTGTTCGGCATGTCGTTCCTGGCCATCGCGCCCGAACATCCATTGGCCACCGCGGTTGCCGAACACAGCAAGGGTGCGGCTGATTTCATCGCCGAATGCCGCCAGATGGGCACATCGGAAGCGGCGATCGAAACCGCGGAGAAGAAAGGGTTCGATACCGGTCTGCGCGTGAAGCATCCGTTCATCGAAGGTGCGACATTCCCGGTGTGGATCGCCAATTTCGTGCTGATGGAATACGGCACCGGCGCGATCTTCGGCTGCCCTTCGGGCGATCAGCGCGATCTGGACTTTGCGCGCAAATACAATCTGCCGGTGGTGCCGGTGGTGCTGCCGCCGGGTGCCGATCGCGCCACATTTGCGATCGGCACGGAAGCCTTCGTCGATGACGGCACGATGATCAATTCCGGTTTCATGGACGGCATGAAGGCGGCGGACGCCAAGAAGCTGGCGATTGCGAAACTGGAAGACATGGGCATCGGCCAGGGGGTGACCAACTGGCGTCTGCGCGACTGGGGTGTGTCGCGTCAGCGTTACTGGGGCTGTCCGATTCCGGTGATCCACTGCGATGCCTGCGGCACGGTGCCGGTGAAGGAAGCCGATCTGCCGGTGCGTCTGCCCGACGACGTGACGTTCGACAAACCGGGCAATCCGCTCGATCACCATCCGACGTGGAAACACGTGAACTGCCCGCAGTGCGGCAAGCAAGCACGACGCGAGACCGACACGTTCGATACGTTCATCGACAGCTCGTGGTATTTCGCGCGCTTCTGTTCGCCGCACAGCGCCGCGCCGACGTTGCGCGCCGCCGTCGATCACTGGCTGCCGGTCGATCAGTATGTCGGCGGCATCGAACACGCGATCCTGCATCTGCTGTATGCGCGTTTCTTCACGCGCGCGATGAAAGAAACCGGCCACGTGAACGTGAAGGAACCCTTCGCGGGTCTGTTCACGCAGGGCATGGTGCAGCACGCATCGTACAAGGGCGCGGACGGACGCTGGCTGTATCCGATCGACGTCGAAGTGCTGGCCGACGGCACCGCGCGGCACCGTGAAACGGGCGAGGCCGTTGCGGTGATGCGTAGCGAGAAGATGTCGAAGAGCAAGAACAACACCGTCGATCCCGGCGCGATCATCGATCGCTTCGGCGCGGACACGGCGCGCTGGTTCATCCTGTCCGACAACCCGCCCGAGAACGACATGGAATGGTCGGAAGCGGGCGTCAACGGTGCGTTCCGTTTTGTACAGCGGCTGTTCCGTCTGATCGAACAGGCAGCACCGGCATTGCCCGCACCCGATGCGCCGGCGCCAACCGAAATGTCGGCCGAGGCGCGCAATCTGCGCCGCGCCACGCACCAGGCGATCGCGGTGGTAACCGAGGCGCTGGAGACATTCGCGTTCAATGTCGGCGTGGCGCGTATCTATGCATTCGCCAACACGATCGCCGATGCCAAAGGCGATGATGCCGGTTTTGCCTGGGCGCGGCGCGAGGCGCTGGAAGCGATCGTGCGTCTGTCCGCGCCGATGATGCCGCATCTGGCCGAAGAACTGTGGCGGCTGTTACGCCCGCAGGAGAATGTTCTTATTGCGGAGCAGAATTGGCTGACCAGCGACGCGGCGCTGGCCGCGGCCGACACGATGAAAATTGCCGTGCAGGTGCTGGGCAAATTGCGCGGCAGCATTGAAGTGCCGGTCGGCGCGGCCGAGAATGACGTACTGGCGGCCGCGCAGGCCGAACCCAATGTCGTGCGCGCGCTGGAAGGCAAGCGCATCGTGAAACATATTTATGTAGCAGGCCGGATTGTAAATTTCGTGGTGGCAGGATGATGAAGCGTCGTAATTTTCTGATCGTGCCGGCCCTCGCGCCGGTGCTGGCGGCGTGCGGTTTTCGTCCGCTCTATGCGCCGCCCGACAGCAGCGCATCGGGTGTGGACGGTGCCGCGGCACGCGAGCTCGCCGCGATCCACGTCGCGCTGATCCCCGAACGTACGGGGCAGTTGTTGCGTAACGCATTGCTGGCGCGGTTCGAGCGTCAGGGCGCCAGCGGCGGATCGGCGCGGTATGAGCTGGAAACCAGCTACAGCGTGGTCGGTGACTTGCTGGGCGTTCGGCGCGATAACGCGGCCAGCCGCGAACGGCTGATGGCGACCGCGAACTGGGTGCTGAAGGACACACAGGCGCAGCGACGGGTGGTGACGCGCGGCGTGGCGCGGGCGATGGATGCGTACAACATTCTCGACAACCAGTTCTTCGCCTCCGATCTGTCGAGCGAAGCGGCGCAGAAGCGGCTGGCTGAAGAGGTCGCCCAGCAGATGGCGACGCAGCTCGCCGTCTATTTCACGCGCCAGGCGTCGCAGCAGACATCTTCCGCGCAGCCGTAAGGCGCGGCAATGAAGATCGACGCGCGGCGCATTGCCGCCGTTCTGGCCGATCCGGGGCAGATGCGCGTGATTCTGCTGTATGGCGAGGATGCGGGGCTGGTGCGCGAACGCGCCGCCGGGCTGGTGAAGACCGTGCTGGGGCCGGACCCCGATCCGTTCTGTCTGGCCGAGCTGACCGGCAAGGACGCGATCGAGAAGCTCGAGGAAGAAGCGACGAGCCTGGCACTGAGCGGCGGGCGGCGCGTGGTGCGGGTGCGCGACGCCGGCAACGCGCTGGCCGGCGCGCTGGACGCGACGCTGAAGACGAAATTTTCCGCCCTTCTGGTGCTGGAAGCCGGCGCCTTGGCGGCGCGCGACAAGCTGCGCGTGCTGGCCGAGAGAGCGGCCGATGTCGCGGCGATCGCCTGTTACCCCGATGAAGGCCGCGCGCTGGAGGACGTAATCCGCGACGGCCTGGCCGGGTTCGGCGTGAAGGTCGAGCCCGACGCGCTGCACTGGCTGGCCGCGCATATGGGCGCCGATCGCGCGATCACGCGCCAAGAGGTCGAAAAGCTGGCGCTTTATGTCGGGCAGGGCGGCACGGCGACGATGGCCGACGCTGAAGCCTGCGCCGGCGATGCGACGAAACTGTCGCTCGATGATGCGCTGTTCGCGGCGACGGCGGGCGACGTGGCCGGGGCGGACCGCGCGCTGCGGCTGGCGATCGGCGAGGGCGCCATGCCGGTGCAGGTCATCCGTGCGGCGATCCGGCATATGCAGCGCCTGCACGAAGCGCGCTTGTCGGGCCTGCCGCCGGGCGAGGCAGCCGAGAAGATGCGGATTTTCTTCCGCCGCAAACCGGCCTTCCTGCGCGCGCTGGGCCTGTGGCCGACGGCGGGCCTGACGGCGGCGCTGGCGGCGCTGGGCGAGGCCGAACGCGCCTGCAAGCGCACCGGCGCGGCCGACGAGGCAATCGTCCAGCAGACCATTCTGACCATCGCCCGCCGCAGCGCAGCGGCGGCGACTGCCCGATAATGCTACTGGTGCGGCCGTCTGGCGGCACGGCTCTGCGCTTCCGGTGCTCACGGACATAAGTCCGCTGCGCGCCGGTTCTCGATCCGCACCACCATACGACTCACACCAGCGCATTCTCGAACAGTCGCCAAACGAGTGTTCCGGGGCGATAGCTGGGGAGGGTGGGGTTAATAAAATTCCCGCCTGATCGGTGGAAGAAGAAGCAAGAAGCGCGGATGTTTTAATAGCGATATGTATGGGGATACCTGATAACTTTTGGTTGAATTTTGGTTAAGAGTGAGTGAGCTCTGAAATATCTGATATCTGGCAGCTTGGGGATGGCATCTGAAGGGTGTTCCGGTTTTCCATTCGGCTACAGCAAAAAGGGGGCCTGATGGCCCCCTTTTTGCTGTAGCGTTGGTGCCGGGGATCAGCGGTGGTTCAGCAGCGCGATCACCGAATCGAGCTGATCCAGGCTGGCGTAGCGGATCTTCACGATCCCGCCTTTGCCGTCGAAGCTGATCTCGACCCGCAGCCCCAATTTTTCCGACAGCTCGCGTTCCAGTGTGGCGGTTTCGGAATCCTTTCGCCGCCCGCCGGGCCGGGGGGCAGTGCCGGGCTTCTGACTGGCCAGCGCTTCGGTCTGGCGCACGTTCAGCCCGCGGGTGATGACGATGCTGGCGGCCTTTTCCGGGTCGGGATGGGCGAGCAGCGCACGGGCATGGCCGGCGGTTAGGCGGCCTTCCTTCAGGTGGATCTGCACGCTGCGCGGCAGGTTCAGCAGGCGCAGCGTGTTGGTGATGTGCGAGCGCGACTTGCCGACTGCCGTGCCCAGATCTTCCTGGGTCACCTCGAACTCGTCGATCAGGCGGCGATACCCGTCGGCTTCCTCGATGGCGTTGAGGTCCTGGCGCTGCAGGTTCTCGACCAGCCCGGCCGCCATGGCCTCCTGGTCGGTCAGGTCGCGGATATGCACCGGCACCTCGTGCAGGCCGGCGGCCTGCGCGGCGCGCCAGCGGCGTTCACCGCCGATGATCTGATGGCGTTCCTTGTCGCCCGGCATCGGGCGGACCAGCAGCGGCTGCAACACACCCTGGGTGCGGATGCTTTCCGTCAGTTCGTCCAGCGCCGCCTGATCCATCGGCCCGCGCGGCTGGAATGGGCCGGGTTCCAGCATTTCGATCGGCAGGCGGTTGGGCGGCCCGGCGGGCGCGGCAGCCGGTGCCGGCACAACGGCAGCCACCGGGGCCGGTGCGGCGACGGCGTTTTCCCCCATCAGGGCGGCAAGGCCGCGCCCCAGGCCTTTGACTGGTTTCGCGCTCATGCCGGGACCTCCTGGGTGTCTGCTGCAAGGTTGATGTGATCGGTCGGCAGGCCCTGGGCGGCGCGTTCGCGCTTCAGCACTTCGGTCGCCAGCCGCAGATAGGCCTGTGCGCCGCTCGATCGCTGGTCGTACATCAGCACCGGCTTGCCGTGGCTCGGCGCTTCCGAGACGCGGATGTTGCGCGGGATGACCGTGTCGTAGACTTTATCGCCGAAGAAGCTGCGCACGTCGGACGCCACCAGGTCGGACAGGTTGTTGCGGCGGTCGTACATGGTCAGGGCGATGCCCTGCAGGGTCAGGTTCGGGTTCAGGCCGCGGCGGACCATCTCGATGGTGCGCATGATCTGGCTGATTCCTTCCAGCGCGAAGAACTCGCACTGCAGCGGCACCAGCACCGCATCCGACGCTGCCAGCCCGTTCAGGGTCAGCAGGCCGAGGCTGGGGGGGCAGTCGATCAGGATCGTCGACCAGTTGCCTTCGGTGCGCAGCGCGTGCAGTGCGTCGCGCAGGCGGAATTCGCGGTTCTCCAGCCCGACCAGCTCGATCTCGGCCCCGGCCAGATCGGGTTCGGCGGGCAGCAGGAACAGGTTGGGGATCAGGGTCTCGCGCACCGCGTCGCGCGCCTCGATCGCCCCGGTCAGCACGCCATAGGTGCCGACGCCGCGATCGGTGCGCGGCAGGCCCAGCCCGGTCGAGGCGTTGCCCTGGGGGTCGAGGTCGACCAGCAGCACTCGTTCGCCCGAACCGGCGAAGGCCGTGCCGAGATTGATGGCGGTGGTGGTTTTGCCGACCCCGCCTTTCTGGTTGGCGACGGCCAGAATGCGGGCGGTTGGCGGTGGGGATTGGTCAATCTGGAGAATGGACACGGGAGACCTCTGAAATGCGAAAAATTGTGGCGGCCTGATCCGTGCGGCTCGGGAACCGCGTTACTTTCATGTGCCAGAGCCGCGCCGTGGCGGTCAATTCCGTCTCGGCGGAAATGCCCTTCGGAAACAGAAAAACACCGTCTTTTGTCAGAAACCGGTGTGCCAGACCAAGCAGTACCGGCAGTGGGGCCAGCGCCCGGGCGGTGACCAGCCGGGCCGGGGGCAGGTTGGTCGCCTCGATCCGGCAGGCGTGCACCCGGGCGGGGGCGGCGGTTTCGCGCGCCGCTTCGCGCAGGAAGGCGGCCTTGCGGCGGTCGCTTTCGATCAGATCGAACGCAATACCGGTGACGATGGCCAGCACCAGCGCCGGCAGACCGCCGCCCGAGCCCAGATCGATCGCCCGTTCGGTGCCGGCGGGGATCAGCGGGGCAAGCTGGGCGGCATCGGCGATGTGGCGATGCCAGAGGGTCGGCAGATCGCCGCGCGCCACCAGATTGACGGTCGGGTTCCAGCGCTGGATCAGGTCGGCATAGATCGCCAGCCGGTCGGATGTTTCACGTGAAACGTCGAGAATGCCGCCCAGAGCGGCGGGGCCATCGGATTGGCGGGAGGCGGGCGAGTGTTTCACGTGAAACAGTGTCCTGCGGGCGAGCGTCAAATATCCGTCGATGGTGCCGGGGGGTGGCGCCGGGATCAAGGGTGTTTCACGTGAAACATCGTTTGGGGAAAGGGTTCTCTGGTATTTGTGTTTCACGTGAAACACAAAGGGCGCGCCCCGGACTAGAGCGCGCCCCTGTTCGCGGTCCGCGCCAAGTGGTTATTCCGCTCTGGGGGGGGCGCGCGTCGTGCGCAGATGCGCCATCAGTGCGGTCAGCGCGGCGGGGGTGATGCCGGGCAGGCGGGTTGCGGCCCCCAGGGTCGCCGGGCGTGCCGTGTCGAGCCGCTGGCGCATTTCGTTCGACAGCCCGCCCACCTGGCGGAAATCGAGGTCGGCGGGCAGGGCGATGTTTTCTTCGCGGCGGAAGGCGCGGATATCGGCTTCCTGGCGCCCGAGATACCCGGCATAGCGCGCCCGGGTCTGCAGCTCGTCGCAGACGTCGGGGCTCAGGTCGCGTAAAAACGGAAAGGCCGCCTCGAGCGCTGCGGGCGCAACGCCGGGCAGCGCCATCACGTCCAGCGCCGAGCGCTTGCGGCCGTCGCGGTTGACGATGATCCCGTGGGCGGCGAGCTTTTCGGGCGAAAGCGGGGTGGCGATCGCCGCTTCCAGCGCCGCGGCGATCGCGGCCTCGCGGGCCCGGAAAGCGGTTTCGCGCCTTTGGCCCACACATCCCCAGTCCAGCCCGCGCGCGGTCAGCCGCAGGTCGGCGTTGCCGGCCCGCAGGCTGAGCCGGTATTCGGCGCGCGAGGTGAACATCCGGTACGGCTCGGTCACGCCCTGGGTGGTCAGGTCGTCGATCATCACGCCGAGATAGGCCTCGGCCCGATCGACGATCACCCCTGCGCTGCCCGCCGCGCGCCGCGCCGCGTTCACCCCGGCCAGCAGCCCCTGCGCCGCGGCCTCCTCGTAACCGGTCGTGCCGTTGATCTGCCCGGCCAGGAACAGGCGCGGCACGGCGCGCAGCTCTAGCGTGGCGGCCAAGGCGCGGGGGTCGACGAAGTCGTACTCCACCGCATAGCCGGGGCGGAGGATGCGCGCGTGTTCGAGGCCCGGAATGCTGGCGACGATCCTTGCCTGCACATCGGCGGGCAGCGAGGTCGAAATGCCGTTCGGGTAGATGGTGTCGTCGTCCAGCCCCTCAGGTTCCAGAAAGATCTGATGCCGGTCGCGTTCGGCGAACCGGACCACCTTGTCTTCGATCGACGGACAGTAGCGTGGGCCCGGCCCGGCGATGCGCCCCGCGTACATGGGCGATCGGTGCAGGTTGGCGCGGATCAGATCGTGCGTCGCCTGCGTGGTGCCGGTCACCCGGCATTCGATCTGCGGTGTGGTGATCGCTTCGGTCAGGCGCGAGAACGGGGTAGGGATCGGGTCGCCGCGATCCTCGGGCAGGCTGGCCCAGTCGATGCTGCGCTTGTCGAGGCGCGGCGGCGTACCGGTCTTCAGCCGGCCCAGGGGCAGGTTCAGCCGGGCGAGCGCCGCCGAAAGTCCTTGCGCCGCCGCTTCGCCGACGCGCCCGCCTTCGGTCTGTGCCTCGCCCACATGCATCAGGCCGCGCAGGAAGGTGCCGGTGGTCAGCACCGCCGCACCACAGGCGAGGCGCGTGCCGTCGGCCAGTACCACGGCGTTCAGCGCGCCTGCGGCATCGGTCTCGATGTCCTCGACGGCGGCGGCGCGGATGGTCAAATTGGCGGTTTCGGCCAGCAGCGATTGAATGGAAGCCTTATATAAGACGCGGTCGGCCTGGGCGCGCGGGCCGCGCACGGCGGGGCCTTTCGAGGCATTGAGCATCTTGAAGTGTATGCCCGCCTGATCGGCAGCGCGGCCCATCAGCCCGTCCAGCGCATCGACCTCGGTCACCAGATGGCCTTTGCCGAGGCCGCCGATCGCCGGGTTGCACGACATCTCGCCGATCGTGTCGATGCGATGGGTCAGCAGCAGCGTGCGTGCCCCCATGCGCGCCGCGGCAGCGGCGGCCTCTGTCCCCGCATGGCCGCCGCCGATCACGATCACATCATAACGGTTTTGAGTCATGAGGGGGGTTTACAAAAATTCTTCCCTCATGTCTCACGTGGAATATATTCCTTTATTGGGGGTGGTAAATTACAATATTAAATATTAACAAATATACATATTCTGGGTTGCTTGCGGCCGGGGCGCGGCATTCGCTGCATGCGCCGGGTTGCGCAATCCCGCCGCGTCAGATGGCGCCGGTTAAGAGCGATGCGGTCCGCCCCTGGCTATTTCCCGATACAGAACTGCCCGAAGATCACGTCCAGCACGTCCTCGACGCCGACCTGGCCGGTGATCCGGCCGATGGCGCGCAGGGCGAGGCGCAGATCCTCGGCCCGCAGTTCCGCTTCCGGCGCGGCCTCGGCGCGTTGCAGCGCGGCGGCGGCCTCGGTCAGGGCGGCGCGGTGGCGGGCGCGGGTCAGCGGCGGCGGTCCCCGCCGGTCCAGCAGCGCGCGCACCCGTTCGGCCAGCACGGCCTGCAGGCGGTCGACCCCGGCGCCGGTGCGCGCCGACACCGCCAGTGTGTCGGTGGCGGACGGGGTGGCCGTATCGGCCTTGTTCGCCACGTACAAGATGGGGGTGGCGGCCGGAATGTTGGGCACGGCGAGCGGCTGCGTGCCCGCTTCGTGGACCAGCAGCACCAGATCGGCGTCTTCGGCGCGGGCGTGGGCGCGGCGGATGCCCTCGGCCTCGATGTCGTCGGCGGTCTCGCGCAGCCCGGCGGTGTCCACCAGGGTGAGCGGGAAACCTGCCAGATCCATATGCACCTCGACGACATCGCGTGTGGTGCCGGCGCGATGGCTGACGATCGCCGCCTCGCGCCCGGCCAGTGCGTTCAGCAGCGACGACTTGCCGACGTTGGGCGCACCGAGGATGGCGATCTGCATGCCGTTGCGCAGCCGTTCACCGCGGCGGTCGTCGGCCAGGTGCGCGCCGAGTTCAGCGCACAGAACACGCAACGATTGCACAGCACCGGCTTCGACGTCGGCGGGCAGATCCTCGTCGGAAAAATCGATCAATGCTTCCTGATGCGCGAGCAGCACGATCAGGCGTTGTGTCCAGTCCGTATATAAGCGTGCCAGCGCCCCTTCGGTCTGGCGCAGCGCCTGTTTGCGCTGCGCTTCGGTTTCAGCCTCGATCAGGTCGGCGATTCCTTCGGCCGCGGTCAGATCGAGTTTGCCATTCAGAAAGGCGCGGCGGGTAAACTCGCCGGGTTCTGCGGGGCGGGCGCCAAGTGCGATCAACGTATGCGACACCGCATCGACAACGGCGCGTCCGCCATGCAGATGCAGTTCCGCTGAATCTTCGCCGGTAAACGATGCCGGCCCGGGAAAATACAGCACCAGTGCATGATCGATTGTACCGTTCTCGAAATCACGCAGGCGTCGCAAACTTGCCTGCCTTGCATCTGGAAGTTTGCCGGCAATGGCGCTTATAATAGTGGTGGTGTTTGTTCCACTTATGCGTATGACAGCGATAGCGCTGCGTATGGCTCCAGACGCAAGGGCAAATACTGTTTCTGTCATCCGGGTCTCACCGTTGCGGGAATCATGTTCTATCCAACCCCTGTTCAGTGCCGCAAGGATCTGGCGTGAATGAGCGATAGCAATCTTCTTGGAAACGAGGCGTCACCGTATCTGTTGCAGCATGCGGACGACCCTGTGCATTGGCAACCGTGGAGCAAAGCGGTGCTGGCCGAGGCCAAACGGCAGAACAAACCCGTTCTGCTGTCGATCGGTTATGCGACGTGTCACTGGTGCCATGTGATGGCGCATGAATCGTTTCGGGACGCGGCGACCGCTGCGCAGATGAATGAACAATTTATCTGTGTGAAGGTGGATCGCGAGGAACGCCCCGACCTCGACCGGCTGTACATGTCGGCCTTGCATGTGCTGGGTCAGCAGAGCGGCTGGCCGCTGACGATCTTTCTGCTGCCCGACGGCACGCCGTTCTGGGGCGGTACGTATTTCCCGCCGGAAGCGCGCTGGGAAAAACCCGCGTTTCGTGATGTGCTGACCAGCGTGTACGAAGCCTTCGTGCGAGAAGGCGACAAGATCGCCGAGAACGCCGAGGTGATGCGTCAGGCGCTGACCCTGCTGTCGACGACCCAGCCGGGCGAGACGATCGACAATGCGTTGCTCGATCGGGCCAACGCAGGTTTTCTGCGGCTGATGGACATGGAACGCGGCGGGCTGCGCGGCGCGCCGAAATTTCCGAATGCGCCGATCTTCAGGTTTTTGTGGGCGGAATATTTTCGCAGTGGCAAAACGCAGTTACGTGACGTCGTGCTGCTGTTGTTGCTGAAGATATCGGTGGGTGGCATCTGGGATCATCTGGGCGGCGGGTTTTCGCGTTACAGCACCGATGCCGACTGGCTGGTGCCGCATTTCGAAAAGGTGCTGAGCGACAACGCGCAACTGCTCGAACTGCTGACACTGGTTTACAGCGAAACCAGAGATCCCCTGATCGCCGACCGTGTTTACGAACTGGTGGTCTGGCTGGCACGCGACATGCAGGCCGATGCGGGATTCGCCGCGGCGCAGGACGCCGACAGCGAAGGTGTCGAGGGTAAGTTCTACGTCTGGACCGCGGCCGAGGTGGACAAGATCCTGGGGGCGGATGCACCGCTGTTTCGCAGCACGTACGACATCACCGCCACCGGCAACTGGGATGGCGTGAACATTCCGAATCTGCTGTGGAGCACGGCCAAGCTCGGCAAGACCGAACGCAACGCGCTGACGCGGGCGCGTGAAAAACTGTTCGAGGTGCGCAAGGCGCGTTCGCCGCTACTGACCGACACCAAGGTGCTGACGGACTGGAACGGCCTGATGATCGCCGCGCTGGCACGTGCCTCGGTGGTGTTCGAGAACGAGGAATGGATCTTGCTGGCGCAGGATATCTTCGCCGATGTGCTCAAGTTTCTGCGCGATGCCGACGGCAGGTTGGCGCATGCGTTCTGTAGTGGTCGTGTAACGGCACGCGGCATTCTCGATGATTATGCCTGCATGACCTATGCGGCGCTGATGCTGTTCCATGCTACGGGGAAAGCGGATTACCTGCGCGAGGCGATCGGCCTTATTCAAGAGGTCGAAGAACGCTTCATGGATCCGGATGGGTCATTCTATACCAACGCATCGGATGCCGATGACGTCATTGTGCGTCTGCGCAATGCTGCCGATGAGTCGGTATTGTCCGGCAACGGATTGATGGCCGAAAATTATGCGCGGCTGTTTCACATCACCGGCTATGCGGAATGGGCCGAACGCGCGCAACGGATTGTCAGCGCCTATTCGGGGGCCGGCGACGCCCTGGGCGCCATGCCGACGCTGATGGGCGCGGCATCGCTGCTGCGCAACGGAATTTCCATCGTGGTGCATGGTGCAGAGGACGATCCTGCCTATCAGGCACTGCTGAAGGCGGCGCGCACGCATCCGAATCCGATGGCCGTCGTGCTGGCGACGCCGGAGGCCATATCGGCCAACCATCCTGCCTATGCGAAGATCGGCAAGGGTGGGACCAAGGCCGCGGCCTATGTCTGCCGTGATCAGACCTGTCTGCCGCCCATTCATGACGAAGCCGGTCTGCGGGCGGCGCTGGCGCCACGGTCGTAACGATGCATGCTCCACCCGACATTTTGCGTGTTCTGAACGGTTGCGTTTCGCGCAAAGGCGGGTGGCGCGCGCGGTGCGGGCAAGGGGAATAATGTGCCGCAACTGTCATTGCATTCTCCGGTTGGAGAGTTGACCGTATCGGAGGAAGACGGAAAGATCGTTTCGCTCGACTGGGGGTGGGGGCGTGATCAGACCGAAACACCGTTGCTGTGCGCCGTGCGTGCGCGGTTGCATGCTTATTTCGACGGTGCGCGTGACGACTTCACGGATCTGCCGCTGAACCCGGCCGGCACCGATTTTCAGAAACGTGTGTGGCGAACGCTGTGCACGATTCCCTACGGACAGACCTGGACCTACGCCGATCTGGCGCGCAAGGTGGGGTCGGTCGCACGGGCGGTGGGTCAGGCGAATGCGGCAAACCCGATCCCGTTGCTGATCCCGTGTCATCGTGTGCTGGCGGCCCATGGTCTGGGCGGGTATTCCGGCGGCGACGGCGTGGACACCAAGGCGTGGCTGCTGGGGCTCGAGAATCCCGGTCTGGCTCTGTGACAGCAGAAGCCGCCGCCGCTATTTCGACAGGAGCGTAAACAGATGACCAAAGCAATCCGGATCCACGCCTACGGTGGCCCCGAACAGATGCGTTGGGAAGATCTGCCGACGCCCGAGCCGGGGCCGGGGGAAGTTCTGCTGCGGCACGAAGCGATCGGGCTGAATTATATCGACGTGTATTTCCGCACCGGCCTGTACAAGGTGCCGGCATTGCCCGCGACGCTGGGCATGGAGGCTGCCGGCAGCGTACTGGCGACCGGTGATGGTGTCACTGATCTGACGGTGGGCGACCGCGTGGCCTATGCGATGGGGCCGATGGGGGCCTATGCGACCGAACGCGTGATCAAGACGGACCGCCTGGTGAAGCTGCCCGATGCCATAGGCATGCAGACCGCAGCGGCGATGATGCTGCAGGGCATGACCGCGCAGTACCTGCTGATGCGCACCTATCCGGTCAAGGCGGGTGACACCGTTCTGGTGCACGCCGCGGCGGGCGGCGTGGGGCTGATCCTGTGCCAGTGGGCGAAGCATCTGGGCTGCACGGTGATCGGCGTCGTGGGGTCGGCCGACAAGGTCGCCCGCGCCCAGGACGCCGGCGCGGACCACGTGATCGTCGGGCACGACGGGCTGGCCGACAAGGTGCGCGACATCACCCAGGGCGAGATGGTGCCGGTGGTCTACGACAGCGTGGGCCAGGAAACGTTCATGGCGTCGATCGACTGTCTTGCCCCGCTGGGGATGATGGTCTCGTACGGCAATGCCTCGGGCCCGCTGCCGCCGATCGATTCCGGGCTGCTGGCGGCCAAGGGCAGCCTGTTCTTTACCCGTCCGACGCTGGCGACCTACACCGCCAAACGCGCCGACCTCGAACGCATAGCGGCCGATCTGTTCGATGTCGTGGTCAAGGGGGCGGTGAAGATTCACGTCAATCAGACATTCGCGCTGAAAGACGCCGCCGATGCCCATCGCGCGCTGGAAGCGCGCCAGACGACAGGCAGCACGGTCCTGCTGCCCTGACGGGGTAGTCCCACCGCCATCAGATCGACATCGCAAGTTTATTTTATCTCCGATTGCCCTCGGAGAAGGGTTTTTAGTGGAAATTTTGATAAAATATACTAATAACCATTTAATTGATTGACAGCAGATTAATTGCAAATTATCCGGAAAGTCTAGATAAAAAAAGAATTTTACGTTTTTTAGAGGGTGGCCTGTATGCGTTCTCCTTGCCTCTATCGCCTCGTTCTGATCGGCAGCGTTCTGTCTGGAACGTCCCATGCGCTGTCTCTGGCACCGGTCTATTTGCAAACGGACGGCACGGCGCAGACGGTGCAGGGAGGGGTTCTCCGCGGCCAGCTCGGGCGGATGCTGGGCACGTTTCACGAGCGTCAGGGCGACCAGGCGCTGCTGAACGGCACGGGTGCCGTCTCGTCGCTATGGCTGCGCGGACTGGGCGCGCATACGCAACAGGACTGGCCGGACATCAGCTCCAGCCCGAACGGCAATACCGCCAGTGCGCGGTTTCGCGGCGACACGCTGGGCGGGCAGGGCGGGGTCGACCTGTTCGCATTCGACCGGGGCAACGGGCATCGCGATCATATCGGCCTGCTGGGCGGGTATGCGCGCACGGATGGCACGATCAGCGATCTGCGCGGCATCGAGACCGACCAGTGGTTGAACACCACCAGTCTGGGTGTTTACTGGACGCATATCGGGCCGGGAAACTGGTACCTCGATACGGTCGTGATGGGCAGCTGGGGGGATGCGGAAGTGTCCAGTGAGGTCGGCCGCACCAAGACCGATGTCACAGCGTTCAGCTTTTCGCTCGAAGGCGGTTATCCGATTGTGCTGGGCGCGCATCTGTTGCTGGAGCCACAGGCCCAGATCGTCGTGCAGCATACCGACATCGATGCGATCGATGTCGCCTATGGGCAGAGCTATGCGGTGTTCGACCCAGACACCGCGATCTCCGGGCGCTTCGGGTTGCGTTTGCGCGGGCAGTTCGAGATCGGCAGCGTCGGGGTGGTGCCGTATGGTGTGGTCAGCGTCTGGCACACGCTCGCGGGCAAGGATCGTATGCGGCTGCTGGGACAGAAAGTCACGACCGAGTACGGCGGAACAAGTCTGGAAGCACGTCTTGGTCTGGCAATGCGGTTCAGTCAGAGTGTGTCATTGTATGTCGATGCCGGATACCAGACCGGCCTCGATGATGCGGATCAGGAGACCGTGTTCGGTTCGCTGGGACTCAGACTTACCTGGTAGACGCTGTGCGGCACGTTGCGTGCGTGCATTTCGTGTGTAGTCAGGCGTGAAAAATCTGCGTTACGCTGCGTGGGACAAAATAGAAACCACGAGGAAAACGCCATGCACCGCCGCACACTTCTGCGCGGCGCAGCCGCCGTTGCTCTGGCTGTGCCCGCCGTCTCCCGCCTGACAGCACCGTCCGTTGCGCAATCCGCCCGCTCGACATTGCGTTTCGTGCCGCAGGCCAATCCCGCCACGCTGGACCCCATCTGGACCAGTGCGATCGTCACGCAGATCCACGGCTATCATGTTTACGATACACTGTATGCAATCGATGCACAGCAACGCCCGAAACCGCAGATGGCCGAAGGGCACACAGTGTCCGACGATGGACGCATCTGGCGTATCCGTCTGCGCGAAGGCCTGAGGTTCCACGACGATACGCCGGTGCGCGCGCAGGACTGTGCCGCCAGTCTGGCGCGTTGGGCAAAACGCGATTCGTTCGGTCTGCTGCTGAGCCGCGTGGTCGATCGCTGGGGCGTTGCCGATGATCGCACGCTGGAGATCCGTTTGAAGCGCGCGTTTCCATTGTTGCTGGATGCGATCGGCAAGCCCGATGCGAACACGCCGTTCATCATGCCCGAGCGCATTGCGCGGACCGATGCGAATGCGCAGATTTCCGAAACCATCGGGTCGGGACCCTATCGTTTTCTGAAGGACGAATTCGTGCCGGGCAGTCATCTGTCCTATGCCAGGTTCGATAAATATGTTCCGCGCAGCGAAACGCCGGAATGGGGTTCGGGCGGCAAGGTCGCGCATTTCCAGCGCGTGGAATGGAAGATCATCCCCGACGCGGCGACGGCCGCTGCGGCACTGCAGAACGGCGAGGTCGACTGGCTCGATCAGCCGCTTGCGGATCTGATCCCGACGCTTGAGGATGATCCCCGTGTGAAGGTGGATATCCTGAATCGGGCCGGCATCCTTTCCCTCATGCGGCTCAACCATCTGCAACCACCGTTCAATAACGTGAAAGTGCGCCAGGCCGTGGCGCTGGCGGTGAACCAGAGCGATTACATGCGTGCCATTTTAGGCGACGACCAGCGGATCTGGCGCGAATGCCGCAGTCTGTTTCCGTGCGGCACGCCGTTCGGGACGGAAGACCTGTCGGAGTTCGGCCGGCCGCCGCGCAATCTGGATGGTGCGAAAGCCGCACTGGCGGCGTCGGGCTACAACAACGAGAAAGTGGTCATCATCAACCCGACCGACTTTCCGCTGATCGGCCCGCTGGGGCAGGTGACGGCCGACACGTTGCGCCGGCTGGGCATGAACGTCGAACTGGCCGAAACCGACTGGGGGACGGTGGTGCAGCGGCGCGTCAGCCGCGAGCCGGTGGAGAAAGGCGGCTGGAGCATTTTTCATACCTATGGCAGTGCGATGGCGTATCTGAACCCGGCCATTTCCACGCTGGTGAAAGGCGATGGCGACGCCGGCTGGTTCGGCTGGTACGGAAATCCGCGCATGCAGGAAATGGTCGAGGCCTGGATCGATACGGCCGATCCGGCGCGGCAGAAGGCGTTGGCGGATGAAATTAATAAACTCGCGCAGGACGATGTCGCGACCATCCCGCTGGGGCAGTATTTCATCCGCACCGCATATCGCACGGCACTGACCGGATTCGTTCCGGGCAGCGTGCCGTATCCGTGGGGTGTGCAATACGCTTGACGATAATATAGGACTTGCAGAACGGGCGTTACTTTGCTGCTGTTCCTTCGGGGATGGAGGGTGTGATGCTACGTTCTGTTGTTCCGTACGATCCGAAAACGGCGCTGCTCTGGCATAACCCGGGGATCGACCGTAAGGGCGCTTACGATACCGCATTCACCGGGTTCGACGCGGCGCGCGTGCAGAGCGCGGCGGCGGCGATCCGCGCCTGGGACGGATATCTGCCGGCGCCGTTGCATGTGCTGTCGGCCGCGGCGAAGAAGCTCGGCCTTGGCGCGCTGTATTGCAAGGACGAGGCGGTGCGTTTCGGCCTCGGCAGTTTCAAGGTGCTGGGCGCGCCTTATGCGTTACAGCGTCTGTGCGCGACCCATGATGTGAAAACCGTGGCGTGCGTCAGCGACGGCAGTCACGGGCGCGCACTGGCATGGGCGGCGCGGCGGCTGGGGATCGGCTGTGTCGTTTACGTGCCGCGCGGAGTGAGTGCAGCGCGTGTGCAGGCGATCGCCGATCAAGGCGCGCGCATCGTGCAGATCGATGCGCCGTACGACGATGCGCTGATCGTGTTGCGCCGCGAAGCCGAACAGGAAGGCTGGCACATCGTCTCGGACTTCGGTTACCCGGGTTACGAGGGCGTGCCGCAGGACTGCATGGCGGGTTATGCGCTGATGATGGACGAGGTTCTGCAAACCGTGCAAACGCCGCTGACTCATGTGTTCATCCAGGGCGGGTGCGGCGGGCTTGCCGCGGCGATGATCGCCGTGCTGTGGATGCGTTTCGGCGCTGCCCGCCCGCATGTCACGGTGGTCGAACCGGCGCGCGCCGCTTCGCTGCTGGAGGCGGCGCGCGCCGGACAGCCGGTGCGGATCATCGGGGATCTGCAAACCGCGATGAGCGGACTGGCGTTCGGCGTGGTGTCGGCGCAGGCCTGGCCGCTGCTGCGCACCGGGGTGGATGCGTTCATGATCGTGCCCGAGGACGCGGTGGCGCCTGCGGTGGAGGCACTGGCGCATCCGGCGGGTGGCGATCCGGCGATTGCTGCCGGAGAAACCGGCGCGGCCGGGTTTGCGGCGTTGCAGCAACTGGCGGCACGTCCGGATCTGGCGGCGCAGATCAGGCTGGATGACAAGAGTTCGGTGCTGATCGTGATTACCGAAGGTGTGATGGGATCGGCGGGCACAGCGGCTAAGTGAACGGTGGACGCGGTCGCAACGGTCAGGGCCTTCGTTGAGGGCAGGCTGGCGGTTGGAGGATTTTCTTCTGGCTTGCCCTGTGCGTAATGACGAATTTTATCAAAGGCACGATACGGGTGTTATTTGCCACAGTCGCCTAAGCTTCGGCCGGTGTCAGCCAGTCCGACGTTCATCAACTGCCGAAGGCGTTATCTCTATACAACAAGGTTTTTATAAAATAGGAATATTTACACAAATAATTAATTATGTTCTTATTGTTGAAAGGTCTGAACGGCTACCCCGCCTGCGGGGGATTCACAATGCGTGTCTCGTCACCTAATGTATAAGAAGGCTTTTTATGGAGGAGGAAAATGGCTTATCCGACGATGGCGGTGGCTAATGCCTTCATCAAAAGAGCAAAAGAGGGGCGGTTTACAGATTTAACCCCGATGAAATTGCAAAAGCTGATGTTTTTTGCCCAATCGTGGCATTTGAAGTGGGCTGCTGGTAAGCCTCTGATCGACGATTCATTTTCTCGTTGGCAGTACGGACCAGTCATTCCGTGGCTGTATCACGAATTCAAGCACTATAGAGCTTCGCCCATCGACCAATATGGTGCTTCTCCTTCTGCCGATGGAGACGGTGCTTTAGTGCATCCGATTATTCCAGACCATGATCAGTATTCATGGAAGGTCATTGATGAAGTTATTCGTGCATATGGACATCTGACTGGGGCGCAGTTGTCTTGGTTAACGCATCAAAAAGGTTCTGCGTGGAGTGAAAGTGGAGAACCTGATGGAGGGCCAATTCCTAATAACATAATGATGGATCGTATTGGCAACGGGTAATTGGAATGTCACCTGACAATCCAAGGGCACCAATAGAGCTGCCGTCTTGTCCATCGCCTAGACTTTTCCCGGATGAAGAAGTGCCTGTGGCAGTCCAAGGGATAGAACTTAGTAATTCTATACGGTTTCCTGTCAACCCTGGACCAGACGAAGATGTGCCAGCCACGGTAAATGATGGAAGGCAAGCGGCAGAGCTAGGCTCAGGACCTGTTAATTTGGGATAAGATGTGATTCACGGTGTTCGGGAGAATGCTGTGATGAGTGATTTGTTTTTGCTGAGCGAAGCGCAGATGGCGCGGATTGAGGGATATTTCCCTTTGTCGCATGGTGTTCCGCGCGTGGATGACCGGCGGGTGGTGAGCGGGATCGTCTACGTGATCCGCAACGGCCTGCGGTGGAAGGATGCGCCCAAGGGCTACGGTCCGCACAAGACGCTCTATAACCGCTTCATCCGCTGGAGCCGGCTCGGCGTCTTCGACCGCATCTTCGCCGGGCCAGCCGGCGAAGGGCCAAAGCCCGAGCGGATCCTGATCGATGCGACGCATCTGAAGGCGCACCGCACGGCGGCCAGCCTGCTCAAAAAGGGGCTGTTCCCCGCCGTATCGGGCGCACCAAAGGCGGGCTGAACTCTAAGCTCCACACCGTCTGCGACGGCGAGGGGCGCCCGATCGTCATGCTGCTCTCGGAAGGCCAAATGAGCGACCACAAGGGCGCAAGCCTCATACTCCCCGCCTTGCCACCGGCCAAAACCCTCATCGCCGACCGTGGCTACGACAGCACCGCATTCCGCCAGGCACTGATCGACAAAGGTATCCAACCCTGCATCCCGTCGAGCCGAAGCCGCAAGATCCCATACCATTACGACAAGGCGCTCTATCGCCAGCGCCACAAGGTCGAGAACCTCTTCGCAAAGCTCAAGGACTGGCGGCGTATCGCAACACGCTATGATCGATGTGCTCACACTTTCTTCTCAGCCATCTGCATCGCAGCCGTCGTCATCTTCTGGATCTGATCAACGAGTCCTGACCCTAGGGCGTATCAGGCATGGGCAGAAGTCCGTGACACGCATTCCCTCGCCGCGCGCCACTTAATTTGACGACGTCCCCCGCCCCGGCGATGCCTCAGACACAGAAAAACCCTGCTCAAAGTAAACATCAAACGAGCATTCTAAGTTTAATTCAGAGAGCAACTTCATTTGCTCAGGCCACAAGGTAGGCCCTCCATGGCCAGCCTTGGATATCCACGTGCAATTTACGCTCATCTTCAGGCCATCAACTTTCTGCAACCGACTTAATTCAGTTGAGCAATTTTTTATTTTTAATATTAAAAAATCCAAATGTTCCCTAATATCTTTTGAGGAAATTAAATTTTCTGTACTCAAAAACCATCCAGAAATTTTATTCACTCTAACCCTACCAATGCTATTAGTGTGTCTATCACCAATATTATTTATTTTTGTTGGAGATATTCCAATTATAGATGTAATAATATCTGGAGAAATATCACCTGGATAAATACAAAAAATAACATAACAATACTGACATGTATAATATTCGCTATTAATTGGGGTTAGTCTTGATTTTTCTAAAGTCATGGTAAATAATCACCGATATTACCAATCACATTTCCATTGTGATCGGTATAATCACCATTTCGATGAATTATTCCATGAAAATCATTCCTAAGCCCTAGATCTCTTTTCATCGCTTCCAATGCCCGCCCCCATTCGCGTCGATTTATATCGGCATCAAAATGCTCGTTCAAGGCATCAGCAGTTCCTGGCCTAATAGTATTATTTCCGCTTTGCAGTACGTCTTCGGGACTCCCATTGCTAGAAATAATTGAGTCCCGCCAATTCTGCTCAGGGACTGGCGTAATGAATGGCGGCGTTGCGATTGGTCCGTCGTTGGGAGTTGAGACGATCTCCGGCCCACGCGGCCCGTCTGCCGGGAAGGTCTCAAGGTCGGGGCCGCGTTGATCAGGAACAGGAGTGACGAGAGTTATCGGCTCCTGTGGATGTGCATCCATCGCAGCCGTATTGCTGGAACCGAAGAGCCAGTCCCACCAACTGGATGAGGAGGCTATCGCTGCAGTAGTAACAGCGGCAACCGCAGGAGCTCCCATCGAGAGAGGTGGCTCTGGCAGTTGTCTGCCCGC
>JAVBUO010000058.1:0-4003 GCA_031555315.1 Acetobacteraceae bacterium
CACATCAGCCTGTTCCGCCAGCGCGCGTACCGCTTCCTGACGGTTCGTGGTGGCGTAACAGATATCGTCCTTGCGCGGACCGACGATTTTCGGGAAGCGCTTACGCAGCGCATCAATCACGTCGGAGGTATCATCTACCGAGAGCGTGGTCTGGGTCATAAACGACAGTTTTGCTTCGTTTTTGACATTCAGCGTCAGCACATCGTCCGGAGACTCAACCAGATACATCCCCCCTTCCGGGTTGCTGTACTGGCCCATGGTGCCTTCCACTTCCGGGTGACCAGCGTGACCAATCAGAATCGACTCTTCACCACGACGGCTGGCGCGCGCCACTTCCATATGCACTTTGGTCACTAACGGACAGGTGGCATCGAAAACGGTCAGGTCACGATTTTTTGCTTCGTTACGCACGGCCTGGGAGACACCATGCGCGGAGAAGATCAGGATTGCGCCATCGGGCACTTCGCTGATTTGCTCAATGAAAATCGCTCCGCGCGTGCGCAGGCTGTCCACCACGTAGCGGTTATGCACCACCTCATGACGGACATAAATTGGCGCGCCGTAGATTTCCAGCGCGTTTTCAACAATGCTGATAGCGCGGTCTACTCCGGCGCAGAAGCCGCGCGGGTTAGCCAACAGGATCTGCATTCACTTCCTCCAGTACCGGGTCAATTTCCAGTACTTCAACATCAAAATGGACGGTACGCCCGGCGAGCGGATGGTTGAAATCGACGGTAATAGAGTCGCCATTGATTTCACGGATCACGCCTGGCATTTCGCTGCCATCCATAGCGGTAAAGAGCATAATTGCCCCAATTTCCGGCTCCCCTGCGTCCATAAATTCACGACGCGAGAAGTACTGGATCAAATCCGGGGTCGGCACGCCAAACGCCGCATCCGGCTCCAGAGAAAAGGCTTTTTTATCCCCCTCTTTCAGTCCCAGCAGTTGTTGCTCAAGACCTTCAGACAGGGTGGTGTCGCCAAGACGGAACAGCGCGGGTTTGCCGTTATTGCGGGTGGACTCCGCAGTGGAGCCATCATCAAGTTTCAGCGTGAAATGAACCAGCATCGCGCTGTTGGACTGTACGGATTTGGACATGCAAATTGCTCGCTTGTTTTTGGTGCCTGTTGCCCGGTGGCGCTGCGATGACCGGGCCTACATTAAGCGTAGGCCGGTACATGTGAAGCGCCGCCCGGCGGGTTTAAGCCTGCTTCTTCGCGGCTGCGTTTGGCAAGAAGCCTTCCAGCACAACCAGCGCCGCGCCGACACAAATTGCTGTGTCAGCCAGGTTGAAGGTCGCGAAGTGCCAGTTGCCGACATAGAAGTCGATCATATCGACCACAAAGCCGTGCCACAGACGGTCAAACAGGTTACCCAGCGCGCCGCCAATGATCAGCGCGTAGGCAATGTTATTCAGCTTTTGCGTTGCTTTTCCGCGGTACATCAGCAGTGTTAGCACTAAGCAGATACCTATAGCGATACCTGCGAAGAACCAACGCTGCCAACCGCCGCTGTCAGCAAGGAAGCTAAACGCCGCGCCATAGTTGCGCGCATAGTGCAGATTAAGGGACGGGAACAGCGGTACGGTATCCCCCAGAGCAAAGTTCTGGAGGATCAGGTACTTGCTGCCCAAATCAATAATCAGCACGACTACCACCAGCCACAGCCAGCGCAGCCCTGTTGAACAGAGAGATTTACTCATCAGGCAAACTTACGTTTTTCGCCATCACCGGCGACGTTGCTAACACAGCGTCCGCAGATCTCTGCGTGCTCCGCTACCTGACCGACATCGGTGGTGTAATGCCAGCAGCGCGGGCACTTCTCACCGTCGGCTTTTGCCAGCGCCACTTTCAGCCCTTTGAGCAACTCGCTCTGCTGAGCGTCAGCGCTTGCATCGGCATAATCCGCAACATCCGCACCGGAGGTCAACAGGACAAATCGTAATTCATCACCCAGCGCGGTCAGCTTCGCCGCCAGCTCAGGTTCAGCGTACAGGGTTACTGCCGCTTCCAGAGAGCCGCCCACTTTCTTGTCGGCACGCGCCTGCTCGATAACCTTGTTCACTTCGCCACGCACTTTCAGCAGCTCGTCCCAGAAGTTATCGTTCATGGCTTCGGTATCAGCCAGACCGAACAGGCCTTCATACCACTCGCCGGTGAAGACATACTTCTCACGGTCGCCTGGCAGGTAGCCCCAGATTTCATCCGCGGTGAAGGACATGATCGGCGCCATCCAGCGCACCAGCGCTTCTGCGATGTGATACAGCGCAGTCTGGCAGCTACGACGCGCCACGCTGTCCGCTTTGGCGGTGTACTGGCGGTCTTTGATGATGTCGAGGTAGAACGAGCCCATTTCGATGGAGCAGAAACGCATCAGGCGCTGTACCACTTCGTGGAAATCGTATGAGTCATACGCTTTGACGATATCTTCCTGCGCCGCTTGCGCGCAACCTACCGCCCAGCGATCCAGAACCACCATCTCTTCCGGTTTCACCATGTCTTTTGCCGGATCAAACCCGTTCAGGTTCGCCAGCAGGAAGCGCGCGGTGTTGCGGATACGACGATAGCTGTCGGCAGCACGTTTCAGGATTTCGTCAGAAACCGCCATCTCGCCGGTATAGTCCGTTGATGCCACCCACAGACGCAGAATATCGGCGCCCAGTTTGTTCATCACATCCTGCGGAGAAACGGTGTTACCGATGGATTTGGACATCTTACGGCCCTGACCATCAACGGTGAAACCGTGGGTCAGTACCTGGCGGTAAGGGGCTTTACCTTTCATGGCGGTGGAGATCATCAGCGATGACATGAACCAGCCACGGTGTTGGTCAGAACCTTCCAGATACATGTCGGCAGCGTGACCGGCAAATTCCGGACGCACATCAACAACGGAGGAGTGGGTAGAACCGGAGTCGAACCACACGTCCAGGGTATCAGGCACTTTCTCGTAGTTATCCGCGTCTGCGCCCAGGATGTCGCGGGAATCGAGATCCCACCACGCCTGAATGCCGTCTACTTCGACGCGCTTCGCCACTTCTTCCATCAGTTCCAGGGTATTTGGATGCAGTTCCTGGGTCTCTTTATGCACGAACAGAGACATCGGCACGCCCCAGGTACGCTGACGGGAGATACACCAGTCAGGACGGTTAGCAACCATGGATTCGATACGCGCCTGGCCCCAGTCCGGGATCCACTGCACGCCTTTGATTTCGGAAAGCGACTGCGCACGCAGGCCTTTCTGATCCATGCTGACGAACCACTGCGGGGTCGCACGGAAGATGATTGGCGACTTATGACGCCAGCAGCATGGATAGCTGTGCTGCATTTTTTCGACATGCAGTAACGCGCCGCTGTCACGCAGCATGTTAACGATGATGTCGTTCGCTTTGAAGACGTTAACACCGTCAAGACCTGGGTAAGTGCCAGGCAGATAGGCACCGTCCGGGCCAACCGGGTTAGCGATTTCCAGACCGTATTTCAGGCTGATGCTGTAGTCGTCAGGACCGTGGCCACCGGCGGTATGCACCGCACCGGTACCCGCGTCCAGCGTCACGTGCTCGCCCAGGATGGCCGGAACATCGAAGTCCAGGAACGGGTGCTTGAAGCGCATCAATTCCAGCGCGTCACCTTTCACGGTGCCCAGCACGGTGTAATCAGTGATGTTCGCGCGTTTCAGTACGCTTTCAACCAGATCTTTCGCCAGGATAACTGCCTGACCTTCAACCTGCACCAGCGCGTATTCAAACTCACCGGACAAGGAGATCGCGCGGTTAGCTGGCAGGGTCCACGGGGTGGTGGTCCAGATAACCAGAGAAATTGGGCCGCTGACAGACGACACGCCAAATTTGGCTATTACCGCGTCCTGATCGACGGCATGGAACGCCACGTCGATGGACGGAGAGGTTTTGTCGTAATACTCAACTTCCGCTTCTGCCAGCGCAGAACGGCAGTCCACACACCAGTGCACTGGCTTCGCGCCTTTGTGCAGGTGGCCGTTGCCGAT
>JAVBUO010000071.1:0-4584 GCA_031555315.1 Acetobacteraceae bacterium
CAGACAGTCGAGATCCACCACCACCGAAGCAGGCTGGTAGAACGCGCCAATCATGTTTTTGCCTAGCGGATGGTTAACGGCCGTTTTTCCGCCAACAGAAGAGTCGACCTGCGACAACAGCGTGGTAGGAATCTGAATAAAACGAACGCCGCGCTGATAGCTTGCCGCTGCAAAACCCGTAAGATCGCCAACAACACCGCCGCCTAAAGCAAGCAGTGTGGTGTCACGACCATGCGGTTTTTGTAGCAGAGCAGTAAAGACGGTATCAAGTACCGTCAGGCTTTTATACTGCTCGCCATCAGGCAGAATCACACTGTCGACTTTTACGCCAGCCTGTTCAAGCAACTGACGAACCTTGTCGAGATAAAGCGGAGCCAGAGTCTCATTGGTGACCAGCATTGCCTGATCACCCGCTTTCAGTGGTAAGAAGGAAGCTGGGTCGTTAAACAAACCAGCCGCGATAGTGATAGGGTAACTCCGTTCACCGAGAGTGACTGTAATCCTCTCCATAGCGCGACATCCACCTTAAATGCTTTTACCCGCAGGCGAGTGTATATAAAGCCAGAATCAGTTGCTTTCCAGCATATGAATAATCTGGTTTGCGACCACTTTAGCGCTCTGGTCGTCGGTGCGAATGGTGACGTCGGCAATCTCTTCGTACAGCGGATTGCGTTCACCAGCCAGGGCTTCCAGAACTTCGCGTGGAGGTGTCTCAACCTGCAGCAACGGGCGTTTTTTATCACGCTGCGTACGCGCCAGTTGTTTTTCGATGGTCGTTTCAAGATAGACCACGACACCGCGGGCGGAGAGACGGTTGCGAGTTTCGCGAGATTTTACAGAGCCGCCGCCAGTTGCCAGCACAATGCCCTGTTTTTCCGTAAGTTCATTAATGACTTTTTCTTCTCGGTCACGGAAACCCTCTTCGCCTTCTACGTCGAAGACCCAGCCCACATCAGCTCCGGTTCGTTTCTCAATCTCTTGATCAGAATCGTAAAATTCCATATTGAGTTGTTGAGCTAACTGGCGCCCAATAGTGCTTTTGCCGGCACCCATAGGCCCAACCAGAAAGATATTGCGTTTCTCTGCCATTTTTTCGGTACTACTAAGACTATTCGTTAATGGTAAACCCGCTTCGCCGATACCTGGCGTAACAGGACATGAACTGAAACCTCATATGCGATAGAGCGAGAGTCAGACTAAAAATTATCTCAATACTCCTGCTTGTTTGGCAACAGATTAAATCACCAGGCTTGCCGCTTAAGTTGTTAAGGAGTGAGATTGAGTAAGCTGATTCTCAAATCGGTACTCCTTGTATGCTAATTAATGCCTCACGTCAAACATCTGCAACAAACAGAATGCAAAATCACGCAGGGCATTGTTGCGCTTCAGGGGGTCGCAACCAGGCGAGGGGTGATAAAAACCACTAACTCACGGCGTTCGTTGTCTTTTCCCTCATGCCGAAAAAGCCGTCCCAGTAAAGGGATACGGCTCAAGCCTGGCACACTTTCGTCGCCGGTTTTATGCCTCTGAGAAAAAATTCCACCTAAGGCCAGCGTTTCGCCACTTTTCACTTCGACCTGTGTTTCGATCTCTTGCTTATCTATTGCCAGCGTTTCGCCATCGGCCTGCTGCAATACCTGCCCTGGGCTGTTCTCGCTGATACGCAGTTTCAGACGGACGCGCCCGTTGGCCAATACCACCGGCGTGACCTCCATACCCAGCACAGCCTCTTTAAACTCAACGGATGTCGCACCGCTCTCACCACTGGAAACCTGATAGGGTATTTCACTGCCCTGTTTGATACTGGCGGGCTGCATATGTGACGCCAGCAGACGTGGACTGGCAATAATATCGACCTGTTGCTTTTGTTCCAGCGCAGACAGTTCAAGATCCAGTAACCGGCCATTAATACGTCCGATGTTAAACCCCACCTGTGTCGTCGCACTGGCCACCGCAAGATCGCTACTGAGCGTCGTCAGTTGACCGGGCCTACCGGCCTGCTGCGCTTGCGACAGATTCCATTTCACACCTAATTCGCGCAGGCTTTTCTCACTCATACTGACGATGTGCGCGGCCAGTTCTACCTGAGCAACAGGGAGATCCATTTGCGTCACCCAGTGCTTTAATGCCTCCAGCGCGGCCCGGTTGTCCCGCACCAGCAAGCGATTGGTACGTTTGTCCACCGCCAGGCTGCCTTTTGGACTGAGGAGCTTTTCCGCAGCCTGCTGTAAATCTCCGGCATCCGCATAAGAGAGGGGAAAGCTGCGCGCCTCCAGCGGCGCACTGAGCTGCCTTTTAGTTCTCTCGGCCTCTTTTCTTTCCTGCTGCTGCTGTTGCCAGGCAGCGGTGTGGATATAAAAAATGCCCTCCTGCTGGCGCATGACCAGCCCGGCACTGGTGACCACCGTCTGGATAGCCTGCAACCAGGGCACCGCCTGCAGACGCAGGGAAACATTACCGCTGACATCGGGGGAGATAATCATATTGCGGTTTTCCTGCTCCGCCAGCCCTTGCAGAAGCTGGGCGACCGGCACCTCATCCACCACCAGATTCACCGCTGCCGGTTCCGCTGCCAGCGCCTGACTGCCGATCAACAGCAGTGCCACGATCCCTGTTTTCATCTTGTTTGGTTCCTTGTCGTTGCCATCGCCACAATGGCGGATCGCACGCCGCCTGTGTATCAATGACCAGTTCCTTTTCATCCAGCACCATCACACGCCAGCCTTGTGCAAGCACATCGCCAGGATGCACGCGCAGCCAGCGCGCTTGATCATCTCTGACGATACCCACCGGCACTGCTCCCAGCACCACCCCGGCATACCGCCACTGGTTCAGCATGGCGTAAGGGCAGCGTGACTCTGGTGCCTTAAACGGATCGCGCATGCCAAGCAGAAAGGGGAGTAAAAGCAGCACGCTACGATTAACCCGCATGTTGTCGCTCCAGTTGTAGCGTGACCTGAAGCGTTTTCTGTTCTGGCTGAATGCTAAAACGCCCCACCACCACATCGCACTGTGCAAGGGTGACAAACAATGTGGGGATCTGCGCCCACACGGCCTCGATCACCAGTTCTCCCCCTGCACTGCCGGGCAGCCAGCGCACTAAGCGTTGCTTGCCGGTATCAAACGCCAGCGGCGAAAAAGGCCGTGGTGCCTCGGAGGTATGCACATTGTCAGGGGGTGAGAGCTTACGTACCGATGCCCAGAGCCCGGCATTGCTCGCTGTATCTTGTACCTGTTGGGTCAGTCGCGCCGCAGCCTGTTGTTCCCGCATGCGTAACTGCCCCCCCATCAACCCGAGAACCATAATGGCGGAGCTGATGGCCCAGCACAGGCCACGCCAGCGCGGCGTCATCGCGTACCAGCTGTCAGGATGGATCCGCATCGGCATTCTCCTTGCGGGTCAGGGTCCAGCTAAACTGCCAGCGCCCCTGGGCATCCTTTCGCATCTCACCCGGCGCACCGAGCGTGAACCCCGGGAGCTGGCGTAGCGCTGCCTCCAGCGCCGAAAGCGCCGGGAGCGTCAGGGCGTAACCACTCAGCGAGAGGGTCGACTGCTGGTAGCGGAGATGCGCCAGCCACGTCTGCTCCGGTATGGCAGCGGCTAAGGCAGTCAATACTGGCTTCCATGCCATCGTCTTCGCTTTTTGCTGCGCCCACCGCTGCTGTTGCTGGCGCTGCGCCTCGAATGCCCGCCACTGTTTTTGCCGCTTTTCCAGCGCCTGATGCAGTACCCGATCGCTGGCATGTCGCAGCGTGGCAGCCCGTACCAGTAAAGGATCGCTGGCACGGCCGGTAGACCAGAGCATCAGCAACAACAGCAGTGTTCCACTAAACAGCACCGCCCAAAAACGCAGACAGTCACGCTTTTGCCGCCGACGCCACGGCAGAAGATTGGCGGTCCTCATAGCGGATCGCCTCCGGTCGCCAATGCCAGCGCCACGCTAAAGTCCGTACCGTTTTCCGGCAGCGGGGGCTGGCAGTGGGTCAGCACGCTCCAGGGATCGAAGCGACCCGTCTCGCAGCAGGCGATCTCGTCAACCCGCAGCGCCAACAAGGCGGCCAGCTGTTCAACATCGGGCGCTTCCACCAGATCGCGTCTGCCCCACTGGTGGCGCATCGCCCAAAGCCACTGATCCCGGTCCCGCCAGGCGATGCACTGGGCAGGCGCATTCACAAAGGGCAGCAAATGCGCCAGCGCCCCGGCATCCGGCGTGACCGTAGCCAGCCGCAGCCGTAATACCTGTGCCAGGTCCAGCAACGTCGCTATCTCTTTGTTTTGCGCGGCCGTTACCTGAAACGTCTGACTGAAGGTATCTTCCGCGTAGTCAAAACACAGGGTATCCGGCGCCATTTCCAGTTCACGGCCCAACGCCGCAGCAATCCAGGCCGTCTGTTCGCTTTCGCGCAGGGTCATGGCCGGGCGCGGTAGCGTGCGTTGCAGAGTGCGGGCTGCCGGAAAAGCGAGGAAGATTTGATGGTATTGAGGCAACGTCTGTCGCCATGCGCGCAGCGCTGCGAGTAGTTGTTCGGGCTGAAGAATTTGCCCGTCGCGAATGATGCCCTCCGCCAGCGGGAGTTGCCACC
>JAVBUO010000024.1:0-128320 GCA_031555315.1 Acetobacteraceae bacterium
CCAGCTTTTGGGCGATGCTGTCACAAAACTGGTTGCCATCGCCCCAAAACAGAGCCTCCTCGCCTGTGATATGCCCTTCCTCGCACCATTTCTCCAGCGTCTCCCGCCAATAGCCGAAATGGATGATGGGGATATGGTCATAGTCTTGATAATGCAAAATCGCCATAGTTCTTTCGCGGTTGTTCATTGTGTTATCCTCATTTCAATCGCATTACGGTTTTGATGGCAAAACGCATGGGTTTGTATATTGGGCCTTCAAAGGTCTTTTTTACTTCACGCAATTTTTCCCGCACCGGGATTGCCTGTGGACAATGCTGTTCACACTTTCCACAATCGCTGCATTTCGATGCTTCGTGATTGAAATTGCGCATGATATAGTTCACCTGGCTGTTCATTTTGGAGCCAAGCGCGCTGTCGTTCAGTGTGGAAAAGCACATCGGAATATCTACGCCGGCCGGGCAGGGCATGCAATAGGAACAGCCTGTGCAGGGTACGCGTGTTTTGTCTGCAATCGTCTTGCGAACCTTCGCAAACAAGGCCAGCTGTTCCGCTGTCAGGTCATTTGCTTTTGCGTCCTGTGCAATGCGCAGATTCTCCTCCAGCACGTTGCGGTCATGCATACCGGACAGCAGGCAGAGCACCTCGGGGTGGTTCCATACCCAGCGCAGCGCCCATTCCGCAGGGGAACGCTGCGGGCTTGCGTTCTCCCAAAGTTTTTTGCCCTCCTCGGGCAGCTTGGTTACCAAACTACCGCCGCGCAACGGTTCCATGGCAATCACCGGAATACCCTTTTGCGCAGCATACAGTAGACCGCTCTTGCCCGCCTGCGCGTTTTCGTCGTAGTAATTATACTGGATCATGCAGAAATCCCAAGAATGGCAATCAATCAGCTTTTGAAACTCCGGCACGCCGCCGTGATAAGAGAACCCAAAATTACGGATAATCCCCTGCTCCCGTTTTTGCGCCACCCAATCCAAAAGCCCAAGTGCGCACAGGCGCGCAAACTCAGCCGCGTTTGGGAGCATATGCACCATATAATAATCAATGCGATTCGTTTGCAGCCGCTCCAGCTGTTTGCCAAAAACGCGGTCAAAATCTGCATATTTGCGCACCAGATACGGCGGCAGTTTATCGGCAAGGCTGACCCTGTCCCGGTAACCGCCTTGCAGTGCCTTCCCGATTGTGACCTCGCTGCCGGGGTAGATGTACGCCGTGTCGATATAGTTCACGCCGCTGTCGATGGCAAAACGCAACTGATCAATCATGGCGTTTTCATCCTTTTGGAAATGCATGCCGCCGTGGCCTAAAATGGATATCTCATCGCCGTTTTTGGGATTTCTGCGATATTGCATGCTCAGCCTCTTTTCGTTCGTATGTATATATTATGTAAACAAATACATCTTCCCGGTTTTCCAAGAAGTGTAAGCGCCGACCATGGTTTTTGTCAGCTGCACAGCCGGCTCAATGCCCATGTGATTTTCTTCGCCGCGCACCACCGCGCCGACCCACTGCTCCAGCGGGCTTTTCCATGCAGGCGGGAACTGTTCCGGAGTGACCCATTCGCTGCCCGTCTCCATGTCAGAATACTTCAGCTCACGGTCAACAATCATCAGCGTCCCCTGCGTGCCGCACAGCTCCAGCTGGAAGGGGTTGTTCTGCGCTAAAAAGCCGGTTTCTGAAACGGCGATGGCACCGTCCGCAAACGCGAACACGCTTACCGCGTTGTCCTCCACTTCCTTGCCGGAAATCTGCGTGTAGCAGGAGGTCACGCTCACGGGCTTGCCGAGCAGCCAGGGAATCAAGTACATCGGGTGCGCTCCCAAATCCATCATCGCGCCGCCGCCGCAGGCGACCGGGTCAAAGAAAGTATCCGGCAGCCAAGCCGCGCTGATGCCATTGTGGGCGTTACGCACGCGGGCATAGGTGATTTGCCCCAACTCGCCGCTGTCCACAAGTTGCTTGGCAAACTGCATGTTTTGGCCGCAGGTGTGGGGGAAGGAGATGGTAAACACTTTATCGCTCTTTTTCACGGCGGCTTCTATCTTCGCGGCATCCTCGTTTGTGATTGCCAATACTTTTTCTGTGAAAATGTGCTTGCCCGCTTCCGCCGCTTTGCAAATCAATTCGCAGTGCAGATTGGTCGGGGAACTGATGCATACACCGTCGATGCTGCTGTCCGCCATGAGCGCGTCGTAATCCGGCTCAAAGCGGCAGCCGAGCTCCTCCGCCCAGGCTTTACCGGCCTGCGGATTCTCATCCCAAACGGCAACAAGGTTGACATCCTCCATCTTGTTCAAATCATTCGCATAGCCTTTTGCATGGACATGCCAGGAGCTGATAACTGCTACATTCATGAATATATCCTTCTGTCTATTATTTTTTACGTTTGAAACCCAGGCTTCGTTTTACCGTGTTGCCCAGCACCTTCGGCACAACGGCGGCATCAAAGCGCCTGTCCCGCGTGAAGGGAACCGCGTCGCCCGTATCCAGAAAATGGGTCAACAGCCTGTCGCGCATTTGCTCGAGTATCCCCCGGTAGCCCTCCTCCTGCGCCACGTTATGTACCTCGTCCGGGTCGCACCGCAGGTCATACAGCTCATCGGGCTCATACAGGCGGCGAATATATTTGTACTCCTTCGTGCGGCACATAATGGCCTTGCCGTTAAGCTGCGCCTCATCATCCATCTGCAGGGCGATTCTGGGATAATAGAGGTCACTTTTTTTCGGGAACTGCTCCGTTTCGGAGTAGACGCACTGCATCTCCCCTGTTCGAAACCCACCCTCGCAGAACACGGCGTCCCGCAGGCTGTCACATTCTCGCCCAATATACGGGCGCAGCGAAAGGCCGAAATGGGTATGTGTGGGCGGCAACTGCGCAATGTCGGCGGCTGTGGCATAGAAATCAACCAACTCCGTCAGCTCCTCGCTCACGCCGCAGCGTTTTTGCATGCCCTGTGGCAGCTTTACGATAAACGGAACATTACAAAGGCAATCCTCAAACGCATTTTGCTGTTTCTCCGTCATACGGTAGTCGCCTGTGTAATCCCCATGGTCGCTGAATAAAAAGATGGCCGTATCCTCATACAGGCCGCGCTCCTTAAGCGCATTTATAACGATGCCAACCAAATCATCTGTGCGCAGGCACATGGCCAAATACACCCTGCGCAGCTCGTTAAACTTTGCATCGTCCCAGCGGTCCAGGCGCATTGCATGATGCAAAGCCTTTACCATGCGGCTTTTGCCCGAGAAATCCGGCGGCGGCTCGATAAAAGGCTTTATTTTCGCGGCATCCACCGCGCTGTAATATGGATCCCAGCAGGCATAGGGCGGGTGCGGAAACATAAAGGGCAGATAGATGCAGAAGGGGCGGTTCTCCCGATATTCCCGGATGAACGCCGCCGCGCCTTCGGCGCACAGCTGATCCATGTCACGCTGCGGCTCAATTTTTCCCTGTAAAAAGCCGTAGTAGTCCTCTCCCTCCGGGCTGCCGCGCCAGGCCTGCTTCAACGGCAGGGAGGGAATTTTGTCCGGAATAAAGTAGCTGTCGCAGTATTCTGCCGTATAGTTTTTCCGCTGCGCGGGCAACAAATCGTTGCGCATGTTCATCCAAACATGGTAGCCGTTATCCTTCAGCTCCTTGAGCAAAACCGGTTCATGCGGCTGCATCATATGCTTCATCGTGCGGTGCCCCGCAACATGGGGATACCAGCCGCTCATAAAGCTGCAGCGTGAGGGTGTGCATACCGGATTTTGGCAAAACGCCCGTGAAAACGAGACACCGTCCCGCGCGAGGGCGTCCATATGCTGTGTTTCAATCGCCCCACAGCCCAAATGCGTCAATGCATCCGCACGCATTTGATCGGGGTTTAAAATCAGAATATGCGGTCGTTTGCTGTTCGGCATAGCTCAATCCTTTATAAATATGCTTGAAACGCGAATTCGCTTGCGCTGTATTTCGCGTTGTCATAGTCCCACTTATAGGCGTTTCCGCTCACACGGCTTAGTGTGCAGATAAGTTCATTGCTTGTGAATTTCATGCTCTGCACATCATTGGCCATGGCTAGTGTTTCCCCAACCGTCTGCACATCCTCCTGAAACTGCTGGATGCGTGCCTGATAATCTTCCGCCTTCTCAAACGTTTTTTTTGCGTAATCAAAACGGATAAGCACCGTGTAGCTCGTTTCCTTTCCTTCCGCTTGTATGGCTGAAATTGATGTAAAAATCTGTTCAGCGTTTTTTGTCTTCTCCGTAAACAATTTGTTGAATTGATAGACGCTTCCCAGAACTATCGCTGTGTTCGCGTTTGGATCATCCTCCTGTTCCGGTTTATTGCACGAAACAAGCAACAGTGCAACGCTCAGAATACACAAAAATACAACTATTCTTTTCATAAATCAATCGCCTTTCATTTTCTTCATTCTGAAGAATAGCATAGCCGCATATGCACGTCAAGCCATACGGCTTAAATTTTGATTTTTACCGCGTAGAAAACCAGCCTTGCATTTCTGCCCTTCGTCCGTTAAAATGACGGTAGAGAAAAAATTGGGGAGGATACACAGATGCAAGTTATCGCGCAGAACAGGGTCTGTGAATGGTCCTATGCCGCTAGCGGCGCCGGATTGTTTGCTATGGTTCATGCACCGGATGGTACGATGCAGAAAGTCCCCGCGTTTAAAGGCGGAGACGGGCGGCTGCATCTTCGTTTTTCCGCCGCAGCATGCGGCGTATACCAGGCAACGCTCGGCTGGGAGGATGGCAGCATGCATTACCCCACCGGGGAAACGGAGAAAATCGAGGTGATTGCCTACCGTGGGGAGAATCCGCTGTATCTCCACGGCGCGCCAACCCGCCGCAATAACCGCTATCTGGAGCATGCGGACGGCACACCGTTTTTCTATCTGGCGGATACCTGGTGGATGGGGTTTACTAAGCGCCTTCCCTACCCCGATGGCATCACGGAACTGGCGGCGGACAGGCAGAAAAAGGGCTTTACCGCCGTGCAGATTGTCGCGGGACTATACCCTGATATGCCCTGGGGCGACATACGCGGAGAAAACGAGGCAGGGCTGCCCTGGGATAAGGATTTCAGCGCTATCAACCCTGCATATTTTGACGAGGCTGATAAAAAAATCACTCTAATTGTAGAACGCGGCATGGTGCCGGTCATTGTTGGCAGCTGGGGTTTTTTTGCGCCGCTGGCCGGGCTTGATGTCCTAAAGCAACATTGGGATATGATACTCGCGCGTTGGGCGGCATACCCGGTTATCTTTTGCCTCGCGGGCGAAGCCTCTATGCCGTTTTACGGGGCGCAGGTGGACAGGGAAGCTTATTTTGCACAGAGCAAGCGGGATTGGACGGAGCTGGCACGCTATGTGCGCGCGCAGGACCCTTTCAGGCGCTGTATCACCATTCACGCGCCGGATTTAGGGCATATCCAGCTGGAGGACGAGAGCCTGCTGGACTTGGATATGCTGCAAACCGGTCACAGCGCCTACCGCTCTCTTGCGCACAGCGTACGCAGCGTGAAAGCCTGTGCGGAACGCAATGCCATGCCCGTTATCAACTCCGAGGCCTGTTATGAGGGCATCTGCGGGGCGAGCTTTGCGGATATCCAGCGCTATTTATTCCTGGGCTGTGTACTCAGCGGAGCCTGTGGGCACACTTACGGCGCAAACGGCATCTGGCAGTGTAACGCGCCCGGGGAGCCATACGGCGTTTCCCCGCACGGCGCAACCTGGGGCAACACCCCATGGACAGAGGCCTATCGCCTGCCCGGCTCTTCGCATATCGGTAACGCCAAGCGCTTTTTATGCCAATTGGATTGGTGGCGCCTGGAACAACACCCGGAATGGGTGGAACGCCCCTGCTCTTATGAAGAGCCGGACGGCCTGTTTTCCTGCGGAATTCTGGGGGAATTGCGCGTTATCTTTAACCCGAACTACGGCGGCGAACAATGGGGGCAGCTGCGCGTGCTGCAGCTGGAGCCCGATACTTTCTACCATGCCTACTACTTTGATATGATTGTAAACAGTTTACGAGACCTTGGAACCGCGCAGGCAGACAGCAACGGCGGCTGGCTTGCGCCGCGCGTAAACATTTTGCAGGACTGGATTTTGGTGCTTTCAAAAACAGAGCTTACTATTTAAAGGGGGAACAGTTATGCTGACAAATCAAGACAGAGAAACCCTGCGCAGCCTTGCGGCGCAATACATGCACGAGGCTGAAAGACCGATTCACAAGGAAAAGGTGCTACTCTGGCGCGCGCTGAATCGCGGCGAGATGCAGCGCCCAATGGTGATGATTGACCAATTGCCCTGGAACGAGTTGGAGGTTGACCCGTTTCTACAATGCAGTGTGCGTGACCCCTTCTGGCAAAATATTGAGCGTTCGCTGCGCCGCAGCCTGTATAAATGGCAGCACTTCCCGGTGGACAGTGTGCTGGAGCCGTTTATCAGCATCCCTATGGCAGTTTACAAATCCAGCTTTGGCATGTTGCCGCAGGTGGAGCGCCTGGGCGAAACCGGCAGCACGGCATTTTCGCAAAGCTATACCAATCAGCTGCATTCCATGGATGCACTTGCCGAGCTGTGCGATGTTGAAATTGTGCATGAGGAAAAGAAGACGCGCGAGCGCAAAGAGCAGGCACAGGAACTGTTTGACGGAATCGCACCGATTCGCATGCGCGGGCTGGATAGCTTTCACCTTGGTATCTGGGACTATTTAACAACACTGATGGGTGCGGATGAGGCCTTGCTCGCGCTGCTGGATCAGCCGGAGCTCATTCACGCCGCTCTGGAGCGACTCACCGAGGCTACGCTGCACGGCATTGAACAGGCAAACGCCATGCTGGTGCATGACTCCTGCAACAACCTGTGCCACTGTGTGCACACCTATACAGACGACCTGCTGCCGGACAGCGGCGCGGGCAGAGAATGGCAGTCACAGAACTGCTGGGCGTTTGGCCTGGCGCAGATTTTTACCGCCATCTCCCCTGCCATGTTTGCGGAGTTTGAAATCCCTTATATCAAGCGCATGGCGCAGGCCTTTGGCTACCTCTATTACGGCTGCTGCGACCGCTTGGACGACCGCCTGGATTTGGTCAAGCAAATCCCGCATGTGCGCAAGGTCTCCTGCAGTCCCTGGAGCGACCGAAAGCATTTTGCCGCCGAAATCGGCACACAGCTTGTGATGTCCAACAAGCCCACCCCCGCTTTTCTCGGCACCCCGGAATTCAGCGAGGAACAAATCCGCGCGGATTTACTCTTGACCTGCCAACTGGCGAAGGCAAATCAAGTGAACCTGGAACTGGTCTTAAAGGATGTCTCAACCGTGCGAAACGACCCGCAACGCATTGACCGCTGGGCAAAGATTGCCATGGAGGTAGTTTGCGGATAAGCAGTATAATACCCTCTATCCAAATCATGTTCGGATAGAGGGTATCGGTATTTTCATACTAATTCCAAGTAGAAAACTCGAATAGATTTGCGTGGATTTTTTGCGTTGTGCGCGGCGGACGACGCAGCCGGGCTTTCGCCCGGCAAGGAGGACAACAAAGCACAGCGCGAAAAAGACTGCAAAGATATCGAGGTTTCTACTTGGGATTAGTATAAGCTGCTTATTTGTATAACGCGCTCCCCAACTCCATGGTTTCCAGCAAAAGAGCGCTGATATCCTTAAGCACGGCGTATTGCTCCGGATCCTTCAGCAGCTGCTTTCCCGCTCTCTGCACCGCTTTGTAAAACCGGCGCGTAAGCTGCGGTTCTCGGCGAAGCAGGGGGCAGGTGGTGCCGCGGGGGTCAAAAATCACCTTGAGATATTCCCGTCCGCCATCCTCATACAGCAGGGGAAACAGCGGATACATGCGGCAGGAGAGCGGCCGCAGGCCGCGCTCGCAGCTACCGCCGCAAACAAGAAGGCTGCGCCCGTCCTGCCGCAGAATGCGCATGCACGCATGCGCGGTATACCGCTCTTCTTCCCCGGCGAACAGAAGCATGCCGGTTTTGTCGTCCCCTTTACAGCAAAGCCCTCCGCAGAGCGCACCGCAGTCGCTTTGCAGGGGCGTTATATGTTCAAGGGTGTGTAAGGCCTTTTCCAGCGCGGTTTTAGACATAGCGCATACCCGTTGCCGCTGCTATCATGGCAAAATAATGCTCCTGCGGCACAAATTCCGGCACACTGTTACCGGTGCCCAGGGCGTAACCGGTTTTACCGATTTCCAGCATGGCTTTACAGCGTGCGTAAATTTCTTCCTCCGGCGCGGTGATTACAAAATTCAAATCGATACCACCCAAAATGGCAATACGGTCGCCCCATTTTTGATAAGAATCCTCCACAGAGAAAATACCGTCCTCATAGGAATGCTTCCCCGCATAACCCATGGCGATGACATCGTCCATAACCTCGTGAAAATAGCCGCAGGAGTGCAGCACAGCAGGAATGTCCCTTGCGTGCGCGAGCTCCACAATTTTCTTGTGCCAGGGGAACACAAAGCGGCGCAGCTGTTCCGGAGAAAGCATAGTTTGGGTATTAAACCCCCAGTCATCGTTAGACATCAGCAGGCCGACGGTTTCATATTCCAACCCACGCCGGTAATATTGCAACAGCCTCTCCCCCACCTGCTCGAACAAATCATAGACTAGCTGTTCGTCATCATACAGCATGAGGCAGAGGGTATCATAACCCGTCAGGCGGATAACGTTTTCCAGTACACCGCCAGGCCCCATGAGCATGAGCTTCATATTGCCCGGCAAATCCTGCTTCACGTCCCGAACGCCGGAGTAGTCAAAAGCGTTCGGGTCAGCCCACTCATAGGCGTCGAAGGAGGCGCGGTCTGTGATAAGCGCCCCCTCATTCAAAGAGATGGAGTGTTTCTTATTTCGCCCGCCCACGCGAAAGCTGTAAGCGGAGCCATGCACTGTGGCATAGTCATACCCGGCGCTTGCAAAAGCGTGAATCAGAAAGCGATTCCACTGCGCGGAGCAGTAAACCGCAGGTGCATGTATGCCGGAAAGGCGCTCGTAGAGCGGGGTGTTCAAAAAAAGTTCAAACAGAGTAGGGCGCTCGGGAGCCTCCCGGCGCAGAACTTTCAATATGTTGTTAAAATCTGGCTTGTGCTGCACGGCTCCCCTCCCCTATTCTTCCGCCTGCTCTTGAAACAGCCGCAGAGCGGTTTGGAATTGGGTGTCATCCTTTTTATCCAGCAGGTCAAAATTCTCCTTCTGCTCATCTGTTAGGCTCACAACAAAGTCAGGCGTTAAACCGACCTCGTGGAAGATGGGGCTGGTATAGGGCTTTATCATGGCCACGGTCAGCAGAATTGCACCGCCCTCCTGCAGGCGATAGTCCTTTTGATAGCTGCCGTTGCCCTGCGTCGTTTCGCCGACCAGCACCGCCTTGCCGAAATCGCGCAAATCACAGGCAAATAACTCCGCCAGACCGGAAGTTTCCCCGTTCACCAGCACGGCAATGGAGGAGAGGGAGAGGCTGCTGGCGTCCGAGCTGAACGTCTCCAACACCGTTTCATCCTGTTTCAGCAGCGTTGCAATGGCCTTGCTGCCCTCCGTAGGCAGGGGAACGAGGTAGTCTATCATCTGCGCCGCGTATTGCAGCTCACCGTCCGCTGTGCCGCGCAGGTCAAAAATAATCGCCTTTGCGTTTTGCTTCATAGCCTTATCCACGGCGTTTTGAAAATCTTTTACCGTATTCATATAAAAGGCATTGATTTTAATATAGGCAATCTGCCCAATCATCTCGCTGCTGACGGATTGATGGGTGTAACCATGCATAACGGAAACGGTTTTTTCAATGCCGCCGCGTTGATAGCTAAGCTTTACGCTGGTGAGCAGCTTACCGGAAAGCTTTTTTTCCAGCTCGGTATAATTTTCCGCCGTGACGGCCTGGTTGTCAATTTTTACAATGACATCGCCCTTTTTCAGCCCGGATTTTTCCGCCGGGGAGGAGGGGGAAACGGTGGAGAGTATCAACTGACCCGCATCCTCCTGGAATACGGCGTTCACGCCGATGCCGGGGCGCTTACCCTGCATGCGTTCCAGATAAAGCTCATATTCCGGCGCGGTCATGTAATAGCTGCCCGCATCGTTCAATCCGTCCATATAACCGTTTGTCAGCGCGGAAATCTGTGCAACCTTATCCAGTCTGTCTATATAGTAGAAATTCTGAATTACCTTCTGTGCAACATCCTCCAGCGCCTCGTTTTGCTGCATGCGCTGCTCCATATCCGGAATGATGCGGTTATAAATGTTTTGCGCGATGGTCATCGTGATGGTAAAGGTTGCGGCAATGGAGAGCAGAATAAGCGTTAGGCTCACGCCGAGCGAGATTTTCTTGTTCATAAAACGTTTTCCTTTTCATTTAGGGTGCGGATATATACTTTGGAATGGCGTTCACGCGCTCTACAGAGCCGTTTGACTGGGCGATACGCACCTCAAAGTGCAGGTGTGCGCCCGTAACGCGTCCGGTTGCGCCGATGTTGGCAATGTGCTGCCCTTGCGTCACACGCTGGCCTTCAGAAACCAGCAGGCTGCTGCAGTGGCCGTAGAGGGTGTGGATGCCGTTGCCGTGATCGATAATAATATATTTCCCATAGCTGCTGGAGTATGCGTTTGTGTTGGCTAAAATAACGGTTCCGTCCTTCACGGCCACAATCTTTTTTCCGTAGGAACTGGGGCTGACGCAGATATCTGTGCCGCCATGCTGGCGAGTGACGCCAAAGGGGCTGTACCAGCCGTAGTTGGCAGATATGTAAGCGCCGGAGTAGGGAACGGGGAAAATCATATTTTTCTTGCTGCCGCTGCTCGTTCCGCTTTGGCTCTCGCCGCTGTTGTCGCCGTTTCCTTCCTTGTTATCTTTGGAGCCGCGCTCGCGGATTGCCTGTTCAATCTGTGCCTCGACATCGTTTTGCTCCCGTTCCAGTTTTGCAATTTCTTTTTTGGCAAGGTCGCTGTCCGCGTCCAGGGAGGAAATCAAGTTGTTGATGCGAACGGATTTGGTTTGCATTTCCCCCTGCTTGGCCGCCAGCACCGCGGCGCTTTCGGATTGATCCTTCTTCTTTTTTTGCAGGTCATCGCGCTTTTGTGCGGCGATATCGCGGTTTTTATCCTGTTCTTTTTTATCTGCCTCCAGCTCTTTCTGCTTTTCCTGTATTTCCTCGTGTTCCCGCTCCAGTTGTTTCAGAAGCTTTTGATCCTCCTGCGCCACGCGGGAGAGGAATTCGGTTCTGGTTAAAAAGCTGGCCAAGTCCTTGGCTCCGGTGAGCGTTTCCAGCCAGGTGGCGTTCCCGGCGAGGTAGGCGGCGCGCAGGCGCGCAAGCAGCTGCTCTATGGTTTGTGCCTGTTTTTCTTCCCGGGCTATGATATCCGCCTTGGCCTGTTCGATTTTACCCTCCAGCTTCTCGATGGCTGCATCAATCTGCCCGATTTCGTGGTTGATGCCGTTTATCTGCCCGTTCAGCAAGCTGATTTTATCGCTGACAACCTGAGACTGTTCCTGCAAATCCGTTATCTGTCCGCGCAGGTTATCCAGGGTGCTTTCACTCCCTGCGATGGAGGCCTGCGTATCCTTCAGCGCCTTTTCGCGGTTTTTAATCTTTTGTTCCAGCTCGGCATATTGGCTGTTTAAATCGTCCAAATCCGCAGCCTGTGCGCGGGGCAACAGGCAGGAGCCGACAAGCAGCAGACCGCACAGCGTGCAGGTAAGCGGGCGTTTCCAATTAACTTTCAACTTCCACAAACCCCTTTTCTTTCAAATATCTGCGGATGGAGAAGGTGCTCCCGAAAATGCCCGTAAACACGCCGATGAGCAGGAAACCCGCCAGAAGCGTATAGGCATAATTCCGGAATGGCCGCAGAATCGCATCGCCGAACAGCGTACCGGCGAGAAAGTGCATGGAGCGCAGCATAAAGCGGTAAACGCCCCAGACGGCAAGCAGGGAAAGCAGGGCGGAAATAATGCCCAGCAAAATGCCCTCCACCATAAACGGCCAGCGAATAAAGCTGTTGGTTGCACCCACGCTTTTCATGATGCTAATCTCCAGCTCCCGCGTGGACATGGTGACGCGGATGGTGTTGGAGATAATAAACAGGGAAACCAGCAGCAAAACACCGATAATGCCCAGGCTGATAGCCGAGAGAGAGTTGCGAGTGCCGGCCAATTGTGAAGCGATTTCGTGATTTTCGCGCGTGGAAAACACCTGCGGCAAGGCCTGTAGCCGGGTGACGGTCTCGTCAAAACGCGCCATGTCGCTCACAGTTACCTTATAAGCATCCGGCAGGGGGTTTTGTTCCAGGTTGGTCAATAGCTCGGGCGTGGAGCCAAATTCCTGCATCATCTGCTCCAATGCATCTTCTTTGGAAACAAACTCCGCCGAGCCTACGTAGGAAAGCGCGCGGATGGTGCTGCCCAGCTGCGATTGCTCCTCTTCACTTGCGCCGTCTTCCACAAAAACCATGATGACGTTCTGCTCTTCCAGGTTATCTATCATCTGGTTGAGGTTCACCAAAACCAAAAAAGCAAGGCCAATCATCACAAGGCAACTGAACAAAACCGAAACAGAGGCAAAGCTCATCAGATGGTTTACATATAAACTGCGTAGCCCTTCACGCGTGAGATAGCGCAGATTCATCCTATTTTTTTTCATCTGCGGCACCTCCGGTTTGCGAGCTGCTCAGCTCCGAAGAGAAGCTGGAATCGTAGTTTTGTAAGTAAACGGAATAATCCGTGGCGCCGCTTTCCACGGACTGAATCGCAGCATACACCTTTTCGGAAAGCACAGGTGCCTTCTGATAGGCGAAGGAGTATTCGTTCAAATGGCTGCGGGAGGATTGCTCCAAAACCCCTTCTAGGCGCTCTCCGTCTGAAACGAGGGAGCCCTTATCTAAGATAATTACACGGCGGTCAAACTGCTTCACCAGATTATGCTCGTGCGTTACCAAGATAACCGTGGTTCCCTTTTCGTTCAAGCGAGTGAGCATTTCGATGATTTCGTAGCTCATCTGCGGATCCACATTGCCGGTGGGCTCGTCCGCGATAATGATTTCCGCATTGTTGGCCAGTGCCCGCGCAAGCCCCACGCGCTGCTGCTCCCCGCCGGAGAGGGCAATGGGGTAGCTGCGAGCCTTATCCACAAGACCCACCAGGGCGATGATGTAGGGCACACGCTTGCGAATCTCCTTCTCCCGCGCGCCGACCACGCGCATGGCAAACGCAATGTTATCATACACCGTCATATTCGGTATCAAACGAAAATCCTGAAACACAATGCCAAGCTGCCGCCGATAATAGGGCACAGCCTTGCGCGGCAAGGTGTTCAGGACAGTATCATTCACGGTTATGGTGCCGCTGGTGGGGAGCTCTTCTCTGCGCAGCAGCTTTAAAAATGTGCTTTTGCCCGCGCCGGAGGCACCCACAACAAACACAAATTCCCCCGGCGCAATGCGCAGGGAAACATCCTGCAGGGCATATTCCTTGCCCGTGTAGGTTTTAGAAACCTTATCAAATGTAATCAAAACATCAAGTCCTTTTATTACAACAAAACAGGCGGGTATTCGACGAAATTCGCACGGCTGAGCCGAAGAATGCGCTGGATACATAACGTGATAAGCACGGCGGCGTTTCAGCCAACGTGCTTATTGATTCATGTTAAATTGTCGCGCATCAATATTGCACCGGCTTGACATCCAAGTATTTTTTTACCATCAGCGCAACCTTGAAGACAATGGCGTCATCAAACTCGCGCAGGTCAAGGCCGGTAAGCTTCTTAATTTTTTCCAAACGGTAAACAAGGGTGTTGCGGTGCACAAACAGTTTGCGTGAGGTTTCGGAAACATTCAGGTTGTTTTCAAAAAATCTTTGAATCGTGAACAGGGTTTCATGATCCAAACTTTCAATGGAGCCGCGCTTGAACACCTCACGCAGGAACATGTCGCACAGGGTTGTGGGGAGCTGATAAATCAAGCGGGCAATGCCCAAATTGTCGTAGCTGACAATGGTTTTTTCGGTGTCAAACACCTTGCCGACTTCCAGGGAAATCTGCGCCTCTTTAAAGGAACGTGCTAAGTCGCGGATGCCTGTTACGGTGGTGCCGATACCGACATAGACTGTGGAATACAACTCCGTGCCCAAGGCATCCGAAATGGAGCGCGCCAGCTTTTCCAAATCGCGCGGTTCTATATTGTGGCGCACCTCCTTCACCAGCACAATGTCGCTTTCATTGATGCTGATGACGAAATCCCGTGACTTATCGGGGAAGAGGTTTTGCACAATCTCAAATACAGAAACGTCGCTGTGCTCCGGAATGCAAATGAGCAGCACCACGCGCGTGACCTCTGTATTAAAGCGCAGCTCCTTTGCCTTTACCGTAATGTCGCCCGGCAAAATATTATCCAGCATGACATTTTTCACAAAGTTGCTGCGGTCATACTTCTCCTCATAATATTGTTTGATATTGCCCATGGAAACGCAGCAAATATCTACATATTTCCCGGCAAGCTCATCCGTGCCCTCCAAAAACATGGCATATTCCGCCTGCAAATTCATGCCAAAGGATTTTAGAGTCAGGCCATCCAAATAATGCAATTCACTATCCGCAAACACATCCGCACAATTCGGAATGGTTTCGCCAATTTTACCAAGCTCGCTGCAGGCAATGATGGCTCCGGTGTCGTCAATCACGCCAATCACACGGTCCACGCAATCGCGTAGCTGCAGAATAATGCTCTGGAACAAACGATTCGACATACTTCAATCTCTCCTCAACACAGTAAATAAACGCCTTTTACATCATGTTATACAAAATGACGATATACTATATCCCATTCTACAAAATCTATGCGCCTTTTGCAAGCTTTTTATGCTTAAAAAATGTTAAAATTCATCCTTTCAGCGAATTTCGTCAATTCCTTTAGCGTATATAACCAAAAATCAAAGGCAAAATTTGGTAAAAAAGATATGTGCAAACTAACCAAACAGAGTGTATTGTCAACTGCTATTCCGTAAACTTCCACTGCTCCATTTGCGCAAAGATATCGCCTTCCTGCAGCTGAGCGGGGCAGCTCAGCGCGGTGGAAACCGCACACAGGGCGTTGCGGTAGCATAAGGATAGCAGGGCGGGGTCATCCGCATAGCTTTTTAAAAAGGCCGCAAGATCCAGCTCCCCGGCGCAGAATTTGGGGTAGGCCGCCGCCATGGCGTTTTGTTGTGAAACGCCGAAGGCCGCCGCGCCGCCTTTTTTCAGCAGCGGATTCAGATTCATGTTGGGAGTCAAACGAATTTCGCCGATATATAAGTCGTATTTTCCTGCTTCCAGCGCACCGCGGTAGTCCTTCGCCTTTTTTGCGTCCACATTCACCTGGATGCCGGCGGCATAGAATTGGGACGCGACAGTTTGCGCTGTTTGCAGCTGAAAGGCGTTGTCTTTGTTCACGAGCAATGTCAATACAAAGCTCTTTCGTTTTTGCGCCGTCATGCCGCATTCTTTGAGCAGCTTTTCGGCGGCCTGCGTGTTTGCCTTTGTATGATTTGCCATGCCGCTCAAACCATACCAATTGGGATGGAACAGGTTGGCCGCAGGCAGGGCGTGGTTCTGAAACGCGTGCTCTGCAATCGTGGCGCGGTCAAGCAGCAGGTTCAAGGCCTGGCGCAGTTTTTTCTCCGCGAGAATGGCGTTGCCGCTGCGCATGCCGAGATAAATCAGGTTGTTCATCGGCACATCCAGCTTTGCACCGTTGACGCGCGGTACGGTTCCACCGCCGAGCTCATGGTAAGCGTAGCTGACAGTGCCGATGTTCATACAGTTCAGCAAAGTGGAGCTGTCGGTGATATCCACCAACGTCAGTTCTTTGAGAGCGGGGTTAAAATCCGCATACGCTGGGTTTTTCGTCAGTACGGTGCTGTTCTTTTTCTCCTGCACAACATAGCGCCCGCTGCCCAGGGGAAGCTGATCCTTTCGCGCACGGAAGATTGCAAAATCCAGGCTTGCCGTCAAGTAGGGGTCCGGCTCTGTGAGCTGAAACACAATGGAACTGCCGCGTACGGCGGCGGATTTCACCCGTGTAAGCTTCTGGGCATATAAAGCGCTCTTTTTCGCAGACTGAAACGAGGCAACCACGTCCGCCGGCGTTACGGCGGAGCCGTCGGAAAACGCCGTATTTCTAATATCCACCGCGAGGGTGAGCGCTGTCTCCTGATTGGATTGCGCGGCAAGGCAGGGCACGGGCTTGTAGCTGCCGTCAACACGATAGAGGCTTTCGTATAACAAGGGAAGTACTTGACGGTTCATCAGGCTCTTGCATTTGGCGGGGTCGAGCGTATCCCCCTGCGAATAGGGCAGATAAAAGCGCTGCGGCGTTGCGGCGGCTGTGCTGTTCGCGGTGTCTGTGCTCTGGGTTGTGCTTTCCCCTGCCCCGGGTATCTGATAGCAAGCGGTGACGCTGAGCAGCAAAAACAACGCACAGAAAACGAGAGCCACCGTTCGTGTTATATTCATAATGCAGTTCCTTTCAGCAGAATGCGGATGATCTCGCCGGCCAGCAGCATCCCCGCCACAGGGGGAACAAAGCTTACGCTGCCGGGGACTGCTCTTTTGCGCACACTGGCCGTATCCGATTTCTCAGGCAGCAGGCTGCTGTCCGGCGTGAGCGGTTCTTCGGGCGACCAGACCACGCGCAGGCCGGCAATTCCCCGCGCGCGCAGTTCCCGGCGCATGACCCGGCACAGGGGGCAAACGCTGGTTTCCTCCAGCGTGGATACGCGGAACAGCGAGCCGTCCAGCTTATTGCCCGTGCCCATGCAGCTCACCAGGGGTATCCCCCGCTCCCGCGTGCGCACAGCCAAATCAATTTTGGAGCTGACCGTGTCAATGGCGTCCGCAACGGCGTGAAATGATTCGGCGAACAACTCTCCGGCGGTTTCGGCACTATAAAACACTGGCTTTGCCGAAACAACGCAACCGGGGTTAATATCCAACACCCGCCGCTTCGCCAGCTCCGCCTTGTTTTGCCCCAGCGTGGAATGCAGAGCGTAAAGCTGCCGGTTGAGGTTTGTGATACTCACGCTGTCATGGTCAACCAGCGTCAGCCTCCCAATGCCCATGCGCGCAAGCGCCTCGGCTGTGTAAGAGCCGACACCGCCCAAGCCGAATACAGCCACGTGACTGCCCCGCAGGGTTTCCAACGCCTGCTCCCCCAGCAGCATCCCGCTGCGCAAATCCTGTTCCCGCATCATTCCGCTTTCCTTCTTTTTTAGTCTTGGCTACATTTTACATGATAAACCGGAAAATTTCAATGCAAGCGAACGGTTTTGTGGTATACTATGGAAAACAGTTGAGGAGGAGCGCTATGCGTTTTTTGGTTGTGGACGGAAACAGCATTTTGAACCGGGCGTTTTACGGCATCAAAATTCTGACGACAAAGGACGGCAGATTCACCAACGGCATCTACGGCTTTCTGAACATGCTGCTGAAAATAGAGGAAGAATATGCGCCGCAGGCAGTCGCCGTGGCGTTTGATTTACCGGCTCCAACCTTTCGCCATCAACTGTATGCGGACTATAAGGCGGGCAGAAAGGGCATGCCGGAGGAGTTGGCGCAGCAACTGCCTGTACTAAAGGAGCTACTCGACCTTTTGGGCTACTCCATTGTTGTGCGTGAGGGCTACGAGGCGGACGATATCCTGGGCACCCTGGCCAAGCAAAGCCCCAAGGGGACGCAGGTCTACCTTGCCACGGGAGACCGCGACTCGTTTCAGTTGGTGGATGAACAAATCTCTGTGCTCTACACCGCCACAAAAATGGGCAGGCCACAGACGGTTTGTTACGACCCGGAGCGTATTCTCGCGGAATACCGCGTTACTCCGCCGCAGCTGCTCGATATCAAGGCGCTCATGGGTGACAGCTCGGATAACATCCCCGGGGTAGCGGGCATTGGGCAAAAAACGGCCGGGGATTTAATCAGCCGTTTCGGCTCTGTGGATGCGCTGTATGAGCAGCTGGATGCGCTGGATATCAAACCCGGCGTAAAAGAGAAACTGCGCGCCGGGCGTGAGAGTTGCCTGCTCAGCCGAGAGCTTGGTAAGATTGACTGCGCAGCACCCATAGAAACAGACCCGGAGCAATACAGCAAGCAACCCGCCAAGGGCAGGGCTGCGGCTGCGCTGTTGGCGGATTTGGAGATGTTCCAAATGATAGGCCGCTTAAAATTGGACGAAACCGCACCGCAGGAGACAGTGCGGGAGCAGCCGGAGCTGATTGTGCGGGAGGAAACACAGGCCGCGTCCTTGCTGGCACGCCTACGCAGCGACAAGGTTTCCTACTTTACACGCACCTCGGATGGAACGTATTTCGTCGCCCTAGACGGCGCAGTTGTAGCTCTTTCAGCGAATACAACGGATTTCCCCCTGTTTGAACGTGAATTTTTTGAAGATGAGAATATTGCAAAATACGCATGTGAAAGCAAAGGCCTTTACAGCTATGCCTTGCAACAGGGGCTGCGCCTGAGCGCCATTGCGGGCGACGCAGGCATTATGGGCTATCTGTTGAACCCGAATGCAAGTGAATATTCCGTGCAGCGCCTGGCGCAGGAGTATGGCGTACCCGTTCCACAAGGGATAGCGGCACAGGAGGCGCAGCAGGCGGCGATTTTGCCCGCGCTGTTCGCCGTGTTGCGGGAAGAGATAGAGAAAAACGGGCAAACGCCGCTGCTTGCAGATATTGAAATGCCGCTGATACCCGTTCTCGCGCAGATGGAGCACGAGGGCTTTGCCGTGGATAAACCGGGCATAGCCGCCTTCGGCTCAGCACTGGAGGGCGAAATCGACTGGGCGGAACAGGAGGTCTACAATCAAGTGGGCTATCGGTTCAACCTAAATTCCCCCAAGCAATTGGGCGAAGCCCTGTTTGAAAAGTTGGGCATCCCCGCCAAGAAAAAAACAAAAACGGGCTTTTCCACCAATGCTGAGGCCTTGGAGGGTCTGCAGTACGCCTATCCTGTGGTGGCCGATGTGCTGCAATACCGCACCCTGACCAAGCTGAAATCTACCTACTGTGACGGTTTGGTTAAGGTTATCGGGCCGGATGGGCGCATTCGCTCCACCCTGAACCAGACGGAAACGCGCACCGGACGCATCTCCTCCACGGAGCCGAACCTGCAGAATATCCCCGTGCGCAGTGACTTGGGCCGGGAGCTGCGCCGCTTTTTCCGCGCGAAAGAAGGCTGTGTGCTCGTGGATGCAGACTATTCTCAGATTGAGCTGCGCGTGCTCGCGCACATCGCGCAGGACACTGTGATGCTTGAGGCCTTCAACCAAGGGCAGGATATTCATACCATCACAGCCTCTCAGGTGTTCCGCATCCCGCCGGAAACCGTGACTCCGCTCATGCGCAGCCGCGCCAAGGCGGTGAATTTTGGGATTGTTTACGGCATCAGCGCGTTCTCCCTTTCGCAGGATATCGGCGTCACCCGCGCTGAGGCTGACCGCTATATCAAAAGCTATCTGGAGCATTATGCGGGTGTGCGGGACTATATGGAGCGCGTCACGGCGCAGGCGAAAGAGCACGGCTATGCACAAACCCTGTTCGGCCGCCGCCGCTCTCTGCCGGAGCTGCATGCCTCTGACTTCAACACCCGCGCGTTCGGCGAGCGCGTAGCGCGGAATATGCCCATCCAAGGCACGGCGGCAGATATCATTAAGCTTGCCATGATTCGTGTTTCCCGGCGCTTGGAGAAAGAAAATCTGCTGGCAAAGCTGATTCTGCAGGTGCACGATGAGTTGATTGTGGAAGCTCCGCTGGAGGAGGAACCGGCTGTCGCTAGGATAGTAAAGGAAGAAATGGAAGCGGCGGCACAACTGGATGTTGCCCTTTGCGTGGATGTGCACAGCGGGCAGACCTGGTATGACGCGAAAGGTTGATAGAAGTATGCGCATTGCCTTTATTTGCACCGGGAACACCTGCCGCAGCCCTATGGCGCAGGGGCTGTTCCGCGTCCTGCTCGCGCAAAGGGGCAGGGCAGATATCAGTTGTTTCAGCTGCGGAACGGACGCTTTTGCGGGCGACGGCGCGGCGGAATACGCCATAGAAGCTGTAAAGGAATACGGTGCCGATATCAGCGGGCATCGCTCCGCGCGCGCCAGCCAATACGCGCTACAGGAGGCGGATTTGCTTGTGGGGATGACACAGAGCCACGCCGCATATCTTCGCAGACTGATGCCGGAAAAAGCGGTTCAGCTGCTGCATGGCGGCATTGCCGACCCTTACGGCGGAGACCTGGATACATATCGCGCCTGCGCAGCAGAGATTTGGGCGGGCTTAGAAGAACTTTTTACCAAACTAAACGGGGAGGAAGCAATATGACCAGCCGCGAGCGGTTTCGCAGAATGTATGAACATAGAGAGGCTGACCGGGTACCCATAATCGATATCCCCTGGGCGGGGACAATTGCCCGCTGGAAGCGGGAGGGCATGCCGGCGGATGCACAGTGGCCGGAGTTTTTCGGGACGGACTTGACGGCCAGCGTCAATGTGGATATCACGCCGCAGTATGAGCAGCAAATTCTCGAGGAAACCGAGCGCTATGTCATTAAAACCACCTCCTGGGGCGTAACGCTCAAGCAGCTCAAGCAGGAGGATTCCACACCGGAGTTTTTGGACTATAAGGTGAAAACACCGGCGGCGTGGGAGGAGGCAAAGGCGCGTATGGCGCCCTCGCGCGAGCGTATCAACTGGAAAAATCTGGAGCAAAATTATGAACGCTGGCTTGCCGAAGGCCGCTGGATTCAAGGCGGGTTCTGGTTTGGTTTTGATGTTACACATTCCTGGATGTCCGGCACGGAAACGGTTTTGGTTGCTATGCTGGAGCAGCCGGATTGGGTCAAGGATATGTTTGAAACCTATCTGGATTGCTGCATCGCCCATTTTGATATGATTTGGGATGCGGGCTACCGCGTGGATACCATCTGTTGGCCGGACGACATGGGTTATAAGGGCAGCGCGTTTTTCTCCAACGAAATTTACCGTGAGCTGCTGCAGCCGGTGCAAAAACGCGCCGTGGATTGGGCGCACAGTAAGGGCATCTACACCCACCTGCATTCCTGCGGCAATATCATGAAGCTGCTGCCGGATATTCTGGAAACGGGCGTTGACGCGCTGAACCCGATAGAAATTAAGGCGGGCATGGATGTTTTGGGCATCAAAAGGAGCTATGGTGACCGTCTGGTGCTCCACGGCGGCTTAAACGCCGTACTGTGGGATAACAAAGAAGCCATCTTGGAGGAGATTCGCCGTCTGGTTCCGCTTCTCAAGGAGAACGGCGGGTACATCTTTTCCTCCGACCACTCCATCCCCAATTCTGTCAGCTTGGAAACCTTCCGCAGTATTGTGGAAGAGGTCAAGCGCTGCGGTGCATATTGAAATGGAACAGGCTTATCTGATTACGGCGCGGGAGCAGGACATTCCCGCCATTGCAGCGCTGGAGCAGGAGGCATTTTCCTGCCCCTGGACACCTGGCATGATTTTGGGCGAGCTGCGCAATCCAAATGCACAGCTGCTCCTCCTGGTTCTGGGGGAACAATTGCTGGGTTATGTGGGCATGCAGCTGATTCTGGACGAGTGCTACATCACCAACCTCGCCGTAAAAAAAGAGTGGCAAGGCAGGGGGCTTGGCAGTTCCCTGCTGCAGGCGGCGGAACGGGGCGCGCTGGAAAAGGGCTGCTTTCTGATTACATTAGAAGTGCGGGAGAGCAATGAACCCGCGCTCAAACTCTACCGCAAGCATGGCTTTGAAACGGCGGGCAGGCGGAAGAACTATTATGAGAAGCCGGTTGAAGATGCATTAATTATGACAAAATCAGTATGATGACTGTTGTTCGTGGTTTTAAAAAAAGCTGCCATAACGGCAGCTTTTTTGCAGATTTTTTATCTACGCTTTCTTTGGATATGATGGTATTACTTCCCAAACTTCTCCGCAATTGCCCCATCAAACTTTTCTCGCTCGCGCTGATAGCCCCCTATAAACTCTTGCTTGCTCAGCCCCGCCGCGCCGCGCATGAACTGGAGCATGTGGTTGCATTCGTTGGCGTCCATGAAGCAGGCGGCGTCATAGATGCTGTCGTAATCCTCTTCGTCAATGAGCAAAAAGCCGTGCTTATCTGCGTGAATGAGCTGGCCGGGCTTGACTGTGCAGCCGAACACCTCCACCTCGCAATCCCAGCGCACGGGAGTGGAGTAGGCGTGGCCGACACACATGCGTTTTGCAATGGCCTTAAAGCCTGCATTGTGCATCTCGTCCAAATCACGCACCGCGCCATCCGTAATGGTGCCCACGCAGCCCAGGCACGTATGGGCTGCTCTAAAAACTCGGAACGCGACGAATCAGCGAATCTTTTTCCACCTATCTTCGTCTAAAATGCTCGAAATCCGAAAGGATTTCTGCGCTTTTATCCTCGATACGCGAAAAAATCTCTCGCTGCTTCATCCGCGCCGAGTTATTAGAGATGCCCATAAAAGTCGTAATGATAATGATACCATACGTTACGCAGGATTGCAATGCACTACGGTGACGAAAAAAAGGAAAATGCGGCTGAATTTTTCTGTGGCTGCAGCCCCATACGAAGCTGCCGATGGAGCAATAAGGCTATTGAAAAGAACAAGCATATGGTGTATCATAGAAATATCAACAGGAAAGGCGGTTCCATAACGTGTTTCATCCCTTCCGTTGCGGCACCAACAGAATACGCTCCAGATAGGCGGGTAGTTCCGTCCTGTCCTGCCCTCGCAGGGCTTTTCTCGGTGTATCTTGTTGCGCGGCAACCGTTTCGTGTGAAGCGGTTTGCTTTGTTGTAGAAAGGAAGGCTTTTTTATGCCCAAAAATAAGGGGAAACTATATGCAGACGCAGTAAAGTATCTGATCGGATTAATTCAGCCTCACAAAAAATGGTATTTTATCGCATCCGGTCTCGCCGTATTATCCGCCGCCGTAGGATTGCTGAACACCAGAACGACGCAGCGGCTGATTGATAGCGCGGCGATGGGTCAAATCGACGCAATTGTTCATCATGCTCTTTTACTTGCGCTCATTATCGTTGTCAATTTCGCACTCACCAGAATGAGAGGCATCAGTGTTGCAGTGCTTGCGGCCGGCGCTTCACGCGATATGAAAAGGCGCGTTGCCTGCGCACTTATCTACGCCGATTATAAAGAGACTATTCGTTTGAACGCAGGGGATACCCTCTCCACCGTCAATTCCGACACAGAAACCGTTTCGGATTTTCTCGGCGGCGATTTAATCGGCCTGTTTGCGCAGGCGGTTATGTTGCTTGGCGCGGTGATTTATTTGCTGGCCACAAATCCAATTTTATTTTTTATTACCTTCGCGTATACGCCCATCGGCATGTTCTTTACCTTGACGCTCAACAAAAAAATGCAACAGCTCTATCCCGTAAAGGCAGACCGGGCGGGAGAGGCCTTGTCTGTCATAGAACAGGCGCTTGCGCAAATACCTGTTATCAAATCGTTCCTAATGGAAAAAATGGTGCGCCAAAAGGTTGCTGCCGGTTGCAGTGCTGTTCTGGGCACCGAGCTTGAAATTGCCAAGTGGGATGCGCTCTTACAGCCCGCTTGTCAATCGACCTCCAGTATGCCGCGCATATTATACTTACTGTTTGCGGGCTGGTTGGTCATGCGCGGTGAAATGACGCTTGGCGCTTACATCGCGGTGTTTGATTTGCTGTTTTTTATTGTAGGCCCGACGGTGTACTTTCCCTTTATGCTGAATGGTCTGAACAAGGCGGTTGCTTCCATGCATCGGGTCAAGCAGCTGGAGCGCATACCGCAGGCAGAAAGGGCAAAGGAAGCGCCCGCATGGAAAGAGGAACCGGAAATTATAATCCGTAATCTGTCCTATGGATACGATACTCAAAAAACGGTTCTCTCTTCCCTGTCCTTTTCCCATAGGGGGACGGGTATTGTTGCCGTGAAGGGCGCTTCCGGCAGCGGAAAAACTACACTTCTGGATTTGATTGCCGGATTGCTGACCCCGGCAGAAGGAAGTATCACTACAAACCGGAATATCGCGGTACTGCCCCAACATGAATTTCTGTTCTCCGATACGGTTATGAACAATGTCCGGCTTGGCAGCTTACATGCCTCGCAGGAAGATATCCGCGCGGCCATTGCTGACGCAGGCGCAGATGACATTGACCCAACTATGCTTGTCGGCGATAGCGGCACGGCGCTCTCCGGCGGCCAAGGCCAGCGCGTGTCTCTTGCCCGGATTATCCTCTCCGATGCGCCAATATGGTTGCTGGATGAACCGACCTCGGCGCTCGATGCCGATACCGAACGCGTGATATTGAACACGCTCGAACGTGAAAAAAGCAGGCGGCTCATCATCATTTCTGCTCACCGCGAATCTTTGCTCCATATGGCTGACACCGTGCTTGATTTGGACGCAGCAGGAGGGGCAGCCCTATGAAACAGTGGATAAAGAGCTACCATGTACCTGTTATCCTACGGGCATTGAACCTCATGGGCAGGCGCAAACGGTTATTCCTGTGCAGCGTCTTTGTCTTGTGTGCGGTCGAAATTGCAGGCAGCATTCTTTATGCCTCGGGCATGAGAGGCGCAATCGGAGCACTGAGCGGGACGGACTGGTGGCTGCTTGCCCACAGTGTGATGCGCATTGTGTTAAGCCACGCTATCTGGTGGATATGGGCACCCGTATCCAGTTACTGCTGTTCACTCGCTTCCAAAGGAACGGTGCAGGGGCTGAAAACAGGCCTGTTTGAACATATTATAAAAATGCCAATGTCTGACTTGGACAACCGCTCGAAGGGTGAGCTAATCTCGAATCTGACAAATGATATTGGCAGCCTGTCCCGCCTTTATGATTGGTTTCTGTTCCAGATATTCCGCACCGCGCTCGCAGGCACGGCCGGAGTTGCACTGATGGCCTGGCTTGACTGGCGTTTTGCGATTGTGGTATTCGCGTTCGGGAGTATCTCTGTGCTTGTCTCCTCCCGTTTTAATCAAAGGCTGGAGCACTGCGGCGAAACATTGCAAAAAAATCTTGCTGATACGAGTACGGACACGTATGAATTGATGAAAGGTGCTAAAACGATTCGATTGCTGAAGCTGCAGGATTACTTTTTCAGCAGAATAGCGGACAGCACATCGCGCGAGGCAGACACCAAAACGGAAAACGGTAGAATTACCTCTCGCCTAAACGCCACGATAGCGGCAGTAAACGCCTCGTCATACGCCGCCATTTTAATCGCAGGAGCCCTATTCGTACAGTTCAATCTCTCCGATTGGGGAACCGTCGTTGCCTTGATGGGGCTGAAAATCACAAGTGATATGTTATTTGTGGAGTTTCCGCAGTTTATGACCGGAACGCAGAGCTGCGTTGCCGGAATCAGACGTCTGTTTGCGCTGCTGGACGCTCCCACTGAGGGCGAAACGCTGCCGCACGTCCAAATTTCTCCGGCGAACCCGCCGCTTAGATTTGACGCAGTGTCATTTGCATATGCGGATCAGCCTGTTTTAGAGCATTTTAATATGACTGTAAATACAGGCCAAATAACCGCGCTCATCGGCGAGAGCGGCTCGGGCAAAAGCACCGCAATGAAGTTGGCGCTGGGACTCTATTCTCCGCAGAGTGGGCAGCTCGTGTTTTCCGGCTCGCAGGAGAATACCATAGAAGCTATCCGAAAAATGACTGCTTATGTCCCACAAGAGCCGCTGCTTTTTCGCGGCAGCATTCTGGAAAATATTCTGTGCGGCAACGCAGCCGCAACAAGGGACGACGCAGTCCATGCCGCAAAACTGGCCGGGGCAGACGGCTTTATTTCCACGCTTCCATCGGGCTATGACACCATGCTTGTAGACAATGGAAAAAACCTCTCAGGAGGCCAACAACAACGCATCTCAATCGCTCGGGCGCTGGTTAAAAATGCACCCATCCTGCTGCTTGATGAAATTACTTCCGCGCTTGATGCAGAAACAGAAACGCACCTACTGGAAACCATGCAAGATATTGCAAAAACAAGAGCTGTTTTCTTCATCACGCATAAGCGCGAAATTGAGGCTGCGGCCGACACTGTGTACCATATAAGTGGACATAGGCTATAAGTCACAGGGCAGTGCCGCCACCCCGCCAATCCTCCGCCCTGTTCCGCGCATACACAAACGCGTTTCCCTGCTTGCCCACGCGCTCCAATGCCCCGATATGCTGCAGCAGGTTCAGCGCCGTCCCGGCCGCGCCGCGGGGCAGGCCAGTGGCCTTTCGATAGTCCTTGACCAAAAATTGTTCGGGCAAACATTCCGGCACCAGAGCCAGATAATCCGCCGGGGCAGAAAAATACAGCTCTTCCAGCAGCGCCGCCGGAATGCGGTCGCAGCGGGAGGAGCCTTTTTTGCCGTCCTTGCTCCAGCCGTTGAGGAAGCGCAGTTCCTCCAGCTCCAGCATAACGATACACAGCCGAAAATTCGGATGCGTTACAAACGGTTTGATGCGGTACAGTTCCGAAAACACGCTCTGCGGCACCCCGGCTTTTGGGCTTTTGCGCCGTTTGCTTGTCTCCCCTGTCTCCGGGTCAATCCAGCACAGCCATTTCAGCCCGGGGACAGGGTAAACCACTGTCACGCGGGAGAGGGGCAGAAAGGCCTCCAGCTTGCCGCGCAGCTTTTCAAAGTTGCGGGTCTGTATTTCGATAATGCCGTCCTCGCCCACGATATCCGCCACATACTTGCCGATGCGAATTTCGTGGCTTTCCTCGGACTCCTCAAAGTACCGTTTCAGCACGGCGTGCAGGGTCTTTTCCCCCAGGGTACCGATGCCGCCGGGGGCACGTGTTTCCGCGGCCTTGCAGGCCTGTAAAAAACGTTCCGGATTCATGCCCGGCTCGCCCATTCCGCCAAAAACGCCTTGGTGCGCTCGGATTTCGGGTTCCCCAAAACCTCCTGTGGGGTGCCGCTCTCCACAATAACGCCGCCGTCCATAAAGATAATACGGTCCGCCGCGCTGCGCGCAAACGCCATTTCGTGCGTCACAATCACCATCGTCATTTTTTCCGCTGCCAAATCCCGAATGACCTTCAGGATTTCACCCGTCAGCTCCGGATCCAGCGCACTGGTGGGCTCATCGAAAAAGAGTATATCCGGTTTGAGCGCCAGCGCCCGCGCAATGCTCACGCGCTGCTGCTGCCCGCCGGAAAGCTGCGACGGACGACGATCGCCCAGATCGGGCAGGCGCACCATCTCGAGCGCGCGCTTCACCCGCGCGGCGCGTTCGGCGCGGCGCACACCGCGCACCGCTAGCGGAAACGCGACATTCTCGGCCACCGTCATGTGTGGAAACAGCGCATAGTTCTGAAACACCACGCCGATGCCGCGCTTGTGCGGCGCCAGATGCGCAATGTCGCGCCCCTGCAGCAGAATCTCGCCGCTGCTCGGCATCTCGAAACCGGCCAGCATCATCAGCGTCGTCGTCTTGCCCGATCCCGAGGGCCCCAGCAGGGTCAGGAATTCGCCTTCCATCACGTCCAGATTCAGATTGCGCACCACCAGCGTGTGCCCGTCGTATGTCTTGCGAACGTTAATAAAGCGAACCAATGGGTCGGGCACTCTCTACACCTCTCTGCGGCATGTCTTCACGACAGGGTTCCGCCCCCGTTCCATCCTGTCAATAGTCAAGGCAGGTTGGCACGAAATACGCCGTGCCAGAGCATCTTCAGGCAGCCGGGAGATTTCACCCGGTCGCGATCTGCTCTAGCATCGCCCGACAATGCGGGGAAACAGCCTTGAACACCACCGATACCAACACGATTCTCGTCCGCCGCGATGGCCGGATCGGCCGGATCACCCTTAATCGTCCGCGCGCGCTGAACGCGCTGGATCTGCCGATGATCCGCACGATGACCACCGCACTCGCCGACTGGCAGGACGACCCCGCCATCCATGGCGTGGTGGTGGACGGCGCGGACGGCAAGGCGTTCTGCGCCGGCGGCGATATCCGCGACGTGCGTCAGGACAGCCTCGATGGCCGCCACGACAGGATCGAGGCGTTCTTCGCCGAAGAATATGCGTTGAACCGTTTGATTGCCGAATACCGCAAACCGTACATCGCATTGGTGGATGGCTTCTGCCTGGGTGGCGGGATCGGCATTTCGGTGCACGGCACCTGCCGCATCGCCAGCGAATACGCCGCATTCGCCATGCCGGAAACCGCGATCGCGCTGTTCCCCGACGTCGGGGCGACTTTCCTCCTGCCGCGCCTGCCGGGCGCGATCGGCATGTGGATGGCGCTGACCGGCGCACGGCTGAGCGGCGCCGATGCGGTACAGGCGGGCCTTGCCACACACTACGTGCCGCGGGCGCGATTCGCCGCCCTGTCCGCAGCGTTGGCCGCCGACGGCCCGGGCGCGCTGGGCCGGTTTACCGAAGCCGCCCCGGACGGTGACCTCGCCCGCCACCGCGCCGAGATCGACACCTGTTTCGGTGCGGATTCCGTCAGCGAAATCGTCTCGCGCCTGCAGGCCGACGACAGCGCCTGGGCGCAGGAACAATTGCAGATCCTGCGCACGATGTCGCCTTCATCGGTGCTGTGGTCGTTCGCCATCGTGCGTGCCGGCGCTACGCGCACGCTGGCACAATGCCTGGATGCCGAACTGCGTCTGACCCGGCAGGTCACCCGCCATCCGGACTTCATCGAAGGGGTGCGCGCGATGCTGGTCGACAAGGACCGTGCGCCGCGCTGGTTGCCCGCCCGGCTCGAGGATGTGGACCCCGCCGCCATCGCCGCCATGCTGACCGCCTGAACCGCGTTTTGCACCCGGACGGATAAAGCGGTAAAAAGCGCCTGCCACAGACAGGGCCGACACACGTGGAAGAACTGATCGCGCGTTACCGCCAATTCCGCCGGGACACCTGGCCGCAGGAAAAGCCGCTGCTGCAGAAGCTGGCGGTCGATGGGCAGCGCCCGTGGGGCATGGTGATCTCGTGCTCGGACAGCCGCGTCGACCCGCAGACGATTTTCTCGGCCGGCCCCGGCGATCTGTTCGTGGTGCGCAACGTCGCCAATCTGGTACCGCCCTATGCGCCCGACTCGCACTATCACGGCACCAGCGCGGCGCTGGAATTCGGCGTGCGCGTGCTGCAGGTGCGCAACCTGATCGTGCTGGGGCACACGCAATGCGGCGGCGTGCACGCCCTGCTGCACGGCACCCCCGACAACGCCGCCGACTTCGTCGGCAACTGGATGAGCATCGCCCGCCGCGCCCGCGAGCGTGCACTGGTCTGCGACGCCCCCGACCAGATGCTGGCCTGCGAACAGGAAGTACTGCGCGTCTCGCTGGAAAACCTGCGCAGCTTTCCATGGATACGGGCCGCAGAGGAAAGCGGCACGCTCAACCTGCGCGCCGGCTATTTCGACATTCATGCCGGCGTGCTCGTCATGCTCGACAAAAACGGCACCTTCACCGCAATCGACTGACCCGCGGATCTCCCCCCAGAGGCTGTTCGAGACTGCGCTGGTGTGAGTCGTATGGTGGTGCTTTCTGAGAACCGGCGCGCAGCGAACATCAGTTCGTGAGCACCACAAGCGCAAGAAAGTGCCGCCAGACAACCAGGCCAGTCGCAGTATCGGGCAGTCTCTCAGCGTCCCACCAAGACCAGCACGACCCCGGCAACGATCAGCACCAGCCCGACGATATCCAGCCGGCGCAGCGTCTCTTTCAGATAGAAGCGGCTGAACAGCATGGTGAACACCATCTCGACCTGTCCCAGCGCGCGCACCAGTGCCACCGGGGCCAGGGCGAACGCCGTGAACCAGCAGGCCGACCCGCAGGCCGACAGCGCCCCCACCCAGGCGGAACTGCGCCATGTGGCAAAGGCAAGTTGTAACTGTCGCGGTTCACGCCAGGCCAGCCATCCCCCCTGCATCAGGGTCTGCAGAATGTTGGTCACCACAAGCCCGAACAGCGCGTTGCGGATCAGGTCGTCCTGCGGCAGCGCCTGGTTCGCCAGCTTGATGCAGATCGAGGTGAACGCGAACACGAAGCCGGCTCCCAGGCCGCACAGCGCGGCGGGCTGCATCGTCGCCCGCGCCAGTTCCACAAGGCGCAGATTCCCCCCGGCCAGCGACAGCGTCAGCACCCCCAGCACGCTCAGGCCGATACCTCCCCACGACAGCGGTGAGAGCGCCTCGCCCAGCACGATCCAGGCGATGATCGCCCCCTGCACCGCCTCGGTCTTCGCATAGGCGGTGCCGACCGCGAAATTGCGAAAGCCGAACGCCATGATCAGCAGCGTGGTACCGAAAATCTGCAACAGCCCGCCGGCCACACAGGCCAGCAGAAAGCGCATGTTCGGCGCCGGCAGGGTATCGCCGGTGATCGCCAGCCAGACGATCAGGAACAGCGCCCCGACCGGAATCGCATAGACATAGCGCACGAACCCCGCGGCGTTGACCGAAAGCACCCCGCGCAGTCGCTGCTGCAGGGCGGTGCGCCATGTCTGAAACAGAGCCGCGCTGAAGGTAACTGGAATCCACAGAGGTAGCATTTGTCCCTATACCGGCCAGCGCGGATCGGAATGGTCCGGGCCTGTGCCGGCCCGGATATCTCACCCGATATCGAGCTGCAACCCCGCGCGTTCGATCACGCCGCGCCATTTCTCGATCTCGGCATTCACGAACGCCTTGAATTCGGCCGGCGTGCCGTACGACGGAATGCCGGACATCTGTTCCGTGATCTGCCGCTGGATTTCGGGTTGATCCATCATGACCTTGATTTCGGTGTTCAACGCATCGACGATTGGTACCGGCGTGCCCTTGGGCAGGAAGATCCCGAACCAGGTCGAAACCTCGTAATCCGCCTGCGCCAGTTCAGGAACGACCTCGCGCATCGTCGGAATATCCGGGAACAGCGGACTGCGTTCTTCCGACGTCACGGCGATCAGGCGCACCTTGCCGGCGCGGATCTGCTGCACGGCCGTGGTCAGGTTGTCGAACAGACACTGGACGTTACCGGCCATCAGTTCGATCATCGCCGGGCCCGCACCGCGATACGGCACCTGGATGAATTCGGTGCCCATCAGCTGGTTGAACCACATCCCGGCCAGATGACCGGACTGCCCGACCCCCGAAAAACCGCAGCTTACATCTCCGCGGTTGGCGCGCAGATAAGTAATGAATTCCTGAAAAGTCCGTACCGGAAAATCGTTGTTCACCATCAGCGCGTTGGGGCCGCGCACCACGTTCGACACCGGGATCAGGTCTTCGGGTGTGTAATGAAGGTTGCGGAACAGTGAATAGGCGATCGACTGCGGCCCGATATTGCCCGACAGGATCGTGTATCCGTCCGGCTCGGAACGCACCGCTTCCACCGTACCGATCAGCCCGCCGCCGCCCGAACGGTTTTCCACCACGCAGGGCTGCCCCCAGACCGTGGTGAGATGATGCGACAACAGACGCCCGACAATATCGGTGGTCCCACCCGGCGCCGCCGGAACCACGATCCGCACCGGCCGCTCCGGGCGCCAGGGATCGGCACGCACCGCGCCGGCCGCCAGCGCCCCGACGCCGAGCGCACCGCCCAGAACCGCACGGCGTGTCAGATGAAACATGACAATTCCTCCCTCGTTTTATTTTTCTTTCAGAAAGAATGTACCAGCGCGGAATATGTCGCAAGCAACCATAAAAAAACGTGTCCCGGAATGTTTCCGGGACACGTTTTTTTATGGTTGCTTGCGACGGGTCAGCCGATGTCGAGCTGCAAACCCTCGCGCTGGATCACACCGCGCCACTTCTCGATTTCGGCATCGACGAACGCCTTGAACTCCGCCGGCGTGCCATAGGAAGGCACGCCTGCCATCTGTTCGCTGATCTGCTGACGCACCTCGGGCTTATCCAGCAGAGCCTTGATCTCGGCGTTCAGCGCCTCGATGACCGGGGCCGGCGTGCCCTTGGGCATGAAGATGCCGAACCAGGTCGATACGTCGAAATTCGCCTGTGCCAGTTCGGGCGCCACTTCGCGCAGGGTCGGGATATCCGGCAGTTGCGCGCTACGTTCGGCCGTGGTCACCGCCAGGGCGCGCACCTTACCCGAACGGATCTGCTGGATCGCCGTGGTCAGGTTATCGAACATGAACTGCACGTTGCCGCCCATCAGATCGATCATCGCCGGACCCGCGCCGCGATACGGCACATGCGTCGAATCGGTGTTCATCAGCTGTTGGAACCACACCGCCGACAGATGCCCCGACTGTCCGACGCCCTGCGACGCATAGGACAGCTTACCCGGATTGGCGCGCAGATAGGTGATGAATTCCTGGAAGTTCTGCGCCGACACATCATTGTTGACCACCAGCACGTTGGGCCCGCGCACCACGTTCGACACCGGGACCAGATCTTCGGGTTTGTACTGCAGATTGCGGAACAGCGAGTAAGCGATCGACTGCGGCCCGATATTGCCCGACAGAATCGTGTGCCCGTCCGGCGTGGCGCGCACCGCTTCGACTGTGCCGATCACCCCGCCGCCGCCCGAGCGGTTGTCCACCACACAGGAATGTCCCCAGGACTGAGTCAGCTGCACCGACAGCAGACGCCCGACGATGTCGGTGGTGCCGCCCGGCGCCGCCGGAACGATGATCCGCATTGGCCGCTCCGGGCGCCATGGCGCGGCGAACGCACGCGTCGCCACCAATGCACCCGCCCCCACTCCGATGCCCAACAGGGCACGCTTTGTCAGATGGACCATTCTATTCTTCTCTCCTGGACTTGATCTGTGCGCCGAAACATGCCCCCGGTTCGGGATCCATGCAAGATGCGCAGAACTCCTATGGCTCTAGTGTATAGCGAAAATCGCAATGCGCGGCCCCGCCCATGATCGTCTGGGTGCGGGTCATCTTCATGTTTTTATGCCATCCTTCACAAAAAGCACCGTCGCGATTGCAGGACAGAATCGCACCCAGCTCTTCCAGTCCCATGGCGCGATACATGTCTGCGTAACGACAGCGCGTGACGTTGAAATGTTCTTCCGTTGCCGTGCTTTTCACGGGCTGGATCTGCAATGCATCCTCTGCCGTCCAGCGCGGCTGAATGGCGCGGAAATTGCCCAGTGTGCCGCCGCCCGGCATCTCTGCCGCCATCGCCGCCGCGGTGCTCTGCGCCATCTTGATCACCGCATTCGACAGGATCCGTTTCGCCGTCTCCGCGCCAAGCGCGGCGACCATTTCGTCGTAGATCCCCTTCGCAAACGCCGCTTCGATACGGCGCTGGGTCAGAATAGGCATCGGTGTATCTGTTGAATCGGTCATTGTGATGCTTCCCCGCAACGATCTTTTCTGTCTGTCTTACTTCACGCAGGCAGCCAAGCACTGTTCCAAACGCATTTGGACCGACTTATCTCGGCATCAATATGCAGCACAGAAATATTTCAGCGTGGATCGATCGGACTCGGCGGCGTGCCACCGGCTTCGATCGCTTCTCCCGCCCCCAGACACAGATCTTCGCGATAACGCCCGGCGACGACCTGCACACCGACCGGCGCATCGCCCACCATGCCGGTCGCCACCGTCAACCCCGGCAGGCCCAGCAGCGGCAGCCCCACCTGCGGCAGTTGCGCTTCCAGGATACGCTTGAAAACCTCGGTGCCTTTCTGGTCTTCGCCGGCGACGAACGGAAGTTCGCCACAGACCGGCATCAGCACCACCGGCCAGTTTTCCAGAAACAGCGACCATTCGCGGAGCAGCGTCGCGCGCTTCGCCAGCCCGGTCGCGAAACCGCGCAGATCGGGCACCGGCCACAGCCCGTCCATCGCCGCCAGCACCGCATTGGCCGCCGGATCATTCTCGCGCCGGGCAGCTTCGGCGAAACTGCCGTACGGATCGCCGATCCATAACATCGCCTGTAACTGCGCGGCCTCGCGCAGCGACGGGATCGGCACTTCCTCGACCACCCAGCCAGCACACTCCAGCCGCTGCGCGGCATCACGCAACGCGGCCTCGACCTCGGGCACCACCACCATGCCGTCCGGGCGCACGCACAGCGCCACGCGCTTTGGCGCCGGCGGCCCGTGCAACGGGACCGGCACATGCCAGACATCGCGCGGATCAGGAGCCGACATCGCCACCAGCGACAGGCGGACATCCTCGATCGTGCGCGCGATCGGGCCGGCCACCGCCATCAGTTGCGCGCCGATCGCCCGTTCCGCGCCGCTTTCGTTATGTGACGGAATCCGCCCCAGAGTCGGCCGCAGGCCATGCACACCGCACGCGTAGGCGGGATAACGCACCGACCCGCCGATATCGGTTCCATGGCCGACCGCACCGATCCCCGCCGCCACCGCCGCCGCCGCGCCGCCCGAAGACCCGCCCGGCGTCAGCGCGCGGTTATGCGGGTTATAGGTGGTGCCGTGTAACTGATTGTCGGTGAACCAGCGCAGTGAAAACGCCGGCGTGTTGGTGCGCCCGACCAGAATCGCCCCCGCCTTGCGCAGGTTGGCGACCACAGGGTTGTCGGTCGTGGCGACCAGATCCTTCTGGAGGCGCAAGCCGTTGGTGGTTGCGTACCCTTGCTGGTCGGCAATCACCTTGGTGGTGACGGGCACCCCGGCCAGCACCCCCGGGTCTTCGCCCTGCGCGATCCGCGCATCGATCCGTGCCGCCTGCGCCAGCACATCGTCCGGACGGTGCTCGACGATCGCGTTAATCGCCGGATTCACCTGTTCCAGACGCTGCAGGACGGATCTCGCGACGTCCGTCGCCGAGATCCGTTTCCGTTTGACCAGCCAGGCGGTTTCCGAAGCACTCAACCGCCAGAGCTGGCCCGCCATCAGGGCAGCCCCAGCACGTTCTTGGCGATGATGCCGCGCTGGATCTCGCTCGACCCGCCATAGATCGTGGTCGGGCGCGCGTTGATGAACAGGCCGGCCGGATGCAGTTCGCGGTTGCCTTCCATCGGGTCCAGCAGACCGGCGTTCTCGCCCGAGATCGCCAGCATTTCCTCGGTGATGCGCTGGAAGAGTTCGGTCTGGAACACCTTCAGCATCGACACATCGGGGCCGAGCTGTTCGCCACGCTTGAGCTGCGCGACGAAACGTTCGTACAGCGCCGTCAGATCGGCCAGATCCAGCCGCAGATGCGCGTAACGGTCCTGGAAGTCCACCTCGTCCCAGACGCCCATGCGTTCCGCCAGCTGCTTCAGGCGCGACAGCGCGAAGGCCGACATCTTGGGCGAGCCGATATAGATGCGCTCGAACCCGAGCTGGGCCTTCGCCATCGTCCAGCCCTTGTTCACCGCACCGACCAGATACTTCTTCGGCACGCGCACGTTGTCGAAGAACACTTCGCAGAATTCGTCGTGCATATCGAGGTTGATGATCGGGCGCACGGTGATGCCCGGCGTGTCCATCGGCACCAGCAGGAACGAGATGCCTTCCTGCTTCTTCGCCGTCTTGTCGGTGCGGACCAGCATGTAGATCCAGTTCGCATCGTTGGCCAGCGTGGTCCAGATCTTCTGACCGTTGACTACGTAATCATCCCCGTCGAGCACCGCCTCGGTGCGCAGGCTGGCAAGGTCGGAGCCCGAGTTCGGTTCCGAATAACCCTGACACCAGACATGCTCGCCCGACAGGATGCCAGGCAGGAAGAAGTCCTTCTGGAACTGCGAGCCATGATTGATCAGCAGCGGGCCGACCATCACCACGCCGTGGTCGTTGGTGCGCGCGCAGCCGTGGCGCTCGAATTCCTCGATCATGATGATCTGCTTGCTCGGCGACAGTCCCATCCCGCCGTATTCGCGCGGCCAGCCGGCACACAGCCAGCCGGCCTTCGCCAGCATCAGATACCAGACATTGTTTTCCGACCAGTGCAGGCGCTTGGGCGGGTTGCGCAGTTCAGGCGGATAGTTGGTTTCAACAAACCGGCGGACGACCGCGCGGAAAGCATCGTCATCCAGCGCATCCAGTTCGGCCACAGGCGGAATGCCGTGCATGTCCATGATCATACCCCCGTAAATTTCGGCTTGCGCTTGCCCAGGAAGGCGGCCTTGCCTTCCTGATGGTCAGCGCTCGTAAACAACGACGTCTGGAAATCGCGTTCCAGCGCCAGCGCGTCGTCCAACCCGCGCGCCATGTATTCCTTGGTCAGCGCGACCGGCAGCGGCGCCATCTCGGCGAACAGCGCGGCGCGCTTCTTCGCCTCGTCCAGCGCGGTGCCTTCCGCCACCACGTGATCGACCAGCCCGATGCGCAGCGCCTCGCCGGCGTCGAACTGCTCGCCGTACAGCAGGATCTGCTTCGCCCGTCCATAGCCGACACGCAGCGGCAGCAGGTGCGGCAGGCCGAGGTCCGACATCAGCCCGATCTTGCCGAACCCGGTCATGAACTTCGCCGCGGCCGACGACACGATGGTGTCGCAGCACAGCGCCAGCGATATGCCGGCGCCGACGCACCAGCCCTCGACCGCTGCCACGATCGGCTTCGGCGAATGCATCAGCGCCTTGACCAGATCGTGGGTCTTGCGGAACCGCGCCCGCCCGCTGGCCAGGTCGGTGATGTCCATGCCCGAGATATCGCCCCCCGCGCTGAACACGCCGCCCGCCCCGGTGATCACCACCGCGCGCACCGCGGGATCGCTCTCGATCCGGTTCATCGCCTCGGTGAGCGCGATGCGGAGCGGCATCGCCAGCGCGTTGCGGCGTTCCGGATAATCCAGGGTCAGGATGGCGGTCGCGCCGTCGCGTTCTTCGCGCAGCATCAATCTTCCTCCACGGCCAGCGCCATGAAGCGTCGGCGATGCAGCGTGGCCGCGCCATACTGGTTGGCCAGCGTCATCACCTTGCGCGGATAAAGGCCGATATCGGCCTCGTCGGTATAGCCGATCCCGCCATGGATCTGAATCGCCTGGCGTGTCACCAGCATCGACGCATCCACCGCGCGCGCCTTGGCGCGCGACACTGCGGCCTTGCGGGCATCGCCCGCCAGCCCGGCATCCAGCGCCGCCGCGGCCTTCTCGAGGCTGGCACGGGCCAGCGAGATCTGCACGAACAGATCCGTGGCGCGATGCTGCAGCGCCTGGAACGAACCGATCGGCTTGCCGAACTGCTGACGGGTCTTCATGTATTCGAGGGTGATCTCGAAGGCGCGCGCCATCACCCCCAGCAGATAGGCGGCATTGGCCAGCGCCGCTTCGTCCAGCGCCGCATCCAGCGCCGCCTGGGCGTCCTTCGCCACCACCTCGCAGGAGGCGTTCTCGAAGGTCAGCGTGCCGAAGGTGCCGCCGTCCTGCGTGCGTTCGATCTTGATCGCGGCGTTCTTCGCCTCGACCAGCGCCAGCGCGATCTTGCCGTCCAGCTTCGCCGAGACCAGGAACGCATCGGCCCCGCCGGCGAACGGCACGAACATCTTGCCGCCCGTCAGCTTGCCGTTGGCGATCACCGTGCTGCACTCGCCAGCATCCAGCACATTGGCGCGTTCCTGCCAGGCCGGCAGCACGACGCGCGACCCGTCGACCACCGAAGCCGGGTCCGCCAGCAATTGCGCCGCCATCGACACCTGGATCAGCGGTTCGGGCACCAGCCCGGCGCCCAGTTCTTCGAGCAACGCACAGAATTCCGACAGCCCCAGTCCGGACCCGCCGCGTTCCTCCGGAACGCGCAGGCCGGTCCAGCCCAGCTCGGCCATCTCGCGCAGAACCGCACGGTCGAAACCGGGATCGGCAAAGCGCAGGGCACGCACCCGCTTGAGTTCTCCGCCGCGCGGCGCCACCGCCGCCGCGGATTCGCGGATCATCCGCAGGCTCTCTGAACGATCTTCTGCTGCACTCATCTTCTTTCCCTCAACCCGGCAGGTACAGTTTCGCAGCGGTCTTCGCCTGAAGCGCCTCGAAGCTCAGGCCCGGGATCATGTCCCGCACCACGAAACCGCGCTTTTCGACATCGATCACCGCAAGATTGGTATAAACACGCGACACCACGCCCAGCGCCGTCAGCGGATACGAACAGCGTTCGACCAGCTTCGGCCGCCCTTCCTTCGTGGTGTGCTCCATCGCCACCCACAGGCGCTTGGCGCCCGCGGCCAGATCCATCGCGCCGCCGACCGCGGGCGCCTTGTCGGCCCCGCCGGTCGACCAGTTGGCGATGTCGCCGTTCTGCGCCACCTCGAACGCGCCGAGCACGCACAGGTCGATGTGCCCGCCGCGGATCAGCGCGAAACTGTCGGCGTGATGCACGAAGCTGCCGCCCGGTTTCAACGTAATGTACGCCTTCGACGCATTGATCAGCCAGGGCTGGATCGCATCCGGCGCCGGCGCGGGGCCGACCCCGATCACCCCGTTCTCGGACTGGAAGATCACCTCGCGGTCGGCGACGTGATCGGCCACCATGGTGGGGATCCCGATCCCCAGATTCACGCACCATCCCTCGGGGATGTCGGCCGCGATCCGGGCGGCGATCTGCGCGCGGGACAGAGGTTTTTCAGCCGTTGCAACATCCATCGTCGTGCTCCTTACGCCGCTTTCGGTTCGACCGCCGGATCGCCATAGGGCACATGCACCACCCGGTTCACGAAAACCCCCGGCGTGACGATGTGTTCGGGCGACAGTTCCCCCAGCTGCCTGATGTGCTGCGCCTGCACGAGGGTCAGCTTGGCGGCCATCGCCATCACCGGGTTGAAGTTCCGCGCCGATTCCCGGTAGGTCAGGTTCCCCCAGCGATCGGCCTCCCACGCCTCGATCAGGGCGACATCGGCGTACAGCGCATGTTCCAGCACGCACAGGCGGCCATCGATCTCGCGCTGTTCCTTGCCTTCGGCCAGTTGCGTTCCCGCCCCGGTCGGCGTGTAGAAAGCCGGAATACCCGCGCCGGCGGCGCGCATGCGTTCGGCCATCGTGCCCTGCGGCACGATCTCCAGCTCCAGCCGGCCGGCATTGTAGAGTTCTTCGAACACCACCGACCCGGCGCTGCGCGGATACGAACAGATCACCCGGCGCACCCGGCCCAGATCCATCAGCTTCGCCAGCCCGTGGCGGCCGACGCCGGCGTTGTTGCTGACCACCGTCAGGTCCTTCGCGCCCTGTTCGATCAGCCCCTCGATCAGGGCGTTGGGGGTGCCGACATGGCCGAAACCGCCGATCAGCACGATGGAGCCGTCGCGAACCCCTTCCATCGCTTCGGCAATAGTACGGACAATCTTGTCAATCATGCAGCACAGGCTTTCCGTTGTGGTGAAGGACCAATGGCGTGAAGGGCTAGGGGTAGAACCGTGACAGGACGCAGACCAGCGAAGCGTTCGCTATGCGCACAAAATTGCGCATAGCGAACGCCTCCGCACTCAGGCAAACACCGCCTTACCGTTGTTGACCACCACGATATCGCGTTCGGCGACCTTGGCGCGGAAAGCGCCCTCGGCCTTCCAGACTTCGGTGACGATGGTCTCGCCCGGGAACACCGGCGAGGAAAAGCGGCCGTCCATCGCCTTCATCCTGGCGGGATCGTACCCGCCCAGCGCCTTGACCAGGGCGTGGCACACCACGCCGTAGGTGCACAGCCCGTGCAGGATCGGGCGCGGGAACCCGGCCTTCGCGGCGACGCCCGGGTCGATGTGCAGCGGGTTGTAGTCGCCGCTCAGCCGGTAAAAGACCGCCTGCTCCGGCCGCGTGGTCAGCGACACCACGGCATCCGGCGCGCGTTCGGGAATCGCGTGCACCGGCTTGGCCGGGCAGCCCGGCCCGCCGATCCCGCCATTGCCGCGCATGAACGTCGTGCTGGTGGTGGTGGCGATCAGATCGCCGGTTTTCGCGTCGATCACGTCGCGGTCGCTGTAGAGCAGCGCGCCCTTGCCCTCGCCCTTGTCGATGATGCCGGTCACCCGCGACTTGCCGATCAACTCGCCTTCCACCGGCAGCGGCTTGTGCAGTACGATCCCCTGTTCGCCGTGCACCACCTTCACGTAATCGACGCCGGTGTCCGGGTGCGCCAGCCAGGTGCCGGGATAACCCAGCACCACCGCCATCGACGGCATCGCCAGCAGGTTCTTTTCATACACGAAGCGCAACTGCCCTTCGTCCATCGGGTCCTGCCCCAGGCCGATCGAGGCGGCATAGAGCATGGTGTCACGGCGGGTCAGGGTCTGGCGGATTTCCGGAATCGGATAGGCCATCAGCTTTTCATAGGTAGCGGTCATTATACGCTGGCTCCAATTTCAATCACGGCATCGACGGCGAAAACGCCCTCGCCGGCATTCATCACGAAGATGGGGTTGATGTCGATCGAGGCGACCTCGGGGTGTGAAAGCGCGAACACCGACAGCCGCGCCAGCGCCTCGGCCAGCGCCTTGACGTCGGCTTTCGGGCGGCCGCGCGCGCCGTCCAGCAGCGGGAACCCGCGCAGTGAACGGATCATCGCCTCGGCCTCGGCCGCGCCGAACGGGCAGCGGCGGAACGAAACGTCCTTGAGGATCTCGACGAACACGCCGCCCAGCCCGACCATCGCCACCGGCCCGAACACCGGATCGCGATGAATGCCCAGAATGCATTCCACGCCGCCGGACAGCTGCTTGGCGACCAGCACGCCCTCGATGCGGGCCTTGGGTGCGTGCTTCGCGGCGCGCTCCATCAGCGTGGCGAAACCGGCACGGATCGCCGCCTCGCCCACCACGTCGAGCAGCACGCCGCCGATCTCGGACTTGTGCAGGATATCCGGCGAGAGGATCTTCATCACCACCTTGCCGCCCATCAGCGAGGCGGCGATCACCGCCTCGTCGGCCGTCGCGCAGGCCTGTTCGGGGGCCGCCGGAATCCCCGCCTGAACCAGGATCCGCTTGGCCTCGGCCTCGCTCGGCGAACTGGTCGGCAGCGCGATGCGCTTCGGCGTGGACGGGATCGACGGTGCCGGCGCGGCGAACGCGGCGCCATAGTGTCCCATCGCCGCCAGCGCGATCGTGGCGCGCGACGGATCCTCGTAACACAGGAATCCGTCGGCCTCGTATTCGGCGCACTGTTCTTTCGAGGCGATCACCGACAGCGCATAGAGCCGGTCGGGATGCGCGTTACGGACCAGCCGCAACTGTTCGCGCAGTTTCGGCGCCATCTCGGGCGAGCCGCCGACCTGGGTGAAGAACGCCAGAACCGACGAATAACCACCCTCCTCGACCATCGACAGGCCGAACTTGCCGACCAGAGACATGTCGTTCACCGCCTGCGCGGTGCAGTCCACCGGATTGCGCGGGCTGGAAAACGACACCAGTTCCTTCAGCTTGTGCTGCGCAGCTTCCGGCATTTCCGGCATCGGCAGATCCAGCGTTTCCGCCATGTCGCTGACCAGCACGCCCGCCCCGCCGGACACCGTCAGCATGCCCAGCGTGTTGTTGACCGGGTAGATGCGCCGCGTCGCCGCATAGGCGATGTCGAGCATTTCCTCCGTGGTGCGGGCCCGCTGCACGCCGAATTCGGCGAACACCGCTTCCGTCACCGCATCGTCGCCGGCGATCGACGCGGTGTGCGACTTCGCCGCCGACGCGCCCAGTTGCGATTTGCCGACCTTCATCATCACCACCGGCTTGTGCGCCGCACGTGCCGCTTCCAGCGCGGTGATCAGGCTCTTGGCCTCGCGCACGCCCTCGCAATAGGCGGCGATCACCTCGGTCTGCGGGTTCTCCACCATCCAGCCGATCGCATCGCCGATCGTCACGTCGCCTTCGTTGCCGGTGGTCACCACCAGCGGCACGCCGAGGCCGCGGTTGCGCGACACCGAAAACAGATGCGTGCCGTACGCGCCCGACTGGCTGGCGATGCCGATATTGCCCGGCTTCGGCCAGCCGTTCTGGAACGCCGACGTAAAGATCGGATAGAAATTGATGTTGGCGTTCACTGCCCCCAGACAGTTCGGCCCCAGCAGGCGCATGCCGTACTGGCGCGCGATGTCGAGCATGCGGTCCTGCGCGACGACGCCGTCGCCGCCCACTTCGGCGAAGCCTGCCGTGAACACGATTGCAGCGCGCGTGCCGCGCTTGCCCAGCGCCTCCACAGCGTCGATCGCCGCGGCACCCGGCACGGCGACGATGCCGACATCGGGCACCTCGGGCAGGTCGGCCACCGATGGATACGCCTGCAGCCCCTGCACACTCGCCCGGTTCGGGTTCACCGGCATCAGTTTCCCCTGAAACTGGCGCTCCAGCATATAAGCGATCGGCCGCCCGCCGATACGGGTCTTGTCATCCGACGCCCCGATCACCGCAACCGAACGCGGCGCCAGCATCGGCGTCAGAGAAGAAAAACGGTTACCCGCCGCAATTCCAGCATCAGCCGGCATGTCTGATTATTCCCCCTTTATTCCGGCGCCTGTTTGGATGTTCCAATCGCCGGGATACTCTTAAGAGCAATGATGCATACCATCGCTCTTGGGTAGAACCATGCGCCGCCACCGTCACGGGATCAAGAGACCCCCCGCGCGTGATCACTCCCAAAATGCGAAAAGCCCCGAAGGGGCTTTTCGAAACGTTGCCGATACGCTGAAAGCGGTGTGCCGTTCAGCCCTGCGCGTCCGGGGACAGCACCACACAGGTCGAACGTGCCCGGTTGAGCCGCTCGCACGCCGCCGTTGCCGCTTCGCGCGACAGGCCGGCAAGCCGCGCCCGGTACAGTCTGTTGCGCCCCTGCTGCACGGTGGTCACCGTGGCGCGTGCACGCGACAATTCCTGTGCGCCGTTCCGCGCCCGCCCGGTGGCGCCGCGCGCCTGCGATTCGGACGCGAACGCCCCGACCTGCACGGCCCAGCTGCCCGAGGTCGCGGCAATGCGCGTTGCGGCCGCCGGTGCAGGCGTGTCGGCTTGCGCCGTCGAGATCAGACGGAACGGACTGCTGGCCGGCGCGCGCGACGCACTCGCCACCTCCGGCACCGGCACGGCGCCGCGACCGAACGGCACATTGGCCGGTCTGGCGGCGGACGCAGGCGTTTCGTCCCGCGCCGCCTGTGCGGCTGGCGCCGTGGGCGGCGGCGAAAGCTCGGCCACTTCGATCGGGCCTGCCGACATCCGGTACGAAACGGGTGCAGGCGCGCTGTCCTGCGCAGGCGCCGACGGTTCAAGCTGCGCGACCTGTACTGGCTGCGCACTCTGCGCCGGGCCGTCCGACATCCGGTACGAAACCAGCGCCGGCGGGCCGCTCGGCGTCGGAACGGGCGGGGCGAGCTGCGCTATCCGCACCGGGCCGTCCGACATCCGGTATGAAATCGGCGCAGGCGCACGGTCCGTCGACGCCAGCGCCAGGCTGGCCGGACGACCGGAATTGCGCGCCAACATATAGCCGCCGCTCCGGCGCGGTCCCGGCGGAATGTTCGCAGGCAACGCGGCCGCCGCATAAACTTCCGGCGCCGCCCGATTGCGCGGATGAATCCCCTCGATGTACGGGGCGATCTTCGCAACGTAATTACGCGTTTCCCGCGGCAGGCCGCGACTGCCGTACAGATATCCCTCGAGCCGGCGCGGCCCGGCATTGTATGCGGCAAGGAAACCCGGTGAACCGTACTGCTCGTACATCTCGCGAATATAGGCCGTTCCCGCCATGATATTGTCATGCGGATCGTAGGCATCGGGCCCGAGATTATCGTGACGGGACCGCAATTCGGCATAAGTGGCGGGCATGACCTGCATCAGCCCCATCGCACCGGCGCCCGACGTGATCGGGGTACCGCCCATCATCGTCCGCCCGCCGGACTCGACGCGAATCACCTCGCGGATCCAGCGTTCGGGCACATCGTATTTTGCGGCGGCCTCGCGAATATACGGCCCCCACGGATCTTCAGGAGGCCCCGGCGGATGATAACGGCTGGCGACACGGTTGGCCCCGCCCGATCGCAGATTGGCCCCTTCGCGGGTACCGCAGGCCGCCAGCAGCGCCAATGCGGCAACAGTCAGAACAGAAACCGGTTGAAACCGCATTGTCCAAATATCCTTTTAGTTGACCGCCAATAACGCAGGTAATACCGACAGCCGCCCGGCACGTCCAAACTCAGAGAGAATCCACCTCTATCTTTAAGGTAGATACTCAGAAACCATCGATAACCCTCTAGAGGGGCAAGAAGTCTTTTTCAAGGCATAAAAAGCACGTAGGCGAAATAAACTGAATCCGATATAATTTATACAAATTTTAGGGTTATGATCCGGACTGTTTTAACTTGCCGGTTACTTAAAATTTAACTACTCTCATAGTTATCCTGTTTTCCCATTGCCTCCATCTTCCGGTTTCAAAAACGGTCATGGCGGAGAGGCGCGTTCAGCCCCCGACGACACGACAGACCGGCAGAGGAATTCCGGACCCCTCGGAAACGGTGAATGCGAATTCCAGGTATGGTTCCCGAGCGACCCAACCGTCGCAGCGCCATGATATGATACCGCTTTTTCTTCAGGAGTTTTCAGATATGGCGCATACGGGTTTCCATGCATTGCGCATTGCCTCGGTTGCCCTTGCCCTCGGGGCCGGCCTGGTCGCCTGTGCCCCCTCCAACACCAACACGACCTACTCGGGGGCGGCGATCGGCCGCGCGGGTTATGTGTCTCAGGGGGTCATCATTTCGATGCGCGATGTCGTCGTTACATCGCCGTCGTCGGGCGTCGGCACGGCCGTCGGCGTCGGGGCCGGCGGTGTTGCCGGCAGCGCTCTGGGCGGCGGGGTCCGCTCGAACATCCTGGGCGGGATCGGCGGCGCCGTCGTCGGCGGGCTGATCGGTTATGCCGTCGACAACCAGATCAACCGCGGCACGGCGACCGAGTTCATCCTCCGTGAGGACAGCGGCGCGACGATTTCGGTCGTACAGACCAACGAAGACCGTTTCGCGATCGGCGAACGGGTGATGATCATACGCGGCGACCGCACGCGCCTGGCCCGGCCCGGCGGTTACGCGCCCGGCACTGCAGCGCCCGGCGCGCAATATCCGGCGACTGGCTATATCGCGCCGGCGAACGCCTATCCGGCTACGGCCTACCAGCCGCACTACAACTATCGTGAATAACGGACACAACCCGAGACGCCCCCCGATACCGGGGGGGCCGTTGCAATCACGTGGTAACATCGCAATCACGTATGGCGCCCCCATATCGCCCGGACTTGCTCCGCAACCCCACTTCAGATATCGCGAGGCACTCATCGGGACTTATGGATTTGATGACCACATACACGACCGCACAGCACATGAGCGGGGACAATGCGTGCAATCCCCATAGCTGGACCGAACGCCTCCGCCGGGCAGGTGTGGATCTGTACGAGGGGGCCGCTCTGTGGCGTCTGTGCCTGACGCTGGGCTGGCTCGACATCAAGCTGCGTTACCGCGGCTCGGCGCTGGGGCCGTTCTGGCTGACGCTGTCGACCGGGATCATGGTCGGCGCAATGGGGTTCCTCTATTCGACCCTGTTCCGGATCGAACTGCACGATTACCTGCCGTTCCTGGCGCTGTCGCTGGTCCTGTGGAGCTTCATCACCGGCCTGGTCAACGAGGCGTCGACCTGTTTCGTCCAGGTGGAAGGCATCATCCGGTCCGTGCGGCTGCCTTATACATTGCATGCGGCCCGCGCGATCATCCGCAACTTTCTGGTTCTCGCGCACAACATCCCGGTCATTCTGGTGGTGTTCGCCATCTTCAACGTCTGGCCCAGCTTTCTGACGGCTCTGCTGATCCTCCCCGCCCTTGTCCTCTGGGCATTCGATTCGCTGGCGCTGATGCTGATATTCGGCATGGTCGGCGCGCGTTTTCGCGACATGCCGCCGATCATCGCCAGCATCATGCAGATCGCCTTCTTCCTCAGCCCGATCATCTGGCGCCCCGACCTGCTGGCCGGCAAGCAGATCAGCGGCATCCTGGCCACCGACCTGCTGCCATTCAATCCGTTCTTCGTGCTGATGGAAATCGTGCGCGGGCCTCTGCTCGGCCAGATCCCCAGCGCGGCGATCTGGGGCGCCGCCCTCATCCACAGCCTGGTGCTGTGCGCCGCCGCCGGCTGGCTGTTCGTGCGCGCCCGCAACCGCATCGCATACTGGATCTAAGCCGTGCAGCCCGGTATCGACATCCGCGATCTCTCGGTTGATTTTCCACTCTATCACGGCAGCAGCCGCAGCATCAAAAAGATCATGCTGGCCGCCGCCACCGGCCGGTTCGGTAAAGACACACAGCGCCGTGTGGTCGTGCAGGCGCTGCGCGACATCAACCTGACCCTGCGCAGCGGCGACCGGCTGGGACTGATCGGCCATAACGGCGCGGGGAAAACCACCCTGTTGCGCGTGCTCGCCGGTATTTATGAACCCACGTGCGGGCACGTGTCCGTGGTGGGCAACGTGCATACCCTGATCGATCCCAACATGGGCATGAACCCGGAGCTGACCGGACGCGAGAACATCCGTCTGCGCGGCCTGTATCACGGGCTGTCCGCCCCGGCGCTGCGCAACCTGCAGGACGACGTCGCCACGTTCAGCGAATTGGGGCACTTTCTGGATATCCCGGTACGCACCTACAGCAGCGGCATGCTGATCCGGCTGGGTTTCGCATTGGCCACCAGCATCCCGCCCGAGATCCTGCTGATGGACGAATGGATCCTGGCCGGCGATGCCGATTTTCTGGCCCGCGCTCAGGCCCGCCTGGAAGGGCTGGTGAAGACCGCCGATATTCTGGTCCTGTCCAGCCACATGCTGCCGATCATCGAGACCTGGACCACCCGGTCGCTGTGGATGGAAGGCGGGCGTGTGCAAATGGATGGCCCGTCGGCCGATGTGGTCCGCGCCTATAAAGGCAACCATCTATAAAAGGTAACTGACGCCAACAACCGCGAGGCTTGCATGACCGCCACGCTCCCCCTGTCGGCCCCGACCCCTGGATCGCTGCCGCTGCACACCGTGCGTCCGGCGGATCTGTCCGGATTTTTACAACAGCTTCCCGCCGCACAGGCCGCCTATCTGCAGGCCACGGGCTTTGCCGCCAAAGCGCACGAACTCGCTTTGCTGCCCGGCACCGCGGGGTTGTCGGGCGCCGTGGCGGGATTGGGGGACGAGACCGGCCCCTATGCCTATGGCGGACTGGCGCTCGGTCTGCCGGAAAACAGCGTCTGGCATCTGGCCGGTACGGTCGATACCGCAGCGACGGCCGACGCGGTGCTCGGGTTCTGCCTGGGGGCCTACAGATTCGCGGGCTTTCGCACCCCCAAACGCGCCCCGGCGCACCTGGTACAACCCCCGGGCACCGAGGCCGCCCGCCACATCGCGGAAGCGATCTGGCTCGGGCGCGACCTGATCAACACCCCTGCCAACGCGCTGGGGCCGGCCGAGCTGGCCCAGATCCTGCGGGATCTGGCCGGCGCTTTCGGCGCCACGGCCGAGGTTACCGAGGGGCCGGCACTTGAAGCCGCCTACCCAACCATAGCACTGGTCGGGCGGGGCTCGGCCCGCGCACCGCGCGTCGCGACCCTGCGCTGGCAGGGCAGCACGGCAGGCCCGGACGCACCGCTGGTCTCGCTGTGCGGCAAAGGGGTCTGCTTCGATTCCGGCGGTTACGACCTGAAGCCCGCGGCCGGCATGTTGCGCATGAAAAAGGACATGGGCGGCGCCGCCATCACGCTGGCGCTGGCCCGTCTGGTCATGCAGGCGGATCTGCCCGTCCGCCTTGTCGCGCGCATCGGCTGCGTCGAGAACATGGTGTCTGCCGATGCGATGCGTCCGCTCGATATCGTGCGCACCCGCCGCGGCCTGACGGTGGAAATCGGTAACACCGACGCCGAAGGGCGACTGGTCTTATGTGACCTGCTGGCCGAAGCATCTGATGAAAAACCTGATCTGTTGATCGATTTTGCGACGCTGACCGGTGCGGCGCGTGTCGCCCTGGGACCGGACCTGCCGGCCCTGTTCTGCAACGACGACGCCCTCGCCGCCCGCCTTCTGCAGGCTGGTCAACAAGCGCACGATCCGCTATGGCGGCTGCCGCTGTGGGCGGGGTACGATGCCTGGCTGGAATCGGGAGCGGCCGACCTGAACAATACGGCCAGCAAGCCGATGGCCGGCTCGATCACCGCCGCGCTGTACCTGCAGCGCTTCCTGGCGCCAGCGACCAGGTGGGCGCATATCGACGTATACTGCTGGAACGATTCAACCCGGCCGGGCCGCCCCGAAGGCGCCGAGCTTCAGTCGCTCCACGCAATATTTACGTTTTTGTATCAATTCTATGCCAATAAACGAGCAAAATCTCATTATTAAGTTACTTTTTAGTTGGTACGTTTTGATATCGATCAATTAACAAGTTCTTCATATCGGGTAAGGAAAGCCCCCAGCCCGCCAAGCGATACTTGCGCGGAGGCGAAAAAAGGAGCCTGTACATCAATGCCCAATATGCTCACCGCAGATCAGATGCTCGACGTTTTGCGCGACACCACGATTGCCCTCGTCCGTCGCGACGGTGCGGATCTTTCCGCCCGGCAGCTCGGCGTTCTGCTCACCTGCTACCTGCGCGAAGGACCGCATACGGTACGTGGCCTCGCCGCTGAACTGAAAGTTTCGAAGCCCGCCATCACCCGTGCGCTCGACCGTCTGGCTGAACTCGACCTGACGCGCCGCGAAGTCGACCAGCTCGACCGCCGCAGCGTTCTGGTGCGCAGCACGCCGCGCGGCGTCACCTTCCTGAAGGATCTCCGCACGATCATGGGCGAAGCGATCATTGCCGCGAAGAATGCGCCGCCGCCGCCTGCCAACGACCCCGTCATCGCGCACAGCAGCGCCGTCGGCTAAACGACTCCGCGTATCGGCTATCATGGCGGCCCCTGCCCCGGGGCCGCCATTTTCATGAGAGCGGATCGTAATCGGGTGATTCCACCCGATTACGTGAAGATGCCCGGCAGACAAACATCTAGCCGGACATCTCCGGCGCGACGAATTCCCGCCAGTCGCCCTGCGGCGCGCGGCAGAACACCCCGTCGCGATGCAGAAACACCGCCCCCCACGCCCACAGCAGTGTGAACCGGCTTTCATCCTGCAGCGCCATGGCGAAGGTACGATCGTAAATGCGGCTGCGCACGCGCGGCAGGATCAGCCCGACCCATAGCGCCAGAAAAACCGCCAGCACAACGACCCCGCCCCACACACCGAATATCGCATGGGCGGCGAATACTGCGATCAGGCCCAGCCCTACCGGGCCGACATTCTCCAGCGTGCTGAACACCGGACTGCCGGGGCTGTTCATGCGCCGGATGTCGACGCCGATCTGCACACGATCCGCCCGCACCTGCGCGCACAGGGTTTCATAAGGCGTCACCCGCGTTTCTCCTCGTGCAGTGCGAAGGCCGCCGACATCAGCCCTTGCGTGTATTCCATGCGCGGCGCCTGCAGGATCTGCGCGGCATCGCCGACCTCGATCATCCTGCCGCCCCGCAGCACCATGATCCGGTGCGACATCGCGCGCACCACCTTCAGGTCGTGCGAAATGAACAGATAGGCCAGCCGGTGTTTCTGCTGTAATCCACGCAGCAGGTCGATGATCTGCGCCTGCACCGACACATCCAGCGCGCTGGTCGGTTCGTCCAGCACCACGAAACGCGGCTTTAGCACCATGGCGCGCGCGATCGCGATGCGCTGGCGCTGCCCGCCCGAGAATTCGTGCGGATAACGTTCCATCATCGCCGGATCCAGCCCGACCTCCTCCATGGTCCGCGCCACCGCCGCCATGCGCTGTGCGTGCGTCAGACCGGGTTCGTGCACTTCGAGCCCCTCGGCCATGATGTCGCCGGCGCTCATGCGCGGAGAAAGACTGCCGAACGGGTCCTGAAACACGATCTGCATCCGCGCCCGCATGCTGCGCAACGCACCGCGCGCCAGGCCCGAAATCTCGTGCCCTTCGAAACGGATACTCCCCCGGCTCTGCTCCAGGCGCAGCAGCGCGTAACCTAGTGTCGACTTGCCCGACCCGGATTCCCCGACCAGCCCCAGCGTTTCGCCCTCGCGCAGCGCGATATCGATGCCGTCCACCGCTTTCACATGCGCAACGGTGCGGCGCAAAACGCCGCGCCTGACCGGGAACCACACGCGCACGTCCTCGGCCTGCAGCAGCGGCGCGGCATCGGCGGGCACCGGGTCCGGCGCGCCGCGCGGCTCGGTTTCCAGCAACATGCGCGTATACGGGTGCTGCGGCGCGGCGAACACCTCGGCCACCGGCCCGGCCTCGACGATCTCGCCGTTCTTCATCACGCAGACCCGGTCGGCATAGCGGCGCACGATCGACAGGTCGTGGGTGATCAGCAGCATCGCCATGCCCAGCCGGGCGCGCAGATCGGCCAGCAGCTCCAGGATCTGCATCTGGATCGTCACGTCCAGCGCCGTGGTCGGTTCGTCGGCGATCAGCAGTTTCGGGTCGTTGACCAGCGCCATCGCGATCATCACGCGCTGGCGCTGCCCGCCCGACAACTGATGCGGATACGCATCGAGCCGGTCCGCCGCATCGGCGAAACCCGCCAGTTGCAGGCCCTCGATCGCACGGCGGCGGGCCTCGGCGCGCGAGACAGGCTGGTGCAGCAGCACCGCCTCTTCGACCTGTTTGCCGATCTTGTGCAGCGGATTCAGGCTGGTCATCGGTTCCTGAAACACCATGCCCGCCACACCGCCGCGCGCCGCGCGCAGAACCTTTTCCGGCGCACCAACCATCTGCGCGCCGTTTAGCAGCACCGAACCCCGCGGGTTTACCCCGCCCGGCGGCAGCAGTTGCAGCAGCGACAGCGCGGTCAGCGACTTGCCCGACCCGCTTTCGCCGACCAGCGCCAGCGTCTCGCCGCGCTCCAGCGTGAACGACACATCCTTCACGACAAGACGCTCGCCGAACGCCACGTCCAGATTGGCGACGTCCAGCAGGCTCATCGCGCACCGCCCGGCTGCTTGCGCGGATCGAACGCATCGCGCACCGCCTCGCCGGTGAACACCAGCAGCAGCAGTACGCCGCCCAGCACCACGAAACTGGTGATCCCCAGCCACGGCGCGTTCATGTTGTTCTTGCCCTGCTGCACCAGCTCGCCCAGCGAAGGCGAACCCGGCGGCAGGCCGAAACCCAGGAAGTCGAGCGAGGACAGCGTCGTCACGCTGCCCGACAGGATGAACGGCAGAAAGGTCAGCACCGCGACCATCGCGTTCGGCAGCACGTGGCGCAGCATGATGCGGGTATCCGACACCCCCAGCGCCCGCGCCGCGCGCACATAGTCCAGATTGCGCCCGCGCAGGAATTCGGCCCGCACCACCCCGGTCAGCGCCGGCCAGGAAAAGATCAGCATGAAGATCAGCAGGATCCAGAAACTTGGTGTGATGACCGATGCCAGAATGATCAGCATCAGCAATGTGGGCAGCGCGCCCCAGATCTCGATCGCGCGCTGGAACAGCAGATCGAGCCAGCCGCCGTAATAGCCCTGCACCGCCCCGGCGACCACCCCGACCACCGAGGCCAGCGCCGTCAGCAGCAGTCCGAACAGCACCGAGATGCGGAACCCATAGATCACCCGCGCCAGCACGTCGCGCGCCTGATCGTCGGTGCCCAGCAGATGCCCCCAGGACGGCGGTTGCAGCGCCGTCATCGCTTCGCCGCGGATCACCGTGTTGTAGCTGTAGGGCACCGCCGGCCAGAGCATCCAGCCGCGGGCGTTGATCGCCTGCACGAATACGTCGTCCTTGTAGTCGGCTTCGATCGGCAGACCGTCGGGCAGGAAGTCGCTCTCGGCATAACCGGCCAGCGCCGGAAAATACCAGTTGCCGTCATAACGCACCACCAGCGGACGGTCGTTGGCGATCAGCTCGGCGAACAGCGTGACGAAAAAGATCACCAGAAAGATCACGCACGACCAGTAACCCAGCCGATGGGCACGAAAGTTCTGCCAGCGCCGCCGCGCGATCGGGGACAGGGTCATGACCGTCCCTCGAAGTCGATGCGCGGGTCGATCACCGTGTACATCACGTCGCCGATGATGTTCATCACCAGTCCAAGCAGCGCAAAGATATACAGTGTACCGAACATCACCGGGTAATCGCGCCGGATCGCGCTCTCGAAGCCCAGCAGCCCCAACCCGTCGAGCGAGAAGATCACCTCGACCAGCAGCGCCCCGGTAAACAGGATCGACGCGAAGGCGGCCGGGAACCCGGCGACGATCAGCAGCATCGCGTTGCGGAACACATGCCCGTACAGCACGCGGCGTTCATCGGCGCCCTTGGCGCGCGCCGTCACCACATACTGCTTACGGATCTCTTCCAGAAAGCAGTTCTTGGTCAGCATGGTCAGGCTGGCGAAGCCACCGACCACCAGCGCGATGGTCGGCAGCGCTGCGTGCCATAGATAATCGACGATCTTTCCCGCCCAGGACAGTTCCGAAAAATTCGCCGACGTCAGTCCCCGCAACGGGAACCACTGCACGAACGACCCGCCGGCGAACAGCACGACCAGCAGGATCGCGAACAGGAAGCCCGGAATCGCATACCCGCCCAGCACCAGCGCGCTGGTCGCCACGTCGAACCGCGATCCGGCGCGCACCGCCTTCATGATCCCCAGCGGGATCGAGATCAGATAGACCAGCAGCGTCGACCACAGCCCCAGGGTGATCGACACCGGCATCTTCTCGACGATCAGCGCGACCACCGTGCGGTCGCGGAAGAACGAACGCCCGAAATCGAACGTCGCGTAATCCCGCAGCATCGTCCAGAACCGCTCGTAAGCGGGCTTGTCGAAGCCGTACATCTTTTCGATGCGGCTGATGATCTCGGGATCCAGCCCGCGCGCGCCGCGATAGGTGGATTCCTGGCTGCTGCTCGAGGATTGCGTGGACGACGGCGCGTTGCGCGCCTCGCCGCCGCCGCCGCTGAAACGTTCGGTCGCCGATACTCCCCGCCCGCGCAGTTCGGCAATCGTCTGTTCCACCGGACCACCCGGCGCGAACTGCACGACGGCGAAGTTGATCAACAGAATCCCGAACAGCGTCGGGATCACCAGCAACAGACGCCGCAGGATATAGGCTGCCATCAGCGCTTCCCGTCAGGGGGCTCTGCGGCCGGCATCGATCCGCGCGGCCTTCGCCGCGTCCACCCACCAGGAATCCAGGTCGATCCCCGTGCGCACCGGCTGTTCCGGCCAGCCGAAACGGTCCCACACGGCAACCAGACGCATGCGGGTATGATACTGCGGCACCACGTAGAACCCCCACAGCAGAACCCGGTCCATGGCGCGCGTCGCGGCGATCAGCGCGGCCCGGTCGGGCGCCTGGATGATCTTCTCGATCAGCGCATCGACGACGGGATCGTTGACGCCCATCAGATTCATGCTGCCTTCTTCGTCGCGGCGCGAACTGCCGAAAAAATCGCGCTGTTCGTTGCCGGGGCTTTCCGACTGGGGATCCAGAATGATCGTCATGTCGAAATCGAAGCTGTCGGTGATGCGCTGATATTGCGCCACGTCCACCGTGCGCACCCGCGCATCGATCCCCAGCCGCTGCAGCGACTGCGCATAGGGCAGCGACACCCGCTCGAACGACGGATCGTACAATACGATCTCGAACGACATCTGCTGTCCGGCGGCGTTGACCAGCTTGCGCTCGCGCACCTCCCATCCCGCCGCTTTCAGCAGCGTCAGTGCCTCGCGCATCTGTTCGCGGTTGTTGCCGGACCCGTCGGTCACCGGCAGGGTGTACGGTTCGGTGAACAGCCGGGCCGGCAGACGATCGCGAAACGGTTCCAGCAGCGCCAGTTCCGCGCCGGACGGCAAGCCCGAGGACGCGAATTCGCTGTTGCTGAAATAAGACGTGGTACGCGTGTACAACCCGTAGAAGATGTTCTTGTTCATCCACTCGAAATCGAACATGCGGGTCAGCGCCTCGCGCACCCGCACGTCCTTGAACACCTCGCGCCGCGTGTTGAAGCCGAAGCCCTGCATGCCGGTCGGCAACTGATGGGGAAATTCCTTCTTCACCACCCGCCCGTCGCGCACCGCCGGAAAGTCGTAGGCGGTCGCCCAGTTGCGGGCGATGTTCTCGATACGGATGTCGATCTGCCCGCTCTTGAACGCCTCGAACGCCACGCTGGCGTCGCGGAAATATTCATACCGGATCACGTCGAAATTATAACGCCCGCGATTTTGCGGCAGGTTTTCACCCCACCAGCCCGGCACGCGGCGGAACGACACCGTGCGCCCGAACTCGAACCGGTCGACCTTGTAGGCCCCCGATCCCAGCGGCGCATCGGTCAGCGGTTTCTCGAAGTCGCGCCCTTCCCACCAGTGCTTCGGCAACACCAGAAGCTGGCCCAGAATCAGCGGCAGCTCGCGGTTGGTGGGATCTTTCAGATGAAACACCACCCGCTGCGGGCCATCGGCCTCGGCGCGATCGACATCGGCGTAATACAGGCGGTAGTTCGGGCGCCCCTTTTCGCGCAGCGTATCGAACGTCCAGACCACATCGGCGGAGGTTATCTTGTGCCCATCGTGAAACACCGCCTCGGGGCGCAGGATGAACGCCACCCAGGTCTTGTCGGGCGCCACTTCGATCGCTTCGGCGATATCCGCATATTCGGTCGAGGCCTCGTCGGCATTGGTGATCAGCAACGCCTGCCAGATCTGCCCGATGCCTCCGGCCGAGCTGCCGCGGATGATGAACGGATTGAAATTGTCGAACGATCCCAACGCGGCATAGGCGACCTCGCCGCCTTTCGGCGCATTCGGGTTCACATAGGGAAAATGCGTGTAATCCGCCGGCAGCGCGGGTTCGCCGAGCAGCGACAGCGCATGCACGCGCGGCACGGCCGCGGACGAAGCCGCCGTGGGGGCCGCCGTGGAAGAAGCCGTCTGCGCACGCGGAAAAGCGGGCAGCGCCCCCAGCGCCAGGGCGCCCGAGAAAACGGCAAGGCCGGATCTGCGTGTATACGTTTTTGTGTTCATGTTACCGACCATACCTGTCGTCCGCCCTGTACCGCCACCCCCGAACGCACGGCCGCGCTACGCCAGCAGTTTCAGCGCCGGTTCCAGCAGCGCCGCATCGCCGACCGCCAGCACGTTGCCGTCGCTGTCCGGCGTCAGCGCCCGGCCGCGCCAGTCCACCAGATGGCCGCCCGCCCCCGCGATCACCGGGGCCAGCGCCGCCCAGTCCCAGATCTTCAGGCCGGGTTCGATAATGATATCTATCTGCCCCAGCGCCAACAGGCCGTATCCGTAACAGTCCCCCCCCCAACTGGTCCGCCGCGCGGCTTTCTGCAAGCGTGCCAGCGCCTGCTGCTGCGGGGGTGTGGTGAAAATCTCGGGGCTGGTGCAAGACAGTTCGGCCAGTTCCAGCCGCGGACACGCCCGCACCCCCGCCCGACCGCCGAAACGGCTGGTAAAGCGCGTCGGCGCGCCGGCCACGCCGATCCAGCGCTCGCCGGTCACCGGCTGGTCGATCACCCCCAGCACCGGCCGGCCACGATGCAACAACCCGATCAATGTGCCGAAAACCGGCCGCCCGGTGATGAAGGCGCGTGTGCCGTCCACCGGGTCGAGCACCCAGACCCATTCCGCATCAGGATTTATCGTGCCGTATTCCTCGCCGATGATGCCGTGCTCGGGCACGCGTTCCCGCAGCAGCGCGCGCATCGCGCGTTCCGCGCCGCGATCGGCGATGGTCACGGGGGAATCATCGGCCTTGTCCTCGGCCGCCGGGACCACGCGGAACAGCGGACGAATAACGGCGCCGGCGGTATCCGCCAGCGCCGTCGCCAGACTTATATAGTCGGCTGGAACCATATTACGGCAGCGGCTGCGGGTTTTCCGACAGGCTGCGCAGATAGGCGATCACGTCGGCACGCTGCTTCGGGTCGCGCAGACCGGCGAACGCCATGCGGTTGCCCGTCGCGTAGTCGCGCGGACTCGCCAGCCAGCGGTTCAGTTCCTCGTAACTCCAGACCTGATCGTGCATGCCCTTGATGACGGGGGAGTAGTTGAACCCTTCGGCATGGCCGTGCGGGCCGCCGACGACGTTCCACAGATTCGGCCCCGCACCGTTGCGCCCGCCCTGATCGAAGGTATGGCAGGTCGCGCACAGGCGCCGCGCAAGGGTCTTGCCCGCTTCCGGATCGGCCGCGGCCAGCAGCGGCCCGACCGGCGGCAGCGCCGCGGCGGCCGGCGCCGCAGCGGCAGGCGCTGCCGGCGCGGCTGTGCCCGCAGCCGCCTCGGCCGCGGCAGGCGCTGCCGCCGGCGCTTCAGCCCCGGCAACCGGCGCAAAGGTCGTCGTATTCACCTGTAGCACCTTGTTCGCTTCCGGCGCTGGTAACGGATGCACCAGAAACGTGGTGAACATCCCCGCGCCGAAGAAAACGATCCCTGCAATCAGAACCGCGGCTATCGCCTTGTTCAGTTCCATCATCCGCCAGCACCCCAATACAAAACATCGCGCCTGCCGACAGAGCATTGCTCCCCGGAACCGGCGCACGTAAGCTGCGGACAGCATAGGGAAACGCCCTCATCCCTTCAACCCGTCCAGCGGATGATTGCTGCGCGATTGCCAAGGATAGACAGTTTCGTGAAGCCGATTATCGTCATTCCGGCCCGCATGGCCGCCACCCGCCTGCCCGACAAGCCCCTGGCCGACATCCACGGCCGCCCGCTGATCGCCCATGTGCTGGACCGCGCCCGCGAAGCCGGAATCGCGCCGGTTATGGTGGCCTGCGGCGACCTCGAGATCGCCGAAGCCGTCCAGATCGCCGGCGGTATCGCCGCCATGACCGACCCGGGGCTGCCGTCCGGTTCGGACCGCATCGAACAAGCCCTGGCCCGGCACGACCCCGGCCGTATCTACGACACGGTGATCAACCTGCAGGGCGACCTGCCGACCCTGCCGCCCGGCTACATCCGGACCGCGCTGGAAACCATGCTCGATCTCAACGTCGACATCGGCACGCTGGTCGCCCCGATCCGCAGCGCCGAGGAAGCCGCAGCGCCGTCGGTGGTGAAATGCGCCTGCGCTTTCCACGACGACCGGCACACGGCGCGGGCACTGTATTTCAGCCGCGCCGCGATCCCCAGCGGCGACGGCCCGCTGTGGCACCATATCGGCATCTACGTATATCGTCGCGCGGCGCTCGAGCATTTCGTGCGCCTGCCGCCCGGCCAGCTGGAACAGCGCGAGAAGCTGGAACAACTGCGCGCGCTGGAAGCCGGCATGCGCATCGACGTCGCGCGCGTCGATCATGCGCCGTTCGGCGTCGACACCCCGGAAGACCTCGAACGCGCGCGCCGCGAACTGGCCCCGAAACACGGATAACCCATGAAGAACGTCATCGCATTCCAAGGCGCTCCCGGCGCGTATTCCGACCTTGCCTGCCGCAATGCCTATCCCGGCATGACGACACTGCCCTGCCCCAGCTTCGAGGCGGCGATCGCCGCCGTGCATGAAGACCGCGCCGAACTCGCCATGCTGCCATGCGAGAATTCGCTGGCCGGGCGAGTGCCCGACATTCACCGCATGCTGCCCGATTCCGGCCTGAACGTGATCGGCGAGCAGTTCCAGCGTGTCGAACACTGCCTGCTGGCCCCCAAAGGCGCGACGATTGCCGGACTGAAGCGCGCCCATTCGCACCCGGTGGCACTGGGACAGGTGCTGCGCATCCTGAAGGAACTGAATCTGACCGCGGTGATCGAGGCCGACACCGCCGGCGCCGCGCAGATGATCGCCGAACGCAACAACCTGGAAGACGCGGCGATCGCCTCGTCGCTGGCGGCCGAGATCTATGGTCTCGACATCCTGCGCCGCAATGTCGAGGACGAGGACCACAACACCACGCGCTTTTACGTGATGTCGAAATCACCGCAGATCCCGCCGCACGACGCGCCGGACTGCGTGACCACCTTCGTCTTTCGGGTACGCAACGTGCCGGCGGCGCTGTACAAAGCGCTGGGCGGGTTCGCGACCAACGGCGTGAACATGACCAAGCTGGAAAGCTACATGGTCGGCGGCGAGTTCACCGCCACGCAGTTCCTGTGCGACGTCGACGGCCACCCCGAACAGCCGAGCCTGCGACTGGCGCTGGAAGAGCTACAGTTTTTTTCGCGCGAAACACGCATTCTCGGCGTGTATAAAGCACACCCGATGCGGCATCAGCATCTGAACGGGAAGAACTGAGCAGCGATCTGTACGTGGCGCAATAATCGGTCGCACCTGAATGCGGAAGCCGACGACAGCGGAACGTATACATATCGTCTGACGGCCGTCTGGCGTTTTTTGTGTTCTGAAATATTTTCAATTTTACCCGCCCTTGTTGAAAATCAGCAGAAATGGCACTCACTTATTGGATAACGGTTATTTATTAGAAATCTGCGGAACATCCGGATATGAAATTCCACCCAAATTATGCCTTGCCATGTGCGATGGCCGCCGGCCTGCTGCTGGCCGGATGCGTAAAGTACGACCACAATGCCACCGCCATGGCGCTGGGCAGCGCGCCACCCAAAGCCACCGAGATTCGTCAGGCGCAGACCCGCACCTTCAACGCCTCCGAAACCCAGGTGCTGATGGAAGCCACGCAAACCTTGCAGGATCTCGGCTACACACTGACTGAAACATCGTCCCCGCTGGGTGTTCTGGTCGGCACCAAGACCCGCGATGCGACCGAAACCGGTGAAGTCGCCGGGCAGGTGGCGCTGACCGTCCTGAGTGCGCTGCTGGGCGGCGGGCATTCCCCGAGCTGGGATACCGAACAGGAGATTCGCGCCACCATCGTCACCACCCCCGTCGGACAGCCGGCGGCATCGCGGCAGACCATGCTGCGCGTGTCGTTCCAGCGCATCGTCCGCCGCACCGACGGCAACGCACGCGTCGAACTGCTGACTGAAAACCAGATCTACCAGGAATTCTTCAACAAATTCCACCAGACGATGACCGTAGCACAGGGGAACTGACCATGATCCGCCATACGACCCGGCGCACGACGCTTCTCCATACGCTGCCGCGCCTCGCCCTGCTCGGCGCCGTTCTGGCGCTGGGGGCCTGCGCCGCCCGGAACCAGGCCGCCCCGCAGATCACCGACAGCACCAAGCCGGCAACGGAAATGCGTGCCATGCAGACCCGCATCTTCGACACCCCGGATCGCAGCCGCATCCTGCGCGCCACGGCATCCACCCTGCAGGACCGCGGCTACACGTTCGAGCGCATCTCGGCGGGCACCGACAGCCTGACCGCCACGAAATTCGCCGGCCGCCTGACGCTGACCGCCACGGCCAGCGCGCATGGCGCCCGCCAGACCGCCCTGCGCGTCAACGCCGCGGTGATCGACGGCGGACGCGGCCAGCAGGTGGACACCCCCGCCTTCTACCGCGACATGGTCTTCTCGCCATTGGGCCAGACGCTGGCGCTGACCCCGCTGGAGGCATCGCCCGAAGGCGCGGTCACCGCCGGCGCAACGCAGCCGCGGTGACCCAGACCGGCACATCCAGCATATAACTGCCCGGATAAAGCAGAACGGAGCTTCCCTTTCATGTCTCATTCCCCGCTTCTTTTCCCCGCCCGCATCGCTGCATGCGCCGTCGCCGGTCTGCTGGCCGCCTGCTCCGGCGTGCAGCAGCACGCGGCAAACGTGGCCGCCGCGCAGAATGCCGGCAGTAACCTGACCCTGGGCACCGTACAGCGTGAAATCCGTGTCGGCATGTCGGGGGCCGAGGTCGCGCAGGTGCTCGGTGCGCCGAACATCGTCACCACCGACGAACAGCGCCGCGAAACCTGGGTCTACGACAAGATCGCCACTCAGTCGGTTTCGAGCGGCAACAGCGGCGGGGCCGGTCTGCCGCTGCTGCTCGGGGTCAGCGGCAGCGCCGGAGCGGCCAGCAGCACGCAACGCACCCTGACGGTGGTGATCAAGTTCGACAACGCCAACCGGGTGCGCGACTATTCGTACCGGTCCAGTTCGTTCTGACGATGCCGACCCGTCGCCTTCTCGTTGCCCTGCCCTTCGGGGCATGGTTGGCCGGGTGCGCGCCAACCCCCGGCCAGCAGACCGCCGCCCTGACACCGCGGACCGGCACGGCCACGCTGCGCCAGATCCAGGGGCGCCGGTTCGATACGCGCGATATCGCAAACATCCTGCGCGCCTCGGTCGGGGTGCTGCAGGATCTGGGTTTCGCGCTGGATGAAAGCGCCCCCGGCTCGGGCCTGCTGACCGGCAGCAAGGAACGCCAGCGTTTTGCTGCCGCTTCACAGCAGATCCGCGTAACGGTCACAGTGCTGCCGGCCGGCAACGCCACGGCGGTACGCGCCAATTTCCAGATCGTGCGGCTCGATGCGCTGCTCAGCGACACGCGTAGCGGTGAAACGCTGACCGACCCGCAGCTCTACCGGCAATTCTTCGACAAACTCTCGCAATCCGTCTTCCTGCAGGCCCACGATCTATGACCACACGCCGCGCCATCCTTGCCGTCTGCCTCTCCCTGCCTATGGCCGCCTGTCAACTGGACTCGCGCCAGCAGGTGCTGGCGACCGATCGAAGCCAGCTCGAACAGCGCGCGATCTCGACGCGCGTTTTCGACACCCAGAACCGCCAGCAGGTATTCCGGGCCGTCATCGCATCCCTGCAGGATCTCGGCTTCGTGATCGACCGGGCCGACGAAACCCTGGGCACCGTGTCGGCCACCAAACGCGACGGCTATACGCTGCGTATGACCGTCACCACACGCCAGCACGGCGCACACCAGACGGCGGTGCGCGCCAGCGGCCAGTATGGCCAGAGCGCACTGAGCGACCCCGCCCCGTTCCAGCAGTTTTTCCGCGCCCTGGAACAGGCGCTTTTTCTGTCCGGCAATCCGATCGACTGAGCCGGCAGCGCCCTGCCGGACAGACATCTTCACACGGCCGGTTCCCTGACCGGCCGTTGCCGCGTCACAGGAGCGACACGCCCCACACGGCGCCGATCCCGACGATCAGCGATGCCAGGATGCTGCGCGTCAACAGCATCGCGCCGATCGTCACCACCGCCCCGAACACATACATCGGCCCGCCCTTCATCACGGCAGGCACCACGAAGCTGACGAACAGCGTGCCGGGAATGAACGCCAGCATGCTGCGCACGAACGGCGACGGGGTGACCTGGCGGAACAGCCAGTATCCGCCGCCACGGCACGCATAGGTCGCCGCCGTCATCGCCGCGAAAGAGACCAGCGTGCGCCAGTCGGTCGCGAACCACTGGAAAAAACCGCTCCAGAACGCGGGTTCAGTTGCGGACACGCAGCGCCCCCACCAGCGCGCCCGACAGCGCGCCCGTCACCACATACCAGTTGCCGGAAATCACCATGCTGGTGCCGACCGCCACAACGGCCGCCACCACCCAGGGCAACGCATCGGCAAGACCGCGCCACATCGGCACCAGCAGCGTGATGAACGCCGCCGGCGCGCCGAAGAACAACGGGTGCTCGGGCGGGAACCGCGCCATGCTGCCCATCATGTGCCCGATCCCGGTCAGCGCCACCCAGATGAACCACAGCAGCACGCTCATCCCGGTCAGATAGGCGGCATCGCGACTGCCCCTGCGGATCTCGGTGACCGACATCGCGAACGCATGATCGGTGATCAGCCCCAACGTGCCCCACACCTTCAACCCGCGCAGATGGTCGAGCCACGGCGCCAGCGCCGGCCCCATCAGCGCCATGCGCAGGTTGACGATGAACACCGCCAGCGCCGCGCCGAAGATCGGCGCCGGATGCGTCCAGGCTTCCAGCGCGAAGATCTGACTGGCACCGGCAAACACCGTGGCGCTCATCAGCAGCGCCTCGAACAGCGTCATCCCCTTGGACTGCGCCATCACACCGACCACCAGACCGAACGGGATCATACCCAGAGACAACGGAATTCCAGCCCGGAAACCACGCCAGAATCCGGCCCTGGTGAAGACGACATCTTTCATGATGCGCCCTGCATCGCACAAAACGCCGGCAAGCAAAACAGCGTCACGTCGAACGCGCGGTAAACAGCCGGTCCTCGGCTTCAGGGCGCGCCATGCTCAGCGCCCGCACGGCGACATCGTGCGCAAACCCGGCCCGCGCCAGCGCGGCGAGTTCGCGGCGATACTGATCGGGATCGGCCGACGCATCCGCCGCCCGGAACGGCCCCAGACGGCGGCGGCGCACAAAGGCTAACGCAGCAGTCAGTTCGTCTTCCGGCAAAACCGCCTGCGCGGTATCGGCATCCACACCCTTCTGAGCCAAGTGCGCGGCGATCGCGCGGCGCGACCGCCCGCTGCGGGCCAGACGCCGCGCCCGCGCCGCGGCAAAGGCGGCATCGTTCACCGCCCCCGCCGCCACCAGCCGCGCCGCCACCGCCCGTGCCGCCGCCTGCGCAGACCGGCTTGCCGCATCGATCCGCTCGGCATCGTTTTCTTCCTGCAGCGCGGCCCGCGCCCAGCGCGCGATCCGGCGCTCCAGCACCCGCAGCAACCCGGCCTCGGTCGCCGAAAACCGCGCCAGATGCGCCAGCGCCGCCTCGTGCAGCTGGGCTTCGGTGGGCGCAGGTCCGGCGGGGCGACGCGAACGCATGCGTATCATCTGCCATGCGTGCTTTGCCTGTGCAAACGGAACGATCCCAGCACACCCAATCGCTTTCCATCCCGCACCGTCCGCGTTGACGCGCGTTTTTTTTCCCAGCAAAGTGGTGGTTTCCGGTCATTCCGGCCGGTTCCTGCAGGAGCAACTGACATCGTGATCTCCGCCCTGATGCCGACTTACAACCGTGCCGATCTCGCCTTCGAGCGGGGGGACGGCGCACGGCTGTGGAGCACGGACGGGCGACGATTCCTCGATTTCGGGTCGGGCATCGCCACGTCCTCGCTCGGGCATGCACACCCGCACCTGGTCAAGGCCATCGCCGAACAGGCCGCCAGGGTGATCCATACGTCGAACCTCTACCGCGTACCGCAGGCCGAGCAGCTCGCGGCGCGGCATGTGGCGGCGTCGTTCGCGGATTCGGTGTTCTTCTGCAATTCGGGCGCCGAAGCGAACGAAGGCATGATCAAGGCGGTACGCAAGTATCACGCCGCGAACGGCCATCCTGAACGCTACCGGGTCATCACCTTCGAGGGCGCGTTCCACGGCCGCACGCTGGCGATGATCGCCGCGACCGGGAACGCGAAGTATCTGGAAGGCTTCGGCCCGCCGGTCGACGGGTTCGACCAGGTGCCGTTCGGCAACATGAACGCGGTGCGCGACGCCATCGGTCCGCAGACCGCCGGAATCCTCATCGAACCTGTGCAGGGCGAAGGCGGCGTGCGTCCGGCCGATCTGCGCTTTCTGAAAGACCTGCGCACAGTGTGCGACGAATTCGGCCTGCTGCTGGCGCTGGACGAAGTGCAGACCGGCATGGGCCGCAGCGGCAAGCTGTGGGCGCATCAATGGGCGGGGATCGAACCCGACGTGATGTCGGCGGCCAAGGGGATCGGCGGCGGCTTCCCGCTGGGGGCTGTGCTCGCCAAGGAACATGTGGCGAAGCATCTGATTCCCGGCACGCACGGCACCACCTATGGCGGCGGACCGCTGGCCTGCACGGCGGGCAACGCGGTGCTGGATGTGGTCCTGGCGCCGGGCTTCCTCGACAACGTCGACCGGGTGGCGCGCCATCTGTGGCAAGGCATGCAGGCGCTGGCCCAACGCCACCCCGCGGTGATCGAGGACGTGCGTGGCGCCGGGCTGCTGCTCGGCCTGAAACTGCGCCCGGCGATCGCCAATGCCGACATGCAGGCCGCCGCGCTGGCGGAAGGACTGCTGACGGTGGCCGCCGGACAGAACGTCCTGCGCGTCGCGCCGCCGCTGATCATCACCGAGGCCGACGTGGATGAAGCCCTGACCCTGCTGGAGCGTGCCGCCCTGCGCTGCACCCCCGGCAACGCCAAGAACGCAGCGAAGTAATCATGACATCAGCTCTGAAAACGGTGCGGGGAGACATCCCCGCACCCCGGCATTTCCTCGATCTGCACAATCACGACACCGCCACGCTGCGCCGGATTCTCGACCTGGCCGGCAAGGCCAAGAACAACGCCCTCGCGGCCCGTCCGCTGGCCGGCAAGACGCTGGCGATGATCTTCGAAAAGCCGTCCACCCGCACCCGCGTGTCGTTCGAGGTGGCGATCCGCAGCCTGGGCGGCGATGCGATCGTGCTGTCGGCGCGCGACATGCAGATCGGCCGCGGCGAAACCATCGAGGACACGGCGAAGGTGTTGTCGCGCTATGTCGATGCGATCATGATCCGCACCGATCGGGTCGGCAAACTGCACGATCTGGCCGCCGCCGCCACCGTGCCAGTGATCAACGGCCTGACCGAGGCTTCGCACCCGTGCCAGGTGATGGCCGATCTGCTGACCTTCGAGGAACATCGCGGCAGCATCGCCGGACGGACCGTGGCCTGGATGGGCGACGGCAACAACGTCGCGACATCGTGGATCGAGGCGGCGGCGCGGTTCGGCTTCACGCTGCGGCTCGCCACCCCGCCGGAACTGCCGCCCGCCGAACAGGCCGTCGCTTGGGCACGGGCGCAGGGCGCGACGATCGAACTGACCCACACGCCGGACGCTGCGGCCAGCGGCGCCGACTGCATCGTCACCGACGCCTGGGTCAGCATGTCCGACGACCCTGCGGAAAACCGCCACAACCTGCTGGCGCCGTTCCAGGTCAACGCGGCGCTGATGGCCAAAGCGGCGCCGGACGCGCTGTTCATGCACTGCCTGCCCGCCCATCGCGGCGAGGAAGTCACCGCCGAGGTGATCGACGGACCGCAATCCGTGGTGTTCGACGAAGCCGAGAATCGCCTGCACGCCCAGAAAGGTGTGCTGTTGTGGGCGTTGCTCGGAGAGAACCCACTGTAAGGTTCAGGCGCATGGCCGATTCTCCCGACACCGACCGCCCCGACGTGCCGCAGACCGTCATGCCGCATGGGGTCACGCCGTTCTATCTGCAGCGCAGCCCGGTGCGCGGGCGGCTGGTGCGGCTGGGCGCGCTGTCCGACGACCTGCTGGCGCGCCATCACACGCATCCCGTCGTCACCCGCCTGGCTGGCGAGGCTCTGGCGCTCACCGCCGCACTGGCCTCGACAATGAAATTTCGCGGCACGTTCAGCCTGCAGGCCAAGGGCGACGGCCCGGTCGACATGCTGCTGGCCGACTGCACCGATACCGGCGCGCTGCGCGGCTATGCCCGGGCCGAGGTCGAAAAGCTGGCGGCCTTGCTGGAAAAAGACCCGCGCCCCAGCGCCCAGCGCCTGCTGGGCAGCGGCTACATGGCGTTCACCGTCGATCAGGGCAGCGACATGGAACGCTATCAGGGCGTGGTCGGCATCGAAGGTGCCAGCCTGGCCGACATAACGCTGCATTATTTCGAGACCAGCGAACAACTGCGCTGCGCGGTGCGCCTGGTCTGCACGGAAACACCGGCCGGCTGGCGGGCCGGCGCACTGGTGTTACAGCAGGTGGCTGGTGAAGGCGGCATCGGCGAGGATCTGGACCCTGAAGCGCGCGACGATGCCTGGCGCACCGCACTCGCCCTGGCCGGCACGCTGACCGATGCCGAACTGCTCGACGACGATCTGCCGCCGGAACGCCTTCTCTACCGCCTGTTTCACGAGGAAGGCGTGGCCGCCGACACGCCGCGTCCCCTGTCTTACGGATGCCGCTGTTCGCGCACGCATCTCGCCGGTGTGCTGGCCGGATTTTCGGACGCCGACCTCGACCATATGGCCATCGACGGCGTCATCACCATGACCTGCGAATTCTGCAAGATCGATTTCCGTTTCGAGCGCGCCGACATGCCGGCCCGTTCCGGGCCGGCCGCGTGACATTGCATACCCGGCAGACGGCGCCATCCATTTCTGAATCAGATATAACGGCTATATCTTGAAATTCCGGGTGCTATACTTCTTTTCGCCTCGATTTTCGCCGATTGTCAGGTGTGTCATGAAGTTTCACACGCGCAAGGTTTGCCCGATGATTCCAGTCCTTCCCGCTACACGCCGTTCGGTTCTGTTCGCTGCCTTGCTGCTGCTGGCGGCCTGCACCGGAAACGGCGACAGGCCGGTGATCGACACATCGCGCCCGCTGACCTTCGATTACCTGACACCGCTGCGTCTGGCGGTCGGTAATGTCACGGTGGTGGATGAATGGCACGCCCCCAATGCCGCGCCGAACGTCGATCATCAAGCCAGTGTCACGCCGCTGGCCGCGCTGCACCGCATGGTGCAGGACCGGTTGCTGCCCGGCACCGTCGACGGCACCGCCACCGTCACCATCCAGAACGCGTCGATCACGGCGCAGCGCACGGCAGGCGGCGTCTTCGAATCCAGTGGCGTGAAATACGATGGCACCCTGACTCTGCGGGTGGATGTCCGTTCGGCCGACGGGCTGCGCACCGGCTTCGCCACCGCGCAGGTCACCCGGACACAGACGCTCTCGCCCGCCCCGGCCGGTGCGGAGGAACGCGCCGCGATCGATGCGATGGTGCGGCAGATGATGAACGACATGAACGTCGAGCTGGAATACCAGATGCGGCGCAGCCTGCGCGACTGGCTGCAGGCCGACGCCGATCCCAACGCACCGCCGACCCCGGAACCTGTGCAGGAAGAAAACCTCGGTCGGCCGCAAACCTAGGTCGGATCGTGCCCCGCGCTACCGGCGCGGGCTGGTCACATGCCCCACCACGGCGCCACCAGCCGCGCCGATTGCCGCGCCCAGCAACACCGGCCCGCCGGTCAGCGCGGTGACCGCGGCACCGCCGGCCGCACCGATCGCCCCGCCCGACAATGTGCGCTGCTGACGTGTGGTCATCCCGGAACACGCAACCAGCGGTAGTGTTATCAGTCCAAGCAGTATGAAGCGCTTAAAGTTCTTTCCGATTTCGTTCTTTTTCATACGCATATCTGATCTTAGCTGTATGGTCTAAATGTGGCAGGATGACATCCTGTCGCAGTCGCGCCGGGCCAGCCACTGTGCAGACGTGAGAATACCTGCCCAGTGAAAGCGCTTGGGGCTGGTGTGGATTTAGGTTAATAAAATACCAGTTTCTGTGCACGGATTGTATTTCAGCCTTAAGTGGGGTGATCGGATGGATTTCGATATCGTTGTGATCGGTGCCGGCCCTGCCGGATTGAGCTTTGCGCGCGCCATGGCGGGCAGCGGCGCGAGGATCGCGCTGATCGAAACCCAGCCTGAACACGTACTGGCCGCCCCCCCGTTCGATGGGCGTGAAATCGCGCTGACCCACATCTCGGTGCGCCTGATGCGCGAACTGGGCCTGTGGGACCGCATCGACCCGAACGAGATCTCGAAACTGCGCGAAGCGCTGGTGTTCAACGGCGCGTCCGAACGCCACATGCGCATCGGTGCCGAATCCACCGATTGCGAAGCGCTGGGCTATCTGGTCCCCAACCACGAGATCCGCCGCACCGCCTATGAATCGATGAAAGCGAGCGACGCGGCGACGCTGATCGCCGGCACCCGGGTGGAAAATCTGTATACGGGCACGGACAATGTGACCGTCAAACTGTCCAACGGCGCCACCCTGCGCGCCCGCCTGGCGGTCGCCGCCGACAGCCGGTTTTCCGAAACGCGGCGCATGGTCGGCATTCCGGCCAGCATGCGCGATTTCGGCAAGGCGATGATGGTCTGCCGTCTGCGACACGAACTGCCGCACAACGACGCCGCCTGGGAATGGTTCGATTATGGGCAGACCATGGCGATCCTGCCGCTGAACGGCAACATGTCCTCGCTGGTGCTGACGCTGCCCTTACAGGAACACAATCGCCTGAAGGACGTTCCCCCGGACGAATTCGCCGCCGATGTCACGCGCCGCCTGCGCCATCGTCTGGGCGAGATGGAACTGGCCAGCACGCGCCATGTGTATCCGCTGGTCGGCGTCTATGCGAAACGCTTCGTCGCCAACCGCTTCGCGGTGATCGGCGATGCTGCCGTCGGCATGCACCCGGTGACGGCGCACGGCTTCAACCTCGGTCTGCTGAGCCAGCACAGTCTGGCGACCCGCCTGCGTGCCGCGCTGGCCAGCGGTGCCGACATCGCAAGCCCGGCGCTGCTCGCCGCCTATGAACGCGAACACGATCGCGCATCGCGCGGCCTGTATCTCGGCACCTGCGCGATCGTCAGCCTGTTCAACGACAGCCGCCCGCCCGCCCGCCTGGCGCGCAAGCTGGCGCTGGGCATCGGCGACCGGCTTCGCCCGTTCAAACGCGCCGTCGCCGACATGCTGACCCAGGAAGAACCGCCCTCGGGCGTCATCAAGCAGGTGGCGATGGCCTTCTCGCCGCGCCACTTGCGAAAGACCTGACACCAACCGCCACACGACCGGCGCATCCGCAAGGAGAAAGCAGTCATGAATGTCGGCATCTATCTGTTCTTCAACGGCCGCTGTGAAGAGGCGCTGAACTTCTACGCAGCGAAGCTGGGCGCGGAAGTCACCTACGTGATGCGCAACCGCGAATCCCCCGAAGCCAGCAAGAACCCGCCGGAATGGGCGGACAAAATCCTGCATGCCAATGTGCGGATCGGCGAGACGGTGATCATGGCGTCCGACGGCATGTGCGGCGCACCCGACCCGGGACATCACGGTTATGCGCTGACCATCACCCCGGCCGACACGGCGGAAGGCGAACGCCTGCTGAACGCCGTGGCCGAAGGCGGCAAGGTGGAAATGCCATTTCAGAAAACCTTCTGGGCGAAGGGATTCGGCATGGCGCGCGACAAGTTCGGCGTGCTGTGGATGGTCAACTGCGAGTGACCGCGGGGTAAACACATTCTGGCGGCCGTCTGGCGGCACTTTCCTGCGCTTCCGGTGATCACGGACATAAGTCCGCTGCGCGCCGGTTCTCGGTAAGCACCACCATGCGACTCACCATAATGCGTTTACAGACTGTATGGGTAGTTGCAGGTACCTGCTTATTTTATGCGGGCGCTCTCATCCCGGCAGCAGGCAGATCATCGTCTGCTGACACACGGCGCACAGGGTTTCCTTGCCGTTCTCGACCGCGAAGATCTCGATCGCGGTGATGACCAGCGTGCGGCCGGATTTGATCACGCGGGCGCGGCTGATCAGCTTCTCGCCCTTGGCGGGGGCGATGAAGTTGATCTTGTATTCCACCGTCAACATGTTGGCGCCTTCGGGGATCGTCGCGGCGGCCGCCGTGCCGCCCGTCGTATCCGCCAGCGCGCTGACCATGCCGCCGTGCACATAGCCCATATGCTGCGTCAGGTCGGCGCGCACCGGCAGTTCGTATTCGGCGCTGCCCGGTTCGACACGCAGCAGCTTCATGCCGGTCATCTTCACGAAATTCTGCATCTCGAGCATTTTCTCGAAGCTGATCTTCATCGCCGCCTGTCGTGTCACAATAAACTATCCTGTCTTGGTTTCGGTTTTCCAGGTGATATGCGCTTTTTGGGAGAAGGTGACGCGTCGCCGTTCTGCGCCACCACTTGGCGCTGTCCATCGGCGAAACGCAAGCTCAGATGCGCGCCCGCCTGTACTTGCGCCGCGCTGGTCACCGCATGGCCCGCCGCATCGCTGACCAGTGCGAATCCGCGCGTCAGCACACGCTCGTAAGACACCGATTCCAGCCGCGCCGCCACGCCCTGCAAACGCTGCGCCGCTTCACGCAGTTGCGCACGCACCGGCACATCGGACAGGCGCGCCAGCACGCGGCCCGCCCGCCCCTTTTGCGTGGTGATCGTGTGCGCCAGTACCGCGTTCAGCCGCGTGCCGGCCAGCGCAAGCCCGGCGCGTTGGGCTGCCAGCCGTTCGCGCGGATGCGGCAGGCGCGCCGTCAGCCGGTCCAGCGTGGCGCGGCGCGCCGCCAGCAGATTGGGCAGCGCCAGCCGCAGCCGTTCGCCCCGGTCGTCCAGCCGCTGGCGGGTTTCGCGCAGCAGCGCGGGCAGATCCGGCAGGCGGCGCTCGACCTGCGCCAGCGTCAGGCGGCGTTCGTTCAGGCCGCGTTGTGTGGCGCTCAGCAGCCGCGCCTGCATTTGCGCCAGCTGCGCCAGCAGATCGGCGCGCGCCGGAATCGCCATTTCCGCCGCCGCGGTCGGGGTCGGGGCGCGCCGGTCGGCGGCGAAGTCGATCAGCGTTGTGTCGGTCTCGTGCCCGACGGCCGAGATCAGCGGGATCGTGCAGGCGGCGGCGGCGCGCACCACGGCCTCGTCGTTGAAGGCCATCAGATCTTCCAGACTGCCGCCGCCGCGCGCCACGATCAGCACGTCCGGGCGCAATGGGTCGTCCTGCGCCAGTGCCGCAAAACCGTCGATAGCGGCGGCGATCTTCTCGGCCGCGCCCTCGCCCTGCACCGGCACCGGCCAGAGGATCACGCTGCGCGGAAAGCGCCGCGCGATGGTGGTGCGGATATCCTGGATCACCGCGCCCTTCTCGCTGCTGACCACGCCGATCACCCGCGGCAGCATCGGCAGCGCGCGCTTGCGTTCGGGCGCAAACAGCCCCTCTTCCAGCAGCTTCAGGCGCACCGCCTCGATCCGCGCCAGCAGCGCGCCCGCGCCTGCGTATTCCAGCCGGTCGATCTGCAACTGGTACGACGACCGGTCGGCATAGGTGGTCAGCTTGCCGGTGGCGATCACCTCGACCCCGTTTTCGGGCTGCAAGCCGATCCGCGACACCGAGCCGCGCCAGATCACTCCGGCCAGCTTGGCGTTCTCGTCCTTCAGGCTCAGATAGATATGGCCGGACGGATAGCGCTTGAGTTCGGTAATTTCGCCCCGCACGCGCACGCGCCCGAACGCGCCTTCCAGTGTGCGGCGGATGGCGCCGGCGATGTCGCTGACGGAAAATTCGGGTGTGTTGGTCTGGCGGGGTTCGTCCATGGTCGGTTTCATGGTAGGGGAGCGCAGCGCGAAGGAGAAGACACAATGCGGGTTCTGGTGGTCGGCGGCGGCGGACGCGAGCATGCCCTGTGCTGGGCGATTGCAAAATCGCGCCTGCTCGGCAAGCTGTGGTGCGCGCCGGGCAATGCGGGCACCGCGCAGGTGGCCGAGAATGTGGCGATCGCCGCCGAGGACATCGCCGGCCTGGTCGATTTTGCACGCCGCAACGACGTCACCCTGGTGGTGGCCGGGCCGGAAGCGCCGCTGACGCTGGGGCTCGCCGATGCGTGCGCGCAGGAGGGTATCCCCTGTTTCGGTCCCAGCGCCGCCGCGGCACAACTCGAAGGCAGCAAGGCGTTCACCAAATCGGTCTGCGACGCCGCACAGATCCCGACCGCCGCGTACCGTCACTTCACCGATGCCGAAGCCGCCAGGGCCTATGTCCGCGCACAAGGCGCACCGATCGTCGTGAAAGCAGACGGTCTTGCCGCCGGCAAAGGGGTGGTGGTCGCCGAAACCGTCGCCGAGGCCGAGGCGGCGATCGCCGACTTCATGGAATCGCGCGTCCACGGCGAGGCCGGTGCGGAAGTGGTGATCGAGGAATGTCTGATCGGTCAGGAAATTTCGTTCTTCGCGCTGTGCGAGGGCACGCAGGCGATTGCGCTGGGTGCGGCGCAGGACCACAAGCGCGTGGGCGACGGCGACACCGGTCCGAACACCGGCGGCATGGGCGCCTATTCGCCGCCCCCCGCCTTCAGCGACGCACTGCGCGACGAAACCATGCACCGCATCGTGCAGCCGGCGCTGGAGGAAATGGCGCGCCGGGGCATGCCGTTCCGTGGCGTGCTGTTCTGCGGCCTGATGCTGACCGAGGCAGGGCCGAAACTGATCGAATTCAATGTACGCTTCGGCGACCCGGAATGCGAAACGCTGATCCCGCTGCTCGATGCCGATCTGCTCGAAACACTGCTGGCCGCCAGTACCGGCCGGCTGGGGTCGGTGGATCTGCGCTGGAGGAAAGCGTCATCCGTCACCGTGGTGATGGCCGCCGCCGGATACCCCGGCGCTTACGAGAAAGGCAGCACGATCGCCGGCCTCGACAGGGCCGCCGCGGTGCCGGGCGTCACGGTGTTTCACGCTGGCACGGCCCTGAAGGGCGATGCGATCGTTGCCAATGGCGGGCGCGTGCTGGCGGTCACCGCCACCGGCGCGACGCTGCGCGATGCGCGCGACAGCGCCTATCGCGCCGTCGACGCGATCGACTGGCCGCAGGGTTTCTGCCGGCGCGATATCGGCTGGCGCGCCCTTTGAAAACACTTCATCTGCGCTGCGGCGACGATCTGCGCGACAGGTTGCCCGCCGCCGGATGGGATGGCGTGTATCAGAGCTTCGTCGATCCGTTATGGCACGGCCCGGCGTGGGACGACGGCGACCGCGCCGGCCTTCTGATGCGCCGTGCGCGCTTCGTGGCGATGGAATACGAAACCGGTTGCGCCGATGTTTATAAGCGCCTCGCAGCGGAATATGCGGCGCTGGATAACGCCCATCATTACGATCGCATCGTGCTGTGGTGCGAACACGACGTCTACGACCAGATCGCGCTGATCCGCCTGTTGCACGCTTTCGTGCATCCGGTTTTTCATGGGCGGATCTGGGCGGTTCCGGCCGATGGCGTGCAGCATTTCGGCGCGATGGACATCCCGGCGCTCGCCGCGCTGCGCGGTGCCGAGGAATGCATCGATGCCGCGCGGATCGCCGCCGGGTCGGCCTGCTGGCAGACGTTCTCGACGTTCGAAGACCCACGCGCCCTGCGCGATGCCAGCGCGCATCCGTGGCCGTGGCCGCACCTGAACGCCGCACTGATGCGGCTGCTCGAAGAACGGCCCGCTCTCCCCGATCATCTGGCACGCTCCGAGCGTACCGCCTTACAAGTCATGGCGGACGGCGCGAACACACTGGGCGGCATCATGCGGGCATCGCACGTTCTGGACCCGGTGTTCAGCATCAGCGATCTGGCGTTACACGCCGCCTTGCGCCGGATGGAGGACGCGCTGGTGCAGAACGAGAACGATACGTGGACGATGACCCAACAGGGCCTGTCCGTTCTTTCTGGCAGCCCTTACGCCGCCGCCGCGCCGCGCTGGATCGGCGGCACCCGCTTCTCTCCAACCCGCGGGAAAATTTCTTCATAAACGGTAAATTGCCTGCAACGCATAAAGCCGTATAGTAGCCTTGGAATGAATGCCGCCGATCAGCGGCGGTATAACGTAGGGAATCTGTCCATGGTCCATCTCACCCGCCGCACTGTGCTCGCGGCTGCGTCCGCCTCCCTTGCTATGCCTGGCATCCTCCGCGCCCAGAGCGACTTTCCCAACCAGCCCATCCGCCTGATCGTCCCCTGGCCGCCAGGCGGTTCCACCGATATCGCCATGCGCGCGATCGGCGATGTCGTTGCGCGGGTGCTCGGGAAGCCGGTGGTGACCGACAACAAACCCGGCGCGGGTGGTTCGATGGGGGCCACCTATCTCACCACCCAGGCGCGCCCGGACGGTTACACGCTGAGCCAGATCCCGATGAGCGCGCTGCGCATGCCTTACATGAACAACAGCGCGACCTATAACCCTTTGACGGATTTTACCTGGATCTCGCAGCTGACCGGCTACACGTTCGGCGTGGCGGTACGCGCCGATTCGCCGTTCAAGACATTTCAGGAACTGCTCGACTGGGCCAAGGAACATCCGGGCGAGCTGATCTATGGCACGTCGGGCGTCGGCACCAGCATCCATCTGACCATGGAACGCATCGCGGCCGACCGCGGCCTGGAACTGCTGCACGTGCCGTTCCGCGGTGTGGCGGAAGACATGGTCGCGCTGCTGTCCGGGTCGATCATGTGTTCGGCCGACAGCTCCGCCTGGGCGCCGATGGTACTCGACGGCAAGATGCGTCTGCTGTGCGTATGGACGCCCGAGCGCATCGCACAGTTCCCCGATGTGCCGACCCTGCGTGAATGCGGCATCGACCTGGTGGTCACCTCGCCGTTCGGTGTCGCCGGACCCAAGGGCATGGATCCCGCCGTCGTCGCCAAACTGGATGGCGCATTCGCCACCGCGATCAGGGACCCGATGATAATCGACGTACTGAAACGGATCGACCAGTTCCCGGATTACCTGAACAGCGCCGATTATACCGTCGCCACACGCAACGCAATCGAAACGGAATTGCCGCTGCTGCGCCGGCTGAACCTGCTGGTCCGCCAGTAAGACCCTTCCGATCAACGAGATATGCGCCGGCGAAGGATTCCATTTTTCGCCGGCCACAGGAATTATTTGGCGGATGATTTCTCAAATTCACAAAGTAGTGTAATATTGCAACTGTTAGTTGCCGACACGCAGCGGCTTTGAAGGAATCTTTATATGATCGCCAAAACCACCCTGACGCGCCGTGGTCTGATCGCCACAGCATCCTCCATTCTGGCAATGCCCAGCATTGTGCGTGCCGACAACTATCCCAGCCAGACGATCCGCATGATCGTCCCCTGGGCCGCCGGGGGGGCCTCGGACATCGTGATGCGCGCGATCGGTGACGCGGCATCGAAGGTGCTCGGCAAGCCGCTGATCGCCGACAACCGTTCGGGTGCCGGCGGCATCATGGGCGCGCAGATGCTGGCAACGCAGGCCCAGCCCGATGGATACACGATTTCGCAGATGCCGATGGGCGTGCTGCGCATGCCGTACATGATCAACAGCGCGCGGTTCGATCCGGAAAAGGATTTCACCTGGATCTCGCAGTTGTCCGGCTACACGTTCGGTGTCGTCGTGCACAAGGATTCGCCATTCCAGACATTCCAGCAGATGCTCGACTGGGCCAAGGAACATCCGGGCGAACTGACCTACGGAACGCCCGGCGTCGGCACCAGCCTGCACCTGACCATGGAACAGATCGCCGTCGATCGCGGGCTGGAATTCCTGCACGTGCCGTTCCGCGGCGTGGCCGAAACCAACACCGCCGTGCTCGGCAAGTCGATCATGTGCTCGGCCGACGTGACGGGCTGGGCGCCGCTGGTCAAGGACGGCAGAATGCGCCTGCTGTGCGTGTGGACGCCAGAGCGCATCCACCAGTTCCCCGATGCTCCGACCCTGCGTGAATGCGGCATCGACATGGTGGTCACCTCGCCGTTCGGCGTCGGCGGCCCCAAGGGTATGGACCCCGCCATCGTCGCCAAACTGGACGCTGCCTTCGAAGTGGCGCTGCAGGACACCATCGTGAAGAACCTGTTCGAACAGCTCGATCTGCTGCCGAACTATCTGAACAGCGCCGCCTATACCGCCTCGGTCATGAAGACCATCGCGGACGAACGGCCGATCCTGCAGCGACTGAACCTGCTGATCCAGCGCTAAGACGACCGATCCGGGCGAAACCGCCCGGATGACCGACACGACGGCCGGTACCTGCGAACGGATACCGGCCGTTCGTTTTCGAACGCGTATCGTCGCATGCGGAATACAGTTTCAGCGCAAGGACGTGAAAAACACTTTCAGCAGTGCGCCCGCGTCGCGTTCGCGCACCCCGCCGATCACTTCGGGGCGGTGCAGGCACGACGCAGCGTCGAGCACCCGCGCGCCGTGCTCGACCCCGCCGCCCTTCGGATCGTACGCACCGAACACCAGCTTTCTGATCCGAAAGAACGACAGCGCCTGCGCGCACATCGGACAAGGTTCCAGCGTCACGTACAGATCGCACCCGGGCAGGCGCGGGCTGCCCAGCGCCCGGGCAGCCTGACGCATCGCCAGGATCTCCGCGTGCGCGGTAGGATCGCACAATTCCTCGACCCGGTTGCCGGCCCGGCCGAGCACCGCGCCGTCCGGCCCCAGCACCACCGCACCGACCGGCACCTCGGCACGGGCGGCGGCGGCCTCGGCCTCGGCCAGGGCGATGTCCATCGGGGTAGCGGAATTCGTGTTCGCGCTCATGGCTTCTTCTTGCCGCCAACCGCGAACCCAGTCTAGCTAGACGTATGTCCCAGACGACGATGCCGCTGATCGGCCTGACCCTCGATTCCGAACAACCGGGCGGATATTCGAAATACCCGTGGTATGCGCTGCGGCAGAACTACGCCGAAGCGATCGCGGCAGCGGGCGGCGCGCCGGTCGGTCTGCCGCACCACGCGACGCTGGCCGAGACCTATCTGGACCGCATCGCCGGTCTGGTGGTGACCGGCGGCGCGTTCGACGTCGACCCCGGCCTGTACGGCGAGGGCGAACGCCACGCCACCGTTACCCTGAAGGAAGGCCGCACCGCGGCCGAGATGGCGCTGATCCGCGGCGCACTGGCGCGCAATATGCCGGTGCTGGGCATCTGTGGCGGCCAACAGCTGCTGGCCGTCGCGCTGGGCGGCACGCTGATCCAGCACATCCCCGCCAGCGTCGCCGGCGCCCTGGAACACGAACAGAAAAACCCGCGCCACGAGGCGGGGCACGCAGTGGCGATCACGCCTGGCACACTGCTGCACCGGATCGTCGGCACGGCGGAAATGCGCGTGAACTCGGCGCATCATCAGGCGGTGCGCAGCCCCGGCCCGCACGCGGCGGTGAACGCCACCGCGCCCGACGGGGTGATCGAAGGGCTGGAGGACGCGCGCTACCGTTTCTGTCTGGGCGTGCAGTGGCACCCGGAATTTCACATAGACCCCGGCGATCGGCGCATCTTCGACGCATTCATCGCCGCCTGCCGGAGCTGAACGATGCCCGACACCGACCCCACAACACCGCGTGGCGAGCGCCTGGCGAAATATCTGGCCCGCGCAGGCATCGCCAGCCGGCGCGATGCGGAAAAACTGATCGAAGCCGGCAAGGTCAGCGTCAACGGCGAGAAGATCTCGCACCCCGCCACTTTCGTCACCGCGGCCGACAGCATCACCGTCAACGGCAAGCCGGTGGCCGCCGCCGAACGCACGCGGCTGTTCCGCTATCATAAGCCCGACGGTCTGGTCACCACCCACAAGGATCCGGAAGGCCGCCCGACGGTGTTCGAAACACTGCCCGCCGCGATGGGCCGGGTGATCAGCGTCGGCCGGCTGGACCTGACCAGCGAGGGACTGCTGTTGCTCACCAACGACGGCGCACTGGCGCGTCGGCTGGAACTGCCGTCCAACGACTGGATCCGGCGCTATCGCGTGCGGGTGTACGGCGTGGTCGACGAACGCGGTCTCGCCGATCTGCGCAACGGGGTCGAAGTCGATGGCGTGCGCTACGGGCCGATCGAAGCGGCGATCGATTCTCGCAAGGGCGACAATGCCTGGCTGACCGTGGCGCTGCGCGAGGGCAAGAACCGCGAGGTGCGGCGCGTGATGGCGCATCTGAACCTTGCGGTCTCGCGGCTGATCCGCACCGCCTACGGCCCGTTCCAGCTCGGCGCATTGCCGCGCGGCGCGGTCGAGGAAGTGCCGCCGAAAGTGCTGCGCGAACAACTGGGGCACGTGTGAGGATCATCGCCGGCAGCCTGCGCGGCCGCGTGCTGAGCGCCCCGCCCGGCGCCGCGACCCGCCCGACGGCGGACCGCGCGCGCCAGGCGTTGTTCGACATGCTCTGGCACGCCCCGTGGGCCGGACGCGCGGCGGTCGATGGCGCACATGTGCTGGACGCTTTCGCAGGCACCGGCGCGCTGGGGCTGGAAGCCCTGTCGCGCGGCGCGGCGCAGGTGACGTTCATCGAGAACAACAAGGCCGCCCTGAAGGCCATCCGTGACAATATCGGCGCCTGCCGGGTCGAAGCACAGTGCCGGCTGCTGGTGGCCGACGCCACGCGCCCGCCGCCCGCGCCGGCCCCCTTTTCGCTGGTGTTTCTGGACCCGCCCTACGGGCAGGATCTGGCGCCGCGTGCGCTTGCCGCGCTACGCGCCGCCGGCTGGATCGCCCCGGGGGCGCTGGTCGTCGTCGAGGTCGCAGCAGAGGAGAATCCGCACCTGCCCGGCATCATCGATAGCCGCACGCACGGCGCGGCGCGCATCATCGTGCTGCGTGAACCACCTCTTGGCCAGATCGCTCCGGGCCCCTGCGACCCGGAGCGATCCCCGAACGCCATCACCCGGTGACGATGAACCATTCCCGTCTGGCAACAGTCAGTCCGGCGGCATAGAGAGAGAAACTCGCAACCGCCGTTGCCGGCGCCGAGAATTCCGCGTAGGCGCCACCCCACAGATACAAGGCGATCCCCAACGCTGCGCCACAGAACCACGCCGCCAAGCCCAGCGGATTGAACGTCGGCACGTGGCTCGCGCGATATTCGATGACATCGCTGACAAACCGGCTATAGCGGTCGCCGAGAATATGCGCCATGGCGACAGCGACCCAGGCCACCACGAAAATCCCCTGATAGGCAAGCGCCTGCAGCAGATAGGCGAACACGTCGGCCAGCATCAGCAGATAAATGATGATACCGACGACGATGGCCCACCCTATACGCCCGAAAGGCAGTTTCCCGAAAAGCTGGACCAGGGCCTCCATGTTGACCGTCGCCAGATAGTAGTTGGCGGTGTTGATACGCGTCTGCGTCACCCAGACGAAGAACAACCCCCACAGCCCCATCAGCTTCAGCAGGGCGAGCAGCACCGTTACTTCCGTAACCGTGCCGAGATCCGGCACGGTACCGATGATGAACATGCCGAACAGGCCGCTGACGAGAAAGACCATCACATAGAAAGGAGCGCCGAAATTGAAATACGCATGATAGTCGGCATCTTCCTTACGTCCGAAGCGGGCATAATCGAAGGTGAACATCATCAGCACCCAAACGCCCATATAATAGACGAAGCATGACCACCAGCCGCCGGCAGGCTCGCCCGTTGCAGGCCCGAGATGGAGCCACTTGTCGCTGTAGCCGTATTCGGCAATGGCGAAAACGACCGCGGCAATCAGGCCCAAAATGTAAAACGGCAACAGCACGCCGTTGAATTTGTCGAGCCAGGTCTGGATGCTGCCGAAGATCAGCGGCACGGAATAAAGCACCACGATCAAGGCCGCGACTTCATAGGAAATACTCGGGAAGATCGTGTTGATGCCGACGGCAATGACCGACCCTTCGAAGATCGCGTAATAGATCGCCGTGGCGCAGAAAATCAGCGTCGCCAGGCCTGCTCCGACATTGCCGAACAGCACGCGCGAGAACAGCGCAACCGACAGGCCGGTGCGAATGGCGAAACGGCTCAGCACGGCGTTGATCAGGCTATAGGCAGCCACCGACAGCACCATACCGATGATGGCGTTTTTGGTACCGAACCCGATGGCCAAAGCCGCGCCGACCACAATATAGAAAACGGCGCTGCACACGGCCCACCAGGCCATGGTCAGTGCCATTTTTGGAATCCGCGCATCTGCTGGAACGGCCCTGTTCGAATAGTCCGTGTCCTCTTCGATACCGGCTTCCAGTTCCGATATTCTGCCTGCCATGTCGCTTCCTCTCTTTCTTTTCGGTTTCCATTCCGTGCGGTTGTTTTATGTTATTGGGGCATCACTTTCCCGATCGCCGCCGGGCAAGCGCGCCCGGCATCACGCCAATGCACTTCGGATCCGTTCCAGCAGCGCCGCCCGCTCCGCGCGCGCTTGCAAGGCGGACTCCATATCGACCTGCACAAACTGTGTCGGCATGTTCGGCTGCATCTGCCCGATCAGATCCATATCGGCCGAGATCACCGTACCGAGCATAAAGTAACCGCCGCCCGAAACCGCATCGCGATGCAAAATGATCGGTTCACTGCCGCTCGGCACCTGGATCGACCCATAGGGATAACAACTGTCGACGATATTGGACGGGTCCGCCCCCGCCCCGAAGGGCGGCTCGCGTTCGACGAACTGCAGCGGACGCCCGCCCCGGAAACGATACCCCATGCGGTCCGCTTCCGATGCCACCCGCCACTGATCGGCAAAAAAACTGTCGCGTGTTTCTTCCCGCAGCCGATGCCAGTAAAGGCCGGTGACGACGCGCAATCTGGCCGGTGTGTCCGGGCGGCGGCGCAGCTCTTGCGGCACACAACGCCCTTCCTTTGCCTGCCCGGCAACCCCGATCGGCAGTTCGTCCGCACTGGCGATCGGGCGCCCCTTGTAACCACCCAAGGCACCGATTCCGTAAGTCGACCGGCTGCCGAGCACCATCGGCACATCGATGCCGCCGGCAATCGCAATATAGATACGCGCCCCGCTGTTCAGAACGCCGAACCGCAGCGTCTCGCCGGCTTTCACCGCCAGCGCCGTCCAGGCGGGCTTTTCCTCGCCACCGATCATGACGGGCATGTCGGCGCCGGTGACGGCGATCGTCGCATCCTGCATGAATTCAAGCTCGGGCCCGACGAACACCGCTTCGAGACAGGCCGCCCCTTCATCGTTGCCGACCAGCATGTTTGCCGCCCGTAAAGCCAGCCGGTCCATCGCGCCACCGATGGGAATGCCGAGATGAAAGTACCCCGGGCGGCCGAGGTCCTGAACGGTGGTGACGAATCCGGGGTTGATCACCTTAACGGCCATTGATCACGCCCTCCAGCCTGGCATTGTAGCCGTCGATATCCGCTTGAAATTCCCGGAGATCAAAAACCACATCCTGTATGCGCGGCGCATAGCGCGCTGCCTCGATATCGGCGGCGATGGCATCGTGTGCGTCGCGCCCGATCGGTTTGAATTTGACGATGTCGCCGGGACGAAAGAACACCATGAAATCCCGGAGGTAACTGATCTTCTGGTCCGGATCGAAAATCGGCAGCGGCGTGATACCGAACATCTGGTAACCACCGGCGCCGCGCACCGAATAGATGCAGGAAAAACACCCGCCATGACCGATCGTCAGTTTCGGCGTATCGGTGCGCGGCCGCAGATATTTCGGTACCTGCAGCTGCCGTGGCCGATCGACCATCTGATACATGAAGGGCAGCCCGGCGACGAAGCCGACCATGGAAACGAACCACGGCGATCCACTGTGCGCCGCGATAAAACTGTCGACCGAATCAAGACCGTTGACCCGCGCCGCATACTGAAGATCGGTCGAGTCAGGATCCTGATGGCGTTCACGAAACTTCATCAGTGTTTCATGCGTCCACGGATCTTCGTAGAAGACCGGGATCTCGATGATACGGGTTTTGATCACCGGTTCGGCCTTGTCCGCAACGTCCTCGATCGCGCGGACTTCCGCCAGCATGTCCTGCGGCTTGATCCTGTCCGGGTCGAATTTGATCTGGAAAGATGCATTGGCGGGGCAGATCTCGGTAACCCCCTTGATACCCGCCTGGCGAATGGCATTGGTCATCGACAGGCTTTTGAAGAAAGCCTCCAGCGACATGGATTCATCGCATTCGACAAACAGATGTTCGTCCCCACCGAATGAGTACCGGTTCTTCAACTCACCACCTCCTGCACAAGAGCCGCGGGTTGCGATGGGGTCGTGAATTTCGTCTCGATCCAGTCTTCAAGAAAGCGCGTATGAAACCGGCCGGCACCGATCCCAGGATCACCCGCAAGTGCCGCATGCAGGGGAATCGTCGTCTGGATGCCCTCGATCTTCAGTTCTTCCAGTGCTACTCTCAGCCGTTGCAGGCAATCCGCGCGATCGGCACCCAGAACGATCAGCTTCCCCAGCAGGGAATCGTAAAACACAGGGACCGTATAGCCGGCGAAAAGCATGGTATCGAAGCGAACGTTCTCAGTTTGCGGCACGACGAGTTTCGATACCAGGCCCGGCCAGGGCATGAATCCTTTGAACGGGTCTTCGGCATTGATCCGGCATTCGATGGCGTGACCCGAGACGGATATCTCCTCTTGACGTATGGAAAGCGGCTTTCCGCCCGCGATGCGCAGCATTTCCTGGACGAGATCGAAGCCGGTGATCATTTCAGTGACCGGATGCTCGACCTGGATGCGGGTGTTGACTTCCAGGAAATAGAATTCCTGACTGTCTGCGTCGTAGAGGTATTCGACCGTCCCGACACCGCAATAGCCGACCGAACGCGCCAGCGCGACGGCACTATCGCAAAGACGCCGGCGCACCGCATCCGGCAAACCGATGGCCGGCGCTTCCTCCCAGACTTTCTGACGGCGCCGCTGCAACGAACATTCGCGTTCGTAACAGTGCACGAAATTTTTCCCGTCGCCGATGATCTGCACTTCGATGTGGCGCGCGTTCCGGATGGATTTTTCAATATAGAGTCCACCATCGCCGAACGCTGCAGCGGCCTCGGCCGAGGCCTGTGGAAACTGGCGCTGCAAATCCTCGGGATCGTCAACGATACGAATGCCCCGCCCGCCGCCGCCGGCTGCCGCCTTTATCATGACGGGAAAACCGATTTGCGCGGCAACCGCAGCGGCCTCTTCCACACCGCTGACGCGCCCTTCGCTGCCGGGCACGGTCGGAACGCCCGCCTCCCTCGCCTGCATACGCGCGGCGGTTTTGTCGCCGAGCAACCGGATCGCTGCACCATCCGGCCCGACAAATTTCAAACCGGCCGCAACGACCGCCTCGGCAAAATCCGCATTTTCGGCCAGAAAGCCGTAACCGGGATGAACGGCATCAACCGCAGTATTTTTTGCCGCATCGATGATCGCTGCGATATTCAGATAGGATTTTTTTGGCGTCGCAGGGCCGATCTCGACGGCTTCATCGGCCAGCTGAACGGCAAGCGATCCCGCGTCGGCCGCGCTGTAGACCTGGACCGTGCGCAGGCCGAGCGCCTTGGCCGCACGGTTGATACGCACGGCAATTTCACCACGATTGGCGATGAGCACCGAACGGATTTTCACGATTCGACCTCTGCCAGGACTTGGCCCGCCATCACCGCATCGCCGTCTTCGATCAGAAACTTGATGTTCGACCCGCTGACCCCGGCAGCGACCTCGTGATAGGACTTCATCACCTCGATAAGCCCGATCACATCCGTGGGCACCACCGCATCACCGTCGTTCTTGAAGACCGCACTGTCCGGAGATGGGCGGCGATAGAATACGCCCGGCAATACTGTTCTGATTTCTGCAATTTTCATTTTCATCCCCGCTGCTGTTTTTGTTTTGCCCCGGACAGTGGCGTAATATTGATACCCTCCGCGATCAGCGCTCTGTGCATCGTCTGCGCCATATCAAAGCTGCCCGGTGTATCGGAATGAAAGCAGACGGATTCGAATTCGATGTCGATGTCGTCACCTTCGACGGTTCTCACCTTGCCGTCCTTACAGGCACGCAGCACCTTGTCGGCAACGGCGCCGGCATCCAGCCGGTTAACCCGACGCGCAAATACGATCGATCCCGAACGGTCATAGTCACGATCCGCATAGAATTCACGGACAACCGGATGCCCGGCATCGATCGCAGCGCGATACGTTTCAGACATTCCCATACAGAATATGAAAGTGCTGGGCGCGATCGTGCGCATCGCCTCGACGAACAGGCGCGACATTTCTTCGTTCGCGGCAAGCTCCATATAAAGCGCGCCATGCGGCTTCACGTGCTGAAGGCTGCCGGCATGACGCCGCGTAAATTCGCGGAGCGCCCCGATCTGATAGATGATATCGTTGATGATCTCTTCGCTGGAGCCATTGATCCGGCGCCGCCCGAAGCCGTACAAATCGCGATATCCGGGATGCGCACCAATCCCGACCCCATGCTGGACAGCGAGCCTGACCGTCGCATCCATCAGATTGGGGTCACCCGCATGAAAGCCGGTGGCGATGTTCGCCGAACTGATGATCTGCATCAGGCCAGCATCATTCGCATCGCCAAGATGCCAATGGCCAAAGCCTTCGCCCATGTCGCAATTAATATCGACAGTCGATAGCGGCAACATATCCTCCCTAAACCTTGGCGGGTTCTTTTGGGGGGCCTTTCGACCCCCGATATCTTCGGGTTGATTGACAGGTTAGAGGAGGAGCCAATGGGTTTAAAATTTCTATTTTACAATCACGCGTATCGTATTTTTTGATGTCACTTTCGCCACAAAGTTGCATTGCTTCCGAAACACAAAGAAAACTATGGCGTTACGTGGCAAGAGAGGGAAAAATGCAACGGACACTTCAATTGAACGGATCGCGGTTTTTCTATTTGCGGCGATAGCGTTTTCGGAAAATAAGAAGGGCCTCTGAATGTCGGTCAGCCTGCGCCAGATTCGCTACTTCGTCGCCACAGCAGAGCGCGGCCAGATCTCGCAGGCGGCAATCGAGCTGAGCATCTCGCAATCGGCGGTCACCACGGCGATCAAGGATCTGGAGCAGGTGATCGGCACGGAACTGTTCCACCGTTCGGCGCAAGGCATGGAGATGACAGTTGCCGGACGCCAGTTTCTTTTCCACGCCTACGACATTCTGAACAAGGTCGATGAAGCCGTAACGCAGCTTCTGCCGGCAGACGATTTCTGCGGGCAACTGACAGTCGCTGCGACCTACACTGTGATGGGGTATTTCCTGCCACATCACCTCGGCCGGATCCGGCGTGCCTGGCCGAATCTCGAGATTCAACTGGTCGAGCTCAATCGTGAAGCCATCGAAGAAGGGCTGCTGGCCAACCGTTACGACATGGCCGTTCTGCTGACTTCCAACGTCATCAACTCCGACCTGACGACCGAAACACTGATGAGCTCACGCCGCCGCCTGTGGATTCCAGCCAGGCACCGCTTTCTGTCGCAGGAAACAGTAAGTTTGAAGGACGTTGCGGACGAGCCCTACATCATGCTGACGGTCGACGAAGCCGCGCACACCGTCGTCCGTTACTGGAGCACGACCCCCTATCGCCCGAACGTCAGGCTGCGTACGTCGTCGGTCGAAGCGGTCCGTTCGCTCGTCGCCGACGGTCAGGGGGTGGCCATTCTGTCGGATATGGTGCTGCGCCCTTGGTCGCTCGAGGGCAAACGAATCGAAACGATCATGCTGACCGAACCCATCCCGCCCATGGAGGTAGGGCTTGCCTGGCGCCGCGGCATACAGTTCACGCCGGCCATGGAGGCCCTTCGTTCCTATTTCCATCAGACGTTTTTTCTGCCGTCGAACAGATAGCTATACTGCGGTCCGATATTTCATGTCAGGCTCACCGTGCCGTGAACGTTGCCGACGCATTGAGAATCAACGCTTCCAGATCATCTAAAGCGCGCCCAAACGACCCAGCGGACGATGTCGCTCCAGCGATCGCCCCGTGCCGGACAACGGGAGAATATAACCATTTCGAAACGATGCCGGGCGGGATGACGTGCCCGGACGGTCGGATCGCTGACATCAAGCAGCGATCTCCGCGGCCGAAATCCGGCGCTGGTTGCGCTTTCAAACCATCAAGGCCCACGCGCAAACCCCGGCCAAACCTGCGCCTTGGCGCGACGCACCGGGTGGGAGAGATAGGTTGTGAGAGAGAAGAATGGAGCGGGCGAAGGGATTCGAACCCTCGACCCCAACCTTGGCAAGGTTGTGCTCTACCCCTGAGCTACGCCCGCACTCCAGTCAGGGGCCGGTTTCTATGCGGACTGAGGGGGGAATGCAAGCACGGACGGGAAAATTTTTCGCATACTGGCCGAAAGTTGTCTCAAAAGGCTAGTTTCCGGCCATGATCCCGGTTTCAAACACCCCCCTGCAGACACCCGACAGCCTGATTGCGCTGCTCGGCCGTCTGGAGATCCGGACCACCACGCATCACCATCCGGCGATGTTCACGGTCGCCGACGGCCTGCGCGTGCGCCAGGTGCTGCCCGGCGGGCATTGCAAGTCGCTGTTTCTGCGCTCCGAACGGGGACAATTCGTGCTGGCGGTGGTCGATGCGGCCCTGCGCGTGCCGATGGGGGCACTCAGCAGGTTTCTGGGCCTGGGACGGCTGTCTTTCGGCAGTGCGGCGGACATGTCCGCCCTGCTGGGTGTGCAGCCCGGCTCCGTCACCCCATTCGGGCTGGTGCACGACACCACACATGCGGTGCACGTGGTGCTGGACCAGGAAATGATCGACGGGCATGACCTGCTGAACTATCATCCGCTGGTCAACACGATGACCACAGCCATTGCGCCAGCGGATCTGTTGCGCTTTCTGGCACATACGGGGCATGAACCACAAATGGTCGATTTTACCGCCCTGAGGGTGGAGAATAACTGAACACATCTTGTATCTGCCGTTAAAAGACGCATCTACAGGAACCGCCCTTGCAGGAGAGAACAGCAACGATGGACACTCTGATCGGCCAGAACACCTCCCCCCCGGGCGGAGGCGCGGATCCGGTGATGGACGGCAGCCAGGCCACCTTCATGCAGGATGTGGTCGAGGCCTCGCGCCATGTGCCCGTGCTGGTCGACTTCTGGGCAACGTGGTGCGGCCCGTGCAAACAGCTGACCCCCATTCTGGAAAAGGTGGTCCGCGCCGCGCAGGGCCGCGTCAAGCTGGTGAAGATCGACATCGACAAGAACCAGGCACTGGTGCAGCAGCTCGCGCAACTGGGCCTGCCGCTGCAGTCGGTGCCGACGGTGGCCGCGTTCTGGCAGGGGCAGATCGCCGACCTGTTCCAGGGCGGCCTGCCGGAAAGCGAAGTGAAGCGGTTCATCGAGAATCTGCTGCGGGCCGCGGGCGGCGCGATGCCGTCCGCCGAACTGCTGGCCGAGGCGAAAACCGCGCTGGAAGCGGGCACACCCGAGCAGGCCGCCGGTCTGTTCTCGGCTGTGCTGGAAAGCGAGCCCGAGAACGGCGATGCCTGGGGCGGGCTGATCCGCGCGCTGATCGCCATGGGCCAGGAAGAACAGGCCGGCGAGGCACTGGAACAGGTGCCCGAAAAGGCCCGCGAACACCCCGAGGTAGCCGGCGCCCGCGCCGCACTGACGCTGGCCGCCGAAGGGCGCGCGGCAGCGGCGGGCCTGTCGGCGCTGGAAGCGCGGCTGACCGAAAACCCCGCCGACCATCAGGCGCGTTACGACCTGGCCACGGCGCTGAACGCCATGGACCGCCGCGCCGACGCTGCCGCGGCGCTGCTGGAGATCATCCACCGCGACAAGGCCTGGAACGATCAGGCGGCGCGCCAGCAACTGCTGAAATTCTTCGAGGCCTGGGGCTTCGAGGATCCCGCCACCATGGATGCGCGCCGCAAACTCTCGGCGCTGCTGTTTTCCTGAGACCCGATGATGAGCGACACGCAACAGCCCTCCCTCGACCCAAAACTGCTCGAGGTTCTTGTCTGCCCCGTCACCAAGGGGCCGCTGCGCTACGACCGCGCCGCGCATGAACTGATCAGCGACAAGGCGAAACTGGCCTTCCCGATCCGCGACGGCATCCCGATCATGCTGCCCGACGAGGCGCGCCGGATCGACTGACCCGCCGATGGACGCCCCGCCACGCGAACTGCGTTATGTGCGTGCGACGCGCCTGCTGCACATCGTGTTCGCGGATGGAACGGCCTGCGATCTGCCGGCCGAGTATCTGCGTGTCGAAAGCCCCTCGGCCGAGGTGCAGGGGCACGGGCCGGGACAGAAGAAGATCGTCTCCGGACGGCAGCATGTGGGGATCATCGGCATCGAGCCGGTCGGCAATTACGCCGTGAAGATCCGCTTCGACGATCTGCACGACACCGGACTTTACACTTGGGCCTATTTGCGCGAACTGGCCGAACAGCACGCAACGCGCTGGCAGGATTATCTGAACGCGCTGGAGTCCCGCGGCCTGTCGCGCGCGCCCGGACGAACATGAAGGCGGGCCTCGACACTCTGGCCATCGCCGGCAGTGTGTTGCTCCGCTACGACCCGCACTCTGGAAAGAGCTAACGCAGATTATCCAGCAGGAAACCGGCCTGCCTGCGGACGAGATCACGCCGCAAACATGGTTGAACGGCTGATTTCAACCGCCCTCGACCTGGGTCAGTTTCAGCCACACCAGCGCCGCCGTGACCGCGTCGTTCAGCGGGTCGTGCGGCGGCAGGCGCGGCAGGTCCAGCTTGTCCAGAATGGCCTGCAGCGACAGATCGACCTCGGGCCGGTAGGCCGAGACGTAGCGGTCGTAATAGAGACCCGACACCTCGACCCGTTCGTTGGGCAGGCCGGTTCCCAGCCACGATTTGATGTGGCGGTCGATCACCGCCATGTCGAATTCCAGATAATATCCGATCACCGGACGCGGACCGACGAAGTCCAGCAGCCGTTCCATCGCGGCGCGCGGATCGACCCCTTCGGCCACATCCTGGGTGCGCAGGCGATGGATCGGGATGGTGCGCGGATCGATCCGCCCTTCAGGCCGCACGATCAGTGTCAGACTGTCCGACAGCACTACCCGCCGCCCGCAGACGCGCACCGCGGCGATGCTCAGCAGTTCGGCGCTTTTCGGGTCGAGGCTGGTGGTCTCGCAGTCCAGACTGACGTATTCGCCGGCCGGCGGATCGTCGAACAGAAAGTCGAACCGCGTATCCGACAACCGGTTGCGGGCCCGGCGCCTGCGCCAGTGGGTTAGCAGCGACATCGCGCCCTCACAACGCATTCAGGCGATAGCGGTGCCGCAGCATCTGCCGGAAGCGCTTGACCACCGCCAGCGTATCCTTCAGCAGATCGCGCTCCAGCGTGGTCAGCCGGCGCGGATCGATCAGGTTGTCCATCGGCCGCCCCTTGGCGATCTTCTGCAGCCCATATTTCAGTTGCAGCCCTTGCAGAAACGCCAGCGATTCCACCACATCCTGCGCCATCTCGGTCGTCAGCGCGGCGCGCTGCACCAACTGGTCGACGCGCAGATAGGTGTTACGCGCCGGAATCCCCGCCTCCAGCGCCATGCTGCGCACGCCATGCACCAGCGGGAAGATGCCGCCCTTTTTCAGGTCGAGCAGATTGCGTTCCTCGCCCTTGTCCGCCACCAGGCGCGAGAATACGTTGAGCGGCGTTTCGAACTGCTCGACCGGCAACGCAAAGCGCGACAGGAATGCCGCATTGTCACGGAACGCATTCAGCCAGTGCGTCTTCACGTCGTCGAACAGCGCATGATTGCCGCAGATCGGCCACGCATCGACCCAGATCGCCAGCTGCATCACGTTCTCGCCGCTGGCGCTGTCCATCCAGTCGTTGATCAGACGCTTATATTCACGCGCCGCGCGCCGCCAGAACGGATTGCGCACCATGATGTCGCCGGGGCAGACCGGGTAGCCGAATTCGATCAGCGTCGCGTTGAAGCGTTCGCAGACCTCGGCCAGTTGCGGGTGCGTATAGCCATCCTCGATGATCAGCGCGTTGTCCTGATCGGTCTTCAGGATCTGCTCGCCACGTCCCTCGGACCCCAGCACCAGCAGGCAGACATGCGGCAGGATCTCGGGCGGGGCGATCAGCTCGAACAGGCGCAACAGGAACTTGTCGCGCAGCTCGTGCATCAGTTCGGCGATCAGCGTGACCTTCACGCCGTTCTGGTGCATCAGCGCGATCAGCGGATCGGTGTTGCGCCACGCCTCGTGCAGATCGTCCAGCGTGCGGGCGCGTTCGATCTGCGCGGTGACCATGTGCGAATCCCGCGTCAGGAACGACAGCAGGTCGATCTGTTCCAGCACGCCGATGATCGCCGCATCGCGCAGCACCACCACGCGCTGGATGGTGTGCCGCGCCATCACCAGCATCGCGTGGGTCACCGGCGCGTGGGCGTCGACGCTGTACAGTTCGTAGCGCGCCAGGTCGGCAACCCTCGCCGTTGCCGCGTCCTGCCCGTCGATCACGAAGTCACGCAGGTTGCTCTGCGTAAAGATGCCCGGCGCGCCATCGGCGTTGCGCACCAGCACCGACGTGGTGTGTGCCTCGCGCATCAGCCGCGCCGCATCCAGCACGCTGGCATCCGCTTCCAGCCACAGGGGCGGGCGAATGAACGTCTGCTCGACGCGCGCCAGCATCATCGACTGCATCGCCTGACGCTGCGGCTGATTGGCCAGCGCCGCCAGCCGCTTGGCGACATCCTGATAGAAATACGCCCCGAAGGTCGGGTTGCGGCGAATCAGATCCAGCACCACTTCGCGCGGAATGCGAAAAGCCAGCGCGTCTTCCAGCGCCAGCAGCGCCCTGTCGCTGCGTCCGCTGATCAGCGAACGGCTGTCGAAACTGTCGTGTTCGGTATAAACGATCGCCGCATCGTTGCTGCCGGGCTGTTCCTGTTCGCCGACGATGCCCTTGATCAGCACATACAGCGCTTCGACCGGCGCATCGGCGGGCACCACCGTGCCGCCTTCAGGGAAATATTCGACATCGACGGATTTGCCGATCAGTTCGCGCTCGCGCACATCCAGACTGTCGAACGGCGCATGGGAAAAATCGAACAGGGCAATTGTCATGACAAAGGCAACCCCTTGGGAACGGAGCCTGCCGGGGATATCCGGCAGGCTCCATCAGGCAACCGTCAGTGGCTGGACGCTCCTTCCGCGCCGACGCCGGTCATCGAACGGACGAACTGCGGCATGAAGGCCAGTTTTTCCTTCCCTGCCTGCGCGCTCCTGTCCAGCACCGACACCAGCCAGCTAACGATGAACGCCGCCGGCATCGAGAAGATCGCCGGATTGCTGTACGGGAACGGCGCGCTGCCTCTGGGGTGGCCGAGCACCGCTTCCCACACTGGCGGGCCGAAGATGATCAGCCCGACCGCCAGCACCAGCCCGACAGTCCCGCCAGCCACCGCACCGCGTGTGGTCAGCCCGCGCCAGAACATCGACAGGAACAGCACCGGGAAGTTCGCCGATGCCGCGATGGCGAAGGCCAGCCCGACCATGAACGCGATGTTCTGGTTTTCGAACAGGATCCCCAGCAGGATCGCCACCACGCCCAGACACAGTGTGGTGATCTTGGAAACCCGGATCTCGTCCCCTTCGCTGGCTTTCCCTTTGCGGATCACCGAAGCGTACAGATCGTGCGACACCGCCGAGGCACCCGACAGCGTCAGCCCCGCCACCACGGCGAGGATGGTCGCGAACGCCACCGCCGACATGAAGCCGAGGAACAGATCGCCGCCCACCGCGTTCGACAGATGCACCGCCGCCATGTTCGACCCGCCGATCAGCGCCCCCGCCGCATCGCGGAAGTCGGGATTGGTGGTGACCAGCATGATCGCACCGAAGCCGATGATGAAGGTCAGGATATAGAAGTATCCGATAAAGCCGGTGGCATAGAACACCGACTTGCGGGCTTCCTTGGCGTCCTTCACGGTGAAGAACCGCATCAGGATATGCGGCAGCCCCGCCGTGCCGAACATCAGCGCCAGCCCCAGCGAGATCGCGTCGATCGGGTTCGAGACCAGACCGCCCGGTTCCATGATGCGCGCATTGGCGCCGATCGACTGTTTGATCTCGATCGCCTGACGGAACATCGCCTCGAAGCTGAAGCCCGCGTGGGCCAGCACCATCACCGCCATGAAGGTGGCGCCCGACAGCAGCATGATCGCCTTGATGATCTGCACCCAGGTGGTGGCCAGCATGCCGCCGAAGATCACGTACAGCACCATCAGCACGCCGACCAGAACCACCGCGTAGAGATAGTCGAGCCCGAACAGCAGCTGGATCAACTTGCCGGCGCCGACCATCTGCGCGATCAGATACAGCGCCACCACCACCAGTGTGCCGGTGGCGGCAAAGGTGCGCACCGGCGTTTGTCCCAGACGGTACGACGCGACGTCGGCGAAGGTGTATTTACCCAAATTGCGCAGCCGCTCGGCGATCAGGAAGGTGATGATCGGCCAGCCGACCAGCCAGCCGATCGAATAGATCAGCCCGTCGAAGCCGCGGTCGAACACCATGGCCGAAATCCCCAGAAAGCTGGCCGCCGACATATAGTCGCCGGCGATCGCCATGCCGTTCTGGAAACCGGTGATGCCGCCCCCCGCCGCGTAGAAATCCTTCGCCGAACGGGTGCGCCGCGCCGCCCAGTAGGTGACCCCCAGCGTAAAGGCGACGAAGATGAAGAACATCACGATGGCATGCCAGTTGATGCTGCGCTTCTGGACTTCGCCCTGCAGGGCATCGGCCGCCCAGGCGGGCACCGACGCGGCGAACAGCAGCACCGCGCTCAGCAGGCGCGCATGAATAGAGCTCATTGCCGCGCCTCCTGAACGATTTCCTGTGTCAGGCTGTCGAATTCGGTGTTGGCGCGGCGCACGTAAAGGCCGGTCAGCACGAAGGCGGCAACGATCACGATCAGTCCCAGCGGAATGCCGATGGTGGTGACCATGCCGTCCGCCAGCGGCGTACCCAGCGAATGCGGCGCAAAAGCAATGGTTAAAATGAAACCGAAATAGACAACCAGCATGATGCCGGACAGCAGCCATGAAAAGCTTGTCTTCCTGCGCACCAGTTCGGCAAATTTTGGATCTCGTGTGATCCGATCTACGGTCGTTTCAGTCATCGTCTTACCCCTCCCCAGGGTTTGGGCCAGTTTCCGACCTCAACCTCATGGATAAGGGAGGTAGTTCGATTTGTGGAAAGGAAAGTTCTTCCAGCGCGCGAGATATGCGGTTTTAGATTTTGCATCTTAAAAATTTTAGTCAAAAATAGGTTTTTTATCTTAAAATACCGCTCTTTAAATTTGGTATTCTTCACTCAAGTCTTCATTTGATGGCGGCTGACCTCAAGCGCCCGACGGAATGCGCGAAAGGCCGGTCGCATGACCGGCCTTTCGTCTTAGCGGGCAAACCGCAAGTCAGGCTTCAGGAGCGACGCCTGATTCGGCGTTTCACCATTCGGGTTACTACCCAAAAATTTTCTTTATCCGCGCTGAAGCCGCCAAATAGTCACTTGGATCTGTAATCTCTCCAAAATTTTCTTAGGTATAGGCTGAGGGTCGGGCCAGCGCCCTCCCCCGATGCCAACACCGCCCGTCACTTCTCCCAGAACAGATATTTCGAGTTCCGATATAAAATCTTCGAAAATATCGGTTGATTTATTAAAAATACTCATAAATTTCCCCTTTATTAAAAATATTCCCTGATAACTACAGGCTATATTATATGAATACACAAACGAAATTCTGTCAATACTATCATTTTTCATAATGGTTTTGTCGCACGACTTTCATACCCCGCAAAGGGACCAGAGATAGCCGAAGCATGGCAGCCCGCTTACACGGGCTGCCACACGCATCATCAGAAGCTGACCGTCAGGCCGAGATTGAACGAACGGCCCGGCCCGGCCAGCGGGTTCACACCGTTGCGGTTCACCCGGTAATCGGTGAAGTCCACCCCGCCCAGCGGTGAATAGTAGCGCTGGTCCAGCACGTTCTCGATCGCGAAGTCCAGCCGCAGATTGCGCCACGCATAGGACGCCCGCAGGTTCAGCAGCGCATAGCCCGGCGTCTGCAGCTCGTTGCGGTTGGCGTCCACCACCGACTTGCTGGCCACCGCGTTCAGTTCCACCATGCCGGACCAGCCGCCCAGACTGTGCTGCAACGCCACCCGCCCGTTCAGCGGCATCATCCGGTACAGGTTGCCGTGCCGGTCCAGGTTCTCGCCGCGCGTGATCCCCAGACTGCCCAGCAGCCGCACCGCGCCGTAAGCGTCGCTGTTGTAGAGCCGTACCGCGCCGTTCAGGTTCACGCCGTAGAGCAGCGCATCGTGGTTCGCGAAGCGCAGCTTCACGAAATCCGCACCCAGCGGGCCGACGCGGTCGGCATCGATGTAATCCTGCACGTAGCTGACATACGGCGTGGCCGACACCTCCCACACCTCGCGCGCTTCATCGTGCCAGTTGGCGGTGACGCTCAGCGTATGAGCGACCTCGGGGCTCAGGTCGATGTTGCCGATATAGCCGTTGGCATCACCGAACCAGCTCGTCATGCCGGCCGCCATGTTGCCGACCCCCCAGGCGTAGCGTTCGTACAGGTTGGGCGAACGGGTCTTGCGCGCATAGCCGAATTCATAGGTCTGCACGGCATCGGGCGTGTAACGCGCCGTCGCGGTGATGTCGAAATTCACGTCGGTCTGCGCGCGGTCCCGTGCATTGAATGCCGCCGCCGCCGCCGCATCGGGGTTGGCCATCGTCATCATGCCCGAGCGGATCGGGTTGGCCCACGAATAGGGCTGCACGGCGCCGGTATCCATCCACACCGTATCGTTACGCACCCCCAGCAGCGTGCTCCACTGCCCGTCCCAGCGCGCCTGCCATTCGGCATAGGTACCCAGCCGCACCCGCCGTCCGTCGTTGATGTTCCAGTAGGTGTCGGGGCTCATCATCGGCTTGCCGGCCACCGGCGGCCACCAGTCGTCCAGCATGTAATAATGCAGTTCGTTCCCGACCCGCAGCGTATGGCGCTCGTTCAGCGGGATATCCGCCGCCACCGAATACCCCAGATCGGTGCCGCGCGTGTTCATCGGCATGCCGCCGGTCGCATGCCCGCCCTTGTCGGACAGGAAATTCATTTCATGCGCCACATGCTGCCAGTAGACCCGCGCATCCAGCGTGCCCCAGTCGTAACTGCCCTGATAGCGCGCGTTCAGGAACTGGCCCTGATTGTCGATCAGGTCCATGCGCTGGTTCGGAAAGCCCTGATACGGGTTGAACTGCAACCCGCCGCGCAGGGTCAGCACATCGCCGTTACGCCGGATCGCCAGCGCCAGCGCGTGGGTGTGCGATTCGCTCTCGGTCGACATCACCCCGGCATTGTCGCCGCCGCGCTGGTAGTTGTTGTTGTGGTTCCACGCCCCCGTATAGCTGAGGCTGACATCCTCGGTTGCCATCGTCGCGGTGCCCGACAGCGTCAGCCCCGAGGACACGCTGCGATACATGGCCGACGCACTGCCGGTCACCAGCATCCCCTGCCCGGCCTCGGCGAACGGCGGCGGCGCCGGGTCGATGACGATCGTGCCGCCCAGACTGTCGCCGCCCAGACGCACCGGCGTGATCCCGGCCATCACGTCGATCCCGCCGACATTGGCGGGGTCGATATACGAAGTCGGCGGGTTCATGTGGTTGCCGCAAGACGAGGTCAGGTCCATGCCGTCGACCGAGATGCGTATCCGGTCGTCGGCGAAACCGTTGACCGTCGGCAGGCCCGAGATCGCCCCGGCCTGCATCAGGTTGACACCGGGCAGGCCGCTCAGCAGCCCGGCGGTATCGGGCGAGGACAGCCGCCGGCCCAGCACATCGCCCGACGACAGGCTGCTGGTGCCCAGCGGGTCACCGCTCTGGGCCTCGACCTGAATGGTGGGAAGCGTCACCTGCGCATAGGCGCCGGCCGGGACGAAAGCGGCAAGCAGCGCGGCGGTCGACGCCGTCTGCAACAAAGAAAAACGAGACATATCCGTATCCTGTGCACCCGCCACCGATCCGCAGTGAACGGACCGGCAACGGGCCTATGGGTTGTTCCGAGAAATGCCCGGCGGCCATGCCGGGCCGGGATCAGCCCAGACGGGATGGCGGATCGCGTGGAGAAAACCCGGCGTGCCAGACGCGCCACAGCGCCGGTTGCGAGGTGAAGGCGTAAACCAGCCGCAGGTCCGGCAGCGCAATCGGGGCGGGAACCGCAGCAGCCGGCAGCCAGACCGTGCCGGCCTGCACACTCAGGCAGTGGCGGCGGCAGTCATCCAGAACGCCGGAGTCCGGGTTTTCTCCGTCCTGCGCATGCGCCGCGCACAACGACATCCAGCCATCGGCCAGCAGTGCCGTCAGCGGCGCATTCGGCGACCCCGCGGCGAGCGACAACGTCGGCCGCGGTGTCGCCAAATGCAGGAAAATCGCCAGACAGCCGAGCCAGACCCAGCCGCGCGCCAGACCGCCCCGGCGCGACAGACACGCGCGCAGACGCAGTAAAACCCCTGTCCGATCCGGCCTTCCTTGCCGCAGCAACCGTGTGCCCCTTCCAGCAACCCGGAAATATCTACTCTTCTTGCCTATTGGGCGGCCTTTCCCGGGCGGGCAATGACATGAATCAAGGCATTCCGGATACCATTTTACACATCCGGCGTGCCCGCCGCACGCCGGATGGAATCTTCTTGAAAATTCCGGGCAACACAAGACAGGTCTTTGCACTGTGCTCTTGAACTTGTCTGGAAGCGCCCCGAAGTTTACCTGACGCAGAAGCTGCGCCCTGCCGTTTCAAAAGATCCATGGCTTTGATCGCCCCCCTTGCGTCAGGGGTCACTCTCTGGCTGATATGAAGCGAGGCTTCGGTTTCGGGCAAAGATACGGGATTTTTTGAATGGCTCTTGCACTTCGCATTGTACACTGTCTTGCAAAGCACCGCCGTTTCGCTCGCGCCGTATTCCGCCCGCTTGCCGTTGCCGGTCTGCCATTGCTGCTGGCCGCATGTGAAGAACCGCCGCCGCCGCCTCCGCCGCCGCAATGCCTGGCGCTGATCTCGTTCCCAGATGAATGCTTCGCCGTCACCGGGCGGGTTTATACGTCGACCCAGTCGCCCACTCTGCGGATCCGTCCGAACAACAGCAACCGGGTGATGGCCGTGCCCGACGACCTGCACGATACGCTGCCCAGCGGCCTGCGCGCCCTGCTCGACCCGCAGATGTTCCTGGTCACCCAGATGACCGTCTGTCCGCTGGAACCCGAACGCCGCGGCCGCATTCGCAAGGTCTGCATCAACGAAGCCAGCGTGCTGAGGTTCATTCCACGCTGACCCGCGCCATTTTCGCGCCACAGGTGCACAGTGCATCGATAGTGAAGCCACTGCCAACGCGTCGCATTTTCATATAAAGCCACAGATGCGCCCGGGGCATAGCGTTGCACAGGCATCAAGCCGGGGAACTGTAAAATTTAAGTGTTTCATGCCTGCTGTTGCGTATTAAATGTATAAGATTTATAATATTACACGTAATCAATAATTATTGTTTTGCCGTGACAAGCCCGCAACCGGCTCAAGCTTTTTTGAGATGCTTCCCGACAAACCCTCCCTTACCACCAGCCCTGCGGCGTATGTGATTTATGTCTTCGCCCGCCTGTGCCTTGGCGTCGTCGCGTTCATCCTTCCCTTCGTACTGGTCGAAGCAATCGCCGCACTGCTCGGAGAGCCGTCGGCCCCCGGAATTGTCGTGCTGGGCAGCTACATCCTGTTTCCGGCGCTGTTGTCGCTGCTGTTTCATCTGGCACAGCACACCGTGCCGCTCGTCCGCTCTTCCTATCTCTGTTATACGGGCATCTTCATTTTTTTCAGCTTCGTGCTGGTCTGGAACGGTCTGCACGCCAATCATCTGTATAATCTGCTGGGTGGACTTTTCGTCCTCGCGATCGGCGGCTCCATGCTGTATTTCGCCTTCTGGTCCATCCGCCGGCAGCGCACGCGCGCCCCCGATACGCGTACCGCCGCCCGCTAGAACGCCGCAGTTATCCGCTATAAGCCAGGCGCCGTCGGATCGGCCGCCGCTTCGGCCAGTTCCTGGGCGCGGCGGTGGCGCTGCAACAGCCAGAACCCCAGCCCGATCGACACGGCGAACAGCGCCAGCCCGAGCCCGATCTGCACCGGACCGTCAACCCGCACGCCTTTTCCCAGCATGGTGAACACCAGCGTCTGCGGTACGTAACCGATGGCGGACGCCGCCACGAACGGCAGCCAGGCGACGCCGGATAAACCGGCCAGCAGATTTAGCCCGAGGTTGTGCCCGACCGGCAGCAAACGCAGCACCAGTGTGGCGGTGAACGGGTTTTCCGCCAGAAACCGGTCCAGCCGCGCCAGCCTGCCGGACAGCTTCCGCCGCGCCCAGTCACGCCCGATCAGCCGCGCCCAGAAAAACGACGCCACGCAGCCCAGCACGGTCGCCAGCAACGCCAGCAACGTGCCCATCATGATGCCGAACGCCGTCCCCCCCGCGAATGCCACCACCTGACGTGGCACACCGATCGCAGTCGCCAGCATGCTCAGCACCACGAACAGCACCTCGCCCCACGCGCCCCGCGCTGCCAGACCTTCGAGCAGATGCCCGTCCAGCATTCCCGCCGCGCGCAGCTCGCGCAACGCCACCCCGGCCAGCACCAGCCCCACCAGCAGCAGCAACGGTTTCCACAGCTTGCCGGCGACGCTTTTCATGCGCGATCCGCGGCGTCCGGAATGTCCACCGCCGGCACCTTGCCGCGCCGCATCAGCCACATCACACCGAACAGATCGGAAATCCCCACCCAGGCGCGATCGAACACCCCGTATTTGGAAACGCCGCGCGTGCGATAGCGGTGATTCACCGGCACGCTGACCGCGCGCCCGCCGGCCCGCAGGAACAGTGCCGGCAGATAGCGGTGCATATGGTCGAAGCGCGGCAGGTCGAGAAACGCGGCGCGTTCGAACAGTTTCAGTCCGCACCCCGTATCGGGTGTGTCATCGCGCAGCAGCCGCGCGCGCAACCGGTTCGCCCAGCGCGACGCCCAGCGTTTGGCGCCAGTGTCCCGGCGCATGGTCCGCCAGCCGGCGATCAGCACCGGGCCGCCGCCTTTCGCCGCTTCCACGCGCGCGCGTTCGAACATCGCCGGAATGTTGGCCGGATCGTTCTGGCCATCACCATCCAGCGTCGCAATCCACACGCCGCGTGCCGCCTTCACCCCGCTCGCCACCGCCGCGCTCTGCCCGCAGCTCGTCTTGTGGCGGCGGATCACCAGCGGCACACCGGTCTTCTGTGCGGCCAGCAATTGCGCCAGCGTGTCGTCCGTCGACCCGTCGTCGACATAGACGATCTCGTGCGCGCAGCCTTGCAGAGCCGCTTCGATCTCGGCGATCAGCGGCATGATATTGGGCCCTTCGTCGCGGACCGGCACGACAACGGACAGGAAGGGCATTTCTTCGACCATGCCGGTGCGCTACACCCCACCAGAGAGCGGAGCAAGCCCGCCGCCCCGCATTTCTGCCCCCTTCTTCATTCCGGTTCACTTCGCTGCCTGTTCGTATCAGAATACGTCGTTTCTGACCGGAAAGCGGAAAATATTACCTCACCATGATTTCTTCCTCTTCGCCGACACAGCGCCGGGCGCTGGCCATCTGGCTGAGCATCGTGGCCGCCATGGTTTTTCTGATGATCGGGTTGGGCGGCGTCACCAGACTGACGGGGTCCGGGCTGTCGATCATGGAATGGGCGCCGCTCACCGGTGCGCTGCCGCCGCTTTCCGACGCCGAATGGCAGCGTCTCTACGACCTTTACCGCACCATCCCGCAATACACGCTGATCAACGAGGGATTCGGGATCGCCGGATTCAAGCGGATTTTCTGGCTCGAATGGATCCACCGCCTATGGGGACGGCTGATCGGCCTCGTCTTCCTGCTGCCATGCCTGTGGTTCTGGGTGCGCGGCACCGTTCCGCGCGCGCTGCTGCCGCGTCTGCTGCTGCTGTTCGTGCTGGGCGGGCTGCAAGGGGCCGTGGGCTGGTTCATGGTCGCATCGGGGTTCGAAGCCGACCGTACCAGCGTGTCCCCCTACCGGCTGGTCCTGCATCTGGGGCTGGCGTTCCTGCTGTATGCGGCCCTGGTGTGGACCGTGCTGGATCTGCGGAACCCAAAACGCACCGCCCCCCTTCTGCCGCGCCGGTTAAACGTGCTGGTCTGCGCCACAGCGGTCAGCGCCGTCATCACCATGCTGGCGGGCGGTTTCGTCGCCGGTCTGCGGGCCGGTTTCACCTATAATACGTTCCCGCTGATGGACGGTGCCCTGATCCCGGATGGCTATGCGGAACTGCATCCGTTCCTGCGCAACTGGACCGAAAATATTGCCGCAGTGCAATGGAATCACCGCCTGCTGGCAACCCTGACCCTGCTGCTGGGCGCGATGACTCTGGTGTATCTGCATCTGCACCCGGCACCGCCTGTCTTGCGGCACGCGGCGCGCTGGCTGGCCGCGCTGGTCGCCGCCCAGTACACGATCGGCATCATCACACTGATCCTGGTCGTTCCGGTCGCCCTCGGCGCCCTGCACCAAGTCTGTGCCGTTCTGGTCTTAACGGCAGCCCTGATTATGTTGCATAACCGTCGGCAGACGGACAGCACGGCATGAAACTGACCCCATGAGCGGAAAATACCCCGACCCGCCTTTGTCGATGGCCCCTCACGGTGTGCTGCTGACCTCGCTGCTGACCAAGACCACGCATGCCGGTGTACCGGTAGCGGTCAAGGAACTGCTCGACTATCTGCCGACCGGGATCTGTCTGTATTCCAAAGACGGCCGCATGATCCTGGCCAATATGCAGTTCTACAAACTGCTCGGTGTTTCGTACGATTCTCTGGTGCCCGGCTCGACACTGCCGATCAACATCGACTACCTCGCCCAGCACAGCCCCCGCGTTCCGAACCACGACCGCGAGACATTTCGTGCGCGCCTGAAGATCGATCGTTCGAAACCGCACCGCTCGGTGCTGCACAACGGTGACTTCGCGCTGGAACTGTCGATCCTGCCGCTGCCGACCGGCGGCCACGCCGTGCTGGCCAACGACATCTCGGCGCTGGAAACCGCCGCGCAGAAAGTTTCGACGCAGGCCGTTTCGATGGAATCGATGCTCGCCTACATCGAACACGGAATCTGCCTGTTCGACACCAACGACCGGATCATTGCCGCCAACCCGGCCGCCGCCTCGATTCTCGGCCTGGCGGAATCGCAGCTGCTGCCAGGCGTCACCATCGAGGAGCTGAGCGCCGCGCTGCGCAGCGGCGACGCCGACAAGCAGGACGCCACGACCAACCTGTTGCCCAAACCGATCAGCGGACGCAGTACGGAACGCTTCGTCACCCGCCACGACCGTACGCTGAAAATCCAGTCTATGCCCGCGCCGCGCAGCGGCTTCGTCATCACCTGGACCGACATCACCGAAGAACGCCGCAACGCCGAGGCCCTGCGCGCCGCACGCGACAAGGCCGAGGCGGCGAGCCTCGCCAAATCGACCTTCCTGACCACGATGAGCCACGAGCTGCGCACGCCGCTGAATTCGGTGATCGGCTTTTCGGACATGCTGGGCAAGGAAGCCGCCGGCAGCGTCCTGAAGCCCGAGCGTGTGCTGGAATTCTCGCGCACCATCAACGATGCGGGGCGACATCTGCTGTCGCTGATCAACGACATCCTGGATCTGGCGCGGATCGAATCCGGGCTGTTCGAACTGGCGTCCGAACGCATCGATCCGGGTTTCCTGACCGCCGCCTGCTTGCGTCTGGTGGCGCCCGCCGCGCAGCGCGGGCGGATCTCGCTCGAGATGGAGGCACAGCCCGACCTTCCCGTCATGGTCGGCGACGAACGGCGCGTACGCCAGATCGTGCTGAACATCCTGTCGAACGCCCTGAAATTCACCCCCGAGAACGGCAGTGTTTCGGTGCGGGTCAGCTACGAGCGCGAGCACGAACGCGCGCCCAAAATGATCACCATCCGCATCCAGGATACCGGGATCGGTATTCCGGTCGAGGCGCTGGCTTCGGTTTTCGAACCATTCACCCAGGTCGATTCAACCATCGCGCGCCGCTTCGTCGGCACCGGCCTGGGATTGAACCTGTCGCGTGCACTGGCCGAGATCCAGGGCGGGTCGCTGCAACTTGAATCCGAGAAAAATGTCGGCACATTGGCTACACTGCGCCTGCCGATCCGCCCCCCGCTTTCACCCCCGCCCGGAATCTCCGCCAGATGAATGCTCCGATAAACGCAGTCACCACCACCGATGCCCTGTTCTTCGGCCAGCAGGACGGCCTCGCCGCGCCCGACGACGCGCAGCGCATGGTGCACGCCGCACTGGCCGAAGCGGAAGACGGCGAACTGTTTCTGGAATACTGCGAGAGCGAGCGCATCAGTCTGGAAGACGGGCGCATCCGCAGCGCCAGCTTCGACACCGCCCGCGGCTTCGGCCTGCGCGCGGTCAACGGCGAGACCGCCGGCTATGCACATTCCGGCACCATCAGCGAAGAAGCGCTGAAGCGCGCCACCGAAACCGTGCGCGCCGTGGCCGACGGCCGCGCCGGTGTGGCGGCGATCGCGCCGCGCACCACCAACGCGCGTCTTTACAGCGATGCCAATCCGCTGACCCTCGATGTCGCCGCGCGCACCCTGCTGCTGGGCGAGATCGACGCCTATGCCCGCGCGCGGGATTCGCGCGTCGTGCAGGTGATGGCGTCGCTGGCCGGTGAATGGCAGGCGGTGCAGATCATTCGCGCCGACGGCACACGCGTCGCCGATCTGCGTCCGCTGGTGCAGTTGTACGTGACGGTGGTGGTCGCCACGCCGGACGGCAAGCGCGAGACCGGCAGCTACGGCACCGGCGGGCGGTTCGGTTACGATCGCGTGGTCGACGAGGCGACGTGGAAACACGCGGTGAACGAAGCGCTGCGCCGCGCAGTGCTCAATCTCGACAGCGTGGCGGCACCGGCCGGCGAGATGGAAGTGGTGCTGGGCTCCGGCTGGCCCGGCATCCTGTTGCACGAGGCGATCGGCCACGGGCTGGAAGGCGATTTCAATCGCAAGAAGACCTCGGCCTTCGCGGGCCTGCTCGGCCAGCGCATCGCGTCTTCGGGCGTGACGGTGGTCGACGACGGCACCATCGAGGACCGGCGCGGCAGCCTGACCATCGACGACGAAGGCACGCCCACCTCGCGCACCACGCTGATCGAGGACGGCATTCTGGTCGGCTTCCTGCAGGACCGCCAGAACGGGCGGCTGATGGGCGGCGCCTCGACCGGCAACGGCCGGCGGCAGAGCTACGCGCACGCGCCGATGCCGCGCATGACCAACACGGTAATGCTGGGCGGCACCCACACCCCCGAGGAAGTTCTGCGCAGCGTGAAGCGCGGCCTGTACGCGGCGAATTTCGGCGGCGGACAGGTGGACATCACCAGCGGCAAGTTCGTCTTCTCGGCCAGCGAGGCCTATCTGATCGAGGACGGAAAAATCGGCGCGCCGGTCAAGGGCGCCACGCTGATCGGCAACGGCGCCGATGCGCTGACCCGCATCAGCATGATCGGCAACGACATGGCGCTGGACCCCGGCATCGGCACCTGTGGCAAATCGGGCCAGGGCGTGCCGGTCGGTGTCGGCCAGCCGACGCTGAAGATGGCCGGACTGACGGTGGGCGGCACGGCGGTGTGAGGATCTGAAACCTTACTGGACGGTTTTTCGCGAAATTTTCTGGAATCGCTGCTGACGGTTTTTCCGGACTTTTGCCGGTTTCCGGTTCGGGAGACTGATTACGGGTGCATGTTGATCGAAATCCCCGCTCCTTCCGGTTCGATATTGTCGATCAGCACCGAACCGGAAATCATCGTCGGCTTCGGTTGCTATTACCATCGGCATTTCGACATCTGGCCCGACCGGGAATCTGAAGCGAACTATTCAGAGGCGATCGACTTCATCCGCCACATCATCGCTGGCGAAATCCTGATTGCGACAGCCTATGACCGGGATGGAGAATGGCGCGGAGGCAGCTGTTTTCCCAAGGATGGCGCACCGAAACTTCCGCTTTTTCGGGCCGACGGGATCGGCGTGAAGATCGAAGGCTGGTACGCGCAACCGACGATCTATTGAAATGACAGACTGTATATTTGATCTTTAAATGATATTTCCAAAAATTCATAAATTGCATAGAATGCAACTACCTGCCTATTCGGTAATTAATTACCGTCATTCGTGCGAGCGCATGTCCGAAATCCAACCCGCTTCCGTTCTCCGCGATCCGGTCCTGAACTGGACCGGTACGACCTGCGGCCTGTTCAAGCTGTTTTTTCGCGATCTGCTGCTGAGCATCGCCACGCTGGGGGTTTACCGCTTCTGGGCGACCACCAACATGCGCCAGTACGTCTGCTCGAACATCCGTGTGGCGGGAAGGCCGCTGACCTACACGGGTACGGGATGGGGTCTGATGCGTCTGTCCCTGCTCTGGCTGCCGGTCGTGCTGGCTTTGGCCGCACTGGCCGCCCACATGTGGCTTTCGGGGAGCAATACCGTCCCCCTGCCGCCCCCGGAATACGACATGTCCGTCGATCCGCCCTTCGGGGCTGTCGGAAGCGTCATCCTGTCCGTGGTCTTCACCTTCATGCTGCTGGTTTGTGCTTTCGTGATCGCACTGCTGACGTATCCGCTGGTTCATACATACGGCTTTCTGCAGCGGCGTTACCTGCTGGCCCATACGCAACTGTGCGACACCGGCTTCGGGCAGGACGGGTCGGCGGCCGGATTCGCGGGGGCGATGTCCGGGCGCATGCTGCTGTGCCTGGTGACGCTGGGCACCCATACGCCGTGGATGGAAACCGAACGCCTGCGCCGCACACGCGGCGCCACACGCTGGGGCAAGCTGAAGTTCGGGTTCACGGGCCAAGGCGGCGAACTGCTCGGCTGGCACGCACTGACATGGATGTCCGCCGCGACGACGTTGGCGGTCGTAACGGCGGCGCTGAGTATGATCGACATTGCCACCCGGAGCGCGGCTGGCACCCCGGCCGATGTCAGTTTCTGGGCCGTCCTGGCGGCGGGAAGCGCCTATGCTGCTGCGCCGGTCCTCGCCTGGCTGATTCTGTCCACCGCCGTGTCACACTTCACGATCCGTCATCTGACGCTGGCCGACGGCGCGATACGTTTCGGATTGAAAGCCTCGTTCGGGCGGTTGCTGGTGCTGCGGCTGACCAATGCGCTGATCGTGGTGTTCAGCCTCGGCCTGCTGACGCCGCTCGCCGTCCAGCGCCGGATGCGGTTCTTCATGACGCAGATCACGCTGACCGGCGATCTGGCGATATTGGAAAAGCAGATACGGTAACGGAAAAAGCGTTCGCGCCGAAATCCGGCTGTGTCAAAATGACACAAGACACTTAAATTGTATAAACAATCTTTCCAGAAATTCATTTTTTGCTTATGAGTGCGCATCGCGCCATCGATTGCAAACCCCAAGGCGGGTTTTCTGTTTTTTGAGGTTCTTATGTCTGCAACACATTCCGCATCCGTGCTCCGCGATCCGGCCCTGAGCTGGACCGGCACGACCTCCAGCCTGTTCGGCATCTTCTTCAAGAACCTGCTGCTGACCGTCGTCACGCTGGGTCTGTACCGGTTCTGGGCGATCACCAACATGCGCCAGTATGTCTGGTCGAACATCCGCGTGGCCGGGCAGCCGCTGGAATATACCGGCACCGGCGGCGAACTGTTCCGCGGGTTTCTGCTGTCGTTACTGCTGATGCTGCTGATCGTCGCCGTATCGATGGGAATCGGATTTGCCATCGGCGGCGACCTGAAGCTGGACGGCGCCCCGGCCGGCCTGATCATTGGTGTCTACCTTCTCTTTCTGCCGATGATTTTTCTGGGTTACGCATTCGTCTTTCTGAGCCGGCGCTATCTGATGACCCGCACGCAACTGCGCGGCATCCGCTTCGGACAGGACGGATCGGTGATCGGGTTCGTGGGGTCGATGTTCGGGCGCATGCTGCTGTGCGCGATCACGCTCGGCATCCACACCCCCTGGATGACGGCCGAGCGTCTGCGCCGCACCGTGGGGGCCACGCGCTGGGGCAATCTGAAGTTCGATTTCAAGGGTAAAGGCGTCGAGCTGTTCGGCTGGTACGTGCTGACGTTTCTGATCGTCATGGCGATCATGGCCGTCATTGCCGTTCTGGTGATCGCACCGATGTTCGCCAATATCGCCGGGATCTCCCGGACGGGGAAAATAAGCCATCCGGGCGATCTTTTTTCCGTCTGGCAGATTGTCTTGCTGATCGCCGGTTACATCGCCGTGATTGTGGTGCCGGGCCTGATACTGATCTCCGCCATCTGGCGTTTCACGATCAGCAACATGACGCTCGATAATGATACGCTGCGCTTCGAGCTGAAAGCGTCGCTCGGGCAGCTCATGCTGCTGGTGGCGGCCAATCTGGGAATCGTGATCCTCAGTCTGGGTCTGCTGGCACCGATCGCCATCCAGCGTGTAATGACGTTCTTCACCAGCCACATCGCCCTGACCGGCGCGATCGATCTGACGCGCGTCAGCCAGCCGCCCGAGGAAACCGGCCGGCTGTCGAACATCATCGCCGCAGGCGCCAGCGTCTGAACCCGGAGGAGACCGCAGCATGCACGACGATCTGATCTGGCAGGACGGACAGACAGCGACCGGCCATGCGGTCTCCTCTTTCGGCATCGCCGGGATCGATTTCGACACCACCAAAATCGACCTGACCTTCCAACCCGAGGGGCACCCCCCGTGCACTTGGCCGCTGGCGGATGTCTTCGTGCAGGACATCCCACCCGACACGCTGATCGTCTCGTGCAAGGGAAAGCCGGGCCGGCTGGTGGCAACCGGCGCAGGTGCTGCAACACTGCGCGGCATGCTGGCGCAATCGTCGCCATGGCAGAACGTCCGAGGACGGCGGCGGCGGCGGATCGCCGGCGGCATCGCCGTGATGCTCGCCGGCGTCGTCGGTATCTGGCTCGCCTGGCCGACGGTCTCGGACCGGCTGGTCGATATCCTGCCCACCCGCATCGATGCCGCGATTGGCAATGCGGTCAGGCCGCTTCTTCCCGCCGATGGACGCCAGTGCAGCTCTCCCGCTGGCAACGCGGCGCTCAAGCGGATCATGGCAAGGCTGCAACCCCATATTCAAAGCCCGGTGCCGTTGCAGGTGCAGGTGATCGACAACCCGCTGGTCAACGCCATCGCCATACCGGGCGGCACCATCGTGGTCTACCGTGGCCTGCTGGACAACGCGCAAAGCCCGGACGAGATCGCCGGCGTGCTGGCGCACGAGGTCGGGCATCAGACCTACCGCCACGGCATGCGCGGGCTGATGCGCCATGCGGGCGCGGCGGTGGTGATCTCGCTGCTCGATCCCAGCGGCGGGCTGCTGGGCAATGTCGCGTCGCATCTGACGCAGACCGCGCATGCGCGCAGTTTCGAAATACAGGCCGACGATTACGCCGTGCGGACACTGAACGCCGCAGGGATCAGCACGCGCGGCCTGACGGATTTTTTTGCCCGTATTCATAAGGAACATGGCGATACGACGGGACTGTGGCGCTACGCGCTGACGCATCCGCCACTGGCCGATCGCATCGCCAGTATTCCGCAGACCGATGGCGAACCGGTGCTGAACGACAACGAATGGACGGCGCTGCGCCGCATCTGCCGCCGCGCCCGGTAAAAAACCCGCTTCAACAGGCGGCGTCCACCCTGTATCCATGGTTTATCTGCCCACGCGATGACAGGACGGCGTGACACCATGAACTGGCCAGCTTTCTTTCAGGACGGACGCACATCCTATGCGGCGAAGGTGTCGCTGTCGGGCAACGACCTGATCCTGTCCGACGACAGCAACCGGCCGCGGGCGTTCTGGAAACTCGATCAACTGGTACCGGTGAAAAACACCCGTTCGGAACTGGTGCTGACCCAGCGTGGCCAGCCCGGGCAGCTGAGCCTGCGTGGCGCTGCGGTAACCGGATTGCGGCGCGAGCTGGAACAGACCAGCGCCTGGCGCGACGTGAAGACCCGCAACCGGGGCGGCAGGCTGGCCCGGCTGCTGCCGTTGGCCGCACTGGCCGCCGCCATCTGGTTTTTCTGGCCGCAGATCGTGAACTGGGGCATGAAGGCGCTGCCCTTGGCGGCCGAGGACTACATCGGCCGGCAGATGCACGACCGGCTGATCGCCGGGCAGAACGTCTGCACGGCATCGCCCGGGCGCGACATCCTGAACCGCCTGCTGACCCGCCTGGCGGGTAACAACGAAGCACCATTGCAGGTCACCGTGCTCGACGATGCGCCCGCCAGCATGTCGCTGCTGCTGCCGGGGCGCCGGCTGGTGCTTTCGCGCCTTATGCTAACCGGTGAATACGCATCCCCCGACCAGTTCGCCGCTGCGCTGGCGTACGACATGGCTTTGGCCGACACGCGCGCGCCCGTGCGTCAGGCCGTGGCTGCGGTACCGCGCTTCGCTGCATCGACCGAATGGTCAGCGGCGCATGTAGCAAACAGGATCCGTCTGTTGCTGCCACGCGCCCACACGCGCTTGCACACGGGCACGCCCCATGATGATGCGACCAGCCTGCGCATCCTGACCGATGCACAGATCGGCTCCGCCGGGCTGATCGCCCTGTTGCGCAGTCAGAGCAGCGAGGCGCTGACACAACGCGCCGCCGCCCTGGTGGAAACGACCGGCCAGCCGGTGCTCAGCGCCAAGAACTGGTTTCTGCTGCGCACGATCTGCAACGACGACAGCAGATAACGCGTCAGGGCATCCGCACCATCCGCGCCATGTCGTGCGCGCCGTCCGCCTCCAGCCCGATGGCGACGCCCGTACGATCCTTCTCCGGGCGGTTCTGGCTGACCTTCCACTTGCCTTCGATCCGCGTGATCTCGATCTCGATCCCGACGATCCCCTTCAGCATCGCGTCGACATAAGCACCCGGCGCATCGTCGACGGCCCATGGGTCGGCGCGCCCGGCTTCATGCGCGCCGGTCAGATCGGTCACCATTTTCAGCAGCCAGTCACGGTCCTCGATCACGCGCGCCGCGCCATGCGCCTGCACGATCGCGTAATTCCAGGTCGGCACCACCTTGCCGGTTTCGCGTTTGGTCGCGTACCACGACGGCGTTACATACGCATACGCCCCCTGAAACACCACCAGCGCTTCAGGCGATTGCATCAGTACGCGCCATTGCGGATTGGCACGCGCCACATGCGCGCGCAGCGTGCCTTTGGGCGAGGCCGTCGCATCCAGCAGGAACGGCAGCGGATCGGCCAACAGTCCGTCCGCCCCGTGCGTTATCAGCAGGCCGAACGGATGGGTGCGGATCAGCCCGTGCTGAACCTCCAGCCGGTCTTCACGAAAATGCGCGGGCTGATACATGCTGTCCCCGATGCTGAATGCCGTCACCTTCCGACAAGATAACGAAAAATACCAGTCGATGTTTTCTTACCGGTCTCGCGTTACCGAAAGCATCGTCACGAACGGGCGCCCGGCCGTAGGAACGGAGCCTGGCGCCACATACATCTGCGACAGCGTGCCATCCAGATACAACAGATCGGACACGCCATGTTCGTCGCGCGCCAGAGCCGAGAAATCATAAAAGGAAATCGGGTTGTCCGCACACAGAAACACCACATCGCCGGCTCTCGTGATACCGGCCGCATTGCGGACATGCCGTGAAGTGGAAGCGGGACGAAACCGCGGGTGGATGACGCCGTTCTCGATCATCAGCGGCCCGGATTGCAGTGCATCGGTGATCGCCAGATCGTCGCGGAACCGCGCGGCGTTGACGATTCCGGCCCGTCCGCCGCGCAGAAAAAACACCCCGTTCGGCTTCAGAAAGAAATTCCCTTCGCCGTCGCGCAGATTGATCGGGCTCAGCCGCCGCCCACGTTCGATGTAAAGTCCCAGCGGGCGCAGATCGGTGCCGTAGATCCCGCCGTTCGTTACCATCCGCACCGTACCCTGCGCATCGATCGCCGCCAGCAGACCGCCGATGCTGTCGTACGGCGTGCCATCGGGCTTTAACCAGTGAAACCCGATCCGCTCGCGCCGGCGATCGACCCGATACGCGCGCACCCGTCTGTCCGGCACCGCCGCATGGCACCCCGCCGCCCAGAACGGCAGGGCCAGCAGCAACAGGCGGCGCGAGAGGATCGTCATGGCACGTTCATACCCGATCCGGGCCGGTTTCACAGGCAGGAAAAATGGTCTAGCAGAGACCGCACGATGCAACGCCACGACGTGATCATCATTGGCGCCGGCGCCGCCGGGCTGTTCTGTGCCGCAACCGCCGGGCAGCGCGGACGGCGGGTACTGCTGCTCGACCACGCGCAACAGGCGGGCGCGAAAATCCTGATCTCGGGCGGCGGGCGCTGCAACTTCACCAACACCGGCACACGGCCTGAACGGTTCTTTTCGGACAACCCGCATTTCTGCAAATCGGCGCTGAAGCGGTTCACCGCGCACGACTTCATCGCGCTGGTCGACAGACACAAGATCGCCTGGCACGAAAAAACCCTCGGGCAACTGTTCTGTGATGGATCGGCGACATCCATCGTGCGCATGCTGCTCGACGAATGCGCGGCCGGGCAGGTCGATATCCGTCTGCGCACCCGTATCCAGACCGTCACACGCGGGACGGATTTTCTGGTGCAGACCGACGGCGGCGCGTTCAGTGCCCCTGCACTGGTTCTGGCAACCGGCGGTCTGTCGATCCCCAAGATGGGGGCGAGCGGTTTCGCGTATGATCTGGCGCGCCAGTTCGGCCTGCCGGTCGTTGCGCCGCGCCCGGCGCTGGTGCCGCTGACCGCCGCGCCCGCCGATCTGGAGTGGATCACCCCGATCAGTGGCGTATCGCTGGATGTCATGGCACGCTTTGGCAAGACCGCGTTCCGCGAGGCGATGCTGTTCACCCATCGCGGCTTGTCCGGCCCGGCCATCCTGCAGATCTCGTCCTGCTGGCAGCCAGGCGAGCCGGTCGTCATCGACATGCTGCCCGACATCGCCGACGCCGCTGCATTCCTGCGCGAACGCAAACGCGCCCGCCCGAATGCCGAACTGAAGACCGTTCTCGCCGAGGTCCTGCCGCAACGTCTGGCGCATGCATTGCTTGCCGCGCGCCTGGCCCAGCAGAACGCCGCCATCGGCACGCTGCCCGACAAGGCGCTGAACAGGATCGGCGCGCTGCTGAAAAACTTCGTGTTTCTGCCCGCCGGCACCGAAGGCTTCGCCAAAGCCGAGGTCACGCTGGGCGGCGTCTGCACCAGTGCGCTGTCGTCGCGCAGCTTGCAGGCCAATACCGTGCCGGGCCTTTATGTGATCGGCGAGGCGGTGGACGTCACCGGCTGGCTGGGCGGTTACAATTTCCAATGGGCCTGGGCCAGCGGCCATAGCGCCGGTCAGGCCGTCTGAAAGAATGCACTGATGCAACCAGACGGCCGCATCCGTGTATTCTCGAATGGTCTTTATTCGATCACCACACGCACGATGCCCGACCGTTCGGGTCGGTGCGGCAGGCGCACCTGAAAGCGATGCTCGCCCTGGGTCATCGGCCAGTAAACCGGCTTGTCTGGATCGGCGAGCATGAAGGGCACACCGTCCACATACCACACCACCTGCGGCACGCGCGGTTCGGTCACCACCCGCAGGGCCAGACGGTTCAACTGCGCGGGTGCCTCGGGGTTGCGCCAGAATTTCATCTCGCGCTCCGGCGCGGTGATCGACAGGCGCACCGGCGCCTCGGCCGATATGGCATCCTGGCGGACCAGAAATCCCTGCCCGGCCGCCCAGCTGCGATAGTCGGGCAGCACCGACACCACGCGCTGCACGGTCACCCGGTCGTCAGCCAGATGCACCGGTTCGGGCGGCGGGATGTTGTCGGGCTCGACATATTCCTGAAAGGTCTGGTTGCATGCGCCGACATTGCGCAGCCCGGTGAAGGCGCACAGTTCCACCTGCACCATCCCTGCGGGCGGCGGGAACTGTGTATCCAGCAGATCGCCCGGCGTCGATTCATGCAGATGCAGCAGAATGGCCTGCGCCATCGCCGCCGCCGCGCGCCCGCCGCTCATCTGCACCATGGTGCCGGCGTCAGCGCGCCCCATCCACACCGCCACCATGTAATCCTGTGACCACGCGACGGTCCACGCATCGCGATAGCCCTGCGACGTGCCGGTCTTCAGCGCCACGGCAAATGGGTATTCGGTCGCGCCATAGCGCGGGAAGCTCGGCATGCGGGCCAGCGGATCGGCCAGAAAATGGGTGATCTGCCGCGCCGTGCGTTCGGACAGCACGCGCCGCGGCGGTGCGCGCGGTGCGCCCTGGTACCAGTCCAGCTCCGCCAGCATCCCATCTTCGGCCAGCGCGCCGTATGCATACAGCAACCGGTCCATACTGGTCGGCAGTGCGCCGATCACCATCGACAGACCGAAATCCTCGGCCGGCACATTCTGGTCATGCAGGTTGAGCGTGCGCAAAAAATCGAAACCGGCCTGCACCCCGACGCGCCGCAGCAGATTGGTCGCCGGCACATTGCGCGAATTGGCCAATGCCTGACGCGGCAGCAGCGGGCCGAGAAACCGCCCGTCGATATTGCCGATCCCGGCGGAACCTTCGGGCATATCGCCCAGCACCGTCGCCGGATCCAACAGCCCGCCTTCCAGCGCCAGCGCATAGATGAACGGTTTTAACGTGCTGCCCGGCGAACGTTCGACACGGGTGAAATCGATCGCCCCACCGTCTGGTTCTCCGTACCCGGACGAGCCGACCGCCGCCAGAACCTCGCGGGTGCGCCGCTGCACCACCATCGCCGCAACCTGCTGCGCGCCGGCACCGCGCCATTCCTGCAACTGCTGGCGCAGGATCTGCGTTACCTGCCGCTGAATGCCGAGGTCGAGTCTGGTACGCACACGCGGATCGCGCGGGTCTAGGTCGCGCGCACCGTCGCGCGCCACCATGTCGCGCAGACGCAGGATCGCATGATAGGCATCGGGGCGGCGCGGTGCATGCAGCGGGCGCATCTGCGCAAGCTGCATGCGTGCCACGGCAAGCTCATCGGCGGGGATCTCGCCCTGGCGCGCCAGTTCGTCCAGCGCCTGCCCGGCGCGGCGCACCGCCCGCATCAGCCCCTGCACGGTCGTCGGGTTGTTCAGGGTCGGCGCCTGCGGCAGCGCCGAGAGCAGCGCGATCTCGGCCCAGCCCAGATCGCCGACCGGTTTGTCGAAATACCAGCGCGCCGCATGCGCGATACCATGACTGCCGTTGCCGTAAGGAACCAGCCGCAGATAATGGGCGAGCAGTTCCTGACGACTGTAGCGCAGCGTCAGCGCGACCGCCGTTCCCGCCTCGACCGCCTTGGCCCAGAGCGTGCGCGCCTGCGGGTTCTGCATGCGCGCAATCTGCATCGCGATCGTCGAAGCGCCCGACACGCGCCGCCCGGCGCTGACATTCTGCCAGGCGGCCCGCACCAGTGCGACGGGATCGACGCCCGGATGCCACCAAAAACGCCGGTCTTCCAGCCCCAGCGCGGCGCGCGCCACGCGGTCGGGGATCGGGTCGACCGGCCAGTAGCCGTAATTCACATAGCGCCCGGATGCACCGTTTTCCTCGTGCCCGGCCTGCGCCAGATACACGCCATGCCGGTCCGTCAGGACCGGTGTCGGCGCGGGCGCGGTCAGCGTGGCGTGCGACAGCACCTGCGCGACATAGACGCCCGCCAGCAACACCCCCGCCGCCCCGAACAGGCGGCGGGCGTATTTCACTGCCTTAGCGCGCGATGACGACGCGCTGTCCCGCACTCGTGCCATAGACATCCGGCCTGTACATCGTCGCCGCCTCGCCCGGCGGCTGGGTGAAACTGCCCGGCACCAGCGCGCGGGCGCGGAATGCCAGACGGTAGTTTCCCTTCGGCAGCTGCGTGTAGACATACATCACGGAATCGTCGCGGTACGCCACCCAGTCCGGCGTCAGCGTCAGTTCCGTACTCGCCGCAGCGTCCGCCGTCGCCGTCGCCAGCGATGCGTTCAGCGGCTCCATCCCGGCGGCGATCGGCAGGATGATCGCCACATGGGTAAGGTCTTCCGGATTGACCAGTTCGGCCACTTCCTCGACCACGTCACCAACCGCCAGATGGACCGCGCCGTCGGTGCCGGGCTGCAGCCGTTCCAGCGGCGCGTTCGCGTGCGCGCGGTACGACGCACGGTTCAGCACCAGCCCGTTCAGGATCGGCTCCGCCGTCGCCCCCAGACCGGCCGGCACATAGTTCTGCTCGACCAGCGCGACCAGCGCGTTCACGCCGCCATTGCGCATGCGCACGGCACCGGGTGCATCCATCGTCCAGCTCAGCAGCGGTTTGTCAGGAGAAATCGTACCCTCATGCTCCTGGTTGCCCATCATCACCGCCACCGGCGCATTGACGCTCGGCGTCACCCAGCCTTGCGCCAGCGCCAGCAGTGCTGCCGCATTGGTGTTGGTGTTGCCCCAGCCGCCGGCGTTCTGCCCCAGCCGCAACAGCGCCTCGCGCAGGACCGGGACGCGGATATCGTCCGGCGTGGCGCGCGTCACCGCCCGGATCACGTTGCTCAGCGCACGCGTTTCCGAAGGCAGGATCAGCGGGTTGCCGGAGGTTTCCGCCAGCCCCCGGTACACCGACCGGCCGCCGCGATCCAGCATCTGCACCCGCGACCACAGCGCTTCCAGCGCGCTGGCCGTCATCGGCTGTCCCTGTTCGGGCATCATCGTCAGCACCTGCACGGCCTGCGCCAGTGTTTCCGTCGGCATGAACGCCGCGCGCCGCACCAGTTCCGTGCCGTAGGCCTGCTGCACGTCGCCGCCTTCGGCCAGCGCGATCAGCGCCACCACGCGTTCGCGGATCTCCTCGCCGCTCAGCAAACGGCGATAATCGGAACGCAGGGCGCGCGCCAGCACCTGGGCAAGCCGGTCCTTCAGCGCACGGTCGATCGGCACTTCGGCGCGTTCGGCGGCGACCAGGAAGCGGTACGCCTGCGCCGTCAGCCAGACCGACCCGCGCATGCGCGGCCAGAAGGCGACCAGACCATCCTCGTCGACCGCCTGACGGATCGCGTTCACGGCCGCCGGGATATCGTGCGCCATGCGGTTCTCGATCCCCGCCGTCTGCAGCAGCGGTGTGAACGGCCGCAACGCCAGCTCCGCCGCCCCCAGCGCAATGTGCTGCTCCACCCCGCCATACGGTGTTTCGAGGATGTAGTTCAACCCGCTGACCATCTGCGCCAGCACCGCATCCCCGGTGATGCTCACCCGGCCGTTATAGGTACCGGCGCGCGCCTCGTCGTCGGGCGGTGGAATCTCCTGCGTGCCGCCGCCGGCATCGAGCGTCACGACCTGACGCCGATGCACCGGCATGCGGTCGGGACGCACCGGCAGATCGATCTGCACGGCATCGCCCGCCCGGTCGGCGGTACGCTGCACCCCCATGCGCAGACGCACCATGGTCGTCGCGGATTCACCCTCGGGCACGCTGACGCCGAATTCGACACGCGTCGAACGGTCCTCGCCCACCGCGATGTTCTGCTCGCTCGCGCCGGTGACTTCCAGACCGGATGCCTCGATAGCGGCGCGCAGACCGCCCACCGGACCTTCGATCACCCGCGCCACCATCGTGGCGCTGAACGTGTCGCCGGGGCGGATGAAACGCGGCAGTGTCGGCTGTGCGACGATCGGCTGACGAATGCGGATTTCCCCCACCCCGACGCCGAAGCGGTCCGGACCGCTGATCGCCTTGGCCCGGAAGCGATAGACGGTCAGCGTGTCGGGCAGACGCACCCGCACCCGTGCCGTGCCGTCCGAACCCACCTGCACGCGCGGCATATACACCGGCACCGGCGTGAAGTTGCGCCGCACCGATATGTTGCCGAGGCCGAACTCATCCTCCTCACCGCCGTCGCCGCCCGGTGTTTCCTCCAGCGGGATCACACCGAACGCCATGTTGCGCGTGTCACGCGCCACCATATGCGTGTCGCGCTGCACGATGAAGTTGCGCAGCGGATCGAGCGGCGCCTCGCGCGCCAGGGTCAGCACCGCCTGGTCCACCATCCAGAACGCCACCTCGCCCGACAGCGCGCGGCCGGTATCGTCGGTCAGTTTCAGCGTCACCTCGATCTCTTCGCCCGGCTGCGCGTTGGCCGGCGCCTCGATCGTCACCGTGACCTGATGTTTGACCGGTTTCACCCTGATCCAGGCCGTCGCCGCCAGCGTGACGGGCTTGCCCTGATCGAACGGCGCCGTCGCGGCCTGCGCCGGCATCGCCAGACGCCCGCGCATGAGCAGGAAGTGCACCGGCAGACGCGGCATGTGCTCGCGCCGGATCGTCACGTTGTACGTGCCGACACCGTTGACGATATCGACCCAGTCATAGCGGAAACGCCCTTCCGGTTCCTCGACGATCGCCAGCGCCCGCGCGGACTGGAATGGGCTTTGGATCAGCAGCGTCGCGGTCTCGCCCGGGGCATATTCCTGCTGCGTGGTGGTCACCGTGACGGTCTGCGACGGCGCGCGCGGCCAGGTGACCTGCGTGTCGCCCGCCATGAACAAGTCGACGCGCACCGTCTGGCGGCGCCCGATCTGGTCCTCGGCCTCGAGCTCGACGACATACACGCCGGCATCGCGCACCGCGAAATGCAGTTTCTGCGCCTCGGCCGTGCTGGTGATCCGGCGCTCTTCGACCGTTTCCTCGACCACTTCGGTGATGTAATGCGCCGCCCCCTGACTGAAGTCGCTGGCCTGCAGCACCGAATTCCAGTTACGGCGGATCAGCCGCGCCGTCATCGCCACGCCGGCCAGCGGCTTGCCTTCGGAATCGACGGCCAGAATTTCGGGATCGATCGCACCGGGCTGCGGCAGATAACGTTCCACCTTCACGCCCAGCACGAACGGCGGCAGCGCCAGAACCTGCTGCGTACTGCGCACCTGAAGATCGTCGTCGCCGGTAACGGTCGCCTCGACCACATAACGCCGCGGCTGCGCCGTAGGTTCGATGGTCGGATCGAGCGAGATCCGTGCCGCGCCGGCGTTATCGGTACGCGCTTCGCGTTCCAGCACCGGCGTCGAACGGAATTCGCGCATGCCCGAAAAGCGGGCATCGGTCGAGAACAGGAACCCCTCGCGCGATGGCGGGTTCCAGTTGTAGGGGAACTGCGTCACCCGCCAGCTGATCGGCCGGTTCGCCGCCACCCCGCCGGCGAAATAACGGGCCAGCAGGCTGACGTCGAACGACCTGTCCAGCGCCGTGCGGTCGGGTCCGTTCAGCACCACCTCGAAAGTCGGCAGCCGGTAGGCTTCCTTCTTGAAGGTGGCGACCATCTCGCAGCTCGTGTTCCGGGTCGGCCGGTAGAACACGCGATAATCACCGGTTGCCTCGGTGGTTTCCGAGAACAGGTGATAGAATCCCCCGTTCGCATCCAGCGTTACCGGAACGGTCCATTCCTGCCCGCCGGGTCCCTGCACCACCAGCGTGCCGTCGCCGCGCGCGAAACTCAGCGCGCCCTGACGGTAGGATCGCACATAACCCTGGATATGTACGGGTTCTTCCGGGCGATAGATCGGACGCTCGGTGAAGATGTGACACAGCGTCTGCGGGCTTTCGTCACGCTCGCTGACGTTGCCCTGAGTCCACGACAGCCACGATTCCTCGGGCCGGCTCCAGTTCTCGCGCGTGTACTGCTGCGGCCCGCCATCGGTGTTCAGCACCAGTATGTCGTTTCCCTTCACCACGACGATGCGCTGCAGATCGCCGAGCAGCCCGCGCGGTGTCCCTGCACGGGCGGACTCCGGCGCGGTCCAGGTGAAACCACCATCCGCCCCTGTCGTGCCCTGCGCCAGCGTGACAAATTCGTCCTCGCGCACGCCCTCCAGGCGGATCTGCGCGCCTTCCACCGGGCGCGCCGTCGACAGCGAGGTAACCTGAAAGTGCACCCGATCGGCTTCCTCCACCGTCGACAGGCTGAGATCGGTGACCTGCAGGCGCATCCACTGCCGCCGGCCGCCATCCACCGGGCGCATGCCCAGCAGGTACGTTCCCGGCTGGTTGGCGCCCGAAATCTTCGCCAGCAGCGCGGCGATGTTCAGCCCGAACTTGGCATCGGCGCCACCGCGTTGCGTCGGCAACGTCACCAGTTCGGAAACCGCCGGAGACCCCATCGCGCGGATCCGCGCCGCAATGGCTTCACGCCGGATGGCACTGCCCCCGGCCCAGACGCGCGGTTCGTTCCCGGGCAGCGGGGGAGACACGTCGTCATCGGTGGTCAGCCCACCGCTCGGGAACGGCCAGAACTCACGCGACAGCGGATCGATCTGGTGGATGCGCAAATCGACGCGGTCGTACCCGCGCCCACGCATCGGCACCATTTGCGGGCCGTTGCGTTCGGCGATCCCCTGTCCCGTATCCCATGACAGTTGCGGCAGGCTGGGTAGAAATGCGAAGCGTTGCGTATGGCCGCGCTCCAGCACACGCCCGCGCGAATCCTTCAGCCCGTTGGCCACGATGTTCAGCTCATACGGCACATCGGCCTCGAAACGGCCGGTCACCAGCAGGCGACGCCCATCGGCGCGCACCGCCAGATTGTCGACCGGCGGCGAGATGCGCAGCAGATCGCGCGCCCGCACGATGTCGATCGCTTCGGGCGTTTCGCTGAACGCTATCTGCAGGCCGCGCGGCGCAAGGCGTTCGTTCCCGGATTCCGAGGTCTGCATGCACTGCATCACGCCGTCCTGCACCTCGCCCAGGAATCCCCTGGAGCAGTTCACGCCCATGACGTTGAACGGCGTCACGCCGCGCAGACGCAGCTCGTAGGTCGGGTCGTCCATACCCTGCACATCGGACAACCGCAGACGCAGCACCAGCGCACGGCCATCCGGCACCGGGCGGCGCAGAACCACCTGGTATGTCTGGCGTTCGGAACGCTCGCTCCGCTCGATGGCGCGCACCGTGAAATCCTGCGCGGTCAGAACTTCGGCCGGAACGTCCAGCGCCCCCGAAGACGCGCGCAACTCGATGCTGATCAGCCGCGCCAACGCCTCTGTGTCGACCGGATCAGGAAACACCAGGTCGATCGTCTCGAGGTTGGGGATGGGGTCGGAAGTGGCGGCCGGCGCCGTGGCGACCGGGGCGGGGAGCAGCGGCACCAGTTGCGTCGAACGCCCGCCCGCCGTCAGCGTGATGCGCTGCAGCGGTGTCCACGGTTCGGTGGGACGGAACTGCAACGCGCGGGCGTTCAGCCATTGCCAGGCGCCGGGTACCGGCGGCGATATGGTGACGAGGCGTTCGGGCGCATCCTCGGGGCCGCCCGCGCTGGGGCCGGTATCGCGCCCGAAGAACACCGTCACCGGATCCCAGCGTCGCAGAAAACGGTCGGGAACCACCAAAGCACCATCGGCGCGCTGTAGCCGGTCGAGCTGCGCGGCCGGCGCCGTATCGCTCTGCTGCGCCTGCACCGGAACGGCCGTCAGAACGGTCCACGCCAGAAGACCAACCGCCGCATTGCGAAAAAAACCATTCATTTTCGAAATCCTCACCGCGCCGGTGTCCGTACAGGGGCCCGCCCCGCAAGTTCCAAATAAGTGCGCACGACATCGTCCGGCGGACCGCTGGGCCGCGGCTCGATCCCGACCACAGCCGGGCGCAGCACCATGGTTCCCGCATCCGCAGGCACACGCGCTTCGATCAAATACCGTCCAGGCTGCAGCCGCAGCAGTTGCGCCACCCCTTCGCCGATCGTGGCGCCGTATTCATCCAGCACCCGCACCTGCACGCGGTCCGGTTCGGACCGCACGCCGACGCCGACCATGCCGGCCTTCGCAACGTCGAACGAGAACACGGCTGCACCGCCCGGCGCCACCACGACCGGCGCACCCAGCCCTTCCTGCGCCATTATCACCGGCGTCGAGGTCAGTTCCAGCGAACCCGACAGCGGCCCGTTCTGCGCCGACATCAGCCGCAACTGGCTGGCGCCGGCCGGCAGATAGCGATGATATTCCGCACCCGCCGGGAACAGGGTCGGCGAGACGACCTCCTCGCCGCGCGACAGCGACGCGATGATCGGTGCCGAGCTGCGCATATGCAGCAGGACCGGCGTCTGCGGCGACACCGACAGCTGCATCGCATCGCCCGCCAGCGTGATGTACTGCGGCAGCCGCACCAGCTGGGCGTTCGTGGTCGCCGGCCACGGCGTGGCCCCTTCACCTTCCAGCCACACGGCGACCGGCCCGATGCCGTGACGCAGGATCAGATAACCGGGGCGGTTCACGTCGATCGCCGTGCCACGCAGGATGCGTCCGTCGCGCGTCAGAAATTCCCCACGCGCGTCACCGGCGATCATCAGCCGCTGTCCGGGGCGTGAATCCACCGGAATCACCGACGCCCCCGCCGCGCCGAAAAACTGCTTCAGCGGACGGTCGCCGCGCAACACCGAAGCCGCCCCGCTCAGCGGCGCGGTCTGATACGACACCGGTTGCGATACCCGGCCGGTATTTATCAGCAAGACCTCGTCCCAGCTGCCTTCCAGCGAATAGCTGCCGGCCAGATTGCCGCTCCACAGGGTCTGCGCGTCTTCCTCTCTGTTCCAGCCCGCGATGATGGCCGTGCCGGGCGCCAGATCGACCTGCAAACGCTTGCTGCCGGCCGGCAACGCCAGTGGCAGCGCCGTGCCCGGCGGCACCATTTCCATGAAATGCGCCGATGCCGTGCGCGTCGGCAGCAGACGCAACGACTGCGGCTGCAGGCGCACGCGCATCGCCTCGCGGTCGCCGGCATTCCACACATACAGATTGCGCGACCCGGCCAGCACCACCGCGCTGCCCGAAAAGCCGTTCCCCGCGAACCCCATGCTCAGACCCGCATTCACCCCCGGCTGCGCCGTCGCCGATTCGGCGCGCCACAGGCGGATATGCCCTTCCTGCACCGGCGTGGCCGGCAGGGTCGCGATTTCGGCGGGTGCCAGACTCAGCTGGACCGACGTATCGAGGTTTTGCATCAGTTGCAGCCCGAGCTGCGTGCCGGGGCGGTTGCGCGCCACCATCCACAGGCGCGAGGACTGCGGCACGACGATCCGCCCGTCGACCGGCATCAACGCCCGGCCGGGCAGCGAACCCACCAGCACGCCATCCGCATCCGGCATCTGCACCAGGCTGGCCAGCGGCACACCGATCGACGCCACCTGCAGACCTGGCAATGCCTCGCGGTCCACGTCCTGCAGCGTGGCGCGTGCAGGTTCCTGCGGCGCGTTGTCGAGCAGACGCATGACAAACCGGATCGGCTCGAAACCGCCATCGACCGTCCAGGCGGAAATCCGCCAGGGCGAGTCGTCATCGGCGCGGTCGGACCCGGCGACCGGCATCGCCAGCACCGGGTTCAGTCCCTGATCCAGCGCAACATGCACCCAGCGCCCATCCGCCTCGCGGCGTTCCAGCGCCAGGATGATCTCGGCGCCCGACGATGCGCTGGCCAGCATCAGCCGGTCATCGCGCGGCACCGGCACCATCAGCCGGTGCACGCCACCGCCTTCCAGCGACGCCGCACCGGTCAGCGGCGCGACATAGGCGGGACGGGCTTCGAACAGCGACAGTCTGATTTCCGTATTCTGTCGGTCGACGATGCCATCAGCCTCCGGCGAGAACTGCTCGTCGTCGCTGCCGCTGTCGTCACGATAGCTGTCGCTACCGCTTTCATCGTCTTCACCATATTCGCCGCTTTCCGAGCGGGAATTCTGCGCATTCCTTCTGCGTATCGCGGCCTGGGGCGGCTGTAGACTCAACACATAGCGGCCGGCTTCCAGATACTGCGAAATGGCGATGTTCCAATCGTCCGCGCGATCACCGAAGCGCCCGACCACACTGCCATCCGCGCGCCGCAGCACGGCGCGCATGCCGATGCTGCCGAAGCTCGTCAGACTGACCACGCGGTCTTGCGCCACCGAGAACGGCAGCGAGACGGGCAAACGTACCCGCCGCGCCACATCGGGCTGTAACTCCTGTGATTCGAGGCGCAACGTATAGTCGAGCCGGTCATTCCGGCCGATGGCGCGCGCCTCGATGCGATAACGTCCGGCCGGCAGCGTATGCGCCGTCGCACGCGCCACCGTCCCCATCGGGGTGCGCGACGTACCGTCGGCGCCGATCTGCACCAGTTCGCCGGTCATGCCGTCGCCCAGCACGATCGTCACATGGCTTTCACCCTGCAACGCGAAATCCCATTGGTCGGGAACACGTTCGGCGTTGCGGTCTTCCGGCTCGCGCCACAGATAATCCTGTGTTTCGTCGAAGCGCAGCTCGTGCGGACCGTGCCCTTCCAGAATGCGTTCGGACCGCGCCTGCGTCAAACGGGCCACGACGCGCGCATCGGTGTTCTGCGGCATCACCACCAGCCGGTATTTCCCGGGTGCCAGCGACATATTCTGACGCGTGATTTCGCCCACCGGGAACAACGGCCAGCCGTCTTCGTCCTCGATGCGCGCCGTGAAACTACGATTCAACCCGAGCAGTTCCAGCGTGAAGTAATCGGCGCGTTCGTCGATCTGGATCGGGAACACGACGCCGCTTCCCGCCCGCATCGAGGCGCGCACGCTGCCGCCGGCAAACAGGGTCGCCCCTTGTGCCAGCGGCGCTGGGCGCGCCACGATTCCCATGCGTCCGTCGCTGCCCTGCGTGCCGACCTGCACCCGGTAACGCCCGGCGCGCAGATAGGTCTGCAGCAGCATGTTCTGCCCCGCGCCACCAGCCTGATCGCCGACGATCTGCGGGATGAACGGCGTGCCCAGCGTGCCGTAGGTGCGTTGGCGCCCCAGGGTCTCCACCCGGTACAGCCCGCCCTCCGGCACCGTCATCGTGAAACTGCGCTGTCCGTTGCGCGGCATGTCGAAATAGAAGGGCCGGTTGGCGGTCAGCGCCGTGGCCGGCTGTGGCTGCATCGCCATCTGCGGGATCGACGGCCCCGGTCTGGGCGCCAGCCAGCTGATCGCCACCGTCCGCGCCCGGTTCGGCGCCGGCACCGCGATCTGCGCCCGGCGCGGCGCGTTGGCATCCGGGTCACGTGTCGCATAGGTCAGCGATGTCGAGGTTTCCACGCGCAGATCGATCGGCATGATACGGTCGCCCGTCATCACGTCGCGCACCATCACCGTGCCGAACCCCGGCACGATCGCCGGCAGCAGCAGATCCTGCCCCGGCTTCTGCGTGATCGTCAGCGGATTGTCTTCCAGCATCGCTTCCGCCGACCGCGTGATCAGACTGCCGGTATGGATGGTGGCGGTGTTGCTGTACAGAATCAGCGCCTGTTCGCGCGTAATGTTCTGCACACCGAAATACAAGGACGGATCGGCCGGCAGACGCGGCGAAGGTTCGCTCGGCACCACCCCCGGCGGCCCGATCGTCAGGTCCACGACCCCGGTCTGTTCCTGCGTCGGGTTCAGGCGCAGTTCGTACCAGCCGTCCGCCAGTTCGGTCGGGTTCGACGGCCCGCCCATCAGGTTGCGGATGCTGCCCGTCAGATTGGGGTTTTCCGTGCGCACCGCAATCGGCCCGCCGCCGCGCACCTCGAACAGAACACTGGTCGGCCCGCGCATGTTGAAACGCGTGCGCCACGCCCGGCCGCCGCCGATCTGCGGCGCCGACGAGGCAGCCAGAATCTGTTCGCGCCGACCGCTCTCGCGGTTCAGTTCCTCGCGGAACAGCAGGAAGGTCGGCGGCACTTCATCACCACCGAACCCCAGCGCCTCGGCCGTCACCACATGGGCCCCCGCCGTCGCCAGACGCTGCTGGTGGGTGCCGACGAAACCACGCAACTGGAACAGCTGCCCTTGCGCGCCGACAACCTCGACGATATGCGCGCCGTTGTTCTGCGACGAAGACAGGCGAGTGCGCAGCAGAACCTCGGGGTCGCGGCTTTCGGTGACCACGCTGCCCTGCCCGATGATCCGGCCGTCGAAGATCTCGCGCATCGTCACCGGCATGCTGGCCGGCAGCCGCAACAGCAGATGCCGCGCCGAGGCCGGAATTTCGTAGACCTCGCTGCCGAACGGGCCGATCGTGCCGTTGACCCATAGCTCGCCGAACGCCGCGCTGGCGTCCACCCGCAGATGGAACGGTTGGTCGCGCGAACCGTCCGCCCAGGGTTGCGCCGGGCCGCCATAGACGGTGATCAGATATTTCCCGGGTTCGAGCACCGGCGTGTGCAGCACGCCGAGCAGTTCATGCCCGCGCACCGGCTCCACCTGGCGCGTCGCCGGTTCGCCCGAGATCAGGTTGTAGCCATCGCGCCAGACACGCAGATCGGCCAGCGAACGCCCTGCCGCCTCGATCCGCACCCGGCGTGGACGGGTGACCTCCAGCCAGAAGCTGCGCTGCTGCAGATCCTCGAGCTCGGCGGTCAGCACGCCTTCCACCGGCGCCGGCACCGAAGGCGCCACTTCGCGGAACGGCAACAGCGCCAGACGCACCTCGCCGCGCGCCCCCTCGGCCCCGAAGACGCGCAGCTTGTAGGTGCCGACGTCGAGCAGAACATCCAGCCGGCCGTCGCTCACCCCTTCCACCCCGACCAGCGGTCCGGGACCGGTCAACATGTCGACAAGCTGCAGCGCCGTGCCACTGGGACTTTCGGCGCGGATGGCGAAACGGCCCGGTTTGGTCACCGTCAGGATGATGTCGGTCTGACGTGCCGTCGGGAAGCGCGTGCGATCCAATCGCCCCTCGGGCGTCGTCATCTGCGGCGAGACCTGCACGGTCGGCGCGTCCCGCGGCGTGGGGTTGATAGGCGCGCCACCGCGCCGCTGGGCAGCAGCCGGCATCTGCCACATCACCAAAGCCATCCCGCCAACCAGCAGCCAACTGCCCAGTCGCATGCAATCCCTCGAAATCTTATCTTAAAAATTACGTTTTAGTTATATCCTGCGGCAGAGCCGAAGTATAGAGATGTTACGTCATGAGTTTACACTTTTTCTCTCTCGCTTACCTTTGAAGCGCATTGATACGCGCGAGACGATACACCACAAGACGAAGGTCCACAGAAATGATTCACGCAGATCTCAGCGGTCGCACCGCACTGGTTACCGGTGCGGCATCCGGCATCGGTCTGGCCACAGTAGAAATTCTGGCGAAATGCGGTGCCCGCGTAGCGCTGAACCATCTGGACGACGACTCGCGCGGCGCCGACGCCATCGCCCGGCTACGCGCCGAAGGGCTGGATGTGATCGCCGCCCCTGGCAATGTCGGAAAAGCCGGTGAAGCCGAGGCCATGGTGCAGGACGCGATCTCCCGACTCGGCGGGCTGGATTTTCTGGTCAACAACGCTGGCACCACACAGACGGTGGAACCGATCCCGTTCCCCGAACTGGACCGCATGACCGAGGACTTCTGGAACACCGTCCTGACCACCAATCTGGTCGGCCCGTTCCGCTGCGCCCGCGCTGCCGCCGCCGCGCTGAAGGCCAGCAAGGGCGCGATCGTCAACACCGCGTCGGTCGCCGGGCTGGGCATCCGGGGCAGCAGCATCGCCTATGCGGCCAGCAAGGCCGGGCTGGTGAATCTGACCCGCAGTCTGGCGCGCGCGCTGGCCCCCGATGTGCGCGTCAACGCCGTAGCGCCCGGGTTCGTGCAAACACCGCTGACCGGCAGCTGGCCGGAGTCCCGCCGGCAGGCAACCCTGGAACGCACCTTGCTGAACCGTCTGGCAACACCGGCCGATATCGCCGACGGCATTCTGTATCTATGCGCCGGCGCGGGTTACATGACCGGACAGACGATCGTGCTCGACGGCGGCGCGGTCTGAGAAATTGTTTGCCGGTGCTACTGGCACAGTCTCGAACAGTCTGCGGAACAATCCCGGAATGGCAAAACCCGGCGCTCGTTTTTGCTGAGCGCCGGGTTTTAATGTCGTCTCCGGTTTTCCCGGAATCGCCAGAGAGTCAGAGCGGCTTCAGATTGGTCGCGGCGGCCTTGCCGCGTTCCATCGCCACATCGTAGCTGATCTTCTGGTTTTCATTCAGACCGCGCAGTCCGGCCGCCTGAACGGCGGTGATATGCACGAACACATCCTTGCCGCCGTCTTCCGGCATGATGAAGCCGAAACCTTTTGTCGCGTTGAACCACTTCACGGTGCCGATCGCCATGCGACCTCTCTCCTTGCATGCCGCCACACGGAATTATGTGACCGGAACAATCGGATCATCTTGGACATCCTGAAAGCACCGGCACTCCGGAGGCTAAGCAAGGGCACGCCAAACGTCGATTGCCGGGCAATCTGACACGAAACGTTGGAATAATGTCAACGAACAGAATGTGAAAAAGACTGTAATCTGCTGCGCCGGAACAGGCTAGCGCAGCCCATGCCCCGTACAGACATGTCCCGATGCAATTCATCATTGCATCGGGACATGTTCAGAGCCTCAGAGCGGCTTCAGGTTGGTCGCGGCGGCCTTGCCGCGTTCCATCGCCACATCGTAGCTGACCTTCTGATTTTCATTCAGGCCACGCAGCCCAGCCGCCTGAACGGCGGTGATGTGCACGAACACATCCTTGCCGCCGTCTTCCGGCATGATGAAGCCGAAACCCTTCGTCGCGTTGAACCACTTGACGGTACCGATAGCCATTGGATCTGCATCCTTGCTGCTCGCCCGCACGGAATTGTGCCGACGTAAGCAACCGGGTCTTTGGATATATCTTGAAGCCCCGGCACTCCGGAAACGCAGCAAGGCACGCCAAACGTCGATTGCGGGCGGAATTGACACAGAAAGCGGGATCGGTGTCAACGCGGCACTTCGCCTCGTCAGAGGAATAATTTTTCATGTCGGCATAACGCTTAAAAATTACGCGTTTTAGTTGTCTAAATATCAAACCCCGCACTCGGCAAAGGCGAGCATTCTCACAAGCCGCCCCGGACTGCGCATCGCTCCATATACATCCCGGAGGACCTGTCGAAAAAACAATACGCCCGAAAACCCTCCTTCACCAAGCACCGCAAGAAAGCCGGGGATAAAAAAAGCGGGGATTGCTCCCCGCTTTTTCCGGTATCCGATCCGGCGAGGATCAGAAGTCCATGCCGTCCATGCCGCCCGGCGCACCCATCGGGGCCGCAGGCTTCTTTTCCGGCTTTTCAGCGATCATCGCTTCGGTGGTGATCAGCAGCGCCGCGACCGAGGCCGCATCCTGCAGCGCCGTGCGCACGACCTTGGTCGGGTCGATGATGCCGGACTTCACCATGTCCTTGAACGCACCGTTCTGAGCGTCGAACCCCCAGGTGTAGGTCGCGTTTTCCAGCACCTTGCCGGCAATCACCGCGCCGTCCTCGCCAGCATTTTCGGCGATCTGACGCAGCGGCGCCTGCAGCGCCTTGCGGACAATTTCGACACCGAAACGCTGATCGTCGTTTTCGACCTTCAGCTTGGCCAGCGTCAGGCTGGCGCGGGCCAGGGCAACACCGCCACCCGGCACGATACCTTCCTCGACCGCCGCGCGCGTTGCGTGCAGCGCGTCGTCGACGCGGTCCTTGCGTTCCTTCACTTCGACCTCGGTCGCCCCGCCGACGCGGATCACCGCCACGCCGCCGGCCAGCTTCGCCAGGCGTTCCTGCAGCTTTTCACGGTCGTAGTCCGAGGTGGTTTCCTCGACCTGCGCACGAATCTGATTGCAGCGACCGGTGATATCGGCCTTCTTGCCGGCACCTTCGACGATCGTGGTGTTTTCCTTCTCGATCAGCACCTTCTTGGCCTTGCCGAGCATGGCCAGCGTCACGGTTTCCAGCTTGATCCCCAGATCTTCGCTGATCACGGTGCCGCCGGTGAGGATCGCGATGTCTTCCAGCATCGCCTTGCGGCGATCACCGAAGCCCGGCGCCTTCACGGCCGCGATCTTCAGACCGCCGCGCAGCTTGTTCACCACCAGCGTGGCCAGCGCTTCGCCTTCCACGTCTTCGGCTATTATGAACAACTTTTTGCCAAGCTGCACTATCTGCTCAAGAATGGGGAGAAGATCCTGAATATTGGATATCTTCTTGTCGGTTATGAGAACAAGTGGATCATCCAGAACGGCTTCCATTTTATCCGTGTCCGTAACCATGTAAGCGGAAGCGTAGCCGCGGTCAAACTGCATACCTTCGACCAGGTTGAGCTCGGTATCCATTGTCTTGGCTTCCTCAACCGTTATAACGCCGTCGTTGCCGACCTTCTTCATGGCTTCTGAAATGAGCTCGCCGATTTTTTCGTCGCCTGCGGAAATGCTGGCAACCTGCTCTATGGCTTTGGAGTCGGCTATGGGCTTGCTAATGGCCTTGAGACCTTCAACTACCGCGTTAGAGGCCTTAAGTATACCCTTTTTGATGCTCATGGGGTTTGCTCCCGCCGCAACGTTCTTAAGCCCCTCGCGTATTATAGCCTGGGCGAGAAGGGTAGCGGTCGTGGTACCGTCGCCGGCGACGTCGTTCGTCTTTGTCGCGACTTCCTTGACGAGCTGCGCGCCCATGTTTTCGAAGGGGTCTTCCAGTTCTATTTCCTTCGCGATGGTAACACCGTCGTTCGTGATGAGGGGAGAGCCGAACTTCTTGTCGAGCACAACGTTCCTGCCCTTGGGCCCCAATGTCATCTTAACTGTATCCGCCAACTGGTTTACGCCGCTTTCGAGTGTGCGCCTGGCGTCTTCACCAAATTTTAATTGTTTTGCCATTTATAAAAACCTCCTGTTTATTTATTGTACAACGGCCAAAATATCTGACTGGCGGACAATAACATATTCCTCGCCATCAATTTTGACGTCTGTGCCGGCATACTTAGAATAAATCACTCTATCGCCCTTTTTTACTTCCATTTTTATTTCTTTGCCGTCGACAACGCCGCCAGGGCCAACTTCACAAACTTCGGCCATCTGGGGTTTCTCCTGCGCGGATCCGGGCAGCACTATGCCGCTTTTCGTGGTTTCTTCCGCTTCGACAGATTTGATAACTACTCTGTCAGCTAAAGGTCTAATTGTCATTTTTAAGCCTCCTAAAACATTTTTTTAAATCTTGTTAGCACTCACTCGTGTCGAGTGCTATTACTCTTTTGTTATAATATATTGTATTAAGAAATAAATCAACTAAAGCGTGATATAAAAATAAGTCGAATATTTTGATTTAAGCGGTTTATTTCGATAATACTCCTAAAATGTATATTTTACTCGCTATATCTTCCGATTATCAATTAATTAAAAA
>JAVBUO010000053.1:0-3399 GCA_031555315.1 Acetobacteraceae bacterium
TCGCCCACTCTCCTCCGCCCCCCCCCCCCCCCCCCCCCCCCCCCCCCCCCCCCCCCCCCCCCCCCCCCCCCCCCCCCCCCCCCCCCCCCCCCCCCCCCCCCCCCCCCCCCCCCCCCCCCCCCCCCCCCCCCCAGCTCTTACATTCCCGCCGCCCCTTCCTCTCCGGCGACGAACAAACGGTTGCGCAGGGCGTTGATGCGGTCGCGCAGGTCGGCGGCGCGTTCGAATTCCAGGTCGCGGGCGGCCTGGCGCATTTCGCGTTCCAGACGCTGGATGGTGCGGGCCAGTTCGCGGGGCGAACCATAGGCGGCCGGATCTTCGGGAGCGGCCACGGCGTTCTGGCGTCCGCGCCGGTTGGCGGCCTTGCTGCCGGGAGCGGGGGCGGAGAAGAGGGAGTCAAAGGGAGTATCGACGCTTTTAAGGATAGTGGTGGGCGTGATGTGGTGAAGTTCGTTCCAGCCCTGTTGCTTGGAGCGGCGGCGCTCGGTTTCGTCCATGGCGGCGCGCATGGAGGCGGTAACGTTGTCGGCGTAAAGAATGACATGCCCGTTAACGTTCCGGGCGGCCCGGCCAAAGGTCTGCACCAGGGAACCGGCGGAACGCAGAAAGCCTTCGCGGTCGGCATCGAGAATGGCGACCAGGGAAACTTCGGGGATATCCAAGCCCTCGCGCAGCAGGTTGATGCCCACAAGCACGTCGAACTCGCCCTTGCGCAGGGAGTGGATGATGCTCATGCGTTCCAGGGTGTCGATGTCCGAGTGCAGGTACTTGGCCCGGATGGTCATGGAGTTGAGGTATTCCGTCAGGTCTTCGGCCATGCGCTTGGTCAGGGTGGTGACGAGCACGCGCGAGCCCTCGACGGCCCGCTTGCGGCACTCGGCCAGCAGGTCGTCCATCTGGCCTTTGGTGGGGCGCACTTCCACTTCCGGGTCCACCAGGCCGGTGGGCCGGATGATCTGCTCGGCCACAATGCCCTGGGCGCGGTTCAGCTCCCAGGGGCCGGGCGTGGCGGAAACGTAAACGGCCTGGCCGATGCGCTCAAGGAACTCCTCAAAGCTCAGGGGGCGGTTGTCCAGGGCCGAGGGCAGGCGAAAACCGTATTCCACCAGGGTGCCCTTGCGCGAGCGGTCGCCCTTGAACATGCCGCCCACCTGAGGAATGGTTATGTGCGACTCGTCCACAAAAAGCATGAAATCCGGGGGAAAATAGTCCAGCAGGCAGGACGGCGGCGACCCGGCGGCTCGTCCGTCCAGATGGCGGGAATAGTTTTCAATGCCGTTGCAGTAGCCCATTTCCTCCATCATTTCCAGGTCGAGCATGGTGCGCTGTTCCAGGCGCTGGGCTTCCACCAGGCGGTTGCCAGCCTTGAGTTCGGCCAGGTTCTCCTGAAGTTCCGTGCGGATATCGCCGGCGGCCCGGTTCAGGTTGTCACGGTCGGACACGTAATGGCTGGCCGGGTAGATAACGGTCTTGCCGATACGGGCCAATACCTCGCCGGTCAGGGGGTCCACCTCGCTCAAGGACTCCAGTTCGTCGCCGAAAAACTCCAGGCGCAGAGCGCGCTCGTGCTGGTAGGAGGGGATGATCTCCAGAGCGTCGCCGCGCACGCGAAACGTGGCCCGGTGAAAGTCGTAGTCGTTGCGGGTGTACTGGATGTCCACCAGGCGGGAGATGAGGCTTTCCATGCTGACGCGCTGGCCGACCTCGACCGGGATGATCAGGCGGGCGTAGTATTCGGGCGAGCCCAGGCCGTAAATGCAGGACACCGAGGCCACGATGATCACATCGCGCCGGGTAAGCAGAGCGTGGGTGGCAGCGTGGCGGAGCTTGTCGATGTTGTCGTTGATGGACGAATCTTTCTCGATGTATGTGTCCGAGGTCGGCACATAGGCTTCGGGCTGGTAATAGTCGTAATAGCTGACAAAGTATTCGACCGCGTTGTGGGGAAAAAGTTCGCGGAACTCGTTGTAAAGCTGGGCGGCCAACGTTTTGTTGGGAGCCAGAATCAGGGCCGGCCGGCCCATCCTGGCAATGGTCTGGGCCATGGTGAAGGTCTTGCCGGACCCGGTAACGCCAAGCAGCACCTGGTCGCGCACGCCCTGGCGCAGATTTTCCACCAGCGTGTCAATGGCTTCGGGCTGATCGCCCTGAGGCACGTAGGCGCTTTCCAGAACGAACCCGGCTTCAGGCAGGGCCGGGCTGACGGATAGGGGCCTTGCCTCGGGCGCGGGCGAAACGACGCTTGGCCGCTCCGGGGCGGGTGAAGGCGCGGAAGCGGCAGCTTTCCCTTCCGGCGCGAGCCGGGATTTTCGGCGCGGCGCTTGAGCCTCCCGGGCGGTCGTTTTACGATCAGCGGGAGTTTTCATGCCGAATTCCGAAAACGTTCCGAAACGCCGTTTTCCCACAGGCCGGGAACGTCGGCCGCGGCCAGGGCCTTGCTCAGGCGGCGCATAAATTCCATGCGGGAGATGGAACGGGCCCCGAAACGCAGCAGGTTGGCGGTTTCCTGCTGGCAGTCGATGAGGGTGAACGAGGCCTCGCGCAGGCGGGCCATCAGATGGGCAAAGGCGGCCTTGGAGGCGTCCGGATAGCGGAAAAACATGGATTCGCCGAAAAAGACCTTGCCCAGGGCCACCCCATACAGCCCGCCAGCCAGTTCGCCGTTGTGCCAGGCTTCCACGGAATGGGCCAGACCGAGTTCGTGCAGGCGAACGTAAGCCTCTATCACCTCCGGCAGCAGCCAGGTACCGTGCTGGTCCTTGCGCGGATCAGCGCAGCCTTTGATCACCTGTTCAAAGGCCTGGTCAAAGGTAAAGGCGAACAGCCCGGATTTGAGCTTACGCGCCAACGATCGCGGCAAGTGGAATTCGTCGGGCAAAAGCACGCAGCGCGGGTCGGGCGACCACCACAGGGGCGGGCAGTTTTCATGATACCAGGGAAAAATTCCGGAACAATAGGCGGCCACCATCCGGCCGGGATCAAGCGAGCCACCCACGGCCAAAAGTCCGTCGGGCTCGGCGTCAAAGGGGCTGGGAAAGGCCACTCCGGTTTCAGGCAAACGGTAAACAGGCATACAGCAATCTCTCGAACTCGTTGCGAACGCGCCAGACAGGCGCTTCCGGCCGTGAAAGAAACGCGCGGCAGCAGACCGGCGCAATGCCGCGTATATAAATAATAAACTTCTCCGCCCCGCTTGTACAGAATAAATAGAAGAAAGAAGGGAAAGGGAAAAAGGCAGTAACGAGACTTGGATAGAACCTAAACCCAAGCCGCGCCCGGCTCCATGTGGAGTCGGGCGCGGGGTGGGTGCGTTACGCGGTAAACGCGGTTATGCGGCAAAACGCCTCACTCGGCGTGTTCCGCCGAGAAAGCGCGCGCTGTCCGGCTTATCCGACAAGA
>JAVBUO010000017.1:0-84860 GCA_031555315.1 Acetobacteraceae bacterium
GCACCAGACCGGCACTTGCAGGCGCGGCAGGCTGAGCGCGCGGCGGCGTGCGCCGCTGCTGCTCCAGCTCGCGCAGACGCGCGCGCTCACGGTCCAGGTTCTGTTGCTGCAGACGGTTCTGCTGACGCTCGATCGCGTCCAGGGCCGGGATCTGCGCAAAGGCCGGAGAAACAAAAGCGCCGCCAATCAGCAGCGCCCCCAGCAGACCCTTCGCTCCCCGAAACTGTAACACTTGGATAACTAACCCGTTACCTTATTGTGGCCACGAGTTACCAACCGCCAATTCAACCAACAAGCGAGAAAATCAACACTTACATAAATATCAGAATATACAATCCCGAGAAGGAACAAACCGATGGAGAAACGACACTCCATTGAATCGCCCCGGGTTTGCTGGAGGCGTTTTCTTTTGAGTCCTATGCCGCGACCTTGGTTGCTTCAAGCTCGTGGTAGAGCAATCTCTCGGCCTCGGCGGGCGGGATATTGCCGATGGTCGAGAGCAGGCGGCGGTCATTGAACCAATCCACCCATTTCAATGTCGCCCATTCCACGTCATTGAGGTTGCGCCATGACCCTGACTGCGGATCATCTCCGTTTTGCACAGGCCATTGACGGTTTCGGCCAGTGCGTTGATGCAGGCATCACCAACGCTCCCAACACGCCCATCGTTTCATGCGAGACAGACAAGCCCACATACGGCTGGTCCATATGACGGCCAGCCTAGTGGGCTTCATGCGGGTTCGCCGCCATTCCCACCCCATGCTTGATCCGCCCCACAGTGCGGCGTCTCCCATGGTCCCCGCGCTTATCGGGTCCGGGTCCCCATCTTTGGTTCAGGCACCAGGCGTTTCACCAATTGGGCCGAGCGTGTCGATCTCAGCGATCTTCTGGAACTCACTGAGGTAGTCCTGTTGGTGCGCCGCTAGCCAGCGGACTACCCGGTTGTTCGCCAGAAGCTTACCGATATATCCGCGCGCCACGGTCAGATGCAGATTGTCGATGCCATAGGTCTCTTCGACCGATTTCACCTGAGTCTGAAGCGCCGCCAGCTCCCGCTCCATACGGGCAATTTGCTGACCTGAAGGCGTAGGTGTGCCGCATCTTTTTCCCTTTTTACTGGCAACAAGCTGGTTTTTGGATGTGGCTGCGCGTAGCGCACGGGCAAACATAACCGTGAAATTGTTTTGACCGATCATGAGGTCGGCCGCCTCGATCTGCCGAACGGCGGTCATCTGACGCAGAATATCGAACACCTTCATCGAACAAGGCTTATCCTTCAGCATCTCGGCAGCCTCAGGGCTAATCCCTTCCAGCAACCGGAAACGCCGCAGCACAGACTGAGCCTGAAGGTTCAGAGCGGCAGCAATATCAGCAGATGAGACACCGCGCTCCATGGCGCGCACAATCATCCGGTGCTCCTGAATCGGCGGGATACGGTTGACACGCTTGTTATAGGTATAGGTGTCATCATCAGTGGCCAACAGGCATTCGACTTCAGCAATGCCAAGTTCCTTCAACACCTCAAGCCGCAGATGACCGTCTAGAAGAAGCCAGGTTCCTGCATTTTTCGGGTCCGCCATAACGACAGGCGCTTCAATCAGGCCGATGGCCTTGATGGAACTCAGAACCTGCGAATATGTCCGGCTCGCCCTGGCGCCATCCGGTAACGTCTTGAGCGGAACGATCGCCGCTACGGGAATCGTCAATAATTCCCGGTCGAAAGCGAGATGAATATGACAATCTTCCAGATCTTTTGGCCGATCAGTCATGATCGCCTCCCGATATTCGGGCTGTAAGCGCCCGAGGCATGGTCGCCAATCCTTCTGCCCTCAGCAGATTGATGAAACCATCCTTTGCGAGCAGATCCTTCAGTGCCTCGACGATGAACAACAGCCGCGTCTGCGTGAAATCCGATTTCTTGACCAGGATGCGCTGCTTTTCAGCCTCGCGCTGATAGACCTGTATAAGATTGGCAGCGGTCATCCGCCGGCTGCTGGTTTTCCGGCCCAGGCGACTGGCAGGTAGTCCTCCCTTAAGCTGGCTTCGCATACGCATGTCGAGCATACGCCGGACGGCGGCAAGTTTCTTCTTGCCCCTGAGTTTGCCGGTCTCATAGGCGTCAAGGAGTAGGTTTTGCGTCTCTTCCGTTTCGGCTTTGGAGATCTCCATCGCCAGGGTAATCGGAATGAGCCCTGTTTCGACCGCGGCCACCAGCCGCTCCTCGCCGTGTTCAAGGAGCGAGACGACCATGCTCACCCAAGATGCACCGACGCCAATTTTCTCGGCGATGACCGTATCGCTATAGCCACGCGACCGCAGCGCACCGATTTCACGCATGAGCTCGATGGGACGCGGCATACGTCGTGCAATATTTTCAACCAGACTCATCATGAGACATTCGCTCTCGCTGGCTTCGATTACCACCGCCGGAATCTCGGTCTGGCCAAGCATCTGGAAAGCTTCCAGCCGACCTTCGCCGCAGACGAGATCATATCTGGGACCACCGGCCCCATCGCGGCAACTCACCGTGATGGGGCGCTTCAAGCCGATAGCTTCTATGTTGTTCACGATCTCCCGATGCTGGCGCTTATTGCGCACGCGCGGGTTCAGGACCGTAATCCGGGAAATCGGGATCATTTCGATCCGGCTCGGGCGAACGGCAGGCATCAGGCAGCCTCCAAAAGAGGAATAGGCGTTGCAATATCGTAGAGGAGGTCAAGACCATCGAAGCGATAGGCGTCGAGCCCGAAGGAGTTATCCTCCGCCAGACGCAGCTTCTCGGAGAGTATGTCGATGCGTGGAAACAGGTAGTAGTCGATCGGTGCGCGATTGGCGCTATCCATGCGCACGACAACAGTGATGTCCGGCGCGAGCGACGTATCGAAGCGCAACTTCCAGTGCAAAAGTCCAGTCGGTGTTTTGATGCACCGAGCCACTACTACGGAGAGGCTGAACTCTCCGTTGACAATCACCCGATCGGTCTGAAGATCCTGCCATGCATCACTACCCGCAGCGCGCAATCCGTCGATAACCTCGCGGAGAACATCGGGATGGAGTTTGCGCAGTTCACGGTTGATTTTCATGTAGCGGTAGTCACGACCCGGCGTGAAACCCACGAGATGATAGGCGCGAAGCAAGCTGCCAAATCGAGAGCTATAGGCGCTGCTGGACGGCAAACCGTCGCACTCGTCGATCACGACGCCCGACAGCAAACCTTTCTTCTGATGGAGCTCCCTTAACGATTGCAACATCTCCTCATCGCTCAGACGAAACGAGCGCGCATTGATGATGGCTTTTGCCGCCTCGAAAAGTTTTCGCTCGATGGTGGCATCGAATGCATCCTGTGCCTTGATCCACATCTCAGGCTCGTTGCGGACGCGCTTCTTCTTCAGCTTGAAAGAACGGCGATTCCATACATTGTCGCCAACATATTTCTCATTAATGAGAAGCCGGTGGACCGCTCCCCGGGTCCAGAGGCGCCCCAGGTCGGTCGGAATACCTCGTTCGTTGAGGTCGGCTGCAATCTCGCTTTCGCTGCGCCCTTGATGGACGAATGCCCGGTAAATGGCGCGAACCAAATTGACTTCTTCTGCGGGGCCAAGGGTCAGAATTACCCGATCAGTCTGGATACTCTTGTGCTCTCCTCGTCCCAGAACGCCCTTAACGGCGCCATGCTCATCGACCAAGGTTCGACGCAAACCGAAGCCCGCTGGTCCTCCCTGACGATAACCTTTTTCGATCAGCCGACTCTGCCCCACAAACACCTTAGTCGAGAGTTCGCGACTATATTCGCCGGCCATCGCACGCTTAACGCCCTTGACGATGGTCGAAACCGGGCTGCCGTCATTCTCGAATTGCTCGCGCAATACTGAACGGAAATACCTGCACGCCGACATATATACTCATAATAGACGCTCTCGTCGGCATCCTGAAAGCGCCCCCAGCGGCTGACATCATAAACCAGAACCATTGTGAAATCGGCATTTCCGGCTTGCACGTCTTCGATGAGCTGCCTGAGCGCATCACGCCCCTCGATCTTCAGTCCACTTTTTCCTGCGTCGGCATAGGTCCGAACGATCTCGATGCCACGAGTTTTCGCATATTGCCTGATCGCATCGGACTGGTTTTCCGTTGAATACTTTTGATGGTCCGTAGACATACGGACGTATTCGGCAGCCCGCAGGGAACGTTCCGGCTGCTCTGATCGATCATCATCGCAAAGTTTTCGGCTCGCCACATCTCGCCCTTCCGACATCCCGACTGCGTCGGCCCGGACGATCTATCGCCGCAGCACATGGCGGTCTTCTGCCGCTACCCCGCATTGAAATAAGTCTAACAGCGGAGGAAGCGGAAGATGTTGCCGAAAAAGGGCAGGAAATTACCCCCATGGGCCGGCGTTCTTAGTGGGCGTGATATCTATGCCCAAACCATTGCGGAGCTGCTGCGCAAGGAACATGGAGATAGCCATCGCGCCATCAAACTGCTCATGCGACAGACAGACGCGAGCGAGCGAACCGTCAAGCATTGGCTCTCAGCGCAACATGGCCCAGATACAGTGTATTTCCTCAGGCTCGTAGTTTCGTCGCCTGTTATCAGGGCTTTCGTTCTCGGCCTGATTGAGGGGCCTGCAGCAAACCCTCTGGTCAATTCAGTGGATCGTTTTTCACTCGCCGCAGCCAGAGAAGCCTATGCGACTGGCGAAGCCGCTGGGGGAAGGCCAACGACAAGTGCACAAAAAATGACCCTAAATATGACCCTAAACGTGACCCTGATCCGATGGAACTCAGTGAACGACAGCGCTGGTTCCTAGCCCGAATCGCGGAAGGAAACCGCTGCAGTGCTGGTGAGATCGTAGCCATATGGCATGTGAGTCTCAAAACCGCGCGACGGGATATTGCCACACTCAAGGCGGCAGGACTCATCCGCTACATTGGATCACGACGGAAAGGGCGATATCGTAAGATATTGGGGTAACAAGACCCGACCCATCGTGAATCGCACATGCTACACTGCATTTCAGGGAATTTTTGATGTCTCGGATGAACTCTTAGATAGAGCGGCCAATATTAAAGGGATTACCTCAGGTCATCTCCGGGTCCTTCCTGGCGCTTGCACAATACGGCGCGCAGAAGGTGCGGCAGCACACCAGTGTAGATTCGCGACAAAGGTTGACAGGTTGACACCGCGTACAAGCTGAAACCCGGCGCGAATTCGCATAATTTATCCAACCAATTCAATCACCTGAAAAATATTCCGGCGCAGATTCCGCAGTATTCGACACACCATCCAACGATCGGGTCTGTTGCACCCATCCGGCGCATTCCGCGCCATGACATGCACAGACACATCGAGGACCGCTATGAACCCGAACGTACAGCCTTCCGTTTCGCTTTTCACTGACGAGGTGCTCACCGAGCGCCAGATCTGTGATCTCGCCAAGATCAGCCCACGCACCGCTCAGCGTCTGCGCCAGGATGGTAGTGGACCACCCTATGTCACCCTCTCTCCTGGGCGCATTGGCTATCTCCGCTCCGACGTCATCAACTGGCTGCTCAGCCGGCGTGTCGCCTCCACCAGCGCCGCCACCGTGCGTGCACAGCGCGGTAGCCGGAGTGCATGATCCATGACTGCGCCATTCGATGCCGTTGTTCCTTTTACCCCGCCGCCACAAGGTGACGGCAAAGCTGCAGAACGGTTTTTCATGGATAAATGCGGCTTGTGGAAACGCAACGAAGGCAGTACTTCACTCTGGCTGGCTGCCCCGTTCGAGGTCATTGCCGATGTCCGCGATACCGACAATGAGACCTGGGGAAGGCTGCTGCAGTTCCACGATCGCGACGGCGTAATTCATGAGGAGATCATCCCTTCTCGCCACCTGATCGGAGATGGTGTCGCCGCACGTGAACAGCTCGCGCATGCGGGACTGATGCTGAATGCAGTACCTGCTGCCCGTCAGGCCTTCATCGAATATCTAAACCTCTGCAACCCGGCACTACGGGTGCGGACCGTCACCCATATCGGCTGGCACAGGATCGGTGGACGCCGGGTGTTCGTGCTGCCGCAACTCACGTTCGGCGAAACCAATGAGCGCGTCATGCTGCAAGCCGAAGAACGCAGTCCTCATACTTTCCATCAGAGCGGTACACTGGCCGAATGGCAGACCGAGATCGGCATGAGGTTGATCGGTAACAGCCGGCTGGTCTTCGCCGCGTCGACCGCACTGGCCGCTCCTCTGCTCGGGCTGCTCGACGCCGAGAGCTGCGGCTTCAATCTGAAGGGCCATTCACGGCTGGGCAAATCCACTGCCCTGCGGATTGCCGCCGGCATATGTGGTGGCACGCCGGAAAACGGCGCCAACGGCTTCGTCCGGCAATGGCGCGCCACCGATAACGGCATGGAGGGCATCGCCACCGCCCATTGCGACTGTCTACTGCCGATGGACGAGCTTGGCCAGATGGATCCACACGCGATCGGTGACGTGGTGTATGGGCTGGCCAACGGCATGGGCAAGCTCCGCGCCTCGCGCACTGGCGCCGCACGCCGCGTGCAGCGCTGGCGGGTATTATTGCTCTCCACAGGAGAGGACGGTATCGCCGAGCGCAATGCCGAGGTTGGAAAACGTACCCGCGCCGGGCAGGAAGTGCGGCTGATCGACGTACCTTCCGATGCTGGTTGCGGAATGGGGATTTTCGAACATCTGCATGGTGCTTCCTCGGCCGGAGAACTGGCGGAGTGGCTGAACGCCGCCACACGGAAAACCTACGGCGCACCGCTACGAACGTTTCTGAAGCATCTGCTGCAACACCTTGAACAGGACGAAGCAGGTTTCCTGACGGACCTGCACCAGCGCCGAAACCGGATCCTGGCCGCAGTGCTCCCTGCCGATGCCGATGGGCAGGTACGCAGTGTGGCGGCATCCTTTGCCTTGGTGGCTCTGGCCGGAGAACGCGCCGCCGAGGCCGGTATCATGCCGTGGCCGCCGGCGGATGCGATCGATGCGGCGCAGGCCTGTCTGAACGCCTGGTTGTCCGAGCGCGGCACGAGCGGCGCACGCGAGGACATGCAGGCGATCGTGACGTTGCGGGACTTTCTCCAACGCAATGGATCATCGCGGTTCGAAGTCTGGCACGACCCCTTGAGTCTGGAGCAGAGCACACAGGAACAGTTACAGGCTCCACCTGTTGAACATATCCGCACCATCAACCGCGCTGGCTGGAGACGGTGGCAGCGGGCCGAGGACGGAAGCGGATGCTGGTACTATTATCTGACGAGCGATGGCATGCACGAGGCGCTGCGGGGGCTGAACCTGCGTGCAGCAGTGAAGCTGTTGCAGCGGCATGGTTACCTGCAGCCCCCCGACAAACAGGGCAAGACGTCGCATACCGTCAGTGTCCCGGGGCATGGAAAGACCCGACTCTATTGCGTCACCGCTTCCATCATGTTGGCCGGAGACGGTCTGGTCTGACGCGGCGTGGAACACCTGCGTTGCTGGTGTTCCACACGGGAACACCATGGCATCGCGAAAAGCGGTATGTTTTGAACACACTGCCAGTCCGGGAACACCGGTACACGAAGAACACCGTTTTTGAGATGATGGCAGAGATGGTCCGAGGGTACGGGGGGTCGATTCTTGACGCCCCGCTAACCGGAGACCGTCGCCCATCACTATGTGCGTCGCCGCGAAATGGAAAATATTTTTATCTCGGCACGCTTACCCACACACCGCGCATACATGAGTCCGCAGTGAGTCCGCAGGACCAAAAGCTCAAATTTAGGGGATTGGAGGACTTTGGGGGAAAGCCTAGAGAAAACTGGCGCGCCCGAAAGGATTCGAACCTCTGACCCCCAGATTCGTAGTCTGGTGCTCTATCCAGCTGAGCTACGGGCGCATCCAGAGGCGGGTTGATAGCCGCCCCGCCCCGCCGCGGCAAGGGGGAAGAAAGATATTTTCGGAAATATCTTCTTCCGCCGATCCAATATCTTAATCACACACACGCCGACACGTCCACGCAACCGCTTCCGTCATGCCGCCAGTTCGTCCAGCGCCCGCAGAACAGCGTCGCCCATGGCCTGCGTGCCGACCTTTTCCATACCGGGCTGCATGATGTCGGCGGTCCGCACGCCGCTGCCCAGCACCTTCACACAGGCCTGCTCGACCAGCGCGGCGTCTTCCTCCATGCCGAAGGAATACCGCAGCAGCATCGCGAAACTCAGCATCTGTGCCATCGGGTTGGCGAGCCCCTTGCCCGCGATGTCCGGAGCCGAGCCGTGGATCGGCTCATACAGCGCATGACGATGGCCCGACGTATCCAACCCGCCCAGCGTGGCGGACGGCAGCATGCCCAGGCTGCCGGTCAGCATCGAGGCCAGGTCCGACAGCAAGTCGCCGAACAGGTTACCGGTCACGATCACGTCGAACTGGCGCGGGTTGCGCACCAGCTGCATCGCGCAGTTGTCGGCATACATGTGCGACAGTTCCACATCGGCAAATTCGCGTTCGTGCAGCGCCGTCACCACCTGGCGCCACAGCAGGCCGCTCTCCATCACGTTGGCCTTTTCCACGCTGCACACGCGCTTCTGGCGCTTGCGCGCCAGCTCGAACGCCACACGCGCCACACGTTCGATCTCCATCGTCGTGTAGACTTCCGTGTTGATCCCGCGCTTGCTGCCGTCAGGCAGGGTTTCCACCCCGCGCGGTTCGCCGAAATAGATACCGCCCGTGCTTTCGCGCACGATCATGATGTCCAGCCCGCGCACGATGTCGGGTTTCAGGGTGGAAGCCTCGATCAGTGGATCGTACACGGTGGCCGGGCGCAGATTGGCGAAAAGCCCCAGTTCCTTGCGCAATGTCAGAATGGCGATCTCGGGGCGGATGTCGAAACCCAGCTTGTCCCATTTCGGTCCACCGACCGCACCAAACAGCACCGCATCGGCCGCCTTCGCCGCTTCGATCGTCTTTTCGGTAATCGCCACGCCATGCGCATCGATCGCTGCCCCGCCAACCAGATCTTCGTCAAGGCCGAACGACACATGCCGGCGGCGGTCCATCCAGTCGATCACCCGGCGCACTTCGCGCATCACTTCAGGGCCGATGCCATCACCCGGCAGCACCAGCAGCTTCTTGTTCGCACCCATTCAGGACTTCCTTGTCTTCAGACCGAAATCGACGGCACCCACGGGCGCTCGGCCCGGCGTTTGTCTTCATATGCATCAATCGCAGGCGCCCGCTGCATCGTCTGGCCGATATCGTCCAGCCCGTTCAGCAGGAAGTGCTTGCGCAGCGGGTCCACGTTGAACGGAATTTCCGTCCCGTTCGGACGCACCACCACCTGACGCTCCAGATCCACGGTGATCCGCGCGTTGCCGCCCATGCGTGCATCTTCCATCAGCGCGTCGCACACTTCGCGCGGCAGCTTGATCGGCAGAATGCCGTTCTTGAAGCAGTTGTTGTGGAAGATGTCGGCGAAGTCCGGCGCAATCACGCAGCGGATGCCAAAATCGAGCAACGCCCACGGCGCATGTTCGCGCGAGGAACCGCAGCCGAAGTTCTCGTGCGCGATCAGAATCTCGGCCTTGCGATACGGCCCCTGATTGAGGATGAAATCCGGGTTCTCTGTCCCATCCGCTTTATAACGCAGCGGATCAAACAGATTCTTACCCAGCCCGGTGCGCTTGATGGTTTTCAGAAAGCGCGCCGGGATGATCTTGTCGGTATCGACATTGGCCACCGGCATCGGAGCCGCCACGCCGGTCAGTTTGGTAAATGCCTGCATTACCGGAACTCCCGCACATCGGCCAGATGGCCCGTTACCGCCGCCGCCGCCGCCATCGCCGGCGAGACCAAGTGCGTGCGTCCGCCCGGCCCCTGACGGCCTTCGAAATTACGGTTCGAGGTACTGGCGCAACGCTGGCCCGGCGTCAGCTTGTCCGGGTTCATGCCCAGGCACATCGAACAGCCCGGCTCGCGCCATTCGAACCCGGCATCCAGCAGAACGCGATCCAGCCCTTCGTCCTCGGCCTGCTTCTTCACCAGGCCCGAGCCCGGCACCACCAGCGCCCGCACGCCCGGCGCCACCTTGCGCCCTTTGGCGATCTCGGCCACTGCGCGCATGTCTTCGATACGGCCGTTGGTGCACGAACCGACGAACACCACGTCGACCTTCACATCGGTCAGCTTCTGGCCGGGAACCAGACCCATATAATCGATCATGCGCTGCACCTGCGCGCGGCGCACGTCGTCGGCAATGTCGGACGGGTTCGGCACAGCACCGGTGATCGGCAGCACGTCTTCCGGGCTGGTGCCCCAGCTGACCATCGGGATGATCTCGGCCGCGTTCAGTTCGATTTCGGTGTCGTAGACAGCCCCCGGATCGGCGGCCAGCGACCGCCACCACGCGACCGCCGCGTCGAAATCCGCCCCCTTCGGCGCATAGGGCCGCCCCTTCACATACGCGAAGGTGGTGTCGTCCGGCGCGATCAAGCCGGCGCGCGCGCCCGCTTCGATCGACATGTTGCACACCGTCATCCGGCCCGCCATGTCGAGCGCGCGGATCGCCTCGCCCGCATATTCGATCACGTGGCCGGTGCCGCCCGCCGTGCCGATCTTGCCGATAATCGCCAGCACGATATCCTTGGCGGTGGTGCCCGCGGGCGCCTTGCCATTCACCGTGATGCGCATGTTCTTGGCAGGCTTCTGCAACAACGTCTGCGTCGCCATCACGTGCTCGACCTCGGACGTGCCGATACCGAACGCCAGCGAACCCATCGCGCCATGCGTCGACGTATGACTGTCACCGCACACGATGGTCATACCCGGCAGGCTGATGCCCTGCTCGGGCCCGATGATATGCACGATACCCTGGCGCGCATCCTCGATCGGGAAATACGGCACGCCGAATTCCCGCACATTCTGTTCCAGGGTTTCCACCTGGATCCGGCTGTCCTCTTCGGCGATGCCCTTGCTGCGATCGGATGTGGGGATGTTGTGGTCCGCCACCGCGATCGTCGCGTCCGGCCGGCGCAGTTGCCGGTGCGCCATCCGCAGGCCTTCGAAAGCCTGCGGGCTGGTCACTTCGTGGACGAGATGCCTGTCGATGTAGAGAACACATGTACCATCGGAAAGCGTGTCCACAACGTGACTGTCCCAGATCTTGTCGAACAGTGTGCGTGGTTTTGCCTGTGTCATGTGTTCCCCCTTCTCTGGCCCGGGCGTTACGCCCGGTCGGCCGTGCCGGTCTGCGGCACGATCTTTTCCGCGATACGCGCCGATTTGCCGCGGCGGTTACGCAGATAATACAGCTTCGCGCGGCGCACATCGCCGCGGCGCACCACCTGGATTTCCGCAATGGTCGGCGCATACAGCGGGAACACGCGTTCCACGCCTTCGCCGTAGCTCAGCTTGCGGACGGTGAAGTTGCTGCTCAGCCCCTTGTTCGAACGCGCGATCACCACGCCTTCATAGGCCTGGGTGCGGGTGCGTTCGCCTTCGACCACCTTCACCATAACGCGCACCGTGTCACCGGGGCCGAATTCCGGCACCGCACGTTCACCGGACAGGCGCGCCATTTCGGCCGCCTCGTATTGCTGGATGATGTTCATCGCCCAATCCTCTCGTCGTAAAACCCTTACGAGGCCGAAGCCCCGGTTGCAACCATGCCCGTCTTGCGGGCTGCTTTTTCGTCTCGCCTGCCATACGCCGCCCACAGATCGGGGCGGCGCTGCCGCGTCAGTTCTTCAGCCTGTGTCTTCCGCCACGCCGCGATCGCCGCATGATTGCCCGACAGCAGAACGTCCGGCACCGCCATGCCGTTCCACAGCACGGGCCGTGTGTAGTGCGGGTATTCCAGCAACCCTTCGGCGAAGCTCTCCGAAACGCCGCTTTCCGCCGCCCCCATCACGCCGGGCAACAACCGCACGCAGGCATCCAGCAAGACCAGCGCCGCGGGTTCGCCACCCGACAGCACGTAATCGCCGATGCTGACTTCCCGCAGACCACGCGCGTCGATCACCCGCTGGTCGATACCTTCGTAACGCCCGCACAACAGCACCACGCCCGGTCCGGCGGCCAGTTCACGCACCAAGTCCTGGGTCAGCGGCGCACCGCGCGGGGTCAGGTAAACCAGTGGCCGGTCATCCGCCACCGCGGCAATCGCCGCATCCAGCACATCCGCGCGCATCACCATCCCGGCACCGCCGCCGCACGGCGTATCGTCCACGGTGCGGTGCTTGTCGGTGGCGAAGCTGCGGATATCGGTCGCATCCAGCGACCAGATGCCGTTCTCCAGCGCCCGCCCGGCCAGCGACTGACCCAGCGAACCCGGAAACATGCCCGGAAACAGCGTCAGGACGGAAGCACGCCACGTCATGCCGCACCCGCCGTTTCATCGCCGCCTTCGACGACGTGTTCCACCGGCGGCGTCACCACCACGCGTCTGCCGGCAATGTCCACCACCGGCACACTGGCCTTGGTGAACGGCACCAGCAGCGGGGCCGCGTTCTCGCGCGCGATCTCGAGGCTGGCGCCCGCGCCGTAATCGTGCACGGCGGCGACCGTTCCGATGACCGCGCCGTCTTCCGCCTGCGCGGCAAGCCCGATCAGATCGGCGTAGTAGTACTCGTCGGCATCGGGTTCCGGCAGCGCGCTGCGGTCCAGGAAAAGCTGCGTGCTGGTCAGCTTTTCGGCCGCATTGCGGTCCGAGATCCCTTCGATCGCGGCAATCCCGTCTCCCACCCAGCGCAGCACGAAACGCCGCCCGTCCAGCATGGACAGAGCACCATAACGTGTCAGATCAGCCGGATCGGTGGCGTAGCTCATCACGTGGACAAGCCCGCGCACACCGTGCGGACGGCCAATCACGCCCATCAGGATGCGGGGTGCGGACATTCAGGCGTTCCGTTCAGAACCGCTTATGCGCCCGCCGCGGCCTTGGCGCGTTCCTGCGCCTTCTTCTTCGGCGCGGACTGCTTCGGCTGTTCGTTCCAGACCGGCATCGGGGCCAGACCGGCCTTGCCGATGAAACGCGCCACACGGTCGGTGGCCAGGGCGCCCTGGCTCAGCCAATGCTTGATGCGTTCGTCGAACAGACGCACGCGGTCCGCATGGTCGGCCGGCAGCATCGGGTTGTAGGAACCGACCTTTTCGATGAAGCGGCCATCGCGCGGCGAACGGCTGTCCGCGATCACGATGTGGTAGTAGGGGCGCTTCTTCGCACCGGCACGCGCAAGACGGATCTTAAGGCCCATAGGGTCTCTCCTTCACTTAACTCAGAATGGTCGGCGACCGCCCAAAAGCGCGGCAAGACCGCCCCGCTTCAAGCCTTTTTCGCCCAGTTTGTTCATCCGCTTCATCATCGCGGACATGTCGTCGAACTGTTTCAGCAGGCGGTTGACGTCCTGCACCGGCACACCGGACCCCGCCGCCACGCGCTTCTTGCGGCTGGCCTTCATCAGGCCGGGGTTGCGCCGTTCCGCCACCGTCATCGACGAGATGATCGCCGCCTGACGTTTCAGAATGGTCTGGTCCAGATTGGCGTTTTCGAGCTGCGACTTGATCTTGCCGACACCGGGCAGCATGCCCAGCAGGCCCGACAGGCTGCCCATCTTGCCGATCTGCTGCAGCTGCTTGGCATAGTCTTCCAGATCGAACTTGCCCTTCGCCATCTTCGCGGCGAATTTCTCGGCTTCTTCGCGGTCGATGGTTTCCGCCGCGCGTTCGACCAGCGACACGATGTCGCCCATGCCGAGGATACGGCCCGCGATGCGTTCGGGATGGAATTCTTCCAGCGCGTCGAGCTTTTCGCCGACGCCGATCAGCTTCAGCGGCGCACCGGTCACGGCGCGCATCGACAGCGCCGCGCCACCGCGCGCATCGCCGTCCAGCCGTGTCATCGCAATGCCGGTAACGCCGATCTTTTCATGGAACGCCTTGGCGACGTTCACCGCGTCCTGACCCGTCATCGCATCGACGACCAGCAGCGTTTCCGCCGGATCGGTCAGCTTGCTGACGGCGGCAACCTCCTCCATCAGCGCCTCGTCGATCGCCAGACGGCCAGCGGTGTCGAGGATCACCACGTCGAACACTTCGCGCCGCGCCATCTCCATCGCGCGCGCGGCGATCTTCACCGGCGTTTCGCCCGCCACGATCGGCAGGCTGGCGACGCCGGCGCGTTCGGCCAGCTGCGCGAGCTGCAACTGCGCGGCGGGGCGCTGGGTATCGAGCGAGGCCAGCAGCACCTTCTTGCGCTGCTTATCACGCAGGCGCAGCGCCAGCTTGCCCGACGTGGTGGTTTTGCCCGAGCCCTGCAAACCGACCATCAGCACCGGCACCGGCGCCGGCCGGTCGAGATTGATCGCCACCGCCCCCGCGCCGCCCAGCGCATCGACCAGCGCATCGTGGACGATCTTCACGACCTGCTGGCCGGGGGTGATGGACTTCAGAACCTTTTCGCCGACCGCCTCTTCGCGGATCCGGGCGATCAGGTCCTTGACCACGGGCAGCGCGACGTCGGCTTCCAGCAGGGCGAGGCGCACTTCGCGCAGCGCATCGGAGACGTCGGCTTCACTCAGCGCACCGCGCCCGCGCAGCCGGTCGAAAACCCCCGAAAGCTTGCCCGACAATGCGTCGAACATCAGCGCACCACCCCAAAACACAACGCGCCGCTGCGCGAAACTCGCGGGGCGGCGGAGCCCCTCACCGTGAGGGGCCGAAAGACCGGCATGACCGGAACGGCAGGGTTATGCGCGCAAATGCCAGGGAAAGTCAATTTCCGGACACCGGTTCCGGACACGATGCGACCTTTCCCCGCGAAAACGGACTGGGCGCCCGTGCTGTGCGCTGTGCTGTTTGGTTGCCACCCAATGCCGGGCCACACCCACATCCGGTGTTTCGCGGATGAATATGCAATTCAACTAATTGAAATTAAAATAAAATACCGCGTCTTTTAAGAATCCCGCCTTATCTTCTGAAGCTACGATTTTAAAACCCCACCCAAGATCATTTCAGCCTGACGGATCACAAGAGTGTAGCCCATCAGCCTCTTGAATTTGTGAAATTTAAAACAAAAGGGCAGCCGGTTCCCCGTCTGCCCCCGTCCGGCCGGATTGCCTGCCCCATCTACTTGGGCGCCAATACCATCACCATCTGACGGTTCTCGATTTTCGGGAACTGTTCGACCTTGGCGGTTTCACCCAGATCGTTGCGGATGCGTTCAAGCACCAGCCCGCCCAGTTCGGTATGCGCCATTTCGCGGCCGCGGAAGCGCAGCGTGACTTTCACCTTGTCGCCTTCGGCAATGAATTCCTTCATGTGCTTCAGCTTCACGTTATAGTCGTTGTCATCGATGTTGGGGCGAACCTTCACCTCTTTCAGCTCGATGACTTTCTGCTTCTTCTTCGCCTCGTTTCGCTTTTTCTGCTGTTCGTATTTGAACTTGCCGAAATCGAGGATCTTGCACACCGGCGGTTCGGCGTTCGGGCTGATCTCCAGCAGATCCATGCCGAGGTCGTAAGCGCGGCGCAATGCGTCCCGTGCGCTCATCACACCCAGCATCTCGCCGGCTTCATCGATCAGACGCACCTGCGGGGCGCGGATTTCTTCATTCACTCGCGGGCCGTCCCGGTTGGGCGGGTTCGGCGGAAGGGGTGGCCTTGCTATGGTCGCTCTCCTGTCTCCGTTGAAAGGAACTCCGGCGGCATCACCGCCGCCGGAGGTATATAATCGGCGATATCAGCCCTGTCGTGCAACCTTCAGATCGGGCGGTAACGCTTCCTGCGCTAAATTTGTCACAGCGGTAGCCATATCCAGAATTTCCTGCGCCTCGCCGCCCAGGCGGCGCATCGCCACCGTCCGGGCCTCGGCTTCCTTGCGGCCGACGACCAGAATCACCGGCACGTGCTGCAGGCTGTGTTCACGGATCTTGGCGTTGATCTTCTCGTTACGCAGATCGGTGCGAACCTCGACCCCCGCCGCCCGCAGCGCCGTCGCGACTTCCTGCGCATAATCGTTCGCATCGGAAACGATCGGCGCGACCACCACCTGCACAGGGGCCAGCCATAGCGGGAAGCGCCCCGCATACTGTTCGATCAAAATGCCGAGGAAGCGTTCGAACGACCCCAGAATCGCGCGATGCAACATCACCGGGCGCTTACGGCTGCCGTCTTCGGCCACGTATTCGGCCTCCAGACGTTCGGGCAGCACGAAATCGACCTGCAGCGTGCCGCACTGCCAGTCGCGCCCGATCGCATCGCGCAGCACGAATTCCAGCTTCGGGCCGTAGAACGCGCCCTCGCCCGGGTTCAGCTCGTACTCGACGCCCGCCTCGCGGCACGCATCCTTCAGCGAATTTTCGGCCTTGTCCCAGGTGGCGTCCTCGCCGGCGCGGCGTTCGGGGCGGTCGCTGAACTTCACCCGGAAGCTGTCGAACCCCAGATCGCGATAGACCGACGACAGCAGTTCCACGAACGCCACGGTTTCCGAGGCGATCTGGTCTTCGGTGCAGAAGATGTGCGCATCGTCCTGGGTGAACGCGCGCACCCGCATGATGCCGTGCAGCGCGCCCGACGGTTCGTAGCGATGGCACGCCCCGAACTCCGCCATGCGCATCGGCAGCTCGCGGTACGAGCGCAGGGTGGTGTTGAAGATCTGCACGTGACACGGGCAGTTCATCGGCTTCAACGCAAGGATGCGGTCTTTCTCGGACTCGTCGTCGATCTGCGCGATGAACATGTTCTCGCGGAATTTTTCCCAGTGACCCGAGGCTTCCCACAGCACGCGGTCGACCATCTGCGGCGTGCGCACCTCGACATAACCGGTCTCGTCCAGGCGGCGGCGCATATAGGCTTCCAGCCGGCGCCACAGCATCCAGCCCTTCGGATGCCAGAACACCGACCCCACCGCCTCTTCCTGCAGATGGAACAGGTCCATGTCCTTGCCGATGCGGCGATGGTCGCGCTTCTCGGCCTCGTCGAGCATGGTCAGATAGGCGTCGAGTTCCTTCCTGTCGCGCCACGCGGTGCCGTAGATACGCGACAGCATCGCGTTGCGGTGATCGCCGCGCCAGTAGGCCCCCGCCACCTTCATCAGCTTGAAGGCATCGCCCACGTCGCCGGTGCCGCGCATATGCGGCCCGCGGCACAGATCCAGCCATTCGCCCTGTTTGTAAAGGGTGATGGTTTCGCCGGCCGGCAGATCGCGGATCAGCTGCGCCTTGTATTTCTCGCCGCGCGCCTCGAAGAACGCGATGCCTTCGTCGCGGTCGATCTCGCTGCGGGTGAACTTCGCGTTACGCGCCACGATCTCGCGCATCTTCGCCTCGATCACCGGCAGATCGGCCGGGGTGAACGGCTCGTTGCGCGCGAAGTCGTAATAGAACCCGTTCTCGATCGCCGGGCCGATCGTCACCTGCGTGCCGGGGAACAGTTCCTGCACCGCCTCGGCCATCACATGCGCGGCATCGTGGCGGATCAGCTCCAGCGACGCCTCGTCCTTGCGGGTGATGAACACCACGCTGGCATCGGTGCTGATCGTGGTCGCCAGATCGACCAGCTTGCCATCCAGCTTCATCGCCAGCGCTGCGCGCGCCAGTCCCGGGCCGATTGCCGCGGCGATGTCCGTGCCCGTCACCGCGCCATCGAACTGGCGGACGGATCCATCGGGCAGGGTAATGGCGGGCATAGGCGTTTTCTCCGGTCTACAGCAGCTTCACAGCGGGAAAGAACAATGCTTCGGAACGGTCGCCGTTTTCAGCAAAATACGGCCATTCCGAAAGAAAGCGGCGGAAGATGGGGCTGGAATCGGTGATCGGTCAAGCATGACTGCCCTGTTCCGGCAGCATTGCTGCTACTTTTTCCACCGGCAATGCGCGCAGATCGGCGGCGCGCACCACGCGCGTTTGGCCACGCGGCGCCACCTTGTCGGGGTCCGAAGCACCGCCGAACAGCACGATCGCCGGCGCGCCCATGGCGGCCGCCAGGTGCATCGGCCCGGTGTCGTTCCCCACCGCGAATTGCGCCCGCGCCGCCAGCGCCGCCACGTCGGCGATCCGCGTGCGTCCGGTCAGATCCACCGCTGCGGGGCAAACTGCCCGCATTTCGGCCGCCAGCGCCGCTTCGGTCTGCGTGCCGACGATCACCGGCTGTATCCCCCGCGCCGCCACCAGCTGCGCCAGCGCGCCATAACGTTCGGCCGGCCAGCGCTTCTCGGGACGATGCGGCGAGGCGCCCGGCACGAACAGCGCAAACGCCGCGTGCAATCCGAACGCTGTAATGTCACCGCGCAGCCAGTCCAGATCCGGGGCGGGAAACGTGTCGATCCCGGCCATCTGCAACTGCTCGCGCTGGCGGTCCAGCGTATGCATGAAATCGCGCCGCGGATTGGCATGCGGGTGCGAACAGCCGCGCGCGATCCCCGACCACGCCGGCCGGCCGGCCAGCCGGTAGTACCGCCCCGACCGCCCCGAGGTTTGCAGGTCATAAACGAAATCGAACCCGCGCAGCTTTTCGCGCAACCGCAGCAACGCCGGCACGTTCCACCATTTCGGGCGATCGTCGGTACGCACCGCGTCGAACCACGGGCTTTGCGCGAGCAGACCGGCAAACGGCTTCGTCGTCAGCAGCGTTATGTGATCGGCGGCATGATGCGCGCGGATCGCCGCGAACGGGGCGAATGCCTGCACCACATCGCCCAGCGCCGACAGCTTGATGACCAGAATGCGTTTCATGCCGCAGGCTGATCCAGCAATTCCCGGTATACGTCCAGCGTCGCGGCCTGCATCCGCGCCGTCGTGTAATGTTCCAGCACCGCATTGCGCGACTGCGCGCCGAGCTGGGTGCGCTGTTCAGTGGTCAGCGACAGGACGTAGCGCAGCGTTTCAGTCAGCGCCTGCGGATCGCCCGGATACACACGCCAGCCGGTCACGCCGGTCTCGACCGTCTCACCCGGACCGCCGAGGTCGGACGCGATCACCGGCCGCTCCATCGCCTGCGCCTCGATCACCACGCGGCCGAAGGCCTCGGCATCGGTACTGGCATGCACCACCACATCGGCCAGCATCAGCGCCGCCGGCATGTCATCGACCTGTCCGGTAAAGGTGACCGACACGTTGCGCCGGCGCGCCAGTTTTTCCAACTCGTCACGATAGCCCTGCCGTCCCTGATCGTCGCCGACCAGCAGACAGCGCAAATCCGGCCGCCCGAGCCTGGCCAGCGCCTCGATCAGCACCGCCTGCCCCTTCCAGCGCGTCAGCCGGCCCGGCAGCATGATCGTGGTCTGCCCATCCATCAGATTCCAGGCGCGCGCGAAACGTTCGATGCGGCCGTACGGTACCGCAGCCGGGCTGAAGATGTCGGTATCCACACCACGATGAATCACCCGCATCCTGTCCAGATCCACCCGATGGCGCGCCCGCACGATCCCCGCCACATACCGGCTGACCGCGATGACACGCTCGCCCTTGGCCATCACCGCGTTGTAACGGCGCTTGAAAGGTATGTTTTCGTTGTACACGCCGTGATACGTGGTCACGAACCGCGCACCGGTCCATTTGCACGCCAGATACGCCGCCCAGGCCGGGGCACGCGAACGCGCATGCACGATATCGACCTTCTCGTCGCGGATCAGCTGCGCCAACCGTTTGGCGTTGGCATAAATGCCCCACGGGCTCTTCACCGCCAGTGGCAGAGTGATGTGCCGCGCCCCGACGCGAATCAGCGCGGCCTCGCGCTGCCCGCCGGACGAGGCGACCAGCGCCTCCCAGCCGGCCTGCACCAGCGCATCGGCAATCTCGACCGTGCCGCGTTCGACCCCGCCCGTGCCCATGGCCGGCAAGACCTGCAGTACCACCACGCGGCGCGGCGCGGGCGCTTCATCGGGCCGGTGTCCCGTGTTTTCGTCCTTTTGCATCGGCTGCGCTATATCATGTTCCCCAACAGGAGGCAGACCTCGATGTCATCTCAGATGCTTATTGAACCGGAACGTAGCGGTAAAGTCACGCTTCCCGACGGAACCGACCTGGCCTGGACGCTGTCTCCGGCAAAAGACGGCCCCATCGTGGTTTTTCTGCCCGGGTTTCGCAGCGATATGCGTGGCACAAAAGCCACGGAGGTCTGGCAGACCTGCCGCGAGATGAATATTTCCTGCCTGTTGCTCGACTATTCCGGGCATGGCGATTCCGGCGGCAGGTTCGAGAACGGAACGATCGGCCGCTGGACGGCCGATGCGCTGGCGGTGATCGACCGGATCGTTGCCGATCGCCAACTTTTGCTGGTCGGCTCGTCGATGGGCGGCTGGGTCGGCCTGTTGGCAGCGCTGGCGCGCAAGAACCGCGTCGCCGGGCTGATCGGCATCGCCGCCGCGCCGGATTTCACCGAAACGCTGATGTGGGCGAATTTCACGTTCGAGCAGCGCGCCGCCATCATGGAGCACGGCCGGATCGAACTGCCCAATCCTTATGGCGAGCCCACCCCCATCACCCGCGCACTGATCGAAGACGGACGCCAGCACATGCTGCTGACCGCCCCGATCGCGCTGACCTGCCCGGTGCGTCTGTTGCAGGGGCAGCGCGATGCCGAAGTGCCGTGGGAAATGGCGCTGCGCATCGCCGAGCGGCTCGACAGTGAAGACGTGCGTATCCATCTGGTCAAAGACGGCGACCACCGTCTGTCGCGCCCCGAGGATCTGCGTCTGTTACGCATGGTTCTGGGCGGTCTGATCTACGACATCCTCAGCCGCCAGCACGCTGCGGAGCCCACCCGATAACCAGAGTGAACGGGAAATGCTCTAGTCGACCCGCGTTCCGGTCTCGCGCACCAATCGCGCCCAGCGGACCAGCCCATCGGCGATATAATCGCCGAACGCGGCCGGGGTCATCGGGTACGGCACCTTCCCGCAGAAATCCGTCCTTCAGCGCCTGGCTGGCGGCTATCTCGACCATCGCCGTATTGACCTTCTCGACGATCGCCGCCGGCGTGCCCCTGGGGGCCAGAATGCCGTTCCAGGTATCGACCTCGTAGCCCGGCACGGTGTCGGCAACCGTCGGGATATCGGGCACCGCCGGGGAACGCTGCTGCGTGGTCACCGCCAGCCCGACCAGCGATCCGCCCCGCACCTGCGGCAGCGCCGAGGAAATCGTCGCGAACGAGAACTGCGCCTCCCCCGCCAGCAGCCCGGTCAGCGACGGCGCGCCGCCGCGGTACGGAATATGCTGCACCGACACGCCGGTCATGTGCCGGAATATCTCGCCCGCCAGATGCACCGGCGAACCGTTGCCGCTGGACGCATAGTTGATCTCGCCGGGCCGCGCCTTCAGCAGATCGATCAATTCCTGCGTGCTGGTCACCCCCAGCGATTTGGTGACCACCAGCAGCAGCGGCAACGAACCGACGAACGCCACCGGCACGAAGTCGCGGATCGGGTCGTAGTTGATCTGCCGGTACAGCGCCGGGCTGATGCCATGGCTGGCAGCGGTCGCCATGAACAGCGTGTAGCCATCGGGCGGCGACCCGGCGACCAGTTCGGCGGCCAGCAACCCCGCCGCACCCGGCCGGTTGTCGACCACGATCGGCTGGCCGAGTTTTTCCGACAGGAACTGCCCCGCCACCCGCGCCAGAATATCGGTCGATCCGCCCGGCGTGTAGCCGACCACCAGCCGGACCGGCCGCGATGGGTAGGTCTCGGCCTGCGCGCGCCGCACAGCCGCCCCCGTTGCCATGGCTGCTCCCGCTGCCATGAGCTGTCTTTTCGTTATCATGTTTCCCCCCGTTGTGTGGCGTTACCTGCCTTTGAACACCGGCCGCCGTTTTTCCATGAAGGCACGACGGCCTTCGGCGTAATCCTCGCTGTCGAAACATTCGCGAATCCAGCGCCCCGCCGCGTCCATGTCGACGCCCGGATGCGGGTGCAGAAAGGCGCGCATCATGCGTTTGCTGGCCCTGATGGTCAGCGGCGCGTTGTCGGCGATCGTGGTGCAGTACTCCAGCACAGTAGGCAGCAACTCGCCCTCGGGCACTGCCGCATGCACCAGCCCGATCTGCTGCGCGGCTTCGGCGCCGATCTGGCGCGCGGTGAAGAACAGCTCGCGCGCCTTCGCATGACCGATGGTGTTCACCAGCCGCAACAGCGCCGCCAGCCGGTAGCCGAGCCCCAGCCGCACCGCCGGCACACCGAACCGTCCATCCAGCGCCGTGATCCGCAGGTCGCAGCACAGCGCGATGTTCACCCCGCCGCCGATGCAGAACCCGTTGATCATCGCAATGGTCGGCGTGTCGCATTCGTAGATGCGCACCTGCGCACGCTCGGCCACCTGCTCGTAATGGCTGACCGCACCGTCACCGCTGCGCATCGCATCGAACTGCGAGATATCGGCCCCGCTGACGAACGCCTTGCCGCCCGCGCCCTTGAAGACGATCACCCTGATCTCGGGATCGCTTTCGAACGCATCGAGGACGACGGGAATCGCCTCCCACATATCGACCGAAACGGCGTTGCGTTTCTCGGGTTGATTGAAGGTGAGCCAGCCGATCGTCCCCTGTTTCTCGGCGATGATCCGGTCGGTGATTTTGCCTGCGAACAGGCGTTGCGGCATGATGGCGTTCATCGTTTTCTCTTATGCTCCCGGTTCGTCCTGCGACATCAGCCCCTGGCGCTGCATCGCGTTTTCCAGATGGCGGCGCATGGCAGCGCGTGCGCCAGCGGCATCACCGGCACAGATCGCCGCGCAGATCGCTTCGTGTTCGTCGATGCCGATGCGCAGTTTCTCAGCCGAGACCACCACCTTGCGCCGCGCCGTGCGAATGGCGCGGTGCAGGCTGCCCTGCAGATAGTGCATCAGATCGGTGAAATACGGATTGCCGGTAGCCGCCGCGATCGCATTGTGAAAACCGGTCACGGCTTCCGATCCCTGATCGAGATCGGCGGCACGCTGATTGGCGGCGTCCAGCGCCGCGCGCAACCGGGCAATGTCGGCATCGGTGCGGTTCAGCGCCGCCATGCCCGCCGCCGCGGTTTCCAGTTCGAGGCGCAGCTCGAAAATATGCCGCAGCTGCACGGGATCGAGCAGGTCTGCCTCCTCGATCCGGAACACTTTCTGCGCGGCTTCCGGCGCGACGAAACTGCCGATGCCGTGCAGGGTTTCGATAAACCCGCCCAGCTTCAGCCGTGCCACCGCCTCGCGCACCACGTTGCGGCTGACGCCGAACGCCTCGGCCAGCGCGGCCTCGGTCGGCAGTTGCGCGCCGGGCACCAATTCGCCGCTGCGGATCTTTTCGCGCAGTGTGAACGCGATCTCGTCGGCCAGCGTCTTCTGCCGGCCGATGGCGCGGAACATGCCCGTATGCACGATCGGCGCATGCGAGACGGCTGGTGTTGTGTTGCGCGGCTTGGGCATCTGGTCCTCGTTTTTGCTTCAGCTCGGTTTTTCTTCAGATTGCGGCTTCGGCTGCCAATGCCGCAATTTCGGTGTCGGTAAACCCGAATTCGCGCAGCACCTCGCCCGTGTGCTGGCCACGTAGCGGGGCGGGCGTCGCCGTGCCGGGCCTGGTGCGGCTCATTTTCACGGGATGGCCGACCAGCGGCACGGTACCCAGTTTCGGGTGGGCGGTCTGCCAGACCATGTTCAGATGCTGCACCTGCGGGTCGGCAAAAGTCTGGTCGATGGTCAGGATCGGACCGCACGGCACCCCGGCGGCATTCAGAATGTCGATCCATTCCTGCGTCGGACGCAGTCGCGTGCGGGCGTTGATCGCCGCATTCAGCGCCGGGCGGCGGGTGGCGCGGTCGGGCACCGAGCCGAAGCGCGGATCGGCGATCAGCTCCGGTGCGCCGATCGCCTCGCACAGGCGCGCATACAACGCGTTGCCCATGGCGGCGATATTCACGTGCCCGTCGCTGGTTTCGAACACGCCGGTCGGGCTGCTGGTCGGGTGATCGTTGCCGCTCTGCCCCGGCACTTCGTGGTTCATCAGCCAGCGCATCGCCTGGAAATCCATCATCCAGAGCTGGGCGGCCAGCAGCGAGGTCTCGATCGCCTGCCCGCGGCCCGATACCTCGCGTTCCAGCAGCGCAGTCAGAATACCGATCGCGCAGAACAGGCCCGCGGTCAGGTCGGCAATCGGAATTCCCGCCCGCATCGGCCCGCGGCCCTTTTCGCCGGTAACCATCATCAATCCGCCGAGACCCTGGGCGATCTGGTCCAGACCGGGGCGCAACGCATACGGCCCGTCCTGCCCGAAGCCCGAGATACTGGCCAGCACGATGCGCGGGTTCACTGCTTCCAGTTGCACGTAATCGATGCCGAGGCGCTTTTTTACATCCGGGCGGAAATTCTCGACCACCACATCGGCGCTGCGCACCAGCCGCATGAAGGCGGCCAGCCCCTGAGGGTTTTTCAGATTCAACGTCAGGCTGCGCTTGTTGCGATGGGTGTTCTGGTAATCGGCGATCTGGGCGGGGCCGCCGGGGCGGTCGTCGTCGCCGGTGGCGGGCATTTCGATCTTGATCACCCGCGCGCCCCAGTCGGCCAGTTGCCGCACCGCCGCCGGGCCGGAACGCACATGCGTAAGGTCGAGCACCGTAAAGCGTTCAAGCGGTCTGGACATTCGATAAGCACCTTGGACATTGGATGTTGGTTGTCCAATAACCTACCCAGACACGATCGACGCGCAAGCCCTGTCATCGCCATGCGCGATCACGGTGCCGTGAGCAGAACCGGACTCCCGGACATGTCTCTCACCGGCCGGCCGTCTCGGCTGCCTGCACGGCGCACAGGCCGGCACGATAATCGGGATAGCGCCAATCGATCCCCAGCGCGCGTCTGCCGATCACACTGCTGACGCGCCGGTTCTCCGCCCAGAAGCTGCGCGCCGTTGCGGACATCTGCGCATAGGCCACGGCGAAATCCACCGCGGGCGGCAATGGCAGCGCCAGCAGACGCGCGGCTTCGGCGACCACTTCGGCCTGTTCCGCCGGCCGGTCGTCGACCAGATTGAAAACGCGCCGGCCGCCACCGCCGTGCCGCGTCATCGCGGCCAGCACGGCCCGCACGATGTCGTCGCGATGAATCCGGCTGAACACGTGCCCGGGTCTGATGATCCGCCGCGCGGTACCGGCCCGCACATCGTCCAGCGGCGAACGTTGCGGCCCATAAATGCCGCCCAGCCGGAACAGATCCACCGCCGCCCCCTGCACGACCTGCGCCCCCCATCCCTGTTCCGCCGCCAGCCGCGCGTGCGATCGCGCCGATTGCGGCGCAGGCGTCGCCGTCTCGTCCACCCAGGCACCGGCGCGATCGCCATAAACGCCGGTCGTGGACAAATAGCCGATCCACCGCCCCGCCCAGAGCGAAACCGGAAAACCGTGCGACAGCAGCGGATCGCCATCGCGGCCCGGCGGCGCGGTGACCAGAACATGGCTGGCCCAGTCCAGACTGTCGCGCAGGCGCGCCTGATCGACCCAGGCCGGATGGGCGACCACAGTGCGCGACAGGCCACGCACCGCCCAGCCCATGCCCAGCGCCGCATCCGCGACCGCCCGGCCGCAATACCCGAGCCCGAAAACCAGTAACCGCATAACGAATATTTGCACCGCCCCTTCGGCATGGGATAGTGTTGTGGCCGATTATGCTCAATTTTCCGTTCTTGTCCGTTCTGACCCTCGTTCTGCTGGGCAGCGCCGCCGCCGGCGCGCAACCCGCACAAACGGCGCCTGCACCAACGGCACCTGCCGCCCCCAGCGCCGCGGCTGAAACCATTCCACCGCCGCCGACGCCACTGCGCGTGTCCGAAGCGCCGGAATACACACACTGCCTCGACATGATCGCCCTCGACCCGGCCGAGGCAGCAAAATTCGCCCAGAGCTGGGCGCTGGGCGACCATACCAATGAAGGCGCCATCCATTGCAATGCACTGGCATTGCTGACCCTGGGACAAACGGAAGCCGCCGCCACCGCGCTGGAACAGCTGGCCCTGAACTCGCGCGCCTCGGCCGGGGTGCGCGCCTCGCTCTACGCACAGGCCGGACAGGCATGGCTGCTCATGAACGATCCGATGCGTGCCTTCGGTGCCGCCACCATGGCGCTGAGCCTGACCCCCGACGACCTGGACCTGCTGGTCGACCGCGCGATCGCCGCCGGCGCGGGGGGCGAGTACCGTTCGGCGATCGACGACCTGACGCGTGTGCTTACCCTCGATCCGTCGCGCACCGACGCGCTGATCCTGCGCGCGACATCTTGGCGGCGTCTGGAACAGCCGAGCCAGGCCGAAACCGACATCACCCGCGCGCTGGAGCTGGAACCCGACAACGTCGAAGCGCTGCTGGAACGCGGCATATTGCGCCAGATAAAAGGCGACAGCACCGGCGCGCGCGCGGACTGGGAACGCACCATCGCGCTCGACCCGAACAGCCCGACGGCGGATTTCGCGCGCCAGAATCTCGCCCTGCTGGAAGCCGGCCCGGCGCGCTAGAGCAGATCGTGATCGGGTGGGATCACCCGGTCACGTGAAGATGCTCGGCAGACAAAGACCGAGAGTATTTCCCGTGAACCAGAGTGAACGGGAAATGCTCTAGAAAACGATCACCCGAACAATATATCCCAGCCGATCGAAAACACCGCCACGTCGGCCAGAACGTGACAAACGTAGCACGGCCAGATGCTGCGATAGCGCGCATAGAGCCACGACCAGATCACGCTGGCCGCGAACACCCCCGCCGACGCCAGCGCGTTCTGCCAGGCCGGCACATATGCCGCCAGCGCCAGCGTGTGATGAAAGGTGAAGAACAGTGCCGTCATCGCCACCGCCACGCCGCGCGGCCAGATCCGTTCGCTCTGGCGGAACAGGAAGAAACGGAACACATATTCTTCCAGCAGCGCGTTCACGAACGTCCAGTAGGCACTGACCCCCAGATACAGCGTCGCCGACGTCAGCCCCGCCGCCGCCAGCCTGGTCTGGAAATTCGCCGCATCCACCAGCCCGCGTGCCAGCAGGGCATAGGCACCCCAGATCACCACGAGCATCCCCGCCCCCAGCGCCAGCCCCACACCCAACCCACCATGGCGCGGCGGCGACAGACCGGGGCGCATCCGCTCGATGCGGATCAGCCAGACCAGCGGCCCGAGAAACAGCCAGACCTTGGCCGCCGCCCACAGCGCCGACCCCAGCACCCCCTGTTCCATATGCAGCGCCAGCAGAACCCCCACGCTGGGCGCCGGCACGAACAGGGCCAGCGCCAGCCACGGTTGCCAGCGGGCAGCGGGCGCGGGCAACGGGGCAGGTGTCCGCCATGAACTACCCGCCATGAACTACTGGCGCGAACGCGTCCGGTTCAGCCGCAGTTCCGCTTCGGTCAACTGGAACCCCACCACGACGTGGTACTGCTGGCGCACCGGCAGTGACAGCACCGCGGGTTCGGTCTCTAGCCTGGTGCGTGTCGCGTTGGATTCGAATTCGCCGCGCGCCGTGTAGACCTGCTTGTCGAGAATGTTACCGCCCGCATCGGTGATCGCCACGAAATAGGGCAATTCCGCCCGGTTGCTACCGGCCGGCCCGCGCGTGGCTTCAATTACCACTCGGACGGTGATCTTGTTCGTCCCCTCGCGGCCGCTCTCGCACGCGCCGTTCACGTCGGTGATCCGCCCTGCGGTCAGCAGATCCGTCAGATCGGTCCCGCCAGCACGATACTGGGCGATCTGCCGCGCATCGGGCAGAATCGACACCAGCGGGCACACCGGCGGCGGGGTTGGCGTTCCGCCGCAGCCGTTCAGCAGGACGGGCAACAGGCCCAGGAAAAGAAACCTCGCACGCATTTCCATCATCTCCGCCATGGACTACCCCCCGTGATTGGCATAGTGCAGACGCTTATGGAAGCCAGACCCAGCCTGAAAGTGCTGCTTGCCGGCCCGCGCGGCTTTTGCGCGGGGGTGGACCGGGCCATCAAGATCGTCGAAGAGGCGCTGCGCCGCTTCGGTGCGCCCGTTTATGTCCGGCACGAGATCGTCCACAACCGTTTCGTGGTCGAAAGCCTCGAGGCCCAGGGCGCGCGTTTCGTCGAGGAACTGGACGAGGTTCCCCCCGACGCCCCGGTGGTCTTCTCGGCCCACGGCGTGCCCAAGCGCGTGCCCGAGGACGCCCAGCGCCGCAACCTGTTCTATCTCGATGCCACCTGCCCGCTGGTCAGCAAGGTGCACCGCGAGGCCGAACGCCATTTCGCGCAGAACAGCCACATCCTGATGATCGGCCATGCCGGCCACCCCGAGGTGATCGGCACCATGGGCCAGTTGCCCGACGGCGCGATGACGCTGATCGAGGACGCCGACGCCGCGCGCAGCGTGCAGCCACCACCCGGCCCGCTGTCCTACATCACCCAGACCACACTGTCGGTCGACGACACCGCCGAGATCGTCGCCATCCTGCGCGAACGCTTCCCCAATATCGAAGTGCCGCGCAAGGAGGACATCTGCTACGCCACCACCAACCGCCAGGCCGCCGTGAAAGCGATCGCGCCACGCGCCGATATGGTGGTGGTGATCGGCGCGCCGAACAGCTCCAACTCGCAGCGGCTGCGCGAAGTGGCTGAACGCGCCGGCTGCGCGCACACCGCTCTGGTGCAGCGCGCCCGCGACCTCGACCTCGACGCCCTGCGCGCCGTGCGCACGCTGGGCCTGACTGCCGGCGCTTCGGCGCCCGAGGTGCTGGTCGACGAAGTGCTCGCCCATCTGCGCACCCGCTTCGACGTGACGGTCGAGGAACTGCGCGTCACCGACGAGAATATCGTTTTCAAACTCCCACCTGCACTGACCACGTAATGGCCGTCTATACCGAAGTGACCGACGAGGAACTGTCCGCCTTCCTCGCCGACTATGACCTTGGCGACGTGCTTGCGTTCCGCGGCATCGCCGAAGGCGTCGAGAACTCGAACTACACGCTGAAGACCGGAACCGGCGATTACATCCTCACGCTGTATGAAAAGCGCGTCGATCCGGCCGAGCTGCCGTGGTTTCTGGGATTGATGGAGCACCTGTCGCAACACGGCCTGTCGTGCCCGCTGCCGGTGCGCGCCCGCGATGGCGAAGCGCTACGCGATCTGGCTGGCCGCAAGGCGGCGATCACCACCTTCCTGCCCGGCATGTGGCCGCGCCGCGTGCGCATCGAACACTGCGCGCCGCTGGGCGCGGCTCTGGCCAAGCTGCATCTGGCCGGCGCCGATTACGCGCCGACCCGCGCCAACGCACTGGGGCCGCACGGCTGGACGCCGCTGTTCGCACGCGCCCGCGATCGCGCCGACGAAGTGCAGCCAGGCCTGGCGCAGGAGGTTGATACGGCGCTGCGCAGCGTCATCGCCGCCTGGCCGCACGATCTGCCCAAAGGCCACATTCACGCCGATCTTTTCCCCGACAACGTGTTCTTCCTGCACAATCAGGTGTCGGGCCTGATCGATTTCTATTTCGCGGCGACCGACCTCCTCGCCTACGACGTGGCGATCTGCCTGAACGCCTGGTGTTTCGAGGCCGATTTCTCGTTCAACGTCACCAAGGCGCGCGCGCTGCTGAATGCGTATCGCGCCGTGCGCCCGTTGAGCGACGCGGAACTGAATGCACTGCCGGTGCTGGCGCGCGGCGCGGCGCTGCGGTTTTTGCTGACCCGGCTCTACGACTGGCTGAACACCCCCGCCACTGCGCTGGTCACCCGCAAGGACCCGGTCGAGTATCTGCGCAAACAGCGTTTCCATGCCGAAGCCAGGGGCCCGTCCGCCTATGGCATCTGACGTGCAGGCATCGCTTTCCATCGACCCGCCGCCGATAGAGGCCTGGACCGATGGCGGCTGCAAACCCAACCCCGGCCCCGGCGGCTGGGGCGCGATCCTGCGCTGGAAAGGGCACGAGAAGGAACTGTCCGGCGCCGACCCCGCCACCACCAACAACCGCATGGAACTCTGCGCGGCGATCGCCGTGCTGGAGGCGCTGACCAAGCCGAGCACCATCGTCATCCACACCGACAGCCAGTATGTGAAAAACGGCGTGACACGCTGGATACACGGCTGGGTGCGCAACAACTGGCGTAATGCGGCGAAGGATCCGGTCGCCAACATGGATCTGTGGCAGCGCCTGCTGGAGGCGCAGAAGCGCCACAATGTGCAATGGGAATGGGTGCGCGGACATAATGGCGATGTGATGAACGAACGCGCCGACGCACTGGCGACGGCGGCGCGGGAAGCGCTTGCACGAGAATAGAAAGCACTCCTTATGTGATTATGAATATTGCAAATGATAAGAATAACCCGACGAGATTATTCTCGCAACAGGTCTGAGCTCACCGACAACTTCTTCGCTATGACCCAATTTCCGTGCAACAATATTAACTTTGCCGCGCTCATATTCCGAAACAGCCCAGTATAAAACACCTGCCAAGCACAGTCTTTCACAGCGCCGCCAGAACAGACTCCGCCTTGCTGACATCGAACCCGCCGGGTTCCTCAACGCTAAGGTGCACAACCTTCATATCATCCGCCACCAGCGCGAAACGCTGGCTGCGTATGCCCATGCCGCGTGCCGTCAGGTCCAGTTCCAGCCCCAGCGCTTTCGTGAACAGCGCCGCCCCGTCGGCCAGCATCGTCACCTTGCCCTCGGCTTCCTGCTGCTTCGCCCAGGCACCCAGCACGAACGCGTCGTTGGTCGACATACAGACGATCTCGTCCACGCCTTTGGCGTGAAAGGCCGCCGCGTTCTGAATGAAACCGGGCAGATGCTTGATGCTGCAGGTCGGCGTGAAAGCGCCGGGCACAGCAAACAACACCACCTTGCGCCCCTTGAAAATCTCGTCCGTCGAGATCTCTTTCGGACCATCAGCGGTGGCAGTCATCAGTTTCATCGATGGGATCGTGTCTCCGACCTTGATGGTCATCCCGGCTCTCCTGCTTTGTCGTGTTCGTACGTCTAACGCCCCCGCGTGCCGAAGTCACGCCGGCTGCCTTATTGCGGCCACATTATACAGTATCCGCGTTATTCTTGCTTGCATATTCGCACGCGGCTCGCCCACAGTATACATATGAGTCAGAACACATCAGACATGGATGGAACGTTTTTGACCGGGCAGATGCTGATCGCCATGCCTGGCATGCAGGACATGCGTTTCGAACACACCGTCGTCTATCTTTGTGCGCACAGCCCGGAAGGCGCGATGGGGATCGTGCTGAACCGCCCCGTCAACCGGCCGAGTTTTTCCGAACTGCTGCAACAGCTGAAAATGCAGGAAACGCCGACGACCAGAACGCTGCATCTGTGCATCGGCGGCCCGGTGGAAAACGCCCGCGGTTTCGTGCTGCACACGTCCGACTGGACGGCCGAAGGCACGCTGCATGTCGATGAAGACACGTCGCTGACCGCGAACCTCGATATCCTGAAGGCGCTGGCAGCGGGCGGCGGGCCGCGGCGCGGCATGCTGGCGCTTGGATATGCGGGCTGGGGGCCCGGACAACTGGACGACGAGATTCAGCAGAATGCCTGGCTGTCCGTTCCTGCCGACGACGCCATCATGTACGATGCCGATCACGGCACCAAGTGGCAGCGGGCGCTCGCCAAACTGAAGATCGACCCGATGCTGCTGTCCAGCACGGCGGGGCATGCTTAACACCCGTAAGGGTCAGGTATAGCGCCGCGCAACCACCGCCGCGATCTGCGTGCCGATACCGCTTGCAAACATCAGCGATGCGGTGGCGATACCCGATCCATCCTCGAGCAGCGCCGCCAGCCATGTCATCACGGCGCCGAAGCTCATCTGCACGCACCCTGTCAGCCCCGAGGCCGTGCCCGCCAGATGCGGCCGCACCGACACCGCACCCGCAAACCCGTTCGGTTGCGTGATGCCGTTGCCGATCGCCACGATCACCATCGGCACGAACAGGTTCAGAATGCTTGGCGGCAACAGCAGCACCGCCAGCAAGCACAGGAACGCACCGATCGTCGTCACCGCGGTGCCGACCCGCAGCATGTACAACAGCCCCTTGCTCACCGCCGTCCTGGCGGCGATGAAGTTGCCGATCCCGAACGCAAAGCTGATGCTCATGAACGCTGCGCCATACGTGGTGGTCGGCAGGCCAAGGCCATGCACCACCACATACGGCGCGCCAGCCATGAAACTGAAGAACACGCCACCCGAACAAGCCGTCACCATCGCGAACGCGCAGAACTGCGGGAGTTGCAGAAGCGTCTTGTACAGACGCAACAGCCCGACGACACCGGGCAACGGCTGGCGTTCCGGCAGGGTTTCGGGCAGGTAGCGCCACGTACCGAACAGGATCGGCAGCGCCGCCAGCGCACAGGCGAACATCACCGCGCGCCAGTCGAGCGCACGCTCGATCAGGCTGCCGACCAGCGGCGCCACCATGGGCGCCATCGTCATCCCCATGTTGACGTAGCCCATCATCGCCGCGGCGCGTTCGCGCGGGTTGGTGTCGCGGATGATCGCCCGGCCCAGCACCATGCCCGCACAGCCGCCCACCGCCTGTGCGATACGCGCAACGATCAGGATTTCCAGATTGGGCGCGACGGCCGCCACCAGCACCGCGACCAGATACACCACCAACGCCACGATCAGCACCGGCCGGCGGCCATAGCGATCGGACAGCGGCCCATACAGCAACTGCCCCAACGCCACGCCGACCAGATACAGGGTGAGCGTCAGCTGCACGGATGCGGCGCTGCGTTCCAGCACGTGCACCAGAACCGGCAGCACGGGGATCAGCACCTGCATGGAGAACGGCCCCAGCCCGGTTGCCACGATCAGCAACAAAAGCGGAGGTTTGCGCGTTATGGGTACAGACGTTTCCAGACCATCGCGGGGCGACATAAGCCAAGCCTATGTTGGTTTGTATAACGCGGCAATCGCGAATTCGGAAATGCCGCCATGCATCGGCCGGTAAAATGCGGGCGATTCACTCGGTTAATAACCGTTGCCAGTCACAGCGTTCTTATGCGTCGCCCCCATCGCCTGCTTCGATGGCATGCTCACCACATGAAAGCTGGGATCACCGCAACCGGGGCAAAACCTGCATTGCGCGCCGCGGCGCGAATGGCGTCGCGGTCGTTGCCCAGTTCCTCGGCATGGATGCCGCCCAGCACCCAGCACGAATCAAGCCCCGCGTTCGTCGCGCCGGCGATATCGGTACGCAACGCATCGCCCACCCCCAGCACGCGGTGCTTCGGCACGCCCAGCATCTCCAGCGCGACGTCGTAAACCGCCGCATCGGGCTTGCCCAGCATGCGCATGTCGCCACCCAGTTCCTGGTAACGCACCGCCAGCGCCCCCGCGCACAGCATGCGGCGGTTGTTGCTGATCACTTCCAGGTCCGGGTTTGCGCACACCATCCTCAGCCCCGCTTTCAGGCAGTCGGCCAGAACGGGTTCGAAGTCGCGCAGCGTGGTGGGATCGCGCTGGTCGTCGGGACCGGTGTTGAGCAGAAAATCCGCCTCGGCGGGCGTCGTCACCTCGGTCAGACCCAGACCGTCCATCACGTTCTTGTCGCGCTCCGGCCCCAGATGGAACACACGGGTGCCAAGGCTGGCATACCATGGATCGGTGCGCTGTTTCAGCATGATGTAGGTGGCCTCGCCGCTGGTCAGAATGCCGTGATACAGATCGTCGGCGATACCCATCCGACGCATCGCTTCCTGCACCTTGAAGGCGCGGCGCGGCGCGTTCGACAGCAGCACGCTTCTTTTGCCCGCGTCGCGCAGCTTCGCCAACGTGGCGGCGGCGTGCGGATATGCGGTGATACCGTCGTGAATCACCCCCCACAAATCGAGGATGAAGCCATCATACTTTTCCGCCAGCGGCGCGAAATTATTCAGAAACTGCATCTTGCTTCCTCAGGCATCCACACCGATCGCGTCGGCCACGCAAGTAAACCCGTCCGCCTTCAGGCAAGCGGCGAGTCCGGTCTTGATTTCGCGCACCAGCACCGGGCCGCGATACGCGAATGCCGCGTACACCTGCACCAGTGCCGCGCCGGCGCGGATCTTCAGATACGCATCGCGGCCGCTGGAGATCCCGCCGCAACCGATCAGCGTCAGCCGGCCTGCGGCCAGGCGATAAGCGCGTTTCAACATCTCGGTCGACGGACCGAACAGCGGCGGGCCGGACAGACCGCCGGTTTCCGCCCTGTGCGCGCTGCGCAGTGTGTCGGGCCGCGCAATGGTGGTGTTGGAAACAATCAGCCCGTCCACCTTGTGCGCGATCGCGGTTTCCACCACGGCTGCCAGCCCGTCCTCGCTCAGGTCGGGGGCGACCTTGACCAGCAGTGGCGGGCGCATGGGGTTTTCCGCCGCGATGGCGCTCAGAATCGCCGCCAGCTTCGCCTCGCCCTGCAGGTCGCGCAGGCCCGGCGTGTTGGGGGACGATACATTCATCACGATGTAATCGGCATGCGGCGCCACCGCCTTGACCAGCGCCGGGTAATCGCGTTCGGGGTCGGCGCCTTCCTTGTTGATGCCGACATTGGCGCCCAGCACGGCGGGCCGGTTCTTCAGCGCCGCGATACGCGCGACATAGGCGTCGATCCCCTGGTTGTTCATGCCCATGCGGTTGATCACCGCGTTGTCTTCGACCAGCCGGAACAGGCGCGGCTTCGGATTGCCCGCTTGCGGGCGCGGCGTGACGGTGCCGGCCTCGACCAGCCCGAAGCCCAGCCGCATCAGCGGGGTCACCGCCACCGCGTCCTTGTCGAACCCGGCGGCGAGGCCCAGCGGGTTGCGGAAGTCGATACCAAAGGCGCGCGTCGCCAGCACCGGGTCGTCGGGCGTGTTATCGCCGCAAACCAACCCGCAGGACAGCGCGCGCAGCGCCATGCGATGGGCGAATTCCGGATCGAAGCCGCGCACCAGCGGCATCAGCGCAGAGGCGAGAAACGGGGTCATGATCCCGCTTTCTGCCCGAGGCGGCGAGAAAGGGAAAGCCCTCATCCCCACAATGCAGACTGCGTTACTCCGCAATCACTGCGCTGGACAGGCCCGCCCCGGCCGGAGGCATATCGTCCAGACGGCGCTTCTCCACAGCCTTCATAATCAGAGACATCACCTGCGCCGCACCTTCGATCTTGAAGAACCGCGGCGTCGGGTCGAGTGACGGCACCCACATCCCCCTGCCACCATAGCCATACCACCTCACGAAAGGCCCGATGCTATACAGCCTCACGGAAGGCCCAAAACGCAGACTGCTTCGTGCATTGCCGTCCCCCTCCAGATGGATATCGGGAAGGCTGGTCAGATCAAGCGACGTGAAAAACGGAAACCAGCCCGTTCGGCTGATAAGGATGCGTTTGTTCGTAACGGCATACGCCATACGCTTCCGCAATGCGGCGTCGACGACAAAACGCCCGATAGCCATAAAAATTCCGATACACAGAAAAAGAATTCCGACACACAGAAACGCGCCTCCCCAGATCAGGAAGAAGCCGCGAGCGCCGAAATTGGCCACCTCAGCGCCGAAACTGGCCACCCCAGCGCCGAAACTGGCCACCCCCATGAACCAGGATACCACGAACCAACACCAGAGCAGAGAGAACGGGATAAGGAAAATATCACGACTGCTCAGCACAAAACCGCGTACCGGGGCTCCGCTCCATAAAATACGTTCGTACGGCAGCAGCTTCCCTTGAAATGCCGTGGGTTCCACTCTTTAATTCCCCAATTACAATTTCCGCCATTGTGCCCAAGGCCCGCCAAAAACGAAAGCCCCGCTGGCGCCGTCGGTGGTTCTGTATTATCCGCACCGTCATGCGCGGCACGATCCTCATGCTGATCGCCCTGACCCTGTTTGCCGCGCTGGATACCGCCGGCAAGCTGCTGGCGCAGGACGGTTTTCAATACGCTCAGGTAGTGTCGATGCGCTATGCGCCGGTGCTGCTGGTGGTGCTGCCCGCGCTGGCGCTGCGCCCGTCGCATTTCCGCGGCAACACCGCCCTGCAGATGCTGCGCGGCGCGGGCATGCTGTGCGCATCGCTGGGCTTCTTCACTGCGTTCACCTATCTGCCGCTGGCCGAAGGGTATCTGGTGTTCTTCACCAGCCCGTTCATCACCATGGCGGCTTCGCGGCTGGTGCTGAAGGAGCGGGTACCGGCCTCGTCGTGGATCTGGGCCGGGGTGGCGTTCGCGGGCGTGCTGATCGGCATCGCGCACGGGCTGCGCGGCGACGGGCCGTGGTATGGATACGCGGCTGCGTTCGGCGGCAGCCTCGCCTATGCGTGCATCGCCACCGTCAACCGGCTGCTGCGCACCCAGCGGTCCATGCTGCCGATGCTGCTGTGGCCCGGGCTGATCGGCGCGGGCAGCATGGGGCCGGTGGCATTGCTGTCGTGGAAAACACCAGATCCGGCACAGACCGCGCTGCTGCTGTTGAACGGCGTGTTCTGGGCGGGGGCGACGCTGTGCATCGTCAACGCTTTTCGCTACGCCGCCGCGTCGCGCCTGGCACCGCTCGAGTATTCGTCCCTGCTCTGGGCGGTGCTGGCCGATTACCTGATCTTCCACCATCCTCCCAGCCTGCATGTGCTGGCCGGCGGCGCCGTGGTGATCGGCGCCTGCCTGATGAACGAACACGCCCAATACCGCGCTGCCCACCGAACATCGCACCAACAGGGCTGACCCCGCCACCGTCATCCTCTGACTGGCTATCTTCGCGATTATTGCGATATCAGTATATATACTGAACCCGAAAGCATTCTGGCGTTTTTCGGAAATAGTTTCCGGTACTGTTCGCAATCCATTGATCTTAGAACATTCTCTCCAGCGCGAACGTTTCTGGAAGGATGAGCCAGTGGCATGTACCCACCCCGTTGAGTATTTTGATACGTCTTTTCTGCGCGCACGTGTTGTATAAAAATACACTATTAATAAATAAAAATACACACATTGTGATAGGCTTTATGCTACAAACCTCCACCATATGCTCTTTAAATTTGGATTTTTCAGGAGATTCCTGCGTGATTCGTATCAACCTTCCGTGGATCATCGAAGTGATGGATGCGCTCAACCGGCTCGACACCATCAAGCCCGGTGAACGCCTGGTTCGCTTCTCGCATTGCCTGTTCGATGCCGAGTACCAGCTCGAGTCCCTCTTCGATCGCAGTATTTACCGCCCGTTCCTGCGCATCTCGCGCCAGCAGGCGCTTGATCTGCACCACTTCATCCAGCAGTTGCTACGCGAAAGCCGTGGCGATTCCGAACGGATGCTGACCGATGTCGAAGTCTGGAGCTTCAAGAACCGCCGCGACCGCTTCAAGACCGCTTTCCTCGCCGAGATGAGCACGCTGCCGTCGTACCTGGTGACCAACAAGGAAAGCTACGACGTCAACCTGTTGATCGAATCCGGTGTCGGCCTGTTCCCGCCCAACCTGCTGTCAAAAGCGCCCGAAACCGAAAACGACGCGATGGAAGTCGGCAAGGCGCTGGCTTTTGAAGTGCCCACCGCCTGCGCGTTCCACGTCTTCCGCGTTCTGGACGCGGTCGTGCGCCGCTACTGGGACGAAGTGTCGATGGGGATGGAACGCCCGAAGAATGCCACGCTCGGCAATTTTGCCGTCGAGATGGAAAAACAGGGGACCGGCGACCAGCGCGTCATCGAATCGCTGAAGCAGGTGGCCAAGCTGCAGCGTAACTACATGCTGCACACCGAAGCGGTGATGACGATCGAAGACGCGATCGGTGTCATCGGAATCGCCCGCAGCATCATCGGCGTGATGCTGCACATCCTGCCCGACACGCAACTGTCGATCAGCGCGCCGATGCCGACCGCCGCCTGACATTTCCGGCGCGCGCGGAAGAACCGCCGCGCGCGCCGATACTGCCGGAGATCAGGTGTCCATCGGCACCTCGTCCCAGTCGATCTGTGCATCCATCACCCATTCCAGCGCCTTGCGCCGCTCGACGATCACGCCGGGCAGAATGTTCTTCAGCTCCGCCGTCCGTCCGGTCAGTTCCGAATCCCGCACCCACCAGTGCAGGCGGAAATACAGATCCAGCATCCGGAAAACCGCAGCCTGGTCGCGCATCGCCATCTTGTCGGCGAACTTCTCGGGCCCATCGCCCTGTTCCAGGTTGGGCGCCAGCGATGCCATATAATCCTCGACCCCGCGATCGAACGGCAGGTCCGGCGCCAGCCCGCCGACCCACATCAGCGCCCATAGCGCCTCGATCGACCAGGACAGGTCGATCAGTTCCTGCCGCGTCAGGTCCGCATTCTTTTTGCGCAGGAGCTGCGTCTCGCCGAGGCTGAGATGTTCATCCAGACCGTGGTTGTGAATCCAGTCGCGGATAACCGGGACCGGTGCCTCGAAGGCGATATTGTTCAGTGCGTTCAGCACCAGCGCCCGGGCGACGATCTGATCGCGGCTGCGCATCTGTGTGCGATCCAGATACGGCAGCCAGTCGCAGATCCGCCCGCCGGCGGCGTTGATCCGCGCTTCGGATTCGGCCTTTACGCGTAATGGATCGATCGCTTGCATCGTTATGTGTTTCTTTCAAAAACCGTCCGGAAATATATGCGCGCCCTGTGCATCGAGCGGCAGGGGCACCACGCCACGCACCGCAGACATCGGCAATGCGCCATACAGATGCGGAAACAGCCCATCCTGGCTGCTGCGTGCAGGTTCCCAGCGCAGCGTCGAGCCTAATGCCGCCGCCTCCACCGCCACCAGCAGCAGGTCCGCCACCCCGGCACGGTGCTTCGCGGCCGAGATGCGCACCTGCTCTGCGGTGGAAAAATGCAGGAATCCGTCGCGCGCGTCATCGGCGCTGCCGCGATAAACCCCCACGCGCTCGGCCGCGTCCCAGTCGGGCTTGCGCACCAGCGTGTAGATCAACGTCATCGTTCCCTGCCCGATCAACGGCCCTCTGAAACAGATCCGGCTTGCATACCGCCCCTGTTGGCGCGACACATACACTATGTGGGACGAACCGTATCTGGAAACCTGTTGCCGCTCGGCACTGCACCGGCTGATCCTCGCCGGAGGGATCGGCCGCCCCGCCGGACTGAAGGACGGCCCCTGCCTGAAGCGCCTGACCCGCATGCAACTGGCCTGCGAACGCATCGATGGCCGGTTCGAGATTTCGGCCGAGGGCCGCGCCCGCCATGCCTCGGAAATCCTGAAGATCACTCCGGCGTGAGCGAAACGGCAACCACTTACACCGGGTCTGGCCCTGCCCCCGTATCTGCTGCTATGCACGCCGCTTCTGTTTCAGCAGGGCCACCGTCATGACCGATCTGATTGTTCAGGGGGGAACCCCGCTGAACGGTAATATTTTGCCGTCCGCCAACAAGAACGCCGTTCTGCCGATCCTCTGCGCCACTCTGCTGACGGAAGAGCCGGTCCGCCTGCTGAACGTGCCCGAGATCACCGACGTCAAGAAAATCCTGGCGTTCTTTCTGACCCTGGGCAGCAAGGTCGAGGTAGACTTCACAACCGGTGTGCTCGACCTGCACCACACCAACCTGACGTTCGATCCGCAGGTGAATACGCTGCCGCAGGCGATGCGGTCGTCGGTCATGCTGGTGCCGCCGCTGCTGTTCCGCTTTGGCGCGGCGATCATCGAGGACGACATCAAGGGCTGTTCGCTGGGTGTGCGCGAGATCGACCCGCATATCGAGATCTTCCACGGCTTCGGCGCCACAGCCGAAGTGTTTCCTGATGCCGTGCGCATCCGCAGCAACGATGCACTGACCGCCACCCATGCGTGGCCCGACTATGCATCGGTGACCGGAACCGAGAACTTCGTCCTGTGCGCCGCCATTGCGCGCGGCACGTCGACACTGACCAACGCCGCGTCCGAACCGCATGTGCAGGAATTCTGTTCGTTCATGGCAATGCTGGGGGCGCGCATCAACGGCGCCGGCACGTCGCGGCTCGAGGTCGAGGGGGTCGACCGGCTGCGCGGCGGCGAATTCCGCTTCACCGAGGATTTTCACGAAGTCGCCACCTTCCTGGCGCTGGGGGCGATGACCGGCGGCGCAGTGCGGGTGAAAAACGCGCGCCCCGACCATTTCCCGCTGATCGACCGCACCTTCGCGAAATTCGGCGTCAACGTCGTCCACCAGGACGGCTGGTCGACGACCGAGGTGAAAGACGGTCTGCACGTGCGCTCTCCCTTCACCCAGAACATCCTGCAAAAGGTCGAGGCAGCGCCGTGGCCTTATCTGCCCGCCGACCTGTTGCCGATTTTCGTCGCACTCGGCGTGAAGGCCGAGGGGAACGTGATGTACTGGAACAAGGTGTACGAAGGCGCATTGGGCTGGTCGGGCGAACTGTCGAAGTTCGGCGCGCACGCCACGCTGTGCGATCCGCACCGGCTGATCGTGTTCGGCGGCAAGGCGCTGATTCCGGCCGAGGTGGAAAGCCCCTACATCATCCGTGTGGCGATCGCCCTGATGATGATCGCCACCAGCATCAAGGGCCGATCGGTGATCCGCAACGCGCTGCCGATCCAGCGCGCCCATCCGCACTTCGCGCAGAACCTGCGCGCACTGGGCGCCGATGTGGCGTGGAGCCAGTCGGAATAACGCCTATCGCCCGCGCCACCCCGGCCGCGTGATGCGGGGCGGATAGCGCGGCAGCCGCGCCGGTTCGGCCAGCAGCGCGCCCGCCACGGCATCCAGCGCATCGTCCTTCACCGATACCGCGCCTGGTTTCCAGGCGCGCATCTCGGCCGGAAAGTCGCTCTCGAACACCGACGTATGCGCATACAAACGCCGCGCCGCCAGCACCGGATCGAATGCCCCCAGGATGCGGTCCGCCTTGCGCTGGGTGGATACCGCCTCGCGCACCGCGAACGGAATGCCCATCTTCGATGCCGTGCTGCGCAACAGGTCGGGCAGAAACCGGCCGATGCCGTTGGTTTCCACATGCACCACCGGCACGAACAGATCGCCCGCCGTCTGCGCCACCAGCCGGCACTGCTGGGTGGCGGGGTCGTGTGCATCGGTTGAATCGGTGGTCAGATACGAAACGCAGTGCAGAAAACGGTTGCCGTCCGCATCGGCGAACACCACCACCAGCACCGAATGGTCCCCCTGCCCCGGCTTGCCGAACGCCGGGTCCCACCAGGCCGAACCGGACAGCAGGCGCCGCTCGCCCAGAAACAGCGAGGCCGCGCCATTGGCGGTACGCAGATCCAGCGCATCACGGTACGGCACGATCAAGGCAGGGTCGAGCCGCGCGGCTTCCAGCTCGACCGGTTGCAGTTGCATCTGGCTGGCAAAACGGCGCGGCCCGACGCGCCGGTGCAATTTGGCGATCGTCTGGGCATTGAACCGTTCCGGCCAGGCCGACGCACCCGTCGCATCGAGCAGCGGAATTTCGAGCCGCGCATAACCGCGCAGAAACGCATCCCCGGTCTTCAGATAAAGCGATTCTGCCGTATGCGGCGTGCCGACGTACAGCAGCGTCCCGCCCGGCGTCAGCACGAATTCGGTTTCCGACAGACGTTCACGCAGCGCCGCGCGCTTGGCTGGCGTACCGGAAGTGTTCGGCACCTCGACATCGTCGCAGACGATCACATCGGCGCGGCAGCCGGTAAAATTGCCCAGAATCCCCTGCGCCAGCATCGACGGTTCGCGCACCGCACCGCTGCGCTGCACGCTGAACCGATCCGCCGCCCAGGCGTCGCCGCGTTCGGGAAGCAGGTGCGTGCAGAGCGGGTGGCGTTCAATGATCCGCCGGACCGCCGCGACCATCCGCATCGCCAGTTGCCCCTGCGCCGACAGCACCAGAATCCGTATCTGCGGATTCCGGTACAGAAGCCACGCGCAGTACAGCCCGACCACCGTGCTTTTTCCGGCACCACGAAACGCCATCAGCAGCAGGCGCGTCTGCCCGCCCGCGAGGCACCGCATCAGCCAGTGCGCCATCCGCAGATGCAGCGCCGGCGTCTTCTGTGACAGGCGGCGATTCCAGATCCACAGGAACTCGGCGAAGTTCGCCGCGTGTGTCGGGGGTAGCTGTGCCATTCTGCTCCTCTTGGCCCAGCGCGCGGCTGGCGGCAGCGATCAGTGCCTCGGCCTGCGTGGTTTCCTCTGCGCCCTGCAACTGGCGCGCGACTTTCAGAAGATGTTCGACATGATCCAGCGCGGCACGGCAGGCGCGCTGATGTTCCGAGAACGCTTTCGCGTCTCCGACTGGCGCGGGCTGCGCGGCCAGCAGATGATAATCCGCCATGATCCGCACAGTTGTCGCTTTCACATCGCCGGCCGGCATCTCACGCCTTCACCAGATGCACGCGCAGCGTGGCAGGCCCGAGATCCAGCGTCGCACCGGTGCGGTTCCAGGCCGTCACCGTGACGATATCGGTCGCACCGACCTGCGCCAGAAACAGCACGCCCGACGTCGCCAGACCGAAACCGACCTGCACGAAATCGCCCGGCCGGGCGCCTGTTAATGGCACACTGACCTGCGCCGTGCCGCCCGCCGCGATACTCGGCGGATCCCAGGTGGTTTCCGCGACGAATGTATCACGCCCGGCAGTGACCGCCTCCGAACCGTGCAACAGCGACGGCGTGCCCGCTGCATTGGTGAACAGATGCAGCGCGCGAATCTCGGCATCGGCGTCGCCACGCGCCACGCCGATGATCACCGTGGCGACCGACGCACCGATCCGCACCGCGGGGCGGCGCGTCCAATTGGCGTCCGACATGTCGGCCGTACTCTGGAACCAGCGTGCCGTCGCGTTCCAGATGAAGGACTGCGCGGACCCGCGCACCAGCGGGGAGGCGGCATCGCCCATCAGGTTTCCCTGGGCATCGAAACACTGCACGATCAGACGCGCGGGATCCCCGTCCACCGACAAGGCAAGATCGCGACAGGCGCGCACGTCGACCACGAAGCCGATCCCGCGCGCCACCCCCAGCGTCACACCACGCCCGGTCAGCGCCAGCCCGGTCAGGGCCGGAAAGGCGAAGTCGGACAGTACACGCCCGTTGGCGACCGACGTCGACAGACACGCCAGCCCACGAAAGCCGGTTTCCGTGTTGCTCCAGCGTATGGCAGCGTCGCGCAGGCACGGTACCGCGGCGACCAGGCGCGAACAGTCCGCATAACCGGCGTTCTGATGCAGCACGCGCATCACCGCCCCGGCGCGCGTCGCACCGGGCGCATAATCGATGTCGAGCAGATAACCCTGGCTCGCCCACGATACGTCGTAGACATGATCCTGCGCACCGGCCGTGTGCCGCGCCACATAGGGCGAACACCCTTCCATGCGGATCCCGCGCGCCTGCATGCCGCGGCTGTTGACCTCGATCAGAAATGGAATGCCTTCCGTCGTGACATCGGCTTGCAGTTCAAAATTCGGCGTGTCGAACGTGTGTCCGTTATGCAGAACATAAGCGCCGGGTTCCGCCGAGAACCTGACGCCGAACCGCGACATGCCGCGGTTTACATACGAGGCGACGGCAAAATGTCCGCCATAATAACGAACCGCGTTGTTCCATCCCTGCGCGGTGCCGGTATGCACGTCGAGGCCGATCCGGTTGTTGACCAGACGCCCCAGAAACAGCGTGGAGTTCTGCATGCCGCGCCCATCGCCCAGCGTGCGCACGCCGATCGTGTATCCCTCGGCCTGGCGGATCTCCACCTGGCTCGCATCCAGATTGCGCAACACGATGCCGATATCGGCCTCGTCCGACCAGTCGGACTGCGCCGCGCGCACCACACGCAGGCCGCTGTAGATTTTCTCGCCGTTGCGCACCGCGCCGCCGTCGCCCAGAACCAGCGCCGCATAACCGCCGCCGTCGCTCTGGATCACGCCGCGCATCAGCAGACCGGCCGCCGCCCCCGGCAGAGTGACGGTATCGCTGATCCGGTACGTCCCTTCCGCAATCTCCAGCACCCGCCCCTGAAACGCCGCCATCGCACACGCTGCGCGCAATGCCTCGGTATCGTCGGTCACACCGTCACCCACCGCGCCGAAATCGCCCGCATTCAGCCTGCCGGCCTCGGGCACCGGAACCGGAATGCTGGCGGGATAGGTGCTCAGCCGCCCGGTTGCATCAAACCCCAGCAGTTGCCCGGCGCGATCGGACGGCAGTTGTCCGGGGTCCGAAAAATCGTCCGGCGCGAGCTGAATCATGCGGCGCGTACTGTCGTGTAGCTGTTGCAGCGCCGCGACCTGGTAATCCAGCTCGTCGTTCAATGCGCGGGCGCGCAGGATGCTGTTGTCCTGAAAATCCGTCACCCGCATGATCTTCAGATTGCGGCGCAGCGTAATCCGTGCGCCCGCATGGGGCGGCGTGTCGAATGTCACGCTGCCGCCGTCGGATTTTCCCGCACCCGCGACCGTATAACCGCCCGACAGGACGGTGCCGTCGATGCGAACCTCCAGATCAACGGCCGCAAAGATCGGAAAACGGAAACTGAAAACGGTCTGCGTGCCGGAGGCGATATACTGCACGCGCGGTGCGACATCACCGACCGTGATATGAGTGGACATGCTGTTTCCTTTCAGCTTAGCAGACTGCGCATGGAAGAACCGAAAGACCCTGCGGCGCGCAGATACGGAAGAATGCTTCCATCCTTTTCCAGAAGACTGCGCCGGCCCGAGACCAGTCTGGCCTGATAGATCACGTCGTCGGCGCCTTCGGCCGCCGCCGCGTCCTTTTTCAGCCCGGACAAAATCGCATCGGCCGACCCGCCGGACGCACCGATCCCGGATGCGCCGGCGCGTGCGCGTACAGAAGCCATCGTCCGTTCCAGCGCCGCGCGGCGCTGATATGCGGACTGCGCTTTCTGCGCCGCCACCTGCGCTTCCAGCGCGGCGTTATGGGTCGCCGCGGTCTGCGCCGCATGACGTGTCTGGGCTTTCTGCTGTTTGGCCTGCGTGTACAGACCGACCCCGGTTGCCGCGATACTCGCGACGCTGGCAAGTTGCGCCATTAGTCAGCACTCCTGATCTGTGTGGTGACGGAAAGTACCGTCAGGGGCAGAGGCTCCGCGCCTTCGATGCGCCACAGGGCATGCGAAGCATCGTGCCGCCACCCCAGGGCGCGCATCGAGACATCGCCGCTGACACGTAAAAACGCGGCATCCATTTTCTGTACGTCGAACCGCGACAGCGGCACCGTGCGCAACCCGCCCCCGATATCGGCAATCAGCGATGCGGTTTCGTGCAGCCGGAAAGTGATCGAGATCAGCCGCAGCGGCGCCGCACAGCCGCCTTGCCCGGCAACGGCCGGTGCCAACGGTTCGATGACATGCTTGTATCCAAGCCCGGCCTGGATCACCGAACACGCCGCGTCCAGTGTCACACGGCCGAGCTTCACGATTTTCTCGCCGACCGGCGCGCCATCGGCGACGATACCGACCGTGCGGTTCTGCAGATGCGCAAGACCGGTCCAGACATCGCGCGGCGTCGCGCTGGAACCATCGATCGCCGCATCGAGGTCGAGTACAGGATCGAAGCGTTCGAGCCGCACGGTTCCCATGCGCGCGACAGTGGCATAGACCGTGCCCTCGACCTCGGCCACCGCCAGAAACGATCCGTCGGTTTCCTGGCGCGTCCAGGCGGTGACTTCCTCGGCCCGGTACAGCGTCAGCGTCGCCATGCTGCCGTCACGCATGACCACGTGCAGCAGGCGGCGGATCTGGTCGTAGGCCATGCCGGTCGGACGGTCGATCAGATGTTCGGCGACCAGCGCCAGATCGTTCGCCTGATAGGCCTGCTGCACATCGGTATAGATGAACTCGTGCACCGCCTTGCCGGACCTTGCGCAGAAGATCGTCGAACCGTCGACGTCGACCGGCGCGATGATCCGGTCCACCGGCGATCCGATCCGCGTCTGCCGGTTCAACTGCACGTTGGCCGGCGTCAGCGGATCGCCGGTCACCATCCATTCGGCACCCGAGGTGAAGACCTGCAGATGCCGCCCAGAAAACACCGCCCGGATCGCATTCACCTGGTCCGACATCAGACCGAATTCGATGGCCTCGTCGTCGAGGCCGTCGCCCAGGTCGAAACTGAACAGATCGCCGGACCGCGACAGCCAGAGCCGGTTCGGCAGATCGCGCGAACCACCGATCACCAGCCGGTCCTGATGAAAGCACAGGCATACCGGCCAGCCGCGCGCCGCGCTGAACGCCGGTTCGTCCCAGTCGGGAGTTGCTTCGGTGCTTTCCAGCGGATCGATCACCGTGCAGACGGCGCTAGTCGGCGACGTGACCGAATTGATCCGCAGGCGCTTTTGTGCGATCCGCAACAGGCCACCGGCATGTTGCGGCACGAAGAACGCTGCCGACGCGGTCACCGTGACCGTGCCGGTCAGCGCATTGGCGTGCAAGGATAGATCGGAAAATCTGTGGAACGGCGCGCCATCCGCCCCCCACGGTGCGATATTCCAAGCCGTATGACTGTTGCGGGTAATCCTGCGCGGTTGCACTTCGGGATGCGCGACCAGCAACGTGTCGGCCGACTGCGTGCAGGCGAGTTGCGGCAGATGCGCTTCCTCCCATGGCGTCGCGATGCTGGCGATCTGCACATCGCCCATGAACACCAGCATTTTCAGATGCACGAACACCAGCAGATAGGCCTGTTCGGTGTTGAACTCGAACGGCACCAGCCGGGCTGTACCAGGCAGCATCGCCAGATGCCGCAGTCCGGGCCGGCGGGAAACGCCGCCGGTCGGCAGAATGAACACGTTGCGTAACATCCGCGCGCCATTGTCGTAGGCGCGCAGGTCGCCACGTCCCGCCAGCAACGGCGACAGCTCGCCCGCGGTGAAGCTGGTCTTCAGTATTCTGACCTGTGCCATATCAGCCTCGCGCGGCAATCAGCGAGAAATCCTCGATCCCGCGCGGCGTATCCTGCTGGCTGTCGATCAGGCGGGCGGCGCGTAGTTCCAGTTCGGCCTGACGTTGCAGCGCTTCGCCACGCGACGACACCTCGGTCAGCGGCAGGCAGAACTCTGCCGCCAGCCGCGCCACCAGCGCCGAGGCGAAGAAGGCCGGAAACGTGCTTTCCGCGGCGCGGAAAATATAGGTCAGCGTCATGTTCTCGCTCGGTGCGTGCAGCCGCGATTCGGCGATGCGATACCCCACCCCGCGCCCGCGCCCGCTTCCACCCGCCGACAGCGCGCGCAGAAAATCCGGCGGCAGTTCGAACGCATAAGGATAATCGGCCACCGGCACGCCGCTCAGCCGCGGCAGATCGGCCTGCGCGGTCGCGAAAGTCCACGGATGCGCGGACAGCACGGCATCGCGCACGCCCGGATACAGACTGGCGGCGACCTCCGCCTCGGTCGATCCGTCATCGAAGCTGGAAATGGAACGTGCGCCGATCTTGATCAGAGCGCGCGACGACAGGGTAATGGCAGACAGGGACATGGCGTGTTTCCATAAAAAACAGCGGCGCCCCGAAAGGCGCCGCTGGATGAACGATGGATCAGGACAGGGCCGCGGTCGTGACCGTCGTTCCCGTTTTGCCGATCCGCAGGATGCGCCCGCCATCGCTCGCGGCCAGCATCACCATATCGCCGGCCGCCACCATGTTCGCCGCCGCATTCATGTATCCCGCGGCGCCGATCGCAGCCAGCGTATCGGTGCTTTTATACGCCCACAGCGTGAAGCCGTTCGCATACGCCAGAGCCGACATGTTCTGTGCTATGAAGGCCATGCTGATTACTCCTTGCAGCGCATGCGCACGACGCCGACCGGATCGATCATCACGGCGCCCTGCGACATCATGTTGTTGACGAAATGCGCCGCGCGATCGCCGTGCCAGGTGACATCGGTCGTCACATCGGCGCCGCTGGCATGCCCGATCGCGGTGCGGTGGTAGAAATAGCAGTAACGCAACGCGCCGTTCTTCGTCAGACCCGAATGCGGCATCCACAGCGCACCCAGCCAACGCTTGGCCTGCGTGCCCTTCCAAGGCATCTCGTCGGTGCCGATGTAATCCGCGTTGGCGAATTCCGGGATCGACAGCAGATCCGACCATTGTTTCCAGCCGACCACCGCCGTGCGCTGACCATCGTCCGGAACGTCGGACATGCCGAGCGCCTCGAACGCCAGCAGCACCTTCGCCTTGGTCAGCCCGTCGGCGTCGGTCGTGCCGGCAGCCGTGCCGGTCGCTTCACGCGTGGCCGCATCCAGCGCCGCGATGATCAGGTCGTCGGTCTTGCGGCCCAACGCATAGGCACCCGCATTGGCGATCACGGCGCGTTCGTCGTTCGAGATCTTCAGCTCGTCCAGCCGGTCGATCCAGTCGCCCGCATAATAGTCCTGCAGGAAACATTCGACGTTGGTGTGGTCGATGTTCATCACCGGCACCTGCCCGTGCCGCGCCTTGACGCTGGCGATGCCGCTGCCGACGCGCTGGAACACCGTCGAGGCGCCCTTCACACCGGTCTTCGACCGCACGGTCGGGCGCAGTTTCGATCCGAGGCGCTGATACGCCTCGTGTACTTCCGTCTCGAATTGCTTGACGAAAGCCTGGTCGATGGAAATGGACATACGTCCTCCATTGCTCTGTCTTGAGGATGAAAATGCGGGCGCGATTATCCGCCGGGTCGCACCGCACGGAGATGCTGCGGGCCGGGTCTCCGGTTGGCCGCAGGAAGTTTGTTACTTGTCCGAGAACAGCCGGCGGAAACCGTCGCTGACGCGTTCGATGAAGGCCGGGTCTTTGCTTTGCCAGTAACGCGGATCGCGCACCATGGAACGCAGCTCGCTCTCGCTGGCGTTGCGTGGCGCCGCCGCCGTTTTCATCACGTTCGGCTCGCCCTTCTGCATCATCGCGGCAAGCGCGATCACGCCTTCACTGGTGGTGCAGAGGGCTTCGAAAACCGGTTCCGGCAGATGGGTGCGCCCCCAGGCGTCGATCTGGGCGGCCATCGCGCGGAACCGCTTTTCACCACCGAAATGCGCGATCAATGCCTCGGTCTGACGGTCGGCCTCGAATTGCTGCGCCACATCGGCGATCAGCGGCAGAAGGCGTTCTGCCGCGAGATCGTAGACAAGCTGCACCTGCGCCGGCGTGAAACCCGCCGCATGCAGGCGCAGGTTGACGTCACCGTCGGATTCCAGCAGCGGATGGCGCGCTTCAATCTGATACGCATCGGCCGTCTCGGGCACCCCCAGGGCACGCAGAAAGCGGACACGTTCCTCGTCGCTGGCATCCTCGCCCGGGATCGCCGGACGTGTGGACAGCCGGCGTTCGAGCTCGCGATAGGATTTCAGCAAGGCATCGACGCGAACAGCATTCGCCTCGGCGTCCCAGAATTTTTCCGGCACCTCGTCGGGGCGGGTGGCGGGTGTCTTCAGGGTCTTTTCGAGCAGATCTTCTGCCATGGGTTACTCCGTTCCGTTTGTGATCAGCAGATCGGCGGGCGCACCAAGCGCCCGCGCCAGAAAGCGGGTGGTTGCCGTGACATCCACCTGGGCGAGCGCCGCCGGCCCGAGCGCGGCAACCGCCTGCAACCAGGCCAGCGTGCCGCGTGCATCGCCGCGCGCCTGCAGTTGCGCCAGTGGCGACTGGTAGACCAGCCGCGTCTTGCGGCCGTCGAGCACCAGCGCCGGTACATCGCCGCGCCGCGAGAGGATCGACAGGCAACGACCGACCAGCGGCGCCAGCATTTCACCCTGCAGGCGGCCGTATGTGGCCCCCAGCAGCCGCGCCATTTCGGCACTGCGTTCCATCACTTCGGTGGCGGTCATCCGCGCATCGGCAACCGGCCCGAGGCGATCGGCCAGCAGCGCATGCCGGATACGGGCGCGCAGGTCGTTCAGCACCAGTTGCGACACGTCGAACTTGCCGGGCGCCGCCAGCGGGGTCAGCCCCTGCGAACCGACCGCCTTGGGGATGATCGCGCCGGGCACCAGTTGAATGTTGGCGGGGTTCAGCACACCGTCATCGTCGGCCTGCCAGATCCCGGTCACCGCGATTGATGCGTTCTTCAGCACCAGTTCGACAACCTTCTGCGCGGTGCGGATATCGGGTAGCGCCGTCATCACTGGACTGCGGCCATAGACCTCGCCGGGCGCCTTCATCCAGCGGAACGCGATGAACGGCGATTCCGCAAACCAACCGTCATCGAGCACGACCGGCCGGCTTTCGTCGGCGATCAGCAACGCGACGAAGCGATAGCCGGCGCCGTCGGGATACACCGTTTCCAGCACCGGAAATTTCTCCGGCGCCTTCTTCGGATCCACCACACCTGGAAAGCGGGCATGAAACGCGGCGCTTTCCATCTGCACGAAGCGGTACACGGTATCGAGGCGACCGTCCGGCCCCTCCTCAAGCACCGCCTCGGCAATCGGCACCGCCGTGAAGCGCAGGGCCGATGCAGCGCCAGGTGCTGCTTCCTCGACCAGCAGCACGCCGGTCCCGGCCACCACCAGATCGAGAAACGCCTGATGCAGCTCGACGGCGAAATTCGCATGATCGATGTGATGGCGCAGCGTTTCCGCAGCCTGCTCCAGCATTGGCGCCAGCGCGGGGTCGGTTTCTTTCGCGCGTGCCGGCGTCAGCCCGAACCAGCGCGCCCAGGGCGGGGTCAGTTCGGCCATCAGCGATGCCGTCAACTGCTCCGCCGCATCCGCCGCCGTGCCGTCATACAGTGTCGGCCCGCCGCTGCCAGGGGTGCGCGGCATCACATGGTCGTAGCATTCCTGCCAGACGCTTTCCCACGGGCGGCGATAGGCGCGCGCCGCATGCCAGCGCGCGATCAGGGTTTCGGGGGCGAGCATGCTCATTCTCCCAGCAGCGATTTACGGGTTGTGGTCAGCACCGGCGCCCCCAGAACACCACGCGACGATGTGGCGATGGTGCCGGCCCGGCCCCGGCGGCTGCGCAGCAGCGCCGCCTGGCGCGCATCGATCCCGGCAGCGTGCGCCGCTGCGGCGGCCGTATCCGCCGCCTGCTGCGCGCTGGGCACCGTCGTTACGGTTGGCGCAGGGCCTGGCGTGCGGATTTTCGGAGTGCGGATCAGACCGCCCATCGGTTCCCTCCTTGCTGTACCGGCGTGGCGGACGACAAAAAACCCGCAACGGCCAAGCCGTGCGGGTTTTTGGTCATCGTCAAAACCGGGAATGAAACGGGCGCATCTGTCCCGTTGATAAGCAGACCATACACCAGAGCTTTCAGGGTTTCAAGAATTTTTTCCTATTTTCTGCAAAAATCTGAAAAGCCCATACGGTGTCAGCACGCTCGCCCGCAGTCCCAGCACCCGCAAGCAAACCGTCACGCAGCTGGCCGGCAACAATGGCGGCAACAGATAACGCGTCGGCGGCGCCGGGTGGAACGGGCCGAGCACCGCAAACCCCGCCGCCCGGTAACGCGCCGGCACATCGCGCGTGGCATCGGCGCTCAGATGCGACACCATCAGCCGCCCGGACAGCGGGTCCAGCAGAACCCAGCCGGCATCATCGCGCAGCAAGGCAAAACAATGCCGGAACCCGCGGCGTAACGGACGCAGCCAGAGCTGGTCGGCACGCCCGCCGAAACCGATCCAGACCCGTTGGCCGCCATCGTGCCGGAGGGCTGTCCTCACACGACGATTCCTTTCTGCCGCAGTGGAAACGCCAACCGGGACAGCGCCTCGTTCCACAGTTTCAGGTCGTTCCGCTCGGCGGGCATGCGCGGATCGGGCGTCGTGCCGCGCTCGCCCCAGATGCGCAGGATGCGCACATGCGCCAGATCGATCCGGCGCTGGCGATACAGCCTGTCCAGACACGTCACCACATCATCGGGTTCACACGGACGCTGCCGTCTGGCCAGACCGGCCCTGAAACGCGCCCCGTCGCGCCGGGCGACCAGTGCCGCCATGGTCCAGAACCAGGCTTCCTCGACCGTGGCGAACGGAGTCGCCGCTGCCAGCGCCGCCGGAGCGGATGAATACGAACTTATCGGAGAGCGGGACGCCCGCGAAAAAACCGCTTGCTGCATTTAGACATTCTTTCCTATGATAGAGAACGTATACAGAACAATCCGTGTTTTTCCAAGGGTATTTTTGTGATAAATCCGGAAATTTTCCTATTTCACTTTATTCTTGCTCCGAAGCTGCTCTAGTATCCCGGCCATGGATCACCCGGAAATATGGCGCGCCATCGATACATTGGCAGCCGAACATGGTTTGTCCCCGTCCGGCCTGGCCCGCAATGCGGGCCTCGACCCGACGGCATTCAACCCGTCGAAGCGCATTAGCCCCGACGGACGACCGCGCTGGCCGTCGACCGAGAGCATTGCCAAGGTCCTGCGCACCACCGACACGGCGCTCGACGCCTTCGTCGCGCTGGTCACCGGACAGGCGCCGCTGTCGAGCACGTCGCGCGCCGCAGCCGGACGGCAGTTGCCGATGATGCCGCTGGAATCCGCAGCAGCCGATGGGCTGTTCGACAGCTCGGGCCTGCCTCTGGACGCCGGCTGGAAGGAAACCCCACAGCCCGGCACCGCCGATCCGCACGCCTATGCGCTGGAAGTCACCGGAAATTCGCTGGAGCCGGTCTTCCGCTCGGGCACGCTGCTGCTGGTCTCGCCCGCCGCGCCGGTGCGCAGGGGCGACCGCGTGGTTCTGCGCACTACCAACGGTGATCTGCTGGTCATGCAGGTGGCGCGGCGCGGCGCGAACCGCATCGAGCTCAAAACCCTGAACCCCGAGCATGACGACCGCAGCTTCGCGCTGAGCGACGTCGCCTGGGTGCACAGGATTATCTGGGCCAGCCAGTAACGGCCGGCACCCGAGCATCTTCACGTGACCGGGTGATCCCACCCGGTCACGATCTGCTCTAATGGGGGCCGCCGATGGCCCCCGTCTCTATTTTCAGCATCCGGTGCGCGACCGATGCCGCAAAGGCCCGGTTCTGTTCGGCCAGCAGCACGGCAATCCCATCGGCATTCAGCCGACGGATCGCCTCCGCCAGATGTTCGACCAGGATCGGCGCCAGCCCTTCCGAAGGTTCGTCGAGCAGCAGCAGACGTGGGTTCCCCATCAATGCGCGCGCGATCGCCAGCATCTGTTGTTCCCCGCCGCTCATCGCCCCGCCCTTGCGATCGCGCATATCGCCGAGCTTCGGAAACAGTGCAAACACCCGCTCCGCTGTCCACGGCGTCAGACCGTCCCGCGCCGGTAAGCGGGCGATATCGAGATTCTCCATCACGCTGAGATCGGTGAAAATGCGCCGCTCTTCCGGAACGTAAGAAATCCCCGCCCGCGCGATCCGGTATGTCGGCCAGCGCGTGATGTCGTTACCGTCGAAGCGGATACGGCCCGCAGCCGCGCGCACCAGGCCGACCACGGTCTTCAGTGTGGTCGATTTTCCTGCACCGTTGCGGCCGTATAGAAAGACCGCTTCGCCCGGCGCGACATGAAAGCCGATGTCCCGCAGCACATGCGCCTTGCCGTAAAAGGCATCGACGGATTCAACGTGCAGCATCGCCCGCCTCGCCCAGATAGGTCGCGCGCACCTGCGGATCGGCGCGGATCTCGGCAGGCGTTCCCGCCGCGATCAGCCTGCCGTCGAGGATCACCAGAATGCGGTCGGCGGTGTTGAAAACCACGTCCATGTCGTGCTCGGTAAACAGCACCGCGACATCACGGCGCTGCACCAGTCGGCGCACCAGCGTCATCAGCGCCACGCGGTCGTCCGGCGCCATGCCGGCGGCGGGTTCGTCCATCAGCAGCAGCTTCGGTTCCGTCGCCAGCGCCAGCGCCAGTTCCAGCCGTTTCAGATCGCCATAGGCCAGCACGCCCGCCGCACGCCCGGCCTGATCGCGCAGCCCGACCAGATCCAGCAGTTCCATCGCGCGCTCCGTGAAACACGCACCGGCGGCACGCCAGAACCGCCAGAGCCGGCGATGATGTGCGAGCAGCGCCATGCGCACATTCTCGCACAGCGTCATCGATGCGAAGGTCGCGGTGATCTGGAATGTCCGCCCCACGCCGTAGCGGCAGATACGGCGCGGCGACAGTCCCGTGATATCCCGGCCACCGAGCACGACACGCCCGGCATCGGGACGCAGTTGCCCGTTCAGCATGTTGAAGCTGGTCGACTTGCCCGCCCCGTTCGGGCCGATCAGCGCCACGACCTCGCCCGGGCGCAGGATGAACGACAGATCGCGCACCGCCTGTACCGCACCGAACGTCTTCGCCAGCCCCTCGACCTGCAGAACCGTCATGCGCGCCCCCGCGCCAGACCGGCAAGACCGCGTGGAAACGCCAGAACCAGAACGATGATCGCGCTGCCCAGTGCCAGCCGCCAGTAATCGGTACTGCGCAACAGCGTGTCGTACAATCCCGTATAGACCAGCGCGCCGATCACCGGCCCGCCGATTGTCTGCACGCCCCCCAGCAGCACCATCAGCAGCGCATCGACCGATTTTGGAATGCTGATATAGGTCGGGAAGACGCTCCCTTTCTGAAACGCATAAACGGCGCCCGCCAGTCCGGCGGCGGCGCCGGCGATCGCGAACCCTGCCGCCCGCACGGGGTACGTCGCGATGCCGATCGCCTCGGCGCGCAACGCGGAATCGCGCGTCGCGCGCAGCGCGTAGCCGAACGGCGCGAACAGCACGCGCCGCAGCAACAATGCGCCACCCAGACACAGCGCCAGCACCAGCCAGTAAAAGACCCGCGCCTCCTGCGCCCAGCCCGCGGCCCGTACGCCGAGAATGCCGTTGTCGCCGCCGGTGATCTCGACCAGTTGCGACGCCGCCGCCCAGACGATCTGCGCGAAGGCCAGCGTCAGCATCGCCATGTAGACCCCGGACAGCCGCACCACCAGCGCACCGACCAGCAACGCCGCCACACCGGCAGCCAGAATGGCGGCCGGCATGGCCAGCGACATCGACAACGGGGCAAGGAAAGCCGCCGTATAGGCGCCGATCCCGAACCACGCCGCATGCCCGAAACTCGGCATGCCGCCCGGCCCCATCATGAAATGCAGCGACGCCGCGAACAGCACCAGAATCAGCGCCTCGGTCAGCAGAGACAGCAGATACGGTCCGAGCAACAGCGGCGCGGCCAGCAGCACGCACACCCCGGCCGATGCCAGCAGCAGCACGGGCTGCGACATGGCACGCAGCAGCGGAAAATCCTCGCCGCCCGCATGCGGCGCCACCAGCGCCCTTCCCAGCAGGCCGTGCGGACGCACCGCCAGCACCGCCCCCATGACCAGAAAGATCAGCACCAGCGTCACTTTCGGCAACAGCATGATCCCGAACGCATGCATCAGCCCGATCAGCACCGCGGCCAGATACGCGCCGGTGATGCTGCCCAACCCGCCGACCACCACCACCACGAACGCATCGACGATCAGCGCCAGATCCATACTCAAGTTGGCGGACTGCCCCGGCAGCATCAGCGCCCCGCCCAGCCCGGCCAGCGTCGCGCCAAGAAAGAACACCGACGTGAAGATCCAGCGTTCGTTGGCCCCCAGCGCCGCCAGCATGTCGCGATCCTGCGTCGCGGCGCGCACCAACCGCCCCCAGCGTGTGCGATACAGCAGCAACAGCAGCAGCCCCAGCACCAGCGGCGCCACTCCGATCAGAATCAGATCGTAAACCGGAAACCGCTCTCCCAGAATCTCGACGCTGGCGCGCAGCCAGCGTGGGCGCGGCAATGTGCGTTCCTCGGCGCCCCAGATCCACAGCGCCGCATCCTGGATCACCAGCACCACGCCGAACGTCGCCAGCAGTTGCAGCAATTCCGGCATGCGGTACAGCCGGCGCAGCAGCAGGATTTCCAGCACGACGCCAATCCCCCCGACCAGCACCGCGGCCAGCAACCCGCCGGCCACAAACCAGACGGGATCACGCGGCACCTGCATGAGGACGACCCAGGCGAGGTACGCGCCCAACATCGTCAGGCTGCCATGGGCAAAATTCACGATCCGGGTGACGCCGAAAATCACCGTCAGCCCGGACGCCACCAGAAACAGCGCCGACGCACTGGACAGCCCCGTCAGAGCCTGCAGCAGAATGGCCGTCATCGCAGTATGTGCATGCCCGCGTTATGCCTCGCGCCGCAGACGCCGCACCGCCGCATCGTCGGGCAGATGGCGCGCGCCGTCTTCATAACGCCAGTCGACCATCACGCCCTTGCCGTCGCGCAGCGCAGTGCGCCCGACACAGGCGCCGAACGTCGACTGATGATCGATCGGCCGGTAGTAAGCGCGCCCGAACGGCGTCATGAAATCCGCCCCGCGGAACCCGGCGATCAGCCTGTCGACATCCAGCGACCCGGCCCGCGCGATCCCCGCCGCGATCGACATGAAGGTCGCATAGCCGATCACCGACCCGAGGCGCGGATAATCGTTGAAGCGCGCCCGATACGCATCGCGGAACGCGACATGCTCGGGCGTATTGATGTCCTGCCACGGATATCCGGTCACGAACCAGCCTTCCGGTGTTTCCTCGCCCAGTGCATCGAGGTATTCCGGCTCGCCGGTCAGCATCGACACCACAGGGCGGCCCTCGAACAGGCCGCGTGTGTTGCCCTGGCGCACGAAGCTGGTCAGATCGGTGCTGAAGGTGACGTTGAAAATCGCCTCGGGCCGCGCCTGCGCCAGTGCCTGCACGCTCGCCCCGGCATCGATGCGCCCCAGCGCCGGCCACTGTTCGGCAATGAATTCCACATCGGGCCGCCGGGCCTGCAACAACGTCTTGAACCAGGCCACCGCCGACTGCCCGTATTCGTAATTCGGCGCGATGATCGCCCAGCGTTTCGCGGGCAGCTTCGCCGCCTCCTCGACCAGCATCGACGCCTGCATATAGGTCGAACAGCGCAGCCGGAAACAGTACGGATGCCCTTTTTCCCAGACCATCGCATCGGCCAGTGGTTCGGCCGCGACGAACAACCGCTTGCGCTGCAACGCCACATCGCTGACCGCCAGCGCCACATGCGACAGGAACGTTCCGGCCAGCAGATCGACCTTCGCATCGTCCAGAAATTCGTTGGCCAGCCGCACGGCATCCTGCGGCTTGCCGGCATCGTCGCGCGATATGACCGCCAGCCGGCGCCCCAGCACACCGCCAGCTTCGTTGATGTGCTCGACCGCTAGTTGCCAGCCGCTGCGATACGGCAAGGTGAACGCCGGGATCGTCGTATAGGAATTGATCTCACCGATGGTGATCGGCGCATCGCCCTGTGCCCGCGCCAGTGCCGGCAGGGCGAGCCCCGCCCCCAGAATGCCGCGCCGCGATATGATCGCCATCCGTGTTCCTTTCTACCCGCGTCCGATGAACGGCATCTTCGTTGCCATCACCGTCATGAACTGCACATTCGCATCCAGCGGCATCTCGGCCATGCAGACCAACGCATCGGCCACACACGCCGCATCCATGCGCGGCTCCACCATCGTGCTGCCGTTCGCCTGCTTCACGCCAGCCGCCATCCGCTGTGTCATTTCGGTCGCCGCATTGCCGATATCGAGCTGCCCGCACGCGATATCATACTTCCGCCCGTCGAGCGAAAGCTGGCGCGTCAGCCCGGTGATCGCGTGTTTCGTCGCGGTATAGGCCGCACCGTCCGGCCGCGGCGCATAGGCCGAAACCGACCCGTTGTTGACGATCCGCCCGCCCTGCGGCGACTGTTCCTTCATCATCCGCCACGCTGCGCGCGCGCACAAAAACGCGCCCGTCAGATTGACCGACACCACGCTGTTCCATTGCGCCAGCGTTATATCGCCGAATTCCGCCTGCAACCCGCGGCCGGCATTGTTGAACAGCAGATCCAGCCGCCCGAACTCGGCCTTCACGCGCGCGAACAGCGCCTCGACCGCCGCCTCGTCGGACACATCCGCCACCACCGGAACGATCCGCGCGCCCTTCGGCCCCGCTGCTGCGGTCTCTTCAAGCTGCGCGGCGCGCCGCCCGGCGATGACGACACTCCACCCTTTTTCCGCCAGCCCGATCGCGCATGCACGCCCCACCCCGCTGCCACCACCGGTCACGACGGCAAATCTCGTGCGTGCAGACATTCGGTGTTCTCTCCGTTCCCTGTTGCTGCTGATTTTGCCTGCCAGAGCGGGAACTGGCAAATCGGAGCGCCCTAAACGACCGGCCCGGCTCCGTATCCATAGACGGTGATGACATCGCCATCGTCATGATACGGAATGTTCAACCGCACCAGCACGGCGCGCAGTTCTGCGGCGCAGGAAACGACCTCGGGCGCCACCAGCTGCCCGCGATGCCGCAGATAGCGCGGCCGGATGCGGATCCATTCGACGTCATAAAGCGCCGACAAACCTTCGTGCCAATCGCCATGGTACCAGACATCCTGATCGAAAACCACCGGGGACTGGGCATCGTCCAGCACATACTTGACGGCAAAGGGCGGCGGAAAAGGCAGTTCATCGTAGACCGCCTGTTGCAGCGCGTGCCAGCGCGTGGCGTTCATGAACGATGCCAGGCCACGCGCCTGCACTGCGGCGCGCACACGCGTGCGATAATGCGATTCCTTATCGGACCAGGCGCGCATGCGCACCGCCGGCATCCTCCATGATCTGCCGCGCCGCCTCGGCCGCCGCGCGGTCCGATGTCGCGACGGCCAGAATGATACCGCCGATGTCGTCGGTGGTGGCCGCTTTCTCGACATCCTGCGCGCTGGCATCCAGCACCGTCGCCGCCTGCACGCCCGATGCCATCGCCCCGCCCAGCGCCGCCGCGATCGCCCCGCCCGCCAGCGCACTGACGATGCTGATCAGCTCGCTGCCCAGCTTGTTGGGTTCCGCAGTTTCTTCCTCGCCCACCACACTGATCGCGGCGCGGTCGAACCCGTCGATCTCCAGCGCATGAATCGCCTGTTCCAGCACGGTGCGGTCGGCAAACAGCGCACAGGCGCCATGTACATCGCGAATGTCAGAAGATGCCGGCATGGGTTTTCTCCGTCTGTTGCGAACAGTGTGCCAGTACCGTCTCCGTAACGGGAGGGGGAAATGCACACCTCTGGAACCCGCCCCGCTGATTTTTACGACACCGCAGCCCTAAGCCGCCGTCGGATCGTCCGGCGGCAATATCCATGGAATACCTTTGTAGACCAGCCCCATGCGGTCCCGGCAGATGGGGGTCAGCTCGCACTCGCCGGCGCGCTTGGCCTCGATCAGCGCCGCACGGATCGCACGGTCGTGCATATAGAAGAACGCCGTCTGTCCGTTTTCCAGCGTTACCGGCAGCGTCGTGTTGCGCTGGTCCCATTCCACGGAATCGATCACCTGGCCATCCGGCAGCATCAACGCGATCTGACGGATGACCAACGGCACCTCTCCGATATGAGTCACCTCGATCTTGGCAAAATTTTCCAGATACCGATGGCGGTCGAACATGATGGCGGACTGGATCTTGACCATCGTCAGGCTGCCCTGCTTCTGCAAGGCCCTGCGCCAGGCGCGGCGCGCCAGCAGCAGCGCCGCCAGCGCGACGAGCAGCGCCGCACCGCTGACGAGAAAGATGATAAGAACCAGTAACCAATCTTCGAACACAGCCGATATCCAACGCCACCAGAATATATTACGCCGTTTCCCCTCAGGACTTGCTCGGCACCCGGCAACGCACCTGCGCGGCACGCTCCAGCGCCTGCGTCACCTCAACGGTCAGCCGGAGTTCACCGGCCAGAAACTCCAACATGCGCAGTTCCAGCTGAACGGCAAAATTGTCGGCCGCCGCCACATCACACCCCAGCAGATATGCGGTTTCCCGCAGGTCCGGCGGCAGTGCATCGCAGATCAGCATCGTGGCGCGCGTCAGACCATCTTCCTCTTTCATCAGGGCGACCGTCACATCCATCGCCTGTTTCAGTTCTTCGGACGTCATGCCCTGGAAGGCCGGCACGGTCTGCACGGAAGCTGACATGACGCCGATTTCGCGATCCGTCATTTCGCCATCAGCCGCCCCCACCAGTACCATTGTGCAGATCAGCGCCTGCTGCGGTGTCAGTCCCATCGGAGCCAGCATGATATGGATTTCCTCTCCTGTCAGTTCGTCAAAAATACGCGTGTCCGCGCGACAGCCTCGGCCAGCCCCAAACGCTCGACATGAACGCCTTGCGGAAAAGCATTCAGCAACCGGCTGGGCGCGCGCCGGTCAAGCAGAACAAATACACCACGATCATCCGTCCGGCGAATCAGCCGTCCGAACGCCTGTCGCAGACGGCGGCGCGCCTCGGCATCGTCATACGCGCCCGGCCTGCCGCCCGACAAACAGACACGTCGTTCCCGATGCAAAATGGTGGGGCGCGGCCAGGGGATCTTCTCGAAGACCACCAGACGCAAGGCATTGCCCGGCACGTCCACGCCATCGCGCATCGCATCCGTCCCCAGCAGGCACGAATCGGGCTCGGTGCGAAACACATCGACCAACGTCGCATTATCCATCACATCGGCATGCTGCGCGTACAGCGGAATGCCGGCCCCCTCCAGATCGGGGGCGATGCGTGCATGCACGGCGCGCAGGCGCGCGATCGCGGTAAACAGCCCCAGCCCGCCGCCATGCGATGCCATGAACAGCGCCTTGTAGGCCGCCGCCAACTGCCCGATATCGTCGCTGCGCAGATCGTTGACCACGAAGCAGCGCGTCTGCGCCGCGTAATCGAACGGCGAGGTCACCACGACGCGGATCGCAGGCGCCGGCAGATGCACGGCCCCGGTACGTTCCTCGGCCGTCCACCAGGCGCTCTCCGGGTCGTCCCCGGCGTCGCGCAACGTCGCCGAGGTGATCAGCACGCCATGCGCGGGCGCCACCAGCGTGGCGGCGAACGGCACGGTCGGGTCCAGCCAGTGCCGGTGCAGGCCGACGTTCATCACGCGGCCTTCACGCCGTTCCAGCGCCAGCCACATGACATGATCCGGGCGCGCGCCGGGCGGCGGCGGCTCTTCGGACAATACGCGCAGCATCGCCTCCCACGCCGACAGCGGCTCGCGCACCCGCCTGCGCAACGACCTGACGGCTGATTCCAGGCGCTGACGGGTGGCGGAATCCAGTTCTTCCGCATCATCCTCGAGCCGCTCTTCCAGCCGCTTCTCCAGCGTGGCAACCGGCGCGGCCAGGCGTGCCAGCGCGCGGCGCAGCGCCTCGGCAGCGTCGGTCAGATCGGACGACACCGGATACAGATCGCACTCCAGACTTGGGCTGGAATCATTTTCGACTGTGCGGCCCAGCACCTGATGATAGGCGGCGGCCAGAAACGCCTCGGCCGGATTGTCGAGGCCGGGATCATCCGCCATCAGATCGGGTTTGGTGCCCAGCAGTCGCGCCTGCCAGCCCGCCCCGGGCAGAGCGCGGGCCGCCTGCAGCGCGGCGTCCAGCGGAGCCTGCAATTCCGGGCGGTTGGCGACGATCTCCTCCATGCGCCGCTTCAGCCCCCGCGCTCGCGACCGGCCACCTTCCGCCCCCAGCAGCCAGCGGCGCATTTCGGCCGCTTCCAACCCCGACAGCTCGACCGAGAACGCGCTGTCGGCTGCATCGAACAGCTGATGCCCCTCGTCGAACACGTAACGCGTCGGCACCGACGCATCGTCGATCCCGCCCCAGGCTGCCTGCGCCATCACCAGCGCGTGGTTCGCCACCACCAGATCGGCGTGCTGCGCGCGGCGCACCGTGTGTTCCACGAAGCAGCGCCGCCAATGGGGACACGACGAATGGATGCACTCGCCGCGCCGGTCGGCAAGGCCCGCCAGCAAGGCCTGATCGAACAGTTCGGCGAACCAGCCCGGCAGGTCGCCGCCCTGCAGATCGCCGTCTTCTGTTGCCATCGCCCAGCGCACGATCAGCCCCAGCGGGATCGCCGCCCCCTGCATGCCCGCACTGTTGATCGCATCGTCCAGATTCAGCAGGCACAGATAATTTTCGCGCCCCTTGCGGATCACCACCCGCTGGCGACGTTTTTCCACGTCGGGCTCCAGCCGGGCGAGCTCGGCCTGCACCTGCCGCTGCAGATGCTTGGTATAGGTGGCGATCCAGACCGGCGCTTTGTTGTGCTCGGCCCACAGACTGGCCGGCGCGATGTAGCCCAGTGTCTTGCCGGTGCCGGTGCCCGCTTCGGCCAGCATGATATGCGGCGCGCCTTCCGCTTCGCGCGGCGCGAACACCGCGGCGGCGGCCGACGCATAATCACTTTGCCCCGGGCGGGCTTCCGACGCATCGCCCAGCAGTTCGGCCAGCCGCCGGCGCGCCTCGGCGGACGACACCGGATGCGACGCCGGCGGCGCGAGCGGCGCGGTTTCCTCCCACTCGGGCAGGCGCTTCCAGATCCGCAGCGCATCCGCATGCGGCGCCAGATCGGCGGGCGCGCCCAGCGCGGTCAGCACGAAAGGCGCCCAGTTCCACCCCGCACGGCCCATCAGCGCGGCGATCCCGGCGGCATCGCGCCGCGCCCGGGCCGATTCGCGGCCCAGACGCTGCAACAGATGCAGCGTCACCTCGGGCAGCAACGCGGCGGCATCCTCGGGCGTCTCGGGCACGTCCATCCCCAGCGCCAGCGCCAGACCGCGCGGCGTCGGCACCACCGGCCGGGCCGGACAGGCGAAGGCGAACAGCTCCAGCAGATCGAACACCAGCAACCGTGGCATCCCCAGCCGACGGCGAACGCTGGGCGCATGCACGACGACCGGCGGCGCCAGAGCACGCAACCGCGCGCCGGCTGTGGCAACCGGGATCGTTTCGATCTCGCCATCCGGAGAGAGCAGCGCCACCCGCCCGTACCCCGCGATCAGGAACGGCGCATCGGGCAGCAGAGGAGGTATTGGGTCCGTCATCCGACTGACAGGGATGACAGAGAACGGAAAAAACCGGAATAGCCCCCCCAAAGGAACACCGCTAAAAAGCCACGCTTGTGCGGTTATGGGGCCTGCGGGGGTCGCATCCGGCTCCCGCAGGCCCTATAACCGCCCCCTACCCACCATAACCTGTTGATAAAACCGATGTCAGAAGCACCCGATTACCGCAATGTGAAAGCCTGGCCGTTCGAGGAAGCCGCGAAGATCGCGGCGCGTCTGGCCAAGGCGGGTAAACGGGAAGCCCTGTTCGAAACCGGCTACGGTCCCTCCGGCCTGCCGCATATCGGCACGTTCGGCGAGGTGGCGCGCACATCGTGGGTGCGGCACGCGTTCCAGCGCATGTTCCCGGACATCAAGACCCGCCTGATCGCCTTCAGCGACGACATGGACGGCCTGCGCAAGGTGCCCGACAACGTTCCCAACGGGCAGATGCTGCACGCCGCGCTCGGCAAGCCGCTGACCTCGGTGCCCGACCCGTTCGGCACGCACGACAGTTTCGGCGCGCACAACAACGCGCGGCTGTGCGCGTTCCTCGATTCCTTCGGGTTCGAATACGAATTCGCCTCGGCCACCGAATACTACAAGGCCGGGAAGTTCGACGCGGTGCTGAAGCGCGTGCTGGACCGTTACGACGAGATCATGGCGGTGATGCTGCCGACGCTGGGCGAGGAACGCCAGGCCACCTACAGCCCGATCCTGCCGATCCACCCGCGCACCGGCCACGTGATGATGGTGCCGATCCTCGAACGCAAGCTCGACGCGCACACCGTGGTCTGGAAGGACCCCGACAGCGGCGAGAGCTTCGAAACCCCGGTCACCGGCGGGCATTGCAAGCTGCAATGGAAGGCCGACTGGGCGATGCGCTGGGTGGCGCTGGGCGTCGATTACGAGATGAACGGCAAGGATCTGATCCCGACCCGCGTGCTGTCGGGGCAGATCGCCGCCATTCTGGGCGGATCGGTGCCCGAAGGTTTCAATTACGAGCTGTTCCTCGACGAAAACGGCCAGAAGATCAGCAAGTCGAAGGGCAATGGCCTGTCGGTGGAAGACTGGCTGAAATACGCGCCGCCGGAATCGCTGGCCCTGTTCATGTACGGCGCGCCGCAACGCGCCAAGCGCCTGTATTTCGACGTGATCCCCAAGGCGGCCGACGAATACCTCGCGCATCAGGAAAAGCTGGCGGCGGCCAACGATCCCGCCAATCCGGCCTGGCATATCCACGACGGCAAGCTGCCGGATCACGGCGGCTCGCCGGTGTCGTTCACCATGCTGCTCAACATCGCCTCGGTCGCCAACGCCGATACGCCCGACATCCTGTGGGGCTTCCTGCGCCGCTACGTGCCCGACGCCTCGCCCGAAGCGATGCCGTTTCTGGCCGGACTGGTCGACCGCGCGGTGCTGTACTATCGCGACTTCGTGAAACCCGCGAAGAAGTTCCGCGCCCCCAACGCCGTCGAGCGCACCGCGTTGCAGGATCTGTCGGCGACGCTGGCCAAGATCGCCGACGGCGCCGATGCGGCAACGTTGCAGAACGACGTGTTCGAGGTCGGCAAGCGTCACTTCGCCAAGGAGGCGCTGCGCGACTGGTTCGGCTGTCTGTATCAGGTGCTGCTGGGCCAGCAGGAAGGGCCGCGCTTCGGCGGGTTCGTGGCGCTGTACGGCGTCGCCAATACGGTGAAACTGATCAACGACGCACTGGCGCGCACCGCGCCCGCCGATGGAGCCGTTGCGTGAAAACCCGCCTGCTCGGACTGCTGAAGACGTACGGGCTGACGGCAATCGGCCTGTGTCTGCTGGTCGCCGCCGTCTGGGTGGTAAAAGAAAAATTCGGCAACCTGCGGCTGTCGGAAATCCAGGCGGCGATCGGTGCGTTTCCGCTGCGCGCCATCGTGCTGTCGGGCCTGTGGACGGTGCTCGCCTATATCATCCTGACGTTCTACGACCTTCTGGCGACGCGCTACGTCAAACATCCGGTGTCGTATCCGCGCGTCGCGCTGGCTGCGTGCTGTGCCTATACGTTTGCGCACAATCTGGGCTTCGCCGCCGTCTCGGGGGCCGCCACGCGCTATCGCCTGTATGCGCAATGGGGGCTGACACCGATGCAGATCGCCGGCGTCGTCGCATTCTGCAGCCTGACTTTCGGGCTGGGCGCCATGGTGCTGGGCGGTTTCGTCCTGTTCACCGAACCGGCCGAGATCCCGGTGTTCAAGGAACTTCCAACCTGGCTCTGCTACCTGATCGGTATCGGGCTGTGGGGGGTGGTGGCGATCTACATCTGCATCAGCATGTTCTGGCGGCGGCCAGTGCGCGGCTTCGGCGGCGAGCTGATGCTGCCGGATGTAAAGATGGCGGGTGCGCAGGTGCTGCTGGCCACGGTGGACCTCGCCGCGACCGCGCTGATCTTCTGGGCATTGCTGCCGGAAGCGCCGGGCCTGACCTACTGGCACTTCGTCGGCGTCTATCTGCTGGCCTATTCCGCCGGACTGGCCGCGCATCTGCCGGGCGGCATCGGCGTGTTCGACACGGCGATGGCGGTAGGTCTGTCGCCATGGCTGCCTGCGCCGACCATCTTCGCAGCGATCATCATCTTCCGGCTCTGGTACTACCTGATCCCGATGGCGATCGCCGGTGTCGCCTTCGCGGCGCACGAACTGCGCGGCGTGCGCCGCTTCGCCGTCTCGGTCGATCCGTTCGTGGTGCCGATTCTGTCGGGTTTCACCGCCATCGCCGGCGCGATCCTGCTGTTCGAGGGCGCGCGCGGCGGGGCTGGAAACCTGATGGGCGGCTGGCTGCTGCAACTGTCCAAGCTCGGCGCCAGCCTGACCGGCGGGGCGCTGCTGCTGCTGGCCTGGGGGCTTCTGCGGCGCGTCACCATGGCGTGGCTCGGCGTGGTCACCCTGCTGATCGTCGGCGCGGGGCTGGCGGTTCTGAAAGGCGTCGACTGGTTCATCCCGGTCACCCTGCTGGCCATGGCACTGCTGCTCTGGCCGTTCCGCAGCAGTTTCTATCGCGACACACGGCTGCGCCACGAGCCCTTCTCGCTCGGCGGCATCGTACCCTTGCTGGCGGTGCTGGTCTGTTCGGTCGGCATCGCGCTGTTCACACATCGCCAGTTACTGGCGAAAACCCATGCGTGGTGGGAAATCCCGTTCCATTCCGACACGCCGCTGGAGCTGCAGGTCAGCATCGTGCTCGGCGCGCTGCTGCTGCTGCTGGCATTGTGGCGGATGCTGCGGCCGGTACTGGTCGAGGTGCAGCCCCTCGATGCCGCGGCGCGCGCCGATCTCGCCCGGCGCGGCATCTCTCTGCCGCCCGAAGCCGCGCGCTCGGATGCCGATTGCATCGTCTGGGGCGAAGCCCGCAAGGCCGCGCTGATCTACAAACGCTTCCCGCACATCTGGGTCGCTGTCGGCGATCCGGCCGGCGATGTAACCGACCGGGTGGCGGCGATCTGGCGGTTTCGCGACCTGTGCGAACAGCACAATGTCGATCCGGCGATCTGGCTGGCCGGGCCGCGTTACCTGAAAGTCTATGCCGATATCGGTCTGTCCGCGTTCGCCCTGGGCAGCGACGGCCAACCCCTGCCCGAACATCAGACCGACACGCCACAAACCAACTGGTACCTGGTCTGCGCAGCGGAACGCGACCTGACGACCCTGCTGCCGGTACTGCCGCGGCTGTAACCCATGGCACATACACCGCAATCCGTTCTGGACTTCTGGTTCTCGACTGAAACCCGGCCGCGCTGGTTCGCGCGAGATACCGCGTTCGACATGGAAATCCAGACCAGATTCGGCGCCATGGTGCAAACGGCGCTGCACGGCGGTTACAGCGCATGGGAAAACAATGCCCCCGGCAGTCTTGCTCTGCTGATCCTGCTCGACCAGCTCACCCGCAACATCCATCGCGGAACTGCGCAGGCTTTCGCCGGCGACCCGCGCGCCCGTGCCGTTGCCGCACACGCGCTCGCACAGAGCTTCGACCAGCAGATGCCGCTCGTGCAGCGGATCTTCTTTTACCTACCGTTCGAACACAGCGAAGACAGTGCGGACCAAACCCGTTCGGTGCAGTTGTTCACGAGACTGCGCGATCAGGCGGCGCCCGCCGAACTGGATGAAGCCGAGAATTATCTGCACTATGCTCAGGCACACGCCGATGTCATCGCGCGCTTCGGACGCTTCCCGCACCGCAATGCCGCTCTGGCGCGTAATACGACACCGGACGAAGCGGAATTCCTGACCCGCCCCGGATCATCCTTCTAATCTGCTGTTATTTTTCTGATTATCCCATGCTCTGCGCAGCATGGGCGCCTTACAGGATGTTCGCCATTTCCAGGTAGGAATCGTCCCATCCGGCCAGCGTGACAAGCGCCGTGCGATTGTGCAGGGCCAGCTTGCCATCCTTCAGAGTCAGCATGTTTTCCTTGCGCATTTCCGCCAGAGCGCGATTGGTGTGCTCCACCGTCAGCCCCACGGCATCGGCGATATGCGCCTGCTTCAGTGGCACCAGGCATCCGCCGCAGCTCAGCACCAGTCCGCGCTGCTTCAGCCGCGTGTGCAGTTCCAGCATCAGATGCGCAACACGCCCAGCCGCGCTACGCCGCCCCAGACTGGACAGGCGTTCGGCCAGCATGGCGCGATCGTGCATCACCACACTGGCGAATCCCAATGCCATACAGGGATCCTGACGAATGAGATTCCTGATCCGGTTGTAAGGCATCACGCACAGCGACACATCGGTAGCGGCCTCGACGCCGTGCGAAACCTGCCCGCGTCCCATGCTTTCGACGCCCAGCATGTCACCTGGCAGATGCAGTTCCAGAATCTGCCGCCGCCCTTCCGGTGTGATGACGAAGGTGAAAGCCCAGCCGCTTTCCAGAACAAACAGGGTCTCGGAGTCATCTCCGCTTTCCAGCACCGCCTGCCCTGCCCTTAGCAGCCGGCTACCGGTGCGTATGCGGTTCATTTCAGCCAGCAGTTCCTGACTCGCCTCGCGGCACAGCGACCACTGCCGTGTCGCACAATCCTGACATCGCCCTCGTGGGAATCGCTGCGCATCTTCGTACGCGGACGCCCCCCCAGTACCTCGATACAACATCGCTCGCTACAACCCAATCTGCTTGATAGCAGTCTATCGTAATGAACCGCAGATTACATCTGCCTCACTGCCCAACGGTGTATTTTTTCGCTCTTATCATAAAATTAGAATGCGGATGTTGCGTTAATCAAACACGTTGGCGCAATCGCGCTTCCAGTTGTCCGAAACATCCCACAAGAGCCTCGACCATAGCCTGCGCTTCCCCTTCAGCTCCAGACTGATGTACGGTTGTCTCAGCAGAAAATTCTTCCTGCAACAAAATGTTACCCGGACCACGGCGCATATCCAGTACCAGTACCGTGATACGCGCCCGTGCCTTGCGCGGCTGCGGCAGCACGATCAGTTCGGTCAGCGTCGCCTCGAGGCTCCAGTCCGCCTGCGCGCGGCTGCCCGGCGAGACCACCGCGCCGAACAGACCCGACTGCCCCAGCCAGCGACGCATCGCATCGCCCACTGCCTCTTCGGGGGGCACCGCCCACTCCTCCCAGAACGACACATCGAGCGTTCCGTCGGCACGCAGCCGGCGCAGGCCGCGCACTTCCAGCCCGCCGGCCGCCTGCACGCTGCGCACCAGCAGAATCTTCCCGTTCCGGCGCGCCGGCCGCGCACCCGGCCTTACCGGCGCCAATGGAAAGACGCGCCGCTCGGCATAGGGGCGTTCGGACAATCCGGAACATGCCGCCAGCAGGGCGGGAACGGTAAACAGACAGGCGCGGCGCTTCATGGGCGGGACTCCGTTGAGCGGACAGATTCACGTGGCGGCGCGCCGCCGAACAGCACCTGGGACGGGTACTGTCGCAACAGTTCGCTGGTGGCGCGCAGATTGGCCAGTGTGGCGCGCGCATCGCGTAGAATGGGCTCCATGTCTCGCCCCACATCGGCGACGCGCGAATCCGTGCGTCGAACGAGAGCATCCAGCGCGACAATCAGGGCCGGCAGTCTTTCAGAGGCCGCGGTCACCGAGCGCAGCGTGTTACGCAGTTCGGGACCATCGGTCACTCCGCGCAATGCCGCCGCCGAGGTGCGCAGATCCGTCATCACGCCAGGCAGATCCGCTTGTTCCGCCGCTTGATGCAAGGTCTGCAGCAGTCCCTTCGCCTCGGCCATCGCCCCCGCCAGTTCACCATTCTGCAACTGGCCGCGCAAATCGGTCACCAATCCGCCGATGTTGGCAACCAGCCCTACGAAGTCGACCGATTCCAGGCGTTCCAGAAATCGCTCCGCGGCGCTTTGCACCTGGGTGATGGTACTGGGGATCGACGGAACATAATCGTAGCGCGGCGCCCACGGCACCGAATGTATCGGATAGCGTCCCCGAGAAACGAAATTCGCCTCGATATACGTCACCCCGGTAATCCCCTGGCTGGCCATCTGCAGCCGCAGACCGCTATCGACCAGTTGCCCGGGCGTGGCGACCGGCGCCATGTCGCCCGATATTTCCATCCGCACATAAACCATCTGCCATTTCGGGTCGTCCTGGACCGATCCCTGATGATGATACGCGCTGCTCACCAGCCCGATCTCGCGCACACGGCCAACCGTCACGCCGCGGAATTTCACCGGCGCACCGATATCCAGCCCCTGCACGGTCTCGGAGAAATAGGTTTCGATCATACGGGTATTGCTGCTCTTCAGAATGCTGTCGCCCGCCAGCAGCAGAATGCCACCCACCAGCATCCCCAGCCCCAGAACGACCAGCATTCCCACACGGATATAAAGACTGCGCGATTCCATACCGATACCTATTCTGTCAGGGCTTCTCTGCGAAAAAACGCGCGCACGATTGGCTGTTCGGCCGTATCGCGCAAGACACGCGGGTCACCTTCGGCAATAATCCCGCGCGCCTGTTTGTCTAGCATGATACAGCGATCGGCGATCGCCAGAATCGATTGCAGTTCATGCGTCACGATGACGAACGTCGCCCCCACCGTGCGCCGCAGGTCGAGGATCAGTTCATCCAGTCCCGCCGCGGTGATCGGATCCAGCCCCGCCGACGGTTCGTCCAGAAACAGCAGCGGCGGGTCCAGCGCCAATGCGCGCGCGATCCCGGCACGCTTCATCATCCCGCCCGAAATCTCCGCCGGCTTGCGATCCGCCGCATCGGCCAGCCCGACCAGCCCCAGCTTGGTGCGCGCCACCGCTTCGCGCGCATCGGGCGACAAGCTGGTGAAAGTTTCCAGCGGCAGCATCACATTCTGCAACAGTGTCAGGCTGCCGAACAGCGCCCCGGACTGGAACATCACACCCATTTGACGCAAATGCGCGCGCCGCGCGGCACTGCTCAGCTTGGCCAGCTCGGACCCCATGACCTCGATACTGCCGGCACTGGGTTTGTACAGCCCGATGATCAGCTTCAGCAGCGTGGACTTCCCGCATCCGGATCCGCCGAGGATCACGAACACTTCCCCCTGCGCCACCTCGAAACTGATATTCTCGAACACCGTGCGCGTGCCGAACTTCTGGGTCAGGCCGCTGATCCGGATGGCCGGAAAAGGTGTGGCGGGGGAAGGTGTGGCGTCTGTCATGGTCACAGATTCAACTTGTAGAACACGATACTGAACACACCGTCCAGCAGTACGATTGCGACGATCCCCCCGACCACCGCACCAGTCGTCGACTGACCGACGGCGCGCGGGCCGATCCCCGTCTTCAGTCCCGCATAACAGCCGATCGCGGCAATCGCCGTCCCAAAGCAGATCGCCTTGAACAACCCGCCAAGAAAATCCGTCAAAGTAACGAAACTGGTCACCTGATTGACGATGGTGATCACTGGCAAACCGAACCCGGTCATCACCGTCGCCATGCCGATCAGCCCTGCCGCCTCCATCATCAGTGTCAGCACCGGCATCACGATCATCGCGGCGAGGATTCGCGGCACCACCAGCATCAGCATCGGATCCAGCCCCATCACGGTCATCGCATCGACTTCTTCGTTGACCTTCATGGTGCCGATCTCGGCCGCGAACGCCGAACCAGTGCGCCCGGCCAGCACCACCGCCGTCAGCAGTGGTCCCAGCTCACGCAGCAGGCTGATCGCGACCAGGTTGGGAACGAACAGATCCGCGCCGAATCTGTGCATCGGCACAGCCGACTGAAACGCCAGAATCAACCCGATCAGGAACCCCAGCATGATCACCAACGGCAGGGCACGCGTGCCGGCCTGATCCGCCTGATCCAACGCGTCGGTAAAACGGATCTCGCCGGGCTTACGCAACAGCCGCAGCCCGGACATCACGCCCTCGCCCAGATACGCAATGCTGTTGCCCGCATCGCCGACCAGCGAGATCGCCCATTTCCCCACCCGCGCCAGCCAGGGCAATGGCTCTACGGTCTGCGCCCGTGGCGCATTGGCGGCCGAGCGCGCACGCGCCATCAGAGCCGTGGTCTGATCGCTGATGCCGCGGAGATCCAGCGGCGCGCCATACGCAGCCTCGATCGCCACCAGCATGGTGGCCCCGGCCGTATCGCACCCATCGATCCGTGACAGATCCAGCGCCAACGCCGCGCCGCGCCGCGCCGCCGCCGCGCGTGTCGCCGTTTCCCAGACAGGACCAAGCTCCTGCGTTTCCAGCGCGCCCGCAAAAACCAGAAGCGCGCCGTTCTGTTCTATCTGAACCGTGGCTGACATGCGGCAAACCTACTAAAAGCACCAGTCTTTGGCGAGACTCTTATCAAGGGCCGGCAAATTATGGCAGATTGCCCCTATGATCCAGCACATACCAAGCGGCCCCGGCCGCATTATCGCCGCCATCGACACGACTGATCTGACGCAGGCACAGAACCTTGCGCAGCGTATCGCGCCACATATAGGCATGATCAAACTCGGGCTGGAATTCTTCAACACACACGGCCAGGCCGGCGTGCGACAGGTGGCGCAGGGGAATCCGTTCTTCCTCGACCTGAAACTTCACGATATTCCCAACACCGTCGCCGGCGCCGTACGCGCCGTGTTGCCATGTATGCCCAGCATGCTCACCATTCATGCAAGCGGCGGCGGTGCGATGATCGCCGCGGCGCGCAAGGCGGCTGAAGAGGCCGGCACAACGCGCCCGATCCTGCTCGCCGTTACGGTTCTGACCAGCATCGACGCCGCCACACTGGCCAGTATCGGCATAACCGGCACAACTGAACAGCAGGTTCTGCGGCTGGCGCGCATAGCGCTCGAACACGGCGCAGACGGCCTGGTTTGCAGCGCGCACGAGGCCGGCGCGCTGCGCGCTGCATTCGGCACCGCGCCGGCCCTGATCGTCCCCGGCATCCGCCCCGCCGGCAGCGATGCCGCCGACCAGAAGCGCACGATGGAACCCGCCGCGGCGATCGCCGCCGGCGCCGACTGGCTGGTGATCGGCCGGCCGATCACCCAGGCGCCCGATCCTGCGGCGGCAGCGGCCGCCATTGCGGCAGCGCTGTCATGATCAAGGTCAAGATCTGCGGTATCTCAACCGCTGATGTATATGACACAGCAGTGCAGGCCGGCGCAGATTTCGTCGGGTTCGTTTTTTATCCGCCATCGCCGCGCAACATCGGTGCCGAGGCCGCCGCCGCACTGATCGCCCGCCATCCCAAAGGACCATATAAAGTCGGCCTGTTCGTCGAACCGGACGACGAGGACATCGCCCGCGTGCTGGCCGTCGCCCCGCTCGACTATCTGCAACTGAACACCAGCGCCGCGCGCGCCCGCGACATCCGCTCACGCTTCCTGCGTCCCGTCATTCATGTCACGCATGTGACGGGCACTGCCGATCTGCCGCACTCGGCCAACGGCGCGGACATCGTGCTGCTCGACGCCGCACCGCCGGCCGGCGCAACCCTGCCGGGCGGCAACGCGGTGTCGTTCGACTGGGATCTTCTGCACGGCTATGCGCCGCCTTTTCCCTGGATGCTGGCCGGCGGGCTGACACCCGCCAATGTCGCCGCCGCCATCCGCGTCAGCGGCGCCAACATGGTCGACGTTTCCTCGGGAGTCGAAAAAACGCGCGGCCTGAAGGATTGCTCCCTCATCCGCGCGTTCATCAAGGCCGCTAAGTCAGTTTAGCCGCTCGCCGTGCAGCACGACGTCGAGCCCTTCGCGTTCGTCGTCCTCGCTCACGCGCAGACCGATCACCAGGTCCACGATCTTCGCCAGAACGAATGTCATCACACCGCTGAACACCAGCGTCGCCAGTGTGGCGATCACCTGTTTGGTCAGCAGGTCGACACCGCCCGCCACGCCTTCCGGGCTGCTTGCCGTGGCCGATAGCGGGCCATAGGCGAACACGCCGGTCAGCAACGCACCGACGATACCGCCGACCCCGTGCACGCCGAACGCATCCAGGCTGTCGTCATAGCCCAGACGATGTTTCAGCCAGGTCGCGCCCCAGAAACAGACGATCCCTGCCGCCACGCCGATCACCAGTGCCGGGCCCGGCAGCACGAAGCCAGATGCCGGCGTGATGGCGACCAGCCCCGCCACCGCCCCGGATATCGCACCCAGCACCGACGGTTTGCCCTTGACGACCCATTCGGCGAATGTCCAGGCCAGCGTCGCCGCCGCCGCCGCCAGCATGGTCACCAGCATCGCCATGCCCGCGCGCCCGTTCGCGCCCAGCGCCGAGCCGGCATTGAAGCCGAACCAGCCGATCCACAGCAACGCAGCGCCGGTCACCGCCAGAGACAGGTTATACGGCGACATGTTGTCGCTGTTGTATCCGACGCGTTTACCCATGATCAGCGCCAGCACCAGACCGGCGATCCCGGCGTTGATGTGCACCACCGTGCCGCCGGCGAAGTCCGCCGCGCCCAGTTCGAAGATCCAGCCGTTCGGATGCCACACCCAGTGCGCGATCGGGCTATAGACCAGCAGCGACCACAGCACCATGAACACCACCAGCGCCGAAAACTTCATCCGGTCCGCGAATGCCCCGGTGATCAGCGCCGGCGTGATGATCGCGAATGTCATCTGGAACATCAGGAAGATGCTTTCCGGGATGGTCATCGTCGCCGCGCCGGCCAGCCCCGCGCCTATCGTGAACGGCTTGTCCCAGTCTGCCGCCAGGCCGCCGAGGAACAGCCGCGACGCATCACCGAAATAGGCGTTGCCGTTGGTGAACGCCAGACTATACCCCGCCACCATCCAGACCACGGCGATCAGCGCGGCGATGAAGAACGACTGCATCATCGTCGCCAGCACGGTCTTCTTGCGCACCATCCCGGCATAGAACAGCGCCAGTCCCGGAATCGTCATCAACAGCACCAGCGCGGTGCTGGTCAGCATCCAGGCCGTGTCCCCGGTATCGATGAGGGCATCCTGCGCGAACGCCGGCGCCGCGCACAGAAACAACGCAAATGTCAGATTCTTTTTCATGCTACAGCGCCTCCGCGCCAGTTTCGCCAGTGCGGATACGAATTGCGCGGCCGACATCCACCACGAAGATCTTGCCGTCGCCGATCTTCCCGGTATGTGCCGCCTTGGCGATCGCTTCGACGACGCGATCCTCGAGTGCGTCGTCAATCACCAGTTCAACTTTTACTTTAGGTAAAAAACTGACGTGATATTCCGCGCCCCGATAGATTTCCGTCTGTCCCTTCTGGCGCCCGAATCCTTTGACTTCGGTCACCGTCATCCCTTGCACTCCCAGTTGGTGCAAAGCTTCGCGCACATCGTCCAGCCGGAACGGCTTGATGATGGCCGTGACAAGTTTCATGACGTTGCTCCTGTTTTTATGCAATCTGGACGAAGCAAAAATCGTGCCAACACGGCAACGGTTTGTTCTGCCTTGTTTTCGCCTGAGAGCTGAGAGATGTTCTGCTCGGATTTGCCCGTTTTCTATGCAATCCGCCTGCCAAAGGAGCATTCTATGCACGCCGCCGCACGATCCTGCCGAATCATGCTGTTGGCGGGCATCTTCGCCACCACAGGCACGCTGCCTTTCATCGTTCCCGCGCAAACCGTACATGCCGCACAACAGGAACACCCGGCTTCCGTCGGGATCGGCGCGCTGGGCCGGATCGAGCCGGCCTCGCGCATCCGCCGGCTGGCTTCCGTGTCCGGTCCGGAAGGGTCGCGCATCGAGCGGCTGCTGGTGAATGAGGGCGACAAGGTGACGGCCGGGCAGGTGCTGGCCGAATATCACGACCTGCCAAAGCGCGCCGCCGTGCTGGCCCAGGCTGAAGCGAATGCCGCACTGGCGCGCGCCGAGCTGGAAAAACTGCGCGCCGGCGGCCGCGACACCGACGTTGCCGCCGCCCGCGCCCGTATTGCCGCGTTACGCGCCGCCGAAGAAAGCGCCCGGCGCGAGGCCGACCGCGCCCAGCGCGTGCTGCGCAGCGCCGCCGGCACCGAAGCCGCCTGGGACCGCGCCCGCTTCGCCGCGGAACAGGCAACAGCGGAACGCACCCGCGCCGAGGCGGATCTGCAGACCCTGTTGTCCGCGCGCCCCGAAGACATCGCCATCGCCGAGGCGAAACTCGCCGGCGCCGAGGCTGCGGTTGCCCAGGCGCGGGCCGACCGCGATCTTGCCCGTGTCACTGCGCCGATCGACGGCACCATTCTGCGCATCATGGCCCGCGCGGGCGAAAAAGTGCCCAGTGAAGGTCTGCTGGAAATGGCGGACCTGTCGGCGCTGGACGTCGTCGCCGAGGTTTACGAAACCGATCTGCCGCGTATCCGCATGAATGCCAGCGCCACCGTCATCATCCCCGGAACCACCATCACGTATGCCGCACATGTGCGCGAGATCGGCTGGATGGTGCGCCGGAACAACGTGATCGACACCGACCCGGTGTCGGCGGTCGATGCACGTGTGGTCGAAGTGCGTCTGACTCTGGATGATGCCGCCGTGCAGGCGCTGGCACGGCGCAGCAACATGCAGGTGCAGGTATCGATCCAGCCGTGACCGCACCGAACCTCGCGAAACCGTTCACGCCGGCATCGGGCAGCGGCAAGGTCGCCCTGGCATTCCGGTTGGCCTGGCGGCAGCTCTGGCACGAAAAAGCCCGGCTGGTGGCGGCGTTGTCCGGCGTGCTGTTCGCCTGCACGCTGATCTTCATGCAGATCGGTTTCATGTCGGCCCTGTTCGACAGTGCCGTGAAACTGCAGACAGGGTTACGGGCCGAGGTCTATCTGGTCAACCGCACCACCGAAGCCTTGTGGCGCAGCGTGTCGTTCCCGCGCGCACGCCTGATGCAGGCGCTGGCCGTCCCCGGCGTCGAACGCGTCACGCCGCTCTATGTCGGTGCCGCGCAATGGCGCAATCCGCAAACCCACTTGAAGCGCACACTGCTCGTCCTCGGGGTGGATCCGTTCAGCGGCCTGTTCGCGTTCGAAGGGCTGCGCCCCGAGGAACAGGCGCTCACCGCGCTGCGCGATACATTCCTGTTCGACGAACGCTCGAAACCCGAATTCGGCCCCATTCCGCAGATGCTGGCCAATGGCCCCGTCCAGGTAGAGCTGGCGGGCCGGCGTATCGACATCGTAGGCCTGTTCAAGATCGGCCCCACCTTCGGCACCGAAGGGCATGCGGTCACCAGCGAAACCAACTTCCTGCGACTGTTCCCCTATCGCAGTTTCAGCCAGGTCGATGTCGGCGCGATTTTCCTGAGACCAGGCGCAGACCCCGTGCAGGTGCGCACGCAACTGGCCAGCCTGCTGCCGAACGACGTCATCGCGCTGACACATGACGAGCTCGTCGCCGTCGAAAAACTCTACTGGACCCAGACCGCGCCAATCGGCTTCGTATTCGGCATGGGGGTAGTGATCGGCCTGATCGTCGGTTGTGTCATCGTCTATCAGATCCTGTTCAGCGACATCTCGCGCCATATCTCCGAATACGCCACCCTGAAGGCGATGGGATATTCCAACCTCTATCTGGCAAAAGTGGTGATGGGAGAATCGCTGATCCTGGCGGTGATCGGCTATATCCCGGGCTGGCTGCTGGGGCTGGCGCTCTATAAGATCGCCTCGGCGCAGATCTACATCCCGCTGACCATGACCGTCGAGAAAACCGTGCTGGTCTTCACACTGATCTTCGTGATGTGCGTGCTGTCCGGCTTGCTTGCCCTGCGCAAGCTGCGCGACGCCAATCCGGCGGATATGTTCTGACATGCCCTACGTCATCAACGCACAGGATATCTGGCACCGCTTCGGCGAAGGCGATCTGGCCAAACCCGTTCTGCAGAACGTGACCATTCAGCTGACACCGGGCGAGGTTGTGCTGCTGACCGGCCCGTCGGGTTCCGGCAAGACAACGTTGCTGACCCTGATCGGCGCGTTGCGCGCCGTGCAACAGGGAACATGCCGGGTTCTGGGGCAGGAACTCGCCGGCACGACCGAGGGCGTGCGCGTCGCCACACGTCAGCGCATCGGCTTCATCTTCCAGCAGCACAATCTGCTGGGCTTTCTGACCGCGCGCCAGAACGTCGCCATGGCGCTGGAACACGACCCGGCCACAGACGAGCCTGAGCGCCTGCAGCGGGCCGATGACATGCTCGGTGCGGTCGGCCTCAGCGACAAGACGCGCGTCTACCCTGCACAACTCTCGGGCGGGCAGCGTCAGCGCGTGGCGATCGCGCGCGCGCTCGTGCACAACCCCGGCCTGATCCTGGCCGACGAACCCACCGCAGCACTCGACAGCAAGACCGGCGGCGAGGCTGTGCATCTGCTGCGCAGTCTGGCGAAAGACCGCGGCACAGCCGTGCTGCTGGTCACCCACGACCCGCGCATCCTCGACATCGCCGACCGCATCATCGCCCTGGAAGACGGCAAGCTGGTCCCCGCCCCGCCCCGCGGATAAACACCTATGCCGCGCGCAGCGCCTTCCAGACCACCTCCGGCGTCACCGGCATGTCGATCTGCGTCACCCCTGCATCCGACAACGCATCGATCACCGCATTGATCAGGGCCGGCGGGCTTCCCACCGCACCGGCCTCGCCGGCGCCCTTCACGCCCAGCGGGTTGGTGCCGCACGGCACCTCGATCAGTTCGACCTCGATCTCCGGCAGGTCGGCAGCACGCGGCAATGCGTAATCCATGAAGGACCCCGACAGCAGCTGCCCGGAATCCGGGTCATACGCCGTACGTTCCAGCATCGCCTGTCCGACCCCCTGCGCCACGCCGCCATGCACCTGGCCGCGCACGATCAGCGGATTGATCGCCTTGCCCACATCGTCGCACACGACATAGCGCTCCAGCCGGACCACCCCCGTCTCGGGATCGATCTCGACCTCGGCAACGTGACAGCCATTGGGGAACGTATGATGCGGGATCGCCGCGACCTCGGCGGCGTCCAGCAATGTCGCGTCCTGCCCGGCCTTCACTTTCGCCGACTGTTTCGCCGCCAGGGTCAGGATATCGATGCCGCGATCGGTGCCGGCAATGCTGAAGCGCCCCGCATGAAATTCGATATCGACCACCGCTGCTTCCAATTCTTCGCTGGCGGCGCGTTTGCCTTTCTCGATCACCGTGGCGGCCGTGGCATAGATCGCCGTTCCTTCCGAATACAGGCTGCGCGCCCCGCCCGTGCCGCCGCCCGTCGGAATACGGTCCGAATCGCCCTGAACCACGCGGATCTTCTCGCCCGGAATGCCGAGCCGATCAGCCGTCAACATCACATAGGCGGTTTCGTGCCCCTGTCCGGTCGACTGCGTACCGACCAGCACATCGACAAAACCGTCATCGGCAAACCGTATCTCGGCGCGTTCGCTGGGCGCGCCGCCGGTCGCTTCCAGATAATACGAAAGCCCGATGCCGCGCTTTTTGCCACGTGCCGCAGAGTCCGCGCGCCGCGCGGCAAAACCGGCCCAGTCCGACTTTTCCAGCGCCGCATCCAGCAGATGCCGGAAATCGCCGCTGTCATACGTCACGCCCATCGCGGACGTGTGCGGCATGTCCGCTACCCCCACCATGTTGCGGCGGCGCAGCTCCACGCGGTCGATCTTCATCTCGCGCGCCGCCGCATCGATCAGGCGCTCAACCAGATAATTGCTCTCGGGCCGCCCGGCGCCGCGATAGGCATCGACCGGCGTCGTGTTGGTGAACACGCCGATCACGTTGGCGTAGATCGACTGGAATCCGTAAACGCTGGCCAGCACCTTGGTGCCCGCCAGAGTTGGAATATAGGGCGCGAAGGTAGACAGATACGCCCCCATCCCGGCAACATTTCTGGTGCGCAGCGCCAGAAAACGCCCGTCCTTGTCCAGCGCCAGTTCGCCCGAGGTGATGTTATCGCGCCCCTGTGTGTCGGAAACGAACGCCTCGGCCCGTTCCGAAGTCCATTTCACCGGTACGCCGATCTTGCGGGCGGCATAACAGACCATCGCCACCTCGACGTACAGGAAGATCTTCATGCCGAACCCGCCGCCAACGTCCGACGTGACCACATGGAAGCGATCCTCCGGTACCTTGAACACATGCTGGGCCAGCAGTTCCTTCACCAGCCATGCCCCCTGTGTGCCGCTATGCACCGTCCAGCGCCCCGTGGCAGCATCGTAGCCCGCCAGCGCGCCGCGCGGCTCCATACTGGCAACGACGATGCGGTTGTTCACGACATCGAGCCGGGTGACGTGCGCCGCCGACGCGAACAACGCGTCGTTCTTCGCCTTGTCGCCAACCGCCCAGTCGAAGCAGGTGTTGTTCTTTGCGCCGTCCCAGATCCGGGGTTGTCCGTCGTCGCGCGCGACAGCCAGATCGGTGACGGACGGCAGAATATCGTAATCGACCATTACCGCCTCGGCGCCGTCGCGCGCAGCTTGCAGCGTCGCACCGACCACAAACGCCACCGGGTCGCCCACATGGCGCACCGTATCAGTGGCAAGCGGTAAGCGCGGCGTGTCGGCGCGCGGCGATCCATCACGATTCTTCAGAGGCACGGTGCAGGGAACCTCGCCGATCCCATCCGCCAGGAGATCGGCCGCCGTATAGACCGCCTGCACATCCGCGACCTGCCGGGCTGCCGACGTATCGACGCTCAGGATTTTCGCGTGCGCGTGCGGGCTGCGCACGAACACGCCGTAAAGCTGCCCCGGAGTGCTGATATCGTCGGTATAGCGGCCGTTCCCTTTCAGCAGGCGCGGGTCTTCCACACGACGAACGGGCTGGGCGAGACCGAATTTGCTCATATGAACATTCCCCCGAATTGCTTTCATGTCAGAATGAAAGCAGGGGGAGCTTTTGCCAAGCTCCCCCTGTCGATTTAATCGCGACCGGCTGCAGCCTTAGGCCGGAGAAACCGGCGGTCGAGGCGCCGCCGCGCTTTCCCCGTGCGCCTGCGTGGCATGAGCCGCGGGCGAACTGCCGAACTTCTCGCGCATCGTCTGGAAGACCACATACAGCAGCGGGATCACGAAAATCCCGATCAAACTGGCAAACAGCATTCCCGCGAACACCGGCGTCCCCACCGCACGGCGCGACAGTTCCGCCGCGCCGCTGGCATGCACCAGCGGCCACAACCCGAGGATGAATGCGAACGACGTCATCATCACCGCGCGGAACCGCATTTTGGCCCCCAGGGCCGCCGCTTCCTTGATGCCCAGACCGGCCTCGCGCTGCTCTTTGGCGAATTCGACGATCAGAATTCCGTTCTTCGCCGCCAGAGCCACCAGCACCACCAACCCGATCTGCGCATACAGATCCAGCGACAGCCCGGCGATCAGAATGCCGACGAACGACCCGAGCACCCCGATCGAAACCGACAGCAACACCGGGATCGGGATTGTCCAGCTCTCGTACAGCGCGACCAGGAACAGATAGGCGAACAGCAGCGCCAGGGCCAGAATGACAGTGGTCTGCCCTGATGCCTGTTTTTCCTGATACGACGTGCCCGACCAGTCGTAACTGAACCCCTGCGGCAAAGTGTTTCTCGACAAGGTTTCCATCGCCGCCAAAGCCTGCCCGGACGACACCCCTTCTTGTGGTGATCCCTGCACAGTGATTGATCGATAGTTGTTGAACCGCGTGATCGTCTGCGGACCATTACGCATCTGGATATCCGTAAACGACCGCAACGGCACCATTTCGCCATCACGGTTGCGCACGTGAATGCGCCAGATGCCATCGACACTGGCGCGATCCGCCGCCTCGGCCTGTATGTTGACCTGCCATGTGCGCCCGAACAGGTTGAAGTCGTTGACGTAGTACCCGCCCAGCGTGGTCTGCAGCGCCGTGAACACATCGGAGATCGAAACCCCCAGTGTCTGCGCACGCTCACGGTCGACCTGCAGATTCAGCAACGGCGTATTGGCGCTGAAGGTCGAAAACACCCGCGCCAGGCTCGGATCCTGATTGGCCGCGACAACCAGCCCCAGCATGGCGGCCGACATGTCCGTCACGCTGCGGCCTTCCAGATTTTGCAGGCGGTACTCGAACCCGCCGCCCGTTCCCAGACCGATAATCGGCGGCGGGCTGAAGCTGAAAATCTGTGCCTCGCGCACGGCCTGAAACTGCGCCGCCAGCTCCGGGATCATCTGCTGCACGCGCGTCGTCCGCTGATCGAACGGCTTTAGGCGTGCGACGAAGAATGCCGCATTGGATTGTGCGCCACCATCCAGCATCGAAAACCCAACCACCGAAACGACGTCCTGAACCGCGGGATGCTGCCGGACGATGTTGTACACCTGATCGGCAACTGCCTGCGTGCGTGCGACCGATGCCCCCTGCGGCAACTGTGCCTGGATAAAGAACGCGCCCTGATCTTCTTCCGGCAGGAAGCCGGACGGTGTCGTCCTTCCCAGCTGCACGATCCCGAGGCCGGCAGCAACCACCAGCACCACCCCCAGGATCGAAAACCGCAGCAACCGCTCGACAACGAGCGCATAACCATCGCGCGTCTTGTCGATGGCGCCCATCATGACACGGATAATACCCTTGCGCGGCCCGCTATGGCGCAGAAAGACAGCGCACAGCGCAGGCGAAAGCGTCAGCGCATTGATGGCCGAAATCACCATCGACACACTGATGGTCACCGCGAACTGCTGGAACAGCTGCCCCGAAATGCCCGAGATGAACCCGATCGGCACGAACACCGACAGCAGCACCAGCGTAATCGCGATGATCGGCGCGGTAATCTGCGTCATTGCCTTCTTGGTGGCCTGCGCGGGCGTGAGCTCCGGTTCCTCCTCCATCACGCGTTCGACGTTCTCCACCACCACGATCGCGTCGTCGACCACGATCCCGATGGCCAGCACCATGGCCAGCAGAGAAATCGTGTTGATCGAATACCCCATCACCAGCAATACGGCGAATGTCCCGATCAGGCTGACCGGGACGGCAATGGTCGGGATCAGAGTGGCGCGGAACGAGCCCAGAAAGATGAACACCACCGCCACAACCAGAATGAAGGCTTCGATCAGCGTCTTCTGGACCTCGGCCACCGTATCGCGCACGAACTGTGTGGTGTCGTACACAGGTTGCCATTTCATCCCTTCGGGGAAACGCTCGGCCAGCTGGTTCATGGTGGTTTCCAGCCGCTGCACGGTTTGCAGCGCGTTTGCCCCCGGTGACAGATAGGTGCCGATCATCGCGGCCGGCCTGTTGTTCAGCCGCGATTCTGTATCCATATTCGCGACGCCCATCTCGATCCGCGCGACATCACGCACGTGCAGCAAGGTGCCATCCTGATTGACACGAACGACGATGGCGCCGAATTCCTCCGGCGTCGTCAGACGCCCCTGGGTTGTCAGATTGATCTGAAACTGCTGGTCCGCCGTAATCGGCCGCGCCCCGATACGCCCGACCGCTGCCTGCGTGTTCTGTTGATTGATCGCGTTGATGATATCGGACACCGACAGGTTCAGCGACTGCATCCGTTCGGTCTGGAACCAGATACGCATCGAATAATCCTGTGCCCCGAACAGCGTGACCTGACCGATCCCCGCCGTACGCGCCACAGTATCGAGCACATTGATGGTCGTGTAATTGCTCAGGAAAACGCGATCATGGTCCGGATTGTCGGACGTAATGGCCAGGAACATCAGCACGGCGGACGACTGTTTGCGTACCGTAACCCCCTGGCGCTGCACCACGTCCGGCAGTTTGGCCAATGCGGTCTGCACACGATTGTTGACGTTCACCGTATTGATGTCCGGATTGGTCCCCAGTGCGAACGAAACCTGCAGCGAATAACTGCCGTCATTGGCGCTGGTCGACGACATATAGATCATGCCGTCGACACCGTTCACCGCGCTTTCGATCGGCTGGCCGATGATCGTTTCGACGACCTCGGCCGACGCCCCCGGATAGGTGGTGGTCACCGAGACCTGCGGCGGCACGATGTCCGGGAACTGGGCGATCGGGATACGCTGCAATGCCAGGATGCCGGCCAGCGTGATAACGATCGCGATGACGATTGCGAACCGCGGACGATCGACAAAAATTGCTGACAGCATGGTTCAGTTCCGTGGTGACTGTTGCACCGCCGGCGTCGCCGGTCCGGCCTGCACCGGTTGCCCCGGACGCACACGCTGGATGCCTTCGACAATGACGTTGTCGCCTTCTCTCAGGCATTGGGTATCACTGTCGTCCCGGCAGTCCCGTAATACGGCATCCTGTGTACCGCTCCGCTCGATATGAATGCGCCGAACCTGAGCCTGCGACTTGTCATCGACGATAAACACATAAGCCCCCAGCTGGTCCGAGAGCACGGCAGAGGCTGGAACGGTGATGGCCTGCAGGGGAGTTCTGCTGGCCAGAATGGCGGTGACCACCTGCCCTTCTATCAGGGTGCGAGCACCGGGCCGATGCGCCGTCTGCCCGCTCTGTACCGGATTGTCGATAACCGCTCGCAGCAAAATCGTATCGGTCCCACGATCGACCTGGTTGTTGATGAAATTCAGTGTTCCTGCCTGCGGCAGAACCGTACCATTGGCCAGGCGCACCTGCACCGTCATTCCGGCCATACCGCCTTGGCCCTGATATCGCGCGCGCAGCTCTTCGCCCATCCGCGTCGAAATCGAGAACTCGATATACATCGGATCCTGACTGACGATCGTCGCCAGAACACCGGAACTCGGGCTGACGACATTGCCTGGTGTCACCGAAGCCAGTCCGATCTTGCCGTCCACCGGGGCACGGATTTCCGTGTAGCCAAGATTGATCTGGGCTTGCAGCAAGGCGGCCTGTGCCTGCTTCACGGTCGCTTCGCCGCTGCCTTCGGCGGCGATCGCATCGTCCAGCCGCGCCTGCGTGCCCGCCTGTGTGCGCACCAGATCGCGCGCGCGCGTCAGTTGAATGCGTGCATTGCTCAATTCGGCCTCGGCTGAAGCCAGAACCCCTTGCTGCTGAGCAACCGCCGCCTGGAACGGTTCCTGCTCAAGCCGGAACAGAAGATCGCCGACTTTGACTTCCGCGCCTTCCTGGAACAGACGTTCCTGCAGGAATGCCGTTACGCGTGCGCGTAAATCGACGCGGTTAACGGCTGCGACACGGGCAACGAACGTATCTTCCTGTGTCACGGCACGGCGAGTGACCTGAAAGACCCCTACAGCGGGCGCCGGAGGCGCAGCCTGCTGTGCAGCGGCCCCTGCAGCGATCGACAGAAAAATCACCGCAGTGCGACAGAAGTAAACGTTCATGGATAAACCTTTGCATGAAATCCAAATAGCTAACTTCAGCCTGGTAACATCGTCAGGCAGGCAGTATCGTATACTCTGGCGTTGTTGTTAGGTAAACGGCAAGGAATCCCTTTTAACAGGACCACTTCCTCAACAGAACATAACTGTCATATATATAAATTTAAAATATTCGTTACTTTTAGTCCGTCACGAACAAGCCACAAAATCTCCCAGGCCAATCATTCAGAAGAGTTTCCGATTCCATCGCTGACGGTGCTTCCGATTATTTTTGCCTCTGCACTTTTGCTAGGCGTTGTGGACGAAATGTTTGACGCTGTGCGTTTGTTCTGATTCAAGGCTGCCTTTTGGAGGCAGGTTTGAGCCGGGGCGATCTAAGCGAAGCGGAATGGCGCGTTTTGAAGGGCTTGCTGCCAATAGACGTCTCGAACCGTGGACGTGGTCGCAGACCTGAGCACAACCGTTCGATCATCAACGGGATACTTTGGCGGCTTCGTTGTGGCAC
>JAVBUO010000065.1:0-5515 GCA_031555315.1 Acetobacteraceae bacterium
CCATATAGCTCTGACATTTGGGAAGAAACTGTAAAAATCATTGAAGCGGCGAGAAAAACAAACCAATACCCATAGATTGGCATGGTTTCAGGAGAAAAGATAAACGCTAAAAAGGGTTTTCTAGGCGTTGTTTGAAGTTCAGACATTTTGTTTCCTTGTAATTAAAGATCCTCACGTCGCGCGTTGCGCTCCTCAGGATGACAGGTTTTATTGGTTGCACACATCATCGCATATTCTGGACGAAAGGGCAATGGGGATTTTATAAAAGAAAACACCAAAAAATAATAAAGCCGACAAATAGATCTAAAAAAGAAAACCCCCGCCACACCGGCGGGGGTTTTGATGGGAATTATTCGTTATGAGATCCCGGGTTCCGCGCTGTCGGCGCGGCCCCAGGATGACGCGTAAAATTAAACTTTTTTAAAGATCAACGTGGCGTTTGTGCCGCCGAAACCGAATGAGTTCGACATCGCGACGTTGACTTTCTTTTCCTTAGCCATGAGCGGAACCAGATCAAAACCGGCCGTTTCAGGTTCCGGATTATTCAAATTCAATGTGGGCGGCAAAACACCATTTTCCATCGCCATGACGGAATAAATCGTTTCGACCGCACCGGCGGCACCAAGCAAGTGGCCGACACATGATTTCGTGGACGACATCGATACTTTTGTATTGCCGAAAACTTCTTTTACCGCGCCGAATTCGATCATATCACCCCGCGGCGTCGACGTGCCGTGCGCGTTGATATAATCGACTTGGTCGGCATTCAGGCCGGCATATTTCAAAGCCGTTTTCATGGCGCGCAAACCGCCGCCATTACCGGGGGCTGTAATATGGTGCGCATCGCCCGTCATGGCATAACCCACAACTTCGGCGTAAATTTTTGCACCGCGTTTTTTGGCGTGTTCGTATTCTTCGAGCACAACGACACCGGCACCTTCGCCCATAACGAAACCATCACGGCCCGTATCCCACGGACGCGAGGACAGTTCAGGAGTGGCGTTATATTTGGTAGATAAGGCGCGCGCTTGGCTGAATCCCGCGACGCCCAGGCCGCAGATGGCGGCTTCGGCACCGCCGGCGACCATGACGTCTGCTTCGTTATCGCGGATGATGCGAGCGGCATCGCCGATGGCGTGCGTACCCGTTGCGCAAGCCGTGACCACAGCGTGGTTCGGCCCTTGGAAACCGTATTTGATCGAAATGTGGCCCGAAATCATGTTAATGAGGGCGGAAGGAATAAAGAACGGCGAAATGCGACGCGGGCCGTCTTTGGCTAAAACCAAAGAAGCGTCGTTGATTGTTTGCAAACCACCGATACCCGAACCGATGAGAACGCCTGTGCGTTGTTTTTGTTCGTCCGTGTCGGCAACAAAACCCGAATCTTCAACCGCGTCGATACCGGCGCAAATACCATACAAGACGAACGGGTCGACGTGGCGTTGTTCCTTGGGTGACATGACGGCGTCGGGATTAAATGCCCCTTCCTTTTCCATACCCGTTCCGCGCGGAATTTGGCCGGCGATTTGGGCGGCGTAATTGGTGGGGTCAAAACATGTGATGCGCGAAATGGCCGATTTGCCAGAATTGATGCCGGCGAAATTCGTTTTCAGGCCGCGCCCGATCGGGCTTAAAATGCCCATACCCGTAATGACGACTCGTCTTGTCATATGAAATCCTTTTTTAGTTATTGTCCAAACATCCGAATCCAACTTCCGCATTCGGCGAGCCTGGATCCCACCTTCGCCAAGGCTACGGTGGACAGGTTGCTTCGGGGTCTTAAACGCCCCTCAAAAGGGCGGCGGAGAAATGATCCATCAAAATATGATAGGCACCAACGCCAAAAGGAATTGTGCCTATAATATTTTTGAGTTCAGTCCATCAAACCGATTAGACTTGCTTTTCGATGAAGTCGATCGCGTCTTTGACCGTGCGGATCTTTTCAGCGGCGTCATCCGGGATCGAGCAGCCGAATTCTTCTTCGAATGCCATGACCAATTCGACCGTGTCCAAGCTGTCGGCACCCAAATCGTCGATAAAGCTGGCGCTTTCCGTTACTTTGGCAGCGTCAACGCCCAAATGTTCGACAACGATCTTTTTGACTCTTTCAGCAATGTTACTCATAAATATCTTCCTTTTCTGTTTGTTAATATTAAAGACAGCACATTCAATGTGTTAAACGCGCAGCCTCGTCTTATTCAGACAAAAACGAGGAACTTTTAACATATTTTTTTATCCTCGTCCAGTCTTTTTTTTGATTTAGGTCTTTGTTTTGATGAATTCAACCTAAAACAAATGTGTTGTTCCAATCATCCCAAAGATTGCTTCGGGGCCGAGGCCCGCTCGCAATGACGGAAAAATTAAAACGATCTGATTTGATTATAAAAGCCAAACGGAGGGAGCGCGTGCGCGCAAGAGCCGATGTGTACACCTGAGTACATGAGGCGAATGAGCACACCCGCGACCGCTCAGTTGGCTTTCTAGAATCAAATCATCGCCATACCGCCGTTGATATTGATGGTCTGGCCTGTGATATAATTAGCTTCGTCCGACGCCAAGAAGACGACGACATTCGCGATGTCTTCGGCCGTGCCCAGGCGTCCCATGGGGACTTCTTTAAGCAACTGCGCCTTGACTTCGTCCGTCAATTTGTCGGTCATAGCCGTTTTGATGAATCCCGGCGCGATCGAATTGACCGTGATACCGCGTGTGGCCAATTCGGCAGCCATACATTTGCCCATGGCGATCAAACCGCCCTTAGACGCTGCATAGTTTGCCTGACCCGCGTTGCCCATCACGCCGACGATGGACGCCATACCAATGATGCGGCCAAAACGGCGTTTCATCATGCCCGGCATCACCGCACGCGCCAATTTGAAACAGGCGGACAGGTTGATGTCCAGCACCGCTTGCCATTGTTCGTCCGTCATGCGCATGGATAAACCGTCTTTGGTAATACCAGCGTTGTTGACCAGGATATCAATCTTGCCGAGTTCGGTTTCAACCTGTTTGACCAGGGCGTTCAGGCTGTTCGAATCCGTCAAGTTGGCGGAATAAACAGAAACGCGGTCGCCGAGTTCGGCCTTGAACGCATTCAACACGTCCATATTCATATCGGTCAGGGCCAACGTGGCACCTTGGCCGTGCATCTTTTTGGCGATTTCGCGCCCGATGCCGCCCGTGGCACCCGTAATCAAAGCAACTTTACCCGTTAAATCAAACATGTTTTAGTCCTTTCTGTTTTCCCCTTTTTCCGTCATGCCGAACTTGTTTCAGCATCTTGTCGGGAATTAATCGCACCAGATCCTGAAACAAGCGCGCATCGCTCATGGGCGATGCTGTTCAGGATGACGGGTTATTAAAAATCAAATGAGGTTTCGTTATAGAACATTTTTGCGAAAATTGCAAACGGTTGGATGAAAATGTCATAAATCTGAAAAAAAGATATCATTGCCCTTTCATTAAAAGTGTGAGATGATGGGGGAATTAATAATCATTCTGACAATATTAAACCCAAATTATGTAAGATCCCTCCATTCGCTGACGCTCAGTCGGGATGACATGAAAGAGAAATTTATGACACACAAGAAAAAAGAATCGAAACCGCTTCCGAGTATGGAAGAACTCAACACATATATGGCTCAACAAACGCACAAGACGAACAAGCGCGAGATTGCGCGCAAATTCGGTATCAAGGGCGGCGAAAGCCGGGCAGAATTAAAGCGCATGTTGCGCACGATGAAGGACGAAGGCACGGTTCAAACATCAAACAAGGGGCGCAGCGTGTTTGCCAAGGGCGTTCTGCCCGCGCAGCTGATCATCGAAATCACGGGGTTAGATTCGATGGGCGATTTGGTCGCACGACCGTTTAAATGGATGGAAAGCGGCCCTGCCCCGCAAATTATCGTCACCAAAGATAAATTGTCGCCGCCCGCGGGCGTGGGAGACGTGGTTCAGGCGCGTATTAAAAACGTCGGGAACAAAATGTACGAAGCCGAGGCGACCAGACGCGTGGCATCTGGCGAAAACCATATGGTGGGCGTATATAAGGGCGGGATGGTATCTTCCGTCGACAGGCGACTCCGCGATGTGTTCACCGTTAACAATTTGCCGGCGGACATTAAGGAAAACGATATCGTGATCGTCGATATCCCGAGTATCAGGAGTATGCATCCAGAGGCGGAATTTGTCCGTAAAATAGGGTCTGAAAACGATGCGTTTGCACCGACATTGATTGCGATTTATTTAAACAATATTCCCGTGGCGTTTACCGAAGCCAGCGAAAAGCAGGCACAAAAAGCGATTGTGCCGCAAGTCGACAAACACCGCGAAGATTTGCGCCATATTCCGTTCGTGACCATCGACGGGGCGGATGCCAAAGATTTTGACGATGCCGTATTTGCCGAACCGGATACGGATGCCGGCAATGCAGGCGGATATCATGTGATGGTCGGCATTGCGGACGTGGCGCATTATGTGACGCCAGGATCGCCGTTGGACATCGACGCCAAGATCCGTGGGAATTCCGTTTATTTCCCGGACAGGGTTATACCGATGTTGCCGTTTGAATTGTCTGCCGGTTTATGTTCATTGCAACCCGACCAACCGCGCGGCACGATGGTGTGTGAGGCGTGGCTTGATAAAACGGGAAAGAAGATCCGACACAAATTCATTCGCGGATTGATGAAATCGAAACGGCGGTTGACGTATGACGAGGTTCAGGCGGCATTGGACGGCAAACAACCCATCGTGGGAATGGAAGAGGAGATCAAAAACCTGAACGCCGTGTACCGGTTATTGTTGAACCAGCGCGCAAAACGCGGCGTGCTGGAAATCGACGTGCCTGAACGTCAGGTGATTTTGAACGAAAAAGGCCAAGTGATCGATATCAAATTGCGCACGCAATTGGACGCGCATAAATTGATCGAAGAAATGATGATTATGGCGAACGTATCCGCCGCCGAGACATTGGAAGACCAAGGGTTGCCGGCGATGTACCGCATTCACGACAGGCCATCGGACGCCAAGGTCGAAACATTGAACGATTTTTTGGATTCGCTCGGAATGAAGATTCACATGTCGGCAACATCGCAGCCGCGCGATTTCAACGAAATTTTGACAAAGTCGCAAGGCTCGCCCAAAGATATGGCGGTGAATGAATTTGTGCTCAGGTCGCAATCGCAAGCCGTGTACAGCCCCGAAAACGTGGGGCATTTCGGATTGGCATTGCAACATTATGCGCACTTTACGTCACCGATTCGCCGTTACCCTGACCTAATTGTACATCGCCTGATCCGGACTTATCTGATTGAAGGAGATGTAAGCAAAAACACCCAGGAAAAATGGGAGTCGATGCTGACTGAGATAGCGGATCACAGCTCACAAATGGAGCGAAGATCAGTTTCAGCAGAACGTGACACAGAAGACCTAAAGAAAGCCGAATACATGGCTGACAAAATTGGTGAGGAGTTTCATGGCATTGTCAGCTCCGTCACAAATTTTGGTCTATTTGTTG
>JAVBUO010000029.1:0-39083 GCA_031555315.1 Acetobacteraceae bacterium
GTAACGCCATCGAGCGCATGTTCTGCCGGCTCAAGGATTTCAGGCGCATCGCGACGCGTTACGACAGGCTGGCTGCCAACTTTCTCGGTGCCATACACCTCGCAGCAGCTATCAGTTTCTGGTTATGAGTCCGCATCCTAATATCTAATCCGAACCATATTGACATGCATTATATAGACACAGATTATAGTGAGATACTATAATTTAACTTAGCAACAAAAACGACAAATAGAAACCCAAGGCACCATGAAGAAGTCAAATAAACACCAATATCTTTCTGTTGTTGAACTTCAAAACCAAGGATTAATTAAAGATTATTCTGATGCAACATATCGAAATCACAAACTATATGATGCATTAAACGATATTTTATCATCAAAATTATTCAGATTTATGTCTATAATTAGAAATGAACTATTGCATGGGAGCAATAAGCGCAGAGCTTTATTTCTTCCAAAAATTGCCCGCTCCTTATCTTTCCGTCTGTTCGGTATGGAGATTTTTCGGAATCTTCCTCCGCTGGATGTCGGCTATAACGACATTCACTCATATAAAATAAATCCCAATGAGAATACCCGATATCACGGCTATAACCACAAAAACGCATATGAAGCACTCTTTCCGGAAGGAGATAATATTCCTTCCTATAAAACTGCACTACAGCAATGGAATGACTTTATTAAAGTCATTCCTCAAGAAAAAGAACGGGTATATCTAGAGCGACTAAAACCGCATCAAGGCACCACAGGGGTAATCCGCATTGGTTATTTCACCTTTGGTGGTCTCGGTGACGCCCTGCAAGCAAGTCCAATGATTGCGGAAATAAAAAGAAAATTTACCCCCTGCGAAATTACACATTTTCACACACGCAATTTTATATCGAATATGAATAACGGAAATGGAAATGTAAAAAAAAGCATACCCATTGATCATAATCAAAAATTACCAATTTTAAAAAAATTAAGTCAGCTTGATATTTTTGATATTATTATTGAACATGGGTATATTCCTCATTATATACCATGTTATAATTCAAGAGTTACATCATCAGACGAGCAACAATGGTTACGTGGTAACGCAGAAATTGCAAAATCCATGGATCAGTTTCTGAATTTTTTCCCAATTCGCAATAATATATTTGCTCGAGCTGTGAAGCCTCTATCAGTACTTGATTTGATGGGAACTTCGGGTGGACTTCCCGTATCCGCAAAGTCACCACTTTATTTTTTCCCCGACATGGCGGATGCAGGAATTACCGAGAAGCTAAGTTTGCTCCACCCTTATATTACTGTCCACAATGGGGTCGATTCAGTCGTGGAACTGCAAAATTCCACCAAACAGCTGCCGGTCGACCGCTGGGAAAAACTGATCGAAGGCGTTAAAAACCTCGGCATCCACGTTGTTCAGATTGGCACCAGCAACGAAACCAGACTGCCGGGCGTCGACTGGGATCTGCGCGGAGAGACAACCTTCTCCGAACTGTGTTTCATCCTCAAAGACGCCCTGTTGCACATAGATACCGAAGGCGGGCTTGTGCACATGGCACGCGCCGCCAACAAGAAATCCATCGTTCTGTTCGGACCTACGTCACCCGACTTTTTCGCTTACCCACAGAACATCAATCTCGTAGCGACCGAATGCTCGAACTGCTGGTGGGTCACGAACGACTGGCTGCGGGAATGCCCGCTCGGGAAAGAGACCACATGTATGGACACGATCGACATTTCAGCCATACCCGATATCGTCAAAAACGAACTGAAGCTTTCGCGTGCTCGCTCGTTCCAACTTGTCACGAAATCGCTGTTCAGCAAAAAATTCGTCGAGGACGAGGCGGATCTGGTCGACAGCATCCATACGGCAGCCGGGCTGGTGGACGAGGGACTGGGCACACACGCCGCCGATATGACATCGGGTCCGTATGTGCATGCCTCGAAAAAATGGGAATACCCGTTTGCCGTCAAATGTCTGGAGAACCATTTCGGTTCACTGAAAGGACTGAAGGTCGCGGATATCGGCTCGGGCCGTGGCGCACTGGTGTTCGGCCTGGCGCAGAAAGGTGCCGAAGCCAGCGTCTTCGATATCGACTACCAGTGGGACAATCAGGGCGATCCCGGGATCGAGGACCGTTTCCTCGCCCTGGGTAATCGCTTCGCGAACATCTCCTTCGGATCGATCTTCAACATTCCTGCCAACAGCGGCGAGTATGACGCCGTCATCTGCATCAGCGTCATCGAGCACATCATCCACAAACGCGTCGCGATCCAGGAGCTTCTTCGGCTGCTGAAGGTCGGCGGCATGCTGGTCCTGACTTTCGACCTTGTGGATGCCAGACAGAACCATCAACATCTGTTCGACGGCATCCGGAAAGAGATTTTTGAAGCGGCATCACTAGACCACCATATCGGCGCTCTCTGCGGTGAAGCTCATCTCTTTACCCCCGAAGAGATTGCCGAAAACGCACGGCATATCCACGATGCCGGTGTGCTGGGCATTCCGGAAGGGATGACGGTTGGCGGCATCGCCCTGATCCGTACGCAATAAGCAGCAAAAGGGGCCTCGCGGCCCCTTTCGCATATTCACCGCTACACGCCGATCAGGCGTGAACTTCGCTGCCCGCAAAGAAATACGCGATCTCGATCGCGGCATTTTCCGGGCTGTCGGAGCCATGCACGGAATTCGCTTCGATGCTTTCGGCGAACTCGGCGCGGATGGTGCCCTTATCGGCCTTCTTCGGGTCGGTCGCGCCCATGACTTCGCGGTTGCGGGCGATGGCGTTTTCGCCTTCCAACACCTGGATCACCACCGGGCCGGAGGTCATGAACGTCACCAGATCGTTAAAGAACGGACGTTCACGATGCACGCCATAAAAGGTTTCGGCCTGGGTGCGGCTCATGTGGATGCGCTTCTGCGCCACGATGCGCAGACCCGCTTCTTCCAGCTTCGCGTTGATCTTGCCGGTCAGGTTGCGGCGGGTGGCATCGGGCTTGAGGATGCTGAACGTGCGTTCCAGGGCCATAAGGGTCTGTCCTTGATCTAGGGAAAATGTCAGCGCCGCGCTTAACCCCTCGCCGTCCGCCGGGCAAGCCCTGGCGCGCAAAACCCCTTCCCCCCTCGCCCCGGCCTGCGTAGAAACCCGCATGAGCCTGCTGATCATCTCGGACCTCACGCTGCGCGTGGCGGGCCGCCCGCTGCTGGAAGACGCCAGCCTGACCATCAACCCCGGCCACAAGATCGGCCTGGTCGGCCGCAACGGCGCGGGAAAATCCACGCTGTTCCGCGCCATTACCGGCGATTTCCATCCCGACGGCGGCGAAATCCGGCTGGCGGCGCGCGCGCGCATGGCCAGTGTGGCGCAGGAAGCCCCGGCGGGCGACGCCAACCTGCTGGAAACGGTATTGGCTGCCGATACCGAACGCCTCGGGCTGCTGGCCGAAGCCGAGCGCGCGCCGCCCGAACGGCTGGCCGAAATCCACGACCGGCTCAGCGCCATCGGCGCCGATTCCGCCCCCGCCCGCGCCGCCACGGTGCTCGACGGGCTGGGGTTCAACACCGCAGCGCAGGCGCGGCCGGTCGGGTCGTTCTCGGGCGGGTGGCGGATGCGCGTGGCGCTGGCCGCCGCGCTGTTTCTGGAACCCGACCTGCTGCTGCTCGACGAACCGACCAACCATCTCGATCTGGAAGCCACGCTGTGGCTGGAGAACTGGCTGCGCCGCTTTACCGGCGCGGCGCTGGTGGTCTCGCACGACCGCGGACTGCTGGACCGTTGCGTGAACGCGATCGCGCATCTCGACCGCGGCAAGATCACACTGTATCCGGGCGGCTACGACTCGTTCGAACGCATCCGCACCGAACGCGCCGAACAGCAGAACAAGGCCGCCGAGCGCGTCGCCGCCGAACGCAAGCGCATCCAGGCGTTCGTCGATCGCTTCCGCGCCAAGGCGACGAAAGCGCGCCAGGCGCAGTCGCGGATCAAGGCGCTGGAAAAACTGCCGGTCATCGATTCCGTGGTCGAAGACGCCACCACCCGGTTCAGCTTCCCCGAACCCGTGCAACTCGCCCCGCCGATCCTGGCGACCGAGCGTGCCGTCGTCGGTTACGATGGCCGCGCGGTGCTGCGCGACCTGTCGTTGCGCATCGACATGGACGACCGTATCGCGCTGCTGGGCGCCAACGGCAACGGCAAATCGACGCTGGCCAAACTGCTGGCCGGCCGGATGGAGCCGATGTCCGGCGAGGTACGGCGCGGGCAAAAGCTGCGCGTCGGTTATTTCGCGCAGCATCAAACCGACGAACTGGTGCTGGACGAAACCCCGCTGGATCACATCGCCCGCGCCCTGCCGCGTGCCACGCCCACCGTGCAGCGCGCACAGATCGCGCGGTTCGGGCTGGATGCCGACAAGGCGGAAACCAAGATCAGCGCACTGTCGGGCGGCGAGAAAGCCCGCTTGTTACTGGCGCTGGCGACGCGCGATGCACCGCAGATGCTGATCCTCGACGAACCGACCAACCATCTGGACATCGATGCGCGCGAGGCACTGGTGAAGGCGCTGGCGGAATTTTCCGGCGCGGTGATCCTGATCACCCACGACCCGCATTTCGTGGAACTGGTCGCCGACCGCCTGCTGCTGGTCGCCGACGGCACGGTGGAAAATTTCGATGGCGACATGAACGACTACCGCGTTTTCCTCGCCGAACGCGCTCGTGTGCAACAACCCAGACCCGAAACCGCAACAAACCGAAAGACCGAACGCCGCGAACGCGCCGACCAGCGCGCCGCGCAAGCACCGCTGCGCAAGGCCGTGAAAGACGCCGAGGCGCTCCTCGCCCGGCTGGCGGCCGAAAAAGCGAAACTCGAAGCGAAACTTGCCGATCCGGCAATCTACGCATCCAATCATGTGGCGGATGTCGCAAAGATTAATGCGCGCCTTGCGGTGATCGCCAAAGAGACCGAAGCTGCCGAGGAGAAATGGCTGATCGCGCATGAAACCATGGAAGCCGGATAGTCGGAGAACATGATACCCACACGTCGCGCCCTGCTTGCCGCAACCATCGCCGCACCGTTTGCAGCCCGAGCCGACAACGCGTACCCGTCACGCACGATCCAGTTGATCATCGCCTACGCACCCGGCGGATCGACCGATCGGCTGGGACGGCTGTTGATGCGCAGGCTGGCCGAGGTGCTGCCCGGCGCCAATACGGTCATCGACAACCGGGCCGGCGGCAGCGGCATCATCGGCACACTGGCCGCAACCCACGCACAACCCGACGGTTACACGCTGACACTGGGCAACAACCAGACACATGCAATGAACCAGTCGCTGATGGTCAATCTGCCCTATCACACGATCGACAGCTTCACCCCGATCGCCAGGATCGCCACCGTGCATCATGCGCTGGTGGTTGCAGAAGGTTCACGGTTTCGTTCGTTCGACGATCTGATCATCAAGGGACGGAACGAGCCGGGCCTGGTTTATGCGTCATCCTCGATCGGATCGGCCAGCCATGTCATTGCGGAAACTTTCGTGCGGCGGCTGCGCATAACCGCCACCCACATCCCATATCGCGGCGCCGCCGCCGCCGCAGCCAGCACGATACTGGGCTCAACGGATTTCTACGTCGCCACCTGGCCGTCGGTCGTGGAACTGGTCAGAGACAACAAACTGCGGGCGCTGGAAATCGGCGCGCCCGACCGCCTCCCCGAAGCGCCCGAGATCCCGACCGCGAAAGAAGCCGGTGTCGAATTCATGGCGATAGATGCCTGGTTCGGCATCTGGGCACCCGCGCGCACGCCGCGTCCGATCGCTGAAAAACTCAACGCCGCTTTCATGACCATGCTGAACGACGCTGCTTTCAGACATCAGCTGGCACACATGGGATACACCGCCGACCCGCTGCCGCTGGACGAATTCGCCGCCTTTCAGCGCGTAGAAGTGGAGCGCTGGAAAGAAATGGCCGACCTGACCGGCATCCGCATGGAATGAACATCCAGACCGAACACCCCGTTATCACCATCGAACGCGCGGCCCTGAGCCGGTGGTGCAGGGTGGCATCGGGTTTTCTGGAAATAGGCGCGATACGCCGCCGTCACGTCTTCTTCGGAAAAATGCCCGACGGCCGTAGCGGGCACAGGCGTGCCGGCACGGTTCAGCCGCGTCAGAATCGCATCGTCGAAGGTATACACCGCTGCCCCCTTCATGGCAGACGGAGCAGCACCGTCAGATATCCGGATTCCTGTGCCAGATCGATCAGCTCGAAGACCGGGATCAGCAACGGGAAAATCAGCCCGTCGGCCAGAGTTTTGTAGATGCGGCGCAGCCGTACCTCCACCACCTCGACATCCCGCCAGACCGACAGGCGTGGCAGAAAGCGCGGCACCCGGGTTTTGTATTCGTTGAAGGCCGCGCCGAAAATCTGCCCGAGCGCCACTTCCTCGCGCCGGATCACCGGCAGGAAGATCAGCCACGCGACCAGCGCGAAGAATACGGTCACCGACAGGCTCCCGGTCTGCGCCCCAAGCCCCGCCGCACCGATGTACGAAAACATGTAAAGCGGATTACGACAGACCGAATACGGCCCGCTGGAGACCAGCTCCTGTGCCTTTCTGCCGCCGATATACATCGAACACCACACGCGCCCCAGCACGCAGACGGCCAGCAGCGCCCAGCCGAGGCGTTCGATCACTTCGTGATAAACGCCCTCGACATCGAGCGGCCCAGGCGAACGCACGAAGGGAATGGCAACCAGCCCCGTCAGCGCGACGATCCAGATAATAAGTTTACGCCAGAGCTGTAGCGAGGTCAGACCCGCCTTTATGGTTGTGTACCCAACAGGCAAAGCCATCAAAGGAAATCCTCGATCCGGCGAAGTGAATACTTGCCGGGAACATATCCCTTTCCCCGTATAAAAGAAGTATTTTTAACCTTAGAATGTATTTTTTTAAGCTGCTTTTTCCCAACCGCGGTCGCTCTGCCGCCAGTAGGCAAGCGCATACCCGGCCGCCTTGGCGTCTTTCCAGCGCTGGCGCGCGGCCTCGACCGCGGGTTCGTCGTTGCCATCGAAAATATCCAGCACCCGCGTGAATGCGCCCATATGCGCGCTGACGCAGCCGTCCAGCAGTACTAGAAACGTTGCACCGTTCGGGTTTTCGTCGACCGTGGTCAGCCAGACCGGCTGCAGGTCGGCATGCCCGCTATGAGGCGCGCCATGCGGCAGCCAGTCGGGCCGGTCCATGGTCCACAACGCGGTATCCAACGCCGTCACACGTTCCTCCGAACCGCACAGCACCACGGCCCGTGCCCCGCTGTCGAGAATCCGCCCCAGCAGTTGCGCCAGCGCCCGCGGCAGTTCTGTACTGGTCAGATGATAAAAGCCGACCTCGGTCATGACGACATGTGCCGTACCTCGAAGCGCTGCGCGACGAGACGATCCAGCAGGCGCACACCGAAACCGGTGGGACCGGCCCCCGCCACATCGTCGGCTTCTTCCTTGCTTTCCACCCCGGCAATGTCCAGATGCACCCATGGCGTGTCGCCCGCGAATTCGCGCAGGAACGCCGCGGCATGGCTCGCGTCGGGCTGGTATCTGCCGCTCGTGCAGTTACGCAGGTCGGCGATGTCGCTGTCGATGTCGCGGCGCTGGCGGGCTGAGATCGGCATCCGCCAGCAGAGTTCGCCCGCGGCGCGCCCGGCCTCGGCAACATGTTCCGCAAAGGCCGCATCGTTGTCGAACAGCCCGGCCATGTGATGCCCCAGCGTGACGACGATGCTGCCGGTCAGCGTCGCCAGATCGACCATCACGCGCGCGTCGCAGTCGGTGCGTGCATGATGCAGGGCATCGGCCAACACCAGACGGCCTTCAGCGTCGGTGTCGATCACCTCGACCGTCCTCCCCGATGCGGTGGTCAGAACGTCGCCGGGGCGATACGCCGCCCCGTCCAGCGCGTTTTCGGCCAACGCCAGCACGGCGACCGCCGCCACCGGCGCGCGCCGCAGCGCCAGCGTCAGCAGCGCCCCGGCGCAGGCAGCGGCGCCCGCCATGTCGGCGCGCATCTCCCACATTTTATCGGCGGGTTTCACACATATGCCGCCGGTGTCGAAGGTGATGCCCTTGCCGACGAACGCCACCGGCCGCACCCCCTCGGTGCCGTTCCAGCGCAGCACCGCCAGTGCCGGCGGATGCGCACTGCCCCGCCCGACCGCCAGCAGCGCGCCATAGCCGCGCTTGCGCAATGTACGCGCATTCAGCACCTCGAGCGTCAGGCCGTATTTCCTCAGCCGCCGCAGTTCCTTCACGAATGACTGCGGCGTCAGTTGATTGGCGGGCAGCGCGACCAGTTTGCGCGCCAGAGTCGTCCCTTCCAGCACCGCCTGTTCCGTATCCCACGCGGCCTCGAAGCCGGCGGCATTTTCGGTCAGCACGTCGATCCGCCACAGCCGCGGGGCGGTCTTGTCGCGGTGCTTGCGGACCGCCGGCATACGCCAGGAGCGCAGGGCGATCGCGCCGGTCAGTCGCGCCACCTGCGCTTCGCCCAGCCCATGCCCATCCAGCGTGATGTGCCGGCACCGCGCCAGCGCCACGGCCACCGCCGCCCCTGCCCGCACGACATCGCCCACACCGCCCAGCCCCGCCAGCACGACGCGCCTGTCGCGGACATACGCATCGCAGATCTCGCCCGCCTTGCCGGAGAAACCTGCCGCGGCAGCAGCCGCGCGCATCTCCTCCATCACGGGCACGCCTTCCGCCACAGGAACGACGAACGCCTCCGTCGCGCCCGCTTCGGAAACGGTGCGGACCTTCACGGCATCATTCCTCGAAATGCGTGGCGACGAGCCGGTCCAGAAGACGCACCCCGAATGCCGATGCGCCTTTCGGAGTCACCGCATTGTCCTTACTGGCCCAGGCCGTGCCCGCGATATCCAGATGCGCCCAGCGCCGTCCGTTCACGAAACGCTGCAGGAACTGCGCCGCTGTGATCGACCCGCCCGGACGCCCGCCGATGTTCTTCATGTCGGCGATATCGGACTTCAGCATCTTGTCGTACACCTCGGCCAGCGGCAGACGCCACAGTTTCTCGCCGGTCGCCTCGCCCGCTTCGGTCAGTTTCTGCGCCAATCCGTCGTCGTTGCTGAACAGGCCCGCGTAATCGTGCCCCAGCGCGATGATGATCGCCCCGGTCAGCGTGGCGAGGTTGACCATGAAGCGCGGATCGAAGCGTTCCTGACAGTACCACAGCGCATCGGCCAGTACCAGACGCCCCTCGGCGTCGGTGTTCAACACCTCGACCGTCTGCCCGGAATACGACGTCACCACGTCGCCCGGGCGCATCGCGGTGCCCGAGGGCATGTTCTCGACCAGCCCGAGAATGCCGACCGCGTTGACCTTGGCGTGCCGGCGCGCCAGCACCGCCATCAGCCCGGCCACCGTCCCGGCGCCGGCCATATCCCACTTCATGTCCTCCATGCCGGCGGCGGGCTTGATGGAAATGCCGCCGGTGTCGAACGTCACCCCCTTGCCGACGAAGGCGACGGGTTTGACCTTCTTCTTCGCCGCGCCATGCCATTCGATCACCACCAGGCGCGGCTCGTTCGCCGATCCCTGCGCAACCCCCAGCAGCGCGCCGAAGCCGAGCTTCTTCATCTCCTTCAGGCCGAGCACGTTGACCTTCAGGCCAAGCTCGGTCAGTTCCTCGCAGCGTTTGGCGAATTCATCCGGGGTCAGCACGTTGGCGGGTTCGCTGACCAGATCGCGGGTCAGAAAAACCCCTTCGGCCACGGCGGCCAGCTCGGGCCACGCGACTTTCACCTTGGCGTGCTCTTCGTGCACCACCGCGACACGCGCCAGCTTCGGCAGATCTTCAGGCTTTTCCTTGGTGCGGTACTTGTCGAAGCGATAGGCGCGCAGCACCGCCCCCAGCGCCGCATGCGCCGCCTGTTCGGCGGAACCGCCGGGGACCAGGGTCATCACCTCCTGCGTCGCCGAGGCCGCTGCCGCCGCGCCGCCGGCTTCCTCGTATTCACGCAAGCCCGCCGCATCGCGCTTGCCCAGCCCCACCGCGACCACGCGGGCGATCCCGGAAACCGGCGCCAGAACGGTGCAGGACTGCCCCCTTTTTCCTTTGAAGCTTGCTGCCGCCAGCGCCCGGGCGATCTGCCCTCCTGAAGCCTTGTCGACTTCGGCCCACAGCCCTTCGGGCTTCTCACCCTCGCCGATCACCAGCACAAGAATGCCCGACTTGGGCAAGGCAGGCTTGGAAAATGCGACTTCAAGCATGAATGGCTCCGACTGATGTTTTCACTGCGCCGCACGACGCGGTATTGCGAATGTAAGCAGCGCCCTGCGCGTTGACCAGCTTTGCCGCCGCGTTTTCTCGCGCTATGTCCTCTACTTATGAACGATGACACCCTTCTCGCCCTGGCAGCCGATCTGGCGCATCAGGCCGCTGCGGCCATTCTCGCCGTGCGCGCCGGCGGCTTCGTCGTCGACCGCAAGGACGACAGATCCCCGGTAACCGAGGCCGACCGCGCCGCCGAGGCGCTGATCGTCGCGGGCCTGCGCCACGCTGCGCCGCACATCCCGGTGATCGCCGAGGAAGAGGTCGCCGCCGGGTTGCACACCGCCCCGGCCGACGTCTACTGGCTGGTCGACCCGCTGGACGGCACGCGCGAATTCGCCGCCGGGCGCGACGATTTCACCGTCAACATCGGGCTGATCCGTAACGGCCGGCCGGTGCTCGGGGTTGTCGGTCTGCCAGCTTACGGCGAGCTGTTCGGCGGCATCGTCGGGCAAGGCGCCTGGAAACGCGATCACGCCGGCGAACGCCGCATTCACACCCGCCCGCCGCCCGCCGCCGGGCTGACAGTCCTGGCGTCGCGCCACTATGCCGACGACCCCAGAATCGCCGAATTCCTGCACGGGCGGCACGTCGCGGAGCTGCGCAACCTCGGCTCGGCGGTCAAATTCTGCCGCGTGGCGGAGGGAGTGGCCGATCTCTATCCGCGCTTCGGCACCACCATGGAATGGGATACCGCCGCCCCGCAGGCGGTGCTCGAAGCCGCCGGTGGCGCGCTGCGGCTGTTCGACGGCGCGCCCATGCCGTACGGCAAGCCCGACTGGAAAAACCCGTCCTTCATCTGTACCGGCACCCCGTGACCGAACTTTTGTTGGCAACCGAAAGCGGTATCGCGCGCGCCGCCGGTATATTGCGCGCCGGCGCCCTGGTCGCCTTCGGGACCGAGACCGTCTACGGCCTCGGCGCCGATGCGACCAGCGAACGGGCGGTCGCCGGCATTTTCGCCGCCAAGAACCGCCCGCATTTCAACCCGCTGATCTGCCATTACCCCGATACCTTTGCGGCGTTCGGCCATGTCATACCCGACTCCCGCGCCGAGTTGCTGGCGCGCGCCTTCTGGCCCGGCGCGCTGACCCTGGTGCTGCCGCGCCGCAGCGACTGCCCGATCGCGCTGCTGGCCAGTGCGGGATTGCCAACACTGGCAGTGCGCGTGCCCGCCCCAGTGCTCGCGCGGGCCTTTCTGCGTGCCTGCGCGGTGCCGGTGGCGGCCCCTTCGGCCAATCCGTCGGGACAGGTCTCGCCGACCACCGCGCAACACGTGCTCAACGGGCTGGGCGGGCGCATCGCCGCCGTGCTCGACAGCGGCCCCTGCGACGTCGGGGTGGAATCCACCGTGCTGGACCTGACGACGGCGCAGCCCACCCTGTTGCGGCCCGGTGGTGTTACCGCCGAACAGATCGAGGCGCTGATCGGCCCGCTCGCCATCGCCCCCCCGATCGATGCCGCCAACGCGCCGCGCGCGCCGGGTATGCTGGCGTCGCACTACGCGCCCGCGCTGGCGGTGCGGCTGAACGCGACGAGCGTCGACCCGGACGAGGCTCTGCTGGCGTTCGGCCCGCCCTGCGGCGATGCCGGCGCGCTGTTCCAGCTGTCCGAGCTGTCGGACCCCACCGAGGCGGCGGCCAATCTGTTCGCGGGTCTGCGCCGGCTCGACGCGCAGGGCGCGGCGCTCGGGCTGCGGCGCATCGCCGTGATGCCGATCCCCGATGACGGACTCGGCCACGCCATCAACGACCGGCTGACCCGCGCTGCCGCGCCGCGGTGATGATCTAACTCAGCACCCACCAGGCGGCAGCGGCCCCGAACAGCGCCGGCACGCCGATTCCCACCAGCGTGCTGCGCAGCAGCAGACGCACCATCGCGCGGTTGCCCAGATAGGCGCTGAGGTTGTGCCCGCACGCCGAACACACCAGCGGCGCATCGGGAGCGACCCGCTGCTGCGCCAGCGCATCGGGCAGAATCCGACCGCATGCGGGGCATTTCGCTGCTGAAAAAATCACCTCGGTCCCCCTTGGGTTAGGCGCGCCTTTCCGCCTACGATATGCGCATGTGCGCAGATATACCCGCCCCTTCGCTGATTGACACCCTCGCTTCGATCACCGGCCCCAAGGGGCTGCTGACCGATGCCCACGACATGGCGCCCTATACCACCGACTGGCGCGGGCAGTTCCGCGGCGACGCCATCGCCGTGGCGCGGCCGGCCAACGCGCCCGAGGTTGCCGCCGTGGTGAAAGCCTGCGCAGCGGCCGGCGTCGGCGTGGTGCCGCAGGGCGGCAATACGTCGCTGTCGGGCGCCGCGGTGCCCGTCGCGCAGGTGCCGCAGATCGTGCTGAGCCTGTCGCGCCTGAACCAGGTGCGCGCGATCGACCCCGTCGACCTGACCATGACACTGGAACCCGGCGTGACGCTGAAGGCGGCGCAGCAGGCCGCACTGGACGCCGGCTGCCTGTTGCCGCTGTCGATTTCGAGCGAGGGAACCGCGCAGATCGGCGGCGTGCTGGGCACCAATGCGGGCGGCAACAACACGCTGCGCTTCGGCAATGCCCGCGATCTGGTGCTGGGGCTGGAAGTGGTGACGGCCGACGGGCAGATCTGGAACGGCCTGCGCCGCCTGCGCAAGGACAATACCGGCTATTGCCTGCGCCACCTGTTCATCGGCAGCGAGGGCACGCTGGGGATCATCACCGCCGCGGTGCTGAAGCTCGCCCCGCGCCCGTCCGAGACCGCCGTCGCGTTCTGCGCGGTGGAAAGCCCGCGCGCCGCGCTGGCCCTGCTGAACCGGCTGCAGCACGCCGACGGGCAGGCGTTGATGGCGTTCGAACTGATGAGCCACCAGGGCGTCGCGCTGGTCGTGCAGCACGTGCCGGGCATCGCCATGCCGCTCGGCAAACCCTCGCCGTATTACGTGCTGGTCGAACTGGCGACGTCGCGCCCGCAGGCCGGGCTGCGCGCCGGTCTGGAAGACGTTCTGGGCGCGGCGATGGAGGCCGGCGAGGTAACCGACGCGACCTTCGCCGAAAGCGAGGCCCAGCGCAGCGCACTCTGGAAACTGCGCGAGGAACATGCCGAGGGGCTGAAGCGCGAAGGCGGCAGTATCAAGAACGACGTGTCGGTTCCGGTTTCCGCCGTGCCGCAGTTGATCGAGGAAGGCATCGCGGCGGCGCAGGCGGTGATCCCCGGGCTGCGACCGGTGCCGTTCGGACACATGGGCGACGGCAACATCCACTTCAACTTCGTCGCCCCCGCCGGCACCGCCCCCAAGGCGATGCTGACGCGCGAGTACGAAGTGATGGACGCGGTGAACGCCGTGGTGCGCCGGCTGGACGGATCGTTCTCGGCCGAACACGGCATCGGCCAGTTCAAGCTGCCGATGATGGAGCCGTGGCGCGGCGGGACCGAGCTCGACATCATGCGCCGGGTCAAGGCGGCGCTGGATCCGAAGGACACGCTGAACCCCGGCAAGATGATCCCATGACGATCGCCCCCGCCATCCCGCGCGCCGCGCTGGTCACCGGCGGGGCGCGCCGTCTGGGCCGCGCCATCGCGCTGGCGCTGGCCGATGCAGGGTTCGACATCGTGCTGCATTATCAACTCAGCGCCGAGGACGCCGAACACACGGCCGAGGCGATCACCGCCAAGGGCCGGCGCGTCGCGCTGTGGCAGGCCGATCTGGCGCGCGAGGATGAAGTCGCGCGTTTTGTCACCTATGCCCGCACCGCCATGGATCAGGCCGGGATCGGTCCCGTCGGCGTGCTGGTCAACAACGCCAGCCTGTTCGAGCGCGACGAATGGAACACCGTCACACGTGAAAGCTGGGACTGGCATATCGAAACCAACCTGCGCGCCCCGTTTGCACTGATGCAGATGTTCGCAGCGCAACTGCCGCAGAACGCCGAGGGGGCGATCATCAACATGCTCGACGAACGGGTGTGGTCGCTGACCCCGCATTTCGTGTCCTACACCGTGGCGAAATCGGCGCTGTGGACGCTGACCCGGACCATGGCGCTGGCCCTGGCGCCGCGCATCCGTGTCAACGGCATCGGCCCTGGACCGGCCCTGCCCTCGGCGCGGCAGACCGAAGAACAGTTCGCGCAGCAATGCGCCGCCCTGCCGTTGCAGCATGGCACCAGCCCCACCGAAGTGGCGCGGGCCGCGCTGGCCATTCTGGCCCTGCCGTCGATGACCGGACAGATGATCGCGCTGGACGGCGGGCAGCACCTGCAATGGTCGCCCGCCCGCACCCCGCCGATCGGCGAATAACGAAAGCACACGCACCGTGGACACACGCAAAATCGCCAGCGCCGCCGCAGGACTGCGCCATGTCTTCCTGCACGACATCCGGCTCGACGCCCAGATCGGCGCCTATGCCCACGAACGCGGGCGGACGCAAAAGGTGCGCATCGACGTCGATCTGGCGGTCGAGGACGATGGCGCCAACCCGCTGTCGCAGACGCCGGTCGGACACGAGGATCTGTCGCGGGTGGTGGATTACGCCCAGGTCGCCGCCAAAGTGCGCCGGATCGTCGCCGCCGGTCATATCCTGCTGGTAGAGACGCTCGCCGAGCGGATTGCCGAAGCCTGTCTGCAGGACCGGCGCGTGCAGCTGGCACGGGTTCGTGTCGAAAAAATGTCTATCTTCAACGACATCGGCGCGGCAGGTGTGGAAATAGAACGCCGGCAGGTCTGATTCCGTCTTTTCCACCCACAGGGTTCCTGCGGTTTCGCAACCCCCGTCAACCGTCTACTAAATTAATTCTTCCTTATAAAATTATAAAAACATTATTTTTCAATAAATTAGTAGGGCGCGATATTTTTATGATTTCGCAATGAGTCGGCCTTTTCCTTTGCTTTCCGCAGTTTGCCCAGATTTTACCCACACTTTTATCCACAGGCAGAAAGGGGCTTGTATAACGCTGTCACCGCCCCGTAATCAGCGGACGATGCTGCCCGTCGTCCCCCCCCCTGCCGCGCCGGACAACGCGCCCCCAGCTTCCGGGGCCAGGGCGATCGAGGCTGCCTTGCAGACCATGCCAGGCAGCCCGGGCGTCTATCGCATGCTGAACACCAAAGGGGACGTGCTTTACGTCGGCAAGGCGCTGAACCTGAAGAAGCGCGTGACGGCCTACACCCAGCCCGTGCGCCTGCCCGAGCGCCTGCGCCGCATGGTCGCCGAAACCGCGGCGATGGAGGTGGTCACCACCCCGACCGAGGCCGAGGCACTGCTGCTGGAAGCCAACCTGATCAAGAAACTGGCGCCGCGCTACAACATCCTGCTGCGCGACGACAAATCCTTCCCCTGGCTGATGCTGACCGAAGACCACCCGTATCCGCAGATCGCCAAGCACCGCGGCGCGCAGGTCCGCCAAGGCTCCTACTGGGGGCCGTTCGCGTCGGGGCTGGCGGTGAACCAGACCCTCAACACGCTGCAGCGCGTGTTCCTGTTGCGCAACTGCGCCGACACGGTGTTCGCCAACCGCACGCGCCCGTGCCTGCTGTTTCAGATCAAGCGTTGCGCAGCGCCGTGCGTGGGTAAAATTTCAGAAGCCGATTACGCCCGGCTGGTCACCCAGGCCAAGACCTTCCTGAGCGGCAAAAGCGTCGCCATTCAGCGCGAACTCGCCGCCGAGATGGAACGCGCCGCCGAGGCGCTGGAATTCGAGCGCGCCGCCAGCCTGCGCGACCGCATCCGCAGCCTGACGCACGTACAGGGGCAGGACGTGATCAACCCCGCCAGCCTCGACAATGCCGACGTCATCGCGTTGCATCAGGCGGCGGGGCAGTCCTGCGTGCAGGTGTTCTTCGTGCGCGGCGGGCACAACAACGGCACCCGCGCCTTCTTCCCCGCCCAGGCGAAGGGCGAGGATCCGCCCGACGTGATGGCCGCCTTCCTCGCCCAGTTCTACGACGACAAACCGCCGCCGCCGCTGGTGCTGGTCAACCACATCCCCGCCGAGGATACGCTGATCGCCCAGGCGCTGTCGCTGAAGGCCGGCCGCAAGGTCGAGATCCTGCGCCCGCGGCGCGGCGAAAAGCACGCCGTCGTCGCCCATGCCGAAACCAACGCACGCGAGGCGCTGGAACGCCGCCTGGCCGAAAACGCCGCGCAGACCAGACTGCTGGAAGGCGTCGCCACCCTGTTCGACCTGCCCGCCCCGCCGGCGCGGATCGAGATCTACGACAACAGCCATATCATGGGCGCCAACGCCTATGGCGTAATGGTGGTCGCCGACGCGCAGGGTTTCAACAAGGCCGCCTATCGCAAGTTCGCGATCAAGGGGCCGATCACCCCGGGCGATGATTTCGCGATGATGCGCGAGGTGATGACCCGCCGCTTCGCCCGCGCCCAGAAGGAAGACCCCGACCGCAGCGCCGGCACCTGGCCCGATCTGGTGCTGATCGACGGCGGCGCGGGCCAGCTTTCCGCCACCGCCGCCGTGCTGCGCGATCTGGGGATCGACGATGTGCTGCTGGTCGCCATCGCCAAGGGGCCGGACCGCGATGCCGGGCGCGAATGGCTGCACCGCGAAGGGCACGCGCCCGTTCAGTTGCCGCCGCGCGATCCGGTTCTGTACTATCTGCAACGCCTGCGCGACGAGGCGCACCGCTACGCGATCACCACCCACCGCAGCGGACGTTCGAAAAACCTGCGCAGCAGCGAGCTCGACGACGTTCCCGGCATCGGCGCGGCGCGTAAGCGCGCGCTGCTCAACCACTTCGGCTCGGCCCGCGCCGTGAAGGCGGCGGGGCTGGCGGATCTGGAAGCAGCGCCGGGCATCAGCAGCGCCACGGCGCGGCGGATCTACGCCCATTTCCATTCTGGCGCCGATTGGGGATAGACTGTCCCTCATGCCGACAGACCTTCCGAATCTGCTGACGCTTTCGCGGATCGCCGCCATTCCGCTGATGATCGCCTTCGCGGCCCTGCAGGTCGGGTGGGGCGATTTCCTCGCCTGTCTGGTCTTCAGCGCCGCGGCGATCACCGATTACTTCGACGGCAAGATCGCCCGCGACCGCCGCATGACCAGCGATTTCGGCCGCATGCTCGACCCGATCGCCGACAAGCTGCTGGTCGGCGCGGCGCTGATGCTGCTGGCCGGACTGGGCCAGTTGAGCAGCACCGGCCTGTACCCCGCCATCATCATCATGCTGCGTGAAATCCTGGTCTCCGGCCTGCGCGAATATCTGGCCGCCGTGAAGGCGACGGGCCTGCCGGTCACCCATCTGGCCAAATGGAAAACCGGCTTTCAGATGGGCGCGCTGGGCGCATTGCTGGCCGGCGACCGGACCGCGGCGATGCTGCACCTCGACATCATTCCCGTCGCGACGATCGGCGAGGCCATGCTGTGGGCCGCCGCCGCGCTGACCGCCGTCACCGGCTGGGATTATCTGCTGGCCGGACTGCGCCAGGTCGCGCGGATCGATCAGGACCAGCCGTAACATGCCGCAACCACCGATCATCGGACTCGTCGGCTGGTCCGGCAGCGGCAAGACCACGCTGCTGACCGCCGTTCTGCCGCTTCTGGTGGCGCGCGGCCTGCGCGTTTCGACCATCAAGCACGCCCATCACGGTTTCGATCTCGACCGTCCCGGCAAGGACACGTTCCGCCATCGCGAGGCCGGCGCCACCGAAACACTGGTGCTGGGCGGCACGCGCTGGGCGCTGATGCACGAACTGCGCAACGAAGACGAACCCGCGCTGGAAGATCTGCTCGGGCATATGTCGGCCGTCGACATCATCGTGGTGGAGGGGTTCAAATCGCACCCGTTTCCAAAGATCGAGATTCATCGCCCGCTACTCGGTAAACCGCCGATCTGGCCCGATCAGCCCGGAATCGTCGCCGTGGCGAGCGATGCGCCGCTGCCGGACTGTCCGCACCCCGTGCTGGATCTCGCCGCGCCGGCACGGGTTGCCGAATTCATGCTGGCCTGCGCATATACGCCGACATGACAAGTTTCTATAGTATTATCGCTCGCAAACATTTTCAGCCCGGGTAATATTACCGCCCGGTCTTCATTCAAGCCCGTTTTCCGGCCCGAGGAACATCCCGATGCGTCGTATCGCACTTCTGTCTCTGATCTCCCTGCTCCCCGCCTGCGCTTCGAACGACGGCCGGCCAACTCCCGACATGGCATTCGGATTCGGCAGCACGACCGTCCACACCCCCGAGGTCGACGGTTACACCATGCAGCGCGTCACCGGACAGCCGGACAACGTGCCGCCGCTGAGCGTGGAACGGGGCAACGTCTGGCCCAGGAATCTGCTGGCGCGTACCTCCGACCAGCCGATGCCCAGCCCGCAGGAACACGACACCCAGCCGCCGGCCCAGCCCGCGCCAAGCCGCGGCAGTTCGACGCCGCCGCCGCGCGGTTCGGCTGCCGATCCGTATTTGCTGCACCCGCCCAGCGGCTCCATCACAGTGCCGGCAACCGCAGCGCCGACCGCCCCGGTGGTAACGACACCGCCGCCGCCGTCGCAGGCCGGGCGTCCCGTTGTTGTGCCGGGCGCGGTTCCGGGTGTGACGACCGGGGGCACGGACCACTACCGGACCTATCAGACCCCGGGCACCGGCGGCAGCGGCATCATCGTGCCCGGCTCCGGCAACCTCGACACCGTGATCGGCCCGGACGGCAGGGTCACCACCGTTCCCCGCTAAGCGGCCCGGCCCGGCGCGAAACGCGCAGGAAGGAGAATACATCATGAACGTGCTGTATTTCTCGTGGTTGAGGGAACGCACGGGCATCGGCGAAGAACAGGTCGCGCCACCGGCGGGCATCGCCACGGTGGGCGATCTGGTCGCGTGGCTGAAAACCCGCAGCCCCGGACACCAGGCCGCGTTCTCGGTGATGCAGACGGTGCGTTGCGCCGTGAACCAGGACATGGCGCGCCTCGACACACCGATCGGCCCCGACGACGAGGTGGCGTTCTTCCCTCCGGTCACCGGCGGCTGATATGGCGACGGTCCGCGTCCAGACCGCCGACTTCGACACCGGCGCGGAAATCGCGCAACTGACGGCCGGGCGCAGCGATATCGGCGGGGTCGGCGTGTTCATCGGCACGGTGCGCGGACAGGCGGACGGCCGCGCGCTGCACGCGATGACGCTGGAACACTATCCCGGCATGACCGAACGTGCGCTGCGCCAAATCGCCACCGAGGCCGAGGCGCGCTGGCAGTTGCTGGGCTGCACGGTGATTCACCGCGTCGGCAGATTGGAACCCGGCGCGCAGATCGTGCTGGTCACCGCCGCCGCCGCGCATCGCCAGGCCGCGCTGGACGCCACCGCCTTTCTGATCGACTGGCTGAAAACCCGCGCGCCGTTCTGGAAACAGGAGCACTTCGCCGATGGCTCCAGCGCCTGGGTCGACGCGCGCGAGGACGACGAACACGCCGCGGCGCGCTGGAACGCCAAAAGCTGATCACGACCGCGGAGCAGAAGCGGGACGCCGCGCATCATCAGGACCGGCATCCGCGACAACTGTTCGGCAAAGGTTCGCTGAAGCCAGGCCTCAATACCCCCTGAAACCTTCCAGCCGGTAGATGCGATAACGCACCGACGCGCCCGGATGGGTCCAGATGGTCAGCGCCGAGATCTGCGTCGCGTTCGTGAACCGCGCCAGAACATCGGCCACCTCGGCCCGCCGCGTCACCCACAGCAGTGGCTGCGTGTCCCCGGCGCGCAGCGGCGATTCCAGTTCGTACTGGTTGCCGGCCACACCGCTGTCGTTCCACATCAGCGCGTCCAGCGGATGCGGGTGGACGTAGAACAGCATGCTCGCCATGTCGCGTCGCTGGTCGAACAGCAGCCGTGTATCCGGATTCTGCATCCAGGTCTGCCCGATCATCCGCCCCAGTTGTGCCTGTCCGCGCTGGCGCGCCCATGGGTCGAGGTGACGCGGCAGCGGATATCCCGCCGTCGCCGCCACCCCCGGCCCGACGAGCATCACCACACCGGCGATCACATGCAACACGACCGACGCCTTTAGAATCCATTCCCGCCCGCGCTGCACACACCACGCCACCACCAGCAGCGTCGCCGCGACATAGGCCGCCGCCGCCCAGTTGGCATTGGCGCGCGACACGAACGCCTCGGCCGTCATGATCAGCAGCAAGGGCGCAGCGAACAGCACCAGCAGCCGCAGCCGCGCATCCGTCCACAGACGGCGGACCGTGGCGAAGCAGACCAGCAGCACCGCAAACAGCAGCGGTCCGAACACCGCGAACTGCGCGCCGATGAACTCCAGCCCGGAGCGCAGGCCGAAATGCGGCCCGCCCGACAGATTGGCGTTCGCCCCGACGTGGCGCACCGTCGCCATGCCGTTCGCCAAATTCCAGGCGATGTTCGGCGCCATCACCGCCAGCATCAGCGCCAGTGCCGCGGCCAGCCCGGCAGGCCGCGCATGGCGGCGCAGATCGGCGTCGAACACCGCCAGCAGCACAAGGCTCGGCACGAACATCGCCATCGCGTATTTGGCCAGCATCCCCATGCCGAGCGCCGCACCCAGCACGCACCACCAGACAAACCCCGCGCCAGCGCGGATACGCAGCACCGCCAGCAGCGCCAGCGCCCAGAAAAACAGCAGCGGCGCGTCGGTCGATGCCGTGGTGGCCGAGGCGAACACCGCCGGCAGCGTCGCGTAGACCACCCCCGCCCAGGCGCCGGTGCGTTCACCGAACAGTGCGTGCCCGGCCTGCATCAGCATGAACGCCACACCGCCGTGCAGCAGCGGCATCCACAGCCGCACGCCGGCTTCCGTGTCGCCGACCAGCCATGTGCCGGCGCCGATCAGCCAGGCGATCAGCGGTGGCTTGGAAAAATACCCGAAGGCGAAATGCTGCGCCCAGCCCCAGTACTGCGCCTCGTCGGCGTAGAGTTCGGGAAAGTTGAACAGCAGCCAGATCAGCCGCAGCGCGGTCAGCGCGCCGATCGCGAAAAGAGCGTGTTTGCGGGTCATGCCCATATCCGTAACGCGCGCGCCGCAGCCTGGGAAGATGCTCTATCCCGCGTCGAGTTCGTCGCGGATCAGATCGGCCAGAATACCGATCCCCTCGGCGATCTTTGCCGGCGGCACCGTGGCGAACGACAGGCGCAGCGTGTTGTGCCGCGCCTCGTTGGCATAGAACGGACCGCCGGGCACGAACGCCACGTTGCGCTCCACCGCGCGCGCCAGCAGTTTCATGCTGTCGATCCGCTCCGGCAGTTCGACCCAGATGAACATGCCACCTTCCGGCCGGCTCCAGTGCACGCCCTGCGGCATGCGCTGCTGCATCACGTCGAGCATCACGTTGCATTGCCTGGCATAGAGTTCGCGGATCACAGGAATGTGTCTGTCGAGCAGGCCGGTCTTCACCGTTTCATAGGCGACGCGCTGCGTGAAGCTCGGCGTATGCAGATCGGCGGCCTGTTTCGCCTGCACCAGCTTGAACAGGATGTCCTCGGGCGCGAGCACGTAGCCCAGCCGGAGACCGGGTGCCAGCACCTTCGAGAACGAACCCATATACACCACGCCATCCGAGTTCATCGAGAACAGCGACGGCAGTTCGTTGCCCGAATAGCTGAGCGCCCCGTACGGATCGTCTTCGAGCAGCAGCACACCATGTTCGCGCGCCCGCGCCACCAGCGCCTGGCGGCGGTCCAGCGGCAGGCGGCGACCGGTGGGGTTCTGGAAATTCGGGATCGTGTAGAAGAACCGTGCGTTAGCCGCCACCTCGGCGGTCAGCGCCTCGGGCAGCAGCCCCCTGTCGTCCGAGGCCACCGACACATAGGCCGGCTCGTACAGCGAAAACGCCTGCAGCGCCCCCAGATAGGTCGGCGTTTCGACCAGCACCTTGCTGCCCGGGTCGATCAGCACCTTGCCCAGCAGATCCAGCCCCTGCTGCGAACCGGTGGTCACCATCACCCGCGCCGCGTCGGTGTTGTGGCGGCGCGCGATCCATTCGCGCAGCGCCATCACCCCCTCGGTCGGTCCGTACTGCAGCGCCGCCTGCGGGTTGTCGGCAAAAACCCGCGCGCAGGCCGCCTGCATTTCGGCGACCGGGAACGTATCCGGCGACGGCAGGCCGCCGGCGAAGGAAATCACCTCGGGGCGTTCGGTGACCTTGAGGATTTCACGGATGGCCGAACTTGTCAGTTGCTGCGCGCGACGGGAGATGGTCCAGGACATGGCACTTCTGTCTAGATCGGGTTACAGGGAAGAAAAACAGCCGGGGCAGGCGAACAAGCCTGTTCGTCTTTCTGGACAAGGCTGGCATAATGCCGCGTCGGGCCTGTCTCGCTGAAAGGAAGCACAGTCATCACACCGCCAGTTTTGTAATAAAATTACAATTCTTAGGTAAATTGTAAAATCCACCCGCTTAACATGTCAACAGAACTGACCTAAAAAGATCTGCATGTCCGGAATGGCTGACCCACGCGGCGCGGCTGGCGCCAACCTTCTGTTCCTGCGCGAGGAAGAAATCCGCCTGGCACAGGATCTGCTGTTTTTCGCCTACCGCAACTTCACCGCCGGCGCCGACACGATCCTCGAAGGTCTCGACCTCGGGCGCGCGCATCACCGCGCGCTGCATTTCATCGGGCGGAACGCGAACATCACGGTCAGCGATCTGCTCGGTATCCTCGGTATCACGAAGCAGAGCCTGGCGCGCGTGCTCAGCACGCTGATCGAACAGGGTTACGTGGCGCAAACTCAGGGGCATATCGACCGCCGCCAGCGCCTGCTGGCGCTGACCACGAAAGGCCAGGCGCTGGAGCGCCGCCTGTTCGAACAGCAGCGCGCCCTGCTGGCCGATGCCTACCGCCAGGCCGGTGCGGCGGCGGTCGAAGGCTTCAAACGTGTGCTGCGCGGGGTTGCCGATGCACCTCCTGCCAGCCCGGCCCCAACCAGCCTTACGGGGCGATCATGAACGCACCGCCGCACACCGATGGCCCGCACGTCCTGGTGGTGGACGATGACGAACGTCTGCGCCGTCTGCTGGCACGCTACCTGAGCGAGAACGGCTTTCGCGTGACCGCCGCTGAAAACGCCGCCGAAGCCCGTGCCCGGCTGGCGTTTCTGGAACCCGACGTTCTGGTGCTGGACATCAGCATGCCGGGCGAGAGCGGCCTGGAACTGACCGAAAGCCTGCGCCACGACCGCGACATCCCCGTCATGCTGTTGACGGCGCGCGGCGCCCCGGAAGACCGGATCGCCGGGTTCGAGGCTGGCGCCGATGACTATCTGCCGAAGCCGTTCGACCCGCGCGAGCTGGTGCTGCGCATCCGCGCATTGCTGCGCCGCTCCGCGCCCCTGCCCCAACAAACCACCGGCACGACGAACAACGGGCCACTGAAACTGGGAACGGCAAGCTTCGATCCTGTCCGCAACGAACTGACCGGACCTGACGGCGTCATCCGCCTGACGGCCGGCGAGATCGGCCTGCTGTCGGCGCTGGCCCGCCGCCCGAACGAGATCATGTCGCGCGAGGAAATCTCGGAATTCCTCGGCATGGGGGAACAGGGCGAACGCGCCATCGACGTGCAGGTCACCCGCCTGCGCCGCAAGATCGAAACCGATCAGCGCGAGCCACGATTCCTGCTGACCCTGCGCGGCAAGGGCTACATGCTGCGCCCGGACCGCTGAGCCATGCGCACGCCCTTTCACTGGCTGAAACGCATCATGCCGCGCAGCCTGCTGGCGCGCAGCCTGCTGATCATCCTGATCCCGCTGCTGCTGCTGCAGGCCGTCGCATTGCAGGTGTTTTACGGCACGCATCTGGACGCTTTCTCGCGCCGATTGGCTGCCAACGTCGCCGGGGATATCGGTTTTTCGCTCGACCTGATGCGCCGTTACCCCGGCCCTGAAAACTACGCCTGGATCGCGCTGGAAACGCAGCAGCGCCTGGACATCGACCTGATATTCGAACCGGGCGCCGTGCTCACCAACACCAGACGCGAGAACGCACTGGGACCGATGGACAACGATCTGGCCAACGCGCTCGAGGAACGTGTCCGCAGGCCCTTCACCTTCGACTGGGATGCCGCGCCGCGCAGCGTCACGATCAGCATCCAACTGCCGAACGGCGTGATCCATGCCGAGGTACCGCGCAAGCGCCTGTACAGCGGCACCGTGCTGCTGTTCGTGCTGTGGCTGGTGGGCAGCGCCATGCTGCTGTTCGGTATCGCCGCCATTTTCATGAAGCAGCAAGTGCGCGCCATCCGCCGGCTGAGCAGCTCGGCCGAGGCGTTCGGCATGGGCCGCGATCCCGGTCCGATCAAACCGGAAGGCGGTACCGAAGTGCGCCAAGCCGCCGTCGCCTTCAACCGTATGCAGGCACGCATCCGCCGGTTTCTGGCACAGCGCACGGAAATGCTGGCTGGCGTATCGCACGACCTGCGCACCCCGCTGACCCGCATGCGTCTTGCCCTGGCCCTGATGCCGCAGAATGCCGACAATGCCGAACTGGCCGCCGATGTCGACGAGATGGAAAACATGGTGGACGGGTATCTGGCCTTCGCGCGCGGCGAAGGCACCGAACAGGCACAGGAAACGAACATCACCGCCCTGCTGCGCGATGCCGTCGGCAATGCGCAACGCAGTGGCCCGCAGATCGGCTTTGCCCAAACTGCCGATATCACCCTGCCGCTGCGCCCGCACGCGATGCGCCGCGCCATTCACAACTTGTTGGACAACGCACGCCGCCATGCAAAACGGATCGAGGTCTCGGTGCAGACCCAGGTGCGAGACGGCGGCGGAAATTACGTGATGGTTTGGATCGACGATGACGGCCCCGGCATCCCGAAAGAACAGCGCGAAGAGATGTTTCGCCCATTCGCATCCGGGTCCGGCAGTACCGGACTGGGACTGACGATCGCCCGCGACGTCGTGCGCGCACATGGCGGCGACATCTTTCTGGAAGACAGTCCGCTCGGCGGACTGCGCGCCAATCTGCGCCTGCCCATCTGAACCCGTGCAAACAAAAGGCCGCCTAAAGGCAGCCTTTCATCACTGCACCGAATTCGCCCGCAGACTATGCGTTTTTCGCGATCTTGTCGGTTACATCCTTCACTTCGTCCATCGCTTCCATGAAACGCTGGTTCAGGATCTCGACGGCCTCGCCGTTCGACTTCTGAATCAGGTCGGCGATTTCCTTCATGTTGGCAACGGCACGGGAATAACCATCCTTCAGCAGCTTAATCTGCCGTGCCGCCTGGTCCTGCGGTGCCTCGCCGCTCGAGAGCACACGCACGGCGTCCGACATTTCCGACATTGTCTGCTGGATGATTTCCATATGCCGCTTGGCAACGGCCTGCGCCCCTTCCAGTGCGACGCGATTGGCCTGGGACAGCGTCTCCAGATTACGGCGCTGGGCAGCAAGGAACACTTCTGCGTTCGGCATTGCCGGCAACTTCAATTCAGCCATCATTTTCGTAACATCGAAATCAAAGGGATTTTGAGGTTTGGCCGCCATGTCTGCACTTCCCATGTATAAATTGTTTCCCGCCGCGCACAAAATCTAGGCGCAGTCCCTACGATTTACAATAGCCGGGTTTGTAACAGATCAGTCGGCGGCCAAACCCAGCCCCGGCAGAATCTCCGTGTGCATATGCACTTCACCCTGCGCGTTTCTGGTACGTTTCAACCCCATGACATCGTCGTAACCCCACAAGGCCCAGCCGATCCGCAAAGATTCCAGCACCGTTCGTACATCCTGTAACCATCTGGAGCGCATCTCTGCCGGAATTCTATCGCTGACACCGATTTCCCCCGCGATCACCGGCACCTGATGACGCTGCGCCCAGTCCCCTGCCTGACCGATCAACCGGCGCATCTGATCGCGCCCCCAGCCATGCCCGCAATAGTTTGCAGCGATCAGCGCCAGAGTGCGTGCGTGTTGTGTGCCGGCCGCTTCCATGCACGCCGCCTTGTCCCCCGACGGCCAGGGCAACCGTGCGATCGCCGGTCTGTCGGGATTGTGCGCGCGGTTGTCGGGGCTGTCGGGGATGGATGACGCCAACGTCGTCCAGAATTGCGGTTGATAAAAATGGAAAGAGTACACGACATTCCGGTCGTCCAGCGGCGTTAACGCCAGCAATCCGCGCAATCCGCCCCAGAAGTGGCCGGTGGCGATCAGCGTGTGTCCTGGCAGGGCGGCGCGGATGATCTGTGCGGCTTCGGCCTGCAGGCGATGCCAACTCCCGGGATCGTCCTGAAAGACCGGCTCGTTCAGAATCTCGACAAACGTCACATCCGGATCGGTATCAGCCAGCAGTGGCGCCAGAGAACGCCAGGTTTGCAGAAACTCCGCCCGATCCTCGGCATTGTTCTCCAGCCGCCAGCGGTATGGATGCAGATCGACGACCACCGCCATACCCGCCTGCTGGATCGCGCCGATCGCCGCGCGCAGGGCACGGCGGATCGCCGGGCCGTTCGCACTGCGCAGAATCTCGGGCTGCACAGGCAGACGCACGAACGTGAAACCATACCGACGCAACTGCCCGAGCTCGTCCGCACCGATATAATTCCGGAAGTAATCCGCCGTCATCCTGGCCGGAAACCTGAACCAGTGCACGATGTTGATCCCGCGCGCCAGAACGGCGACCCGTTCCTCGGGCACCTGCGCATATGCCGGACAGAAGAACAGCAGAATCAGGACAAGGACGATTCCATATTGCCGCAAACCCGTGCGCTGGATTCGAACCGTTCGACAAGATACAGCGGACGGCGCTTGGTTTCGTTGAACACCCGCCCCAGATATTCGCCGATCACCCCCAGCGTCATCAGCTGCATGCCGCCCAGGAACAGCACGACGGCCAGCAGACTCGGATAACCGGGCACGGGATTTCCGAACAGCAATGTCTTGATGATGATCTGCGCCCCGTACAGAAACGCGAACACGGCCACCGCCAACCCGACATAGGTCGCCACCTTCAGCGGCACGACGGTGAACCCTGTAATACCCTCGATCGCCAGATTCCAGAGTTTGATATAGCTCCACTTGGTTTCTCCAGCATGGCGTGGGGCACGATCGTACACCACCGCACGCGATGGAAAGCCAACCCAGGCGAACAACCCTTTCATGAACCGGTGCTGTTCGCGCAGCTGCAGAAGCGCATCAACCGCACGGCGCGACATCAACCTGTAATCGCCCGTATCCCGCGGAATATGAACGCGGCCGATATTCGACATCAGATAGTAAAACACCGATGCCGTCATTTTCTTGAACCACCCCTCGCCGGCCCGCACGCGACGTTGCGCATAGACGACGTCGAATCCTTCCCGCCATCCGGCGATCAGTTCCGGAATCAGTTCCGGCGGATCCTGCAGATCGGCATCGATCACGATCACCGCATCACCGCGCGCATGGTCGAGGCCGGCCGTCGTCGCGATTTCCTTGCCGAAATTCCGGCTGAGATTCAGCACCGCAACCGCCGGGTCCGTATCGTGCAGCTGCAATAGCAGATCCAGCGTCGAATCCGACGATCCGTCGTTCACATAGACGACTTCCCATGCCAGTCCCGCCGCCTGCATGACCGCGACAAGGCGCGTATGAAACGCCGCGATGCCGTCGGCTTCGTTATAGGCCGGCACCACGACCGACACGAACGGGCCGTTCGGGCTGACGAATTTTCCTGTCATTTCTCTGGCCGGTTTCTGCAGCATTCATCCTCGCCCGTAAAAACGACACACCATGTCAGAAAAAAAATCACAATGCGATATTATTTGAAATGCACCGGCTTCTACAGTTACCTTACTTGGGTGTTCCGTTTTTTCTCAATAAAACCAGGCGCGTTCATTCAAGCGATCGTCTTCGCATTTTGCGTTTTCATTCTGCTTGCCGCTGCAGCGCTTCGTTCGACCGAGTACGACGAAAACTACACGGTCTTCCTCGCCACCGGTCAGCCGCGACCGGCATGGCCGGCACAGGTGTTCACCGCCGAAGACATGCAGCACATCTATCATGGCACCAGCAGCTACGGTGCCATTGCACGCGACTTGCGACAGGGCGACGTGCATCCGCCGCTGTATTTCTGGCTGGCGTCCACCTGGCGCGATCTGGTCGATGGCGATCTGTTCCGGACCCGGCTGCTGTCCGTACTGATATCGGCCGCGGCACTCGCACTCGTTGGGCTGATCGCACACCGGGCCGGCATTCCACCTGCGCTGGCGATGCTGTTGTGCGGTCTGATGTACGGGTTCGCCTATACGGGTACCATCGCGCGCGGCTTCGCGCTGGCGCAGATGCTCACGCTGCTTGGCGTTCTGCTTCTGGTACGTGCACAGAACTGGCGACTGGCACTGCTCGGCGGGCTGGCGCTGGGGGCGGCGACGTTCTCCAACTATCTCGCCGCCTTCGTGACCGGCGCCGTTCTGCTCTGGTTGCTGGTGGTGCACTGGAAAAGACCAGCGCTGTGGATCTGCGCCGGACTGGGTGTCGCGCTGTTTCTGGCCGGAGATCTGTTTTTCTTTCTGGCACAAAAGGACAGCAGAGCCGGACAGTTTCCGGCCTTCATGCTGCTGCCCGCCATTCTCCGGCTGGCGCAGTACGGCGCCGCCGGCCTCTTTGGCGGGCTACCGCTGTACGTGCCGGATATGCTGCGCCTCCCGCTTACGGCGATCGTCGCAACCATGGTGCTGGCGAGCGTGGCGGCGATCTTCTGGGCATGGCGGCGGATCGGAACCCCGCAAACGCGCTGGCTGCTGCTGATGGCGACGCTCGCCCCGCCCATCGGACTTCTGCTGCTGGGGTTCGCATTCAACAACACCCCCATCGAGCTACGCTACATCGCTTTCTGCCTGCCCTTTTACGCCCTGCTGCTGGCAGGCGCGCTGGTTTCGGTGCGCTGGCTGCTGCCGCTTGTTCTGGCACTGCAGATCACCGCCATCGCCGGCCTGCTGTTCCATCCGGCAACCATGCAACCCTTCCGCCACACGGCGCAGGCCGCTTGGCGACTGGCCGGCACCGACGGGCTGGTTTTCATTGCACATGGCAACGATGGCGTTGGCATTCCCGCCGCCTTCGTGCAGGAAGCTTCACCGCGCATGCAGATCCGTGTCGTACGCAGAACCGACAATCCCACCCTATTATTGTCTCAGGCGGCATCTTTCCCGCGTATCGTAATCGTCACGATTGCCGGCGACAACGACAGCCCCCCTGCCGTTTCCATGCTGCTGGACACATTTTCCAGCGACCGGTGCTGGCAGAAAGGCGATACCGGCCTCAACAGCGTGGCATTTGAGCATCGCTGCTGATTTTTCGCCGCCGCGCATCATGCCTGCGCGAAAACCATCCTGTATACATTCACGTCCTCTCAAGGCACGTGCGGACATATGGCGACTCGCGTCTATTCTTTGTTGGCTGCCGTCGGTTGCATGCTTCTGGCATCGCCTTCGGTTGCGCAAGGTCCGCAACCACGACGTTTCGAATTTCCAGCCTGGTCCCGTTTACTCAGCGGCACGCTCGGTGACAGACAGATCGAACTGCGCCTGTTCCGGGAAGGCAACACGCTGACCGGACGTTACTGTTTCAGCCCCTGTAATGCCGATGCGGAAACGGAATTGGAAACCGAAACCGAGGCCGGCGACCCGGCGGACCTGCTGGCACTGACCGGCAATCTGAACGGCAGCCGCAACAACACCGCAGTTCTGGATGAACGCCCGCTGAACCGCGCCGACACATCCGAAACCGGCACATGGACGATCACTCTGTCCAACAACGGCATAACCGGACAATGGCGCAATCTGGACGGATCGCAGACCCTGCCCATAGCGCTGACCCAACCGCCTGCACAACAGCCGTTTCTCTTTCTGTTGCAGATCCAGACCACGCAGCCGCTGAATGCCGGTTGTCGCGAGGACAGCAGCATCACCGCCATCCGCGTCTATAATCCGAACGGCCAGTTGCAACAGACGTTGCCGGCTGCCTCGCAGAATATCTGCGGCTATTTCGCACCGGAACTGATCGACCTGAACTTCGACGGCTGGCCCGATCTGCGTCTGGGGCACACCGATCCCGAAACCACGCTGACCAGCTATCACTACTGGCTGTTCAACCCCGCCACGCGCCGCTTCGCCGATGCGCCTGCCGCCTTGCAGGACATCGTCACCCCGCAGTTCGATGCCGAACAGCAGCGTCTGTGGTACAGCTGGGTCGATGCACACGATGTCAGCGGTATCACCGTTTATCGCTGGGATGGAAACAGCCTGATACAGACCGATAACGCGCGCAGTTTCGTGGTGCCGGTGCGTACCGAAGACGGCCTGCTCTACTGCCACATCTGGCAGGTCTACGAAAGCGGTCGCATTCGCGACATCGGCGCCCCGCAGGACGAGCAGGGACGTATCAGCTTCTCACCGCACGCTCTGCCGCCGCAATCCTGCACGCCGGACTTTCCAGCCACCCTCGCACAGTTGGAAATGCGCGTCTGGACCCTGCGCGACGGTCAGCCCGCCACCGCCCGCACGCTACCCATCGCACGCGAACCCATCGACACGCCGCAAGGTCTGCGCTTCTGCCCGAACATCGCGGTGTTCAGCAACGGCGCACTGGTCCGCGAAGTGGTGATCTCGGACGAAGCCTGCTGGGCGGAATACTAGAGCGGATCGTGGTCAGGCGGCATCGCCCGGTCACGTGAAGATGCTCTGGGTCGCGGTTCAGTCCCAGTCCGGCAGGATGAACGGCAGATCCGTATCGCCGGTTTCCTGCCCGACCGCCGTCAGCATCGCATGCGCCTGCCCGCGGTGATGTGTCTGATGATTGAACATATGCACGATCAGCACCGCTTTCGGACGGGTCAGTTCGCGTTGAACAGCGCCGCTGAACCAAGTCAGCGTTCCCGCCAGATCGTCCTCCGTCAACTGTGCGGCCCATGCAGAAAGCCGCGCATCCAGCGCTGCACGCGCTGTCATCAGCGTCGCAAAATCGTCGAACAGGGCAACGCTCTGTTTGATGCCAACCGCCGGTTTGTCCCATCCGGCGAAGCGCGACATCCACATGGTGTCGCCCCATAGCAGATGATTCAGCGTTCCGTGGATCGACCCCCAGAACGCGCCATGCTGCGCTCTACGTTCGGCATCGCTCAGTTTCGATGCCGCACCGTAGAGGCGCCAGTTCATCTCGGCGTTATAGGCAGCCATCATCCGGCAATAGGCTGGCGTGATCATGCGGCTCAGAACACCTTCTTGTAGAACAGCACCGTATCGCGCGGCAGCCGGTCCTTATCCAGCGCATAACCCGGAATCGCCCCCGCCACCGTCCAACCGCGGCTGCGATACAATGCCTCGCCCGCGCCGCCGGCAATCGTATCCAGTGTCAGCAGCGAGCGTCCGATGCGCGAGGCCGCCTGCTCGGCGCGTTCCACCAGCGCGCGCGCAATACCGCGGCGCCGGAAATCCGGATGCACCAGCAGCTTCTGCATTTCGGCCCGGTGCGGCTGGTTCTGCGGCGTGCCGAGGTCGAGCATCACCGTGCCGACGATCGCCCCCTCGCTCCACGCCGCCAGCAGCAGCCGCGCACCCGCCGCGACATCGGCCGAGATCTTCCGCCAGTACCCGCGCGCCACATCCAGCGGCAGCGGCGGCATGAACGACACCGATGCTCCCGCCTCGACACAGGCCTGCAGGATCTCGGCCAGGCGGCGCTCGGCGGAAACGGCGGCGGCGGCGTCCAGCGCCTCGACCGAAAGCCCCCCCAGCGGCTTCGCGTAACGGAACTCCAGCGACTTCGACAGATCGTCGAGAATGCGGATCGACCCGGCCCGCACGTAGGACCGCTTCTCGTAAAACCGGTGCGCGGCATCGAAGCGCGTGTCCGACCACAGGACGATCCGCTCGGCCCCATGCGCGAACGCATAGGTTTCGGCCGTGTCGAGCAGGCGATGCGCCAGCCCCGTGCCGCGGCAGGCGCGGTCCACATACATGCGCCCCACCTCCCACGCGCCGTCGTTGCCCAGCGGATAGGCCGCCACCATGCCGATCAGCCGGTCATCCTGTTCCGTTGCCCACAGATGCCCGCCCTTGTTCGCGCAATGTGTGGCCAGCGCGCGCAATTCCGGCACCTCGCCGTCGACGTCCAGCACGCAGCCCGGAAATTCGGCCCAGCAGGCGCCGATCAGCGCGATGAACCCGTCCGCGTCCGCATCCCGGCCCGAGCGGATCTGCACCGCGCCGGTCAATGAAGCTCCTCGCAAAAAGCGACGATGCGCGTGCAGGCCTCCTTCAGCGACTCGTCGTCGGTCGCATAGGAAATCCGCACATAGGGCGACATGCCGTACGCCGCGCCGTGCACCACGGCCACATGCTTTTCCTCGAGCAGCGCCAGCGCGAAATCCAGATCGGTGGCGATCTTCCTCCCGCCTTTGCTGGTCTTGCCCAGACATCCGGCGATGTTCGGATACAGATAGAACGCGCCCTCGGGCTTGTGGCACGTCATCCCCTTGGCCTGCGCCAGAATCGACAGGCACAGGTCGCGGCGATGCTGGAAAGCGGCGCGGCGTTCCTCGACCAGATCCTGCGGTCCCTCCAGCGCGGCAACCGCGGCCGCCTGGCTGACCGTGCTGATCCCCGACGTCGCCTGCCCCTGCACGTTGATCATTCCCTTGATCAGCGCCTTCGGCCCACCGCAATACCCGACACGCCAACCGGTCATCGCATAGACCTTGGACGCGCCGTTCACCGTCAACGTGCGTTCGCGCAGTTTCGGTTCGACCTCGGCGATCGTGCAGAATGCGAACCCGTCGTAGACGATCGATTCGTACATATCGTCGGTCAGGATCCACACATGCGGGTGCCTCAGCATCACATCGGCGATCGCGCGCATCTCGCCGCGGCTGCACGCGGCGCCGGTCGGGTTGTTCGGGAAGTTCAGGAACAGCCATTTCGTGCGCGGGGTGATCGCCGCGTCCAGATCCTGCGGACGCAACCTGAAGCCATTGTTTTGCGGACAGTTCACCAGCACCGGCACACCACCCGCGATCTTCGCCATATCGGCATACGATATCCAGTATGGCGCGGGGATCAGCACTTCATCCCCTTCGTTCAGCGTCGCCATCATCGCATTGTAGATGATCTGCTTGCCGCCGTTGGCGACCATGATCTCGTCCAGCGCGTAATCCAGATTGTTATCACGCTTGAACTTGGCCTGCACGGCGCGTTTCAGCGCCATCGTGCCGTCCTGCGGCGGGTATTTCGTATCGCCCGCCTTGGCGGCCGTATACGCCGCCTCGATCGCATGCGCGGGAGTGGCGAAATCCGGCTCGCCGGTGTTCAGCGCGATCACCCGGTGTCCCTGCGCGGCCAGTTCACGCGCCTTGACCCCCATGACCACCGAAGCGGATACTTCGACGTTCTTCAGCCTTTTCGCTAATTCTGCCATACTGCCCGTCTCTTCCCGTCTCGCATTTAGAATGACGGAAGGCTAACGGTCTGGTATCCAGTCGCCAATCCCTATTCCAGGATGAATATCCCAAAAGCAAATTTCTCCGGGAGACCCGTCTTCGTTCGTCTCAAGCCGCAACAACAAGGAATCAACTATGCCACGCATGATGAAAGCCGCAGTTGTCGAAGCTTTTGGAAAACCCCTCGTCATCCGCGAGATGCCGGTCCCCGAACCGAAGGCCGATCAGGTGCTGATCCGCTTCGAGGCGTCGGGCGTGTGCCACACCGACCTGCACGCCGCCAACGGCGACTGGCCCGTGAAGCCCAATCCGCCCTTCATCCCCGGCCACGAAGGCGTCGGCCGGGTCGCCGCGGTGGGGGCGAACGTCAAACACGTCAAGGAAGGCGACCGCGTCGGCGTGCCGTGGCTGCACACCGCCTGCGGTTACTGCCCCTCGTGCCGGACGGGTTGGGAAACCCTGTGTGGCAAGCAGCAGAACACCGGTTATTCGGTCAACGGCAGTTTCGCCGAATACGGTCTGGCCGACCCCGACTTCGTCGGCCGCCTGCCCGACAATCTGGAGATGGGCCCAGCCGCACCCCTGCTGTGCGCCGGTGTGACGACATACAAGGGCCTGAAGGAAACCGAGGTGAAGCCCGGCGAATGGGTGGCGATTTCGGGGATCGGCGGTCTGGGACATCTGGCCGTGCAATATGCCAAGGCGATGGGCATGCACGTCGCCGCCGTCGACATCCACCCCGAGAAACTCGAACTCGCCAAGAGCCTGGGCGCGGATATCGCCGTCGATGCCAGACAGGCCGGCGCGGTCGACGCGCTGCACAAGCAGACCGGCGGCATGCACGGCGTGCTGGTCACCGCCGTGTCGCCGCCTGCGTTCGAGCAGGCCTTCAACATGATGCGCTCGAAAGGCACGATGGCGCTGGTCGGCCTGCCGCCCGGGAAAATGGCGCTGCCGATCTTCGATACGGTGCTCAAGCGCATCACGGTGCGCGGCTCGATCGTCGGCACGCGCCAGGACCTGGAGGAGGCCTTGCAGTTCGGCGGTGAGGGCAAGGTGGCGTCCCATTTCAGCTGGGACACTCTGGACAACATCAACGACATCTTCGCGCGCATGGAAAAAGGCGGGATCGACGGACGCATCGTACTGCGGCTGTCGTAACGCCGGCCGACGCGGCACTAAAAAAGCCGGGGAAATTCCCCGGCTTTTTCCATCTCCGCTCTCCGCGGTTTCAGCTCAGGCTCTTGCAGAACCGCTGGATGCGCGTGCAGGCGTCGCGCAGCACTTCGGTGTCGGTCGCGTAGCTGACGCGGAAATGCCCCGGATACATGAACGCCGACCCATGCACCGCCGCCACGCCTTCTTCTTCCAGCAGCGCGGTCACGAACGCCTCGTCATCCTTGATCACCACACCGCTCTTCGTCTTCTTGCCGATGCAGCCGTGGATCGACGGGAAGACATAGAACGCGCCCTGCGGCTTCTGACAGCGAATGCCCGGCGCCTGGTTGAGCATGTCGACCACCAGATTGCGGCGTTCCTCGAACACCTTGACCATCGCGCCGATGCTGTCCTGCGGACCCGACAGCGCTTCCACCGCCGCCGCCTGCGCGATCGAACAGGTGTTCGACGTGGATTGGCCCTGTAGCTTGTCCATCGCCTTGACGATTTCCTTCGGCGCGCCGGCATAACCGATACGCCAGCCGGTCATCGCGTAACCCTTCGAACAGCCGTTCATGGTCAGCGTGCGGCTGCGCAGCTGCGGCTCGATCTCGACGATGCTGTAAGCCTTGGTGCCATCGAAGGTCAGCTTCTCGTAAATGTCGTCGGTGAAGATCCAGACGTTCGGATGCTTCAGCAGCACATCACACAGCGCCTTCAGTTCGTCGCGCGTGTACGACGCGCCGGTCGGGTTGCACGGATTGTTCAGGATGAACCACTTGGTCTTCGGGGTGATCGCCGCTTCCAGATCTTCGGGGCGCAGCTTGAAGCCGTGGTTTTCGCTGCACGCCACGTAGACCGGCTTGCCGCCCGCCAGCGCCACGATGTCGGGGTAAGACACCCAGCACGGCGTCGGGATGATCGCCTCGTCACCGTCGTCCAGCGTGGCGAGCAGCGCATTGAAAATCACCTGCTTGCCGCCGGTCGAGACGATCACTTCGTCGGGTGCGTAATCGATTCCCTGTTCGCGCTTGAACTTCGCGGCCACTGCCTTGCGCAGCGTCAGCGTGCCGGACACGTCGGTGTATTTGGTCTCGCCGTTCTGAATGGCGCGGATCGCCGCGTCCTTGATGTTCTGCGGCGTGTCGAAATCCGGCTCGCCGACCGACAGGCTGATGACGTTCTTGCCCTCGGCCTTCAGCTGACGGGCCTTGGCGGTGATGGCGATGGTCTGGCTGGGGCTGATGCGGTCCAGCCGCTCGGCGGTGAGCTTCATAACGGTTATCCCGGGTCTGTATACTTCGACCCCGGGAACCTAGCCCCCCATCCGTGCGGCAGCAACCCGCTGCAAGCGCAGGGCCAGGAACAGCGCGCCGGTGACGATGGCGATGATGACCGTTGCCAGCGCGAACAGTTCCGGCGTCAGCCCCAATCTTACGGACGAAAATACCACCATCGGCAAGGTCGACGCCCCCGGCCCGGACGTGAACGAGGTGATGACCAGATCGTCCATCGACAGCGTGAAGGCCAGCAGCCAGCCCGACGCCAGCGCGGGGGCGATCAGCGGCAGAGTGATGACGGTGAACACCTTCCACGGCCGTGCGCCCAGATCCATCGCCGCTTCCTCGAGACTGCGGTCGAACCCGGCCAGACGCGACTGCACCACCACGGCGACATAGGCCGCCCCGAAGGTGATGTGCGCGATGGCGATCGTCGTCGCGCCGCGTTCGCCCGGCCAGCCGACCAGATCGGCCATCGCCACGAACAGCAGCAGCATCGAAAGTCCGGTGATCACTTCGGGCATCACCAGCGGCGCGGCGGTCATCGCCCCGAACAGCGTGCGCCCCGGAAAACGCGGGAATCGCGACAGCGCGAACCCGGCCAGTGTGCCGATCGCCACCGCCCCGGTCGCCGCCACCGCCGCGATTCGCAAACTGAGCCAGGCGGCGCGCATCAGGTCGGCGTTGTTCCACAGCGACACGTACCAGCGCAGCGAAAACCCGGTCCACACCGTGGTCAGCCGGCTGTCGTTGAACGACAGCACCACCAGCAGCAGGATCGGCCCGAACAGAAAGGCGTAGCCGAAGCACAGCGCCAGGGTGAGGAACCGGATGCGCTTCATGCCGCCTCGCGCTGCGCGTTCAGGCGTTGCAGGATGGCGATCGGGATCACCAGCACCAGCAGCAATACGATCGCCAGTGCCGAGGCCAGCGGCCAGTCGCGTTCCTGAAAGAACGTGGTCCACAGCACGCGCCCGATCAGTTGCGCGCCCGGCCCGCCCATCAGTTCCGGAATCACGAATTCACCCACCGCCGGAATGAACACCAGCATGAACCCGGCCAGTATCCCCGGCAGCGACAGCGGCAGCGTGACCGACAGAAACGCCCGGAACGGTTTCGCCCCCAGATCGGCGGCAGCTTCGAGCAATGTGGGGTCGAGCTTGGACAGCGTCGCATACAGCGGCAGCACCATGAACGGCAGGTAACAGTACACGATACCCACATACAGCGCGCCTTCGGTGTACAGCATCCGGATCGGCGCGCCGATGATCCCCAGCCCCATCAGGACGTTGTTGATCACCCCGTCGTCCTGCAGCAGGCCGATCAACGCCATCACACGCAGCAGGAAACTGGTCCAGAATGGCAGCACCACCAGCATCAGCAGCAGGTCGCGCTTTTCCTCGGGCGCGCGCGCGATCGCCAGCGCCATCGGGTAGCCGACCAGAAGGCACAGCGTTGCCGAGATGAACGCCACCCGCAGGCTGCGCAGATAGGCGTTGATGTAGAGCGGCTCCTCGAACAGCATCGAGAAGTTGGCGAAGTTCAGCTTCAGCAGCATCACGCCTTCTTCCCAGCTGGTCAGCGGCATGTACGGCGGCACGCCGACCCGCGATTCCGAGACCGCGATCTTCAGCACGATCACGAACGGCAGCAGAAAGAACAGCAGCAGCCAGACATACGGGGGAAGGATGGTGGCGCGGCGCATGGCGTTATTCCGCCAGCACGACCGAGGCGTGCGTGGGCCATTCCACCACCACGCGGTCGTCCCAGGTCACCGGCATTTCGGTGATGCGGTTCAGGTTCGGCTGGCTGACACGGATCGCCCGCCCATCGGGCAACGCCACCACGAACATGAAGAAGTCGCCGTAATAGGCGATGTCGCGCACCTTGCCGATGCAGCGGTTGTCGCCCGCCTTGTCGGTCTCGGTCGCCGGACGCAGACGCATCTTTTCCGGCCGGACCGCAACGAACACGCGCCCGCCCGCCGGCTTTAACGCCGGGGCATCGGGAATGAACCAGGTTTCATCCTGCGTCGATTCGATGCGTTCGGGTTCGCGCACGATACCTTCGAACACGTTCGCCGTGCCGAGGAATTCGGCCACCATGCGGCTGGTCGGGTATTCGTAGACCTCGGCCGGCGTGCCGACCTGCATCAGTGTGCCACGATCCATCACCGCGATGCGGGTCGCCATCGTCATCGCCTCTTCCTGATCGTGGGTGACGATCACGAAGGTGGTGCCGATCTTTTCCTGAATGTTCACCAGCTCGAACTGCGTCGCCTCGCGCAGGTTCTTGTCCAGCGCACCCAGCGGTTCGTCGAGCAGCAGCAGCTTCGGCCGCTTGGCCAGACTGCGCGCCAGCGCCACACGCTGGCGCTGCCCGCCCGACAGTTCGTGCGGACGGCGGCGGCCCAGCCCCTGCAGCTTGACCAGCGCCAGCATCTCCTCGACGCGCTGGTCGCGCTCGGCCTTCGGCATGCCGTCCTGCTTCAGCCCGAAGGCGATGTTCGCCGCAACGCTCATGTGCGGAAACAGCGCGTAGGACTGGAACACGTAGCCCACCTTCCGCGCCTGGGGCCTCAAGTTTATGCGTTTATTTGAATCATACAGCGCACGCCCTCCGAGCGTAACAGAGCCGCTGTCCGGCGTATCGATGCCCGCGATCATGCGCAGAGTCATGCTCTTGCCCGAGCCAGACTCGCCAAGTATCGCCAAGATACCGGCCTCGTGCTTATATTGCATATCGAGCCTGAACCCATCCAGCTCGCGCGCCACGTTCAGCGACAAACTCATTTCCGCGCCTCATTTCTGCGGAAACGGCGCTGCGAATGCCCGAGCCCGCCGATCGCCAGCACCGCCACCAGCGATATTAGTAGCAGCACGACTACGTATTCCATAGCGCCGTCCATGTCGCCGGACGCCACAGCTTGA
>JAVBUO010000028.1:0-28991 GCA_031555315.1 Acetobacteraceae bacterium
GTAACGCCATCGAGCGCATGTTCTGCCGGCTCAAGGATTTCAGGCGCATCGCGACGCGTTACGACAGGCTGGCTGCCAACTTTCTCGGTGCCATACACCTCGCAGCAGCTATCAGTTTCTGGTTATGAGTCCGCATCCTAACGTCATATCTGGCAGAATTATAATCCCTTGGTCGAAAGCTTGAATTCTTCCCGGCCTCATTAGCCAAACCGCTTTTAAGTTATTGATATTGATAAAGTAATTTGGCAGCGTTAGTCTGGCTGCCCCATCGAAGAGAAAGTATTGCTCTGGTCCTCTCGGCCCACCATTCCGGCGGTTTCTCAAATAGTTTAATCTGTTAAACAAAACACTATTGAGCTGCAGCTTTGCGTGCGGATTTACCGCGAGCGAAGATTTTCGGGGAAAATTTGATTTGAACGAAAGAATTTTTGTTTCCCCGAATGAAGTCGTGTAATGACCGTCGTGTAGCGAAGATTTTTCGGGAATCTGGGTGGATGCCTTTTGAACTGCAGGCGCATGAAAGATACATCGGCCTGATGGGGCTGGTTGCGGACCTTGATCTGGAGGTGCCGTTTCCTGCCGTTATCTCAATCGTCGGCTCGGGAACACGCAAAACCCATGAAAAGGGTGGCTACAGGGTTGAGCGTTATCCGGTATCTTATGCACGTGATACGGGAGTTTGGGCGGCGCTGAAATTTGCCATGCGCTACGAGCCAGTGGATCTGCGCATTCTTCGCGACGTATTCGTGCGTCTTCTTCCCGATGATCTGGCGGGCTGGATCAGGGGCGAGCCGACCGGTATTTACAGCCGCCGGGTCTGGTTTTTTTATGAATTCCTGACCGGTCGGAAACTGGATCTGGAGGATGCACCCTCGTTGAAGAACGAGCCGGCGCTGGATCCGAAGAAGCACTTCGGCGTGGATACGGGGCAGATTTCGCTACGGCACCGTATTATCAACAATCTGCCCGGCCCTCGCGGGTTGTGCCCGATCGTCCGGCGCACCAAGAATCTTGAACGGTTCATTCAGTTTGGAGCGCGGCTAAAGGCACGCAACCTGTTGCAGGGCGTGGACCCGGCTATTCTGACGCGTGCGGTCGATTATCTCTACACCAAGGAAACGCGTTCGACGTTCGAGATCGAAGGCGCGCAGATTACCCCGGACCGGTCGCAGCGGTTTGTACTGGCCTTGCGTGATGTCGAGCAGTTTCAGGTGGATACGGATTCGCTGGTGCGTCTGCAAAACATGATCATGGACCCGAGATATCGGGATTCCGGCTGGCGAAACGGTCAAGTGTACATTGGTGAAACGGGAGTTGATTTTCGCGAACGTGTGCATTGTATCTTTCCGAAATCCGATGACGTGCCTGGGCTGATGGATGCCTGGATGGCGCTGGAAGGCAGAGTCTCTACGGCGACGCGCAGCGGCAGTCTGGATGCCGTCATCGCTGCGGCGCTGGTTGCGTTTTCCTTTGTGTTTATTCATCCATTCGGTGATGGCAACGGGCGGGTCCATCGCTTCCTGATCCATCGTACGCTGGCGCAGGCGGGATTTACGCCGAAGGGAATTTTGTTTCCGGTTTCAGCCGTCATCGCACGGGACCGTCATGCCTACGATGTAGCGCTCGAGACGGTTTCAGGCAGGATCATGCGTTACATCGACTGGGAATGGTCGCGTGGCGATACGGGTGAAGTCCTTGTGAAGAACGCGACTGACCATCTGTACAGGTATTTCGACGCTACTGCGTTGGCCGAGTATCTGTACGACTGTGTGCTCAAGACCATTACGACAGATCTGCGCGACGAAATTGCGTTCATTACGATCTTTGATGCCGCATTGCGTGGCGTGATGGAGCGTGTCGATATGCCGGACCGGAAAGCCGGTCTGTTTGTCAGGCTGTGTCTGCAGAATAACGGCAGGTTGGGACAGAATAAGCGAGCTGATCATTTTCCGGAATTGACAGACCAAGAAGTCGCGGATCTGGAAACTATCGTCGCTACGGCACGTGGCCAGAAGAACAAGGAAGAGACATGACGGTTCTGGTAACCGGTGGTGCGGGCTATATCGGCAGCCATATGGTGTTCGCGCTGCGCGACGCCGGGGAAAAGGTCGTCGTGCTCGACGATCTGTCCACCGGGCGGCGCGAATTCGTGCCGGCGGACGTGCCGTTCGTGAAGGGAGATGTGGCAGATCGCGCGCTGGTGTTGGACACCATCCGCACCCACAAGGTCACCGCCATCGCGCATTTCGCGGCCAAGATCGTGGTGCCGGATTCGGTCGCCGATCCGCTCGATTACTACCTGTCCAACACCAGCAAGACCCGCACGCTGATCGAGGCCGTGGTGGCGGGCGAGGTGAAGCATTTCATTTTCTCGTCGACCGCCGCGGTCTACGGCGAGCCCGCGAAGATGCCGGTGATCGAGGACCAGCCCGTCGACCCGATCAATCCGTACGGGCGCTCGAAGCTGATGAGCGAGTGGGTGCTGCGCGATGCGGATGCGGCCTATGGGCTGAAACACGCCATCCTGCGCTATTTCAACGTCGCCGGGGCGGACCCGGCCGGGCGGGCCGGGCAGTCCGGGCCGCGCGCCACGCACCTGATCCGCGTCGCCTGTCAGACGGCGCTGGGCCGCCGCCCGAGCCTTGCGGTGTTCGGCGACGATTACCCGACGCCGGACGGGTCGTGCCTGCGCGATTACATCCAGGTGAGCGATCTGGCGCGCGCCCATGTGCTGGCGCTGGAGCATCTGCGCGGCGGTGGCGCCAGCCAGACCTTCAACTGCGGTTTCGGGCGCGGATTGTCGGTGTTCGAGGTGATCGAGGTGGTCAGGCGCGTCTCGGGCGTCGACTTCAAGGTCGAGGTCGCGCCGCGCCGCGCCGGCGATCCGGCGGCGCTGGTCGCGGCGACCGATAAAATCCGCCGCATGCTGAACTGGCAGCCGACCTGCGACCTGCCCGAGATGGTCGCGCAGGCGCTGGCCTGGGAACGTGGGCTCGGCTCTTGACCTGAGCGGCAAAGCGGCGGCCTATCGCGCCATGTCCGCACCGAAATCTCCGCTGGCCTGGACGCTGGCCGAAAATCTGGCCGGCACGCGCGCTCAGGCCGAGGGCCTGGCCGAGGCGATGGGGCTTGATGCCATCGCGCACACGCTGTGCGCCCGCCTGCCGTGGGACTGGCTGCCCGGCCGGTTCTGGCCCGCGCCGCTGTCCGCTGTGGTCGGCACGCCGCCACTGGCGGCCCCGTGGCCGGATGTGGCGGTGGGCTGCGGCAACGTCGCCGCCCCGGTGGTCGCCGCGCTGGGCCGGCGCGGCACGAAGACCGTGCAGGTGCTGAACCCGAAAATGCGCCTCGATGCGTTCGACCTGGTGATCGCCCCCCGGCACGACGGGCTGTCCGGTCCGAATGTGGTGACGGTGCGCACCGCGGTGCACCGGGTCTCGCCGGCCCGGCTGGCCGAAGCCGCTTGTGTCTGGCAACCGCGTCTGGCGCACCTGCCGCGCCCGCTGGTCGCCGTGCTGGTCGGCGGCTCGAACGGGCGCTTTACGCTGGACCGTGCGGCGGGGCAGGCACTGGCGGCGCAACTGGCGCGGCTGATGCAGGCGGATCGCGTCGGCCTGTATCTGACCCCGTCGCGCCGCACCGACCCGGCGGTTGTGCAGGTATTGCGCGAGACGTTGTGCCCGCTGGGCGCCGAGGTCTGGGACGGACAGGGCGACAATCCGTATTTCGGCCTGCTGGCGGTGGCGGATGCGATCGTGGTGACGGGAGATTCGGTGTCGATGGTCAGCGAGGCCTGCGCGACGTCGGCCCCGGTGATGATCGCGCGTCTGCCCGGCAAGTCGCGCCGCATCGGGCTGTTCCTGCAGGGGCTACAGGATGACGGCCGGGTGCGCGATTTTGCGGGACGGCTGGAAAGCTGGCCGGTTTCACCGTTGGACGACACGCCGATGGCCGCCGCCGAGGCGTGCCGCCGCCTGGGGCTGGCATGATGCGCGACGTGGCGGTGATCGGCGCCGGGCCGGCGGGGCTGATGGCGGCGGAAGTGCTGGCCGCGGCAGGGCAGCGCGTGACGGTCTACGACCGCATGCCGACCCCGGGGCGCAAGCTGCTGATCGCCGGGCTCGGCGGGTTGAACGTCACCCATGCCGGAGATCTCGAGACATTGCTGACCCGCTATGGCGCGGCGCGTGAACGGCTGGAACCGGCGATTCGTGCCTTTGCGCCGGACGATCTGCGTGCCTGGTGTCACGGGCTGGGGCAGGAGACTTTCATCGGTTCGAGCAGCCGCGTGTTTCCGAAAGCGATGAAGGCGACACCGCTGCTGCGCGCCTGGCTGGCGCGGTTGCGCGCTGCGGGAGTGGAGTTCCGCCTGCGTCACACATGGCAGGGCTGGGGCGACGATGGCGCGCTGCGCTTCGATGCCGGGCGCGTGCAGGCCGATGCGGCGCTGCTGGCGCTGGGCGGCGCGTCGTGGCCGCGGCTGGGCACCGATGGCGCATGGGTGGCGCCGCTGCGCGCGCGCGGTGTGCAGGTCGCCGATCTGAAGCCCAGCAATTGCGGTTTCGATGTCGCGTGGTCGGACGTGTTTCGCACGCGCTTCGAAGGTGAACCGCTGAAACGCATCGCGGTCGCGCATGCGGGCGTCACGGTGCGTGGCGAGGCGCTGATCACCACGCACGGCATCGAGGGCGGGGCGATTTACACGCTGTCGGCGCAACTGCGCGAGGCGATCGCCGCCGACGGTTATGCGACGATCACGCTCGACCTGCGCCCCGATCTGGAGGTTGCCGAACTCACGCGGCGCTTGTCGACGCCGCGGCGCGGGCAGTCGCTGTCGAACTTTCTGCGCAAGACGGCGGGGCTGACGCCGGTGGCGATCTCGCTGCTGCGCGAAGGCGGGCCGTTGGATGAAAGTATATTGGCCAAACGCATCAAAGCCGTGCCCGTGCACCTGCTGTCGGCACGGCCGATCGCGCGCGCGATCTCGTCGGCGGGCGGCATCGTGTGGGATGCGGTCGATGCGCGCTTCATGCTGAAACGCATCCCCGGTCTGTTCGCCGCAGGCGAGATGCTGGACTGGGAAGCGCCAACCGGCGGCTATCTGCTGCAGGCCTGTTTCGCGACCGGACGCGCGGCGGCGGAAGGTATGCTGTCCTGGTTGCGGCGCAGCCCGGCGTAGGCGGGTGCCGATTTCCCCCTGACAGGCCGGGGGAGATGCGGCACACTCGATGCCATGCAGAAACGATTTTTGACCGATGCGCATCCCGCGCTGCTCGCCGCACGGCCCAAAGAGATCCGCTGTGTGATGGTGGTGCGCAACGAGATGCTGCGCATCCCGCACATGCTGGCCTGGCACCGCGCGCTGGGGGTAGGGCGGTTCATCGTCGTCGATAACGGCTCGGACGACGGCACGGACGGCTATCTGGCCGCCCAGCCGGACGTGATGCTGTTTCACACCGATGCGTCCTATGCGGCGTCGCGCTGCGGCGTGGACTGGATCAACACGCTGCTCGACATGTATGGCACCGGGCACTGGTGTCTGGTGCTGGATGCCGACGAGCTGATCGCCTATCCGCAGTACGAGCATCGTTCGCTGCACGATCTGTGCGCGGCGCTCGATGCCGAGGGGGCCGAGGCGATGCGGTTTCCGCTGCTCGACATGTATCCGCCCGGGCCGCTGGCCGATGCCGCGCCGCGGGACGGGCAGGATCTGCTGGATGTCGCGCCGATGTTCGATCGCGCGCCGTATTTCACCGAACGCGCCGATGCGCAGTTTCCGCCCGAATCGCTGTGGGGCGGCGTGCGCCTGCGGTGCTTCTACCCCGAACTGCTGCGCGGCCGGCGCTGGCGGCATTACAAGCGCCGGCTGCTCGACCATGCCGAGCGGACCCCGGGCCTGAAGCGCATCGTGACATCACTGCGCGACCCGCTGCCGCCGATGCTGACCAAGGTGCCGCTGGTGCGCTGGCGGGCCGGGATGGCGTTTCAGGCCAGCACGCATCTGCTGAACCCATGCGTGCTGTCGACGATGCAGGGGGTGATTCTGCATTTCAAGTTTCTGCGCGACTTTCATGCCCGTGCCGAGGAAGAAGTGGCCCGCAAGCAGCATTACGACATGGGGCGCGAATACGCGCGTTATCTGGCATATCTGAACGCCCATCCGGGGGTGTCGCTGTGCGGGGCGGTCAGTGAACGGTTTGAAGGTTCGGCGCAACTGCTCGCTTTGGGGCTGATGCGCCAGAGCGGAGCGTGATCGGGTGGGCTCACCCGCTCACATGAAGAGGTGCGGCAGACAGAACCGGCGCATTCAACCCTGATGCGCGTGCTGCGGCAGCAGGGCGCGCGCCTGCTGCAACAGGCCGGCCAGCCGTGAACGCGCCAGCAGCAACAGGATGGCGAGATAGGTAACGCCGAACACGCCGGCGCTGACGCAGATGTGCAGCAACGCGCTGTTCAGGGGGGCGGGAACGCAGTGCGCTGCACTCCATCCGGCGCACGCGGCGAGGCTCGGTGCGATCAGCAACGCCAGTACCGGGCGGATCGGCGTGTTCGAGACATGGGCGAGGAACAGTGCGTTGGGGACGATCATGATCCAGGCGCGCAGGGTGTTGGACGCGGTGAGCGCCTCCATGCCGAAGTTGACGCCGATGCCGGCCAGCACGAACTGCAATGCGACGTTCATGACCGCGAAATACAGTACGTAGCGTGTCTTCCCGAGCGCCGCCGCAACGGGCCACAACAACCCGCCGATCGGCAGGCTGGGGGCGATCAGACTCATGATGACGAACAGCGGCGCGGCGGCGGACCAATCGGCGCCGAACACCACCTGCACCAGTGGGCCGGCGATTGCGGCGGTCATGCCGAAGACCAGCATCAGCGCGATGCTCATCGTATCGACGATGCGCAGAATGGCGTTGTGCCGCCGGCCGGTATCGGCGCCGATGCTGGAAAATACTGGCATATAGACGCGCGAGACTGGCATCAGCGCGACCTGTTGCAGCATGTCGGCCAGGCGCTGCGCGACGCGCAGAAACCCCGCCGCGACGGGGCCGAGCATGTATCCGCCGACCAGGATCAGGATCGAATTGGCCAGTGTCTGGATGGTGGTGGTGGCCAGCAGCGGCAGGCCGAAAGCGATGGTGCCGCGTGCGGTACGCGGACAGAACGCAAAGGCCGGCCGCCAGTGAGAAATGAACCCCACGGTCAGTGCATAAAAAATACTGCCGGCCAGACGTTGTGCGACCAGCGCCCAGGCGCCCGCGCCGGCGATCGCCAAAGGCAGCGCGACGAGGCCGCTGGCGATCGTCGCGCCGACCGACAGCGTGGCCAGACTCCGGTATCTGAAATCGCGCGCCAGCAGCGAGCTCGGCACCACGATCCACGCATTCAGCACGATGGCGATGCACAGTACCGGGATCACCAGGCCGAGATCGGGCTGTTCGTAGAAATCCGCGATCCATGGCGCGACGCCGGCCAGAACCAGCGCCATACCCAGCGACAGACCGGTATGCACCCAGAACACGGTCGAGGTTTCGGTGTGCGTCAGATCGCGATCGCGCATCACGCGCTCGCCGAACCCGGTGGACGAGATGGCGGTGGTCAGGTCGACCAGTGTGGCGGCGATGGCGATCAACCCGACCTGCGACACGCCGACATGGCGGATCACCACGGCGAAAAAGATGAACCCGAGCGCGCGTTCGAGCAACGATCCGCTCAGTGCCCAGGCAGCGCTGGTGATGGCGTGGCGTTTCAGACTCATACGGTCATGTGTGATGGAATTTCTGGTCAAGGCTAGATGATATTCAGTAAGTATTGCAGGCGGCGAATGCGCGCATTGCTGGCAGATGGGCAGGAGGACGGCTGGTGGCGGAACCAGATGCGTGTTTTGGCGAATGGCCGATTACCGGGATGATTGACTGGAAAGACCGGACGGCGGATGCACTTGCTGTGCTGCAGGACGCCTACCCCGATGTCGCCGTGCTGCGCAGCGATGCGATCGTGCAATGCGCGGCGGATCAGCAAAACGATTCACTGGAAAACGGCCTGGATACACTGGGGCAGGCATTATCGGCCCACGGATACGCGCTCTACGCGCTCGATACGGGCAGTGACGATTGCCGGTTCATCCTGCCATCCGTGTCGGCGGAGCCGGCCGAAGTTTTATATACGACGGCGGATGCGCCGACACGGGAAGCACTTTATCTGGATGCGGTGGAAGCCGAGCTGACGGGCCGGCTCTGCCGTCGCAAGAAGCTGGCGTGGGGCAGAAAAATACCCGCAACGCAACGTCCGGCGCAGTTGTGGGACGATATGATCACGTGCGCCGACAGGTCGGTGCTTCCGCTACGCCCGTTATGCGGCGCATTGGCGTTTTATCGGAACCGGGACAACGGGTCTTACGATGTGATCGTCGATCTTGCCGCGTGGGCGGCCATGCCGGCGCACACCCGCCCCGCTTATGCCGACCTGCAGACCGGTGTTCTGCGCGGCCTGGGGCAGCATGCGCATCTGGACACGTTGCAGCGACGCACGGATGGGGTCTGTGCGACGTTATTTTACAAGGAGCTTTATAATCGCCCCAACGTGAGGGGGGTCTGTATCGGTACGCTGCACATGCCGTTGCCGGAATGGGTACCGGTGCAGTCTTTGGATCAGTATGTCGATCCGGAATACCCGAGGATCGCCTTTCGCTGGCTGGGCGATCAACTGATTGTGCTCAGCCATCAGCCGCGCCTCGGTAAGGTGCAGCCGGCACGCAATTTCATCCTGCGTTACGATGCAACGGGGCAGATGCAGGACGCCACACCGCTACCAAGGGGTGCGCAACGGATCGAATTGATCGACCGGTCGGTGGAGATGTGCGGCACACGGGACGGCAATCTGTATTTCTGTGCCGAGTGCAGTCTGTGGGCAGTGATGCGAGATGGGGTGCGTCGCCTCGGCGTATACACGGCTGCACTGCCGGTCACCCGGGAAAACCGGTGCCGCAGCAGCGGCTTCTGCCCGGCGGGGGACAGCGGTCTTTGCTTCGTGAGTCACGATAACCGGGTGGTGCCGGATAACCCGGGGGCGCAGGCGCTGACCCTGTATCATCTGGACATGCAGACGGGCGCGTTGCGCAGCCTGTGTCTGGACGGTCTTAAACTTCCCGTCGGGTGTCTGGTCCATCCGCGTGCGGCGGAAGACGGCTGGGTGCTGCTGGATATGGCGGCGGACGGGTACAAAGTCCGCCATCTGGCTGTGCTGTGGCATGTGCCGACGGGGGCGTTTTATGCCATTCCGGTGGGAAGTTTCGGCACTGCAAATCCGGATTTCTTTTACGTGCCTGACGTCGGGCGCGTTTTCGCGCGGCATATGGAGGAACGCACGACGTATCGCGGCCTGCCTTGGACGGCGTTTCTGCACAGCATTCGGGAAAAACCGAAAAACCGGCTGAATATGCCGGATTGGGACATGCGGAAAACGGAAACGATGCCGGACGGAACATGACCGTTGCCCCGCAGAACGGTGCCGCGTTGGTGTTGTCCAACGGCGGCGATGCCATTTACTGTTACGCATGATCGTCCGGAACGAAGACCATGGAAGAAGAATTTTATCTCGATCCTTTGCCGCTGACGTCGCAAATCGACTGGAAGTGTGAACTGGCGGATGTCTTTTATGATTTGAGGGGGACATATCCGGAGGTTGCTGTGCTTCAGGGCAGCGAGATGGAGGAATTTGCGGAATCGCTGTGGAATACAGCGTTCGATGAAGGGTTGGACATGCTGGGGCAGGAACTCTCGGCTGCCGGCTATGCGCTGTATTCCGTCGACACGCAGGGGGACTGCGTCATGTTCGCGTTGCTGGAAACCGGCGCAGCGCCTCCGGACACGGCCTGGTACCGGCTGGGCGAGGTGGAAATGCCGCCCGAAATGCTGTCCGGGATGGATGAGGAAGAAATTCTGGCCGCGTCTGCACCGCTGAAGTCGAAGCTCTGCCGGGTGAAGGGGCTGGCATGGGGGCACAAAAATCCCCCGCGGCACACGAAGGAGGTCCGGTTGTGGGACGAAGCGTGGGACGACGCACCTGACATTCGGGAACTGCTGCACGGTTCGCTGGCGCTCGGTTCGGCGTGTGACGATGATGGGTCATACAGGCAGGCGATCGTCGATCTTGCCGGCTGGGACAGAGGGGCTTCCAATCCGGAGGACAGAGAGCACGAGATCGATTTTCTGCGGCCCGATCTGGACAAGATGATTCTGCTGGAAAGCGTGCAGCGCCGCGCCGACGGAATATGCGCGGCGCGCTCTTTCCGCGAGCAGACGAATAAAGTCTATATCGGCATGGGGCTGGATATCCCGGCGCCGGCATGGACGCGGCTGCGTTCGCTCGGTCAGTATGTGGACGGCGCCGGTGATATCGCCTTTCGCTGGCTGGACGAACAGCTTGTGCTGGCTGCTTGCAGGCCGCAGACGGAAGAGACCGGAGCGTGGGACAGTTTCGTGCTGCGCTACGACACGCAGGGCCGTCTGCTGGATGCTGTGCAGCTGAACCGGCCGGAAGCGCCGTATATCAGCGCGAAGGGCGCACAGGTCGGGCTGTTCCGGACGCGCGATGGCGGGTTGTATCTGTGTGCGGCGGGCGGTGTGTGGGCGGTGACGGCAAAGGGCATCGTGCATCTCGACGCCTGTGCGGCATCGTTGCGCGTGGCGCTGCCGCCGCAGTGGGGGGTCACGCAGATCGACGATTTCTGTCCGGTGGGGGACAGCGAGGTCTGTTTCGTCGGCTACGGTCCGGCCAGGCTGCTGTCCGAAAAAGGATGGCCCATTCAGCAGGTGACGCTGTGCCGGCTGGATATGAAAACCGGGGCATTGCAGACGCTCTGTCTGGATAGCCTTGGCGTTCCGTCCGGCTGTCATATAACGCCGCGTCCGATGGCGGCGGGCTGGATAGTGCTGGAGATACAGGGCTACAGGGAGCGCGAAAGCCAGCATCTGGCGATCCTGTGGCATGTACAAACGGGTGCATTCCATTCCATCCCAGCCGGCAGTTTTGATCACGAATTCCCGTTGCTGCTTTATGTGCCATCGTTGGAGCGGGCCTTCGCCTGGCGAGGTAAAACAGCCTGGCGCTGTCTGCCGTGGGATGCGTTCGTGCAGGCATTGCAACTCGATCCGGAATTGCAGCTGACATTGCCGCCATGGGAGCTGGTATCTCAGGGATGATGATCCAGGATTGCACAATATGACCGATGCTTTGCAAACCGATACCGCGCTGGTGCTGTTTTCCGGCGGGCAGGATTCCACCGTGTGTCTGGCCTGGGCGCTGGCGCGGTTTTCGCGCGTCGAGACCGTCGGCTTCGATTACGGCCAGCGTCATCGCGCCGAACTGGATGCACGCCGGCAGGTGCGCGAAAAGATCCGTGCGGAATTTCCGCACTGGGCGGCGAAGCTGGGCGAGGACCATATGGTCGCGCTGCCGGTGATCGCCGAGATCAGCGACACGGCATTAACGCGCGAGGCCGAAATCGCTTACGGCGCGGACGGCCTGCCCACCACCTTCGTGCCCGGGCGCAATCTGCTGTTCTTCACCACCGCGGCGATGATCGCTTACCGGCGCGGTCTCCGCCGGCTGGTCGGCGGCATGTGCGAGACCGATTATTCCGGTTACCCCGACTGCCGCGACGACACGCTGAAGGCGTTGCAGGTGGCGCTGAACCTCGGGCTGGCGCGGCGCATGGTGGTGGAAACGCCGCTGATGTGGCGCGACAAGGCCGAAACCTGGGAACTGGCGCAGCAACTGGGCGGCGCGGCGCTGGTGGCGCTGGTGCGCGACCATACCCTGTCGTGCTATCGCGGTGACACGAAAACCCGGCACGACTGGGGCATGGGCTGCGGCGACTGCCCGGCCTGCGATCTGCGCCGCAACGGCTGGCGGCGCTGGCGGGCCGGCGTCAGGTAAATTTCATTTCGTCCGGATCAGCTTGCCGTTGCGGGTCAGACGCAGACGATGGACGTCCTCGGCATGAACGATTTCCAGCTCGGCACTTTCCCGCAGCAGATCGGCAAGCCGGATGCGCCGCCGGGCGTAGGTGTGACGGATCGAAGGTTGGTGGCGCGGAAGAGAAATGCATGAACCAAGCGCGTTAGCCTGTTCCGGCGAACGGTGCGTTACGGTTCCTGCCCGGCGACGTCCTGGATCCGGCGCGCCATGGCGGCGATGCCGTTGCCGCGGTTGGTGGACAGGGCCGCCGTCAGCCCCAGATCTTTGAGGAACACCGGATCGGTGCTCAGGATCTCGGCCCGGCTGCGCCCCGAATAAACCCGCAGCAGCAGCGCGATCAGCCCCGAGACGATCGCTGCGTCCGACGTGCCGGCGAAGAACATCCGCCCGTCGCGTTCGGTGGCTTCCATCCACACCTGGCTCTGACAACCCGGCACGCGGTGTGCGTCGTCCTGCCAGGCGGCCGGGAAGGCGGGCAGCGCGCGGCCCCAGTCGATGATCTGCTGGTAACGGTCCATCCAGTCGTCGAACAGCGCCAGTTCGTCGCCGATGGCGGCGATGGCGTCGGCGGCGGAGGTTTCGGGCGGGGTGACGAAGGATGCGCTCATGGGCTGGCGGATGCGCGCCTACGGCGGTGCCGTCAAGTGAAAACGGGGCCGGTTTCGCACCGGCCCCGCGTCGTGTTCAGTGCCGGTGGCCGAACAGGAACCGGCCGACATCGGTCAATCCGCTGCGCAGCGGGCGCATCTGCTGCAACAGACTGTCCAGCGGCACCGGCGGCGCGGCTGCGGACCGTGCGCCCGGCACCAGCGGGAAGGGCTGGCGGTCGCGGGTCAGTTCGGCCAGCGAAAGGGTGCCTGAATTGTCGTAGTCGTAGGCCTGCACCAGGATCTGTGCCAGCGACGTGCCCAGGGTGACCGAGCCCAGATATCCGGCGGCCAGATCGTCGAGCCTGGCGCCGTCGAGCACCTGCAGGGTCCACACCGCGCCGCGCACCACACGCGCCACCTCGGCGGTGGAGAGGGTGCCGTCCCCGCTCACGTCGGCCTGGGCGAGAAAGGCTTCCAGGCAGGCCTGGGTCGGGCCGTTCTGGCAGGCCGGCTCCATGGCTTCAAGGTTGTGCAGAAAGGCGATGCCTTCCGCCTGGGCGGCCAGCGCCGCGGGGGCCTCGGTACAGCGTGCATAGCGCAGGGGTTGTGTGTCTCCGGGCAGCTGGTCATCGCGCAGCTTGGCATCGGGGATGACTTCATCCACGTTCTGTCCGGCGGCGCGCAGCGTGATGCGTGGCGATTCGGGACCGGTGCCGTTCAGGATGGTCCAGCCGTTTTGCGTGGCGATGCTCTGGCCGCGGTACAGGCGCACAGTACCGCCGCGTTCCATGCGCAGCAGACTGCGCGCGGTGACGTGCAGGACATGGGCGGGGTCGGCGCAGCTGGGCGCGGCATAGGTGCCGCGCAGCGCCGGCGCGATATCCTGCTGGGCGGGCGGTTGCGGCTGCGCCTGTGCCGCCATCGGCAGCACGAGCGCAAGGCCAAAAACCCAGGGACGCAGATTCATTGCAGGGTGACCCCTTCCGGCTTGCACAGATCCGCCGTGGTCGAAGCCTGGCGCCCGTCGCGGAAAATGCCGACCACCTGATACTGGCACTGCCCGCCGGCCGGCGGCACATGGAAGGTCGCGCCGGCGCCCAGCGTGCCGTTGGCCAGCCGGTCTTCGCCACGCGGTTCATTCGGCCGGTGGACGAACAACTGCACGATCGGCGTGGTGCTGCCGTTGCGGATAGCGCCCCGGCTGGGCAGCGCGGCGTTGGTCCAGCCGTCCTGGATCACCAGTTCTTCCATGGCACACAGGTTGATGCCCGTGCGGGTCTCGTCGCTGCGGCTGCCGCTGTAGACGATGGTGACGGTGTAGAGGCACTGCGCGGGGTCCATGCGACCGACCCGCACGTTGAACGTCTGGCCGTCGGGCAGCGTGCTGCTGCCCAGCCGGTCCGGCCCGCGGCCCGTGCCGTCGCGGTTGGCGTGGACGATCAGGATCTCCTCGCCCGTGCGGTTGACCAGGCGGAAGCTGTTGCGCGCGTTCGGGGCCGACGCAGCGCGCGGTGCGCGCGGCGCGGACAGATCGGCACTGGTCCAGCCGTCTTCGATCACCAGTTCTTCCGTGGTGCACAGGTTGATGCCCGTGCGGGTCTCGTCGCTGCGGTCGCTGGCGTAGACGATGGTGACGGTATACAGACAGCGGTCCGAGCGGATGCTCCCGACGCGGATGTCGAAGGTTTCCTCGTCGGGCAGCGTGTTGCTGCCCAGACGGTCCGGCCCACGGCCCGCGCCGTCGCGGTTGGCATAGACGATCAGGATTTCCTCGCCCGTGCGGTTGACCAGACGGAAGCTGTTACGGCCGGTCGCGTTGGCCTGGTCCTGCGGCGACGGATCGGTCTCGAAATTTTCCGAGGTGGTCCAGCCCGGACGCACGGTGATCTTCGCTCCGTCGCAGATGTTGATGCCCGTGCGTTCCTCCGCCGCGAAATTGTCGAACACGATGCGCAGGCGCACGACGCACTGACCGGTGTAGTTCAGCGTGAGCGAATTTCCGGCTTCCAGCATGTTGCTGCCGAACAGATCGTCGCTCCAGCTGAGTTCGGCCGTGGTATCGCTGGGGTCTTCCTCGTCGGTCATATAGGCGGCGTAGATCGTGCGTTCGAAACCGTTGGTCAGTTCAACGCTGTGCTGTTCGCCACCGGCGTTGCCGCGCTGTCTGCGGCCGCTGCGCGAGACGGCGTTCGATCCGTCGAACGCGACGGTGCTGTTACGGCAGATATCGACCGAGCGTTGTTCTTCGATGGCGCCATTGTCATAGACGACCTTGAAGTCGAACCGGCATTCGCTGGTCCGGCCATAGCGGATGCGGTGCGAATTACCTGCGGCGAGGACTTCGCTGCCCAACCGGTCTGGCCCCCAGTCATTGTCGCTGGTCGGCGAGGAATAGATCTCGGTGATGGTCTGCTGGCTGCTGTTCTGGACCGTTGCCTGACGCTGCGCCTGGCGCGGTTCGGCGCTCGGGCGGTTCGACTGCGCTGTTGCCGGCAGGGCCGTCGCCAGCAGCATGAAGGCTAAAATGAAATATCTTGTCATTCGTATGCCTGTTCCTGATTTGTGCAAAGGTTGATGTTACGGCGTTGATCGTCCGTGTGGTCGGCGAAGGTGACGCGAATGTCGTACATGCAGCTGCCGCGCGGCAGGGTGATCCGCTGCGCATGGCCATCGCGAATGCGGCGGCGGATCAGACTCTGCCCCCATGAACGGTTGCTGGTGGGCGAGGCATGGACGGCCTGGATCGACTGACCGGAATTGTTGACGATGTGCAGGGCCGGCTGGTTCTGCTGCGCCGGCTCCTGTCGGTTCCGAGGCGGCGGCGTGGCGCCGGAACCGCGCCGGTTATTCGGCGCGGTGGCGTCGCTGCCGTCAAACGTGACATCGGTGATGGCGCAGGTGTTCTGGTTGCGGCGCTCTTCGTAGGTACCGTTGTCGTAGATGACCCGAATGTCGTTGCGGCACTGTCCGCTACGCAGGCGGATGGGCAGAAAATGGCCAGGTTCGAGGACCTCGTCGCCCAGCCGGTCCTCCCCCCATCGGGGGTTCGAGGTGGGCGAGACGTTGATGACGAAGATGATCTGATTGCCACGGTTCAGCAGGTTGAACGACGGGTTCTGTTGTGTCTGCGCGGTTGCATGGCCGGTTATGGCCAGTCCCAGGGTCAGACACGAAGCCAGAATGCTGCGACTCACGAAAGTTCCCCGAAATTAGGCAACATTAGAAATTAACTACTTGTTAATATTTTTGGAGGAGTCCGTCAATAAAAACTGCCCGCCACACAAGGTATGACGGGCAGTTTTTATTTCAGCCGTAACGACAGTTTAACCGCAAATCAGTTGCCTTCGCGGAAGGTCTGTTCGCTGTTGTTGCACAGGTCAACCTCGCGGCGTTCCGTGTCCGATCCATCGGCGAAGACGACGCGGATATCATATTCGCACGAGCCCTGCGGCAGCGAGAAGGTGCGCGACTGGCCGGCCGCCAGCACGGAACGGCCAAGACGGTCGTTGCCCCAGTTGTCCACGTCGGTGGTCGTCGCATAAACCTCGTTGATGGCCTGACGCGAGGTGTTGCGGATACGCAGCGACGGGCTGCCCTGCTGCGGTTCGATGATGTCGTCCGGCCCGATGACCACATCCGCGGTTTCGCAGACATTGACTTCGCGGCGTTCGTAGCGGCCGCCGCCCTGGAACGTCACGCGGATATCATATTCGCACTCGCCGCGCGGCAGGCGGACGGCAAAGCGCTGCCCGCTGGCCAGTACCCGGCTGCCGAGGCGGTCTTCGCCCCATTCGTTGTCGCTGACCGGCGACGTGCGGAATGTTTCGATGACGCGGCCGCTATTGTTGACGAGGTTGTAGGACGGGTTGTCCTGAGCCATGGCACTCGTGCCAAGTACGGCAAACGTACCAATAAAAAGAGCCGCAAGGGCGCGACGGAACATGCCAAATAACTCCATGCAGAGAAGAGAACGATCAAAGATTAACAAATTTCAACCGACGCAGGAAGTGGGAATTTGCACGGCAATCGAAAAAGCAGCAAGGGCTATATACCGAATTATTGCCGATGTGCGGTGCATTTAATTAGTATTTAAATCCCATAACGGCAACCGGCAGCGGGCGTCAAACCGAAAGCAAAACAACATAAGCGTGGTTATTTATATAAAGAACGTCATTTTGAGGTATTTCCTCATCTTGTTCCCATAAGAAAATGAAAACTCTTGCGGGTTGCATGGTTTTTCCAAAAAGGCGTGGTATTCCTGTGGTGACACGGTCGAGATACTTACGGAGGTAAGGTGCGATGCCGGCAGTAACAGCTTCGGCGGGGGATGCTGCGGGTCCGGCTCGCGGCGCGTTCATGGCGCAGGTGCGGGCAATCCTGAAGACGCAGCGCCCCGGCAGTGCCGACCGTCTGGAGCGGTTCGCCGCCCTGTGGGAATCCGGCCTCGCCGATGCCGATCTTTTGCCGCAGACCCCCGAGGGCGTTGCAGCGTCCGTGCTGTCGCTCTGGGATCATGCGCAGCAGCGTCTGCCGGGGGTGCCGGCGGTGCGGGTGATCGCGCCGCATCAGCAGATGCATGCGGACAGAAGCTCGTTCGCGGTGGCCGAGATCGTCACCGACGACATGCGTTTCCTGGTCGACAGCGTGCTGGGGGCGCTGCGGCGGATGGATCTGTCGATTCAGACGCTGGTGCATCCGGTTATCGGCGTGCGGCGTGCCGAGGATGGCCAACTGCAAGCGCTGGACCCGGCCGGGGCTGCGGAATCGATGATGCAGATCTGCTTCGGTCCCGGGGTGCCGCCGGAAAAATTCGCCACGGTGGCGGATGAACTGTCGCGGGTGCTGGACGATGTGCGCGTCGTCATCGCCGATTTTCCGGCCATGGCGACGCGGCTGGAGCAGGCCGAGGCGATCCTGCCGCACGATGGCGCCGAAAGCGCGTTTCTGGGCTGGATGCGCGACGGGAATTTCGTGCTGACCGGCTACCGCCACTACGCACTGACGGACGATGGGATCGAGATTGCGACGGACACCGCGCTGGGCGTGCTGCGTGATGCGGCGATTCCGGTGTTCGACGTGCTGCGCGACCCGGCCAGCCTGTCGGGTGCGGTGCTGACCGGGCTGCACAATGCGGCGCAGCGCGTGCTGGTGGCGAAGGCCAATCTGCGCAGCACCGTGCACCGCCCGCATCATTGCGACGTGGTGCTGGTCAAGACGCTCGACGCGCAGGGGCGGGTGAACGGCGGACATCTGTTTCTGGGGCTGTTCGCGGCTACCGCCTATAACCGCAATCCGCGCTCGGTGCCGATCCTCAAGGAAAAGATCGCGCGGATTCACGCGCTGGCTCGGCTGACACCGGACTCGCACGACAGCCGGGCACTGGGCAACATTCTGGAAACCTGGCCGCGCGACGAACTGTTCCAGGCCGACGACGTGCAGATCCTCGAAGCGGCGCGCGGCGTGCTGTCGCTGCAGATCCGCCCGCGTCTGGCGCTGTTCGTGCGTCCGGACCCGTTCGGACGGTTCGTGTCGGTGCTGACCTACATCCCGCGCAACCGCTTCGACACCGTGCTGGAAAACCGGCTGGGGCAGATGGTCGCCGATGCTTACGAAGGGCGGTTGTCGGTTTCGTATGTGACGATCGGCGACAATCCACTGGCGCGCGCGCATTTCGTGGTCGCGACCACGCCGGACAAGCGCCCCGACGTCGATGTCGCGGCGCTGGAGCGCGCCATGGCGCAGGCGGCGCGCAGTTTCGCCGATCACCTGTCCGATGTGGCGGTCGAGAATCTGGGCGAGGAACGTGCACAGGACGTCGTGACGCGCTGGGCCGAGGCGTTTCCCGCCTCCTACACCGAACGCCATAACGCCGCCGAGGCGCTGGCCGATATCGCATTGCTGGAACAGGCGCGGCGCGAGCAGACCCTGTGCCTGACGCCGGGCCGCAGACCGGGCACCGGCCCGCAGGAATTCGTGCTGAAGCTGGCGCGGATCGGCAAGGCGCTGGCGCTGTCCGACATTCTGCCGCTGATCGAAACGCTGGGGGTGCGCGTCGTCGAGGAAACCGCGCACGCGCTGCGCCCGGCCGGCTGCGCGCCGATGTCGATGCAGTATCTGGACATCGAAAGCGCCGACGGCGCGCCGGTCGATCTGGAACTGCACGGCGCGGCGCTGCACGCGACGCTGATGGCCATCTGGTCGGGCCGCATCGAGGCCGACGGGTTCAACCGTCTGGTCTTGAGCGCCGGGATCAACTGGCGCGAGGCATGGCTGCTGCGGGCGATGTTCAAATGGTGCCGGCAGACCGGCTTTCCGTTCAGCCAGCGCGCGGTGGAAGCGGCGCTGGCCGCGCAGCCGGCGGCGGTGCGCTGGCTGGTCGACACGTTCAACGCGCGTTTCGCACCGGATGGGGCGCGCACCGATGATGCGGCCGGCTGGAAGGTGCTGCTCGACGCCATCGCCAGTCCCGACGAGGACCGCATTCTGCGCCGGCTGAAGGCGATGCTGGACGGCATCGTGCGCACCAATTTCTTCCAGGCCGACGGTGCCAAACCGTATATCGCGCTGAAGATCGACTGCGCGAAGGCGGGCGATATGCCGGCGCCGCGCCCGATGGCCGAGATCTGGGTGCACGGCGCGCGCATGGAAGGCTGTCACCTGCGCGGCGGCAAGGTGGCGCGCGGCGGCATCCGCTGGTCCGACCGGCGCGAGGATTTCCGCACCGAGGTGCTGGGCCTGCTGAAGGCGCAGATGCTGAAAAACGTGATCATCGTGCCGGTTGGCGCGAAGGGCGGCTTCGTGCTGAAGAAACCGCCCGCAGTGACCGGCGATGCCGCGAAGGACCGCGAGGCGCTGCAGGCCGAGGGTATCGCCGCGTATCGCATGCTGATCGGCGGGATGCTCGATGTCACCGACAATCTGGCAGGTCAGGACGTGATGCGCCCAGCCGGTGTCGCAGCGCGCGACGGCGACGATCCGTACATCGTCGCGGCGGCCGACAAAGGCACCGCGACGTTCAGCAACATCGCCAACGAGCTGTCGGCGGAATACGGGTTCTGGCTGGGCGATGCGTTCGCTTCGGGCGGGTCGAAGGGCTACGACCACAAAGGCATGGGCATCACCGCGCGCGGCGCGTGGGTGAACATCGCGCGGCACTTCCGCGAAATGGATCACGACATCCAGGCGCGTGAATTCACCTGCGTCGGGGTGGGCGACATGTCGGGCGACGTGTTCGGCAACGGTCTGCTGGTCAGCCGCAAAACGCAACTGGTGGCGGCGTTCGACCATCGCCACATTTTCCTCGACCCGGCGCCCGATCCCGCGGTTTCGTATGACGAACGCGCGCGTCTGTTCGCGCTGGGGCGCTCGTCGTGGGCGGATTACGACGCCAAACTGATCAGCGCCGGGGGCGGCGTGTTCGCGCGCACCGCGAAGACGGTGCCGCTTTCGCCGCAGGTCCGTGCGCTGCTGGACCTGAATGCCGAGGCCGCCGAACCGGACGAGGTGATCCGCGCCATTCTGAAAGCGCGCGTCGATCTGCTGTATTTCGGCGGCATCGGCACCTATCTGAAGGCCAGCACCGAAGGGCACGGTGCGGCGGGCGATCGCGCCAACGATGCGATCCGCATCGACGGGCGCGAGGTGCGTGCCCGTGTGGTGGGCGAGGGCGCCAATCTGGGGGTGACCCAGGCGGCGCGTATCGAGGCGGCGCAGAACGGCGTGCGCATCAACACCGACGCGCTGGACAATTCGGCCGGGGTGTCGACCTCGGACCACGAGGTGAACATCAAGATCCTGCTCGCCGACGCGATGTCGTCCGGTCTGCTCGACGAGGAAGCGCGCGTGCAGTTGCTGCGCCACATGACGGACGAGGTGGCGCAACTGGTGCTGCGCGACAATCACCAGCAGTCGCAGGCGATCTCGCTCGACGCGCTGGGCGGGGCGGCGAATATTCCCGCCTATGCCGCATTGATGAACGTGCTGACGGCGCACGGTTCGTTCGACCGCGCGGTGGCGGGCATGCCCGACGATGCGGCGCTGGCGGTGCGCGCCGCCGCGCAGCAGGGGCTGACGCGCCCCGAATGCTGCACGATGCTGGCGCAGACCAAGCTGTGGCTGGCCGATGCGATCGACCGCTCGCGGCTGCCCGATGATCCGCTGCTGCAAACCGAACTCGACGCGTATTTTCCCGCACCGCTGCGGGCGCGGTTCCCCGAACAGATCAACCGGCACCGGCTGCGCCGCGAACTGATCGGCACGGCGATGACCAACGAACTGGTCAACCGCATGGGCGCGGCGGCGTTCGGGCGTCTGGCAGGGGAAAGCGGCGCGGCACCGGTCGCGGTCGCCAAGGCCGCCTGGGTGGCGCGCGAAGCCTTCGGTCTTGCCGCGTTCCACGAACGGGTCGAGGCGCTGGAGGACAAAGTGCCGGCGGCGACGCTGCTCGCCATGCAGGCGAACGCGCGTTATTTGCAGGAAGAAGCGGCGCGCGGACTGCTGTCGGGCGTCGAGCTGGACATGACGCTGAACGAAGCCGTGGCGGCGCTGAAACCGGGACTGGCCGCGCTGATGACCGAAAATGCCATTCGCGTCGCGCAGGATCCGCAGATCCAGGCGCTGACCGATCAGGGCGTCGGGCAGGAACTGGCGGCGCTGGCCGTGGCGCTGCCGCGTCTGGCCTCGGCGCCGGCCATCGTGCGTCTGGCCGCGCAGCGCAGCGTGAAGCTGGAACAGGCCGAAGCCGCCTGGAACAAAACGGGCGAGATCTTCGGGATCGAGGCGCTGCGTAACGCGGCGCTGGCCGCGCCGGTGCGCGGCGGCTGGGGCGGGCGCGCCGTGGCGGCACTGGCCGACGATCTGACGGCGCTGCGTCTGTCGCTGTCGGCGGCGCTGCTGGAAGACGGCAACGAACGCGCGCTGATGGAACGGCTCGGTCCGGCGGCGGCGCGGGCGGCGCAGTTGGCGCGTGATGCGGCGGCGGTGCCGGACTTCGCGGCCTGCAGCGTGGCGTTGCGCGGATTGCGAAGGTTGATGCAGTCATCATGACACTCGCAACCGGGGCGGCGGTGCCGCGGGCACGCCGCCCGGCTGTCGCCTGGTGTTTGTACGACTGGGCGAACAGTGCGTTTCCGGCGGTGGTGTCGACCTTCGTGTTCGCCACCTATTTCACCGAACATGTGGCGCGCGACGTGGCGAGCGGAACGGCGCAATGGGGCGTGGCGGCAGGGGTATCCGGCATGCTGATCGCGCTGTTCTCGCCGGTGCTGGGCGCGGTGGCCGATGCGGGCGGGCAGCGTCGGCTGTTTCTGGGCGTGCTGACCTGGTTGACCGTACTGGCGACGGCGCTGCTGGCCAGCGTGCAGCCAACCCCCGATCATGTGACGCGCGCCATGTTGCTGGTGATTGTGGGGACCGTCGCGTTCGAACTGGCGACGGTGTTTTACAACGCCATGCTGCCCGATGTGACCGAGCGTGCGAACATCGGGCGGGTGTCGGGGATCGGTTGGGGGTGCGGGTATTTCGGCGGGCTGATGTGCCTGTTGCTGGCGCTGTGGATGGTGATGGCCGACCCGCCGTGGTTCGGGATGGACCCCGCCCGGGCCGAACCGGTGCGGCTGACCATGGTGCTGACGGCGGCGTGGATCGCGGTGTTCGCCTGGCCGGCCATGACGTTTATCCCCGACCGTCCGGGGCGCGACTGGGGGATCGCGGTGCGCAACGGGTTGTGGGATCTGGTGCTGCTGATCCGCAGGCTGCCGCGCGAGCGCGCGCTGTTCCGCTTCATGATCGCGCGGCTGTTCTACACCGATGGGCTGAACACGCTGTTCGCGTTCGGCGCGATCTATGCGGCGGGCAAGTTCGGCCTGCCGACCGAAGAGGTGCTGATCTTCGGCATTCTGCTGAACATCACCGGCGGGCTCGGCGCGATCGCCTTTGCGTTCATCGAGGATCGGATCGGCGCGCGCCGCACGGTGCTGATCGCGCTGGCGGCGCTGATCGTGCTGGGCGGCGCGCTGCTGGTCGTGCAGGGGAAGACGTGGTTCTGGATCTGCGCGCTGCCGCTGGGCGCGTTCATGGGGCCGGCGCAGGCCGCCTCGCGCAGCCTGATGGCGCACATGGTGCCGGCGGGGCAGGAAAGCAGCTATTTCGGCCTGTTCGCACTGTCCGGCCGTGTCACGGCGTTTGTCGGGCCGATGGTGCTGGCGGCGCTGGTCGCCATGACCGGCAGCCAGACGATCGGCATGGGGGTCGTGCTGGTGTTTCTGACGATCGGCCTGTCGATCCTGCTGACGGTGGACGACACCCCCTGAGGCGGATGGAAGGTCTGCCTCAGGGGGTGTCTGTCAGGGCTGCGCGATATGCCAGGCGCCGTTCAGAAAGCCGTCACCGCTGATGTCGCCCGGCTTGGCGTCCCTGATCCAGGTGTAGAGCGGCTTGCCGTGATAGGCCCATTGCCGCGAACCGTCCTCGCGGACGATCACGCTGTAGGCGCCGCTCGGCTGTGCGTCGGCGGGGGCGGCGAAGGGCGGCCAGTTGGCGGCGCATTGCCCGGTGCATGCCGAGCGTCCTTCCGTGTCCCGGTCGAACGTATAGAGCGTCATACCGCGCTGATCGGTCAGCACGTTGCCTTTGGCGCTTTGTCCCACCGATGCGGGATCGGCCGCCAGTGCCGCGGCTGCTACGAAAAAGACGAGCAGAGGCGCGATGAGCAATCTTGCCGTCATGAGCTGTCTCCTTGAAGGGGAGCGGCCGGGAAAAGCGGCGGCCGCCGTCCGAACCTATCCCACATCGCGCTGGCGTTTCGAGTATTTTCAGGGCCGGGAAACGACGTGCGGCCGGGATGAAGATCGCCGGTTGTTGGCCGGCGCGCGCATGAGCGTTAACGCTTTCCAGTCCACGCCAGGTCTTGCGGAAGATGCTCTAAGGCACGGGCGCTTTCATGCCGCCAGGGCTGCGGCATGAAAGGCCTGATCGCCGAAGTCGAACTCGATGGTCAGCAGGCGCTTGATCAACCGCGCGGCGGGCAGCTCGTCGGTCAGGCCCATGCCGCCGTGCAGTTGAATGGCGTCCTGGGCCATCGCGCGCCCGGCCGCGCCGAGATGCAGTTTGGCAGGTGCAGGGCACGATTGCCGGGCGCCGCCGGTGCGTCGGACGCAAGCAGTTCCTGCACCATGGCGCGCGCCGCCGCGTAGCGCGTGTAGAGGCCGACGGCGCTGTGCCGCAGCACCTGAAAGCGCGACAGCGGTTCGCCGAACTGCACGCGGGTCGACAGATAGGCGATGGTTTGTTCGACCAGCGCCGCCATGGTCGACGCCGCTTCGACGCAGACCAGAAGACTGCCCAGCGCCAGCGCCGCGTCGCCCGTCTTGGTCGCTGTCGGACCGTGAGCCAGCAGCGCCGTGGCGGGAACCCGCGCAGATGCTGACGGTGTGGATCAGCCCGAATGTGTGGCACGAATTCCAGGGTGACACGCATACGACGGTCAGCAACGGGTTTGACCGGAATGGCGTGCGGTTCGGTTCGGATCTTGGCGGAATGCTGTTGGGCAGGCGCGGTTCTTGATGCCTCTCATCATAGCCGGCCAGAAAATAATGCCAGGAACTCTTGTCTTGGCACGTCTGGAAAAATTACGGACGGTCAGGTAATTTTTACCGCTATTCGCAATTGTATATTTCTATCCAAAACCTGCTCCCACCGTTAAAAACGACCCGGGTTTTTCCAAAAATTTTGTACGTCAGGCATCTCAACGGCGCATAAAAATGCGCGCTCGTTTTTGGCACGCATTTTGCGAACACTTCATCTGCATCAGATGTGACATTGGGTCTCCTTTCCCAGGCAAGCACCACACCGAAGGGAAAGACCATGTTCCCGAGACTTGATGCTCAGGGAGTTAAACCATGAACCAATCTCGCCGCCTTTTTCAGAACGAGAAACGGAATGTGCAGAGAATCTTCTGTCTCATGTTGAGCAAAAAAATGCGCCGCGCAGTGTCGTAAAAACCTTGACCACACCGTTTGTCAGAAATTCGAAGATGCCCATACAACATATACGCACGTCTCGGTATGGGATCATCTTGCCTCGAAGTGATGGGAGTTCCCTGCGTTAACATTTAACCCGCCTGATGATCGGGTTTTTAGCAATCCTCAGGCGGCCCATATTCAGGGAGAGAAGCCAAGCAATGCCGGCCCGCAACAGCAAAACGTCCTCGGCGCGCAAGTCTGTGTCTATTCATCATCGCAAAATCGCGAGGGGGGAAAGCGATGATCTCCATCAGATAGGCAGAGAAGACATCCCGGTCATGACGACGGCACAGGGCAGTCCGGTTGCCGATGATTTGAATACGCTAAAGGTCGGAGCGCGTGGGCCGACTCTGATGGAGGATTTTCATTTTCGCGAGAAAATCTTCCACTTCGATCATGAACGGATTCCAGAGCGGGTGGTTCATGCACGCGGCTACGGCGCACATGGTTATTTCGAGACGACGCGATCCCTCGCGAAATATACCCGCGCGGACATTTTTCAGCGCGTCGGTGAAAAAATACCTGTTTTCGTCAGGTTTTCGACAGTGGCCGGAGCAAAGGGATCAGCCGACTTGGCGCGTGATGTGCGTGGCTTCGCCGTAAAGTTTTATACACAGCAAGGCAACTGGGATCTCGTCGGCAATAACATTCCGGTTTTCTTCATTCAGGACGCCATCCGGTTTCCAGATTTGATCCACGCCGTCAAGGAAGCGCCGGACCGCGCCTTTCCTCAAGCGCAATCTGCACATGATAATTTCTGGGACTTCATCAGTCTGACGCCGGAATCCATGCACATGATCATGTGGGTCATGTCCGATCGGGCAATCCCACGCTCGTTTCGTTTTATGGAAGGGTTTGGCGTCCATACTTTCCGCTTCGTGAACGACAAAAACGAAGCTACCTTTGTCAAATTCATCTGGAAGCCGAAGTTGGGCCTGCAATCGGTGGTCTGGAACGAGGCGGTGAAGATCAACGGCGCCGATCCGGATTTCCATCGGCGCGACCTCTGGAACGCGATCCACTCTGGCAATTATCCCGAATGGGAACTGCATGTGCAGTTGTTCGATCAGAGCTTTGCCGACAGTTTTCAGTTCGACGTTCTCGATCCCACCAAGCTGATACCGGAAGAAATTATCGAACCACTTTTGGTCGGCCGGCTGGTGCTCGACCGTATGCCGGACAATTTTTTTGCAGAGACCGAACAGGTCGCGTTCATGACGCAGAACGTGCCGCCGGGAATCGACTTCTCCAACGACCCGCTGTTACAGGGGCGGAACTTCTCCTATCTTGATACGCAACTGAAGCGGCTCGGCAGCCCGAATTTCACACACCTCCCGATCAATGCGCCGAAATGCCCGTTTCATCATTTCCAGCAGGACGGGCACATGGCGATGCGCAACCCTGTAGGGCGGGCCAACTACCAGCCCAATTCATGGGGCGAAGGGCCACGGCCTGACACGAAACGCGGCTTTCACTCTCATGATACGGAAGAAAACGGTTCCAGGGTCCGTCTGCGGCCGGAAAGTTTTGCCGACCATTACAGCCAGGCGCGGCAGTTTTATCGCAGTCAGACTGAGATCGAACAGAAGCATATCGTCATGGCGCTGGTGTTCGAGCTCTCCAAAGTAGAGACTCAGGCGATCCGCGAGCGGGTCGTGTCGCACCTGCTCAATATCGATCGAACGCTGGCAGAAATCGTGGCCGGCAAGCTCGGCATGCGCGACATGCCGAGGGCCGCGCAGACCGCCACGCCGCCCCGCGATGATCTGGCGCCGTCAGCAGCATTGAGCATCGCCAAGAACGGGCCGGGCAGTTTTGCCGGCCGCAAGGTCGGCGTCCTTGTCGGGAACGGTTCGGATGCCACAATCCTGGAAAAACTCCGCCAGGCGATCGAAAAGGAGGGGGCCACGATGGAACTGATAGCGCCGACGATCGGCGGGATAGAAACTTCCGAGGGCGCGTGGATGAAAGCCGATCATATGATTGACGGCGGTCCTTCTGTGCTCTTTGACGCCGTGGCGCTTGTCCTCTCCGAAGAATCCGCAAACAGGCTCTGTGGCGAAGCCTCCGCCCGCGACTTCGTTGCAGACGCCTTCAGCCACTGCAAGTTTATCGGGTTCAACGTAAGCGCCGTGTCGCTGCTCGCAAAGGCTGGCATTGATCCGGATATGGATGAGGGATTGATGCCCATCGACCACGCCGCAGCAATGGCAGGATTCGTAAAGGCCTGCCGGAAACTGCGGTTGTGGACGCGTGAAGAGACCGTCCAGGGCTGACCCGATCAGATTTGCCGCCGGCATCGGGTTCTGGACAAGGTGGTTCGCCCTTTCCGGTCGGAACGTCGACCCGTCATGAGGAGAACTGTGCCGATAAGCTCTCAGCGCACCTGCATGAAAAAAGTCGCCATCATCGGCGCCGGGCCAACCGGGGTCTACACCTTCTCCTCATTGTTGAAAAACAGGCAGCCGCTTTCGATCTCCATATATGAGCGGAGCGCTGAAGCTGGAATCGGCATGCCCTACAATGACAATGAGAACAGCAAGATGCTGCTGGCCAATATCGCCAGCATCGAGATTCCGCCACTTGTCTCGACCTATATCGACTGGCTGGAAAACCAGAATGAGGAGCGCCTGTCCCGATATGGAGTTGATAAATCCACGCTTCATAAACGTCAGTTCTTGCCGCGAATTCTTCTCGGGCAATATTTCCGCAACCAGTTTCTAGAATTGGTGAAGCAGGCGAACGAACGCGGCTGCGATGTGAGCGTTCATGAATCCTGTTGTGTTACCGACCTTGCTGCGACACCAGGCGGCGTAAAACTCTGGACGGAAGAAAAACCGGTTCCTGCACTGTTCGATTTTGCCGTCATCGCAACTGGGCATGTTTGGCCCAGCAAGGAAAAATCAACGCAGTCCTTTTTTCCAAGTCCGTGGTCCGGATTGATGGAAGCCGCCATCAAACCGCGCAAGGTTGGAATCCTGGGCACATCCTTGAGCGCCATTGACGCGGCGATGGTGGTAGCTGCCCAGCATGGAGCGTTCGTGGAAGCCGGAGAGGAACGCTTCCGTTTCGATCTGAATCACGGGAGCGAGGGGCTTGAAATCATCCTCATGTCACGGTCTGGTTTTTTGCCGGAAGCTGATTTTTACTGCCCGATCCCTTATGAGCCTTTGTCTGTCGCCACGGAGCACGCGATTGGCAACGAAATTGCTGCCGGGGCGGATGGGTTGCTCGACCGCGTTTTCAACCTCGTTGCAAAGGAAATAGAAACGGCCGACCCGGCATGGAGCGAGTATATCTCGCTCGATACGCTGAATGCCGACAATTTCGCCCACGCCTATTTCGCTGATCGGAAAAAGCACGATGCCTTCCAATGGGCTGAGCACAATCTTCAGGAGGCCGAGCGCAATAAGCGCGACAGGCGGACGGTGCCATGGCGCTACGCAATTTTGCGATTGCATGAAACCGTAGAAAAAATTGTTCCCTATCTCGATAAACAGGACAGGAAAAGGTTTGATATAGGTCTTCGCCGCGTTTTCATCGACAATTATGCTGCCCTTCCATCGCAATCGATCCGTCGGCTTCTGGCGTTGCATAAAGCGAAGCTGATTCACATTCTTGAACTCGGCCCGGCCTACGACCTGAAGGTCAAAAAAAACCGTACCGTAGTTTTTTCCGGCAACAATACCCACGTGTTCGACATCTTCATCAATGCACGCGGACAGAAGCCGTTGAGGACAATAGATCTGCCGTTCCCGAGGCTAAAAAAGCAGCTGCTGTCGGCTGGCGTTGACATTCCGGATGTTGGCAGCGATTACCTATTGCGGGTGCCGGATCTTGCGCGTGGCCGCATTGCGTTCGGCGCGTTACCCTACCTCATGCACAGTCAACCATTTGTCCAGGGCGTCACGGCCAGTGCGGAAATCGGTTCGTCCATGGCAAGGGCGGTATCGCGACAGTTACTCCGACGACAAAGGCCGCCTGCATCAGCATAGTTGGCACAACCCGCAGCGTCTTCACAGGGTCATGCACCACAGGCGCATCGCGCCAGCGACAGCCAGACAGCAGTACATGCACGATCCCGCCGATTGATCCCGATGGCGCAACCAGCCGCCATCATGAAAAAAGCCGGAAACTCCAATCTCCGGCGGTCTAAACAAAAGGGTCAGAGCAATAACTTCCCTTGGCTGGAAGGAGTGGACGGGAATATTCGCCAGCGTCCTGCACAAGCGGAACGCTATGATGGTGCGTTCCACATTGTGGGCTTCGTCCATGTGCGCGTGGGACTATCGCTTTAGGAGTATGTTTGTGTTGCCTGTTTGCCGCTGCGGGAGGTGCCGGGCGGGATGCTCTGGCAGCTTTGGCCATGGTTTTATTTCCCCATCGTGTTGTTTTGTTT
>JAVBUO010000005.1:0-439588 GCA_031555315.1 Acetobacteraceae bacterium
CATGCACAATCCAGCTGATCACCCGACGGTCATCCACGCGCGGTACTCCACGCGGCTTGTTCGGCAGTAACGGGCGTAATCGCTACCATTGCGCATCGCTCATCCAGATTTCTCCGGGGATTACCGTATCCCCACCTATCACAGGGGGAAATACGAATCACAGGTCGAGTTATCGTGTAAACAGTTTCTGGGTCCTGATCGTAGGGGGGACGATTTGGGTGACGGAGCGGGGGTAATGGGTCACGGTGCTCAAAAGATATCCAGATCCGCCAATGCGTCCATCAGTCCCCACGGAAGTCCGTTCCCGATGCCAATTAGCTGCATCGGTGCCATCATTGGCCAGAACCCGTTTCCGGGGACATCCGCATCAGCAGCAACGTGCCGGCCGCAGCCAGTGCAAAACCGCGTCCGGCAAGAGGTCGGGGAAAATCCATTTCATCAGACGGTCTGCGAGAAGAGGAACGATGAGCATCGACGCTGTCAGGAAGCCTGACGAATCGTGAGGCCGGCAATGTGTGCATGCTCACATAGGCACCGACCGGGGTTCCTGTGCGGGCCGTGAGATCCCCAACGGGAAAACCGGTGACCCCGCGATGGTAGGGTGACGTGCGGTTGGTTGTGATTTTTTACAAAGTAATCGCACTTCATGATGAATCCGAAATATTTATCCAGAAGCATTATTATTATTTATCTTCTGACAACATTTCTCATGTTTGAATTCAGCTGAAGGCTAAGATAATCACCACCCATGTTGAGGTTTAATATCAGTTCCTGGGCAGGTTACGCGGCAGGATTGCACAGTGCCGCGGAATGGCGCGCTTGGGCGCAGAATCCGTACGTGCCTGTGGAATGTGAAACGCCTGCGCTGGCAGACGTTTCTGCCATGGCGCGGCGGCGGATCGATCCTCTGGGGCGGATGGCGATTCAGGTGGCGCAGTGGTGTCGCGCGGTGGACGATGCGCGTGTGCCACTGGTTTTTGCATCTCGATACGGCGATATCACGCGTTCCCATGCTCTGTTGTGCGAACTGGTCGATGAAGGCGCCGTTTCGCCGACCTCGTTCGGCCTGTCCGTTCATAATGCAATCGCTGCTCAGTATTCGATGTTGCATGGAGATCGCGGGAACTACACGGCGCTGGGGGCGGGACAGGCAACGCCCGAGGCAGCACTTGTCGAAGCGGCGGGGCTACTGGCCGACGGTGCGCCCGAGGTGCTGGTGGTCGTTTACGATACAGTCGTGCCATCGGTTTACAGCCAGTTCGTCGATGAACCGCTCGCCTGTTATGCGTGGGCGTGGAATGTACGCACCGATCAGGACGAGGCAGACGGAATACGGATCGGCCTCGAGATCGACGCGTCGGCCGAACGAAGTGCAAGCACATTGCCGCATGCATTGGATGTGCATCGGTTTCTGATCGGCAATGGCGCGGAATTGACACACAGAACTGCTGGTACGGGCTGGCGCTGGCGGCGTCTGGCGCATGCGTAACGGGGTGTTGCGGTTCTGGCGGGTCTGTACCGTCGCACTGGCCTACGCCTGTTTCGGCGTAGGATGCCTGGCGCTGCTGTTGGTGGTATTCCCCGTTCTGCGAATATTCGTGCGTGACGCCGGGCGGCAGCGGAAAATGGCGCGCCTGCTGATTCAACGCAGCTTTTCCGTGTTTGTCCTGCAACTGCGGATGCTCGGTATTATGACCTGCGACCTGCAGGGGGTGGAAAAACTCGATCGTCATGGGCTGCTGATTCTCGCCAACCATCCGACATTGCTGGACGTTGTGGTGCTGATCGCGCATCTGCCCGATGCCGACTGTGTGGTGAAGGCGTCGCTGTTGCGCAATCCGTTCACGTACGGGCCGGTTTCGGCAGCCGGATATCTGATGAACGACGATGGTCCCGGTCTGATCAAAGATTGCATAAAGACCGTTCGTGCAGGCGGGCGACTGCTGATCTTTCCCGAGGGGACACGTACGCGCCGCGGCGAGCCCATGCGCTTGCAGCGTGGTGCAGCGAACATGGCTGTGCGCGGGCGGTTGGATATAACGCCCGTTCGGATCGAATGCGAGCCGCTGTTTCTGGGGAAAGGGGAAAAATGGTATTGCGTACCGATGCACGGTGCGCGGTATACGTTACGAGTATGCGACGATATTTCGATCCAGCCATTCCTTGAGAGCGGGGAAGAAGAAATGCTTGTTGTGCGTCGGTTGACACAGTATCTAGCGCGATATTTTTCCGAGGAACGGACCAGTGCTGCAACTTGAGCATGAAGTCAAAGAATTGATCATTTCGGCGCTGTCGCTTGAAGACGTGTCGCCGGATGACATCGACCCGGTGGCGCCGTTATTCATCGAAGGGTTGGGGCTTGATTCAATCGATGCGCTGGAACTTGGACTGGCGCTGCAGAAGCGTTACGGAATTACTCTGTCGGCGGATGCGGAAGAAACACGGGCGCAGTTTACCAGTGTGCGTGCGCTGGCGGCCTTTGTTGCAGCCAATCGGCAGCAGTAAGACACCAGTGCATTTAAAACAGTGAAGCATTGAAAATGACTCGGCAGGAAATCTACGAAAAAATCACTCAGGTTCTGCAGCAAACATTCGAGATTGCGCCAGAGCGGATCGTGCCGGAAGCGAGACTCTACGAGGATCTGGATATCGACAGCATCGATGCGGTCGATCTGATCGTGCAGATGAAGTCGCTATCACCTCGACCGCTGAAGCCCGAGACGTTCAAGTCGGTGCGTACTGTGCAAGATGTCGTCGATGCACTGTACGGCTTGATTCATGACAAGATGGCATAACATCGGCATGCAGCGGGTTTTGCCTGCTGTTTTTGTGTTGCTTTACCCTTTGCTGGTTTATGTGGCGCTCGGCCGGGGCGGACTGCGCTGGATGGCTGTACTTCTGGCGGGTGTTGCGGTTCTGCGTGCCGTGCTGGTGCGCGAATGGGTGTCCTGGTGGCTGGCCGCCGGTGCAGTTCTGTTAGCCGCACTGACGTTCATCTCCAATGCGGCGTTGCCGCTGAAAATATATCCGGTTCTGGTGAGTCTCGGGTTTCTGGCGATATTCGGTGTCAGCCTTTTGCATGGACCGAGCGCGATCGAACGGATTGCGCGCCTGCGTGACCCGGATTTGTCTCCGGAAGGTGTGAAATATACACGCCGTGTGACTCAAATTTGGTGCGGATTTTTCATTTTCAATGCAACCACCGCGGCTATTCTGGCCATCTGGGCGTCGGATGCCTGGTGGGCGCTGTACACGGGGATTCTGTCCTATCTGCTGATGGGGATTCTGTTCGCCGGTGAATGGATTCTGCGTCCACGTTTTGTATCCGCGGTGCGACATGGGTGATGGGGGCATGCTGGCGAACCTGGTAACAACGGCGCCATCGATCCGCGTTATGGGGATGCACCGGGATGGTGCGGTGATATCGCATGCGGATTTTATAAAACGCACAACGGCATGGTTTCATTTTTTCAGAAAGCAGGCCGGGCAGAACTGGGCCCTGTATCACGAGGATGCGTTCGAATGTGCGGCTGCCCTGTACGGCGCATGGCATGCGGGGAAAGTCATTTACCTGCCGGGCGATACCCAGCCTGGCACGCTGGCGGCGCTGGGAAGCCTGGTGGATGGGATGGCTGGCAATATCCCGGGGCATGCCGGAGAATTGCCTGAAGCATGTGCGGAGTCGGCCGACTTCCAACCACTTGATCCGCAACAGACACGGTTGTTCGTGTTCACATCGGGATCGACCGGTACCCCAAAAAGTATCGAGAAGACGCTGGCGCACTTGATATGCGAAGTAGAGACGCTAGAGCGTTTTTGGGGAAGCATGCTTGGTGATGCCTGTGTTTACGCAACCGTGTCGCATCAGCATTTTTACGGCCTGATATACGGCCTGTTGTGGCCGCTGAGCGCCGGGCGCGTATTCTTTTCGCACCGGCTGCTATATTCCGAGAATATCGCCGCAACCTTGCAGAACGGACCGGCGGTGCTGATCTCGAGCCCGGCACATCTGAAGCGTTTGCCGCAGGGCGGTGCAGAGCCGCGGATGTACGTGCGGGGTGTATTCTCGGCTGGTGGAGAGCTGCCGCTCTATGCTGCGGATATCGTGCGTCGTTATCTGGGGCGTTCGCCGATCGAGATTTTCGGTAGCAGTGAAATGGGATCGATCTTTTGGAGAAATCTGGAGAAAGAGTTCCCGACATGGACAGCGATACCAGGTGTTTCATGGAAGATCGAGGGTGATGTTCTTCATGTCAGATCGCCATTTCTTGCGAATGACGACTGGCGCATAACAGAGGATCGGGCCGCCGAACGTGACGGCCATGTGGAATTATTAGGACGTGCTGACCGGATCGTGAAGATCGAAGAGCAACGCGTGTCGCTGATCGATATCGAGCGGCATTTATGCAAGCATGACCTTGTTGCCGAGGCGCGTGTCGTTGTCGTGAATCGTGCACGCGACGTACTGGCCGCCGTGGTGGTGCCGACCGAAGCAGGCTTTTCCATACTACGCAATGGCGGGCGCGGCGCATTGTCGCAGAAGCTGAAAGCGTATCTGGCGGAGGTGCAGACGGCGGTCGTTTTCCCGCGGCTGTGGCGTTTTGTCGATGTGATGCCGCACAATACACAGGGGAAAACCAGCGATGCGTTGCTGCGCACCCTGTTTCAGCCCGAACGCCCGGTGGCGCATTGGTCCGTGCGACGGAAGGATCATGCGGAACTTCATCTGGAGGTTGCCGAAGATCTTGTGGTGTTCGATGGGCATTTTCCATCCGTTTCTATCCTGCCGGGGGTGGCCCAACTGGATTGGGCCGTGCATTTCTCACGCCATGCTTTTGCGGTGCTGCCGCCGTTTTGTGGCATTCAGATGCTGAAGTTCCAGAAGGTCATCATGCCTGGAACCCGTCTGACACTTTCGTTGCGCCATGTGCGCGATGCCCGGTATGTCGAGTTCACCTATACATCCGCGCAGGGGACGCATGCCAGTGGACGCCTGCTGTTCAGGCAGATCGATGCCTGATGTGTTCGCTCCATTGGTGGTCATCCCCGTCTATAATCACGAGGGGGCTATTGCACAGACGCTGGCGGACGTTCTGACGTGCAATGTTCCGTGCCTGCTGGTGGACGACGGCTCCAGCGAGGTTTGTGCCGCCGTGTTGCAGGAACTGGAAGACAGACATCCAGGAACGGTGTTTCTTGTCAGATTGCCGCAGAACCGTGGGAAAGGAGCGGCTGTCTGTGCCGGCTTTCACGAAGCGGCGCGGCGCGGTTATACCCATGTATTGCAGATCGATGCCGACGGTCAGCACGACGCACGGGATATTCCGAAGTTTCTTGAAATGGGCCGCACATACCCGGATAGACTGATCTGTGGCTGTCCCGCCTACGACGACAGCGTTCCAAGGTTGCGATTGTATGCGCGCTATCTGACCCATGTCTGGGTCTGGATCAACACGCTGTCGTTTTCGGTGCGTGATTCGATGTGCGGGTTCCGTTTGTATCCTTTGTCGCATGTCATGGATATTCTGGCGACAGAACGTGTCGGCATGCGCATGGATTTCGATACCGAGATCATCGTTCGTTTGCATTGGCGCGGTGTCGGTATCGTCAATCTGGATGTGCGCGTGACGTATCCGCGAGATGGCGTGTCGCATTTCGATGTCTGGCGCGACAATTGGCGAATTACGTGCATGCATGCGCGGCTGTTTTTGCTGATGCTGCGCCAGCTGCCGCGCCTGTTGCGGCGCAGGTTGGTGTGATGTCCAGCGCACCGCACTGGTCTGATATCCAGGAAACCACGACCGTGATCGGCATACGCCTACTGTGTCTTGTGGACCGGTATGCGGGGCGCTGGCTGTTTCGGGTGTTTGCCTATCCGGTCGTGGTCTGCCACTGGCTGGGGAGTCCGATAGCGCGGCAGGCTTCGTTGCAGTATCTGCGGCGTTGGCATTCGTTTTTCCAGGGGGATGCTGAACGGGTGCGCTGGTACCATGGCATTCGGCATTTTTGCATGTTTGCTGAAGCAATCCTGGACAAGACTCTTGCGATATCCGGGAATTTTCCAAGCAGCCGGATCGAACTGCATACCGGCGCGATGATCGTTGCAGAGGCCCGCAAGCGGCGTGGTGGTGTGATTGTCACCGCGCATATCGGGTGCCTGGAGCTCTGTCAGGCTCTAGCGTCGCAGGAACCGGATTTACGGATCAGCATCCTTGTCCATACAGGACATGCGGCGCAGTTCAATCGTCTGCTGATACGCATGGGCCGTGTGACGCAGGTCAGATTCATCGAGGTTACCGACTTCGACATGCAGACCGCGATGCAACTGTCGGCCCGTGTCGAGGCGGGCGAGTTCGTCGCCATAGCCGGCGACCGGGTTCCGGTGGGAAGCGGACGCTGTGTCGAAGCGGAGTTTCTGGGCCGCAAGGTGTGGTTTCCTGTCGGCCCTTATGTGCTGGCGTCGGTTCTGGGCTGTCCGTTGTTTCTGATGGGCTGTGTGCGTGTGGACGAAAAATATCATGTATCGTTCGAGCGTATGACGGACCGGGTAAAATTGCCGCGTAACGACCGCGACCGGGCACTGGCGGCGTATGCGCGCCAGTTTGCTGTATGGCTGGAGGCACGTCTGCAGGACGCCCCGTATAACTGGTTCAATTTTTTTCCGTTCTGGGATCAGCCTGCCGGAACGACGCGGGAGTGAGGGAGATGGAGCAGACGGCTCGACACTTGACGCATGAAACGACGCTTTCGCCCGCGTTTCACGATCTGGACCCGATGGATATCGTCTGGCACGGAAACTATGTGCGGTATATGGAAATCGCCCGCAACAGGATGATGTCTGCGTTGGGCTACGATTATCCGCAGATGCGCGATTCCGGTTACGCATGGCCGATTGTCGACATGCGCATCAAATATATCCGGCCGATCCGTTATGGCCAGGACGTCAGGATCCGGACGACGATCGTCGAATGGGAGAACCGGCTGAAGATCGTTTACGTGGTCACCGATGCGGAAAAAGGCGATGTACTGACACGGGCGCATACGATTCAGGTCGCGGTGGACATGCGAACGGGCGAGATGTTGTACGTCTGTCCAGAGATCCTGTGGAACAAGCTCGGGGTATCCCCACAATGAAACGCAGGCTTTTTCTGGCCGGCATCGGGGTTTGCACGATGTCAGATGCACAGGCCGGCACGGCGGACGATATTGCCGGTATTCAGAGGCAGCTTGCGGATGTGACCGTGCTGCACGGGCGTTTCACGCAGGAAAAGCAGGTTCGGGGTTTCCGCAATCCGTTGCGGTCGCAAGGGCGGTTCGTTCTGGCCCGCAATCGCGGCGTGATCTGGATCACGGAGCAGCCTTTTGCGTCGGAGGTGGTGATCACGCCAACTCAGATCCGTACCCGCCAGGCCGATGGCAGTCAGCGCGTCGAGGTGGATTCTACCCTGCAGCCCGGGTTGCGTGTGGTGAATGCGCTGCTGTTTTCCGTTCTTTCCGGCGACCTGCAGGCGTTGATGGAGCATTTTTCGGTACAGTCATCAGCGGTGGACAATGCCGGTTGGCAACTATCCCTGACACCGAAACCAGGACCACTGGCGCGTGTGCTGGCACAGGTGTCGGTCGCGGGCGATGCCTATGTGCGGCAGGTCAGGATCGGTGAGCAAAATGGCGACCAAACGTCGATCACGTTCAGCGACCCGGAGCCGGGCGGGGCGGGGCTGACCCCGGACGAAGCGGTGCGCTTTGACTGACACCGGATCGTATCTCGTTCTGCGCCGGGTGTGGATGGTGCTGGCCGGTCTCTGGTTGTTGCTGGTCATGCTCGTGGTTTGGCATCAGGTCCGGTTCTGGAGCAAACCGCAGCTTGACAGCGATTTGCTCGGTCTGTTGTCGGGGCGCAGCGATGATTATACGGCACTGCAGGTCGGGCAACGCATATCGGGTGCCGGGGCACGGCAGATATTCATCCTGCTGGGGAGTGGAACGCCCGAACAGGCGCGGCTAGCGACACTGCGTTATCGCGATGATCTTTCGCAGACTCCGTATATGCGCGAGGCCGAACGCCTTGAAGACTGGTTCGATACCGCGCAACGCTTTTATCTGCCGTATCGCAATCGCCTCCTGACCGACGCGCAACGCGAAGGTCTACGGGACACGGATGTATCCGAGCAGGTCCAGAAATCGCTTGCCGGCCTGTTCGGCGTGTTCGGTGGTGCCAGACTGACCGACTGGCAGCGCGATCCGCTAGGGTTATGGAGCGCCTGGTGGCAGGAGCATGCGCGCGATCTGCGTGCCAGCATCGATGCCAGCGGCGCGTTTCAGGCCGACGGTCTGTACTGGCAGGCGTTGCGCTACGAGACGGTTGCGTCTGTTCTCCGGCTGGATGGCACGCCCTATTTGCGCGATGCGCTGGCCCATGCCGAGGCACGGGCGCGCGAGGCTGTGCCGGATGTGCAAATTCTGCGTGCCGGCATTCCGCTGCATGCCGAGGCGGCTTCCGTGCAGGCCAACCGGGAAATAGACATGATCGGCTGGGGATCGTTGCTGGCGGTTTTACTATTCGCCTGGCTGGTCTTCCGCTCGGCCGTGCCGATGCTGATCATCGGTGTGTCTCTGGCGGTTGGCGTTGCCAGTGCATTGAGCTTGACCGTTCTGGTCTTCGGCAAGATTCACGTGCTGACTCTGGTGTTCGGGGCCAGTCTGGTGGGGGTGGCCGAGGATTACGGCATTCACTGGTTCACCAGTCGCCAGGGGAAACCGGCGTCGGAGCGGTGGCGCATTCTGCTGCATCTTTTGCCGTCGCTGGTGTTGGCTCTGGTCACCACGGCACTGGCCTACCTGACGATGGGCGTTGCGCCGTTGGAAGGGCTGCGCCAGATGGCGTTGTTTTCGGCGGCTGGGTTGAGCGCAGCGTTCCTGACGATTCTGCTCTGGGCGCCGTGGCTCGACCGTAACGTTTTGCACCAGACGCGGTTTGCGACATGGGTCGGGCGTACGGAAAGCAGATGGCCCGTTGTGCGGAAAAACCGTGTCTGGGCGATTACCACCGGTGTGATTGTCCTGGTTGTTGTTGGGGGCGTGTTGCAATTACGCGGGCATGACGATCTGCGCGGCCTGCAGAACTCGCCGCCGGACCTCATCGCGCAGCAGCGGAAGATCAACGATCTGCTTGACCTGCCCAGCCCGGCGCAGTTTTACCTGATCCGCGGGGTGACGGCCGAAATTGTTCTGCAGCGCGAGGAGGCGCTAACCGCGCATTTACGAATGATGCGCGACAAGGGGAATATCTCGGGGTATCGCGCACTATCCGACTGGTTGCCTTCGCAACGGATGCAGGCGCGCAATGCAGCGCTGGTGGATGCAATGGAAGCAGCCGTTGTGCATGGTGTGGCCGAACAGATCGGAGAGGAGCTTTCGCCTTTCGCATTTTCCTCCACCCCGATGACGGTGGAGGGCTTTCTGCGCGACCCTGCCTCGCTGCCGTTCCGCGCGCTGTGGCTGGGCGAGGATCAGGCGGGATATGCCAGTGTGGTGATGCTGACGGGCATCCGCTCGATCGGTGTTCTGCCGGAACTGGCGGCAGTGGCGGGGCAGGTGGAAGGTGTATCCTGGGTCGATATGGTGTCGGATATTTCCGGCATGCTGGGGCATTATCGCCGGGTCATGACATGGCTTCTGCTGGCCGGATATGTCGCTGTATTTGCAGCATTGTACTGGCGGCTGCGACGCCAGGCTTGGCTGGCCATCATGCCGACGGCGATTGCCAGTCTGCTGACGGTGGCGTTGCTCGGATGGTTCGGGATTCCGTTTCAGTTGTTCAATGTTCTGGCGCTGCTGCTGATTTTGGGAATGGGGTCCGATTTCGGCATTATTCTGACCGAACACCAGGGCGACAATTCGGCCTGGGTGGCCATCTGCGTGGGCGGAGCCAGCACGTGGCTGTCGTTCGGCCTGTTGACACTGTCGGCAACGCCGGCGCTGTCGACCTTCGGGTTGACCATGCTCTTGGGGATCGGGCTGGCATGGGTTATCTCTCCATGCTTTCAACAACGCAAAGCGCCAGAGGAAAAGCCTACTCCATGCTGACCAGACGGTACATGATCGTGCTGCCGGTTCTGCCGTTGGTGGCGTGTGGTCGGGATGTGCCATCCTCTGCCGTGGAACTGCCGCAACTGCATCTGCAACCGGCTTCGCTGGGGCGCGAGATCGCCCAGCAGCAGCAGTTGCATTTCACCTTCGGGGCGCATCGGCGGAGTCTGGAAGGTCTGCTCGAGGTCGACCGGCACGAAGTGCGTCTGCTCGTGCAGGCGCTGGGACAGTCCGGTGCACGGCTGCGCTGGGATGGGCACCGACTGGATGAACAGCGTGCACCGTGGCTGCCGTCGATGGTGCGGTCGGCGCGCGTGCTCGACGATGTGCAGTTCACGCTCTGGCCGGCAGATGCCATCCGGCGGGTTCTGCCGCCTGGCTGGACTCTGGAAGAACGCAACGCCGAGCGTGCGCTGGTACACGGCGGAACCGCATGGCTGGTTGTATTTCGTGATGCTGCGGGCGTTCAGCACCTGGTGAACCGGGCGGGCGGCTATCGGCTTGATATCGTGTCGCAGGACGTCGGGTCGTGAGAGATATAGTGCTGAACCATCTTGGCATCGTCTGCGCACTGGGTGCGGATTGTGATGCGGTGGCGGAAAATCTGTTCGCCGCCCGGCGTCCTGACAGCATGCAGATGAGCGCCGTATGGAGCGGCGGGCGCGAGATGATGTTGGGTGAAGTAAACGCGCCTTTGGCGGATGTCACGGATCTGCCGCTGCCGTTGCGGGGGCGGAATTCGGCACTGTTGCGCACGGCGTTGCGGCAGATCGAAGCGAACGTGCGCGCTGCCATCGCCCGGTTCGGTGCGGACCGGGTGGGCGTTGTGGTCGGGACCAGTTCGTCCAACATCGGCGAAACCGAGCATGCGCTTCGTTATGACCGGCAACATGGCGGGTGGCCGGAGAGTTTCCATTTTACACAGATGGAGATCGGCGCGGCGGCTGCGCTCATCGTGGCGGAAACCGGCGCATGCGGTCCCGCCTATACGGTTTCGACGGCCTGCTCATCGGGGGCAAAAGCGATCGCTGCGGGCGCGCGATTGCTAAGGCTGGGATTGGTGGATGCCGTCATCGCGGGTGGATCGGATCCTCTGTGCGAATTTACGATTGCGGGATTTTCCTCTCTGGCCGCGGTTTCGCACGAGGTGTGCAATCCGTTTTCGCGCAACCGCTGTGGCATCAATATCGGCGAGGGAGCCGCGCTGTTCCTGATGACACGCGAACCTGGCCCCGTGTATGTGGCAGGCTGGGGTGAGACTTCGGATGCGCACCATATGTCGGCTCCGGAGCCGCAGGGTATTGCTGCGGGTGAGGCCATGAAAATCGCCTTGCAAAAAGCCGGTCTTGCCGCCGCCGACATCGGATATGTCAACCTGCACGGCACCGCGACACGGCAGAACGATGCGATGGAGAGCAAAGCGGTGACGGCGGTGCTGGGCGGCGCCGTGCCGTGCAGTTCGACCAAGGCGATTACCGGTCATACGCTGGGTGCCTCGGGTGCGGTCGAGGCTGCGCTGTGCTGGTTGAGTATGGCGCATAATCCGGACAACAAGTTACCGCCGCACTGGTGGGATGGCGAGGCCGATCCCGATCTCCCGCCGCTGGCTTTTGTAAAACCGGGAGACCGGCTGTCCGGGCCGCTGCGCTACGCGCTCAGCACGTCGTTCGCTTTCGGGGGCAGCAATATTGCCCTGATACTGGGGCGAGGGTGATGATGAAGATTGCGGATATCAACCCGCCGATGTCGGAGTTACTGCCGCATGACGGCCGCATGCTGTTGCTCGACCGCCTGGTTTCGTGTGACGCGGAATGCGCCGTTGCCGAGATAACAGTTCCGGCCAACGGCTTGTTCATGCAGTCGGCGGGTATGCCAGCCTGGGTCGGGCTGGAGTATATGGCGCAGACGGTGGGGGCATGGGCGGGGTATCACGCCAGAAAGCGTAACCTTCTTCCCAAGATCGGATTCTTGCTGGGGACGCGCAGCTATCAATGCAGTGTGCAGTACTTTCCAATTCATTCATGCCTGTATGTGGAAGTGCGTAGCGAATTCATCAGCGATAACGGGCTATGTATGTTTGCATGCAGGATTCTTCTGGACGACAGTGAAGTCGCAACGGCGAAGGTGTCGGTGTTCGAACCGGCAGATGCGGCGGCGTTCTTGCAGGGAGAGAATTCATGAGCGAGCCGCGTGTCGTTCTGGTGACGGGTTCCAGCCGGGGGATCGGCCGGGCGGTTGCGCTGCGGCTGGCGCGCGAGGGGTTCGACATTGTCGTGCATGGGCGTTCGATCGGCGAGCAGGTGGGTATCACGGCGCAGGCGGTGCGCGATCTTGGCCGGCAGGTGCGCATCCTGTGTTTCGACGTGGCCGACCGGGCGGCGGCGCGCGCGGCTTTGGAGAGCGATATCGAACAGCATGGCGCGTATTACGGCGTTGTCTGCAATGCCGGCATTACGCGCGATGGTGCGTTCCCGGCATTGAGCGAGGATGATTGGGACAGCGTTCTGCGCACCAATCTGGATTCGTTTTACAATGTGCTGCATCCCGTCGTGATGCCGATGATACGCAGACGTAAGCCGGGGAGGATCGTCACTTTGTCTTCCGTTTCTGGAATAGCCGGCAATCGCGGACAGACGAACTATAGCGCCGCCAAGGCTGGGATCATCGGTGCGACGAAAGCGTTGGCGCTGGAGCTTGCGTCGCGCCAGATCACCGTGAACTGCGTGGCGCCGGGGCTGATCGAAACGGATATGATCTCGGACGAGGTGACTGCGCATGCGCTGAAGCTGATCCCGGCGCAACGGATCGGCAAGGCCGACGAGGTGGCCGCAGCCGTTTCGTTTCTGATGTCCGACGACGCGGGGTATATCACCCGGCAGGTGATCTCGGTGAACGGGGGGATGCTCTGATGAAGAGGCGTGTGGTGATCACCGGTGCGGGGGCACTCAGTCCGCTGGGGCATACCTGGCAGGATGTGAGGGCACATCTCCATTCAGGGAAAAACGCCGTCCGCCTCACACCGGAGTGGACGAAATACAGAGGGCTGAACACCTATCTCAGCGCGCCGGCTGCGCCGTTTTCACTACCCGCACATTACGATAGAAAGCGTACCCGCAGTATGGGGCGGGTTTCACTGATGGCGACGCGCGCCAGCGAGCTGGCGCTGGAACAGTCCGGACTGCTGGGTGATGCGCTGCTGAAAAGCGGCAGGATCGGCGTTGCATATGGCTCGTCGGCCGGCACACCGGATGCGGCGGCGAATTTCGTGCGGATGATCGATTCCTTCAGTACTGATGGAATTAACGCCAATACCTATATTAAGATGATGAGCCATTCGGCTGCTGTGAACATCGGTGTTTTCTTCGGCCTGACCGGGCGCGTGGTGACGACGTCGAGTGCGTGCACATCGGGCAGCCAGGGGATCGGCTACGCTTACGAAATGGTGAGTTCCGGAAGGCAGATCGCCATGGTGGCGGGAGGCGGAGAGGAACTCCACGTCACGAGCGCCGCGGTATTCGACACCTTGTTTGCGGCTAGTGTGAAGAACGATACGCCGGAACTTACGCCCCGTCCGTTCGATAAGCAGCGCGACGGATTGGTTCTGGGGGAAGGAGCATGCACGTTCGTGATTGAGGAGTACGAGCATGCCAAAAGCCGTGGCGCTGCCATCATCGCGGAGATCGTGGGCTTCGGGACCAACAGCGATGGCACGCATGTCACACAACCGAATTCCGAAACGATGTCGATCACCATGCAGATGGCGCTGGACGATGCCGGCATAACCGCGGATGCGATTGGTTATATCTGCGCGCATGGTACGGCGACGGAAAATGGCGATATCGCGGAAGGGCAGGCAACGGCGCGTATTTTTGGCAGGCGTGCACCGGTTAGTTCCCTGAAAAGTTACATGGGACATACGCTAGGCGCATGTGGCGCGCTGGAAGCTTGGATGAGTATCGGCATGATGAACGATGGATGGTTTGCGCCGACGCTCAATCTGGAATCACCCGACCTGCGCTGCGGAGATCTCGATCATATTGAACACGGGGGGCGTCGGATCGAAACCGAGTACGTGATGAGCAACAATTTTGCCTTTGGTGGCGTAAACACAGCGCTGATTTTCCGGCGCTGGAACAACTGAATTGTAAGGAGAGCATAGTGCAGAGACGACAGGTATTATTCTTCGGCGGGATTCTGGCCTGCGGGGCGGCGAGTTATGCCGAAGCCCGTCAGGTTGAAATTCCGCCATCACAGCCGGTTATGGCGGCAACAGCTGTCAGCTTGGATGAAATGCATGACGCCATCGTTCGTGGCGGACGCGAGCGGAATTGGATTGTCAGTGAAGATGTGCCGGGCAAGGTATCGCTGCGGCTGAATCTACGTACGCACAGTGTGATCGTCGCGGTACGCTATACGCAGACGAACTTTCGGATCGAATATGTCTGGAGTCAGAATCTGGATTTCGAGGAACGCAGTGGCAAACGTTATATTCACGGAAACTATGTGCGCTGGGTGCGTAATCTGGAGCAGTCGATCCAGCGTGCTCTTCCGATTCGTGGTGGAGCGCCACGCTGAGTGACGCGTGCTCTGGTGCGGATGATCGAAACGGCGGACGCGGCGGCCAACGCTGCATCCGCCGGTTTTGTCTGGGTAAGCGACGATGAACGTCGTTATCTGGAAAGCACGCTGAGCGTCGCGCGCAGGCAGCAGTATATCAGTGGGCACTGGTTTGCGCGGGTCGTGTTGGCGGATTTTACGGGTATTCCAGCCATGAACTGGCGGCTATCTCGTGCGCCTCAAGGAGGTCTGTGCGCCGGAAGCGGCAGTGGACGGATATATGTATCGTTGTCGCATAGCGGCAGGTGGGTTTCTGCTGCGGTGTCAACGGCGCCGGTCGGCGTGGATGTCGAAACCGCATCGCGCCCGCGCGACTATCCGGGGATGTCGCATTTGTGCTGTACGCCGGATGAGCGTGCGTGTTTGAACCGGTTAGATACGAACGATCTGACGCGCGAATTTCTTCGGTTATGGACTCTGAAGGAAGCCTGGGCGAAGCGCGAAGGCCGGGGTTTTGATCTTGCACGCTTCAGGCAGATTTCATTCCTGCCAGGCCATCTGGGACATCCCGACGCGCTGAGCTGGCATCGGAACGGGGTTACCTTGGCGGTGGCATCACAACCAGGTGCACAGATACAGCTGAGCGTCGCATACGGAGATGTGCAAGAATGGTGCATATGCGACGATGCGGCGGGTGATGATCGTAAACTACCATAACGCAGGTCTTGTGATCATCAGCCAGAAGACACCGAGCAAGCCGAGAAAAGCCGGCCATCCGAGTGCGAACCACAAGTGCATTATGCGAAAGTAATCGGGTCCGAGGGGGCTTTTGCTGTCGGCGGCCCGTTGGGCGAGCCGTTGCGCCTTGATTTGCAGCCAGACCACCGGTGCCCAGCAGGCGAAAGCCAGCAGGTACAGCCCGTATGTCACGACGAGCCATGGTTCGGTCAACGACCACCCGGCCAGATGGGCCAGCGCGACACCGCTGACCGGCTGCACGAAGCCGCTGGTTCCGGTGAAGATCCAGTCGGCCGTTACCACCATCCGTCCGACGCTGGCGATAAGTGCCGGATCACGCGTCAGGTGTGCATTCCACAGATACCAGGCCGTGCCCGCCCCGAACCCGAACAGGACAGTGCTGCTGAGCACGTGAACCCATTTTACCAGCAGATAGGGATCCATCAGCGCCGGTCTCCTATGGCACCATGCACGAGGATCAACGCAAAAACAGGCAGGTTCTTAAGAAGCGGCCCCAGTGGGTCGAGCCAGAGGGCGGGCAACGCCATGCCGATGACCAGCGTGTAGCCGAACACGGTTATAAGCTGCACGACCGTCGACCAACATGCCTTGCGATCCGCCAGCACCAGGGCCGCAATTCCGATGTCGAGAAGACTGCTGCCGATCCGCAGGGGATCGGCCATAATGGGTGGCAGATCCAAGGCGTGAACCAGCGTTGTGGTTTGCGCGCTGCCCCAAAACAGACCGAGCAGAGCGGATGCAATCCAGAGCAATACCAGCACGGCCTTTACTGCGGGCGCGACGAAGAACAGCCGCGCATGCCAGCGGTCCTGCACCTGCGCTGGGCGTTCGCGCAATACGTCGTCAAGACTTTGCGGTACGAAGCCGATAGCGCCCGCAAAGGCAACGCTGTCCCCGGCATTGCCCGCGATCATCTGAACAAGGCTGTTGGTAGCGACGGGGCCGCCGCCGATCAGATCGCCGATCCGGCCCAGAATGCGCATGATGGACATCGGGATCGAAAGAAACCGTGCCTTGCCGAAGCCAAGCCAGCTCCGGTAGCGGGCCAGCAAGGTTTTAAGGTCGACTGTCGCAGGTCCCACGGGTTCGAGCGTCTGCCTGACGAAATGTTCGTCCTCGCAGACCAGGCGGACGGTGCGTGCCAAGTCACGCGCATGGATCGGCGTGAAGGGAAAATCTCCCTGGCCGGGAATGGGGATGAGCCAAGGCAGGCCGGCCATGCCGCGCATCAGGGATGTTCCGCCATAACTGCCGTCGCCATAGACCAGCGATGGGCGCAGGATCGTCCAGCCGAGGCCGGAGGCGCGCAGCGCTTCCTCGCCTGCAAGTTTGGACTGCGCATAATCGGTCGACACATCGGGCCGCGCGCTGATGGCGGAAATCAGCACCGTACGTCTGACGCCCATGCGCGCAGCGGCAGCGTAGAGTGCGCGCGGCATACAGGTATGCACGGCATCCATGTCCCGGCCGCGCAGGATCCCGGCCGCATTCACGATGATATCGATCCCGGCCAGATGCTGCGTCCATCTGCTCTCATCGATCATCTCGGCAAGGTTCGTGGTGACGAAATGCGTTCCTGGAAATGCAGCGTCGAGTCCGGCAGAGGAACGGGCCATGGCTACGATGTCATGGCCGTTGGTGGTCAACTCGGCCAGGATATGGCGGCCGATGAAGCCTCCGGCGCCAAGCAGTAAGATACGCATATCGAAATTTTCCGTCGGATTCTTTTCAAGAGACCACTGTGCCCGGAATTCCACTGAGTAAACAGGCCGGAAAAGTAAAAGACGCTTGCTTTGGCGGCGCTGGATTACCCAAGCTATTCATAGCGTTCAATGGTATTTGTCTGAAAACGTTATCTGACGTAGAATTCAATTTAACGGACGGATTGTTCCGAAACGGGATTCATTATCTGGTACGGGGCAGCCGATATAGCTGACGTGGATGTGCCGAGGGCGCGTAACCCGGATGGCTGGGGGTTGGTTTTCATTCGTAATGATACGATGCGGGGAAATTCCGAGCCATCAATGAGGCGCATTTGCAGTTTGTGCGCGGTGAAGGCCATTTAAATCGCTGCAAGCAAGGTTTTTGACGATAAATTCAGTTGGAGAGAAAACATGGCGCAGCCTTCTCGGAAAACAGTCAAATCGTTGGAACTCCTTGCTGAAAAAGGGCCCGGATCTAACGACACAGGACCGCGCACACATCGCGTCGAACGGAAAAAAGCAGCTCAGCAATTGGATATGACGCCGTGGTGGCGTGGCATCGATCGTCAGACGCTCAGCAGTGCCGATCGATCTTTCCGTGCCTGGCTTGGGCAGTTCACGCTCGGCATTTCACCGGCAACGGTGGCTAATACTACGATGGGCTGGTGGGCGAATCTCCTTCTGGCGCCTGGAAAGCAGATCGGGCTGATGGAGCAGGCGGCACATAACGCGGTGCGGCTTGGAGCCTATGCCGTGCAATCGGCCTTTGATCGCGATGCACCGCTGCCGGTGGTGCCGGAGACAGCAGACCGGCGTTTTGCGCATGATGGGTGGAAACTGTGGCCCTACAACGTTCTGTCGCAATCCTTTCTGCTGACGCAGGAATGGTGGCAGCAGGCGACCACGAATATTTCAGGGTTCGACCCACGCTCGGCGGCGCGGATGTCTTTTTCCGCGCGCCAGCGTTTGGATGCGATATCGCCTTCGAATTTTCCATGGACAAACCCGGAGATCATCGAGGCGACGCTAATGAGCGGCGGTGCAAACCTGGTGCATGGCGCGCAGAATATGTTCGAAGATCTGCGTCGTCAGCTCAATAACGAAATGCCGGAAGGGACAGAGGCTTTCCGTGTCGGGGAAACGGTTGCGGTGACCCCGGGCAAAGTGGTGTTTCGCAATCATCTCATCGAGCTGATTCAGTACTCACCTACGACAGAAAAGGTATTCGCCGAGCCGATTCTGATCGTGCCGGCCTGGATCATGAAATACTATATCCTCGATCTTTCGCCGGGGAATTCTCTTGTTCGCTATCTTGTCGAACACGGGCACACGGTTTTCATGGTATCCTGGCGTAACCCGACGTCGGAAGATTATGACTATGGCATGGACGAATACCGCGAGCAGGGCATCGTCGAGGCGGTGAATGCGATATCGACCATCATGCCGGACAGAAAGATCCACGCGACTGGGTATTGTCTGGGCGGCACGCTGCTGATGATAACTGCTGCCGTGATGCGACGCGATGGCGACGAGCGTCTGGGAAGTTTGTCACTTTTTACGGCGCAGGGTGATTTTTCGGAAGCCGGCGAGCTGACACTGTTCATCGACGAGAGCGAGATCGCCTATCTGGAAGCGATGATGTGGGATCGTGGTTATCTGGACACGTATCAGATGTCCGGCGCGTTCCAAATCTTGCGTTCCAATGATCTGATCTGGTCGCGCATGGTGCGCGAATATATGCTAGGCCAATCGACACCGATGAACGATCTGATGGCGTGGAACGCGGATGCCACGCGGATGCCGTACCGGATGCACTCGGAATATCTGCGGCGCCTGTTCCTGCGCAATGATCTGGCGTCCGGGCGCTATATGGTGGACCGGCGGCCGGTCTGGTTCGGATCGAAAAAAATGCTGCCGATGTTTGTCGTGGGAACCGAGCGCGATCACGTCGCGCCGTGGCGGTCGGTTTACAAGCTGCACCTGCTGGCAGGCGCGGAAATAACATTCGTGTTGACGAGCGGTGGCCATAACGCCGGCATCGTCAGCGAACCGGGACGTCAGAACAGAACCTACCGGATAGCGACCAGACATCCGGGCGAGGTTTATGTGGATGCCGATATGTGGGAAGCGCGCACGCCCTCCCAGAGAGGGTCGTGGTGGCTTGAATGGCAGGCATGGCTTGCCGCGCGTTCCACACCGGGCGCTGTCCCGCCGACCATGGGCGCGCCGGACAAAGGGTTGCCGCCGCGAGCTGATGCCCCGGGCACTTACGTACTGCAGCGTTGATGCGTTGAAGGCGTGAACGCGTGATGACGATGAGATTGATCCGATCTGGACAAGGAAAATGATGCCGACGAACAGACGCAAGCTGCTGCGCGGAGCAGCGGCACTGGTGGGGGGCGGGGTTGTTTATGCGGGCTGGAAATGGACCCAGCCGCCCGGGCTGCCGGCGGGGTTCGCTGGCGGGAACGGACGGATCGAAGGTACCGAGATTGACATCGCTGCCAAGACGCCTGGGCGAATTGTTGAAATCCTGGTGAACGAAGGGGATTTCATAACGGCAGGGCAGATTCTGGTGCGCATGGACACCGCTGTGCTGGCAGCCCAGTTGCGTGAGGCGGAAGCGCAGTTGCAGCGTGCACGCATTGGCATCGACACTGCGCGAAGTCAGGTCACGCAGCGCGAGGCCGAAAAAACAGCGGCCGAGGCGATCGTGGCGCAGCGCGAGGCAGAGCTTGATGCGACACGGCGGCGTCTCACCCGTACAACGGCGCTGGCTGAACGCGGTAATTCGCCGCAGCAGACCCTCGACGATGATCGCGCCAAGTATGAAGGGGCGCGCGCCGCGCTCAGTGCGGCGCAGGCGCAGCTTGCCGCAGCCGACGCGGCGATTGGTTTTGCTCGCTCGCAGGTGATCGGCGCCGAGGCGGATGTCGAAGCGGTGAGCGCGTCCATCCAGAGAATTCAGGCGGATATCGACGACAGCACTTTGCGCTCGCCGCGCGACGGCCGGGTTCAGTACCGCATCGCACAGGTGGGCGAAGTACTCGCGGCTGGTGGTCGCGTGCTTAATCTGGTCGATCTGTCCGACGTTTACATGACCTTTTTCCTGCCGACCGAAGCCGCAGGCAGGATCGCTCTGGGGACCGAGGCGCGCCTGGTGCTCGATGCGGCGCCACAGTTCGTCATTCCCGCGCGGGTGTCGTTTGTGGCTGATGTCGCGCAGTTCACGCCTAAAACGGTGGAAACGGCGGAGGAACGGCAAAAGCTGATGTTCCGGGTCCGGGCACGGATCGATCCCGATCTGCTGCGCCGTTACATTGCCCACGTCAAGACGGGGTTGCCGGGTATGGCGTATGTGAAAACCAACCCGCAGGCCGAATGGCCGGAAGCGTTGCGGACGAACCTCCTGCAATGAGCGAAACCCCCTCTGCCGGGATAGAGGCGATCGCCAGCGTTCGCGATGTCAGTCTGTTCTACAAAAAAACGCGCGCGCTGGATGGTGTGTCTCTGGAAATTCCCGCCGGGTGCATGGCCGGTTTGATCGGGCCCGATGGGGTCGGCAAGTCGAGCCTATTATCGCTGATCGCTGGTGCGCGGGCGGTTCAATCGGGCCGGATCACTGTGCTGGGGGGAGATATTTCGGATCTTCAGCACCGGAATTCGGTGATGTCGCGGATCGCCTATATGCCGCAGGGGTTGGGTAAGAATCTGTATCCGACCCTGTCCGTGTTCGAGAATATCGATTTCTTCGGGCGCTTGTTCGGCCACGACCATGCAGAACGCCAGCGACGTATTGCGGAGCTTACTACAGGCACGGGACTGGCGCCTTTCGTCGACCGGCCGGCGGGCAAGCTTTCGGGCGGGATGAAGCAGAAGCTCGGGTTGTGCTGCGCGCTGATCCACGATCCCGACTTGCTGATCCTGGATGAGCCGACGACCGGCGTCGACCCGTTGTCCCGCCGTCAATTCTGGGACTTGATCGCGCATATCCGCAAGGATCGACCCGGTATGAGCGTGCTGGTCGCCACCGCGTATATGGAAGAGGCGGCGCGGTTCGACTGGCTGGCGGCGATGAATGGCGGGCAAGTGCTCGCCGTGGGCTCTCCGGCGGAGCTGCTGACGCGCAGCAATACAAAAACTCTGGAAGAGGCGTTCATCGCTCTGCTTCCGGCCGAAGCGCGCAAGGATCATCAGCCGGTGGTCATTACACCGCGTGTCGATGACGAAAACGCGACGACGGCGATCGAGGCCCGCAACCTGACGATGCGCTTCGGCGATTTCGTGGCGGTGGATGATGTGAGTTTTCGGATCGCCCGGGGCGAGATTTTCGGGTTTCTCGGCTCGAACGGCTGTGGCAAGACGACGACGATGAAAATGCTGACCGGCCTGTTGCAGTCAAGCAGCGGTCAAGCCTGGTTGTTCGGTAGCGAGGTCGATGCGCAGAGCATCGAAACGCGCCGCCGGGTTGGTTATATGTCGCAGAGTTTTTCACTTTATACCGAACTGACGGTGCGCCAGAATCTGGTTTTGCATGCCCGGCTGTTCAGTGTGCCTGAAGCCGAGATCCCGGCGCGGGTCGCCGAGATGGGCGAACGTTTTGACCTGACCGCGATTATGGACGCGTTGCCGGATGCATTGCCGATGGGGCAACGTCAGCGTCTGTCTCTGGCGGTGGCGATGGTGCATCGGCCAGAGATGCTGATCCTCGACGAACCGACATCAGGGGTGGACCCGGTGGCGCGGGACGGTTTCTGGCGCATTCTGGTCGAGCTTTCGCGCCGGGATGGCGTGACGATTTTCATTTCGACTCATTTCATGAACGAGGCCGGACGGTGTGACCGGATTTCGTTGATGCATGCAGGCCGGGTTCTGGTCAGCGATGCTCCGGATGTGCTGGTTGCGAAGCGTGGCGTGGATACGTTGGAGGACGCATTTATCGGTTATCTGGAAGACGCCGAGCGCGACAACGTAAGTACAGCTCCAGCAACGGCTGTGTTGACGCCGGCCTCTTCCCCCGAGGAAGCCGCACATCCACCAGTGCAGGCGCGCGGGTTCGATATCCGGCGGATGTTCAGCTATGTCCGGCGCGAAGCGCTCGAGCTGCGCCGTGACCCGATCCGTGCGACCTTGGCGCTGGTCGGCAGCATCATGCTGATGCTCATCATGGGGTACGGCATCAATATGGATGTCGAAGACCTGACCTTTGCCGTCATGGACCGCGACCAGACGAGCGTCAGCCGTAATTATACGCTCGAGATCAGTGGGTCGCGCTACTTTATCGAACAGAGACCGATCGCCGATTATGAGGATCTGGATCGACGCATGCGTTCGGGCGAGCTGACTCTGGCGATGGAGATTCCGCCCGGTTTTGCCCGCGATGTGGCGCGCGGCCGCCCGGTCGAGATCGGCGCCTGGATCGATGGCGCGATGCCGCAGCGTGCCGAGACAGTGCGCGGCTACGTGCAGGGCATCCATGCACGATGGTTGAGCGATCAGATGCGAAGAATGGCGGGTGCTTCCGGTAATCCGCTGGCTACTGTTGAGATACGGTTTCGCTACAACCCGGATGTGAAAAGCCTGGTGGCGATGGTTCCGGCAGTCATTCCGATGCTGCTGATGCTGATTCCAGCGATGTTGACCGCATTGAGTGTGGTGCGGGAAAAAGAGCTCGGGTCGATCATCAATCTGTATGTGACACCGATCACACGTCTTGAATTTCTTATGGGCAAGCAGATCCCCTACGTGCTGCTGGCGATGCTGAATTACCTGATGCTGGTATTGCTGGCCGTCACGCTGTTCGGCGTTCCGCTGAAGGGGAGTTTTCTGACCCTGACCCTGGCGACGCTGCTTTACACCATGGCCGCCACGGCTTTGGGGCTGCTGGTCTCGTCCTTCATGCGCAGCCAGATAGCGGCTATTTTTGGCACGGCGATCCTGACCATTCTGCCGGCCACGCAGTTTTCAGGCATGCTGGATCCGGTATCGTCGCTGGAAGGGGCAGGAGCGGTGATCGGGCATCTGTATCCGACCACCCATTATCTGACCATCACGCGCGGCATATTCTCGAAGGCGTTGCAATTTTCGGATTTGCACAGCCAGTTTCTGGCGCTGGCGCTATCGGTGCCGATACTGCTCGGGCTTTGCGTGATGCTGTTGAAGAAGCAGGAAAGCTGAGCCATGCGCATAGCCAATGTCGTGCAGCTCGGGATCAAGGAATTTCGCAGTCTGCTGCGCGATCCGGTGATGATCGTGCTGATCGTCTATGCGTTCAGTTTTGCCATCTACTCGACCGCGACAGCCATTCCAGAAACGCTGAACCGTGCTCCGATCGCAATCGTCGATGAAGACCAGTCGCCGCTGTCGATGCGCATCGTCAACGCGTTTTATCCGCCATATTTTTTGCGCCCGTCGATGATCAGTCAGGCCGAAATGGATGTGCGGATGGATGCGGGTCTGGATACGTTTGCGCTTGATATTCCACCTGACTTCCAGCGCGACCTGTTGGCCAGACGCAGCCCGGTGATCCAGCTGAACGTCGACGCCACCAGGATGAGCCAAGCCTTCGTCGGCAGCGGATATATCCAGACCATCGTCGGGAACGAGGTGACGGCTTTTGCCAACCGCTTCGGTGCGGTGAGTGCTCCGCCGGTGGATCTGGCTTTGCGGGTGAGATTCAATCCGCAGATGAGCAAGAAATGGTTCGGTGCGATCATCCAGTTGATCAACAATATCACCATGCTGGCGATCGTTCTGACGGGCGCGGCGCTGATCCGCGAACGCGAGCACGGAACGATCGAGCATCTTCTGGTCATGCCGGTGACGCCACTGGAGATCATGACGGCCAAGATCTGGTCGATGGCGCTGGTGGTGCTCGGCGCCAGTGCATTTTCGTTGTTGTTTATCGTCAAAGGGGCTCTGGCGGTACCGATCGAAGGTTCGACCACACTATTTATGGTCGGAACGGCGCTGCATCTTTTCGCCGTGACCGCGATGGGTATCTTTATGGGAACGATTGCGCGGTCGATGCAACAGTTCGGGCTTCTGCTGATGCTGGTCCTGATGCCGCTGCAGATGCTCTCGGGCGGGTCCACGCCGCGTGAAAGCATGCCCGAGCTGGTGCAATACGTGATGATGGTCGCGCCGACCACGCATTTCATCATGCTGGCACAGGCGATCCTTTACCGGGGCGCCGGCCTGTCGGTGGTCTGGCCGCAGTTCCTGGCGCTGTTCGCCATCGGCGCGACGCTGTTCGGTTTCACCCTGTCGCGCTTCCGCGCTACGATCGGCACGATGGCGTAAAAGAACTAGCGGGTGCTCCGGCGCAGAAATTCTGCTTCCACATCGCGCAGCTGGTCCTTGCCGAAGAATATCTCGGCCCCGACGAAGAAGGTCGGGGCGCCGAACGTGCCGCGCGCGACCGATGCTTGTGTGTTGTGCGCCAGTTCCTGCTTCATTTCCGGAGATTGCGCACGTTCCAGCAGAATAGCGGCATTGAAACCGTTTTTTCCGAGAACGGCACGAAAGACCGCCGGGTCGTCCATTTTCTTCGGTGTGGACCACATGTTGCGGAAAACGACATCGACATAAGCGTCGAAACACCCCAAATGCCAGGCGGCAACGGCGCCGCGCATCAGGGCCAGGGTGTTGACGGGAAAGAACGGATTGCGCTGAAAATCGGTGATGTTGTGCCGGGCGAGGAAGCGTTGCGTTTCCAGTTGCATGAAGGCGCGTTTGCTGGGCACATCCCGGAATGCCTCGGCCGGTGAGCGGTTGCCGGTCGCCTTGAAAACACCGCCGAGCAGGATGGGCACATAGCGGAACCGCGCCCCGATCCGCTGCTCGACAGTTGGAATGACCCGATGCGCGAGATAGGCATTGGGACTGCCGAAATCAAAATGGAATTCGAGGCCGACCTGTTCCTTGCTCATCTTACCACCGTTCCCGATAGGGGCGCAGATCCAGCTCGTGGGTCCAGGCATCGCGCGGCTGGAGGTGCAGTTGCCAGTAAAGCTCGGCGATCGAGGACGGATTGACCAGGTCGTCGGGTTGAATGGCCTCTGCGCCGGGGCGCAGCTGACGCATTTCGCGCACCCAGGCGGTGTCGACGCCGGCGTCGATGATGAGATGGGCGACGTGAATGTTCTTTGGCCCCAGTTCGCGGGCCATGCTTTGCGCCACGGCCCTGAGGCCGAACTTGGCGCTGGCGAAGGCCGCAAAACCGGGCCCGCCGCGCAGGCTGGCAGTGGCGCCGGTAAACAGGATCGAGCCGCCTCCACGCGCCAGCATCAGGCGTGCGGCCTCGCGCCCGGCCAGAAAGCCGCCATAGCAGGCCATTTCCCAGACCTTGCGGAACACGCGCTCGGTTGTGTCGAGGATGGGGAAATTGACATTGGCGCCGACATTGAAAATGCAGACTTCAAGCGGCGCGGTGCGATCGGCTTCGGCCAGAAATGCGGTGACGGATTCTTCTTTGCGTGCATCCAGCGCCAAGCCGCGGCAGCGACCGCCGCTGGCGGTGATTTCGGCGGCCAGCGGTTCCAGTTTGTCGGCGTTCCGCCGTCCGATGAAGACGGAATAGCCGCCGGCGGCAAACCGGCGTGCGATGGCGGCCCCGATGAAATCGCCCGCCCCAATGATGGCGACAGAGGCGTTGCGTTGCTTGTCCATGGCGGCATTTTCCCGGTTTCTTGCCCAAAATTTTCGGCGCTGGGTTCATTACGTATCGGAGTGTGGTTGCGGATTCCAGCGTCGGTCAAGGCCGTGGCAGACGTCATGGCGGCAGGCTGTTCGACTATGGCGAACTGCAGCTGCTGCTGTTGGCGATGATCGCCGAACGGCCTCGACGATATGGGCTACGCGACGATCGCGCCCGAAACTTCCGGCAGAAAGCTCAAACAGCGCCGCCGCACTCGATGCGGCTGCCCAGATCGTGGAACGCAACTAATACGCGAACAGTCCTTTTCGGCCTGTAGCGCCGCCCCGGACGAGGCGCAGATGTTGCGGCTTCAGGAGGCCGTTGCGAGCCATCTTGTCCGCTTCGCATTCCGCGAGGAACTGCGTATTGTCTGGCATTCTGCGGCCGAAAACAGCGTCGTGAAATAACAAAAAACCATATATTGACGTAATTTGAAATATAAACCACCATATCTGGTAGTCACAGTCTCTCGATTCGCAAGAGCGAGAGCTAAGAGGGAATCCGGTGTGCCTTTGGGCAAGGCCGGAGCTGCCCCCGCAACTGTAAGCGGCGAGCCATCGTTCATCTGATGTCACTGGAGCCGCAAGGCTCCGGGAAGACCGGACGGAGGCGCTGACCCGCGAGCCAGGAGACCTGCTGTGACCCGAACGAAGTCCTTGGGCGGGGTGTCCCAGTGGATTGCCTGGACAGTCGATCAGCGGTGTCCGCCGTCCTGACCCCTCCATGCATCCGCTCGGCCTTTGCCCCCAACAGTTGGGGTTTGAAGCCGATGTCACTGACCATCGAAACCGCGCGTCCGGCGCATGTTCCTCCACCACCCGAAACGGCTGTTCCGCTGCCGGCGCCAGGGTATCAGGTGATCCGGCGGAACGGTGCCGTCACGCCGTTCGATGAAACGAAGATCGCCGTGGCGCTGACGAAGGCGTTCCTCGCCGTCGAGGGCAACAGTGCCGCGACCTCGCGGCGCGTGCATGATATCGTCGTGGAGCTGACCGCACAGATCGTCGCCAGCCTGACGCGCCGCGCCGATACCGGGCGCACCTTTCACATCGAGGATATCCAGGATCAGGTGGAACTGGCGCTGATGCGTGGCGGGCATCACAAGACCGCCCGTGCTTACGTGCTCTATCGCGAGGAACGCGCCAGGGAACGCGCGGCGATCAAGACCAAGCCCGCCGAGGCAGCGGCGCTGCACATGACGATGGCGGATGGCAGGCGGGTGCCGCTTGATGATGCCCGTCTCGAAGCCGTGGTGCGCGAGGCAGCGGATGGGCTCGACGATGTTTCCGTCGAGGCGATTCTCGCCGAGACCCGCCGTAATCTTTACGATGGAATCGCGTTCGACGAGCTGGCATTGGCGCCGATTCTCGCCGCCCGGACATTGATCGAGACCGAACCGAACTATGCCAAGGTGTCGGCGCGCCTGCTGCTCGACAAGCTGCGCCGCGAGGCGCTCTCCTTTCTGGCTGGACGCCCGGAGCAGGCGACGCAGTGCGAGATGGCCGAACGCTACCCGGACTATTTCTGTTCCTATCTCAAGGCTGGTATCGCCGCGGAACTGATCGATCCAGAACTTGGCCGTTTCGATCTGGACCGTCTCGGCGCCGCACTGCTGGCGGAGCGTGATCTTCAGTTCGACTATCTCGGCCTGCAGACGCTCTACGACCGCTACTTCCTGCATGTGGGCGGTACGCGCATCGAACTGCCACAGGCGTTCTTCATGCGTGTCGCCATGGGGTTGGCCCTGCGCGAGGTCGATCGCGAGGCGCGCGCCATCGAATTCTACCGGCTGCTGTCGTCCTTCGCCTTCATGGCCTCGACGCCGACGCTGTTCAATGCCGGCACGTTGCGGCCGCAGCTTTCGTCGTGTTTTCTCACCACGGTGGCGGACGATCTGGATGGCATCTTCAAGTCGATCAAGGACAATGCCCTGCTTGCCAAATATTCCGGCGGGCTCGGCAACGACTGGACGCGGGTGCGCGGCCTCGGCGCGCGGATCAAGGGCACGAACGGCGAAAGCCAGGGTATCGTGCCCTTCCTGAAAGTGGTTAACGACACCGCTATCGCGGTTAATCAGGGCGGCAAACGCAAGGGGGCGGTCTGCGCCTATCTCGAAACCTGGCATATCGATATCGAGGAGTTTCTCGACCTGCGGAAAAACACCGGCGATGACCGCCGCCGCACGCACGACATGAACACCGCCAACTGGGTGCCGGACCTGTTCATGGAACGGGTCGAGGCGGACGGGACATGGACGCTGTTCTCTCCCGACGAAACGCCGGACCTGCACGATCTCTACGGGGTGGATTTCAGGGCGGCTTACGAGGAGTACGAGGCCAGAGTTGGGCGCGGTGAAATGAAGGTGTTCAAGCAGGTCCGCGCCGTCGATCTGTGGCGGCGCATGCTGACCATGCTGTTCGAGACCGGGCATCCGTGGATCACCTTCAAGGATCCCTGCAATATCCGCTCGCCGCAACGCCATGTGGGCGTGGTGCATTCCTCGAACCTATGCACCGAGATCACATTGAATACGGCGGACGACGAGGTGGCGGTGTGCAACCTCGGCTCGGTCAATCTCGCCATGCATGTCGGCGCATCCGGGCTCGATCGCGATCGGCTCGCGCAGACGGTGAAAACCGCGATGCGCATGCTCGACAACGTCATTGACGTCAACTTCTACACCATCCCCGAGGCGCGGCGCGCCAATCTGCGCCACCGGCCGGTGGGGCTTGGCATCATGGGATTCCAGGACGCGCTGCAGATATTGCGCATTCCGTATGCCTCGGAAGATGCGGTGCGCTTCGCCGACGCGAGCATGGAGGCGGTGAGCTTTCATGCCATTTCGGCCTCGGTCGATCTCGCGGTTGAACGCGGGCGTTACCAGAGCTTCGAAGGGTCGCTGTGGTCGAAAGGCATTCTGCCGCTCGATTCTCTGGACCTGCTGGCCGAAGCCCGGCCCTCGGTCGAACTGGACCGTTCCTCGACGCTTGGGTGGGAGGAACTGCGCCAGCGGGTGAGGGCGGTCGGTCTGCGCAATTCCAACACCATGGCGATCGCGCCGACGGCGACGATCTCGAATATCTGCGGGGTGTCGCAGTCGATCGAGCCGGCCTATCGCAACCTGTTCGTCAAATCGAACATGTCGGGCGACTTCACGGTCGTGAATGCCGCTTTGGTGCGCGATCTGAAAGAACGCGGCCTGTGGGACGAGGTGATGGTTTCCGACCTCAAATACTACGACGGCAGTGTCGGGCAGATCACCCGCATTCCGGATGACCTCAAGGCGCTCTACGCCACGGCTTTCGAGATAGAGCCGCGCTGGCTGCTCGCGGCGGCGGCACGGCGGCAGAAATGGATCGATCAGGCGCAGTCGCTCAATCTCTATATCGCCGATCCCTCGGGCAGGAAGCTCGACGAGACCTATCGCCTCGCCTGGGAGCTTGGCCTCAAGACGACCTATTACCTGCGCTCACGTTCAGCGACCCATGTCGAGAAATCGACGCTCAAGGGCACAGACGGCAAGCTCAATGCTGTTTCGGCTATCGCTGTGCCGTTGCCGGTTCCTGAAATGGGTGGAGGGGCGCAGTTCTGCGCCTTCGACGATCCCGGTTGTGAAGCCTGTCAGTGAAAAAAGAACGAGGAGAAGCCCCCATGCTCGATTGGTCGAATACCAATGCGTCCACGCCTCATGCCGGCCCTGGTGGAGACATCACCGGTCTCGGCGCCATTGAACGCGGTGCTGCCCGCGTGACGGTCGACGAGAAGCGTATGCTCAATGCGCGCGCCGACGTGAACCAGATCCTGCCGCTCAAATACAAGTGGGCGTGGGAGAAGTATCTCTCCGCCTGCAACAACCACTGGATGCCGACCGAAATTTCCATGCAGGCGGATATCGCGTTGTGGAAGTCGCGCGATGGCCTGACCGAAGACGAACGCAGGATGGTGAAGCGAAATCTCGGGTTTTTTGCCACGTCGGAAAGTCTGGTTGCCAATAACATCGTGCTGGCGATCTATCGCCATCTGGCCAATCCGGAATGCCGGCAGTATCTGTTGCGTCAGGCATTCGAGGAGGCGGTGCATACGCACACTTTTCAGTACATTGTGGAAAGCCTTGGCCTCGACGAGGGCGAACTGTTCAACATGTACCGCGAGGTGCCATCGATCACCGACAAGGCGGCGTGGGCGCTGAACTATACGCAGAGCCTCGACGATCCGGCGTTCAGGACTGATACGCCAGAAGCCGCCCAGAATTTCCTGCGCGACTTGCTGGCATTCTATGTCGTTTTCGAGGGGATGTGGTTCTATACCGGTTTCGCGCAGATCCTCTCGCTCGGGCGGCGCAACAAGATGGTCGGCATCGCCGAACAGTACCAGTACATCCTGCGCGACGAGAGCATCCATCTGAATTTCGGTATCGACGTGATCAACCAGATCAAGATCGAGAACCCGCATCTGTGGACCGAAGCGTTCCAGGACGAGGTGCGCGGTATGCTGAAGGATGCCGCCGAGCTGGAGGCAGCATACGGGCGGGATACGATGCCGCGCGGTTTCCTGGGTCTGAACGCGGCGCTATGTGAGCAGTACATGCATTTCATCACCAACCGCCGCTGCGCGCAGCTTGGCCTTGCACCGGTGTTTGCCGAGGCTGAAAATCCGTTCCCGTGGATGAGCGAGACGATGGATCTGAAGAAAGAGAAAAACTTCTTCGAAACCCGCGTCATTGAATACCAGAACGGCGGTGCGCTCGCCTGGGATTGAGGCAGGTGCGAGCGGCGGGCAGTTACCCGCCGCTCGTCTGTATTATTCAGCGGCCTTCGCGGCTCCTGTCCGTAACTGTCGCGCTGCTTCGACCATGTTGACAAGCGCTGGCCGGACTTCATCCCAGGCGCGGGTTTTCAACCCGCAATCCGGATTGACCCAGAGCTGGTCACCGGAAAGCCGCTTGCGTGCCAGCGTGAGCAGGTGTGTCATCTCGGCTGTTTCCGGCACACGCGGCGAATGGATGTCGTAAACGCCAGGACCGATTTCGTTCGGATATCTGTAAGACCGGAAGACGTCCAGAAGTTCCATCTTAGAACGCGAGGTTTCAATCGAGATGACATCCGCATCCATCGCGGCAATCGCATCGATGATGTCGTTGAATTCCGAATAGCACATATGGGTGTGTATCTGCGTTTCGTCAGCAACACCCGAGCTGGTGATTCGGAAGCATTCCACAGTCCAGTCGAGATAGGTTTTCCAGTCCGCCTTCCTGAGCGGTAGTCCTTCGCGCAGAGCGGCTTCGTCGATCTGGATCATCGCGGCGCCGGCTTTCTCCAGATCCTGCACTTCGTCGCGGATCGCTAAAGCGATCTGCCGGCAGACGTCACTGCGGGGCATGTCGTCGCGCACAAAGGACCAGTTCAGGATCGTCACCGGCCCGGTGAGCATGCCCTTCATCGGCTTTCGTGTCAGCGACTGGGCATAGCGCCACCACGCGACCGTCATCGGCTGCGGTCGCGAAACGTCGCCGAACAGAATAGGCGGCCGGACGTAGCGTGAACCGTAGCTCTGTACCCAACCGTGTTTGGTGAAGGCAAAACCAAAGAGTTGTTCCCCGAAATACTGCACCATGTCGTTACGCTCGAACTCGCCATGGACCAGCACGTCGATGCCGATTTCTTCCTGCCAGCGTACCGCGCGTTCGGTTTCCTCGCGCAGGAATTGCGTATACTTGGTACCGGTAAGTGTCCCTTTGGCATGGGCGGCGCGCGCCTTGCGTACCTCTATTGTCTGGGGGAACGAACCGATGGTTGTGGTCGGGAACGGTGGTAGATTCAGCTTTGCTCTCTGAACTGCCTTGCGATGCGGGAAATCGCTTTGGCGGTGCTGCATGGATTTGCTGATTGCAGACACGCGGTCCAGCACGGCGGGGTTGTGAACTTTTTTCGACGTTGCGCGCCGGCTGGCTGCCACGGCAGAGGCGGTGAGGGGCTGTTCCACGGTTTCGCGGCCGCCGGCCAGCGCTTTTCCAAGAACGGCGAGTTCTTCCATCTTCTGAACCGAAAAGGCGAGCCATTCCTTCAGATCCGGATCGAGACCGGTTTCCAGTTCGAGATCGATCGGCACATGCAGCAGCGAGCAGGACGGTGCGATCTCGACCCGGTCGGCACCGCGTTCGGCAACCACCGGTTCCAGGCGGTCGAGAATTTTCGGCAGATTTGCCCGCCAGACATTGCGGCCGTCGATTACGCCAAGCGACAGCACCAACGCACGCGCAACCTTGGCCAGCACGGTGTCGAGCTGTTCAGGCGCGCGTGCGAGGTCGAGATGAAGACCTGCCACCGGCAGGCCAATCGCCAGATCGAGGTTGTCGCCAAGTCCGCCGAAATAGGTCGCCAACATGATTTTCAGATTTGGCACGGCCTCGGTGAACGCACGATATGCCTGGCGCATCGCATTGCGGCCGGCCTCGTCGAGGTCGAGGGTCAGATACGGTTCGTCGATCTGTACCCAACTTGCGCCCTGCGTCGCCAGTTGACGTAGAACGTCCACATAGACCGGGATGAGATTGCCGATGAGCGATACCGGATCGAAGGCCGAATCCTTCGCCTTGCCGAGCTTCAGATAAGTGACGGGGCCGAGCAGAATCGGGCGGGTTTCGTAGCCGAGCGCCTTCGCCTCGAGATACTCGTCGACCGCTTTGGCTGAGGCGAGGGTGAATGTCTGATCTTTGGTGAACTCGGGAACCATGTAATGGTAATTGGTGTCGAACCACTTGGTCATCTCGAGCGCAGGCACACCACGCGTACCGGCATGATGGCCATGGGTGCAGGCTGCTTCATGGAGCGTCCCCTGGCTGCCGCGCGCCATTGCGAAATAAGTATCGAGCGGCACCGGCCCGCCGGTCCAGCCATAAATTTTCGGAATAGCGCCGACCATGACGCTGGTATCGAGCACATGGTCGTAGAGCGAGAAATCGTTCGACGGAATGTTGGTTACCCCGAGCGATTTCTGACGTTCCCAGTTTGCGGCGCGCAGACCGGCTGCGATCTGCTGCAACGCAGCGGCATCGGATTTACCCGACCAGTAGGTTTCGAGCGCGGATTTCAGTTCACGCCGCAGGCCGATCCGTGGTGTGCCGAGCGTGCTGACAGGAAGCGAAAGAAGAGACACCGATTCAACCCCGATCAATAAGTGTTGGGGGCGGGACCGGATGAGCGCATGCAGGGATCGGACACGATGCGTCCGATGCAAACGCACCACCGGGACACCCCGCCCAGGGACGACTATGTTGCCGCGGCAGGTCTCCTGGCTTACGGGTCAGCGCCTTCGTCCGGCCTTCCCGAGGCACATGCGCCTCAGTGACACAGATGGACGATGGCTCGCCGCTCACAGTTGCGGGGGCAGCGCCGGAATGGCCGGCTTCCCTCTTAGCTCTGGTGCCTGTTACGGCCCAGAGAACCACGACAGCGCACAGACTGGCCATATGTGAAGGTGGCGTCAAGTGGACATAAAGATATCTTTATGTGTAATGATTGACGGTGGTGCTTTCTGGTAGACGGCGCTGGAAACCGCAGCGGTAAATCCCTATTTTGCGGCCAGGCGGAATATCAGGCGCAAGGTTGAACCAGCGAAGGCGATACAAGGCGAAGTGTTGAGAATTCGAATGTATCACTTGAACAATATGCCGAGGGGATAAGCTGTATGTCGCCGACTGAATGCAATTCGTTCTATGAGACAACGCCGCAGGCGATTGCAGATTTTATCGCAGCGAAAGTTGTCGTTGGTGACTTTGCTCTACCCTATCACTATCCAGAACCCAATGAACTGGAGGCATGGCAAATTGGGTTTCGCATTCATGGGCTGACGGGTGAAAGCCTCGTGTCGACAATGCGGGGGGGCCTGGCAGCCGGGATGGTATGTGATCGCCAGAAACTATTTTGGTGATCCATTTTTTATCGATGTCGGCGAAAAGACAACCAATTTTCCGGTCTATTATGCCGAACACGGTGCCGGGCGCTGGGATGCGGTGGTGGTTGCTCCGGATATTCAGCATTTTAGCCGGATATTGCCCGCGCTACGCAAGTTGGAAGGAAACGATACAGAGGTTCCGCGGCTCATTGAAACCGAGACCGATATGTCGGCAACGTTATGGCGCGAAGTCCACGAAGCACGTCGTAATCGTGAGCGCGAGGTAGCGCCGACGGAGATCGAACCAGAGGGCGATCCGAACGACTTTCGGTATGGCGCACTGATTATCACGGATATCGGCCCGCAAAAACTCAAGGTCGTTCAGATTCTCAGGCGTGTTCTCGATGTGTCACCGGCAGAGACTCTGGCACTGGCCGCGCAGCACGAGATCGTTGTTGCCAGCGGCTTTCTGGTCCGACTGCATTATCTCCAGGAGCAACTGGCTGCATTGGGGGCTTCGGTGGAGTTTCGGCCAGATCTCGAGTCGGCGATTTAAATGGAGTTGCATGATGGGATTGGCGGAGGGGGTGGGATTCGAACCCACGAACCCTTGCGGGTTGCCGGTTTTCAAGACCGGTGCAATCGACCACTCTGCCACCCCTCCAAGCGCCTATGCCTCTAGCATGATTTTGCCAGGAAGAAAGGGGGGAGAGTCAGTGCGCAGAAAATCGTCTGCGCCAGCTCAGCCCCGCAATGGTGCCCCCGGCCGGCCGGTATTCGCAACCGATCCAACCCTGATAGCCCAGCGCATCGATATGCCGGAACAGGTGATCCCAGTTGATCTCGCCCGTGCCGGGTTCATGCCGGCCCGGAACGTCGGCGAGCTGCATATGCGCAATGATCGGCAATAACTGCACGATCCTCCGGCTCAAGTTCCCCTCGGTGATCTGGCAGTGATAGATGTCGAACTGCAGGCCGAGCCTGTCCGGGCCGATCGCGGCGATGATCTCGGCGGCCTGAGCGGTGGTGTGCATGAAGTAACCCGGCATGTCCTGATGGTTGATCGGTTCCAGCAGAATTTTCACGCCGCTTTTGCGCGCCTGTTCTGCCGCCCATGCCAGCCGCGTGGCATAGAGCGCGGCATGCGTGCCGGGCGGGGTGTCGGGCGTTGTGATGCCCGCCATACAATGCAGGTTTGTACAATCGAGTGCAGATGCGTACTCCAGCGCCCGCAAGACACCGTCGCGGAAGTCCTGCTCGCGCCCGGGCAGGCAGGCTGTGCCGCGTTCGCCCAGATCCCAGTTGCCGGGCGGCATGTTGAAGAGCGCCAATTTCAGCCCGTTGTCTCGTAGCCGGCGAGCGATTTCGATTGCAGGGAAATCGTAAGGGAATAAAAATTCGACGGCTTTGAAATCCTGCTGGCGCGCCGCCTCGAACCTGTCGAGGAATGGGTGTTCGGTAAACATAGTCGATAGATTGGCGGCCAGACGAGGCATGACTGTTTCCCATAGTACTGTTATGTTGCGGACGTGAGCGAGCGTGACGAAGGTGTTGGCGTTGTTCAGACGGCTATGTCAATAACGGTATGACGTTCGGCACAGCCCGTCGGATGGGATGTGGTAACGAGGCAGACTGATATTTTTCTGGAGATTGCAGGGAAATTATGTGCCGCATTTGCAGCAGATGCTTGAGGTTCGGAAAGAGGTATGACGGCAAGAATCCTTGTGGTTGATGACATTCCGGCCAATGCGCGTCTGCTCGAGGCTAAACTGACGCAGGAATATTACCAGGTGGCGATCGCCCAGAGCGGTGAAGCCGCGCTGCAACTGGCGGCCGATTGGCATCCTGATCTGATTCTCCTGGACGTGATGATGCCTGGGATGGACGGTTATGAAGTCTGCCGTTCTCTCAAGGCGGATATGGTGACGCAGCACATTCCCGTTGTGATGGTCACGGCGCTGAGCGAAGCGCGCGATCGTGTCATGGGTCTGGAAGCTGGCGCGGATGATTTTCTGACCAAACCACTGGACGACGACCTGTTGTTTGCCCGGGTACGTTCGCTGTTACGCCTCAAGCGGCTGCAGGATGAGTGGCAGATGCGCTACGAAACAGCGCAATCGCTGGGGATCGACCGCGCCGCGGTGCAGAACATCCCGCTGGCCGGCAGCAAGGTGCTGGTGATCGACGACTGGGATCTGGGGGCGGAAGATATCCTCGGGGCGCTCAACGAGGATGGCATCATCGGGGTTCGTGTGCGTTCGACAGTCGAGGCTGCCGAGCGCATGCGCGAGATGTCTTTCGATCTGGTCGTGCTGTCGCTGGCGTTGCTCGAGGAAGATGCGTTGCGGTTCGCGTCACGGCTGCGCAGCGAGGACAACACGCGCGGGGTTCCGATGGTGCTGGTGGTGGAGAGCGTCCAGAAGGAAAAGCTGCTGCGCGGCTTCGATCTGGGGGCCAACGATTATGTGTTCCGCCCGCTGGACAAGCTGGAACTACGTGCTCGCGCCCGTAACCAGATCCGGCGTAAGTTCATCCAGAACCAGATGCGGGCGGACTTCGGCCGGGCGCTGGAACTGGCGCTGATCGACCCGCTGACCGGCCTTTATAACCGCCGCTATCTGATGCGCCATCTGGAAAGCCAGTTGAGCGAGGCCGAAGAGATGCAGACCACCGGTCCAGCGGTGATGATGATCGATCTCGACAATTTCAAGATGGTGAACGACCGCTGGGGCCATGCAGCGGGGGACGGCACACTGCTGGCGATCGCGGTGGCGCTGCGTGTGCATGTGCGGGTGTTCGACACCGTGGCGCGTTTCGGCGGCGAAGAATTCGTGGTGCTGATGCCGGCAACCGATCTGGGCGATGCGACCAGCGCGGCGGAGCGCCTGCGTCAAGCGGTCGAGACGATCCCATGCCCGGTTGCGCATGGGGTTGTGCATAAGCAGACGGTCAGTATCGGGGTGGCGTCGTATATCCCCGGAGAAACAGACCCGGCCGTCTTGCTGCGGCGTGCCGACGAGGCACTCTATCGTGCCAAGCAGGCCGGCAAGAACAGGATCGAGTTTTCTGCGGTTCAGGCGCTTCCCGAAAGATAGACCCGCTCACCACCGTTCCGGGTATTGGGGATCCACGTACAAGCAAAACACGAACGCCGGGGGCATTCGTGTCGTTACGGTTCAGAGCGTGATGCGGCGTAAGACGCCGCTGATCACTTGATCTTGGCTTCGCGGAACAGCACGTGCTTGCGCGCGACGGGGTCGTATTTGCGCAGTTCGAGCTTCCCGGTCTGGGCGCGCGCGTTCTTCTTCGTGACGTAAAAATACCCAGTGTCTTCGGTCGACACGAGTTTGATCTGAACAGTGTTGCTCTTGGCCATGGTAATTAACTCCGCAAGGCCGCGGACAATAGCGCCATATCGGCAAGAATCAAGCGCTCCCGCGACATAGGGGGTTACGGGTCGGCGTCTGCCAGCAGGGCGGCCGAGTAAGCCGTTGGATTTCCTAGCAGAAACTGCGCCGTAGAGAGGTCCGCCGGGTGCCCCTCGGCCGAGGGGCAGGGGGTGCGCAGATCGGCGATCGTGGCGGCGGAAAGCGGTGTTCTGGCGGCGCGGTGCCGGGCCAGTTCGGCGGCCATCAGCGCTTCACCGCGCGCCAGTGCTGCCAGTTGCAGTGCCAGAAACTCGCCCCCCCGGCTGGTGCAGACCTGCGGCATGACGCCCAGTCCCTGAATGGGCCAGCCGGCGGGTGCCAGAACGCGACTCCAACTGACCAGCAATTCGCTTTCGTCCGGCAGGGGAGAGACGGTCTGGACGAGTCCCTTGCCGAACGTCTCGCTGCCGACCACGACGGCCCGGCCGCGATCGGCCAGCGAAGCGGCCAGCACTTCGGCGGCGCTGGCAGAACTGCCGTCAACGGTGACGACGAGCGGAAGTCCGTTCAGAATATCGTCAGGGCGGGCGCGCCAGACCCGGTTGGCTTCCGGATTGCGTCCTTCGGTACGGGCGACGACGCCGCGCGGCAGGAACAGGTCGGCCATGGTGACCGCCTGGCGCAGCAGGCCGCCGCGGTTGCCGCGCAGATCCAGCACGACGCCGGCGGGCGGGCGCCGGGCGGCCAGCGCGTTCTGGATGACATGGGTCAGCCGGTAATCGGTCGAGCTGGAAAAGCCCGAGATGCGGATCACCAGAATATTTTCGAGCTGGCTGGGAAACACCGTTTCCGGTGGCACGCGCGCGCGGATCAGCGGAACGTTGCGTGGTGACGACCGGCCGTCGGCGGAACGCACGAACAGGACGACCGGGGTGTCCTCCAGCCCCGATATCCAGTCTTCCACGGTTTCGGCGCTCTGGCGGGCCGTGGTGCGGCCATCCACACTGAGCACCCTGTCGCCTCGGCGCAGGCCGGCAAGGGCCGCGGGGCCATCGGCGATCACCTCGCTGATGACGATCCCGACCGGGGCGCGCACCAGATGCGCGCCGATGCCGCCATCGCCGATCCGCCGGCTGCGCGCCAGACGCGCCTGCTCGGGCGGGACATAGCGGCTGTAAGGGTCCAGATGCGTGAACAGTTCGTCGAAGAAGGTCTGCACGACCATCCCCGATCCCGCCTGTTGGACCCGCGGCGATACGCTCCAGGCGGCTTCGGTGATTCTGGTGATCGATGTGCCCCAGGCAACGGGGTTGCCGTTGTCGGGGACACGATGGGTGACAACGACTTCGCTGCCACGCCGCAAGCGGAGGGTGCCGTTGTTGTATTCCGGGGTCAGTTGCGGGTCGATAACGGTCAATCCGCGCAGACCCCAGAGCGACAGATCCGAAAACGGAACGGATTCGATATAACGGTCGGCCAGAATGGTGAGCGCGGTTTCGAACACACTGCCCGCCAGATCGCGCGCAAAGCCGGTCTGTGCTCGTGCCCTGCCGGAATCGGCCAGTACAAGACCAGACAGCAGCAAAAGGGCGAGCAGGCGCCTCACGTTATCGTCTGGCTCTGGTTGAGCTGTCGACGATGTGAAACGTCAGTCCTCCGGTGATGGGAGCCGCTTCGATCAACAGCACGTTGACGGACTGAGCAAGCTTCCAGGTGCGCCGGGTGCGCCGCCCGGTCAGAGCCTGGGCGGCTTCGTCATGAATCCAGAAATCATCCGGAAGAGTCGACACCGGCACCAATCCACTTGCTCCACTGCCCTCCAGAGTGACGAAAAGTCCGAACCGTGTCACGCCTGAAATGCGTGCCGGGAATTGTGTTCCGATCTTATCAGCCATGAAAAGAGCCAGATAACGATCGATCGCGTCGCGTTCGGCCAGAGCGGCGCGGCGTTCGGCGCCGCTGATATGGGCGGCGATATCGGGGAAACGCGCGGCTTCGTCGGCGGTCAGCCCGTCCTTTCCCAGACCAAGGCCGCGCACCAGCGCACGGTGTACCAGCAGGTCGGCATACCGGCGGATCGGGCTGGTGAAATGCGCATAGCGCGGCAGCGCGAGACCGAAATGACCGATATTGTCCGGCGCGTATTGCGCCTGCGCCATGGACCGCAACACGACCTCGCTGATCAGCGAGGACTGCTCGGTTGTCGCCGTTTTCCGCAGGGCGTTGTCCAGATCGCGCGGATGCAGCCGATCGCCCGGCGGCAGCGAGATGCCGAATCCCGACAGAAAATCTCGCAGCGCCTGCAGTTTTTCCGGAGCCGGCCGGTCGTGGACGCGGTACATGCAGGCTTGGTGGAGACGTTCCAGTTCCTCGGCTGCGGCCACATTGGCCAACACCATGAATTCCTCGATCAACCGGTGACTGTCGAGGCGGGCGCGCGGCACCACGCTGGTGACGGTGCCGGCCTCGTCCAGCAGTACGCGGCGTTCAGGCAGATCCAGATCCAGCGTGCCGCGTGCGGTGCGTGCCGCCAGCAGGGCGCGAAACGCGCTGTACAGATGGTCGATCTGGTTCGGGGGAAGATCCGCCGGATTTTCACCCCGATCCGTAGCCATCTGCACCTGTTCGTACGTCAGGCGCGCGAAGGACCGCATCAGACCGCGCCCGAAACGGTGGCTCAATTTACGGCCCGCGGCGTCGATCAGCATTTCCACGAACAGGCAGCCGCGATCCTCGTGCGGGCGCAGGCTGCACCAGCCGTTCGACAGCGCCTCGGGCAGCATCGGCACCACACGGTCGGGGAAGTAGACCGAATTGCCGCGCTCGAACGCGGCGCTGTCCAGCGCGCTGGACGGGCGCACGTAATGCGCGACATCGGCGATCGCGACGATCAGCCGCCAGCCGCTTTCCACAGGTTCGGCGAACACCGCGTCATCGAAATCGCGCGCGTCCTCGCCGTCGATGGTGATCAGCGGGACGGCGCGCAGATCCTCGCGCCCTGTGGGGCCGACCCCCTTTGCCGCATCGGCTTCGGCCACGGCCGCCGGGTCGAAGACGTCGGGAATGCCGTGCTGGCGGATGCACAGCAGCGAAACCGATTTCGGGTCGTCCATCGATCCCAGCCGTTCCACCACCCGCGCCGGACGCAGGCCGTAGCCGGTCTGGGGCAGGGGTTCGGCCAGTACCAGATCGCCATCCAGTGCGCCGCCGGCTTCGCCCTCGGGCACGCGCCACGCAGCTTTCTCGCGCTTGTCGATCGGTTCGATGCGGTTCTTGTGTAGCACGCCCATCACGCGGGCGGTGGCGCCGGCGATGCGCTTTAACGTGCGGCCTTCGTATTTTTCGCCCGACCGCCCGATCGGGCGCAGTTTTGCCAGCACACGCTCGCCACGCGCCAGTGCCGCCGTACCGCGTTTTTCCGAGTGCATAAAGATAACCGGCGGCCGGCCTGTGCCGGTCCATTCCACAGGCTTGGCGATCGGGTCACCGTACGGGTCGGTGCCGGTGATCTCGACGATGGCGGCGTCGGGCAGTAGTCCATTCGGACGCGCCGTCTGGCGTGTGAAGCGTTTCTTGCCTGCCGGTGCAATTGCGCCGTTGGCGGCCAGATCGCCGATCAGTTTCTTCAGGGCATTCTTCTGTGCCGGGATCAGGCCGAAATGCTGTGCGATCTCGCGTTTGCCGACCCGCCCGGCCGCATTGCGAATGAAAGTCTGGATGTCGTCTTTGCTGGGCAGCGCGGGCGGCGATGCCCGCCGCCGCGCTTTGGTCGCAGTCTGTTTAGTCGGTTGCTTTACCACTTGTCTTCTTCGTTGCCGTTTTCTTCACGGCGGTTTTCTTCGCGGTTGCCTTCTTTGCCGCGGTTTTGGTCGCTGTCTTTTTCACGGCTTTCTTTGCCACGGGTTTTTCCGCGGTTTTCGCCGCCGTTTTTACGGTTTTTGCTGTCTTCTTCGCGGCCTTGCGTCCGCCGCGGGCTTTCATTTCCTTACCTTTTTCGGCCAGCAGCGTCACCGCTTCGTCCAGCGTGATGTCATCCATCGCCACATCGCGTGGCAGATTGGCAACCGTCTGTTTATGCTGCGCATACGGGCCGAAACGGCCTTTGCGCACCAGCACCGGTTCGCCGTCCTTCGGGTGGTTCCCCAATGTGCGGATCGACGCCATCTTCTTCGCCAGCACATCGACCGCGCGGTTGATGCCGACGGTCAGCACATCGTCGTCCTTGTCGAGCGAGCCATAGATCGCCCCCATGCGGATGAACGGGCCGAAGCGGCCGATACCCGCGAACATCTGATCCCCGGTTTCCGGATGAACGCCGACCAGCCGCGGCAGCGACAGCAGGCCCAGAGCGTCCTCCAGCGTGATCGTGCTGCCGTCCATGCCCTTGGTCAGGCTGGCGCGCTTCGGCTTGGTCTTGCCTTGCGCTTCGCCCTGCTGGACGTAGACGCCGTACGGGCCGCGCCGCACGGTGACGTCCTCGCCGGTGTCGGGGTGCGGGCCCAGCGTGCGCATGCCGTCCTTCAGTTCACCGCCATCATCCGTGCCGCCGCCATCCACGGCCAGGCGGCGCGTGTACTGACAGTCGGGATAACCCGAGCAGCCGATGAATGCGCCGTGCCGGCCCAGCCGCAGCCCCAGCCGCCCGCTATTGCACGACGGGCACAGCCGCGGATCGGACCCGTCCTCGCGCGCCGGGAAGAAGTGCGGACCAAGATCGGCGTCCAGCGCGTCGATCACGTCCGAGATCTTCAGATCCTTGGTCTGCTCGACGGCGTTCGAGAAATCGGTCCAGAAGGCGCGCATCACACCGCGCCAGTCGGCCTTGCCGTCACTGATCAGGTCGAGCTTTTCCTCGAGATCGGCGGTGAAGCCCGTATCGACGTAATGCTCGAAGAAGCTGGTCAGGAACGCGGTGACCAGCCGGCCGCGGTCCTCGGGGATGAAGCGCCGCGCCTCCAGCTTCACGTAATTGCGGTCCTGCAGCACCGTCAGGATCGACGCATAGGTCGACGGCCGGCCGATGCCCAGTTCCTCCATCTTCTTCACCAGACTGGCTTCCGAATAGCGCGGCGGCGGCTGGGTGAAGTGCTGGTCGGCCTTGACCTCGCCGGTCTTCAATGCATCGGCCTCGTGCATCGGCGGCAGGATGCGGTCTTCGTCGCTGGCGGTCTGTTCGTCGCTGTCCTCGCGATACAGTGACAGGAACCCGTCGAACGCAATGACCGAGCCGGTGGCACGTAGCGTGGTACCCTTGCCGTCCACCGCGTCAACGGCGGTCTGGTCGAGTTCGGCGCTGGCCATCTGGCTGGCGACGGCGCGTTTCCAGACCAGTTCGTACAGACGGCGCTGATCTTCGCTCAGATAGCGCGCCACCATGTCGGGCGTGCGCGACACATCGGTCGGGCGGATCGCCTCGTGCGCTTCCTGCGCGTTCTTGGCTTTCGACGAATATTCGCGCGGCGCGCCGGGAATATACTGATCGCCGCGCGTCATCTTTACGTAATCGCGAATCGCGAACAGCGCCTCGCGCGCCATCTGCACGCCATCGGTACGCATATACGTGATCAGGCCGACAGTCTCGCCGCCGACATCCACGCCTTCATACAGTCCCTGCGCGGTGCGCATGGTGCGCTGCGCCCCCATGCCCAACCGGATCGACGCCTGCTGCTGCAGGGTCGAAGTGGTGAACGGCGGCGGCGGGTTGCGGCGCACACGCTTCTTCTCGACCGTGCCGACGGTGAAACTGCCGGCCTCGACGGCCGCTTTCGCGCGCAGTGCGTCCGCGCTGGTGGCCAGATCGAACTGATCGAGCTTTCTGCCGTCCAGATGGGTAAGCCGCGCGGTGAACGGTGCTCCGGCCGGTGTCTTGAAGCCCGCATCGACGGTCCAGTATTCGCGCGGTTTGAAGACCTCGATCTCGGCTTCGCGCTCGCAGATCAGCCGTAGCGCGACCGACTGCACGCGCCCGGCAGACCGGCTGCCCGGCAGCTTGCGCCACAGTACGGGCGACAGCGTATACCCCACCAGATAGTCCAGCGCGCGACGCGCCAGATAGGCGTTGATCAGCGGCTGATCCAGCGCGCGCGGGTGTTCCATCGCGTGGCGGACGGCACTTTTGGTGATCTCGTTGAAGGTGATGCGGCGCACCGCGATACCCTTCAGCGCCTTCTTTTCTTCCAGGATCGACTGCACATGCCACGAAATGGCCTCGCCCTCGCGATCCGGGTCGGTGGCAAGGTACAGTGTCTTGGCGGATTTCAGGGCGCGGGCGATCTCGTTGATCTGCTTCTGGCCGCGCCCGTCCGATTCCCAGTGCATTTCGAAGTCCTGATCGGGCAGCACCGATCCGTCCTTCTCGCGCAGGTCGCGCACATGGCCGAACGAGGCCAGAACCTGATAGCCGCCGCCAAGATATTTGTTGATGGTCTTGGCCTTGGCGGGCGATTCAACGACAACAACGTCAGACATACGATCCCTTAGGAGATGATCGCCACCCGGTTACCCGGCAGCGTTTCCAAGCGGCCTGCAAGCTCTAATTCCAGCAGCGAAGCCGACAATTCTGCCACAGAGACGTGGCAGCGCCGAGCCAGATCGTCAACGTCTATTGGTGAAGGTCCAATAATTTCAATGAGTTGCTTTGTCAGTTCGGTTGCATCCGGAACGGTCATGGGCGGTAAAACCGTAGGAATGCTGAGCGATGAGACCGGTTTTGTATGCCGGAACAGGTCCGGCATCGGACCGGGGGCGGCGGGCAGATCGGCCAGGATGTCGGCGGCGCTCTGGACCAGATGCGCGCCCTCGCGGATCAGCGCGTTGCTGCCGCGGTTGCGCGGGTCGAGGGGCGATCCGGGCACCGCAAACAGCTCGCGCCCGGCTTCCAGCGCCATGCGCGCGGTGATCAGGCTGCCCGAGCGCGATGCGGCCTCGACCACCACCACGCCCAGCGACAAACCGGCGATGATGCGGTTGCGGCGCGGGAACAGGCGGTCCTGCGGCGCGGTGCCCAGCGGCGCTTCGCTGACCACCGCGCCGGTTTCGGCAATTTGTGCCTGGAGTTTTGCATTCTCGGGCGGGTAGGGGACGTCCAGCCCGCAGGCGGTGACGGCGATGGTCAGGCCGGTGCGCAACGCGCCCTGGTGCGCGGCGGTATCGATGCCCCGTGCCAGGCCCGAGACGACGGTGCATTCGGCAGAAGCCAGTTCCTCCGCTAGATTTTCGGCGATGCGCCGCCCGTTTACCCCAGCATTGCGCGCGCCCACCACACCCACGCCGCGCGGCGCCAGCGCTTCCATCCTGCCCAGCATCGCGATGACCGGCGGGGGCGGGTCGAACTGGGCAAGGACGAACGGATAATCGGGCTGATCTGCGAACAGGAACCGCCCGCCCAGGCGGGCCAGCGCTGTAATCTCGCGTTCGGCGGATTTTTCGTCGGGAATGCGCGGTGCGGCACGGCCGGCGCGTCGCGCGATGTCGGGCAAGGCGCGCAGTGCTTCGACCGGTGTGCCGTAGCGGTGCAGCAGCCGCCGCCAGGTGACCGGTCCCACCCCTTCGGCGCGGGCCAGACGCAACCGATCGCGCGTGGCGGCGGTGTTCACTTTTTCGCGCCGAAGCGGGGTTCGGTGCCCGCGATCAGACGGCGGATGTTCTCGTGATGGCGAAGGAAGATCAGTACGCTGACCAGCAGCGTGAACGCAAAGCCGGTTGGCAGGAACCACGCACAGACGCAGCCCGCGATACAGGCGACAAGCGCGCTGGCCGAGGAAATGCGGGTCAGGAAGAACATCACCGCCCAGACGATCACAGCCACCAGCGCAACCGGCCACAGCGCGGCCAGCAGCACGCCCAGTCCTGTCGCCACGCCCTTGCCGCCTTTAAAGCCCAGCCAGACGGGAAACATATGGCCGAGCAGCGCGGCCAGCCCGGCGAATTCCGGCGCGTGCAGATCGGGCACGCCGGTAAACAGCGATACCAGCCTCGGGACCAGAAACACCGCCGCCACACCTTTCAGCGCGTCCAGCAGCAGCGTCGCCGCCGCCAGTCCGCGCCTGCCGGTGCGCAGCACATTGGTGGCGCCGATATTGCCCGAGCCGATGTTACGGATATCACCCAGCCCGGCCACGCGGGTCAGGATCAGGCCGAACGGGATCGACCCGAACAGATACCCGACCAACAGGGTCAGCAGGACGGTAGGACCAAAACCCGATGCCATGTCAGCCGAACACCCGCCGTCCGTTTTTCCATGTGCCCAGTACCGTGCCCTCCAGGGCGCGGCCGTCGAACGGCGTGTTCTGCGCCTTGCCGGGCAGTTCGCCCGCCTCCACCTGCCAGACGCGCTCGGGATGGAACAGGCACAGATCGGCGGGGGCCCCTTTGCTCAGTGTTCCGGCCTTGATGCCGAGCAGTTTTGCAGGTGCTGCGGTCAGCAGTTCGATGGCGCGGGGCAGGGTGATGTTTTGCGCATGCACCTGCGCTAGTGTGACACCGAGCAGTGTGACGAGACCCGCCCCGCCGCTGGCCGCCTGCGCGAAGGGCAGGCGCTTGTCGTCCGGATCGCGCGGCTGGTGGTCCGAGGCGATCGCGTCGATCGTGCCGTCGGCCAGCGCGGCGACGACGGCCAGCCGGTCGGCCTCCTTGCGCAGTGGCGGTGACAGTTTGGCATAGGTGCGGAAATCGCCGATCGCGGTCTCGTTCAGATCGAAATAGGGCGGGGCGGTGTCGCATGTCACCCGTATGCCCTCGGCTTTGGCCGCGCGGATCAGATCCAGCGCCTCGGCCGTGCTGACATGGGCGAAGTGCACATGCCCGCCGCTCAGCTGCGCCAGACGGATGTCACGCGCCACCAGAATGGCCTCGGCCGCCGCCGGGATGCCGGGCAGACCCAGACGGGTGGCAAGCTCGCCTTCCGTCGCCGCGCCGCCGCCCGCCAGATCCGGGTCTTCCGGATGCTGCACGACCATCGCGTCGAAACCACGCGCATAGGACAGCGCCAGGCGCATCAGCCGCGCCGAACCCACGGCGCGCGTGCCGTCGGTGAACGCGCAGGCGCCAGCTTCGCGCAGCAGGCCGAGTTCGGCCATTTCCCTGCCCGCGCAGTCACGCGTCACCGCGCCATACGGCACCACCGAGATCGCGCCGGTTTCCTCGCCGCGTGCGCGCAGCATACGCACCAGCGATGGGTCGTCGGTGGCCGGTTCGCCGTTCGGCAGCGCGGCGATGGTGGTGATCCCGCCGGCCACCGCGGCCGCCGCAGCCGAGGCAATGGTTTCGCGGTATTCGTAGCCCGGCTCGCCGAGCGCGGCGCGCATGTCAACCAGACCGGGGCACAGTACCGCGCCTGCCGCGTCCACGACGTTCGCGCCATCGGGCTTCGTCAGTTCCGGGCCGAGACCGGCGATCGCGCCGTCCTTCACCAGCAGGGCGCCCTTGGTATCCAGCCCGCTGGCCGGGTCGATCAGGCGGGCGTTTTGAATGAGCACATCAACCATCGTTGCGACGCCAGTTGCGGTTGAGCGTATCGAGCACGGCCATACGCACCGCGACCCCCATCTCGACCTGTTCCTTGATGACACTGCGGGCGGGATCGTCGGCGACGCGGCTGTCGATCTCGACACCGCGGTTCATCGGCCCCGGGTGCATGACGATGGCATCTTTCTTGGCGCGCGCCAGCCTGGCCTCGTCCAGCCCGTAGAAGCGGAAATATTCGCGCATCGAAGGGACCAGCCCCTTTTCCATACGCTCTTTCTGCAGGCGCAACATCATCACCACGTCGGCGCCGTCGAGCCCCGCGTCCATGTCGTGGAGCACGTCCACGCCCAGACGTGCGGCCTCGCTGGGGATCAGCGTCGGCGGGGCGACGATGCGCACGCGCGATCCCATCGCCCCCAGCAGGTGGATGTTCGAGCGTGCGACTCGCGAGTGCAGTACGTCGCCGCAGATCGCCACCGTCAGCCCTTCGAGCCGGCCCTTGTTGCGGCGGATGGTCAGCGCGTCGAGCAGCGCCTGGGTCGGGTGCTCGTGCGTGCCGTCGCCGGCGTTGATGACCGCGGCATCCACCTTCTGGGCCAGCAGGCTGGGCGCGCCGGACTGATCGTGGCGCACCACCAGCAGGTCGGTATGCATGGCGTTCAGCGTCCAGGCGGTATCCAGCAGGGTTTCGCCCTTCTTCACCGAGGAATTGGCCACCGACATGTTGATCACGTCGGCACCCAGGCGTTTGCCGGCCAGTTCGAAGCTGGTGCGGGTGCGGGTGGAGTCCTCGAAGAACAGGTTGATCAGCGTGCGCCCGCGCAGCAGGTCGCGCTGAGTTTTGCCCTGGCGATTGAGCAGCACATAGCTTTCCGCCAGATCGAGCAGATGCGCGATCTCGTGCGGATGCAGGCCTTCAATCCCGAGCAGATGTTTATGGGGGTAATGCACAAGCCTGCAACATAGCCACATAGACGCTCGCGTCTAGGTAGGTAATTGCTCCCAGGCGCCGATCTTTTCCGAACGCGGATGGCGCATGTGTTTCAGGCATCCCGATATGTCCGGCATGACAGAAAAATTCTCGGACGGGCTGGCCATATATGTTTGTGTTGTGCGGAAAGCGCGGTTGCCGGTTAACGTTTATCGTCGTCTGACGAAGGCTGCTCGGCAATGCTGTTTAACAGGTCGATCAGATGATCCGGAACGGGTTCATCCAGAGTCGGGTCGTAAAGCTTCTTCAGTTCGTCCTGTAGCCACAGATCGAACTGGTTTTTCTGGCTGTGGGCAGAAGGTCCACCCAACGGCTCTGGAACTGAAGGCGCTCTGGTTACCATGACGTTCTACTTATACACCGGATATACTAGTTTCTTCCAGAATTTTAAAATCAATTGAAGATTTTATATTGCCTACTCACATACGATTTAACACCTAATTAGATAATATGACTTTGGAGATAATTACCTTTAGGTTGATAGGGCTTGGCCGATGGCGGTTTGCAGGGCTTCGACTCTATAAGGCTTCCGAATGACGAATGTCGGCTCTGTGCCTTGCCCGGTCAGCAGCAGTTCCGGGTGTCCGGTGATAAAGATCACGGGGATTGTGCTGCTGGAGAGGATTTTCTGTACCGCCAGCAATCCCGATCCGCCGGTTCCCAGATGGATGTCGGCCAGAATCAGGGCTGGGGGCATTGCCGCCACCGCATCCAGCGCTTCCTGCTCGGAACGCGCATGTGCCGAAACGGTGTGTCCTAATTTTGTGACAACATCGGCGATCGCCGCCGCCATCAGATCGTCGTCTTCGATGATCAGGATCTTTTTGGACGACAGGCGCTGCAGGGCTTCCTGTGCTGCCAAGACCAGTTGCTGCAGCTCGTCGGAGCTGGTGTCCAGAATAGCGGCAGCTTCGTTGGGCTGAAAATCTTCGAGCGTGGTCAGCAGCAGGGCGTGCCGCAAAGCCGGAGGAAGGGAGGCGACGTTTTTGCCGACCCCTTGCGTGGCGCTGTTCTCCGCTGTCAGCACGGCGTCGATCGCAGGTACCAGTACCCGGAATTGTCGTATACGACGCGGATACGGGCTGTTGGTATCGGTCGTCGCATGGGCGAGGGCCGGCATGGCCGATGCAATGATGTCGTCCCCGACGTTGCGTAAACCGGTTGCGGCACGTGCATAGCGCCGCAGAAAGGGGAGTTCGGGTGCTAAAGGGTGATTTGAATAAGGCATGTTCGACAGCCTATGTGGGTAAGGGACGGTTTAGCAAGTCTTGTTTACAGCAAGAAACAGGTTAGAAGGGCGCTCAGCAAAGGTGGCCCGCGAGGGCTGAAACGGGAATGCGGGATGGATTTTTACATCGACCGCAGCTGCCCCCGCAACTGTAGGCGATGTCCGTTCGCCAACTGCCATTGGACCCGGCCTGCCGGTCCGAGAAGGCGGAGAACGGAGTTTCGGTATTTCTGCCGAAGCAATCGCGCCGAGCCAGGAGACCGGCCTTTGCCAGACTGCATGCACGCGAACGGGCGGGGATGTACCGACGCGACGGGTAAAGCCCCGTTTGCGGCTGTCGTCCTTATTGACCGGACCGGTACGCAGATATGCCGGTCCCCGACTGGAGGATCGCCTGATGAAACGGGCTCTTCTTCTGGGTGCCGCACTTGCATCGCCTGCACTCGCGTCACCCGCTCTGGCGCAGAGCGCGCCCGTCTCCGTAACTTTGCCCGAGATCGTCAGCTCGGCCACCCGCACGCCGCTGCCGGTGGAGCAGATTCCCGCCGGTGTCAGCGTGGTGGACCGTCAGGACATCGAAACGCGCGGCTATGCCAGCCTGACCGACGCGCTGTCGGCGCTGCCCGGCATGCATGTGGTGCAGCAGGGCGGGCCGGGCGGTGTGTCCAGCGTGTTCATGCGCGGGGCCAATTCCAACCACGTACTGGTGCTGCGCGACGGCTTTCCGATCAATGATCCATCGGCCAGTAACGGGTTGTTCAATTTCGGTACCGAGACGCTGGCCGATATCGAACGGATCGAGGTGATCCGCGGCCCGATGTCGAGCCTGTACGGATCGGGGGCGATCGGCGGTGTGGTCAACCTGATCTCGCGCCGCGGTAACGGTACGCCGCGCCTGCAGGCCGAGGTGACGGGCGGTATCCCACGCGCCTTTGCCGGGCAGGCAACGTTCAGCGGTGTTTCGGGACCGGTCGATTACGCGCTGACCTACGAAAACCAGTCCACGGTCGGCGACGATGTGATCCCGCGCCGCATGGCTGGTTACACTGGTGAACGCGACGGGTATCGCACCAATGTTGGCACGCTGAATGTCGGCTATACGCCGGTGGACGGCACGCGCCTGTCTGTGTTCTTGCGCGAGCGCCAGAGCGTGTTCGGCTACGACAACCTCGGCTATCCGGCATTCGACGACCCCAACCAGATCGGGCGCGACCGCAACCTGCAGACGCGGGTCGGTGGCGAGAGCACGCTGTTCGACGGGGTATGGAGAACCGGCCTGTTCGTCGGCTATGCGCAGGACGATCGGCGTTACAGCAACCGGCTCGACCTGGACGATCCGAATTTTGCGTCCGAGAACAGCAGCTACACCGGTAAACGTACCGATGTGCAGTGGTCGAACACGGTACGGCTGCCGTCGGGTGGTGTGCTGAGCGAGACCTTCGCCACATTCGGCTATCAGTACACGCGTGATGCCGCCGTCGTGCATCTGAACGATTCCGGGTACCAGCAGGATGTCGATACGCACGCCGCCAGCAATGCCGGATATGTCGGCCTGCAGGGGCAGCTGTTCACACGTCTGACGCTGACCGGCAATCTGCGCTATGAAAACCCGGACGATTTCAACGATGCAACCACGTGGCGCGTGGGCGGTGTGTTCGCTGTGCCGGAAGTCGCCAGCCGCATCCATGCTGCCTATGGAACCGGGTTCCGCGCGCCGACGCTGTTCGATCGCTTCGGGATCGGCAGTTTCGGCTTTCATGGCAATCCGAATCTGAAGCCCGAGCGCAGCAATGCGTGGGAAGCCGGCGTGTCGAGCGACGTTCCGGCATTCGGCAATACGCGCTTTGCCACGCTGGGCGTCACCTGGTTCGATTCCCGCGTCAGGGATCTGATCCAGAACACGGCCGATTTCTCGTCGCTGGAAAATATCGGCCGTGCGAAGATGCACGGCATCGAGAGTGAACTGGTGTTGCGTCCCGACGAACGGGTGGAACTGCGCCTTGCCTATACCTGGACCGATGCGCGCGATGCCGAGACCGATCAACGATTGCTGCGCCGCCCGGAAAACCAGTTCAGCGTCAGTGCGACACTAAGGCCGCTGCCGCAGTTTTCGGTGGTGCCGGAAGTGCTGGTGTACGGCCGCTTCCGCGATGCGCTGGTGAACGATGCCGGTTATCCGGCGGGGCGCGGCACGGCTTCGGGTGGGACGATCGTCAACCTGACGATGAACTACGCGTTGACCGACAACATCACGCTGATCGGCCGGGGGCGGAACCTGGGCAATTCACGGTTCGAGCCGGCCAGTGGGTTCGCGCTGCCCGGCCCCTCGTTCATGGCAGGAGCGCGGATCAGCTTCTGACAGAAACCTGCCGCGAAAATACGCTGACTCAGCCGCCGGGCTGTGTCAGCGTCGCCGATTACAGAGCGGTCGTCCAGAGCAGCGGCACCATCGCATAGCCATCGCTTGTTTTGCGCACATGCCCCAATGCCGGGAACGGCCAGTGATAGCCGATGACCGTCGTTCTGTCCGCCGCGGCCTGGTCCAGAATGCGCCGGCGCGCCGCCTCGGCGGCAACCGGGTCCATGTCGAAATTCAGATGCCAGCCCGGATGGGCAAGGTTGAGGGCCGGGTGGTTGGTCACATCGCCCAGCACCAGTATCGAGTCACTGCCCGAGGCGATCCGCCAGCTCGTGTGTCCCGGTGTGTGTCCGAAGGTGGGAATGCCCGTTACGCCGGGCAAAGCCTCGGCCGTCGAGGCGACCCGGCGGATGCGGTCGCGATAGGGGGCAAAACGGGTCTTCACCATATCGGCGCTCTGTGCCGGGGCGTGTGGGCCCATCCAGAAATCCCACTCGGTTTCCGGGACGATCAGCTCGGCTTTCGGAAAGCGCGGCTGTCCCTGGCGGTCCACCAGTCCCGAGATGTGGTCGCCATGAAAATGGGTGAACACGATCGCGTCGATCGCTGCGGGGGTGATGCCGGCGGCCTGCATGTTGTTCCACATCGTACCTGCCGTCGGGGCGAGCAGCCCGCCCGTGCCGGCATCGAACATGACCGTCTGGCGGCCGGTGTTCAGGACGGTGATGTTGAACGTGATGTCCAGATGTGTCGTGGGCAGAAACGCCTCCTCCAGAGCCTGGCGGATGGCGCCGGCGTCGGCATTGGCGATGAAATTGTCGAGGTTGGGGCGGCGGTTGATCCCGTCGTTGATGATGGTGATCTGGAAGTCGCCCAATGTGTGGCGGTAGAAACCTGGGGCCTGGAGGGCAATGGACGGCATGGCGGCCTCTGCGCGAAAGAAGGTTGACAGGGATGGCACGGCAAGCAGAGCACCCAGCAGGGTATGGCGGCGCGTGGGCATGATGATGGGTTTCTCCGGACGGAAGGTCTGCATCGCAGCACCGCACGGGCGACGTTTCAACAAAAACCTGCCTGTTTGTGGGCGGCTATTGCCGCGAGAACCAGCGCGCGAAGCCCGACAGGTCGGTCCGGCGTTGCGGGGCATCCATCGCTCCGGTCAGGAGCAGCCTGAGCTCGGGAAAATCGGCCAGATCCGGCCGGACGGCCAGTTGCATGTCGAGACTGGTGCGCGGCAGGTTGATCGTCCCGCCGATACTGATACTGCCGTAATCGGTGTCGGCCGATGCGCCCAGAAGCGTCGCGATGCCGTTGCTGATCTCGGCCTTGGCCGACAATCGCGAGAAGTCGGTCGTTCCGCCGCTCAGTGCGCGGCGCAATGCGGCTTCGGCCGTGTTGCGCGGCCGCAGCACGGAGGCGGCCAGAATGTCCGGCAGGCTGAGACCGTCGATGCTGCCGTCGTGCACGCTGATATCGACGGTGCCACCCAGTGAAGCCAGCATCGCCTGCGGGCTGTAGCCATGGGCACTCACCTGCGTGCGGACGGTGGCAAAACCGTCGATGCCGGGATTGATCCCCATCAGCCCGCCGGTCAGGCTGACATTTTGCATCGTCGTATCGACGGACAGTACGGGGGTATCGGATGCGGCATTCAGGCCGATCGTGCCGGTCAGGCGGCCACCTTCCATCTGTGCATTCAGCACCGAGACGCTCAGGTTGCCGTTCTGCATTTTCAGCGTGGCGCCGGCGTCGGTCAGCAGAGGTGTTCCGTCGGCCAGCACCGTGTTGACATGCAGGGAGATATCGGCGCCCAGACTGCGCATATAGCTGACCGGCAGTTGCGCCGTTGCCGCCTGTAGCGGCAGAGGAAGCGTGTCGGCCTCCAGCCGGCCGCTCAGGGTCGGTTGGCCGTTCAGGGACAGTTCCAGATTGCCGCTCGTCTGCAGCGTGCCCGCCGACAGCGCCAGATAAGGCAGAGTGATTTTATCGGGTGCCGCGGTGAACTGCGCCACCAGCGACAGCGACCCGCCGCCAAGCCAGGCCCAAGGCGCGCGGCCGGCTTTCTCGATGTCACATTCACGCTGGACGTTGCAGTTGTCGCGCGGGTTCAAGCCGCCGAGCTGGGTGATCAGGCGCGGTGCGTTCGGGTGACGCAGGGCGAAGGTTCCAGAAACCTGCCGGGTGTTCAGGTTGGCGGATACGCGTGTGTCCATGCGCAGGTCGGCCAGCGAGCTGCGCGCCTGAAACGCCAGCGCCGCCAGAGAGCCTCCGCCCTGTGCCTGCAGAAGCAATGGGCCGCTCCACAGCCTGGCCGGGCCGCGTCTGTCCGCGGGCAGCATGTCGGCCAGCACCGCGGCATCGGGCAGGTCCATCGAGACATTGAGATCGGATATCTGCCCTTCGCGCGTATAAGTCCCCGTCAGATCGATCGTGCCGTTCGCCAGATGGGTGGTCAGTTTGCCGATGCGCAGGGTGGTGGCGTCGCTGCCGAACGACAGGTTGGTTTCCGTGAAGGTGCGCCCCATGAATTCCGCATGGGCGACGTGAAGGTTGAGCGATAGATCGATATCCGCCAGCGCGGTTTGCGGCGCCGGAAATATAACCAGCCATGGGTCGATCGACAGGCGTTCCAGCGTCAGATCGGCAGCGGCATTGATCCGGTCTTCCAGATGCAGGGCCAGACTGCCCTGAACGGGGATGGCATCGATCGTGCCGGTGATCCCCGATGCACTGATGATGTTCGCACCGACGCTGAATCCGCCCTGCAGGGTTGCCTGGCGCAGGGCTTCGGGGGGGATCAGGTTCTGGTTGACGCCGAGCCAGTCCAGGGTGGAACGCAGAAGGGGGGCCGTGATGCTGGCCGTACCCGTGAAACCTGTCTGTCCATCGCCCTGTCCCGTGACGTTGCGCAGTTCCAGCCGTGTTTCGCCCGGCAGGATGGCGCTGGCTTCGCGCACATGCGCATGCTCGGTGATATCCAGGTGCACCTGCGCGTGTCGCAGCGGCCGGTCGTAAAGCGTTGCCTCTTCGATCCCCAGTTCGATCGATACGGGCAGTTGCGTCGCCGTCTGCTGGGTCAACAGGGCAAGCCACGGGGTCAGTTCGAGCTGCGCTGCTGTCAGGGCGATCTGCAGACGGGGTTCCGGGCCGTAGGCCAGGGTGAGTCTGCCTTGCAGGCGTTCTTGGCCGGTCTGTAGGGACAGCGGCTGGGCGGTAATCTCTTGGGCATTGGCGTGAATGTCAGCCTGAATCTGGAATGCGGCTGCCGGACCGGAGATGAAACGCGCCAGATTGGCGCCGCTGGCGCTCAATCGCCCACTCAGCGTGTTGGCGGCGGTCAGCGCGCCGGAGTAGATGAAACGCGCGTTCCCCATCTGCGGTAGGGAACTGCCGCCCCGCATTTCCAACGCCGATGTTCCGGCTTCGTCCGGTGGCGCAAGGCTGGCCATGTAGGTGAACGGTTCGTCGTTCAGGGTGGCGCTGCCGCGCAGGGTCAGCCGGCCGTTGGGGGCGGCTGGTTCGAGCGCCGCATTGATGCCGGTGAAACGGGTGTCGCCGATCTGCAACGAGCTGCTGGCGATATGGACTGCCATGGCATTCTGCCTGATCTGCAGATGGGGCAGTGTCGGCGGCATGCCGGTGATCTGGATGTCGGCCCGGCGCAGCGTCAGCTCGCGCGGGTCCAGCCGCCCGGTCAGCAGCGCGCCCAGCCCCATGCGCAGGCGCAGTTCGCGCGTCCGGACCGAGATATTCCTGTCCGCATCGCTGATCTGGACATTGCCCGCGGTCAGCACCGGGCGCGGCAGAAGCTCCACGCGGATCTGGCCGATGATCCGCACGTCGAGACCCAAGGTTGCGGCTGTCAGTGCTTCGACCCGCGTGCGGTACTGGTTCCAGTCCAGCAGGGATGGTACGAACCAGATGGCGGCCAGCCCGCAGACTGGCAGCAGCGCGCACAAGATCAGGACGATGCAGCGTAGACGTCTCATGCAGCGGAAAACCCGTGCTTCCGCGTCGGAGGCAGGATTGGGATGGGTCCGGGCGGGCAGACGGCCATTGGCGGGGCTGCTTTCTTTAAGAAAATATACGGCCTTTAAGAAAATATCCGGCGCACCATGCTGTTTGGGGCCGCCGAGGGCAAGCACCCGAAACATGAAAAACGCATTTTGCCGTCTTTATGAAAGACATGATACGAACGGTCCTGGCATGGAATCGTCATGGTGAATTTCTGGGGTAAATTGCTGGGCGGTGCGGTCGGGTCTTTCTTCGGGGGGCCTTTCGGTGCGGTAATCGGCATGATGTTCGGCCATGCGGTCGACAGCGGCGCCATTCTGAGACCGTTTCAGTCGGCCAATCTGGCGGCGCTGCTGGGCAACCGCGAGCAGTTGTTTTCGATCGCCGTGACCGTGTTGTCGGCCAAACTCGCCAAATGTGACGGCCCGGTCAAACGGGCCGAGGTCGATGCGTTCAAGAGGTTGTTCCGCATTCCGCCCGAGGCGGTGCGCGATGTCGGGATGCTGTTCGATCAGGCGCGCGACAGCAGCGAGGGGTTCGAGGATTTCGCCGAGAAACTGGGACTGGCGTTCGCGGACAATCACGGCGTGCTGGAAGACGTGCTGGGGGTGCTGTTTGCGATTGCGCGTGCCGACGCACCGATCAACACACGTGAAAAGGCGTTTCTGGTGCGGGTACACCAGTTGTTCGGCCTGCCGCTGGGGGCGTGGGATCGTGCGCAGGATGGCGCCCGGCCCGTGGCGCCGGCAGGGCCGGATCCTTACGAAGTGCTGGGTGTGGCGCGCAGTGCGCCGGATGACGAGGTGCGCGCCACGTGGCGCCGCCTGATGCGGGAAAACCATCCCGATGCGCTGGCGTCGCGCGGGGTGCCGGCGGAATTCATCGAACGCGCGACGCACAAGGTGGCGGAAATCAATGCCGCCTGGAATGCGGTGAAGAGAGAACGCGGGCTGTGATGCTGGAGAAGCCGAGCCCCAATCAGGACGACCGCCTGCCGCACGGGCGGGCGGTCGATATGCTGGTGCTGCACTATACCGGCATGCGTAGCGCCGCCGCCGCGCTGGAACGGCTGTGTGATCCTGCCTCTGGCGTTTCGGCGCATTATGTCGTGGATGAGGACGGTGCTGTGTATCGGCTCGTTCCCGAAGAACGCCGGGCCTGGCATGCAGGGGTTTCCCACTGGCGCGGCGCGAACGACAGTAACGCGCGGTCGATCGGTATAGAAATCGTCAATCCCGGGCATGAGTTCGGCTATCGGAACTTTCCGGCATTGCAGATGGCGGCGGTCTGCGATCTGTGTCTTGCCATTCTGGCGCGACATCCGATCCCGGCGCGCAACGTCGTTGCGCACAGCGACATCGCGCCGGCCCGCAAGACCGATCCGGGTGAGCTGTTCGACTGGCGCGGGCTGGCGCAGAACGGTGTCGGGCTCTGGCCTGCCGAGACGGGGGGCGTGCCGATTTCGGACCATCCGCAGACGGTGCGCCGGGTGCTGACGCGGATCGGCTATGACCCGGCGGTCGATCTGCCGGTTGTGCTGCGGGCGTTTCAGCGCCATTGGCTGGCGGAAAACCTCACCGGGCTGGCCGATGCGCCGACGCGTGCCCGCCTGGCGGAAGTGGCCGCCGCCGTGGAACGGGCTTGACCTGCGCGGTGCGACGGCCCATCTCCTGCGGACCAGACGGCTGGACGACCGCGCCGCGCCGCAAGGCAGGGTGAGGAAAGTCCGGGCTCCACGGAAACACGGTGCCGGCTAACGGCCGGCGGGGGCGACCCCAGAGACAGTGCCACAGAGAACAGACCGCCCACGCGCAGCGATGTCCGTGGGTAAGGGTGAAACGGTGCGGTAAGAGCGCACCGCGCGCCTGGCGACAGGGGCGGCACGGCAAACCTCACCGGGAGCAAGACCGTATAGGGATGGCCGGCGGGTCCATGGGCAACCGTGGATAGGCGCCAGTGTGTTTCCGCACAGCCGTCCGGGTTGGTCGCGTGAGGTATCTGGTAACGGATACCCCAGAGGAATGGTCGTCTATATCCGCAAGGGTGGGACAGAACCCGGCTTACAGGCCGTCTGGTATTTCTTCCTGAAAAACAGAAACAATTTCACCAAAACTAGAAGGCGTTTTCTATTTGGCAAGAATTCACCCGAATTAGTTCTTGTTTTGTTCCTGTTGATAACGCCAAACCCATGAAATTTGGCGGTTTTTTGCTGTTTTTCCTTTGAAATCCATACTTTCCCATGGTATCCCATATTATCCCATGAACGCTTGGGACGATGGTACTTCGAAACTAACCGACGGAGGGCCGCACGGCGGCAAATGACCCATTTTTTGGGCACTCACCTGAACCGGCTGGACGCGAAAGGCCGCGTTTCAGTGCCTGCGCCGTTCCGCGATGCGTTGCGGAATGGGGGAGATGGTGCGCCTGTGGTCATTTTGCGGCCGTCACATACCTATGCGTGTATCGAGGCCTGGCCCGTTGCAGCGTTCGAGGCGCTGGCCGGGGGGCTCGACCGCCTCGATATGTTCAGCGAGGCGCACGACGACATGGCGCTGGCTCTGTATGCCGATGCGCATGCGCTGTCGCCGGACAAGGAGGGGCGGATCATTCTGCCCGAGGCGCTGAAATCGTATGCCGGACTGACGGATCAGGTGATGTTCATGGGCGTCGGCCGCACGTTCCAGATCTGGGAGCCGGAGGCCGGGGCGCGGCGTCGCCTTGATGCCGCGGAACGCGCCCGGGCGCGTCGTGTGACACTGCCGAACAGTGCCGGAGGCGTGTCATGAGCGGTCACGTGCCGGTTCTGCTGGAGGAGGTGCTGGAGATCCTGGCGCCGCGCGATGATGGCATCTATCTGGATGGCACTTTCGGTGGTGGCGGGTATGCCGAGGGCATCCTGAAATCCGCCGCCTGCACCCTGTGGGCGATCGATCGTGATCCGGCGGCGGTGCAGCGCGGCCTGGCGCTGGCGGCACGCTATCCCGGACGGCTGCATATGCTCGAAGGTTGTTTCGGTGACATGCTGGACCTTCTGTCCACGCATGGCGTCGTGGCGCTGGACGGTATCGTGCTGGATCTGGGGGTGTCGTCGTTTCAGTTGGATCAGCCTGAACGCGGTTTTTCGTTCCGCGCCGACGGTCCATTGGACATGCGCATGAGCACCAACGGCCCGAGCGCCGCCGATCTGGTGGCGACGCTGTCCGAAGGCGAATTGGCCGATGTGTTCTATCATTATGGCGAGGAACGCCATGCACGGCGGGTGGCGCGTGCGGTTGTCGCGGCGCGCGCCGTTGCGCCGATCGAAACCACGTTGCAGCTGGCCGACATCGTTCGCCGGGTGGTGCCGCGTGATGCGTCGGGGATCGACCGGGCGACACGTTCGTTTCAGGGCTTGCGAATCCGCGTGAATGATGAACTGGGTGAAATCGAGCGTGCGATGGCCGCTGCCCTGAAATTGCTTGCACCGCATGGCAGACTGATCGTTGTTTCGTTTCATTCTCTTGAAGATCGGATCGTAAAAAAAATTATGGCTGAAGCTTCGGGCCGGTCGGGTATCGGATCCCGCCATACACCTGCAGCGTTCCTTCCGCGGGCTGTGGCGGAATATCGGTTGCTGACGACGAAACCCGTCTTTCCTGGCGAGGCCGAGCTTGCGTCGAATGCGCGGGCGCGCAGCGCGCGTCTGCGGGCGATTGAAAGGGTAGTGTCATGATTCGACCTGCTTCCTTGTTGTGTTTTCTCGTGGCTGTCGCGGCCGGTGCCTGGCTGTATCAGGTGAAGCACGAAGCCCAGTTGATGGATCGTGAGATCCGGCGCATTCAGCGCCAGGCCGATCAGGCGCGTGATCGGATCTCCATTCTGCGTGCGGAATGGGCGCTGCTGAATCTGCCCGACCGTCTGCGCGAAGTGGCCGGTCGGCACCTGGCGCTGGTGCGCGTCGAGCCAACGCAGTACGCGTCGGTGACGGATTTTTCGCGCCGGGCGGGCAGTGTTGCCGTTGCGCCGGTTCAGGTGGCGGATACCGCTGTGTCGGTGCAGGAAGCGCCGCCCGTGGTGCCGGTGTCTGCCCCGGCGCGCGAGAACGCCGCAAACAGTTCGTCTGAAACCCGCGTGCGGCTGGCGCCTGCCGTGGTGACGGATGAGCCCGCGCGTGTCGAGGCTGTGCCGGTCCGGGTGACATCCGTGTCGTCGCGGACGCTTGCGGTTCCGACTGCGTCCGTTCGTCGCGCTGCGGTCAACGTGCCGTCTGCCGGGCGGAGTGCGCCGGTGCCCGAGGCAAGGCCTTCGGGCGCGCGCTCGGCGTCCTCCGGCGTACAGGCGGTTGCGACCGCACCGGTACGCACCGAAAGTCCGGTGGTCACCCAGCCGGCCGTGGCGCGGGTCGAACCGGTTTCGGCGTCGGCGAGTATATCGTCCCTTGGAGGGGTGCGGTCGGCGCTGGCGCCACCTGTCCCTGTGGGAGCGCGATGATCAACGCACCGGATCCGTCTGCGCCTCCGCCCGGCCCGCCAGCTCGCTGGCGGGCCGGGCTCGCGCCGAGCTATCCCCCTGGCGGTTTTTCGGAAGGCGGGGCCATACCGCGCATGGAGACCGTGCGTATCACGGCGCCCGACCTGGCGCGCCGTGCATTGATGGAACGTGCGCGTGGCCGTCTGACGCTGGGGGCGTTGCTGTTCGCTCTGTTGTTCGGCGCGGTCGGCGTTCGTCTGGCCTTCGTGACGGTGATCGCACCGATGGAACCGCGCCGTGCCGTTGTCATGCCGGCGGTGCCCAGCATCGGTGACGGTTCGGCAGCTTCGCAGCACCAGGAACGGGCGATGATCACCGATCGGAACGGGGAAATTCTGGCGATTTCCCTGCCGACATCGGCGCTGTATGCAAACCCGCACGAGATGATCGACACCGACGAGGCGGCCAGGCGTCTGCACGCGGCCGTGCCGCGGATCGAAGAGGAAACCGCCCGCCGCCGTCTGGCATCGGAACGGCAGTTCGTCTATCTGGCACGCCAGATCACACCGCGTGAACAGGCCGCCGTGAATGCGCTCGGTATTCCGGGGGTGTATTTTGAATCGTCCGAACGCCGCCATTACCCGCTGGGGCGCACAGCGGTGCATGTGCTGGGCGGTGTGGACGTTGATGGTCATGGGATCGCCGGGGTCGAACGCTATTTCGATCAGCGCTTGCGCGAAGACATCGAGCCGCTGCGCCTGTCGCTGGACGTGCGCGTGCAGGCGGCGCTGCGCGAGATTCTGGAGCGCACGATCCAGACGTTCAGCGCCATCGGCGGGGCCGGCGCGGTGATGGATGTGCGCACCGGCGAAGTTCTGGCGATGGTCAGCCTGCCCGATTTCGATGCGGCCGATATCGGCCGTGCGACGATCGAGCAGCGTTTCAACCGGATCACGGTCGGCGTTTACGAGCCGGGCAGCACGTTCAAGCTGCTGACCGCCGCGGCGGCGCTCGAGGCGGGGACGGTGCGGTTGTGGTCGTCGTTCGATGCCTCGCGTCCGATCCGGATCGGGCGGTTCACGATCAGCGATTATCGCGGCAAGAACCGCACGCTGAGCTTCCCGGAAGTGATCGCCTATTCGTCCAACATCGGCGCGGCACAGATGGCGGCGCAACTCGGCGTGCAGCGGCATCGCGCCTTTATCCAGCGTATGGGTATGATGTCGCGCCAGACGATCGAACTGCCCGAGACAGCATTGCCGCTGGTGCCGCGCGAGGCGAACTGGCGCGACATCGCCACGATGACGATCGGCTTCGGTCACGGGATCGCCGTGACGCCGCTGCATGTGGTGACCGGGGTTTCGGCGCTGTCGAACGGTGGCATTCTGTATTCCCCGACCATTCTGGCGCGCGATCCGGATCAGCCGCCGCGCGAAGGCGTGCGGGTGATCCAGCCGCAAACGTCGGACATGATCCGCCGCCTGATGCGGCTCGTGGTCACGAACGGTTCGGCCAGATCGGCGGAAGTGCCCGGCTATTTCGTCGGCGGCAAGACCGGCACGGCGGAAAAACCGGGGCGGCACGGGTATAACCGCAATGCACGCATCTCGGCCTTTGCCGGGGCGTTCCCGATCAACGATCCGCGCTATGCCATCTACATCATGGTCGATGAACCGAAGGGCACGACGCAATCGCACGGTTTTGCGACCGGGGGCTGGGTGGCCGCGCCGGCGGCACACGATCTGATCGTGCGGATCGGGCCGATGCTCGGCGTTCTACCGGAAACCGAACGTGCCGACGCGATCCAGCAATCCTTGTATCTGCCTTTGCAGCCCGCCCGTCCGGCCGGAGGCGCTGCGCGCAATACGCCGCCGCGCGCGCCTTCGGTACTGCGTCCGCCGCAGGTGCGGCTTCCGCCGCCGGTGCGCAACACCGCGCCGATCGCGGTGCAGCCGTCCCAGACATCGGTCCGGCACGAGGCAGCGAATGGAGTTCGTTGAGATCATGCGCAGAATTCCAGACATGCCGCGTCTGCCCGAGGGGTCAGCCTCGGGAATACTGTCACGTCTGGACATCGCCGGCATGACCGCCGACAGCCGTCAGGTGCGGCCCGGTTATCTGTTCGCCGCGCTGCCCGGCGCGAAGGTCGACGGGCGGGCGTTCATCGGCGATGCGGTGGCGCGCGGCGCTGCCATCATCCTGGCGCCGGCCGGTACGGAATGGCCGGCGGGTGTGCCGCTGTGTCCGATGATCACCGATGCGGAACCACGCCGGCGTCTGGCGCAGATCGCGGCTGCGTTTCATGGCATGCAGCCGGCCACGATGGTGGCGGTGACGGGCACCAACGGCAAGACCAGCACGGCGGAATTCCTGCGCCAGATCTGGAAGCAGGCGGGACTGCCGGCCGCAAGTCTGGGCACGCTGGGGCTGGTCGCGCCGGGTTACGAGCCTGGCGCGGGGCTGACGACACCCGACCCGGTGTCGCTGCATGCCATGTTGGCACAGTTGGCGCGCGAAGGCGTCGCGCATGCGGTGATGGAAGCGTCGAGCCACGGGCTGGACCAGTTCCGTCTGGACGGCGTGCGCCTGAAGGCCGCCGGGTTCAGCAACCTGACGCGCGATCATCTCGATTACCATGGCTCGCTGTCCGTGTACCGGGCTGCGAAGCTGCGGCTGTTCAGCACATTGTTGCCGCCAGGTGCGCCGGCCGCGGTATCCGCCGAAATGGATCCGGAGACGCTTGCCGCGCTGCGCGACATTGCCGAGCGGCGCAAGCTGATGCTGCTCAGCGTTGGCGAGGCGGGCGAAGCGGTGAAGCTGCTGTCCGCGATCCCGCGCCCCGACGGGCAGGACCTGTCGATCGAGGTATTTGGTGAGCGCCGGTCGCTGCCACTCAATCTGCCGGGGCGGTTTCAGACCGATAACGCACTGCTGGCGGCAACACTCGCCTATGCGACCGGTACCGATGGCGCGTTCGATTTTCTGCCCAGCCTTACCGGTGTGCGCGGGCGGCTGGAACTGGCGGCCACGTTGCCGAACGATTCGGCGGTGTATGTCGATTACGCCCACACGCCGGATGCGCTGGAGCGTCTGCTGACGGCACTGCGCCCGCATGCGCGCGGCAGGCTGCATGTCGTGTTCGGCGCCGGCGGCGATCGGGACCGCGGCAAGCGCCCGCTGATGGGTGCGGCCGCCGCGCGCTATGCCGATCGGGTCATCGTGACCGACGACAACCCGCGCACCGAGGATCCATCTGCCATTCGCGCCGAGATTCTGGCCGCCTGTCCAGGCGCGGTCGAGATCGGCGACCGGCTGACGGCGATCTCGACGGCGATGAACGCTCTGGAACCCGGTGATGTGCTGGCCGTGGCCGGCAAGGGCCACGAACAGGGGCAGACGGTCGGTACGACGGTGATGCCGTTCGACGATGTTGGCGTGGTGCGCCAGTTGGCGGGGATAGCGCCATGGCCGTGAACGCCGCACCGCTGTGGACGTCGCAGGATCTCGCCGCCGCGCTGGGCGCGCGACCGGTGGCGGATGTCGTCGTGACGGGTGTGTCGATCGACAGCCGGACGGTGAGCGCGGGCGATCTGTTTATCGCACTGATCGGCGAAACGGGCGACGGGCACCGTTTCGTTGTGGATGCGCTGACCAAGGGTGCCGCCGCCGCACTGGTACATGCCGATGTGCCGGGTGCCGATCCGGCGCGGTTGGTGCGGGTGAACGATACTTTCGCGGGGCTGCAGGCGCTGGGGCGGTATGCGCGCGCGCGGTCCGGTGCGAAGGTCGTTGCGGTGACAGGGAGTGTCGGCAAGACCAGCACCAAGGAAATACTGCGCACCGTCCTGTCGGCAAATGGAACGGTGCATGCGGCCGAGGCGTCCTACAACAATCACTGGGGCGTTCCGCTGACGCTGGCGCGCATGCCGCAACGGAGCGATTTCGCGGTCATTGAGATCGGCATGAATCACGTCGGCGAAATCGCACCGCTGGCGCAACTGGCGCGCCCGCACGTGGCGGTGATCACCACGGTCGAGAAGGTGCATCTGGGCTATCTGGGCAGTCTGCAAGCCATTGCGGACGAGAAGGCGGCGATCTTTCAGGGAGTGGAACCGGATGGCTGTGCCGTCCTGCCGTGCGATTCCGAAATGTTTTCGCGTCTGCGGGCGGCGCTGGCGGCCCGCCCGGATATCCGTGTGCTGGGCTTCGGGCGCGACGCCGGGGCCGAGGCGCGGCTGTTGGATGTGAAGCTGGATGCAGATGGCAGCACGGTTGCAGTGCGGCTGTCCGGGCAGGACATATCGTTCCGTCTGGCGCTGCCGGGTGCGCATATGGCGATGAACGCGCTGGCCGCTCTGGCGGCGGTGCGGGCGCTGGGCGCGGATGTCGGGCGCGGTGCGGAAAATCTGGCCCGCATGGGGCAGTTGGCGGGGCGCGGTCTGCGGCGCGACGTGCTGGTGGCGGGCGGTAAGGTGGTGCTGCTGGACGAAAGCTACAACGCGTCGGCCGCATCGGTCCGTGCGGCATTGACAGTGCTGAAATCTCAAAACGCCGCGCGACGAATCGCCGTGCTTGGCGATATGCGGGAACTGGGCGAATTCGGCCCGGCCGAACATGCGGGGCTGGCGGACGCAGTCGAGAACTGTGCCGATCTTCTGTTCGCATGCGGTCCCCTGATGCGACATTTATACGAGGCGGTACCCGAGAGAATGCGTGCGGTTCATGTTGAAACAAGCCAGATGCTGGCGCCGATCGTAAAGGCGGCGCTGCGCGCCGGCGATGCCGTTCTGGTCAAGGGCAGTCTCGGCACGAAGATGAAGCCGATCGTCGATGCGATCGCTGCGGGGGCAGGTCGGGATGCTGTATAACCTGCTCGCTCTGCCCTATGCGGAAGACAACTTCTGGCTGTTCAATCTGTTTCGCTATCAGACGTTCAGGGCCGGCGCGGCCTGCATGACGGCGCTGGTGCTGTCGCTGTGGATCGGGCCGGCGCTGATCCGTTTTCTGCGGTCGTTGCAGAAACAGGGGCAGCCGATCCGTAGCGACGGGCCGGAACGGCATCTGCTGGAGAAGAAAGGCACGCCGACGATGGGCGGGCTGCTGATTCTGTCCACGCTGACCATTTCGGTACTGTTGTGGGCCGATCTGCGTAACGGGTTCGTTTGGGCGGTGCTGACCGTGACACTGGGCTTCGGTCTGATCGGCGGGCTGGACGATTATCTGAAGCTGACCAAATACAACACCAAGGGGCTGTCCGGGCGCTTCAAGCTGGTCGGGCAGGCGGTGATCGGCGCGGGCGTGACGTGTTGGATCATGTGGCTGACGCGCGGTGAACTGGGATCGGCACTGGCTCTGCCGGTGTTCAAGGAAGTGCTGATCCCGCTGGGTTTCATGTTTCCGGTGTTCGGCATGCTGGTGTTAATGGGCGCGTCGAACGCGGTTAACCTGACCGATGGGTTGGACGGTCTGGCCATCGTGCCGACCATCATCGCCGCCGGAGTGTTTGCGCTGATCGCATATCTGGTCGGCAACAAGTTTTTTTCGGATTACCTGCAACTGCATGCCGTGGCGGGTACCGGTGAACTGGCGGTGTTCTGTTCGGCGCTGATCGGTGCGGGGCTGGGCTTTCTGTGGTTCAACGCGCCGCCGGCGGCGGTGTTCATGGGTGATACCGGGTCGCTGGCGCTGGGCGGCGCACTGGGCGGCGTGGCGATCGCCACCAAGCATGAGATCGTGCTGGCGATCGTCGGCGGGTTGTTCGTGGTCGAGACGGTTTCGGTGATCATCCAGGTGTTCTGGTTCAAGCGCACCGGCAGGCGCGTGTTTCTGATGGCGCCGTTGCACCATCATTTCGAAAAGAAAGGCTGGGCCGAGCCCACCATCGTGATTCGCTTCTGGATCATTTCGATGATCCTGGCGCTGGTGGGCCTTGCGACCCTGAAGATCCGATGACCCCGTTCGCAGGTCAGAAAATCGCGGTGCTGGGGTTGGGCCGGAACGGCCTGTCGGCCGCGGCGACGCTCGCGCATCTGGGGGCCGAGGTCACGGCGTGGGATGACAGCCCGGCGGCGCGTGCCGAGGCCGAACGCGCGGGCGTGACCGTGCGCGAGGCGGGAAGCGGAAAATTCGGCGATGCGCTGGTGCTCTCGCCCGGCATTCCGCACAGGCTGCCGGCGCCGCATCCGGTGGCGGCGCGCGCTCTGGCGGCAGGCGTGCCGATTTATTCGGATGTCGAATTCCTGTTCCGGGCGGTGCGTGCGCTAGGTTCACGCGCGCGGTTCGCGGGGATCACTGGCACCAACGGCAAATCGACCACCACGGCGCTGCTCGCGCATATCCTGCGTACTGCGGAGATCCCGGTCGAGGCGGGCGGCAATCTGGGGCCGGCGGCGCTGGCCCTGAGCATGCTGGGCGATACCGGTGTTTATTGCATCGAGATGTCATCCTACATGCTGGAACGTGTAGCGACGCTGCGCTTCGATGCGGCGGTGGTACTGAACGTCAGCGCCGATCATCTCGACCGGCATGGCGACATGGCGGCCTATACTGCCGTCAAGGCTGGTATTTTTGCGCGCCAGGACAACAATGCGCTGGCCGTGCTGGGTGATGATGATGCCGCGACGCGCGCACTGGCGGCGTCTTTAATCGGGCATACGGCGCGCAAGGTGAAAATCTCCGGCGACCACAAGGCGGGTGTGTGGGCGGAAGGGCGCCTGCTGCGCGATGCCGATGGCGTGATCGCCGATCTCGGCGATGCACCGGCGCTGCCCGGCGCGCATAACGCGCAGAACGCGGCGGCGGCGGCGGCGATGGCGCTGTATTTCGGCGTCGACCGCGCAACGCTGGCGCGTGGCCTGCTGACCTATCCGGGACTGCCGCACCGTCTGGAACGCATTGCCACGATCGGCGGCGTGACGTTCATCAACGACAGCAAGGCGACCAACGCCGACAGCACCGAGCGCGCGCTGCTCAGCTACGATCGTGTGGTGCTGATTGCGGGCGGGATCGCCAAGGCGGGTGGAATCGAGCCGCTGGCGCCGCTGTTTCCGCGGGTCGCACATGCGCTGCTGATCGGGCGCGATGCGCCGGAATTCGCATCCACGCTCAGCGCACACCAGGTCGGGCACGAGACGGTCGAAACACTGGAAGCCGCCGTGCCGGCCGCGTTCGCCGCAGCCAGACGGCTGGGGGTCGATACGGTGCTGCTGTCGCCAGCCTGTGCATCGTTCGACCAGTTCACCGGTTTCGACGCGCGCGGCGATGCTTTTCGTGCGCTGGTGCAGAAGCTTGCTGTGCAGGGAGGGAACTGATGCCGTCCCTGTCACGTTCTGACAATTCGATGCTGGGCCGCTGGTGGTGGACGGTCGACCGTTGGACGCTGGCGTCGCTGATCGCGCTGATCGGCATCGGTTACGTGATGATGCTGGCCGCCAGCCCTGCGGTGGCCGAGCGGATCGGCCTGGAACGCAATGCGTTCGTGATGAAGCAGATCCTCTATCTACCGCTGGCGGCGGCGATCATGGCGGCGGTGTCGCTGCTGTCGCCGAAGGACATCCGCCGTCTGGCACTGTTCGGGTGTATCGTTGCACTGCTGCTGACGGCGGCCACACTGGTGGTGGGACAGGAGATCAAAGGCGCGCGCCGCTGGATATCGATACCAGGTTTGTCGCTACAGCCGTCGGAATTCCTGAAGCCGTGTTTCGCGATCGTAGCGGCATGGCTGATGGCGGAGGGCAAACGGTCGGCCGCTTTTCCGGGAACCCTGCTGGCGGTGGCGGTATTTTTCGTGGTCGTGCTGTTGCTGAAGTCGCAGCCCGACATCGGCATGCTGGCGATCGTCACCGCGATGTTCTTCGCGCAACTGGTCATCGGCGGCCTGAACATGTTCTGGGTCGGGGCGTTCTCGCTGGCCGGGGTCGGGCTGTCGGTCACCGCCTATATGATGTTTCCGCATGTGCAGTCGCGTGTGCACCGTTTTCTGGATCCCAGTGTCGGGGACAATTACCAGGTCAACACCGCGCTCGAGGCGTTCGGCTATGGTGGATTTTTGGGACGCGGTCCCGGCGAGGGACGCGTGAAGGACGTGCTGCCCGATGCGCATGCGGATTTCGTGTTTGCCGTGGTGGGCGAGGAATTTGGTCTGATTATCTGCCTGTTAATTCTCTGCCTGTTCGCCTTCATCGTGTTGCGTGGCTTCTTGCGCCTGTTGCAGGAGAACGACTTGTTCATCGTGCTGGCGGCAACTGGACTGCTGACCGCGTTCGGGCTGCAGGCGTTCGTGAACATGGCATCCAGCCTGCACCTGATCCCGACCAAGGGGATGACGCTGCCGTTCGTTTCGTATGGCGGGTCCAGTGTATTCGCGATCGCACTGGGTATGGGTATGCTGCTGGCGCTGACGCGGCGGCGTTATCATGGGGATATCGAATGATGCCCCGCAACACACGACCCATCGTCATTGCGGCCGGTGGCACCGGGGGACATTTCTTCCCGGCCGAGGCGCTGGCCGCCGATCTGCTGAAACGCGATCGGCGTGTGGTGCTGATGACAGACCAGCGGCGCGCGCAGATCCATTCGGACGTGTTCGCGAACAGCGAAAAATTCATCATCCGCGGTGCAGGTATTGCGGGGCGTGGCATCGTGCGCGCGGCGTGCGGTGCGGCCGGGCTGCTGGCCGGGATCTTCCAGGCACGCGGCATTCTGGCGCGGCTGCGGCCGTCGGTCGTCGTGGGTTTCGGTGGGTATCCGGCTTTTGCGCCGCTGACGGCGGCCTGCCTGCTGCGTCCGGCGCCGCCCGTCGTGCTGCACGAACAGAACGCGGTGCTTGGCCGTGCCAATCGCGTGCTGGCGTGCTGGGCCGACAGGATCGCGCTGAGTTTTGCCGAAACCGCGCGGCTGAGCGCTGCCGCCGCAAAGAAAACCGCACTGACCGGAAACCCCGTACGCCCCGAGATCGGTGTGCTGGCCGGGCAGGCCTATGACGAATTGATGCCGGATGCGGCGTTTCACGTGCTGGTGCTGGGCGGATCACTGGGTGCGCGGGTGTTCAGCGACGTGGTGCCGGTGGCGCTGACCGCACTGCCGGCCGCACACAAGCGCCGGTTGCGCGTCGTGCAGCAGTGCCGGGCCGAGGATATCGAACGTGTGCGCAAGGCCTATGCCGAAAGCGGTATTCTGGCCGAACTGGCGCCGTTTTTCGGTGATATCGCGGTGAAGCTGGCTGGCGCGCATCTGGTGATCGCGCGCGCCGGCGCTTCCACCGTGGCCGAGCTGGCGGCGGTCGGCCGTCCGTCGATCCTGGTGCCGCTGCCGCATGCGATCGACGATCATCAGACCGCGAATGCGCGTGCGCTGGCGCATGTGGGCGGCGCGTGGCTGATTCCGCAGCCCGAATTCACTGCGGCGCATCTGGCGGCGCGTCTGGAAGACGTGCTGGCCGATCCCGCCATTCTGATCCGGGCCGCACAGGCGGCGCTCCGCCTGGGGCGCGTTGATGCGGCGAAAAGCCTGGCCGACCTCGTTCTCGCGCTGGCACAACAGGAGATCCGCGCATGAGGGCGATGCCGCTTTCCATTGGAACCATTCACTTCGTCGGGATCGGCGGGATCGGCATGTCCGGAATCGCCGAAACCCTGAACGCGCTGGGCTATTCGGTGCAGGGCAGCGATATTGCCGATAACTACAACACCGCCCGGCTGCGCGAGGCCGGGGTCAACGTGGCGATCGGGCACGACGCGGCCAATCTGGGCAATGCTCAGGTGGTGGTGGTTTCGACCGCGGTGCAGCGCGACAATCCCGAGGTTCTGGCCGCACGCGAACGCCTGATCCCAGTGGTGCGGCGCGCCGAGATGCTGGCCGAGCTGATGCGCTTGAAATGGGGTATCGCGATCGGTGGCACGCATGGCAAAACCACGACGACCAGCCTGGTCGCGGCGGTGATGGAAAGCATGGACCCGACGGTGATCAACGGCGGGATTATCAATGCCTATGCTAGCAACACCCGCCTGGGCGAAGGCGAGTGGATGGTTGTTGAAGCAGACGAAAGTGATGGTTCGTTTCTGCGTCTGCCGGCGGTAATCGCGGTGGTAACCAATATGGACCCCGAGCATCTCGACCACTGGGGCACGGGCGAGGCGATGCGCGCGGGTTATCTGCAGTTCGTCTCCGGCATTCCGTTCTACGGTTTCGCCGTGCTGTGCGTCGACCATCACGACGTGCAGGCGATGATCCCGCATCTGTCCGACAGGCGGGTGATCACCTACGGGTTTTCTCCGCAGGCCGACGTGCGGGCCGACAAGGTGCTGACCGACCGTCTGGGCGCCACGTTTGAAGTCGTGATGGCCGATCGCGGGTCGGGGCGTTCGCGTACGCTGGGCCCGTTCCGGCTGCCGATGCTGGGGCGGCACAATGTGCAGAATGCGCTGGCGGCGATCACCATCGGGCTCGAGATGGGGGTGCCCGAGCACACGATCCGTTCGGCGCTGGCGGCGTTCAAGGGTGTGAAGCGGCGGTTCACGAAGACCGGCGAGGTGAACGGTATCACTGTGATCGATGATTATGGGCACCACCCGGTCGAGATCGCCGCCGTGCTGCATGCGGCGCGCCAGGCCGGGGCGCGTGACGTGATCGCGGTGGTGCAGCCGCACCGGTATTCGCGGCTGCAGTCGCTGTTCGAGGATTTCTGCACCTGCATGAACGATGCCGGAACGGTGATCGTCGCCGATGTCTACCCGGCCGGTGAGCAGCCGATTCCCGGGGTGAACAGGGATGCGTTGGTCGAGGGGCTGCGGGCGCGCGGGCATCGCCGCGTCGTGCCGTTGCAGGATCCGGCGCATCTGCCCGAGATGATCCATTCGCTTGCCTCGTCGGGCGATTTCGTCGTGTGTCTGGGGGCGGGTAACATCACCCAGTGGGCGCATGCGCTGCCCGAACAGTTGAGCCAGCAGGCGGCGGTTTCGAACAAGCGCGGTGGTGGCCAATGATGGCGGCTGTATTTTCCAGCACGAATCTGGTGGACACGCTGCCTCCGCTGCGCGGGCGAATTGCCGTGCAGGCGGCGCTGGCGCCGTTCACCTGGTTTCGCGTTGGCGGTGCGGCGGAAGTTCTGGCGCGCCCGGCCGATGTGGATGATCTGTCGACGCTGCTACACGCGCTGCCGCTGGAGATTCCAGTGACGGTGATCGGCGCGGCCTCGAACATGATCGTGCGCGATGGTGGGATCCCCGGTGTGGTGATTCGTCTGGCGCGCGGTTTTGGCGAGGTAAAAGTCGAGGCGGATGGCGTGATCGCCGGCGCGGCGGCCCTGGACGTGACGGTTGCCGAACATGCCGCCGCCGCCGGGCTGGCGGGGTTGGAGTTTCTGTCGGGAATTCCGGGTGCGATCGGCGGTGCGGTGGCGATGAATGCGGGTGCTTACGGCAGCGACATGGCGGCGGTGCTCGACTGGGTCGATATCGTGGCACGCGACGGCAGCCTGCATCGTCTGCCGGCATCGGCGCTGTCGCTTTCGTACCGGCATGCAACACTGCCGCCGGATGCGGTGGTGGTGCGTGCGCGGCTACGGGCCCAGCCGGGCGACCCGCAGGCGATCGCCGCCCGGATGGCGGAGATTCGCAGCAAACGCGAGACGTCGCAGCCAGTGCGGGCGCGGACTGGTGGTTCCACGTTTCGCAATCCGGACGGGATGAAGGCGTGGGAACTGATCGATGCCGCAGGCTGTCGCGGGCTGGAGCGTGGCGGCGCGCAGGTTAGCACATTGCACTGCAATTTCCTGATCAATCGCGGTGACGCCACGGCCGCGGATATCGAGGGTTTGGGCGAGGAGGTCCGGCGCCGTGTGCATCGGGCGGCGGGGGTGACGCTGGAGTGGGAAATCCGTCGTGTCGGCGTGCCTGCCTCGAAGGTGGAGGCTTTGACGTGACGATTTCCAAGAAGCGTATTGCGGTTCTGTATGGCGGCATTTCGGCCGAACGCGAGGTCAGCCTGAACAGTGGCACGCAGGCCGTGGCCGCGCTGCGCGAGGCCGGGTACGAGGTGACGCCGATCGATGTCGGCGCGGATATTTCAGCGGTGATCGCGGCGCTGACGCCGCGCCCGGATGCGGTGTTCAACGCGTTGCACGGACGTTTCGGCGAGGACGGGACGATCCAGGGCGTACTGGAATGGCTGCGGATTCCCTATACGCATTCCGGTCTCTGCGCGTCGGCGTTGGCGATGGACAAGGTGATGACCAAATCCATTCTAGCGTCGGCCGGGTTGCCGGTGCCGGCGGGCAAGATGGTGGATGTCGCATCGCTGGTGCAGACCGACCCGTTGCCGCTGCCCTATGTGGTGAAGCCGAGCAACGAAGGTTCGTCGGTCGGTGTGTATATCGTGCGTGGCGGTGACAACCGGCGCGCCGAGATTGTCGAAAAATGGACCTACGGGCCGCAGGCGATGGCCGAAGCCTACATCCCTGGCCGCGAACTGACGGTAGCGGTGATGGACGACCGGCCGCTGGCGGTGACCGAGATCGATACCGGGCATGTGTTCTACGACTACGAGGCCAAATACGCGGCGGGCGGCAGCGCGCATGTGATCCCGGCGAAGATCCACCCCGATGTGTACACGCGCGCGCTGGAACTGGCGCTGGCGGCACACCGGGCGCTGGGGTGCCGCGGCCTGTCGCGCGTTGACTTCCGTTACGACGATACGGCGGGCGAACCCGGCAAGCTGTATGTGCTGGAAGTAAATACGCAGCCTGGCATGACGGCGACATCGCTGGCGCCGGAACAGGCGGCGTATCTTGGAATTTCGTTTGCGCAACTTTGCGCCTGGATGGTGGAGAACGCACGATGCGACGCGTAAGTGGCCGCAGGAAGCAGGATCGCCCCGGCATTCTGCATCTGTTTTTCAAGCGGCAACGCAAATACCTGCGGGCTGTGCTGCCGGTCACGGTGGCGGTGCTGGCGATCGGCGGTGCCGTGTTGCTGATCCGCTCGGCTGATCCCAGCGGGCATGTCGGGGAAGGGGTCAACCGGCTGATGGCGGCGGCCGGGCTCAGCGTGCGTGAAATACGCTATGAGGGGCGCAATCTGACTCCGGAACCTTTGCTGCATGCGGCTGTGTCGGCACCCCTTGGGTCGTCGATCTTCGCCGTATCGCCGCGCGAGATCCGCGAACGGGTGGAAACGCTGTCCTGGGTGGAATCGGCGTCGATCGAACGCATTCTGCCGGGCACGATCATCGTGCGGATCGTCGAGCGCGCGCCGTTCGCGATCTGGCAGAACAGCGGTCGCTATACGCTGATCGACCGGTCGGGGCACGAAATCGAAGCGGACGATCTGCGGGCGTATTCGAACCTGCCGCTGGTGGTGGGCGCAGGTGCGCCGCCGCGTGCCGCAAGCTTGCTGCAATTGCTGAGTAATTACCCGGCGTTGCAGGAACGGGTGAAGGCAGTGGTGCGTGTGTCGGAACGGCGTTGGAATCTGCGGCTGGCGTCCGGCATGGATATTCTGCTGCCGGAAGGGCACGAGGAAGCCGCTCTGCGGCGTCTGATGGAGATCCATCAGCGCGATAACGTTCTCGATCGGCCGCTGTCCAGCATCGATATGCGTCTGCCGGATCGCATGGTGCTGCGTCCGCGCAGTGACGCGCCGTCGCTCGGTTCGAACGTGCAGCGCAGGCCGGTATAAGGAGGGAGGATGAGCGAGCTTTCAACCGTCCGCCGCCAGTCTTCGCCAGTGACCGACGAGGCGAACGCGCCGCGTCGGCGGGTATTGCGTAGCGGTCTTTTCGGTGTCGTGGATGTTGGCAGCACGAAGATCGCCTGTCTGATCGGACGTGGCGAGAGCGATGGCACGCTGCGGGTGACCGGCTTTGGCTGGCAGCGCAGCCGGGGCGTGCGCAACGGCGCGGTTGCCGACCTGGACGATGCCGTACAGGCAATTCGCGCCGCGGTCGGCCAGGCCGAGGAGATGGCCGATACGCGCCTGCGCGCGGTGACGTTGAATCTGTCCTGCGGTGGGCCTGAAAGCCGGTTGTTCAACGTGCAGTGGCCGGTCGGCGGCCGCGCCGTGGATGAAAGCGATCTGCGTCGCATCGTGGGAGAAGGCCGGGCGCGCGCCGCCAGCGAAGGCAGGGAGACCATCCACAACATACCGCTGTCGTTTTCGGCCGACGACACGTCGCGCGTGCTCGATCCGCGCGGGCTGCATTGCGACACGTTGAGCGCGCGCTTGCATGTCGTCGACGCCAGCATGACGGCGCTGCGCAATCTGGGGATCTGCATTTCCAAATGCGATCTGGATATCGCGGAACTGGTCTCGGCACCGCTGGCAGCCGGTCTGTCGGCGCTGGTCGAGGACGAGCGCGAGCTGGGGGCCGTCGTCGTCGATATGGGGGGCGGCACCACCAGTCTTGCCGTGTTCAGTGAAGGTCAGTTTCTGCATACCGCGCAGATTCCGGTCGGCGGCATGCATGTGACGAACGATCTGGCGCGTGTGCTGTCCACCACGGTCGCCCATGCCGAGCGTATGAAGACATTGTACGGCGGTGTGCAGGAAAGTCCGGAGGACGCCCGCGAGATGCTGCCCGTGCCGCTGGTGGGAGAAGAGGAGCATCACATCGCCAAGGTGCCGCGCACGATGGTGGTGAACGTCATTCGCCCGCGCCTGGAAGAAACTTTTGAACTGGTGAAGGACCGGCTCGAATCCTCGGGCATGAGCCGTGCCAACGCGCGCGTGGTGCTGACCGGCGGCGGCAGCCAGCTGGTCGGGGTGCGCGACATGGCGGCGCGCATTCTGGACCGGCAGGTGCGCCTGGGGCGGCCGTTCGGATTGCGCGGCATACCCGATTCGGCTTCAGGACCGGCCTTTGCGGTTGCTGCGGGTTTGTTGCAGTGGGCCGCCGGAGAGGGGCGCGTACTGCAGGATTTGGACTTGATGGCGGAACATCGTCCCGGTGCGTGGCGCCGGGTTGTCAACTGGCTGAAAGAGAGGGTGTGATGCAAATACAGAAAGAAAATCACATAAACCATACGTCCTTCGTAATAACCTCTTGCTTTGGCTACGGGCGTATCGGTATCGCATTTAAGAATCGTCTTCGCCGAAAGAATTCAGACCGCTGCTTGGAGGCCGGACAATGACTCTGAACCTGACTATCCCACAGACGACCCATATCGATTTCACACCGCGTATCTCGGTGATCGGGGTCGGTGGCGGCGGAACCAACGCGGTCGACAACATGATCACGATGGGACTCGACGGAGTCGACTTCGTGGTCGCCAACACCGATGCGCAGTCGCTGGTGCGATCCAGGGCGGAGCGCCGCATTCAGCTCGGGCCGCATCTGACCCAGGGGCTGGGCGCGGGCGGCAAGCCCGAGATCGGGCGCGGATCGGCGGAAGAGGCGGCGGAAGAACTGGCGCAGCACATGGATGGTGCGCATATGGTGTTCGTGGCGGCGGGCATGGGCGGCGGCACCGGCACGGGGGCCGCGCCGATCATCGCGCGCATGGCGCGCGAGCGCGGCATTCTGACGGTGGGCGTGGCGACCAAGCCATTCGACTTCGAAGGCATGCGCCGCCGCAAGGTGGCCGAGGCCGGGCTTGAGGAACTGCAGCAGTACGTCGATACGCTGATCGTGATTCCGAACCAGAACCTCTTCCGGATGGCGAACGAGAAGACCACCTATCTCGAAGCCTTCAAGATGGCCGACACGGTTCTGTACATGGGCGTGCGCGGCGTGACCGATCTGATCGTCAATCCGGGGCTGATCAATCTCGACTTCGCGGATATCCGGTCGGTGATGGCCGAAATGGGCAAGGCGATGATGGGCACCGGCGAAGCCGAAGGCGACGACCGCGCCATCAAGGCCGCCGAGGCGGCGATCAGCAACCCGCTGCTGGAAGATTCGTCGATGCGCGGCGCCAAGGGTGTGCTGATCAACATCTCGGGTGGCCTCGACATGGGGATCATGGAGGTCGATGCCGCAGCCAACCGCATCCGCCAGGAAGTCGATGAGGAAGCGAACATCATCTTCGGGTCGTCGGTCGACGAATCGATGAACGGACGGATCCGGGTCTCGATCGTGGCGACCGGTATCGAGACTGTCGAGGTCGAGGCACGTCGTCCGAAGCTGGTGGCGATGGGCGGGGCCGCAGTGCCGGTGGCGGCGCCGATCCTGCGTCCGACGGCGGTGCAGGCACATGTGCCGATGCAGCAGGGAACGATGCATATCGCGGCGGCGGCCGCTGCACCCGCACCGGAAGTGGCGGCGCCACTGCTGGACGTCATGCAGGAAGAACGGGTGGCGACGGCGGCGGCCAGCGCTGATCTCGCGCCGGTTGGTGCGATGAATGTGGCGCATCAGGCGCCGGTGCCGGTACTGGCATCGGCACCGGTCGCAACACCAGTGCAGGTGCCGGTTCGGGCGACACCTGTTGAGACTGCCGCACCGGCGCCACGGATGAATCTGTTCCAGGCGATGACCGGCGGGCGTGGGCTGGGTGGATTGATCCGGCGTCCGCTGCAACCGGCGACGCAGATGTCTTCGGTTGTCACGCCGCCGCCTGTGCATCATCCCGCACCGGTTTCCTCGCGGGTCGAGCCAGCTCTGGTCAGCGAGGTGACACGTCCGGCATTGCGCAGCGGACAGACGGAAGACCATAATCTGGAGATCCCGACCTTTCTGCGTCGTCAGGCGAACTGACGCGGATGAAGCGCCGGGCGTATTGATGCAGGCGTAGCGTCAGGGCGCGGAGATACATCATGAAGAGGCGGTCCCCATCGGGACCGCCTCGTTTGTATCGGATGCGAATTTTGTCAAAAAAAGGGCAATCGCAACGAAGGTGTGTTGCGAAAATAACGCATGTAAATCAACGTATTATCATTGAAATATGGAGCAATATTCCTTGATTTTACCGTGCTGCCAGCCTTTCCTATTTTCAGCCTGCGCGCATGAGTCAACGCGCGGAATTGATCCTGTGAATGGGCCGTCATGCTTATCAAGACTGTTGAAACCGCCATCCTTCCAGCCCAGCAGCGCACGTTGCGCGGGTCGATCGGCTGTGCCGGCGTTGGGCTGCATTCCGGCAAGCGCGTCAACCTGACCATGCATCCGGCGCCGGTCGGCACGGGGATTGTTTTCCGGCGCGTCGATCTGGGCGTGGATATTCCGGCGTCTTATGACAGGGTGGTCGATACACGTCTGTGCACCGTGCTGGCGGCCGAAGGGCGTGCGGATGTGCGTGTCGGCACGGTCGAGCACATCATGGCGGCGCTGGCGGCCTGCAACATCGACAATGCGATCATCGATGTGGACAGCCCCGAAATCCCCATTCTGGACGGTTCTTCCGCGCCGTTCGTTTTTCTGATCGAAAGCGCCGGAATCGTATCCCAGAGCGCGCCGCGGCGCGTGATTGAGGTTCTGCGTTCTGTCTATGTAACGGAAGGCGAGGCATCGGCGGAACTGCATCCGGGTACGGTTGCGGCGCTGGTTGCGCATGTGTCGATCGATTTTCAGGCGCCAGCCATCGGGGCGCAGAGCGCCGGTCTGACGCTGACCGGCTCGACCTTTACCCGTGAAGTGGCACAGGCGCGTACCTTCACTCAGGCCGCCGAAGTTGCGTATCTTCGTTCGGTCGGGCTGGCGCTGGGCGGCAGCCTGGACAACGCGGTGGTGGTCGATGGCGACCGGATTCTGAACCCCGGCGGATTGCGGATGCAGAACGAATTCGCCACGCACAAACTGCTGGATGCGGTGGGTGATCTGGCGCTGGCCGGTGCGCCGCTGCAGGCGCGCTTCATCGGGCATCGTACGGGCCATGCGCTGAATAACCGCGTATTGCATGCACTGTTTGCCGATCCGTCCAACTGGCGCTGGGCGGACGGCGCAGCGGCGTCTCAGTCGGCGGCCCCGCATCTGCCGGTATCGGCGGCTGCATCGCCAGCGATATGAAGTGCGTCCGGATACCAGACACAAAATAGGGCTCGACGCACGTGCCGGTGTGTTATACCACCGTTGGTGAACGGGGCATGTATTGATGATTTTGCGCGTTTTAGCAGTCTTTCTTCTTCTGATCACGGCAGCCTGCTCGTCTTCGTCGAGTGACGAGCCTGCCGATGTTCGGCGTCCGGATGGCGTTACGGCGGAAACCTCGCCCGAGACCATCTATAACATGGGTGTTGATGCGATGCAGGCCGAGGAATATTCTCGCGCCGTGCAGATGTTCGACCTGATCGAACGCGAACACCCGTATTCATCGTGGGCGGTGAATGCCAAGCTGATGGCAGCCTTCGCGCAGTATCAGCGGCAGAAATACACCGAAGCCATTGGCGCGCTGGATCGGTTCATACAGTTGCATCCGGCGAATCGGGACATTGCTTATGCGTACTATCTACGCGCGCTGTGTTATTACGAACAGATATCGGACGTGCAGCGCGACCAGCAGGGCACCAGTGCCGCGATGTCGGCGTTGCAGGAGGTCGTGAACCGCTTTCCTGAAACATCCTATGCACGCGATGCACGGTTGAAGATCGATCTGGCGCGCGATCATCTGGCTGGCAAGGAAATGGAAGTCGGCCGCTGGTATCAGCGCCAACGCCTGTATACCGCAGCGATCGGGCGGTTCCGCCGCGTGATCGAAGCGTACCAGACCACCAACCACGTGCCGGAGGCTCTGCACCGGCTGACCGAGATCTACCTGACGCTGGGCTTGCGTGATGAAGCGCGCCGGACGGCGGCGGTGCTGGGACATAACTTCCCGGGCAACGAATGGTACAAGGACAGCTACGACCTGATGCGCGAATACGGCGATCTGCCCGTGCCGGGGTCTGCGCCGTCGGGATCGGCGGCTAGCAATGGCGGCAGCACGGATACCGGCGGCGAGTCGGGTAGTTCGGGCGGCTGGTTCGGATGGCTTTTCTGATCCGGCGGAAAGTGTAGCAAAGGGGGCGCGCAAGCGCCCCTTTTCCTTGGAGCCGTTCTCGGGCAACAGTAGTACCGTTCTTCACGAGGATGTGGGATTCGCGCCAATGCTCCAGTCGCTCTCAATTCGCGATGTGGTGCTGATCGAACGGCTGGACCTGTCCTTCGGGCCCGGCCTTTCGGTGCTGACCGGGGAAACCGGGGCGGGCAAGTCCATTCTGCTCGACAGTCTTGGACTGGTGCTGGGCATGCGCGCCGATTCCGCACTGGTACGGGCCGGCGCGAAAGAGGCCAGCATCACCGCGAGCTTCGACCTTGAAGACGGGCACCCCGCGTTGACGCTGCTGGCGGAGCAAGGCGGCGATGCCGGACAGGATATGGTGCTGCGCCGTGTGGTTGGCGCCGATGGCAAGTCGCGCGCGTTCATCAATGGTCAGCCGGCCAGCGTGACTCAGTTGCGTCGGATCGGGGCATTGCTGGTCGAGGTGCAGGGCCAGCACGATCAGGTCGGGCTGGCCGATCCGGCAACGCATATGGGGTTGCTGGATGTATTTGGTGTCCCGGTGAAGTTGCGCGATGCGGTGGCCGCTACCCATAAGGTCTGGCGGGCGGCGGTCGAGGCGTTGCGTGATTCGGAAGCCGCGATGCAGCAGGCGGCGCGCGATGAGGAATGGCTGCGCCATGCGGTAGACGAACTGTCGAAACTGGCGCCGGCTGAAGGCGAGGAGGACGAACTTTCCGCCGAACGCCAGCGTATGCAGCACGGAGAACGCCATGCCGAGGCAATTGCCACGGCGATCGCCGAATTGGCACCGCGCGACCGGCGGTCGGGGCCGGCGCAGGCGCTGCGCGGTGCGACGCGTGCCTTGCAGCGTCTTTCCGAAGAAGCGGCGCCTGTCATGGCAGCGTTGGAACGGGCAGAAGAAGCGTTGGCCGAAGCTGAATTGCTGTTGCAGCGTTTGGCAGCGGACATCGAAGCCGATCCACGGCGGCTGGAGCAGGTGGAGGAACGCCTGTTTGCGCTGCGTGCGGCAGCGCGCAAGCATGCCGTGGCGGTCGTGGAGTTGCCCGCACTACTGGTGTCGCTGAGGGAACGCCTGGCGGCGCTGGATGCTGGTGCGGACCGGGTTGCCGCTTTGCATAAGGCGGCGCACAAGGCGCGCGCCGATTATGTGGCGGCGGCGGCGGCGCTGAGCGATGCCCGGCGCAGCGCGGCGACAAAGCTCGATAAGGAGGTGGCGAAGGAATTGCCGCCGCTACGTCTGGACAAGGCGCGGTTCATTACCGATGTGTCGGCGCTGCCCGACAGTGGATGGGGCGCGCACGGGGCCGATGCGGTGCAGTTTCTGGTGGCGACCAACCCGGGCCAGCCGGCGGGCGCCCTGGCGAAGATCGCATCGGGCGGCGAGCTGTCGCGCTTGATGCTGGCGCTGAAAGTGGTGTTGGCGCGGGGTTCGCCGGTGCCGACTCTGGTGTTTGACGAAGTGGACAGTGGTATTGGCGGTGCAACGGCGGCGGCAGTGGGGGAACGTCTGGTGCGGGTGGCGGAACATTTGCAGGTTCTGGTGGTGACTCACAGCCCACAGGTGGCGGCGCGCGGTGTTGCGCATCTGCGGGTGACGAAATCGGTGGCGCGCGGCGTGACCACCACCGCGGTGACGCAACTGAGCGATACTGAACGCCGCGAGGAGATCGCCCGCATGCTGGCGGGCGAAACCATCACGGCCGCAGCGCGGGCGGCGGCGGACAGTCTGCTGGCAAATGCACAATGACACGTGAGCGCAGTATCGACGTCGCCGCGCTGACCGAAACCGAGGCGCAGGCCGAACTGGCAGCGCTGGCGGCAGAGATCGCGCGGCACGATCAGGCATACCATCAGCTTGATGCACCCACGGTCAGCGATGCCGACTACGATGTGCTGAAGCGGCGCAACGCGGCGATCGAGGCGCGTTTCCCGTACCTGAAACGCACCGACAGTCCCAGTGACAGGGTCGGCCATGCGGTGTCGGCGACGTTTTCCAAAGTGCGGCATCGTGTGCCGATGCTGTCGCTGGATAACGCGTTCGATGACGCGGATTTCGTCGATTTCTGCGCGCGTGTACGCAGGTTCCTGGGATTGACGGAAGGAACACCGCTGGCATTCGTGGGTGAACCGAAGATCGATGGTCTGTCGATCAGCCTGACGTACGAGAACGGGCGCTTTGTGCGCGGCGCCACGCGTGGCGATGGTGTGGAGGGTGAAGATGTCACCGCCAATCTGAAGACGCTGAAGGATCTGCCGCTGCGGCTGCCGGGCGATGCACCGGGAATGATCGAGATTCGCGGCGAAGTGTTCATGAGCAAGGCGGATTTTCTGGCACTGAACGTCGCGCAGGAAAAAGCCGGGCAGAAAATCTTTGCCAATCCGCGCAATGCCGCGGCGGGCAGTTTGCGTCAGCTCGATCATCGGATCACAGCATCGCGGCCGCTTTCGCTGTTCGCTTATGCGATGGGTGATGTCAGCGCGCCGGTGGCAGCGACGCAGTGGGAATGGTTGCAACGGTTGAAGACGTGGGGGTTTCGGGTAAATCCGCTATCGCGCCTGCTGCCGGCCGAGGCAGATGTGCGGACGTTTCAGGCCGAGGTTGCGGCAGAGCGCTCCGGGCTGGACTACGATATCGATGGGGTCGTCTACAAGGTCGACGATATTTCCCTGCAACGGCGTCTCGGTTTTGTGGGACGCGCACCGCGCTGGGCGATTGCATGGAAATTTCCGGCCGAGCAGGCGATGACGCGATTGCTCGACATCCAGATCCAGGTCGGACGCACCGGCGCGCTGACGCCGGTGGCGATTCTAGAACCGGTGAATGTCGGCGGCGTGCTGGTGTCGCGCGCCACGTTGCACAATGAAGGCGAGATCGCGCGCAAGGATGTGCGGATCGGCGACACCGTGATGCTGCAGCGCGCGGGTGATGTCATTCCACAGATCGTCGCCGTGTTGCCCGACAAACGGCCTGCCGATGCAACGCCGTTCGTGTTTCCCGACACCTGCCCGGTCTGCGGCAGCCATGCGGTGTGCCCGCCCGGCGAGGCGGTGACGCGCTGCACCGGCGGGCTGACCTGTCCGGCACAGGCGGTGGAACGGCTGCGGCATATGGTGTCGCGCACGGCGTTCGACATCGACGGTCTGGGAGAGCGCACCATCCAGGAATTCTTCGACGACGGTCTGCTGCGCACGCCGGCCGATCTGTTCCGTCTGCACGAGCATGAAGCGGCGATTGCGCGCCGCGAGGGATGGGGCGAGACATCGGCGCGCAATCTGGTGCAGGCGATCGAGGCGCGGCGCAGTATGCCGCTGGATCGTTTCATCTTCGGGCTGGGCATCCGCCGCATCGGTGATGCCAATGCCAAGCTGCTGGCGCGTCATTACGGCAGCTATGCACATTGGCGCGCCCAGATGATCGCAGCCATCGTCATCGGGTCCGATGCACGGCTGGAATTGGGGTCGATCAACGGCATCGGCCCGGCGATTGCCGAGGAACTGGCGGAATTCTTCGCCGAGGAACGCAATCTGGAAACGCTCGACGCGCTGACGGCGGCGATGACGATCGGGGATGCGGTCGTGGCGCAGGCGGCCGACAATCCGTTTGCCGGAAAAACGGTGGTGTTTACCGGCACGCTGGAAACCATGACACGACAGGAAGCCGAAGCACGCGCCGAGACATTGGGCGCCAAGGTCACGAAATCGGTCTCGCGCAAGACGGATTTTGTGATCGTCGGTGCCGATGCCGGATCGAAAGCCGCCAAGGCGGCTGAACACGGGGTCAGGATATTGAGCGAAGCGGAATGGCGCGATTGGGCGGGGATGGATTCATGACAGAAGTCACGCGTGCGGATTTTCTGCGCCTTGCCATGGCTGGCGCACTGCTACCCGTCCTGCGCGGGGCGCGGGCGCAGCATGGTGGGGATCTGTATGTCGGTCATTATATTCCACTGAATTTTCCAGATCCAGCGACGGTACGACCCGGCGTTCTGTATGCGCACCTGCCCGCGGCGGAAGGAGATTTCTCGGGACAGATCTTTTTCCCGTTCGATGGTTGCCGCGCCTATAATGTCGGTCTGTTGCAGGGGCGGCGCGATGCGGCTGGCCTGTCGGGTACGTGGCGCGCAAGTGCTGATCCCGGCGACCCGGCGGCGGTGTTCGGAACACAGGGCAGCCAGGATATCGCACCACAGGCTTTTTCCGGGAAATTGGATGCGCCTGTACAGCCGGGTGGGTGTATAGGCGAGAATCTGCGCGACGGTGCGGAGTGGATGCTGCTGCGCATCGGGGCGGTGTGGTATGTCGACGGGGAAACTACGTTCGCCCTCACCGTGCGAAACGGCCAGGTGGCCTGGCCCGCAATGGAGAACGCAACTTATACTTACGCGGCGCTGCTCGATCCGGCGAATATCGGCAAGCCGGAGCAGGGCGAGGTGATCGTCTGGCAGCGTATGGGCGACGCTTTCGATACGGTCAATTTCACCAATCAGCGTCTGACGCGCGGGCGCGATTACATCGTATCGGTTCTGGTGGTGGATGAGGCATGCGATCCTCTGGCGCAAGCCTGTACACGGTTTACCTGGCGATAGGTTTCGCCCGGGCGGAAGGCAGCGTCATCGCGATGACGCCGGCGATGACGCAAGGCAGGCCGATCCAGGCGGTGGGTTGCAGGGTTTCGCCAAGCACCAGCATGCTCAGCCCGACGCCGATCGGCACGCGGATATAGGCCTGTGCCGTGGCGCTGACCGATCCCAGCGTCTGTAACAGACGGAAATAGATCGCGAACGCCAGCGCGGTTGAAAACACCGCCAGCCCCAGCAATGCCCCCAGCGATCGTAACGACGGCTGCAGAGCCCAGGGATGGTCGACAGCCAGGCTGGCCGGGATGAGCAGCGCCGCGCCGCAGAGCAGCGATCCGGCGGCGGGCATGAGCGGGTCCAGCCCCACGAAATTTTTGCCGAAGATGGCCGCCGCCGCGAACGATATGGTGGCGACGATGATCGCCAGCTGCGACCAGACTTCATCGCCCAGCCCGCCGAACGCTTCCATGCCGATGATCAGGCTGATACCCGCCAGCCCGATCACGACCCCAAGCAGCTTACGCAGGGTGACGGGTTCGTGCTGTGTGATCAGTGCGGTGATCAGGAAGGTGAAGATCGGCGTGGTAGAGTTCAGGATGATCGCCAACCCGGCATCGACTCGCAGTTCGCTCCACGCGATCAGGGTGAAGGGGATGGCGGTGTTCAGCACGGCCTGGAACATGAACTTACTCCAGGTGCGCGGATTGAGGGGCAGACGTTGCCCGCGCAAGTGAATGACTGCCAGCAGAAACAGTCCCGCGATCAACGTGCGCCCGGCGATCAGGGTGATGGGGGGGATTGTTTCGATGCCGATTTTGATAAAAGTGTACGAAGCCGACCATAGTGTGGCGAGCAGAAGCAGGAGTGCCAGTTCGAGCGCCGTATTGGTGTTTTGTGCAGTCATGCAGACGTTTCCCGTTATCGGGCGAGGTTAGGGAACGTTTTTCGTTCTGCCAACCGGGGCAAACCCGATGGAAACTGGTATCATGATAAAATTCTGTGGTGGGGGCGTTGTCATGAAATACGGTTGGACGGCCGTGGGTGTCTGCCTGTGGGCTTTTGGGGGCGTCATAACGGGGGCGGTTGCTGAAGATACCGGACGTGTACCGCACCCGTTCTTGTCTCCATCGCAGGATGTTGCACTTTTGCTCAAGCGTGTGGCCGAACTGAATACACGTTGCCGTGGCGGTTCGGGCGACGACCCGGACACGTTGGCAGCGTGTGATGCGCGCGATGTACTCGTCGAGGAATTGCGGGCCAGAGGGTGGTGCTACGGCCGGCCGGATGAACCCGGTTATCTGCATAACTGGCATCCGTGCGGACAGTAGATGTCGCAGAGACTGCCGTGATGACGGTCGGTGATATCTGAGGTGATCGACAAGTTCCGCCAAGCGTTCCGGGCACCGAGAACATGTTGCCCGGAACGCTGGATATCATTCCCCCAGCGGGCGGCAGGCGTGTTCCAGCCAGGTGCGCGTATCCGCAGGCAGATGCGGGCCGACGGTTTCCAGAACATGTTCGTGGTAATCGTCGAGCCACGCGCGTTCGCCGGCGGTCAGCAGGTCGGCGTCGATCAGGCGCTGGTCGAACGGGGCCAGCGTGATGGTTTCGAACCGCAGGAACCGGCGGTCCGGCGGGCCGAGGTCCGATGTTTGCACGAGGATCAGGTTTTCCAGCCGGATGCCGTAGGAACCCGGCAGATAGTAACCGGGTTCATTCGACAGCAGCATGCCCGGCATCAGCGGCACCGGCGGCGCGGTGCGCGCGATACGGGCAGGCCCTTCATGCACCGACAGGTACGATCCGACGCCGTGCCCGGTGCCGTGGTCGAAGTCCAGCCCGGCCTGCCACAGCGGCGCACGCGCCAGTGCATCGATGTGCGATCCGGCGACACCTTGGGGAAACACCAGGGTGGCCAGCGCGATATGCCCCTTCAGTACGCGGGTAAAGTGGTCGCGGATATGCGCGGGGGCTGTGTCCGGCCCGGTCCAGACCGTGCGGGTGATGTCGGTGGTGCCGTCCGGGTATTGCGCGCCGGAATCGAGCAGGTAAGTTTCGTTCCTGCCCAGCGTGCGGTTGGTGTCGGGCGAGGTACGATAATGGATGATCGCGCCGTTCGGTCCTGCGCCCGAGATCGTCTCGAAGCTTGGGCCGCGGAACTCGGGCGCTTCGGCGCGGAGTTCGTGCAGGCGTTTGGCCACTGACATCTCGGTCAGCGCACCGGAGCCGACATTCTCGTCCAGCCAGTGCAGGAACAGCGCCATTGCCACCGCATCGCGTTCGTGCGCGGTGCGCGCGCCCTGGCATTCGACATCGTTCTTGCAGGCACGCGGCAGGGCGCAGGGGTCCTGTCCCGCCACCACCGTCGCGCCGGCTTTTTCCAGATACTGCGCGAACCACAGCGGCGACCCGGCTGTGTCCATGCGCACCGTACGCCCGGCCAGACGGTCCAGCACTGCCGTCAGCTGCGTACGCGGTGTCAGCGTGACGTGATTGCCGAGATACGCGGCGACATCAGGCCCGATCTTTGCCGGATCGCAGATCAGATCGACATGCGCATCGGCGTAAACAACGGCGAAGCTGAGCACGAACGGGTTGTACGGCACGTCGGCACCACGGATGTTCAGCAGCCAGCAGACCGAGGCGGAATCGGTCAGCATCGCGGCGTCCTGCCCGGCAGCTTTCAGGGCTGCGGCAATGTCGGCGCGCTTTTGCGCACTGCTGCGGCCCGCGTAACTGTCGGGTTGGATGATGGCGGGGGTGACGGGGACGGGGGGGCGGTCGGTCCAGATCGTGTCTACCGGGTTTTGTGCCACCGGCACCAGCGAGACGTTGCTGCGCTTGAACTGGGCCAACCCGTCGGCGCTGATCAGCAGCGGATCGTAGCCGATGCAGGCCTGCGGTCGGGCATAGCTGCGTAGCCAGTCGGGGGCTGGTTCATTGATCATGTGCAGACGTTTCCACAGGGTGGGATCGGTTTGTGCGGCCAGTTGCAGCACATACCGCCCGTCCGAGAATACCGCCGCACGGTCGGCCAGTACCACGGCGATGCCGGCGGAACCGGTAAAGCCCGTCATCCAGGCCAGACGGTTGGCGCTGTCGGGGATGTATTCGCCCAGATGCTCGTCGGCGCGGCTGATGATGAAACCATCAAGCCCCTGTTTGCTCAGTTCCTGGCGCAGACGCAGCAAACGGTCGCGAATGGACATGGTTTCTCCCAGGTTTTGACAGATCAGATTAACGGAAAATGCATAGTGTCTTCGTATAGTATGCGCAGCTTGCAAGGCAGTGCCAAGAACTCTGCGGAACACGCGGCATAGATAAAACAGTATAGTGTGCACGTGGCATAAGCTGGAACCGCAGCGATTGGGTGTGTTGCGCAGGCAGGCTGGCCTTAAAGGAATTGAAAAGATGGACCCCCGTTTTACCCGGCAGGAAATGCCTTTCCTGCTGCCTGTCATCTCAGGTCATAGAAACGAAGCCGAGGCTGTACGCCTGGCGGTGATCGAAGCGCAGGATCGGGCAATCGGACAGGTGGTGAAGACTTCCATGCGTAGTATCTGGATGCTTTTGAAGAACATGGTGCAGCTGCCGCAGCGGCGCCGGGTGTTTCTGGAACTGAATGCACTGACCGACCGCGAACTGACGGATATCGGCCTGACGCGCACGGATATTCCGCGCGTATTCGATCGTGACTTCGCCGCCGAATTCAGTGCCGCGCGCCGTGTGCCGGTCAGGGTGGTCTCGCCGGCCAATTGCAATGCGACCGGTCACAGCAAGGCGGCCGCGTAGTTTTTTTGCGTCTTGCGCCAGACATAAAAGGCACGGTTTCGTGCCTTTTTGTTTGCTCGCGTCATGGTTTACTTACGTAGAATCAGGCACGACCACGCGCCCTCGCGGATACGCGCGTGCAGCACCAGTCCGTGGCGGCGATGCGCTGCGAGTACCATGCGCATCTGCGTATTCAGCAGTCCGGCCAGAATGACGTAACCCCCTGGGGCCAGATGTGCCGCCAGGTGCTTGGCCATCAGGCACAGCGGCCGGGCCAGGATATTGGCGAAGATCAGATCATACGGCGCGGGGCGGCGCACGCGCACATCCTGCCAGCCGTCGGCGCGGATGGCGTGGATGCGGTTTTTCAGCCCGTTGAGTTCGGCGTTTTCAGCCGTGGTACGCACCGACCAGGGTTCAATATCGGTCGCCAGTACTTTCCGGTGCAGCAGCGCAGCCGCCGCCATTGCCAGAATGCCGGAACCGGTACCCAGATCCAGAATGTTGTGCGGTTTCGTGTGGGCGATCTTCTCAAACGCGCGCAGGCAGCCGCGTGTGGAACCATGTTCGCCGGATCCGAACGCCACGCCGGCGTCCAGCGTCAGTGTGATACGGCCCGGCGTATACGGCCCGTTCAGATGTGTACCGCGAATGGCGTAACGCCGCCCGATCAGTTGTTCGGGGAATGCCGCCCGCGTGCGTTCCAGCCAGCCCTCGGTGGCGACGTCTTCACGCTGTAGAACCGGATTCACGCCCGAGACCATGGCGGCCAGAGCACAGGCCGCCGTCAGTTTATCTTCGTTCTCGCCGGCCGATTTCACGCCGGACACGCGCCACAGGCCGGTGTCGTCGTCGACGAAGAAATCCACCGTGCCGCAGGCTTCGCCGATCGCGGCTTCCCATGCTTCCAGCGCGTCCTCGGGGATGTCGACCCAGACGGTCTCGAGTCGGGTCGCGTGCCGTCCGCTGACGGGCCAGGGGTTGCGCAGGCTCATGCTTTCTCCACAAAGCGATCCAGCACCCGTTTGGCGCCGGATTTTTCGAATAGAATATCGAGTTTATCGTCGGTGACCGACGTTACCTTTCCATAGCCGAACTTCTGGTGAAACACACGTTGGCCGACGGTGATACCGCTCTCCGCCGAAGCAGGTTTCGGCGCCTGCGCCGGGCGCATCGCCACCGGACGAGCCTGCGGCACTGGCGTGTGGACCGAGCGCGCGAATTCGAAGTCGGGTGCGCGGCGCGCGGCGTAACCATACTGGCCGGCCCCGCCTGCCATGCCGTTGATGTGCTCGACGTGATCGTCGGGCAGCTCGTCGATGAAACGCGAGGGGGGGGATGACTGCCAGTTCGCATAGATGCGCCGGTTGGCGGCGTGGCTGATGATGGCCTGCTTGCGCGCACGGGTGATGCCGACATAGGCGAGCCGGCGTTCTTCCTCCAGCCCGTTCAGGCCGGATTCGTCCATGGTGCGCTGGCTGGGGAACAGGCCTTCCTCCCACCCGGGCAGAAACACGGTGTCGAACTCCAACCCCTTGGCGGCGTGCAGCGTCATCAGGCCAACGCGATCTGTATCGGCGGATTCGTCATTTTCCATCACCAGCGCGACGTGTTCCAGAAATGCCCCGATGCCACCGTAATCAGCCAGCGCGCGTACGAATTCCTTCAAGTTTTCCAACCGCCCCGGCGCATCGGGCGAACGATCCTGTTTCCACATCTCGGTATAACCGCTTTCGTCCAACACCAAAGATGCCGTGTCGACGTGACCGATCTGCATCAGCATGGTGCGCCAGTGCGCAAAATCGGTCAAAAGTTTCGACAGCGATTCTCTCACCCGGCCTTTCAGCGCGCCCTCGGCCAACAGGCGTTCGGCGGCAACCGTCAGCGGGACGTTACCGGCGCGGGCGCGGGTGTGCAGCGTCTGCAATGCGGCATCGCCGACGCCACGGCGCGGCACGTTGACGATACGCTCGAACGCCAGATCGTCGGCCGGCTGGTGCAGCACGCGCATATAGGCGATGGCGTCGCGAATTTCGGCGCGTTCATAGAATTTCTGCCCGCCGACCACCCGGTACGGAATGCCCAGCGTGATCAATCGTTCTTCAAAGGCGCGGGTCTGAAAGCCCGCGCGCACCAGAATGGCGATCTGATCGAGTCTGTGCTGCTGGCGTTGCAGTTGTTCGATCTGTTCGCCGACCATGCGGGCTTCCTCGTCACTGTCCCACAGCGAAATTACCTGCACCTTGCCGCCGGTCTGCGCATCCGGGCGGCCGGGGCGCAAGGTCTTGCCCAATCGGCCTTCGTTATGCGCGATCAACCCCGACGCGGCGGCAAGGATCGGTGCAGTCGAGCGGTAATTCGCTTCCAGCCGCACGATCTTCGCGTCGGGGTAATCCTTTTCGAAACGCAGGATGTTTTCCACCTCGGCGCCGCGCCAGGAATAGATCGACTGATCGTCGTCGCCGACGCAGCAGATGTTGTGGCTGGCCTGCGCCAGCAGCCGCAACCACATATACTGCACCAGATTGGTGTCCTGGTATTCGTCGACCAGGATGTAACGGAACAGGCGATGATACTGTGCGAGCACTTCCGGATGGGTGCGGAAGATTTCGGTCATGTGCAACAGCAGATCGCCGAAATCGACCGAGTTCAGCGTGGCCAGCCGTGCCTGGTACTCGGCGTATAATTGGCGCGTCTTGCCGTTGGCGAAGTCGGTGTCGTCGGCCTTGCCGATGCGTGCGGGGGGCAGGCCGCGGTCTTTCCAGCGCTGGATCTGCGCCATCAGCGCTTGCGGCGGCCAGCGCTTCATGTCGATCCCGGCGGCTTCCATCACCTGCTTCAGCAGGCGCAACTGGTCGTCGGTGTCGAGGATGGTGAAGTCCGGCTTCAGTCCCGCCAGTTCCGCGTGGCGGCGCAGCATGCGCGCGCACAGCGCATGAAACGTGCCGAGCCACAGGCCCTCGGCCGGACGATTGATGATGGCGGCGACACGCGCGCGCATTTCCTTCGCTGCCTTGTTGGTGAAGGTGACGGCCAGCACCTGATGCGGCAGTGCACGTCCGGACAGCAGCAGATGCGCGAAGCGCGTGGTCAGCACCCGTGTCTTGCCCGTACCCGCGCCCGCCAGCACCAGCAGCGGGCCGTCGGTATTTTCGACCGCGGCGCGCTGTTCAGGATTCAGGTGGTCGAGATATGTCATTGGGTCGGCCTGTGCTGCAGGTATATAACGTTGGGACGCTGCCGGGATGGGTATAGAACATCTCGTGAACGCGTCCAGCCCGCGGTTGCCGGTTGTCCCGGGAGCAATGCGCGGATAGGTTGAATTTCATCCATTGGAGAAAGTGATGGCTTCGGATATCGAGATTGCGCAGGCGGCCGCACTGCAACCGATAACCATTATCGCTGAAAGGGCGGGCATTCCCGCCGATGCGCTGGAATTCTATGGCCGGCACAAAGCCAAGATCGGTTTCGACTTCATCGACCGGCTGCCCGATCGCAAGGGGGCGCTGGTGCTGGTGACCGGCATCAGCCCGACGCCTGCGGGGGAAGGCAAAACCACCACGTCGATCGGTCTGGGCGACGCGTTGCGTGCGGCGGGCGTCAAAACGATGATCTGCCTGCGCGAACCGTCGCTGGGGCCGTGCTTCGGTGTGAAGGGCGGCGCGACGGGCGGCGGTCGCGCGCAGATTGCGCCGATGGCCGAGATCAATCTGCATTTCACGGGCGACTTCCATGCGATCACCTCGGCGGTCAATCTGCTGGCGGCGATGATCGACAACCATATCTACTGGGGCAATGCGCTGGAGATCGACCCACGGCGGGTGACCTGGCGGCGTGCGGTGGACATGAACGATCGTGCGCTGCGTGCCTTGATCAACGGGCTGGGCGGACCGGGCAACGGGTATCCGCGCGAGGACGGGTTCGACATCACCGTTGCTTCGGAAGTGATGGCGATTTTCTGCCTGGCCCGCGATCTGGGCGATCTGCAGCAGCGTCTGGGCCGGATCGTCGTCGGCTGGCGGAGGGATGGCAGCACTGTGACGGCGCGCGATCTGAAGGCCGACGGAGCCATGGCGGTGCTGTTGCGCGATGCACTGCAACCCAACCTCGTACAGACCCTCGAAGGGACGCCTGCGCTGGTGCATGGCGGCCCTTTTGCGAACATCGCGCATGGATGCAATTCGGTCATGGCGACCGGGCTAGGGCTGAAACTGGCCGATGTCGTGGTGACGGAGGCCGGGTTCGGCGCGGATCTGGGAGGCGAGAAATTTTGCGATATCAAATGCCGTATTGCGGATCTGGCGCCAGCCTGTTCCGTCGTGGTGGCGACTGTACGGGCGCTGAAAATGCACGGCGGCGTCCAACTGGCCGATCTGGCGCGCGAGAACCTCGGGGCGGTGAGCAAAGGGGTGGCGAATCTGCAACGTCATGTCGAGAACATGGGGCGGTTCGGTCTGCCGGTCGTGGTGGCGTTGAACCATTTCACGACGGATACCGAGGCCGAGATCGCCATCGTCCAGAATGCGATGCGCGATCTGGGGGTGAAAACCGTGCTCTGCACGCACTGGGCGAATGGCGGAAAAGGTGCGGCAGAGCTGGCGGATGCGGTGATGACGTGCATTCGCGAAGACACGGCGGCATTCGCGCCGATCTATCCGGACGCGATGAAGCTGGCCGACAAGCTGCGCACGGTTGCACGAACGATCTACCGCGCCAGTGACGTGCTGCTGAGCCATACCGCGGCAAAGAAACTGGCGGACTTCGAAGCTGCGGGTTTCGGCCATCTGCCGGTTTGCATTGCCAAAACCCAATACAGTTTCAGTGCAGTCGCAAGTCTGCTGGGGGCGCCGGAAGATCACGTGCTACCGGTGCGCGACGCGAGACTGTCCGCCGGAGCGGGATTTGTGGTTGCCATATGCGGGGATATCATGACCATGCCCGGCTTACCGCAGGTGCCGGCAGCGGAATCGATCCATCTGGCATTAAACGGAAGCATTGCTGGGTTGTTCTGATAACGAAATATTACAACTGTATAACTGCTACTTTCAGGAATAGATTTAAGCCGGTTATGATGACCGTCGCGTGATAGTATACACCGACTGCGGCGTGCAGCATGAGAATGGGCAGAAGGGACGAGACCAGATACCGTGGCAGACGACGTAACGAGCAAGATTGTGATCTCGCGGGAAGCCATCCTGAAGCAGATGGCTGCCGAGATTCCGCATCTGCGTCGTTTTGCGCGCGTGTTCGTCCGTTCATCCGATGCGGCCGACGATCTGACCCAGGAAACCCTGCTGCGGGCAACCGGCGCGATCGAACAGTTTGAGCCGGGAACAAATTTGCGCGCCTGGCTGTTTACGATTCTGCGCAATACGTATCTGGCGGAAATGCGCCGCCATGCACGCAACCCAGTGTCGAACATCACAGACTCTGTCCAGGTGCCGACTGTGTCTGGGCGGCAGGAAGAACGGCACGCACTGCGCGATCTGGCGCGCGGTTTTGGAAGGCTGCCGCGCAACCAGCAGGAAGTCGTGCTGCTGATCGTGATCGAAGGGATGGATTATGTCGACGCGGCGCGCATCATGCACGTGCCGGTCGGTACCGTGCGTTCGCGTCTGTCGCGGGCGCGCGAGGCGTTGCGCCAGTCTGTGATGGGGGAAGCACCGACTGGCGAGGGGGCCATGAAAATCAACTGAGCATACGCGCCAGGCGTATCGCGGTATGGCCGCGGCTGGGGCGCAGCGCGGGCATTACGAGAATGCACCGATCGTAGGGCGTGCGGATCTCCACATTTCCGTCCAGAGCGATCAGCGTGTTGCATTGTGCGATGCAGTCCAGCCCGCGCCAGGGCTGGACAAAACGGAATGTATGGCTGGCTGCTGTGATGGTGTGTGTCACCTCGGCGATGCGCGCCGGCATCGACGGCTGTGGCGTGACTGCGGGCAGCACGCCTGTCTGGGTGCCGATCCGGGTTATCAGGTCGGCGGAAATATCGGTCGCTTCGGGCACCCAGTGCTGTCCGGCCTCGAGCAGGATGGCGGTCCGGTCATTGTCCGGCGACAGAAACAACGGGTAGTCGATCAGACGCCGTCCGCTCGCGTGGCCGTTGTCGGTAACTGTAAGATACGGGGTGGACAGATCCTGCGCCAGCATGCGCCCCTTGCTGTTGCTGCCGCACAGAATCAACGGTGCGGAATCGACCAGCATCGTGTGCAGGTCCAAAAGAATGTCGGCCTGCTCGATGACCGGGCGCAGAATACGGGCGCGGACGATCTCGGCGGAGCGGCTGTTTCCGTCCAGCAGATGCCTGTCCCAGATACGGTTCATGTCTTCGTCGATGAATCGCGACGTCGTGGGGGTGTCGGGATTGAAACAGTCGAAGGCCTGCAGATTGGCGAAAACCAGTGTCAGCCGTCCACGGGCGGGGCGAATCCCGGCGCATAGCAACCGTTTCAGGGCGATCGCGCCGGCAAATTCATTCCCGTGTATCAGGGAAACCAGAGTCAGATGCGGTCCCGCCCGGTCTGCCGTAAAGCTCCAGACGCCGGGGATACCGCAGTTTCCGGCCCGCCATGCGGATAAGTCCGGAGGAGAGATCCGGATGTCAAATCTGGGCAGGCTCAGGGAGGAAGTGTCTGGGGTCGGTGACAAATGAATGCCCTGAAGGAATGTTCCACCTGTGTTTGGGCGGAGTGTATCGCGGTTATCGAAACAGGCAATGCCGAGTGCAAAAACGGATAGCCGATGGTATGATCCCGCTTGTGGGTCTGATGTCCGAGATCAGGTAATCTTTCCGCCATGTTCAGAGCGTTTTTCATCATGGCCATGCTGGCTGCGTTGCCGGCCGGCGCGGCTCCTGTGCTCGTCCTGAATTCGGGCGAGGCGTCGCTCAGCGTTCTTGATCGCGATCAGCGTGTCGAGCTGCGCCGCGTACCCGTGTTGCGAGAACCTCATCATGTTGTTCTGTCGCCGGACGGGCGCGTGCTGCTGGTTGCCGACAGTGCGGCAAACGAGCTCCTGTTTCTGGATCCGCAGACGATGGAGATCAGGCGGCGCGAGCAGGTCAGCAATCCGTATCATTTTGCTTTCACGCCGGACGGCACGCGCTTGGTGGTGACGTCGCTGCGGCGAAACCAGATCGATATCTACGACTGGAATGCCACCGAGCAGTCGCTGACATTGCGTCACCGTCTGGCGGTCGGGGACATGCCGAGCCATCTGGCCTTCACGCCTGATAGCCGCATTGGTTTCGGAACGTTGCAGGGCGTCGACCGCGTGATCGCGTTCGAGGTCGAAACCGGTCAGGTGCTGTGGGACAAGGAGGTTGGCAGACAGCCTGCCGGCGTGACGTATCTGAACGGCAAACTTCTGGTCGGCAATATGGGGGAAGAACATGTTGCGGTGATGAACCCGGCCGATGGCACGGTGGAACGCCGCATCGTGGTCGGGCGCGGCGCGCATACGGTGTTCGTCTCGCCGGACGGCAAGCATGTCTATGCGACACGTCGCGTCGATTCCGGTATCACGGTGCTGGATCCGCAGACCTTCAATCCGATTGCATCCTGGCGGATCCGTGGTGGGCCGGATTGCATCGATTTTGCGCCCGACGGTCGTCTGTGGGCGACGCTGCGCTGGGTGAAGCAGGTGGCGGTTATCGACCCGGAAACCGGTGCCTACGAGACGATCGATGTCGGGCGGTCGCCGCACGGGATTTTCGTCAGCAAAGCCGTGGCTGAACCCGCAGAGTCAGAACCTGCGCAAGCGGGCGAGGCTGTTGTGCCGGAACCCGGCGTGCCCGCGGATCATGCGCCTGAATAGACGCGCGCTGATCGGTGCGGCGGGCGGCTGCCTGCTGGAACGCGCTTGGGCGCAGACAGGGGGCGTTTTGTATCTGACGATCGATACCGGCTGGATGCAACAGGCCGAACAGATCGCGGCGCTTTTGTCGGCGCGGCGGATCCGCGCCACGCTGTTCGTCGCCAACGAACCGACCTATCGCGGCAATTATACGCTGGATGATGGCTGGTCCTCGTTCTGGAAGGCGCGCGCCGATGAGGGGCAGAGGTTCGCCAGCCACACATGGCGGCACTGGTATTTTCAGCGCGATCTGGGAAACGGACAGGTCCGTTATGCGGCGCGCGGCGGCACACCGGCGCAGAACCTGCGCGCGGATACATTGGCCGAGGAGTTGAGGCGTCCGGTTGAGCGTATTCGTGCGTTGACCGGTGCGGTGCATCTGCCGTTATGGCGTGCACCCGGCGGGCGGCTGACGGCAAACGCCGTGCGGTTGGCGGAGGACGCCGGTTTTTACCATGTCGGTTGGAACGATGCCGGATTTCTTGGAGACGAGTTGGATTCGGAGCGTTACCCGAATAGCATGTTGCTGGACCGTGCACTGGCACGTTTGCAGAACGGCAACATCATGATGATGCACTGGGGGATCCGCGACAGGCGAGATCCGTTCGTGAATGTGCTGGGGCCGTTGCTGGATGGCCTGATGGCACGCGGTTTTCGTTTTTCCACGCTGGCCGAGCATCCGGTCTGGGGGCGAAAGTCATGATCGATCCATTTGCCGACGCTGCGGGCTGGCTGCATGCCAATCTGGTGGTGCCGGCATTGTACGAAATCGGCGCCACCGAATGGGAAGAAACGGCGTTCACCTGGACTCTGCTGGCATTGTACGGGATTGCGCAGATGGCGGTGGCGTTCGCGATCTGCACACCATTCGAGCACTGGCGCCCGGTCGAACGCTGGGGGGACCGGCGTGTGGTGGTGACCGACATCATCTATACGCTGATCGCACGGATCGGCATTCTGCCGTTGTTTGGTTTTGTGCTCTTTCAGCAGATTCAGGTCTGGATTAACGGATCGCTGACCGATATCGGCTGGGTTCCTCCGAACCTCGAACGGTTGTTTCCCTGGCTGTTGCACTGGCCGACCGTCACGTTTCTGCTGTATGCGGTGGTCCTCGATCTGGCCGATTACTGGCGGCACCGGCTGCAGCATACGTTCGGGTGGTGGTGGGCGCTGCATTCTGTGCATCATTCGCAGAAGCAGATGACGTTCTGGACCGATGACAGAAACCATGTGCTGGACGATCTGATCTCGATGGTTTGGTTCGGCGCCGTCGCCCTGCTGATCGGCGTTCCGCCCGAACAGTTTCCGTTGATCGTGTTGTTGCTGCGGCTGCTGGAAAGTTTCAGTCATGCGAATGTGCGGCTGTCTTTCGGCAGGATCGGAGAACGGCTGCTGGTATCGCCGCGCTTTCATCGCGCCCATCATGGGGTTCTGGCGGCCGGGGAACGCAGTGTGAATTTCGGGGTCATCCTGCCGCTCTGGGACGTCATCTTTGGTACGGCGGATTTCAACCGCGCTGTCTATCCCCGCACTGGAGACCCGAACGGCCCCGCGGCGATGGCGACCGGCGGCTGGTGGATGCAGCAATGGCTCGGGTTGCGGCGCATGGTTCGGATCATGCTGCGCGTCAGGCGCAAACCGAAATCAAACGTCATGAAGCCGTCGCGGTAATTCCATCCGGCCGCAATGTGTTCTATGCCTATTGTCCGGAGGGATAGAGCAATGGTCGAAAATGTCGCGCCGAATGATGTCTGGGCGGCTTTGCGCGCGAAGCCAGATGCGGTGTTGGTCGATGTGCGCACCGACGCGGAATGGATGTATGTCGGCGTACCGAACCTGCAATCCGTCGCCAAGCAGGTGGTGATGATCCAGTGGCAGGTGTTTCCCGGCATGCAGGTGAATGCGGGCTTTATCGAGGAGCTGCGCCAGATGCGGATCACGCCTGCGCACAGGATTTATTTTCTATGCCGCTCGGGCGTGCGCAGCATGGCGGCGGCGCGTGCGGCCGTGCAGGCGGGATTCCCGCATGCCTACAACATCGCCGACGGATTCGAAGGACCGCTGGACGGGCAGGGACACCGTGGAACCGTGGCTGGCTGGAAGGCTTCGGGGTTGCCGTGGATGCAGCGCTGAGAGACCGTTCGGCAATACGGCTGGCGCAGCTGTGCGCATGGACATAAACCCGCCGCGTGCTGGTTCTCGGAAAGCGTCGCCATACGATTTACGTCGGCGTATTCTCGAACGGTTTCCGACTCGAGCAACCACCGAACGGGGCGCCTTTCAACCGGCGTGTTCCGGGAACAACGCACACAGACCGGTTTCGCTGGCGGCGCAGATCCCGCGTTCGGTCAACAGGCCGGTGACCAGCCGCGCCGGTGTAACGTCGAATGCCGGGTTTGCCGCCTGACTCCCGGATGCGGCGATCCGCACGGTGGCCAGACTGCCATCCAGGGCGCGGCCGGTGATGGTGGTGACCTCGGTGCCTATGCGTTCCTCGATCGGGATTTCCTTGATGCCGTCGCGCACGGACCAGTCGATGGTCGAGGACGGCAGCGCCACGTAGAACGGCACGTCGTTGTCGCGGGCAGCGAGTGCTTTCAGATATGTGCCGATCTTGTTCGCCACGTCCCCATGCCGTGTGACACGGTCGGTGCCGACCAGGACGATATCGACATCACCGTGCTGCATGTAATGGCCGCCGGCATTGTCGGCGATCACGGTGTGCGCGATGCCGTGTTTCCCAAGCTCCCAGGCGGTCAGCAGGGCGCCCTGATTGCGCGGGCGCGTCTCGTCGACCCAGACATGTACGTCGATCCCGGCATCGTGCGCCATATAGATCGGTGCGAGCGCGGTGCCCCAGTCCACTGTTGCGATCCAGCCGGCGTTGCAATGCGTCAGTACATTCACGCGGCCTTTTTTGTGCGCAATGCCGGCCAGCAACGGCAGGCCATGCCGGCCGATCGCCTCGTTCATGATCGCGTCTTCATCGGCGATGGCGCCGGCTTGCGCATAGGCGCGCCGCACGCGTTCGCCGGGGGGAATTGGGGCCAGGGCTTTCAGCATACGTGTCAGCGCCCAGCGCAGATTGATCGCCGTGGGGCGCGTCGCGGCCAGCATCTCCGCGGCTTGGTTCATGGCAGCGTCCGATGGGTCTTCGCGCAGAGCCAGCGCCAGCCCGTAGGCACCGACCACACCGATCAGCGGTGCGCCGCGCACCTGCATGGAGGTGATCGCGCGCGCAACCTGCTGTGCATCGGTCAGGCGCAGGATGTCGAGTTTCCAGGGGAGGCGGGTCTGGTCGAAAATATGGACGGACCAGGAATCGTCGCTCAACCAGACGCTGCGGTAATGAGTGCCATCGATTTTCATACCCCAGGTATGTGACCAGAGGGCACAAAAATCAATGCCGCATATTACCGCAGGAAGTTGGCCAGCGACATGCTGCCCAGCCTGCTCAGGATGGTCCAGGACGACTGCAACTGCGTTTCCAGGATCTTCAGGCGCGCGGCCGCTTCGGTGTAATCGATGTCCTCGACGTTGCTCGACTGAGACTTCAGGGCGACGCGCATGTCGGCGTGTTTCTCCGACAAGGCATCAAGCGAACGCTGCGACATGGCGAGATTGGCCGTAGTGCGGCCAAGGCTGACCATCTCGCGATCCATGTTGCCGGCGATACGCCCCATCATGGCCTCGCCGTCCGCGCTGTTGATCAGGCTGTCCGGCGCCGAGGCCAGGGTCATCAGGTCGCGCATCAGATCGCGCACCCAGCTTCCGGTAGAATCGGCCGGGGCAGTCGGGTCTTTATAACTGATGCTCTGCGGCGAAACGGCAACCCGCTGTCCGTCATCGGCCGCGATGGAGCGCGGTGCTTCATCCTGGGTTCCGACCGGCTTCGGGGCGGACAGACTGGCCGAGAAAATGGTGCGGCCGGATGTATCGTCCATGGCGAGTGCGTTGATGTCCGCCAGAACATCGTCGAGTGTATTGCCAGGTGTGCCGTCGATCTGACTCAACCGAGCGGAAATGTCGGTGAACAGGGATGATGTTCCGCCCATCAGATCATCGGAAGGAATTGGGGCATTCGCGGAATCGCTGCCGGCGAAAATGTACTGACCGTCGCTCTTGGTATTCAGCAGCGATGTCAGCTCCTTCAGGGAACTCTGTGCCTGCTGGCGTATCAGGTTGGCGTCCTTGGGGCCTGTTCCGGCTGCGCTCAGTGCGGTTTTCTGGATATCGCCCATGATCGTACTGATACGCCCCAGCGCTGTCTGGGTCGCTGCCAGGCGCGGCTGAGCGATGGCAATGGAATTGATGTAGGATTCCCGACGGGAAAATTCATTCTGCAGGTTGATGACCGTGCGGGCGACGGGCGCATAACCGCCGAACGTGTCGGACTTCTTACCGGTGGCGATCTGCTTCTGAACTTCGTTGAAGCGATCCATCGATCGTGTGGAAACGTCGATCAGTCGCGACAACTGTCCGTACGAGGAAGATATCATGTGTAAACCTCCTGCACAGTTCTGAGGATAGCGTCCTCATGCTGGATAAGCCGACGCGCGTATTTCAGAGCCAGATAGCCATCGCCACTTTCTGCCGCTTCCAGGGCTTCGGCGCACAAATGGCGCGCCAGGCCCGATGTCGTGTGTGTTGAAAACTCTTCGGCGAGGTCGCGGGCCTGCTCCAGGGCGGTGTCACGCCTTTCATCTTCTCCGGCATAGGCGATCTGCAGGGCGAAGTACAAACGCCGGGCCGGCGTGTTTACCTCATCCGGCCTCATGATCTGCTTGCCGAACAGAAAACGTGCGTGCGACATAAGTTCGACGCGGGTTTTGTTGCGGAATCGCAGGCTCGATCCGTTGATGATCAGAGTGTCGTCGGCGCGAAGTTCAATAACGAGGCAGGACATATTTTTTCCTTAATGCACCGCAGCAAGAAGTTGATCCCACATGGCCTGTACGGCGGAAAGCACGCGGGCGTTTGCCGAATAACTGGTTTGGAGTGCGACCATATTGGCCATTTCCCGGTCAATATTGACACCCGACTGGTCGGATAGCTGTGTTTGCAGCAAGGACTGCACGGACGCTTCAACATCCAGACGCGAAGTTGTCTGCGCCCGGTCCTGTGTCTGGCTGGCGACCAGCGCGCTGGAGAAATCCGCAAGACTGCTGCCGCCATTGAACGGAGCATGGAAATTTCCCTGCGGTCCAAGGCCGTTGGTTGCAAAAGCGTGATGCGGCACGCCAGGGGCGGATTCTTTACCGAAGGTGAAATCCACGATGCGATCGAGCAACGCCGTGAAGTCCTGTGGTCCGCTGGCGGGATTGGGGGTGAAGTCGATCAGATCGCCACCGGCGGTCGAAAGCGCATGTGTTCCGTCACGCAGCAGGGACGGTTTGGACATCACATCCGGGTTGACGACGATCGTCTGTGCAAATCCGACATAGCCGCTCTGAATTGGCGGTGTGCTGGATGGCGCAGGTACGCTCGTGGTCCCGTTGGCCACAAACAGGCGCAATCCCTGCTCGTCGAAACGTGATGCCAGGTTTTGCGCAAACTCGTCGATCTCGGACTGATAGAGTGGAAGAGTGCTGTCGCGCATGCGCAGGAATTCGCCAACCTGCCCACCGGTAAAGTTTGCCGAGACATCCTGGCCCTGGAATGTGATTCCAGGAAGCCCTCCACCAGGGTAATAAGAAGACGGGCCGACATTGGCTTCGCTTATGGAAAATTTGCTGCCGTCAAGCGGCAGCATAGACCCGCCGGATGTATACGCCAGAATGCCGCCGTCTTCCTGTTTGACAAACTTGGCCCCGACCAGTCCGGAGAGCTGCGACATGACAGCATCGCGTTTGTCTTCGAGGTCGGCAACGCTACGGCCCGCAACCATTTCGGATTTAATGTCTTTGGTCAGCTGGCTGAGGCTGTCCAACGCATTGTTCAGGGTGCTGACGGAGGAGACAAGACCGTCTTGTGCTGCCTGTCGCGCAGTGGTGATGGATTGACCAATCGTGTTGATTCGCGACACCAACGACGCTGCGGCCTGCGCGACTTCGGACTGCTTGGCGCTTGAAGATGGGTTGCCCTGCAGACCGATGAAACTGTTCTGCAGGGATCCGACGAGCCCCCCCAGACTGTCCCCGTTTTCGACAACGCCATGTGCGGTCTCGATGCCGGTGAGCAGGTTTTCACGCACAGTGAGTGCTGTGACCGTCGCGTTGCGCTGATTGACGTCCGCCTGCAGTTTTTCATCGATAAGGCGTGTTACCAGACCGCTTCTTACACCCATTCCCTGGCCTGCCGCGGTTATCGACAGGCCATTGATGGTTTTTCGCGTATAACCGGAACTCTCGGCGTTGGCGATATTTTGGGACACCATCGCGAGTTGGCGATTTATATGCGCCAACCCGCTGCTGGCTATGGATAAAGAAGACTGGATCGACATGGCATTTCCAGAGAATAGAGGTGCTCTTTATCACCGCTTCATATTGAGTGTTTCCTGAAGCAGCTCGTCTGAAGTGGTGACGATTCTCGTATTCGCAGAGTATGCGCGCTGCGCTACGATCAGCTTCGTGAACTCGGTCGCGATGTCGACGTTCGAACGTTCGATGGAACTGACAATCAGCTTCCCGGCACCACTGTTGTTGGTATCCAGAATACGGGCTTCTCCACTTTCCATCGTGCGGGTGAAAGCCTGACCGTCCTGACGCTGGAGCGAGTCCGGATCGTTGAAGACCACGACGGGGACGCGGGCGATGGTTCTGGACTGACCATTGTCGTAGTTCACGACCACGTCGCCGTTGTCATGAAAGCCAAGGGACGAGAATGATCCGAACGGAACACCGTTCTGACTGAGGCTACGGACGGAATATTCTTTCCCGGCAAACTGAGTAATGCCGTTTGCCGTTCCGAATGTCCCAAGATTGAGAGAAATGGTCTGAGGGCCGTTACCAAAATCTGCCGTGAAAGTTGCAGTGGTCGGATCGCCCAGCGCGAAGGCCGATGTCGTGACGCTGCCAGTGGCGTTGACAAGATCGCCGACCGTGCCGGCCGGCACGCTATTTGCGCTGGCCACACCAAAGTTGAGATCAACGGTACCGCGTGCCGGGCTGTTCACATCGTCGGGAACATCGATGCTGAGAGTCCACTTATTCTGGGCATTCTGAGTCCAGGTCAGATTGACGGTCCGCAGTGTACCCAGACTGTCATATATCTGCACCTGACTGCTCTGAACCGGATTTGTGGGCGAGTCCGGAAGGTTCGCATTCATGGTGACTTCGGATGTCGGGACCGGATTATAGACCGTGTCGGAAACGCGAATCTCGGATGTATGTGTACGGTCAACGTTACCGGCACCATCGATCGACCATCCCTGCAGAAAGTACCCGGATCCGTTGACCAGATAACCTTCCTTATTCACGGTAAAATCGCCGGCGCGTGTGTAGAAGGTGCGATCATCAAAGGTCGGCTGTCCTTTGATATCACCGTTTTTTAAGGAGACGGGGAAAAAACCCTGACCGGCGATAGCCATATTCAGAGGATTTTCCGACTGTTCGATCGTCCCCTGACTGCTGTTGCTGTAGTCCGGCCTTGCCACCACCGAACCGGATGAATGGTTTTTCTGTGACGAGGTCGTCAGATAATTGACGAAACTCGTATCAACCCGCTTGAAGCCGATTGTCTGGCTGTTGGCGACGTTGTCGCTGATGTTTCCCAGCGCCTTGCTCTGGGCATTCAGGCCGCTGATCGCCGTGGTCATCGCGCCAAACAAAGACATGGTAAACTCCTTACTCTGATAAGCCCTTAGAGGCGGTCTGCAAACGAACATGCATGCCGCATGCCAGTTCCGGATTTTCCGGAACAAATTTGGCGTGGAACTTGCAGCGTGACCTGCGCGTGTCGTGCCATTGGGGGAGTTTCGCGTGGTTTGGTTTGCGATTTGTAAAAACTGTACTGAAATATTCGGACACGGAGAAAAATAGTGTCAGCATCCGTATCTGCGTCATTCTTATCACTATCGGCCGCCGGCGGGACCGGTCAGTCCGGAGCTACCGGCCAGGGTCGGGTTTCGGCATCGGAAGAAGAATCCGGCGCCGAGTTTTCTGTTATCTTACAAGGGGCTGAGTCAGTTTCTGAAGCTGGATCGCCGGCCGAGGGCGAAAGCGCTCTGCCGCAGGATGGCGCATCAATGGCGGATGCCGTGGAAGCCGATACCGAGGAAATGCAGAAAATTGCCCCTCAGATCACCATGATGATCGACCAGGTGGCGATGGCGAATGTTCTGGCGCATTTGCAGCCGCCGGATCAACCGACGCCGCAGAAACTGGCCGGCAACGATATTCTGACAGGCAATTTTGCTACCGTTGCCGGGATGGAGGGCGTTGAAGTAAATACGGAAAACGGTTCTGCCATGCAGGCGAGTATTCTGCGTCCCGAGGCAAGAACCGAGGGCGAGATGCCTGTTGGCATGGATATAGGTACGAACACATTTGCTCAGGAGGAAGGTGAGCAGACACTTTCGGTTAAGGCTTCTGCAGCTGCACACGCAGAGCCGGAAGCTGTGGAAAATACGTCTGCCAAGATGGGGCAGATACAACCGCAGACGACTTCACCGCTCTCCGCCACCGCAGCACAGATGCAGGAAAATATTGCCGCGTCTGGGAAAGTTCAGGGGTTTGACGGGTCGGCAAAATCTTCCAGACGCCCGGTTACAGTGGAAGGCGTCGATGTGGAGGTTTCTGCCTCTGAGGCCCTGCCGTCACGCGATGGCAGGACGACAGACACTTTCCGGGGCGAACTGCCTGTGTCGGCGGATGGACGCCCGGCAGGCGCGGATAAGACCCGCAAGGTGGAAATACGCGCGGACCGGCGGGCCGAAGCCGACAGCGATGCCGGAAAAGGGCGCGCAGAAGAAGCCGTAGGATCTACAACTGTGGACACCGAGGCGGAGCGGCCCGTGGCTGCCAGAGCCGGTCATCAGACCATCCAGACCGGGATACAGATTACAGATCTCTCCAGCAGGCCGGGTATCGGACATACGCAGTTTGCAATGTCTGCAAACCTCCAGGTTGATTCCGCTGCAGCCATCGCACGGATGGCGGATATTCCAGCCAGCCAGTCCGCAGCGTCACCCATGGGGCAGGTTTTGCCGGTCATCGTCACCATGGCTGCACAGAGTGAAGCTGGCACACAAAGTACTGTGGTACGGATGGACCCGGAGCATCTCGGCAAAATTGAAGTGCGGGTACATCGGGAAAAAGAGGATTCTCGTTCTCAGATTTCCATCGTTGCCGAACGCCCCGAGACGCTGCTGCTGCTGCAGAAAGACTACAGCCAACTGGTGCGTGCGCTGGAACGGATAGGGCTGGATGCGCACGAGAACGCGGAATTTCAGTTGGCGTCCGGGTTTTCATCGCCGGATGATCGAGACAGCCAGCAGGCTGATACGGAATTGTACGCCGAGGCACGGAACGGCCGGCGCGGTAACGGAACAGAAACTTCTGTCATCGAACATACAGCGCCAAAAACGGTACGCTGGTTGCATACCGGTTTGAACATAACCGCCTGAACGGAGTTTGGACATGAGTACAGTCAGCGGCACGAGTCAGTCGACATCCACGTCACTGACGGCAAGTGGTATTCCGCAGTCGCAGATTGCAAACAATTTCAACGATTTTTTGAAATTGCTGACGACTCAGCTCCAGAATCAGGATCCGACCAATCCGTTGGACACCAACGAATTCACCAACCAGTTGGTGCAGTTCGCCAGTGTGGAACAGCAGATCAATCAGAACACCAATCTGCAGCAGTTGATTTCGCTGACGCAGGGTCAGCAGATGATGCAGGCCGCGCAGATGATGGGCAAAACCGTCGTGGTGGATGCTGACAATATCATTGTCCAGAATGGGGAGGCCGGCCTGCAGTTCACGACCAATTCGACGCAGCCGGTCATCGTTTCTGTTATGGATGCGGCAGGAAAAATCATCCACACAGGCACTTACACACCACAGGCGGGTGCGAATGTGTGGGGATGGGATGCGGTTACGGCATCGGGCATTAAGGCGCCAGATGGTACTTATAGAGTGAGTGTGATGCAGCCCGACGCGACTGGTCAGATGCAGCCTGTAGACTACGGCGTGCTGGGCATTGTCACGGGCGCTGAACGCAGCGGAAACAGTGTTAACCTGCGTATTGGCGGTATGACGATAGATATGAGTAAGATTATGTCTCTGCTCTGACAGGGCGGGTAGGCAGAATTTGACCCCTCCGGCAACGTTTAACGACCGGGTAAGTATATTGCGACATCATACAACGACGACCGGCAAAGGCCGGTTACAGATTTTGTATGGTGCGGGCAGTCGACATGGGGTCGTTAAAGCAGGGTTTTAGAGCACTCGGGCCATTGCGCATTGCCGCAATTGCCGCGGTCGGTCTTGTGGTCCTGGGTTTTTTGCTTTTCCTGACATTGCGTACATCCCAGCGCCCGATGGCGCTGCTGTATGGCGATTTGGATCTACGCGATTCAGGGCAGATTGTTGCACAGCTCGATACGATGAAGATTCCGTATCAACTGAGGGGTGACGGCACGCAGATCATGGTTGCAACCGATCAGGTGGCATCCACGCGTCTTGCGCTGGCACGGCAGGGATTGCCCTCGGGCGGGTCGCTTGGCTACGAATTGTTCGATCGCGGCGAGAGTCTTGGAACATCCCAGTTTCAGCAGCAGGTGAACCTGACGCGTGCGCTCGAGGGCGAGGTAAGCCGCTCCATCGCCTCCATATCTGGCGTTCGTTCTGCGCGCGTGCATCTGGTTCTGCCGCGCCGCGAGCCATTCGCGCGTGCGCAGCAGGAGGCGCAGGCAAGCGTGGTTCTGGCGCTGAACGGCGTGACGAGGCTGGACCGGGACCAGACACGTGCCATCATAAATCTTCTGGTTGCAGCGGTTCCAAATTTAAAGCCGCAGCATGTTTCCATCATCGATTCACGCGGCGAAGTGCTGGCAGATGCCGGCCGCGCTGTTGGCGGCGGAGCACTCGAAAGCACGCAGGAAGAAGCGAAGCGTGCGGCAGAAAACCGTATGGCGCGTAGTGTCGAAGATCTTCTGGAGCGCACATTGGGTGCCGGGAATGTTCGGGTGGAAGTCGCGCTCGATCTCGACCAGAGCAGAATTAACGAAACACAGGAACAGTTCGATCCGGACGGACAGGTGCTGCGCAGCCAGCATAGTACGAACGAAACGAATCGCACCAATGAAGCACAGAACGCTGTCAGCGTTCAGAACAACCTGCCCAACGCGACCACCGGTAACTCTGCAAACAATGCCGGAACACAGGAAAACCGTCAGGAAGAGACCAATAATTACGAGATTAGCCGAACTGTCAGAAGCGTCGTTCGCGATCAGCCGGTTTTGAAGCGTCTCTCGATGGCCATTCTGGTGAACGGCATATCCGAACCGGGCCCGGATGGGCAGCCTGTATGGCGTGAACGCACGTCGGCAGAGCTTGCACAGATCTCCGCATTGGCAAGGTCTGCCGTCGGGTACGACGAAAGCCGCGGCGACAAAATCGAGGTTACAAGCATGCGGTTCACTCAGGTGATTCCGCCCGACACCACAGCACCCGGATCGAGCGTGATGGGGCTTCCTCTGGAACACGCAGATATCATGCGTCTGGCCGAAGCTGGCGGCGGTATCGTTCTTTTTCTGATCTTCATTCTGGCGTTTGCGCGCCCGGCGTTGACACGGTTGAGCGTGATGCGCAGCGGTGAGTCGGTTCAGACGGCGGACCAGATTCTGGCCGGGCTCGAAGGGGGAGAAGCGCCTTCCGCGGCACTTGGAAATGCTTCAGCGGCAATGGCTTTGGCTGCCGAGGCCGAAGATATGGTCAGCATGGCGCAGGTCGAAGGGCAGGTGCGCGCCGCTTCGCTTCGCAAACTGGCGGATCTTGTTGAGCAGAGGCCGAGTGAATCGGCAGCGGCCCTGCGTGTTTGGCTGGCAGGAGAGCGGACATGAGCGGTTCTCGTTCAAGCAACCGTCACGGAATGAACGGGGCGCAAAAAGCAGCAGTCGTCATGCTGGCTCTGGGGGAAGAACGGAGCGCGCCCCTGTTCGCAACTCTGCACGAAGATGAAATTCGCGAGATCTCTGCGGCTATGTCACAGTTGGGGCGCATTTCATCGGAAATGGTCGAAGAGATTTGCCGCGAGTTCAGCGAACAGACGGGCGGCGGTAACCTGCTGGGGAACCTGGAAAGTACCGAGCGCCTGCTGATGAAGATTCTTCCGCAGGACAAGGCGCACCAGATTCTGGAAGAAATTCGCGGTCCTGCCGGTCGTACCATGTGGGATAAGTTGGCGAATGTCAGCGAGTCCGTTCTGGCGGCCTATTTGCGCAATGAATATCCGCAGACTGTGGCGGTCATTCTTTCGCGCATCCGTTCCGAGCATGCGGCGAAAGTTCTGGCCCTGTTGCCGGAGGGGTTCGCGACCGACATCATCATGCGGATGCTGCGGATGGATGCAGTGCAGCGCGAGGTCATGGATGGTGTTGAAAAAACATTGCGTATGGATTTCATGGCCAATCTGTCCCGGTCTGCACGCCGCGATGCGCATGAGCTGATGGCCGAAATCTTCAATAACCTGGATCGTGAATCCGAATCCAAATTCATGCACACCCTGGAAAACAGGGATCTTGAGGCAGCTGACAGAATCAAGTCCCTTATGTTCACCTTCGACGATCTGGTGCGGCTGACGCCGCAGGCGGTGCAGATGATGTTGCGGTCTGCGCCGAAAGATCGTCTGCCGATGGCCCTGAAAGGCGCCTCGCCGGATGTTCAGAAACTCATCTTCAGTAACCTCCCGGATCGGGCTTCTAAGATGTTGCGTGAAGATGTCGAGGCATTGGGTGCCGTTCGCCGCCGTGATGTCGATGAAGCGCAGGCAGCCATCGTCGCTGTTGTGAAAGAGCTGGCGAACCGTGGCGAAATCGACATCAACGAATCGAATGACGAGCAGATGGTGGTGTAACGGTCATGGCCGGGTTTGAAACGCTGACGTTCGATATACGCAAGACCATGGGGCGGGCAAACGCGCCTCGGCGGAATTTTTCGGTTTTCCATGATGATTTTGGATCAGGCATATCCGTGAATGCCAAACCGAGCGAAATACCGGAAGCGGTACCGGTTGAAGAAGAACGTATGTTCTCTCGCTCCGAGTTTGATGCAGCGGTTGAAAAAGCCAGATTGGACGGAATGGAAGCTGGGCGGACGGAAGGCATGGCCTCTGGCAGGCTGTCCGCCGAGCAGGCGGTTGCCTTGTCGGTGGGGCGTATTGCCGCACTGTTGGGTGGGGCTGAAGAAACCGTGCGCCGGTCGGTTATCGAAACGTCCGAAGATATCGCCAAAATTCTATTCGCTGCTCTCAAGGCGATGCTGCCTGAGTTGATGCAGAGGCACGGAGCCGAGGAGATCGCCGCTATGGCGCATGCAATTGTTCCCCGTGTCGCCGACGGTATTAAGCCGCGCATTCTGGTCAATACGAATCTGGCGGCGGACGTCGAAAGATGCCTGACCCATCCGGGGAAAACCGCCCCGATGATTGAAGTCGTGCCCAATGACGACGTTCCGCCGGGAGATGCTATCCTCGAATGGAAATCTGGAAACGCAAGACTGAACTGCAGCGAACTGTGGAAGGACATCATGTTGACCCTGACGCCGCTGAGTTTCGTGAATGAAGATGCAGGAGACGAAAATGTCGGATGAACTCAGTTTAAATGACCTGAGCGGCGAACAGTCGTCGCTGGTCGGTAGTGGTCAGAATGCGGATCTGCGGGCCGTGTACGATATTCCGGTTACGGTTTCTGCCGTGCTCGGAAAATCCACGATGCAGGTTGCCCAGCTTCTGAAGCTTGGCCGCGGCGCGGTGGTCGAACTGGACAGGAAGCTCGGCGAGGCAATTGATATCTATGTGAATAACCGTCTGGTTGCACGTGGAGAAGTTGTGATGGTCGATGACAACCGTTTGGGCATCACGATGACGGAAATCGTCAAGTCGGAAAAACCGGTCTAAGGCCAGAAGGGTCGCGAGATGCGTGTTCTGATCATTGGTTCCCTGGCTGGTGAGCTTGGCAAGGCTGCGCAGATCGCCATTGCGCGCGGGGCAAGTCTGACCCAGGCAGACGGAGTAAGTCAGGCCATAGAAAAACTGCGCCAGGGGGCGGGTGAACTGGTGTTGTGTGACGTCATGCATGATGTCGGCGCATTGACCAGTACCCTGGAGCGCGAGCGTATCGCGGTGCCGGTGATCGCCTGCGGCGAAAATGCCAGTGCGGATGCTGCGGTGCGCGCGATCAAGGACGGTGCGAAGGATTTTCTTCCATTACCGCCGGACGCGGATCTGATTGCGGCGATGCTGGAAACCGCCGCGCGGGATGCGCGTGACCTGATCGGAGAGGATCCGGCTCTGCGTGAAACGGTGCGACGTGCAGAACAGATTGCACGCTCGGATGCCAGTGTCCTTCTGACCGGAGAAAGCGGAACCGGCAAAGAAGTGTTCGCCCAGTATATCCACCGCCAGTCACGGCGTAGCAAAGGGCCGTTCGTGGCGGTGAATTGTGCTGCAATTCCGGAGCATCTTCTGGAAAGTGAACTGTTCGGCTACGAAAAAGGCGCTTTTTCCGGTGCAGTGGCAAGGCGCATCGGGCGCTTTGAAGCAGCTTCGGGCGGTGTTCTCCTGCTGGATGAGATCGGCGATATGGACCTGCGCCTGCAGGCAAAAATGTTGCGCGCCATTCAGGAGCGCGAAATCGACCGAGTTGGTGGAAACGATCCGGTCAAGATCGATGTGCGCATCATTGCCAGCACAAACCTGAACCTTGAGCAGAGGATCGCGGAAGGGCGCTTTCGTGCGGATCTATTTTTCCGGCTGAACGTCGTTTCCCTTCGCCTGCCGCCGCTACGCGAACGGCCACGCGATATTCCTGTTCTGGCCAGGTTTTTCGCGCATAAATACGCCGAACTGAATGGCATGGACGATCGCCAGTTTACACCGGCGGCGCTGTCGGTATTGCAGCATTATAGGTGGCCGGGGAATGTGCGCGAGCTTGAAAATGCCGTGCATCGTGCCGTTCTTCTGGCCGAAGGGGATGTTCTGGATGAACAGTCAATCGAACTTCCTGGCATGAAGCCGACAGCAGTGCCAGCTCTGGCGGATGCTCAGATTCTGTCGACAATGGTTGCGCAGGATGCGCACGCACAGCCTTCGATGGTTGGCCGCACAGTCGGAGAAGTTGAGCAGACCCTGATTCTCGATACTCTTGTCCATTGCCTCGGCAATCGTACCCAGGCTGCGACGATGCTGGGTATTTCCATTCGCACATTACGCAACAAGCTGCGCGAGTATACGGCGTCCGGCGTTTCTGTACCGCGTCCGTATTCCGGCGTGTCCAGCTAGATAGCGGAGTGTAAAGCGTGGAAGAGCTGAAGCGCACGCTTGAGAAATACCGCCGCTATACGCCGGGTTCCGATGTCGGCCTGGCGATCGCCGTTATTCTGCTGTTGGGGGTTCTGGTCATCCCCTTGCCGCCGTTTCTGCTCGATGTCGGGCTGGCCGTTTCGGTAACGTCCAGCGTTCTGGTGCTGATGGTGGCGCTGTTCATCACGCGCCCGCTGGATTTCACAGCATTCCCGACTCTGCTGCTGATCACCACTCTGTTGCGTCTGTCGCTGAACGTTGCGACGACACGTCTGATTCTCTCGCACGGCCATGAAGGGATGGATGCCGCCGGGCACGTGGTGGCGGCATTCGGCGGATTCCTGATGGGCGGCGACGTGGTGATCGGGCTGATCCTGTTTTCGATTCTGCTGGTCGTGAACTTCATGGTCATCACCAAAGGTTCAGGCCGTATTGCCGAAGTGGCCGCGCGTTTCAGCCTGGACGCAATGCCCGGCAAGCAGATGGCGATCGATGCCGATCTGTCAGCCGGCATGATCAGCGAAGGTGAAGCGCGCCGGCGGCGGAAGGAGTTGGAAGAGGAAAGCGGTTTTTACGGAACGATGGATGGTGCCGCAAAGTTCGTGCGCGGCGATGCCATCGCGGGGCTGATCATTACCTTCATCAATATTCTGGGCGGCCTGGCGATCGGTGTGCTGCGGCATGGCCTGCCGTTTGGTGAAGCCGCGCAGACATTTACCGCGCTGACAGCGGGCGACGGTCTGGTTTCGCAGATCCCGGCGCTGCTGATTTCGGTCGCGGCAGGTATTGTGGTGACCAAGGGCGGCACGGAAGGCTCCGCCGATACGGCCATGGTGCGCCAGTTGGGGGCTTCGCCGAAGCCGCTGGCTATTGCGGGCGGCACGGCGGTCATTTTGGCTATGGCGCCGGGTGTGCCGATGTTGCCGTTCATGACTCTGGCAGCGCTGTGCGGTGCCGGGGCGTGGTATCGCTATAAATACGAACAGAAGATCGATTCCGAAGTTGACGAAGCTCCCCTGCTGGAAACAGCGCCGACCGAACCAACCCCGGCCGATCTGGTGCGGGTGGACCAGATCCGTGTAGAGCTTGGCTATGGGTTGCTATCGCTGGCAACGGGCGAGGCGGCGCAACTCTCCGAACAGATTCGCGCGACACGACGTAACTTTGCGCAGGACATGGGCTTCATGCTGCCGGTCGTCCGCATTCAGGACAACATGCAGCTCGATCCGAACGCATACTCCATCAAGATCAAGGAGATCGAAGTCGGTCGCGGCGAACTGAAGCCGGGCATGCTGCTGGCGCTCGATCCGCGTGGGGGGGTGCCGGAAATCAGCGGCGAACCGACCACCGAGCCAGCTTTCGGCCTACCCGCCCTGTGGATCCCCGAAATCATGCGCGTGGAAGCGCAGGGGCGCGGTTACACTGTGGTGGATCTGCATAGCGTCATCACCACACATCTGACCGAACTGGTGCGCGATTCCTTGTCCGAGCTGCTTTCCTATGGCGAAACGCAGAAGATGCTGGACGATCTGCCTGCCGAGTATCGCAAACTTCTGAACGAGATCGTGCCGTCGCAGACCAACGTCGGCAGTATCCAGCGCGTTTTGCAGGGGCTGCTGGCGGAACGGATCTCGATCCGCGATCTGCCGACTATTTTGGAAGGCATCCAGGAAGCATGCGCGGCAGGCTTCAGATCGTTGTCACATATCATCGGGCACGTGCGCGTGCGTATCTCGCGCCAGATCTGCGAGGCCTGTACCGATTCTGGGCACGGTTTCATCCCGCTGCTGACGCTCGGCCCCGACTGGGAGCGTGAGTTGAGCGAAGCATTGACCGGTGGTGCCGAGGATCGTCAGTTAGCGATGGATCCGGTGCGTCTGTCCGAATTCATGCGGGCCTTGAAAAAAGGGATAGAAGATGCGGTCAACGGCGGTTACGAGCCGGTGGTGCTGGTGTCGGCCGCCCTACGTTCGCACCTGCGGGCCATTGTCGAACGGATACGTCCGGCGACGCATGTGCTGTCACAGGTGGAAATGCACGCACGGGCGCGTATCCGCGTGGTGGGAACGGTCGGCTAGGCTGAGTGTTCCCGGGCGCTAGGTCTTGGATGTCTGGGATAGATTGGGATCATCCGGGTTATAGTGGGATAACCCTGAGAAAAAGTTGGCCTTTGGGCCGGCGCGACTGGTTGCCCCCGCTGGGCGGCTTTTTTGTTCGTTGATGATTATTTTTTCGTATCTTGTAGCGACACGCTAAAATTCATCAACAGAAACCACGACGGATTGAAACCCTGCCGGAAAGCGGCGCGTTCGAAAGAATCATCAGGCCGGGGTTTCAGGAAAACTGTTCACTGATGATGCGTTCGGATAGTTCACGTTCGGGGTCGAACAGCACGGTCAGTGCAATGCCGGTGTCCTGATTGACCGCCACCGAGGCGACATCGCGCACTTCCTTGAAGTCGGCAACAGCGGCGACCGGGCGTTTATCGGCTTCCAGTACTTCGAACAATACTTCGGCATTCGAGGGCAACAGGGCCCCACGCCAACGCCGTGGACGAAAGGCGCTGATCGGGGTGAGCGGCAGCAGATTGGCCCCCAGCGGCACGATCGGCCCGTGCGCCGACAGGTTGTAGGCTGTCGATCCTGCAGGTGTGGACAGCAGCACGCCGTCGCAGACCAGCTCTTGCATACGTTGCCGGCCGTCGATGCTGATGCGGATCTTGGCAGCCTGGCGCAGCTGGCGCAGCAACGCGACCTCGTTGATCGCCAAGGCCTCTTCCACGGCGCCTGCCATGGTGACGGCGTGCATATGCAGTGGATGCAGAGTGGCCGCCTGGGCGCGTTCCAGCCGCGCGGGCAGATCGTCCTCGGTATAGTCGTTCATCAGAAAGCCGACCGAGCCGCGATTCATGCCGTAGACGGGAATCGGTTGATGTATGAACCGGTGCAGGGTTTCCAGCATAAAACCATCGCCGCCCAGCGCGACGACGATATCGGCCTGATCGGGCGCAACATCGCCCCAGCGCGCGGCGAGGTGGCTGCGTTCGGTTTCGGCATTCGGAATGGCAAGAAAGGAAATGCGGGGCATGGCTGATCAGGCGAGCCTGCGATGTTCCAGCACGGGCATGTTGCGTCGCACCTGCGCGGTAACGGCGGGATTGATGCGTGCGCTGGTCCAGCCGATGCCATCCGATGCTTTGGCCACCACGTGCCCCCACGGGTCGGCGATCAGCGAATGGCCGTATGTGAACCGTGCCTCGCCGCCGGAATCCTGATGCTGCCCCCAGGTCGCGGGCGCGACCATCCAGCACTGGGTTTCGATCGCGCGCGCCCGGATCAGGGTTTCCCAATGGTCCTTGCCGGTCTGTACCGTGAAGGCGGCCGGCAGGAAAATCACCTCGGCGCCCTTGCGGCGCAGCGTCAGGAACAGTTCCGGAAAGCGGACATCGTAGCAGATCGCGCACCCGAACGTCATGCCGCCGGCCTGGAAGGTCACGATGTCGTCGCCCGCGCCGAACGTCGCGCTTTCGCGATAGCCGGTGCCGTCTGGCGTGGTGATGTCGAACAAGTGGATCTTGCGGTAACGCGCAATTTCGCGTCCGTCCGGATCGAAGACCACAGTCGTGTTGAACAGCCTGTCACCGGCTTTTTCACCGATCGACCCGCCATGCACGTGGATACGGTGCTGACGTGCCAGGCCGCGCAGAAATTCATAGGCCTCGTCCCCCGCTGCACCCGAACCGGGGGCGGGAAGCTCTTCGGCCTGCGCGAACTTGGCAGCGCGGTTTCCGCCCAGGCAGGTCCACATTTCGGGCAGCGCGACGATGTCGGGCCGGTCCTGTGTGATGGCATCGGTGAGCAGTATCCGGGCTTGGTCGATATTGGCTGTCTTGTCGTGACCTGCATTCATCTGGACGATGCTGATGCGCATGGTGAGATCTGCCTAACGGTTGCGCGGCCAGTCGAGCCGAGGTTCGGCGCGGCCGGCCGATGTGCTGGCCGCTGGTCGCGGCGCTGCGACCGGAATCCGGTGCGCCATGGGCGGTGGTGCGTTCGGTGGCGGTACGCTCGATACGGCCGGCGGGATCGGCGGCGGGTCCACATAGGTGCTGCGGCTGGGCGTCGCCACCGGCGGATGCGCGTACAGGCCGTCGTCCTCGCTGCGCAGCAGCGATGCATATCCGGGGTCGGGCAGACGCAGCGCCAGACTGCGGATTTCGGTCTGTATGTCGTCCAGACGCTGCTGGATCTCGTCGAGCCGGCCCTTCACGCCGAAGACGCTGAACGGCATCAGCAACAGGGCCAGAGCACACAAGGCCAGCGGCACGATGATGACAATCGGCGCCCACCAGGGCAGCCAGTCGGGCAGTTCAAGATGCATCATGAGACAGACTTAGCGTAATCTCAGCCCCCCGTCACGTTCATATGCCGGGCCAGGGCAGGGGCGCGGTGCTGCCGGTCGATGACGAAATCGTGTCCGCGCGGCTTGCGGGCGATGGCCCCGAGGATAGCTGCGCGCATGTCGGCACCGTCGCGCAGGGGTTTGCGCAGGTCGGCCGAGTCTTCCTGCCCCAGACACAAATACAGTTGTCCGGTGCAGGTCAGCCGCACGCGGTTGCAGCTTTCGCAGAAATTATGACTCATCGGCGTAATGAAGCCCAGCCGGCGGCCGGTTTCCTCGACACGCACGTAATGGGCGGGGCCGCCGGTGCGATAGTCGATGTCGGTCAAAGTCCAACGCTGTGCAAGACCGGCGCGCACGTCACGCAGGTTCAGATACTGTGCGTTCCGGTCGGCGCCGATGTCGCCCAATGGCATGGTCTCGATCAGACAGAGATCGAATCCATGTGTGCCACACCAGCGCAGCAGGGTATCGAATTCGTGTTCGTTGACGCCTTTCATGGCGACAGCGTTGATCTTGATATCCATTCCGGCGGCTTGGGCGGCGAAAATTCCGTCGAGCGTTTTGCCGATCTGTCCCCATCGGGTCAGGGCGGTGAACGTCGCGGGGTCGAGCGTGTCGAGGCTGACATTGATCCGCCGGACACCGGCGCGCGCGATCGCTGCGGCATGCGCGGCGAGCTGGGTGCCGTTTGTGGTCAGCGTCAGTTCGTCCAACCCGTGACCAAGGCGTGTGCCGAGCGCGTTGATCAGCCAGATCAGGTTCTTGCGCACCAGCGGTTCTCCGCCGGTCAGACGGATCTTGCGAACGCCCAGATCAATGAAGTGGCCGCACAGACGATCCATTTCCTCCAGCGTCAGGATTTCAGCCTTGGGCAGGAAGGTCATGTCTTCGGCCATGCAATACACACAGCGCAGGTCGCATCGGTCGGTCACCGAAACGCGCAGATAGGTAATCGGTCGGTCGAACGGGTCGATCATCCCGAAAGTATTTCATCCGGTGCCAAAGTGAATCAAGCCGGGAATCAGGCGGGCAGCGTTCCCGAAACCCGTAGCTGCGCGCCGGTGCCGGAATACGCTTCCACGTTGCCGATGACCGCGGCTGTCATCCCGGCCTCGCGCAGCGCCTGCACGCAGGACGCCACCCGGTTCCGGGGCACGCCCGCCAGCAGTCCGCCCGAAATCAGCGGGGCGAACAGCAGCGGATGCACAGGGCCGTCGATTCGCTCGTCCTGGATCGGTGTTTGTGTGTCGCACAGATCGGATGCGCCGGGCAGTGCGGGGATGCCGGCCTGCTCCAGAACGGCGGCCAGTCCACTGGCCCGCAGCATGTTGAGGACGGTTCCGGCCAGTCCGGCCTCGGCCAGATTGGTGCAGGCATGCACGTCGTGGGCGCGCAGGATATCCATGGCGGCCGCGTCGGCGCGCCGCATCGACGCGATCGCCGTCAGCAGCCGGCGGGCCGGAACCAGACCGCGCGCGTTGCCGGCGACGATCGCACCGCTGCCGATCGGTTTGGTGATGACCAGCGCGTCGCCACTGCGCAGTGTGTGCATGCTCCAGGCCTGTTCGGGCCGGACGAGACCGGTGATCGAAAAACCGAACAGCGCTTCGGTCTGGTTCTGCTGGGGGTTTTGCACGTCGTCACCGCCGATCAGCATACAGTGCACGCCGGACAGGCAACGCGCCGCGCCGTGCAGCATCAGTTTCAGATCGTTCTCGAGGCTCTCGGCCGAGAGCGCCGGAAGCTGCGCCAGTGCCAGCGCTGTCCACGGATGCGCACCCATCGCAAAGATTGGCCCCATGGCGTGTGCGGCGGCAATTTCACCGGCGATGAACGGATCCTGCACCGCCGTGCGCAGCAGCGATACGCTCTGTACCGTGGCGCTGCCCAGCGGGGGCATCACCAGTGTGGCGTTGTCCTGTACGTCCAGCCCCAGCACGATGTCTGACGACTGTGGGGTGGGTAGATCCGCGATGGCACGCTGCATGATCCCGGGCGATGCACGCAGGGTCCGTGGCAACGCCAAGGTGGGGGAAGCTGTGGGCCGTAGACTGGCGTATTGCTGCAACCGCACCTGTTCGGTCTTGTTCCTCCAGCGCAGCAGCCAGCCGCCCGCGAACGAGAGGTTGTTGCGCCAGGCCACGGCATCGACGCCCGAGATCCGGATGATGGTCGGCAGGGCCAGCAACTGAGTCAGACGTGCCGGCTTGGTTTGTGGGCGCAAGGCCTGTCCGGAGAGCGTACGCCGCAGGTTCTCGGCCAGATGTGTCCCGGTGTTCGCTGCGAGGGTGTCGTCCTGACCGGGCGGGATACCGACCATGGTGGCGCTGTTGCCGGTGGCAAAAACGAAATCGTGGCTGATGCTGCGCAGCGTCGCGTCGACACAAACCGCCCCGGCTTCGGTCACGGCGAGGCCTGTGGTCTGTGCCAGCCAGGCCGGTGCCTGCGCGTTGGTCGTCCACAGCGCCTCGCTGACATCCAGCGCCGTTCCGTCCGACAGGTACAGGTGGTTACGATCATGTCGCGAAACCGTGACGCCGTTGACGATCCCGACGCCTGCATGCACCAACGCCGCACGGGCCAGGCGGCGGGCGCGCGGCGGCAGATTAAACAGCGGCTCAGGATCCTGGCTGACCAGGGTAAAAGCAAACCGCCCCGCGAAACGATGCGCCAGCGCCAGCGTCAGTTCGACCGACGCCGGTGTGTTGCCGACCACAGCGATATGCGCTCCCTGCGGCAGCTTCTGTTCCAGTTCGCCGAAGCTGGTCAGAAACTGGCCGACCGGTTGCAATGGGATGCCTGCCTCGGCCGCTTGTTTCTGGTTTTTCCCGGAAGGGCGCGAAACGCCGCCGATGTCGATCGAGAGGATGTCAAACCCGATATCCGGCCGGTCCTTGACCTGCAGCAGCCGTGCTGCAAGGTCGATGCCGCGTGCTTCAGCCAGGATCAGCCGTGCGCCGGCACTGGCGGCCAGCGGCACCAGATCGGTATGTGCGCTGTCGAAATCGCACGAACCATAGAGAAGATCGGGCAGCATCGGCGCATGCAGGGCCAGTGCCTCGCGCGCCACCAGAGTAACCCGTACCCCTGATACCGGTCTTAGGGCGAACTGGCGCAGAACATTCAGATGCGCATGCCCGGCGCCAAGTAACAGCAGATCGGTTATCGCTTCGGACATACGGCAATCCTTCAATCATTCAACGCGGCGCGCGCAGGCGCTCGGCAACCCACATCAGGAGAATGGCCAACAATGTAATGAATGTCGCCGCGGCGCAAAGGGCAGGGGACAACTGTTCGCGGATGCCCGCATACATCTGCCGTGGCAGCGTATATGCGCCCGGTGCGGTGACGAAAATGGCCACCATCAATTCATCGAACGATGTGGCGAATGCAAATAACGCGCCAGCGCCGATGCCGCGTGCCGTCAGCGGTGCCAGCACGTGGCGAAAGCGCTGCCATGGACCGGCGCCGCACGAGGCCGCTGTGTCCAGAAGCGACGGATCGACCATGCGCAGCGAGGCCATCACGGCGATGGTGACGAACGGTACTGCCAGCACGGTGTGCGCCAGCGTCAGTCCGAGCAGGGAATTCGCCAGTCCCAGCGCCGACAGTCCGAAATATAGCGCCAGTGCTGCGGTGACGGTCGGCACCGCCAGTGGCAGCGCGCACAGTGCCAGCACGACCCCACGTCCCGGAAAGTGTGCACGCCACAGGCCGATGGCGGCAGGAACACCCAGCAGCAGTGACAGCAGTGTTGCCCCGGCGCCGACCTTCACGCTGTTCAGAAAGGCCAGCATCCAGCGCGGATCGTCGATCAGCACGCGCCACCAGCGCAGCGAGAAACCCTGCGTCGGCAGTGCCAGAGTCTCGCCACCGCTCAGCCCGATCGGCACCACGGCGGCCAGCGGCGCCAGAAGAAAAATGAAGGTCAGCGTGGTGGTGAAAGTCAGGATACGGCGCATGCTCAACGTCTCAGGCAATGCAGGCTGCGATGCGTGAGCAGGGCGACGCAGGCCAGCATGAGCAGCAGAATGGCGGACAGCGCAGCGGCCATACTCCAATTTACGGTCTCATTGGTGAAGAACACCACGAACGAGCCGATCATCTGATCGCCCGCGCCGCCCAACAGTGCGGGGGTGATGTAAAACCCCGCCGCGATGGTGAATACGATGGCTGCGCCCGCCATCACGCCGGGCATCGACAAGGGCAAATAGACGCAGAGAAACGCACGCCAACCGCTTGCCCCCAGACTGCGCGCGGCACGCATGTGCACCGGATCGATCCGCGACATGGTGGCCGAGAGCGGCAGCACGACGAACGGCAGCAGGACCTGCGTCATCGCCAGCAGCACGGCAAAGCGGGTGAACAGAAGTTGTGCGGGTTCGTCGACGACGCCCAGTGCCAGCAGAGCGGCGTTGATCGGTCCTTCGCGTTGCAGCAGCACCAACCAGGCGGCGCTGCGCACCAGCACCGACGACCAGAACGGTACCATGACCAGCGCCCGCAGGCAGCGCGCCTTACCCGGCGTCAGAACCGAGATGTGCCACGCCAGTGGATACCCGATCAACAGGCACAGTGCCGTGACGATCGCTGCCATACTGAAAGTACGCAGCAGCAGCGGACGGAATACGGCGACTTCGGCGGGCGCGTTGCGTACCACACCGTCGGGCGTCTGCACCAGGTCCACGCTGCGCAGCAGCCAGGTGGCGGTGAGCGGGGCGGCGCTGCGGCGCAGGAATTTCCATAGATCCGGGTTGTGCCATTCCGGGTCCAGAGCGGCGAAACCGTCGGCATCGATGCGCGACAGGGTGGGCAGCGCGCGTACGGTGCGCAGCAACAGTGCGCGGGTACCTGGGCGTTCCTCGTTCAGGCGGCGGCTGAGCGCGCCCAGTGTCTGGTTGTCCTGTGCCAGCGGAAGCTCGGCATGCAGGGCGCGAAAAACCTCGACCGGCGGCAGGTCATTGCCGTCCCACTGGCGCAGCAGCGCGGCGGTCTGCGGCAGGGTGGCGCGGAATTCCGGATTGGCCACGGCGCGCCACAGCACGATGCCCAGCGGCAGCACGAAGCACACCAGCAGCACCGCGGCGAGCGGCGCCGTCAACAGGCGCGCCTGTGTCTGATGGCGGATTACTGCTGTGCCCATGTCGCGAAACGGCGTTCCAGGTCTTCGCCGTGATCGACCCAGAATTCCGTGTTCAGATGCAGACCGCGCTGCATATTGCTGGAAACGCTGTCCGGGTGGGCGGCGCGCAGCGCGGCGTCTTCGGCAAAAGCGCGGTGGGTGGGCGAGGCCGGCCAGATCGCTGCCAGCGCTTTCAGCGGTTCAAGTTGGCTGATCCACTGGATCATGCGCATGCCGTCCGCCGCTTTCGGCGATCCGTTCACCACGGCCCAGGAATCTACCGCCCAGAGCAGTGTGTCCCAGTTCATTGCATAACGGCCTGGGTCCGGCTGATTTGCCTGCACCACGCGGCCGGTGTAACCGAACGCATACGTTGCCTCGCCGCCATCGATCAGTTGCAGCGGTTGCGCGCCGGACCGCCAGAACACGAGGTTTTCGCGCAACTGGTCGAGCTTGCGGAATGCGCGGTCCTGCCCTTCGCGTGTTGCCAGTACGGCATAGACATCGGCCGGGGCGATACCATCGGCCAGCAGGGCGATCTCCAGCGTCATCTTTGCGCCCCAGCGAAAAGCGCGCCGGCCGGGAAACCGCTGCACGTCCCAGATGTCGGCGTAGCTGCGTGGCGCGGCGCCGGTGCGCGTGGTGTCCCAGAACAGCGACACGCCCCAGGCGACGGCGCCCGCGCCGCAGTCGCTGGTGGTGCCAGGGGCGAACTGGCTGCGGTCCACCACCGACCAGTCGATGCGCATGAACACGCCGTCCTCGCAGCCGCGCGCCAGTTCGGGTGCTTCCACCATCACCACGTCCCAGACCACGTCGCGGGTCTGGGTCATCGTGTAGATGCGTGCCAGTTCACCGTTATAGGTATCGTCCAGCACGGTCTGGCCGCTGGCGCGGGCGTAGGGCTGGAACAGGGTCGTGCGGGCGGCGTCCTGAAACCCACCGCCGAAGCCGACGATGGTCAGGTCGCGCGCATTCGCATGCGCTGCGAACAGGCCGCAGATGGCCAGCAGGGTTGCCGGGTAACGCATGCGGCGTTCCTATCAGATCAGCGCGAATTTGCACACAGAAGCGATAGCGATCACCCATACCGCGGCACTGACCTCGCCTGTGCGTCCTGCAATGGTCTTGACCAGCGCAAACGTAACGAAACCCAGTCCGATCCCCGATGAGATCGAGAATGTCAGCGGGGTGCTCAGTGCGATGACGATGGCGGGCAGATAATCGGTCATGTCGTCCCAGGCGAGGTCCTTCAGCGCATGCGCCATCAGGCAGGCGACGAACACCAGCGCTGGCGCGCTCGCGTAGCTGGGGATCGAGGTGGCCAGCGGCGCGAGGAACAGGGTCAGCACGAACAGCCCGGCCACGGTCAGTGCCGTCAGCCCGGTGCGCCCGCCCGCCTGCACGCCTGCCGCGCTTTCGACATAGCTGGTGGTGGTCGATGTTCCCAGCATGGCGCCCAGCATCGCCCCGCCGCTGTCGGCGATCAGCGCCTCGCGCAGGCGGGGCACGGTGCCGTCGGGGCGCATCAGCCCGGCGCGATGGGTGGTGGCGATCAGCGTGCCGGCGTTGTCGAGCACGTCGACCAGAAAGAACGTGAACACGATCCCCACCACACCCAGGCCGATCGCGCCGGCCAGGTCCATCTGCAGGAAGGTGGGGGCGATCGAGGGCGGCATGGCGAACACACCGTTGAATTTGGTCAGCCCGAACGGAATGCCCGCCAGCGCGGTGACGATGATGCCGATCACGATCGCGCCCGGCACTTTGCGTGCCGACAGGCCGGCGATCAGGATGAACCCGGCGCAGGCCAGCCAGGTGGCCGGCTTGTGCAGGTCGCCCAGCGTGATGAGGGTGGCCGGGTGACCGACCGTCAGCCCCATGTTCTCGAACCCCAGCAGGCCGAGGAACAGCCCGATCCCGGCCGCGATGCCGAGCTTTAGCGACATCGGGATCGCGTTGATCAGCCATTCGCGCACCCGCAGCAGGCTGACCAGAAAGAACAGCATGCCGGAGATGAACACGGCCCCCAACGCTACCTGCCACGGCACGCCCATCCCCTTGACGACGGCGAACGCGAAATAGGCGTTCAGTCCCATACCGGGGGCCAGTGCCAGCGGATAGTTAGCCAGCAGGGCCATGAGCGTGGTGCCGATCACCGCCGCCAGACAGGTGGCGGTGAAGGCCGCGCCGTGATCGATGCCGGCGGCGGCCATGATGTTCGGGTTGACGATGGCGATATAGGCCATGGTCAGAAAGGTGGTGAAGCCGGCGATGATTTCCGTGCGCACGGTGGTGCCGCGCTCGGCCAGTCCGAAAAAACGTTCCATAAGAGAAATCTGCCTGAGGATTTGAACGCAATCTAGCCGGTTGTGCGATTCGCCCCCGAGGGCGATGCTGGGGAAAAGTGATCACGAGGGGGGAACGTATGCCATATCCATTCACCGCTGCCGATCTTGCCCGGCTGAAAGCCTGGGACACGCCGACCATCTGCAACGGCCTGGAACTGGTTGCGCCCGAACGGCAGGCGATCGGCTTCACCACGCGGTCGATGCATGCGGCCGACCGCAGTTTGCCGCCGATCGTCGGGTTGGCGCGGGTGGGGATGATCCGTGCCAAGGAACCGCCGCGTCTGCGGCCGGCGGATCGGCTGGACTGGTACGAATATGTGGCGGCGGCACAATTCCCCACCGTGGTGGCGATCCAGGATCTGGACGACCAGCCTGGCTGGGGCGCCTTCTGGGGCGAGGTGCATTCCACGTTGCACAAGGCGTTGGGGGCGGAAGGCTGCGTGACCAACGGGTCGTTCCGGGATTGCGACATGCTGGCGCCGGGGTTCCAGATTATCGGCGGGGTGGTGGCGCCGTCACACGCGCACGTGCATTTGGTGGAATTCGGCAAACCGGTGAATATCTTCGGTATGAACGTTGCACATGACGATGTGATCCACGCTGATTTTCACGGCGCGGTGGTGATTCCGGCCGACGCGGTGAAGAAACTGCCGGAGGCGATCGACGCTGTGGCGCGCAAGGAAAAGATTATTCTCGATTGCGCGCGTTCGGCTGATTTCTCGCTGGCCGGGCTGCGCGCGGCGATCGCGGGTATGCAGGATGTTCATTGATCTCGTTCTTGCCGGCTGTGGCCTGACAGAAGGAAAATATTGAATGAATGATACGATTTTGCCGATGCCCGTTCTGACCCGTGTATTGCCGGAATGGATCGATCTGTATGGGCATATGAACGTCGCATTTTATCTGCGTGCATTCGACATGGCGACCGACGTTTTGTGGCCGAAGCTGCACCTCGACGATGATTTCCGCGCCAGGGATCTCGGGACATTCGTGGCTGAAAGCTGGATCGCCTACCGGCGCGAGGTCAAGGAAGGCGACCCGCTGTCCGTCACCAGCGAGGTTCTGGCATACGACAATAAGCGCCTTCTGGTTCGCCACCATCTGTTCCATGCGGTGGAGGGCTGGAAGAGCGCCGAGTGCGAATTTCTGTTCCTGTGTGTGAATCTGAACCTGCGTAAGGTAGCCACCTGGCCGGACGGCATTCTGGACGCTTTCCGTATGGCGTTACAACTGGATGCGCCTGTCGGCCGGTTGGCATTAAAACCGCCGCGTTAGGGCAATATTTACCTGTGCCGGTAACAATATCCGGCATCATGCTCGAAGGTCTTCCAAATACGGTAAGCTACCGTCTGGTCACGCAGGACCGTGCAAAATGGGAAACCCGTTTTGCCGATCGCAAGGACACGTCGAAGGACGTCGCCGATTTCCGCGCCCGCGCGGCGAAGGTTACCTCGGCCGAGGACATGCTGAAAGACTATAAGCTGATGAAGTTCGCGCTGACCGCCTATGGGCTGGAGAGCGAACTTGGCAAAACGGCCGTTCTGCGCAAGCTGCTGACCGAAGACCCGGCCAGTGATAAAAGCTTTGCCAACCGTATGGTCGATCCGCGCTACAAGCAGTTCGCGCAGGATATGGCCAAATGGGATCCGCCGGCGCTGTCGGATCCGGAGATGCTCGCCAAGGTCGAGAAGAATTACATCACCAACGCATTCGAGATTGCGGAAAGCGCCAACGGCCTGCGCGCCTCGTTGTATTTCAAGCGCAAGGCCGAGGGGGTGACATCGGTTGCCAACATCATCGGCGACAAGGTGATGATGGAAGTGGTGCGTGGGGCGCTGAATCTGGGCGATAAGTTCAGTATGCTGGACTACGATCAGCAGAAGCGCATTCTGACCCAGCGCCTGAATATGGAAGATTTTCAGAACCCGAAAAAAGTCGACCAGATGGCGCAGCGCTACTTGATAACGCATGGCCAGTCGGAACCGACATCGATGGTGGGAACCATTCTGTCGGGCGGCGATGGTGTGAACAGCATTATCGGGCTGGGCATGAATTTGCGCCTGAAGGTCTGAGAATCCCGGTCACCCCCGATTCTACCGTACGTCTCAACAGAGTTGACGTCATCTTCCATTTGCTTTGTGATCCGTGCAAAGACGTGGAGGAACATTCGTGCAGAGCGCACTCGAGATTCATGCGCCGCGGCTTATACGGGTCGGCGGCGGCTGCGTTGCCGATATCGGCAGTATTCTCGGCCAGTTCGGTCTGTCGCGCCCGCTGGTGGTCAGCGATCCGTTCCTGGTGGCGTCCGGCATGATCGAACGCTGTCTGGAACCATTGCATCAAGCGGGGATCGAAACTGTCGTGTTCAGCGATACCGTGCCGGACCCGACCGACACGGTGGTACGTGCCGGCGTTGCCGTACTGAAGGCGGGGCAGTTCGATTGCCTGATCGGATTTGGCGGCGGATCGCCGATGGACACCGCCAAGGCGATCGCCATTCTGGCCGCAGGCGGGCAGCATCTGCGCGACTGGAAGGCGCCCGCGCTTGCCAACATCCAGGCCTTGCCGCTGATCTGCGTGCCCACCACGGCAGGAACGGGCAGCGAGGTGACGCGGTTCACGGTGATCACCGACACCGAGACCGAGGAAAAAATGCTGATCGCCGGGCGTGCCGCCTTGCCGCTGGCGGCGATCGTGGACTGGAAACTGGCCCGTAATCTGCCGGCGCGTACCACGGCAGATACCGGGATCGACAGCCTGACGCATGCGCTGGAAGCGTTCGTTTCACGCCGCGCCAATCCTTATTCCGATGCGCAGGCGCGCGCCGCATTGGCATTGATCGCTCCCAATCTGCGCAGCGTGTATCACGATGGCAGCAACAATAATGCGCGCGAGGCCGTGATGCTGGGGGCCACGTTGGCCGGGCTGGCGTTCTCGAACGCTTCGGTCGCGCTGGTGCATGGGATGAGCCGCCCGATCGGCGCGCATTTCCATGTGCCGCACGGCCTGTCCAATGCGATGTTGTTGCCGACCGTGACACGGTTTTCATTGCAGCTGGCGTTGCCGCGTTATGCCGAAGCGGCGCGCATCATGGGTGTGGCGCAACTCACGGACAGCGACAGTGTTGCCGGCGCTGCGCTGCTGGCCGAATTGCAGGCGCTGAATGTCGACCTCGAAGTGCCGCGCTTGCGCGGATGGGGGATATCTCCGTCGAAATGGGACGGCCTGCTCGAGACGATGGCCGAACAGGCGCTGGCGTCGGGTTCTCCGGCCAACAATCCGCGTATTCCGGACAAGGCCGAGATCGTGGCGTTATACCGTGAAGCCTGGGCGGCATAGCCGCAAAGAATCCAGAGCCCTTGTTTGCTGCGCCTCTTCACGCGATCGGGCGGTTTCACCCGATCGCGCCCTGTTCTAGCTGGCGGTGCTGGCCACCGCCCAACGCTGTTCGGCCCACAGGCGCGCGATCTGCGTGCGTTCCGCCTCGAGCTGGGATTTCCAGACGTCGCCGGGGATGAAGCTGGGAATAAAGCTGGCGGTGGCGGCCTGCCCCTGAAATTCGGGATCCTGCACGACCGCGGTCAGGGCGGCGGCCAGTTCGGCGGCTTTCTGCTCCGGCAACGCCGCTGGCGCTGCCAGGCCGCGATGAATCCACGCGGACAGAGGAATACCCTGAGCGATCAGCGTCGGCCAGTCGGGGAAGTCGGTCTCGCTCAGGGATGTCTGGCCGATCATGCTCAGCTTTTCATCGCGGATGAAAGGAACGGCGTCTCCCAATAGCAAAATGGCCGCAGTGGTGTCCTTGTTTTCGACAGCGCAGCGGGCTGCCGTGCGCGACGGGAAAGCGAGCAGTTCCGCGCGCGGCAGGAATTTCTGCAACTGCAACCCCATCAGATAAGGGGGCGTACCCGGCGCCGTCGTAGCGATGGTGATATGGCCGCGCTCGGCGGCGAACGTGTTGGCGATTGTCGTCGTGTCGTCGCCGGGTGTGGTGATCAGCGCCAGCGTTTCTCTGGAAACCGCTCCCAACAGCCGTAGACGGTCGATCAATGTCGGATCGTTCTGGTCCACCATGCGGGCGGGCAGGGTGGGGGTGGAGACCCAGCCCAGCACGCTGGCGTCGGCGGGAGCGGCGGCCAGACGGTGATAGGCGAGGGTTCCGGCGCCGCCGGGGACATTCATCACCCGCACGCGCCGGCGTGGCAGATAGCGTTCGAGAAATGGTGCAAAGGCGCGGGCGGCCTGATCGGCGGGCGAACCGGACAGGCTGCCGACGATCAGCTTTATTTCGCGTTGCGGTAGAGGGTCCGCCGCCGCCGCCGATATCATGGGAAGTGCCAGGAGAAGGGAGCGGCGGCGGATCATCAGGAGGTGACGCTTTCACCCGGGGCGCGTTCGGGATTTCGCCTCAAACGGTGCTCGCCCAGGAACAGAAGGATCGGCGCGGCGATGAAGATCGAGCTCGATGTGCCGATCAGCAGGCCGAACAGCATGACGATGCTGAATTCGCGCAGCGCCTCGCCGCCGAACAGCACCAGCGGCATGACCGACAGGAAGATGGTCAGCGATGTGCCGATGGTGCGGTTCAGGGTCTCGTTGATCGACAGGTCGATCAACGCGCGCAGCGGCATCGATTTATACTTGCGCAGATTTTCGCGCACCCGGTCGTAGACGACGACCTTGTCGTTGATGGAAAAGCCCATCACGGTCAGGATCGCGGCCACCGAGGTCAGGTTGAACGGCAACTGCGTGATGACGTAAAAGCCGATCAGCTTGGTCACGTCGAGCGCCAGCGTCACCACGGCGCCGACCCCGAACTGCCATTCGAACCGGAACCAGATGTAGATCAGCATCGCCAGCATGGCGAGGCCGAGCGCCATCATCCCGTCGTGGTACAGCTCGGCGCTGACCGACGCCCCTACGGATTCCGTGCGGGTGATGCGGATCCCCGGCACCGCGGTTTCCAGTGCCACGCGCACCCTGGTCACCGCTTGCTGCTGTGCGGATTCCTCGCCTTCCTGGCGGGGCAGGCGGATCATCACGTCCTGCGGGCTGCCGAATTCCTGCAGCGTGGCGAGGCCGACGTTCTGCTGCGCGACGACGGCGCGCAACTGGCCGAAGTCCGCCGGTTCGGGGGTGCGGACCTGCACCTGGATGCCGCCGGAGAAATCGATGCCGAAATGCAGCCCCGGATGCAGGAACAGGATGATCGATGCGATACTCAGGAACGCCGACGTCAGGATGCCGGCGAACCGGCCGCGCATGAACGGGATCTTGGTATTGTCGGGGACGAGACGAATGAAAGCCATGGCGGCGCTCCTCCTTAAACCGGCAGCGCGGCCGGACGGGTCCGGCGGTACCAGGTGGCAATCATCAGACGCACCACGACCAGCGAGGTGAACATCGAAACGAGGATCCCAAGGGTAACGGTCACCGAAAATCCGCGGATCGGACCGGTCCCGAAGACGTACAGAATGGCCATCTTGATCAGTGACGTCAGGTTACTGTCCAAAATGGTCGAGAAGGCGCGGTTATAACCGGTCTCCAGCGCCGATAACGGCGTGCGGCCGCGTTGCACTTCCTCGCGCACGCGTTCGTTGATCAGGATGTTGGCGTCGACCGACATCCCTACGGTCAGCAGCAGACCGGCGATCCCCGGCAGCGTCAGCGTGGCTTGCAACACCGACAGGCCGCCCAGGGCGATCACCAGATTGAGGATCACGGCGCCAGACGCATAGACGCCGAAACGGCCGTAGACGATCGACATATAGGCGCAGACCAGCACCAGCCCGAGCAGGATGGCGATCAGCCCGGAACGGATGGCGTCGGCGCCCAGATCCGGCCCGATCGAGCGTTCCTCGACCACGCTGAGCGGCGCGGGCAGGGCGCCGGCGCGCAGCAGCACGGCCAGATCGTTGGCGGTCTGGGCGTTGAACGATCCGCTGATCTGTCCGCGCCCGCCGGTGATCGGCTCGTTGATCACCGGCGCGCTGAGCACCTTGTTGTCCAGCACGATCGCGAACGGGCGGCCGACATTGTTGCGGCTAACCTCGGCAAAGCGGCGGGTACCGATGCTATCGAAGGTGAAGTTCACCACCCATTGGCTGGTCTGCGGGTTCTGGCCGGCGCGCGCGTCGGTCAGATTGGCGCCATCCACCTCGACACGGCGGCGAACCGGATAGACGACATCGGCACCGTCCGACCGCTCGCCGTGCAGAAAGTCCACGCCCGGCGGCGGCGGGCCATTGATATCGGCGTTTTCGTCCAGCAGGCGAAAGGTCATGCGGGCGGTCTGGCCCAGCAGTTCCTTGATCCGGTTGGGGTCCTCGACACCGGGCAACTGCACCAGAATGCGGTTCGATCCCTGCCGGGCGATCACCGGCTCGCTCACCCCCGATCCGTCGATACGCCGGCGCACGATCTCGATCGACTGCTGCACGGCGTTGGTTGCCTTGTCGCGCAGCCCCACTTCCGACAGGGTGAGCGTGACCTGCCCATCGTCAATGGCGATGTCGAGGTCGGGCAGGCTGCTGCCCATGCCGGTGCTGATCGGGTTGGCCAGTTCGCGCAGCGCGGTATTGGCGGCATCGGCCTGCGACGGGTCGCGTAGACGCAGCGACACGCGCCGCTGGGCGGGCTGGGCGGTCAGGTTCTGATAACCGATATTGGCGCGGCGCAGATTGGTGCGCACCGCGTCGGCCAGACTTTCCAGCCGCTCCTTAACGACGGCGTCCATATCCACTTCCAGCAGCAGATAGGATCCGCCCTTCAGATCGAGGCCCAGATGTACCTGCCGCCACGGCATCCAGGATGGCACGGAGCTGGCCGGGAACAGGTTGGGCACGGCCAGGATGACTCCCAGCAGGCAGATCCCGGTGATGATGGTCGCTTTCAGGCGGCTGAAATACAGCATGGCAGGCGGATGAATCCCTCAAGTCCGGACGATCGGCGCTTATGCCACCGCGCGTGGCCGGATGCTACCCGTTTTGCAGTGCGAAACAGGCCTGCGAGGGCTTTTCGGGTGGATTTTGACCGGTCTGCCGGAGAATACCGCTGCCCGGAGATGCAAGGCAGGCTTTTTCGGTCGTTCCGGGCGGGCGCCCTTGTCGCCGGACAGTGAGGCTGCCAGAAACGCCGCATCTGCAAGAGGTGTGTGATGAAATTGCGCATTGGCGTGGCGGGAGTCGGCTATTTTGGGCGTTTTCATACGCTGAAAGCCGCCCAGAGTCCGCGGGTCGATCTGGTAGGCGTCTACGACCGTGATGCCGAGCGTGCCGCCAGCGTGGCCGCCGAGGCGGGGACCGTGCCGATGGCGCTGGGGGCGCTGATCGCGGCCTCGGATGCGGTGATCGTCGCCGCGCCGGCCGGCGTTCATTACGACATCGCCGTGGGTGCGCTATCGGCCGGCCGCCATGTTCTGGTCGAAAAACCGATTGCCACCACGCTAGAACAGGCCGAGGCGCTGATCCTGCTGGCCAAGGAACGCAGCCGGGTGCTGCAGATCGGCCATCTGGAACGGTTTTCGGCCGCCACGGCGGCTATTGCCGAGCAGTCCGGCCTGCCGCTGTTCATCGAGGCGACGCGCATCGCGCCGTTCAAACCGCGCGGCACCGATGTTTCGGTGGTGCTGGACGTGATGATCCACGACATCGACCTGGTTCTGTTCCTGATGGGCAACAAGGTCGACCGTGTGGAGGCGCTGGGAGCCTCGGCACTGTCGGACCGCGACGACATGTGCGACGCGCGGCTGATGTTCAGCGACGGACGCGCCGCCACCCTGCGCGGCAGCCGGATTTCTCCGCACATCGAACGCAAGATGCGGATCTGGGGCACCAGCGGCGTGCTGAGTGTCGATTTTGCGGGCCGCGCGCTGACCGTCACCCGCCGCCAGACCGGCGACGAAGCCCAGCGCCCTGGCGCGCCGGGGTTCGGGATCGAGCGGGTGTCCTGGAAGGACCGCGACGCGCTGGAAGCACAACTGAACGCCTTCGTGGACTCGTGCCTGGACGGCGCGCCGGTAAAGGTGCCCGGCGAGGCGGGGCAGGATGCATTGCGCGTGGCGTTGCTGCTGGAACAGGCCATGGCCGAAGGGCGCGCCCGGCTGATGGCATCGGGCGCCTTGCTAAAGCATCGTTGATGTTGCGCTTTAGTATTCCCGTGTAATATTCTGATTATCCAAGAAAATCCCGCAGAAGCGGCACCAGCGGCTTGTCTGCTTCGGGCATCTTGTAGTCGCTGATCCTGTTGGGCCGCACCCAAGCGAGGGTCTGGCCTTCATGCGGGCCGACCGCCCCTTGCCAGCGGCGGCACAGATACAGCGGCATCAGCAGGTGAAAATCGTCGTAGGCATGCGAGGCGAACGCGAACGGCGCCAGACAGACGGCCGACACGTCGATGCCCAGCTCCTCCTTCAGTTCGCGGATCAGCGTGGTCTCGGGCGTTTCCCCCGTCTGCACCTTGCCGCCGGGAAATTCCCACAGGCCGGCCATCGCCTTGCCTTCGGGGCGGCGCGCCAGCAGCACGCGGCCGTCGATGTCGATCAGCGCGCAGGCGGCGACCAGCAGCAGTGGTTTGCTATTCTCGCTCTGGGGTTGCGGTTCCGTCACCGGCAGCGAGACGCGCGCCACGTCGGTGCGTCTGGCCTGAAACAGTTGCACGGTACGCGATTTGCCCAGCGCCAGCGATTCGTGTTCGGCCTGCCGGCCCGTATCACGAAAGCCGATCCGGCGCAGCACCGCCATCGAGGCCGGGTTGTCGAGCGCGACACGGGCGCTGAGGTAATCGATGTCCTCGAGGTTGGCCAGCGCCCAGCGCGCCAGCTTGCCGGCTGCTTCCACGGCGACGCCGTGCCCCCAGTAGCGCCGCCCGACCCAGTAGCCCAGTTCGGCGCTGCGCGTCTTGCGATCGATCTGCAGCCCCACCACGCCGACCAGATGCTCGACGCCGCCTTCATCACCGGTGATGGCCAGATGAAGGCCCGTGCCTTCGGTCAGATCCTTGTGGGTCGAGGCGATCCAGTCGTTCGCCAGCGGACGCGGATACGGAAACGGCACCCGCGCCAGATTGCGCGCGATCTCCCAGTCGTTGACCAGACGGTGCAGCGCATCCGCGTCCGCCAGGGTCAGCGGACGCAGGGTCAGACGTTCGGTGTGCAGCGGTGCGAATTCCGCCAGCGGGTTAGCTGCGATACGATCCATTGATGTCGATGTAGCCGTGTGTCAGGTCACAGGTCCAGGCGGTGGCTTTACCCGTTCCAAGGCCGAGGTCAACCGCGATATCGATCTCGTGTCCCTTCATATGCGCGACGACGGGCGTTTCATCGTAGCCCGGCACGACACCGCCGTTCTTCGCCATCCACACGCCGCCGACCGCGACCGACAGTTTGTCGCGGTCTGCCGGCTCGCCCGCTTTGCCGACCGCCATCACGATGCGGCCCCAGTTGGCGTCCTCGCCAGCCACGGCGGTTTTCACCAGCGGTGAATTGGCGATCGCCATCGCCACCCGCCTGGCCGACTTGGCACTGACCGCGCCGGTTACATCGATGCGGATCAGTTTCCGCGCGCCTTCGCCATCGCGGATGACCTGCAGCGCCAGATCCTTCAGGATGTCCTGCAACTGGGCGCGGAAATCCTTCAGCATCGCGCCGCCCTCGGCCGGCACGCGCGGGTGTTTGGCCGCACCGGTCGCGAACAGCAGCACGGTGTCCGAGGTCGAGGTGTCGCTGTCCACCGTGGTGCAGTTGAACGTGGTCTCGACGCCCTTCGACAGCATCGCCTGTAGCGCGGGGGCGGGGATCTTTGCGTCGGTGAAGATGAAGCACAGCATGGTCGCCATGTCGGGCGCGATCATGCCGCTGCCTTTGACGATGCCGCTGATGGTAACGGTGGCGTCGCCGATCTTCGCGGTGCGCACGGCGCCCTTCGGGAAGGTGTCGGTGGTCATGATGCCGCGCGCCGCGTCGGCCCAGGCGGTGTCGGTCAGCGTGCTGTGCAGATCGGGCAGGGCGGCGGTCAGCCGCTCGTCGGGCAGCACTTCGCCGATCACGCCGGTCGAGGCCAGGAACACTTCCTTCGGTTTGCAGCCGACCAGCTTCGCCGCCGCCTCGGCCGAGCGTTTCGCCGCATTGGCACCCGCCTTGCCGGTGAACACGTTGGAGTTGCCTGCGTTGACGACCAATGCGCGCGCCTTGCCGCCCTTCAGCGCGGCACGATCCCAGTCCACGGGCGCGCCGGGGCATTTGTTGCGCGTAAACACGCCGGCCACGGTGGTGCCGGGCACGAATTCGGCCATCACCAGATCGGTTCGTCCCTTGTAACGGATGCCCGCCTCCGTCGCGCCCAGACGCACGCCGGCGATCGACGGGAATTCGGGCAGGGAAACGGCGAGGGGAGAGGTCGGGATCTTGGCCATGGCGGCAATGCCTGTCGGAGGTGGGTTGAGATGGAAAGGCCGGCCCGCGGATGGTGGCGGGCCGAGGGAAGGTCAGCGTGCCGGACGTGCCGCCGGTGCCGCTGGTGTGGCCGGTGCCGTGGCGGGGGTGTCGCTCTGGAGCGGCGAGCCGTCCAGATTGAACCGCTCGACCGTGGCGGCGGCGCGGAAACGGTCGATCACGCCCTGCACGTTCTGTTCGAACATCTGCTGGCGCAGCTCGTCGCGCACGGATTCGAAGCTCGGCTGCGGCACGGTGCGGCGTTCTTCCAGCTTGATGACGTGCCAGCCGAACGGGCTGCGCACCGGTGTTTCGGTGATCTGGCCCGGCGTGGTCAGCGCAAAGGCGGCTTCGGCGAATTCGGGAACCATGTCGTCCTTCTTGAAGAAACCCAGATCGCCGCCATTCTGCCGGCCGCTGGGGTCGGTCGTGCGGCTGGTGGCGATGGCGGCGAAGTCGCCGCCTTTCTTCAGTTCTTCGATGATCGCCCGCGCCTCGGCCTCGGTCGCGACCAGAATATGACGTACGCGGATTTCTTCCTGCGGCGGCTTGTTGGCGATCTCGGCGTCGTAGCGCGCCCGCACGGCGGCATCGGTGATCTGCGCGTTGAGTTCACGCAGCACCAGCGCGTTCTGCAGGGCGCGATCCTCGGCCTCGCGCACCTGGCGCTGCACGGCAGGATCGTTCTGCAACCCGGCCTTGCGCGCGGCTTCGGCCAGGACGCGCTGATTGATCATCTGATCGATGACCAACGGATACAGAACGTTCGGCGGAATGTTCCGCACCTCTTCCGGCAGGGACTGAAGCGCATCAGTTACGTTGGAGTAACGGATATCGGTGCCATCGACCCGCGCAACGACCGGATCCGGATTGGTCGGGGGGGTGGCCGGGACGACCTGAGCTGCAGCGTGTCCCACAGCAACCAAGCCGAGGACAAGCCAGTGGCGGACTCGCATAGGAATCTCTCTATCAAAGGTGACTGCGCCCATGATGGCGGAACCCCCGTCTGCGGACAAGCCGTTCCGGAAAAACGGTTTTCTGACCGAAAATGCGTTTTTTTACCCAGGTCTATTTGACCCAGAGAAAGCGCCCCCCTACATCTCGGCAGTTCGTGCCGTACGATGCGCCGGTTCCGGTATGCGCGTATGGTGCGCCTGGTATGGCGCCCCTGTGTCGGGGCGTGTCCTGTTTTTGGGATTTTCGCATGTTTGCCCGCATTGCCCGCGCTATTTTTGGTAACAGTAACGACCGTATGCTGAAGCAGTATCAGCGCCGGGTGCAGTCCATCAACGTATTCGAGCCGGAAATCTCGGCACTGTCGGACGAGGATCTGCGCGGCAAGACCGATCTTTTCAAGGCGCGGCTGGAAAAAGGCGAAACGCTCGACGACGTTCTGCCCGAGGCATTTGCCGTGGTGCGCGAAGCCTCGCGCCGCGTTCTGGGGATGCGCCATTTCGATGTACAGTTGATCGGCGGGATGGTGCTGCACGAAGGCAAGATCTCGGAGATGAAGACCGGGGAAGGCAAGACCCTGGTCGCGACTCTGGCGGTCTATCTGAATGCGCTGACCGGCAAGGGCGTGCACGTGATAACCGTGAACGATTACCTGGCGATGCGCGATGCCGAGCAGATGGGGGCGCTGTACGGCTTTCTGGGCCTGACCACCGGCGTGGTGGTGCATGGTCTGGCCGATCACGAACGCATGCGGGCCTACGACTGCGACATCACATATGGCACCAACAACGAATTCGGCTTCGATTATCTGCGCGACAACATGAAGTTCCGCATGGAGGAAATGGTCCAGCGCGACTTTTCCTTCGCGATCGTCGACGAGGTCGACAGCATCCTGATCGACGAGGCGCGCACGCCGCTGATCATCTCCGGTCCGGCCGAGGACAGTTCGGACCTCTACCGTCAGGTCGATGCGGTGGTGAAGGAACTGGTCGTCGATACCAGCACCTATGAAAAAGACGAGAAGTTCAAAACCGTTCACCTGACCGAAAGCGGCACGGAAACGGTGGAAGCGATGATGCAGGAAGCCGGTATCCTGAAGGAAGGCAACCTGTACGATACGTTCAACATCACGCTGCTGCATCATGTGCAGCAGAGCCTGCGCGCCCATACACTGTTCACGCTCGATGTGGATTACATCGTCAAGGACGACAAGGTCGTCATCATCGACGAATTCACCGGCCGCAAGATGGAAGGGCGGCGTTATTCCGATGGGCTGCATCAGGCGTTGGAGGCCAAGGAACACGCAACCGTCCAGCCGGAAAACCAGACGCTGGCGTCGATCACTTTCCAGAACTATTTCCGTCTCTATCCGAAACTGGCCGGGATGACCGGCACGGCGCTGACCGAGGCCGACGAATTCGCCGAGATCTACAAGCTCGATGTGGTGGACATTCCCACCAACGTGCCGGTGATCCGCGACGACCAGCACGACGAGGTCTACCGCACCGCGCGCGAGAAATACGACGCGGTTCTGACCCTGATCCAGGAATGCCAGGCGCGCCAGCAGCCGGTGCTGGTTGGCACCACCAGCATCGAGAAGAGCGAGCTGATCAGTGGGCTGATGAAGAAGCGCGGCATTTCGCATCAGGTGCTGAATGCGCGGTTCCACGAACAGGAAGCCGGCATCATCATGCAGGCCGGGCGTCCCGGCGCGGTGACGGTGTCCACCAACATGGCCGGCCGCGGCACCGACATTCAGCTGGGCGGCAATTTCGCCATGCGTGTGAAGACCGAACTGGGCGATATGCCCGAAGGTCCGGAGCGCGAGGCGCGGATCGCGCAGATCCAGCAGGAGATCGAGGCGGCGCGCGAGGTGGTGCGTGCAGCCGGCGGGCTGTTCGTGATCGGTACCGAACGTCATGAAAGCCGGCGCATCGACAACCAGTTGCGCGGCCGTTCGGGCCGCCAGGGCGACCCGGGGGCGTCGCGGTTCTTCCTGTCGCTGGAAGACGACCTGATGCGTATCTTCGGGTCCGACCGGATGTCGGGCGCGCTGCAGAAGCTGGGCCTGAAGGAAGGCGAGGCGATCATCCATCCGTGGATCAACAAGGCGCTGGAACGCGCGCAGAAGAAGGTCGAAGCGCGCAACTTCGACATGCGCAAGAACGTGCTGAAATACGACAACGTGATGAACGACCAGCGCAAGGAAGTGTATGCCGAGCGCCGCAAGTTCATGCGTACCGACGATGTGTCGGATATCGTCGCCGACATGCGTCACGAAACGATCGATGCCGTGGTGGCGCGGCATATCCCCGAGCACGCATTCTCGGAACAGTGGAACGTGCAGGGGTTGACCGAGGACATCCAGCGGATTTTCAACCTCGACCTGCCGGTTGCCAGCTGGGTCAAGGAAGAGGGCATCGACGAAAACGTCATTCGCGAGCGTCTGGAAAAGGCGGCCGATGCGGCGGTCGCCTCCAAGGCCGCGAATTACGGCCCCGAACTGATGCGCATGATCGAGAAATCCCTGTTGATGCAGGTGCTCGATCAGGTGTGGAAGGAACATCTGCTGCTGCTGGACCAGTTGCGCCAGGGGATCGGTCTGCGCGCCTATGGCCAGCGCGATCCGGTGAACGAATACAAGAGCGAGGCGTTCAATCTGTTCAACGCCATGCTGGGCGAGATGCGCGAACGCGTCACCAACATGATGGCGCGTGTCGAGGTGCGCACCGATGCACCGCCGCCCGTCGATTATCCGGAGATGCCGGACAATCTGGTGGAAAGCCGCATTGACCCGGGCGCGCCGGTCGAGGACGACCCGCGTTTCGCCAACGCGCCGCCGGGGTTCGATCGCAACGACCCGGCCACCTGGGGGCGCTTCGTGCCGCGCAATGCGCCGTGCCCGTGTGGGTCCGGCCGGAAATATAAACATTGTCACGGCCGGATGAGCTGACGCCCGTCTGGCGGCCGATGACGCGGGGCGATCTGCCAGCGCTGCTGCGTCTGGCGGATCGTGTGCATCCGGACCTGCCCGAACCGATCGGGATTTTTGCCGAGCGTCTGCGCCTCAGCCCCGCGACGTGCCTGACGCTGGAAGCGGCGGGGGCATTGCAGGGCTATGCCGTCGCGCATCCGTGGGTGTCCGGCCCGGCGCCGGAATTGGCGGCGCTGCTGGGCGTGCTGCCGGTGCGGAGTGATGCGCTGCATCTGCATGATGTGGCGATTGCACCGGCGTATCAGGGGCGTGGGCTGGTGGCGGGTGCGATTGCCCATATGGCGCGGGCGGCGCGCGAACGGGGGCTGTCCAGGCTGACGGCGGTGGCGGTGCACGGTACGGCGGCGTACTGGCAGCGCCACGGTTTCGTGCCTGCCGCGTGGAGTGTTCCTGCGTCGTACGGCGCGGGAATGGCATTGCTGCGGAACGTCTGATCATGTCACCGCCGTTCCGTGTTGAACTGGTTCCCCATGATCCCGCCTGGCGGACTCTGCATGCCGAGGATTCGCACGCCTATGGCGATTGCAAAAGCGCATGGATCGGTAAGGTCGAAGCGGACGCGCTGGCCTGATACCGTCGCTGAGAAGACGCGCTAGCTCTCCAGCTCGCTGTCCCAGTACAGATAATCGCGCCAGCTGTCGTGCAGGTAGTTCGGCGGGAACGCGCGCCCTTTGTCCTGTAATTCCCAACTGCTGGGGCGGCGCGGTGTGTGGCGCGGGAACATGCGGGCCTCCTGCGGCAACAAGCTCCCCTTGTGCAGGTTGCAGGCGCTGCATGCGGTGACCACGTTCTCCCACGTCGTGCGGCCGCCACGGCTGCGCGGGATCACGTGATCGAAGGTCAGGTCCGGCGCGGCGGCCGTCTTGCCGCAATACTGGCACGCAAAGGTATCGCGCAGGAATACATTGAAACGAGTGAATGCCGGTTTGCGCTTGATACCTACATATTCACGCAAGGCGATCACACTGGGCAGGCGCAACGTCAGGCTGGGGGAATGGATCTTGCGATCGTATTCCGACAATACCGATACGCGATCCAGGCACACAGCTTTGATGGCGTCCTGCCACGGCCAGAGCGAGAGCGGAAAATACGACAGCGGACGGTAATCCGCGTTCAGGACCAGTGCGGGAAAATGATGGCCGCCGTCTGGCAAAAACACCCCCATGCCGAACTCGGGCGCGGCGCAGGCGGTAAACGAAGGGGCCTGCGCGGCGCGTCGTTTATGGGGGATTTATCGCAAAGCACAGGCCGCGTCGCAAGGGCGGGGTGCCGCCCTTGCGGATGCCGGTTTCAGGTTTTGCCGCGCAGGGCGTCGCGGATTTCTTCCAGCAATACTTCGCTACGCGGCGGTGCAGCCGCCGCCGGCGACAGTTTATCCTTGAAACGCGCCAGAACCTTGATCAGCCAGAAGATCGCGAACGCAACGATCAGGAAGTTGATCACGGCATTCAGGAACGTGCCGAGCGCCAGCACGGACGCTCCGGCATCGCGCGTCGCCTTCAGCGTAGCCAGGCGTTCGCCGGACAGCACGACGAAGACGTTCGAGAAATCAATGCCGCCCAGTAAAAGCCCCAGAATCGGGTTGAAAATATCTTTGACCAGGCTGTCGACGATCGTGGTGAAAGCAGCGCCGATAATGATACCGACGGCCAGATCAATGACGTTGCCACGAAGAATAAAAGCCTGAAATTCTTTGATCCAGGCAGGTTTTTCAAGTTTGGTCAGTCCGGATAAAGGGGCTTGCATATCTGGTTTCTTTGAAAGGTGGAGGCAGGCCACCGTACACGGTGTGCAAGCCCGCTTTCAAGTGCGATCATCACAAGGTTATGTAATCTGCGGGCGCGCATGCCGGCAGTATTTTAACCCATACGCGGCAGAGCAACGCCCCGCTGGCCCATATATTTGCCGGCCTTGTCGGCATAGGAGGTTTCGCACGGCTGGTCGCCCCGGATGAACAGGAACTGGCAGATGCCTTCGCCGGCATAGATCTTGGCGGGCAGGGGCGTGGTGTTGCTGATTTCGATCGTGACCTGCCCTTCCCATTCTGGTTCCAGTGGCGTAACGTTGACGATAATTCCGCAGCGTGCGTACGTCGATTTACCAAGGCAGATGACCAGTACGTCGCGCGGGATGCGGAAATATTCCACCGTATGCGCCAGGGCGAAGGAATTCGGCGGTACGATGCAGACTGGACCGGTTCGATCCACGAAGGAGTCCGGGTTGAATTCCTTGGGATCGACGATGGCGGAATCCACGTTGGTGAAAACCTTGAACTGGTCTGCCACGCGCGCGTCATAGCCGTAGGACGACAACCCGTACGAGATGATTCCCCCGCGTTTCTGCCCGTCGACGAAAGGCTCGATCATGCCGCGTTCGGTTGCCATCTGGCGGATCCAACGGTCGGACATCACGGACATAGGGCGCTCCATGGAGTTGAGGGCGGGGGCGTTGAGGTTGGGGCGGTTGGTCTACCGGGCGGGCGGGTTGTCTGCAACCTGCGGCGGCAACGGTTCGTCCATGGCGGCATCGGTGCGGGCGCGGCTTTGCGCCTTGCGACGGCGCAGATTCTCGCGCAACGCGGCGGCAGCACGCGCCTCGCGCGTTATCTGGCTGGCCGGCTTGGCCGGTCGGGGGTGGGATGGGGCGTCTTTGTCCATGAGCAACGGATTGGAAAATCTCTCGGAATAGGTCAAGAGAAACAAAGCAGGGCTTGCAGGGACCGATCCGAAAGGTTAGGAACGCCGCCCTGACTGGTGTGCGCATCGGTATGCCGGATGCTGTTGTAGCTCAGTGGTAGAGCACTCCCTTGGTAAGGGAGAGGTCGAGAGTTCAATCCTCTCCAACAGCACCACCAACTTTAAGCATTTTCAAAGGGTTTGCGGGTTTTTGGCCCCGCCGTGGCAAGGGCTTTCGACCCGCACAGTCGCGTATAAACCCGCACATTCACGCACAAATTGGCACGCTGGTGACACGTGGTTCGTGGGACGTTCTCGGCTGGTAGCCCCCCTCCCACTGGGCGGCAATCTGGGAGCGCTGGACTGACGACCGCGGCGTAATACGGCTTGGGGACGGTGGTGGCCAAATACCGTCATCGTGCTGTGCAGGTTTATCAAGGCTTACGAGAACGGTGGGTAAGGGCAGTTGAGATTATGAGCACGCAGCAAAAAAACAAATTTTATGTGCTTGAATATAAAATGGAGCGATAAATTTATCAAAAACACATGCGTGTGTAATTTAACAACAAAACTGCACATGCGCCGCTATAATTACCGATGATCACGAAAATGGTATTTGCCTCAAGTGATCATTTTTGCCGTTATCATAACGAATTTCATGATTGATGACGGGTTATTTTTCTCGGGAGTAATAAAATGTCTGATAGTATTGAACTAAAAGAGCTGTCCTTCGAAGAAATGGAAGAGGTTTCTGGAGGGATTCCTTGGTTGCTGGCCTTGATCCGGGGGGCGACACCCGGCTGGCGCTCGAGCAACGTCGGGTGGGCTGCGCGAATCATGTACGACCCACGAAAAGATCCACAAAATTGGGCTTAGCTTTTTAAGGGGGGCTGGGGACTGCGTAGCCAGGCCCCAGCCCTCACAGTGCCCGGATTACCTGGCCTGCTCGGCCGCCCAGGCGGAGTGGATGCCGGACGTGTCCAACAGCGATTCCTCCATGCCGGTTCATGTCTGGGCCTGGGGGGCTTCGACAGTGAATCGTGCCTGCTCCTAATTGCGCTGTTATCCGGCTGGCCAGTCCGCGCAAGTAAGCGCAAGCACCTTCCGGCGCACCGGCGAAGGCCTCGCGCCCGGCTGTTGTGATCGCGTTCAGAAGATCGGGCGACATAGAATGCGGCAGACCGGCGCGTGCACGCGTCATATCCACCTCGGGCACGCTGCACGTCTGAACGGCATCGATGCATGCGACATGGTTGCGATCGTTGCCTTGACGGAGGGCTCTGAGCCCGCCGAATGGTTCGACGACGCAATATGCAACGCCGTGGCAACGCTGTTGCCCCTGACTTGTAGTTACAGTGGCCCCGGCTTTCGGACAGGATTGACGCGGACCCGTTCCCTGTAGGCGCGACCTCTCGGTAAAATGCTCAGGACAGTACGGTGTCGCGGAAAAAGGTGTCGATTTCCTGGTGCGCCCTCTCTGATGGCGATGGCGCGCGGGGTTGTTCGAAGACGGCTTCTGCCAGCGCGAATTCATGATCGATAAACCGCCCGATTGCTGCCGGCAGTAACGTTACGCCAAGCTCACGCGTGATGGCCTTGCGTGCCAGAAGATCGGCGGTGATGTCGGTCACTTCCGCCGGCGGATCGCATTGCGCCATCAGGGGTGGGAAATGCATCGGTGCGATCGCGGCATCGGGATGCAGACGCAGCCAGCGCAATGCGGCAGCCGGGCGCAGGGCATAGAACATCTTTTTCAACGCCACAGTCTTCCCGTCGCCGAAATATATTTTACGTTGCCGCATCCCCAGATGCAGGTAGTGCCGGGCGATCAGTGTGCGGTTCGAATGCCGGCGCGCCAGATCCAGAAATGCATCGCGAAAACCTGCGTCGCCCGCATAGACGATCGGCGATTGCAGCCATTCCAGAACGACGGCGTTACCTTTCAGCATCAGCTTCAGTGCCTTACCGAGCTCCCAACCGTCGATGTCGAACACGCTTTCCAGCGGTGTCTCGATCACATCGCGGCGCTGCCAGGGCGACAGATACTGATGCAGCGGGCGCACGAAGATAAAACGGCAGTCATAGTCGCTGTCGGGCGAGGGAAAGCCCCAGGCGCGGCTGCCGCTTTCGATCGCTAGCCGGATCGTTACCTCGTGCTGCTGTGCCAATTGGGCAAGTCGCGCGTCGATGCTGGAGACGGTGGCGGGGTCCGTGTCGGGGGAGATGTGACGTAATGTCATGATGCGTCTTCCAAACCGTTTCCCATCGTGCAGGGCTTTTCAAACTGCGCAAGCTCTGCTGTCCTTACGGGGATGAACCAGTTCGTGCGCGTGGCGTACCAGTCCAGAGGAAACGAAACCGATGTATCCTGATGTTTTGCTGCATATCGATGGCAAATGGCGCAAAAGCGCCGATGGGCGCGCGATCCCGGTGCTGAACCCGGCGACCGAGGAGAAGATCGGCACCGTCGCGCATGCGACGAAGGCCGACCTCGACGAGGCGCTGGCCGCGGCTGAAAAGGGCTTTGCGACCTGGCGTAAGGTCTCGGCGTTCGATCGCTACAAGATCATGCGCAAGGCATCAGAGATCCTGCGCAGCCGTGCCGATGACATCGCGCGCCTGATGACGCAGGAACAGGGTAAACCGCTGGTCGAAGCGAAAATGGAAACCCTGGCCGCCTGCGATCTGATCGACTGGTTCGCCGAAGAGGGGCGGCGCGCTTATGGCCGGGTGATCCCGGCGCGGGCCGAGGGCGTGTACCAACTGGTCATCAAGGAACCCGTCGGCCCGGTGGCGGCATTCACGCCGTGGAACTTCCCCATCAACCAGGTGGTGCGCAAGCTGTCCGGGGCGCTGACCACCGGCTGCTCGATCATCGTGAAAGCGCCCGAGGAGACTCCCGCGTCCCCGGCAGAGCTGATCCGCGCGTTTATCGATGCCGGCGTGCCGGCGGGGGTGATCGGGCTGGTCTATGGCGTGCCGGCGGAAATCTCGGAATACCTGATTCCGCATCCGGTGATCCGCAAGGTGACGTTCACCGGGTCGACGCCGGTTGGCAAGCTGCTGTCGGAAATCGCTGGCCGGCACATGAAGCGTGCGACCATGGAACTGGGCGGACACGCGCCGGTGATCGTGTTCGACGATGCCGACATCGACGCGGCGGCGAAGATCATGTCGGCGGCGAAGTTCCGCAATGCCGGGCAGGTCTGCGTGTCGCCGACGCGCTTTCTGATCCAGGAACGGTCTTACGAGCAGTTCCTGGACAGGTTCATCACGGGTGCCAAGGCGGTGAAGGTCGGTAACGGCCTGGACGAGGGCGTGACCATGGGGCCGTTGGCCAATGAACGCCGCATCCCGGCGATGGAGGCATTGCTGAACGATGCCCGCCAGAAAGGTGCGGAAATCCGTCTGGGTGGCAACCGCATTGGCAACAAGGGCTATTTCTTCGAGCCGACCGTGGTGACCGGCACCAATCCCGGCATGCGCCTGATGAACGAGGAACCGTTCGGTCCGATCGCGCAGATCCTGCCGTTCCGCGAGCTGGACGACGTCATCACCGAAGCCAACCGTCTGCCGTACGGTCTGGCGTCGTATGCGTTTACGCGTTCGGCGAAAACGGCGAATGCGCTGGCGACCAATATCGAAAGCGGCATGGTCACCATCAACCATCTCGGGTTGGCCTTGCCGGAAGTGCCGTTCGGCGGGATCAAGGACTCGGGCTATGGGTCGGAAGGCGGCGCGGAAGCGATCGAGGCCTACCTGAACACCAAGTTCGTCTCGCAGGCCGGTATCTAATTCCGAAAAATCACTAAAAAAGCGAAAAATGGCGTTTGAAAAACCGCCATTTTGCATTTTTCCCCTTTACAATTGAGAGCAATTCGCAATATCAAGGATTGTGCCGAGAACGATTGGCATTCTTACCCATTAGGGATGGCTGACATGACCGATATCTCCGTCGCTTCGCTCGCTTCCATTCCACACAAGCGGCGCATGCGTATCCACAGTATCGACGCGGCTGGGGTGCAGGGCAGTCTGCCCGCTGCGGAACTGGAGCAGCGTCTGCTGGAGATCGGCTTCGTCGAAGGGGCGACGGTCGAGGTCAGGCATCAGGGGCTGGGACGTGATCCGCTGGCCGTGCGTGTGAACGAAGCGACGGTCGCACTGCGCCGGCGTGAAGCGCACGCGATCAAGGTGACGTCCATCTGATGATAGCGTAGATTGGCCGGTTGATTTAACCGGCCAGCTTCGTGCGGCAGAGCGGGGAAGCGTGCCGCAAAGCATGTCCCGCGATGCTGCTTGGCGGGTTCGTTTTTTCGGCGCTTTGGACGACTCTGTTCTGCGCCAGGTAGTGGCGGTCTTCAATGAACGATTCAGTCTCCAACGTCACCAGTACACGTATCGCGCTGGTGGGCGCGCCCAATTGTGGCAAGACCGCTTTGTTCAATGCGCTGACCGGCAGCAGGCAGCGGGTCGCGAATTATCCCGGCGTAACGGTCGAGCGCAAGGCTGGCAAGCTGACGACGCCGGGCGGGCATAATCTGCATGTGCTCGATCTGCCGGGCACGTATTCGCTGCGGGCGCGCAGTCCGGACGAGATCGTGACCCGCGACGTGGTGACCGGACAGCATGCCTATGAAGCCGTGCCTGACCTGCTGGTCTGCGTGGCGGATTCCACCAATCTGCGGACAGCGCTGCGTCTGGTGCTCGAGCTCAAACGGGTGGGGCGTGCGACGCTGCTGGCGCTCAACATGTCCGATATCGCGAAACATCGCGGTTTTGTGATCGATACCGCGCGCCTGTCGGCCGAGCTGGGCATGCCGGTGGTGACGACGGCCGCCGTGCGGCGCAACGGAATCGTCGAGCTGCTCGCCGCGCTCGACGTGATGATCGATGCCGGCATCGCGAAGCACAGTGCATCGACCTGGGTGGCCCCCGATGCCGCCGGTCTGCGGGCGATCCAGGCCGAGGCTGACCGGATTCTGAGCGCCGCCGTCACGCCGCCGACACGTCCCGACACGGTCACATCGCGAATCGACAAGGTGCTGCTGCATCCGGTGCTCGGGTTGCTGATCCTGTTCGCCGTGCTGTTCCTGATGTTCCAGGCGGTGTTCAGTTGGGCCGAAACCCCGATGAGCTTGATCGAAGAGGCATTCAACTGGCTGGCCGGGCTGATCGACGGTGTGGTTCCCGAGGGGCTGCTGCACAGCTTTCTGAAGGATGGCGTGATTCAGGGGGTCGGCGGCGTGATCGTGTTTCTGCCGCAGATCCTGATCCTGTTCCTGTTCATCCTGCTGCTGGAGGATTTCGGCTATATGGCGCGCGCCGCGTTCCTGATGGACCGTATCATGGGCGGCGCGGGGCTGCATGGGCGCGCGTTCATTCCACTGCTGTCGAGCTTTGCCTGCGCAATTCCGGGCATCATGTCGACGCGCGTGATCGACAGCCGGCATGACCGCATCGCGACCATTCTGGTCGCACCGCTGATGACGTGTTCGGCGCGCATTCCCGTCTACACGCTGATCATTTCCGCCTTCATCCCGAACCGCGAGGTTCTGGGCATGTTCAACATGCAGGGGCTGGTGCTGTTTGGTCTGTATGCGGCGGGGATCGTCAGCGCGCTGACTGTGTCGTTCGTGTTGAAGCGCATCCTGTGGCGCGACAGCCAGACCGATCCGTTCATGCTTGAACTGCCGGACTACAAGATGCCCGCTCTGCGTGGCGTGCTGATGGGCGTGTATCAGCGTGGAAAGATCTTTCTGAAGCGCGCCGGCACGACGATCTTCGCGATGTCGGTGGTGATCTGGGCGCTGTCGTCAGTACCTCGGCCGCCCGAAGGTGCGACCGAGCCGGCCATCGACTACAGCCTGGCGGCGATGATCGGGCATACGCTCGAGCCGGTGGTGGCGCCGATCGGGTTCAACTGGCAGATGGCGGTGTCGCTGGTGCCGGCCATGGCGGCACGCGAAGTGGCGGTGGCGGCGCTGGGCACAATATATGCCGTCGAGACCGAGGACGACGATTCTTCGGCTCTGGGCAGCCAACTGGCGGGTAAATGGAGTCTGGCGACCGCGCTGGCGTTCCTCGCCTGGTTTATTTTCGCACCGCAATGCGCAGCGACGCTGGTGACGATCCGACGAGAGACCAACAGCCGGAAGTGGGCGGCCGTGGCGTTCTTCTACATGACCGGGCTGGCGTACATTGCCGCCTTCATTACATATCAGACGGCGAGCGTATTCGGTTTAGGATAAGCGGTTTTCCGCTAAAATTCCAGTCTTGCCTTTTTTTGTAGGCGGTCCAGACTCTCTCTAAATCAAGAAGAGGGGAACTAAAAATGGCGCGGCTTGCACTGGTGACTGGCGGAACGCGCGGCATAGGCGCTGCAATCAGCACGGCGCTGAAAGCGGCAGGACGCAAGGTGGTTGCATCCTATGCCGGGAACGATGCCGCGGCGAAGGAATTTCATGACAAGACCGGGATCGAGACGATCAAGTTCGATGCCGGGGACTTCGGGGCCTGCCAGAAGGCGATACAGGAACTGGCGGCCAAACACGGGCCGGTTGAGATCCTGATCAATAACGCGGGGATCACCCGCGACGGCACATTGGCGCGCATGTCACGCGAGATGTGGGATGCAGTGATCGATACCAATCTGGGATCGTGTTACAATCTATGCAAACTGACCTTCGATGGCATGAAGGAAAAGAAGTTTGGTCGTGTCGTGAATATCGGATCGATCAACGGGCAGGCGGGCCAGTATGGGCAGGTGAACTACGCGGCGGCCAAGTCGGGCATTCACGGGTTCACGAAAGCGCTGGCACAGGAAGGCGCCCGCTTCGGCATCACGGTGAACGCGATCGCACCCGGCTATGTCGATACGGAAATGGTGCGTGCGGTGCCGGAAGATGTGTTGCAGAAGATCATCGCCCGCATTCCGATGGGCCGGCTCGGCCATGCCGAGGACATCGCACGCGGCGTGGTGTTCCTGACCGCCGATGACGCCGATTTCGTGACCGGGTCGACCCTGTCGATCAACGGCGGGCAGCATATGTATTGATGAAACCATGGCGGCACCGGCTGCTTGATATCCGGTGCCGCTGTGGAATGTATATTGAAATTACAAAGTATTAGCTTGTTAACCGCACATAAGTTGATATTTGCCCCGGAAATTATACCAAGGGTTGAATATGCGGTTTTTCAAGAAATCTGCGCTTGCCATGCTGGCGTTCTTGTCGGCCTGTGGCTCCACGAATTACACGATTCCATATGACCGGGTATCAGCCCGTGTGCAGACGATTGGGTTGGTGACGCCTGCGATCAAACCTGAAGCAACAGCGGCCTTGCAGAACGGTGTCGGTATGAGCTTCGGCCTGATCGGCGCACTGGCCGAGGCGGCTGCACAGTCGAACCGGGAATCACGGTTAAATGCTGTGCTGCAGCAGCACCGGTTCTTGGCCGCGGCCGAACTGAATGAACGGTTACGTACCGCTCTGGAAGCCAGAGGATATCGTGTGGTGCTCATTCCCACCCAGCGTTCGAATATGGATTTCCTGAAAACGTACCAGGCGCCTGCCACGCCGGTTGATGCGTATCTCGATGTCAGCGTTACGACGTATGGTTATGTGGCGGCAGGACGGCGTGTGCCTTACCGTCCGGCGTTTGAAGCGCGTATGCAGCTTGTCAGCGCGCGGGATAACACGATCCTGATGCGCGAAGGAATCAATCAGGAAAACGGCCTGGATGTGCAGGCCGCGCCTGAATTCAATTTCGATGACTCGGATGTGATGGTCGCCAGCCCCGAACGCACGATCCTGGGAATGCGCGATGTATTCACGCGCGCAACACAGGCGATGGCAGGGGTGCTGCAATGAGACAGCTCATGTACAGATTGGCTGCCCTGAATGCGCTGCTACTGATTTCAGCGTGCTCCGGAAAACCACCCGAGGTGCCGCCGGTTCTGTCACTCGACGGGCGGCAGTGCGCGGCACGTCCGGATCTATCGGCGGCGCGTCCGTTGGAACCGCCGGAACGGCAGCGTTCCGGGTCAGCGGTTGTGATCGATGCGGCGGCACCGTGCTGGAACAACGGCATGGGAAATGCCGCGTATGTGGTGTTTGCCCTACCGTCTGTCACCAGCCCTTATATGGTCCGGGTTTCCAGCACGCCGCAGGGGCGGTCGGTGCTGATGCCGCGCCTGCTGTTTCTGAACGAGCGTGGCGATACCCTGCGAGAAATGGGACGTCAGGAGATGCAGTTCAGACAGGGTTCTCTGTCCGCGGTCGCGCGTGCCCAACCGGGGATGCGCTATCTGGTGGTTTCGTCCGATCCGCAAAATGTCGGCGAGCGCCATACGCGAATTGTGGCGAGTACAAGCATTACGGCGGTGCCGATTCCGATGGGGGCCATCAACGTTTATTCAGGGCAGGAGACGCAGGAACAGTTTCAGGGTAGTCATAACGGAACGGTCTCGGTGGCGCTGTTGCCCATGACGGCAACCCGCTGAGGCTGATGATCCGCAAAGAAAAACGCCGGTCTGGTTAAGGTCGGCGTTTTCTTTGATCCGATGAACGGTCTTAAGCGCCGAAGCGCGGGAACAGGGTGTCGTTCTCCAGTTGGATGTGCTCCATCAGGTCGGTGCGGAATTTTTCCACGCCCGCATATAATGCCCGCCACGACCCGCACGCGCCGTCCGGAAGGGCCAGATCGTGCGTGATGGTTTTCAGAGTTTGCAGATGTACGCCGTGATCGTCGTGTTCGTGGCGCATCATGGCGATCGGGTGGCCGATCATCGGATGCCCGCCGTTCTTCATCATCGGGAACAGGATCTGTTCTTCCTTCTGCATGTGCATCAGTAACTCCTGCGTCATCGTCGTCAGCAGGTCGGCCAGCCCCAGCGGCGCTTTGGGGTGTTCACCGTGCACGCGCTCCACGCGCTGCGACAACTGGATAAGTTCGGGCAGTTCGCGGCGATGCGTGTCGTGATAGCGTGCGACGATCAGGTCGATCAATGCACCGGTATCGGTGGGGGCAATATCGGAAGCCGGATGGCCGGATAAGGGAAGTGTCGTTGCCATGTCGGTGTTTCTCCGGGCAGGTGATGTTCAGGCGACGGGTTGGCGCGCGCGATGCATCTCGCCCGCCACTTCGAAATTGCGGGCGATGCGCCGGGCGCGGTCCATCAGCAGGTCCGCGCCTGCGGGGGGGCATTCGGCGCGCACGGTGTGTTCGAAGATCTGCAGCCAGCGCTGAAAATGCACCGGTTGCAGATCGAGTTTCAGGTGCACCGGCAACGGGCGGCCGCTGTAGTCCTGGGTGAGCAGTGTTACAGAGGACCAGAACTTCGTGATCGTGTTGATATGCGCTTCCCAATCCACTACATGGTCGAACAATGGTCCGATCAATTGGTCTTTGCGCGCCGCATCGTAGAATGTTCGTACCATGCGGTTCAGAACGGCATCGCTCAACCCGGTCTGTTCGGACAGTTGCCGGCTGATGGCTGCGCGTTTTTCCAGTGTTTCAGGTATTACAGCAGATGATTCGGTCACAATTCGTCTCAATGGATGAATAAACTTGAATTTACACGAAGAAATAGGTAAGGAAAATACTCTTTTTAGAGGGTACGTATGCGCCTTTTGACATTCACGGATTTTGGTCTGCGCGCTTTGATGTTGCTAGCGGCCGCGCCAGAGCGGCATCTCAGCACTGAACAACTTGCCCGGGAGCTGAACATTTCGCGGCATCATCTGCAGAAAGTCGTGCAGGAACTGGCCAGTGCGGGAATCGTTCGCACGATCCGTGGCGTGAAAGGTGGCGTCATGCTGGCGCACGCGCCGCAGGACATTCACATAGGCGAGGTAACGCGGTTGATGGAGCGCAACCAGCCGGTTGTCGAATGTTTCCGCAGTGATGGCGGCGCCTGTACGCTGTCCGCGCGCTGTAAGCTGCAGATGGCGCTGAAGAATGCGCAGGACGCTTTCTATGCGTCGCTCGACAAGCATACTTTGGAAGAGTTCATGCTTGTATCGTCGGTTAATTGAGCGCACCCGGAACGGCCTACTTGCATCAGGCGACATGGACGGGGATCGGTGCGATCGCCCTGTGGACGTCGCTGGCCTTACTGACCCGTCTTGCCTATCAGGTTCCTCCCTTACAGCTGACGGCAATGGCCTTTGCCGTGTCGGGCGGTGCCGGGCTTGCCGTGCTGGCGCTGCGTGGCAGGCTGTCGATTCTGCGACAGATACCGGTGCTGGGCTGGGTGCATGGTGTGGGTGGGCTGTTTTTGTACCATGCACTGTATTTCGCGGCACTAACGCTGGCGCCCGCGGTGGAAGCCAATCTGCTGAATTACCTGTGGCCGCTGCTGATCGTGGTGTTCAGTTGTGTGCTGCTCGGTATGCGCCTGCGCTGGACGCATCTTCTGGGTGTTGCGCTGGGGTTTGCCGGCTGCATGTTGCTGATCGGGCGAGAGGCCGCGTTCCAGACGGATGCCATTCCGGGGTATGCGGCGGCACTGGGGGCGGCGACGGTTTGGGCGTTGTATTCTGTGTTGTCGCGCTGGTTCACGCGCGTGCCGACCGATGCGCTGGCCGGGTTCTGTGCCGTTTCTGCGTTGCTTGCCGGCGGTTTGCATTTGGGCATGGAAACCACGGTGCTGCCCGACTGGCACGTATACGCCGTTATTCTGCTGATCGGTGCAGGCCCGGTCGGGGGCGCGTTCTTCCTGTGGGATATCGGCATGAAAGCTGGCGACCCGCGTGTGCTGGGCACGCTGGCCTATGCGACGCCGGTCGTGTCGACTTTGCTGCTGGTCGCAGCAGGCGAGGCAACGTTGACGGTCTGGGTGGGGCTGGCGGCGGTGCTGGTGGCCGCCGGCGGTGCCTGGGCGGCCAGAGCCGGGTAGTGTGATCAGACGACCTAATAGAAATATCACATAGTATATTTTCAACAATAGACGAGCATTTGCTGTGTAACCTATTAAATATAAGCAACCGAAGAGGGAATTTTACAAATATAATTTAACTTCAATCATGTGATCTTGATGTAAATCTGTCACATGGGAGCGGGAACATATAGAAAAATCCGCTTTTACGCTTTTTTCTTTTCCTCAATTCCTATTATTTTTTCGATATCGAAATTTGCAGGTAGAATAAAGAGGCTCCTGCAAGACCGACGCCCTGAAGAATCAATTGAGGAGATAACCGAATGTCTATCCGTAGCATGCTGTTAGCTGCGACTGTCTTTACCGTTCCCGCTGTCGCTTTCGCACAGCCGGTCAGTGGCCCGTATATTAGCCTAGGTGCCGGGTACAACATTCATCAAGGAAGCGATCTTACGTTTGATCGCAGCCCGCTTCTTCCAAATGGCGCGACGGGACATCAGTCGTACGACGGCGGTTGGGTCGGTCTGGGCAGTCTCGGGTGGGGCTTCGGCAACGGGTTGCGCCTGGAACTGGAAGGCAATTATCGCAGCAACGATGGCGATAACACACGCATCGATAATGTGGGCCTCGCGGCGGATTCCAATGGCAGCTTCAGCCAGTGGGGTGCGATGGTGAACGCGCTGTACGATATCGATCTGGGGCTTGACTGGATGTCACCGTATATCGGCGCCGGTGTGGGCTGGGCGTGGATACGCGGCAAGGCGCATGTCGGGTCCGGCCCGGGCAGCATCGGCTACAGCGGTTCGGACAACCAGTTCGCCTATCAGGGCATTGTCGGCCTGTCGTTCCCGATCGCGCCGGTGCCCGGTCTGGCGGTCACCGCCGAGTATCGCTACTTCGCAACACTCGATCCTGAATTCGACGGGGTGGAACTGGAAAACCGCAATCATTCGTTCCTGATCGGCGCGCGTTATGCGTTCAACACACCGGCGCCGGCCGTGATGGCGCCGCCGGCCGCCCAGACGATCGCACGCACCTATCTGGTATTCTTCGACTGGGATCGCGCCAACCTGAGTGACCGCGCGCGGCAGGTGATCACCGAAGCGGCGACCAACTCGCGTGAGGCGGCGGTGACGACGATTGAGGTGTCGGGGCATGCCGACCATACGGGGACGGCGGCCTACAACCAGCGGCTGTCACTGCGTCGTGCGGAAAACGTGGCATCGGAACTGGTGCGCCAGGGTGTGCCGCAGAACGCAATCACCATTCAGGCGTTCGGCTTCTCGCGTCCGCTGGTTCCGACTGCAGCAGGTGTGCGTGAACCGCAGAACCGGCGTGTAGAAATCGTCCTGAAGTGACCGAGCATGCCGCAGAGAGCGATCTCTGCGGCTGGTCCACTGAAGTGCATAAAAAACAAGCCCCTGAATGGGGCTTGTTTTTTATGGCGATCTTGCGGTTGGCTTAGCGCCGTCCGGTATTCGCGCGTGCGGAACGGCTGGATGCCGGACGTGATGTGCTGGCACGGGCAGGTGCCGCCGCTTCGGCGACTTCAGGCGCCAGAACCGGCTGGCCGAGTTGCTGATTGGCGGCATAGGTGCTGGCAGCCTCGATCGTCTCGAGCCGCGCGATCTCGGCGACCAGCGGTGCCATGTTGTCGCAGAACACGCGCCCCTGACGGATACCTTCCTGCGACTGTGCATTGGCCAGGATCGTGATGAAGTCGTCGTGCTGCTTACGGCCGTTTCTGGCGCCGTAAGTACGCGAGAACCATGTGCTGAGCGTACGGTCGGTGCTGATCAGATTGCGCCGGAACCGATTGACGAAATCGTTGTAGGGCTGGTCATTGCGGCAGGTGAGCGAGATGACCATCAGTTGGCTTTTCAGGGCCGCGATATCGAAGGCGTTTTTCTCGGCCGCCGACATACGTGCCCGCGGCTGGGTGACGGTCAGCACCGGGCTGATGGGCTGCGGGGTCGGCGGAACGTAGGCGACCTGAGGTGACCGCGCGCATGCAGCCAAAAGGGCGGGCAGTGCCAGAAGCACGAGGCGAAGCCGCATAGAATTCTCCGTGTCTACAGTATGCAATGGGCAGCCACCCCTGTAGCTGCTCAAAAGGTCCGAATTATGTCAGACCTAGAACATTGGCCGACTGCATTGCAATGAAAAGTATATTCAGGGGAAAGCCCCGGCCGGAAAACCGCCCATGCGGGGCGGTTTTCCGAAGACATTAAATATCAACCGCGAGTCATGGCGATTTTCAGGTTTTCATCGATTTTCGCAAGAAAATCCTGCGTATTCAGCCACTTTTGATCCTTGGAGATCAGAATGGCCAGGTCCTTGGTCATGAAGCCGCTCTCGACGGTTTCGACGCAGACGCGTTCCAGTGTTTCGGCGAACCGCACGACATCCGGGGTATTGTCGAACTGGCCGCGGTAGACCAGCCCGCGCGTCCACGCGAAAATCGAGGCGATCGGGTTGGTGCTTGTTTCGCGGCCCTTCTGGTGCTCGCGGTAGTGGCGGGTCACCGTGCCGTGCGCGGCCTCGCTTTCCACCGTCTTGCCGTCGGGGGACAGCAGCACCGATGTCATCAGCCCCAGACTGCCGAAGCCCTGTGCGACGATATCGCTTTCCACATCGCCGTCGTAGTTCTTACACGCCCAGACATAACCGCCTTCCCATTTCAGGGCGGATGCTACCATGTCGTCGATCAGGCGGTGTTCGTAGGTCAGGCCCAACGCTTCGAACTTAGTCTTGAATTCGGCGTCGTAGATGTCCTGGAACACGTCCTTGAACATGCCGTCATAGGCTTTCAGGATGGTGTTCTTGGTCGACAGATACACGGGATATTTGCGCACCAGACCGTAGTTGAACGAGGCGCGCGCGAAGCCTTCGATCGACGCCTTGGTGTTGTGCATGCCCAGCGTCACGCCGGCGCCCTTGAAGTCGTGCACTTCCAGAACCTGCGCGGGGCCGCCGTCGGCCGGCTGATAGTTCAGCGTTACCTTACCGGGGCCGGGGATCTTGGTTTCCGTGGCGCGATAGATGTCGCCGTAGGCATGGCGGCCGATGACGATCGGTTTCGACCAGTGCGGCACCAGACGCGGCACGTTGCTGCAGATGATCGGTTCGCGGAAGATCGTGCCGTCGAGGATGTTGCGGATCGTGCCGTTGGGCGAACGCCACATCTTCTTCAGACCGAACTCGGCCACGCGCGCTTCGTCGGGGGTGATGGTCGCGCATTTCACGCCGACGCCGTACTGCTTGATCGCGTTGGCGGAATCGACCGTCACCTGGTCGTCGGTCTTGTCGCGATATTCGATGCCGAGGTCGTAGTATTTCAGTTCGACGTCCAGGTAGGGCAGGATCAGGCGGTCCTTGATGAAGCCCCAGATAATGCGCGTCATCTCGTCGCCGTCGAGCTCCACGAGCGGCGTTTTCACCTTGATCTTGGCCATAATCACTCCTGTGCGGTGGCAGCAAAGTTTTTGAAGTTTCCGGCCGGAACATGGCATCGGTCGCCCGATCCGGCAAGCCGGGGGCCGGTTTCAGCGGCCGGAGACGTGCCGCAGCGATGCAGACCCGTCCTGCGTACGCAGAATGGCGAAGCGGGCGTCGTCACGGCGCACGGGGCGTGGCGGGGCCTGTTGGTCGGTGCCGAAATTACGGCCTGCCAGCTCTGTATGCACGATGTTGCCGGCGCGGCGGAAGACCAGCAGGTCGCCGCCTTCGGGGATGTAGGAGGACCCGAGGATGCTGCCGGCCTCGCCGGAGATGTTGATCCGGCAGTCCAGCCAGCCGAGGTTCAGAAGCGCACAGGCTTCCTCGCCCGAGGAATAGGGCGTGAAGATGAACAGCTCGTCCCAGTCGAACGGCACAGTCGCGGCAAGATCGATCATGGTGTCGGCCGGCCGGGCGATGGCCAGCTCGATCGCCGGTTTGAGCGGCGCCTGCTGCGGGCGATTGAAGTAACGCACGGCCGGGTAAATGATCACGAACAGCGCGAGTGCGATGACCGCGCGGAAAAGGTGTTTCTTCATGGTATGTGTGAATCTCTCATGTCAGATATGCGGGATCAGTGCGCGTGCAGCCGCGATCAGGTCGCTTTGCGGATCGGTCAGACCGGCCGGTGTTTCCAGATGGTCCGCAGCGGCGATCATGTGCAGGGTACCGTGCCAGGCGTGCGCCAGTTCGCGGCTCTGGCGCTGGTAGCCGTCGCTTTCCAGACCCCCCGTCACCACGCACAGACCGCGATGCGCAGGCGCGGGGAGCCGCGCGGGCGACACGGCCGGTGTGTCGCTCAGATGCAGACGCAGCCCGTCGTTCAGGCTGGTGGCGATGAGCGGCGACAGATCGAACAGGCCCGAGATCAGCAGGCCGGCGGGGACGGTATCGGCGGACAGCGATTCGGCGCGCCAGTCGGTGGCCATCAGCATTGCCGCCAGATGCGCGCCGGCGCCATGGCCGATCGCCAGCACCCGGCGCCGGGTGCGTCGTGCCAGCCAACCGGCGGCCCGGCGGATCTGGGTGACGATCTCGGTCAGCGGCACATACGGGCACAGGTCGTAGGACGGCATCGCCACCGCCGCCCCGTGTGCATTCAGCCCGCGTGCCATGTGGCTGACCCAGGACCGGTCCAGCGACTGCCAGTCGCCGCCGTGGATGAACAGCGCAACGGGGGCCTCGTGCGCCGCATCGGGCCAGAACAGGTCCAGACGCTGCCGCTCGGTATAGCCATAGGAAAGCCCCAGTTGCGCATGCGGGTGCTGGTTGCGGAAAGCCGCCGCATCGCGCGCCCAGCCGTCGAGAATGGCCTGACAGGCGGGCAGGCGGATACGGTTGTTGTATTCGGCTTCCAGAGTCATACCCGTATTCAACAGATTCGGGGATGCCATGGAAAGCCGTATCGTCGCACTGGGGCACAGCACGCTGGACCACGTATTCGGGGTGGACGAGGTAAAACTGCCACCTGCCAAGCTGCGCAGCAAAACCTATACGCGGCGCGTCGGCGGCATGGGGGCGGTGGCGGCGCTGGCGGCGGCGGGCGCGGGCGGGAAGGTAAGCTTCATCGGCCGGGTCGGCGACGACCCGGCGGCGGCGTCGATCCGCACGCGCATGGAGCAGGCGGGGATCGACACATCGCAATTGCGCGTCTTTCCCGGCGCGCAGACCCCGGTGGCTGCCGTGCTGGTCGATGCGCGCGGCGAGCGGCTGACGGCGGGGTACCGCGGCAGCGCCCTGCCGGGCGATGCCGACTGGTTCGAGGTGCCGGCCTGCGACGGGGTCTGCACCGACCCCCGCTGGGTGCTCGGTGCGCGGCGTCTGCTGCGTGTGGCGCGTGAACGCGGCGTGCCGTCGGTGCTGGATGCCGAACTGACCGAGGGCGACATTCTGGAACAACTGGTGCCTCTGGCCAGCCATGCGGTGTTCAGCGAGACGGGGCTGGGCGCGTTCCGCGCCGGCGACCCGCGCACGGCCTTGCGCGCCGCGGTGCGGCTGGGCGCGCAGGTGGCGGCGGTGACGCGCGGCGGCGACGGAATGCTGATCTGGGATGGCGCGGAATTTTACGAGCTGCCGTCGTTTCGCGTGCAGGTGCGCGACACGACCGGCGCCGGCGACACGTTCCACGGTGCATTGGCGGTGGCGCTGGCGGAAGGGCAGGCGCTGGTTCCGGCTTTTCGCTTCGCCGCCGCCGCCGCCGCGCTGCTGGTCAGCCGAACCGGTCCCGATCGCACTCCGGCTTCGCGCGTCGAGATCACCGCGCTGCTCGAGCGCGGCGAATAGGCCCCCTATCCGGAACGCGGCACGGCGACGCCCAGCGCCTGGATGATGCCGGTATCGCTCGGCAGTGCATCCTTCGGAAACAACCGGTTCACGTGCCCCATCTTGCGGCCTGGGCGGGCCTCGGCCTTGCCGTAATGGTGCGGGATCAGCCCCGGGGTGGCGACGATCTGCGGCCACAGCGCCATCTCTTCGGGGCCGACCAGATTCTTCATCACCGCGTCCGAATGCCGGACGGCGGGGATCAGCGGCAGGCCGGCCACGGCGCGGATATGCGCCTCGAACTGGCTCATTGCGCAGGCGTCCATGGTCCAATGGCCAGAGTTGTGCGGGCGCGGCGCGATCTCGTTGGCGAGGATGCGGCCATCGGCGGCCAGGAACATCTCGACGCACAACAGCCCGACGAGGTTGATCGCCTCGGCGACTTTTCGGGCGGCTTGCTGCGCGGCGGCGGCGATGTCGGGCTGGATGCGCGCTGGGGCCAGGGTCAGATCCAGAATGCCGTTGTGGTGGCGGTTTTCCACGGCGTCGAAGCAGGCGATGCTGCCATCCACGCCACGCGCCAGCACCACCGACAGCTCCACCGAGAAATCGATGAACCCTTCGAGGACCAGCGGAGGACCGGACAGCGCCTGAAAAGCCGGGGCCAGATCTTCGGGGGTGCGCAGCACGACCTGCCCTTTACCGTCGTACCCGAGCCGGGTAGTTTTCAAGACTACCGGTAATCCAATTGATTTTACGGCATTTTCGAGATCTTCAAGGGTCTGCACCGCTCTCCAGGGGGCGGTGGGGACGCCGGCCTGGTTGAGAAAAGTCTTCTCCGCCACCCGATCCTGGCTGATCCGCAGCACTTCGGCCGAGGGGCGTACTGGTTTCAGAGATTCAAGAAGATCAAGGCCTTTTGCGCTGATGTTCTCGAACTCGAAGCTCACCACATCGACCCGTTCGGCAAAGGCGCGCAGCGCGGCGGGATCGTCGTAGCCGCCGACCGTCACATCCGCGGCAACTTGTGCAGCCGGGCCGTCGGCCTCCTGCGTCAGGATATGGGTGCGATAGCCGAGCCGGGCGGCGGCCAGCGCCGACATCCGGCCGAGCTGCCCGCCGCCGACGATGCCGATCACCGCGTTGGGGGGGAGTGGAGGTGTCTGCTGCGGCATTATTCTGTCGGCGGACTGATGGGCTCGAGCGCCACGGCGGCGGTCTGGGCCTGGCGCCAGGCATCGAGCCGCGCCGCCAGTGCGGCGTCGTTGCCGGCCAGGATGGCGGCGCCCAGCAGGGCGGCGTTGATCGCGCCGGCCTTACCGATCGCCAGCGTTCCTACCGGAATGCCGGCCGGCATCTGCACGATCGACAGCAGGCTGTCCATACCCTTCAGCGCGTGGGATTCCACCGGCACACCCAGCACCGGCAGGGGCGTGAAGGCGGCGCACATGCCCGGCAGATGGGCCGCGCCGCCAGCGCCGGCGATGATCAGCCTCAGCCCGCGCCCGCGTGCGGCTTTGGCGTATTCGGCCAGCCGGTCCGGCGTGCGATGCGCGGAAACGATCCGGGTTTCGTGCGGAACTTCCAGTTTGTTCAGGGTGTCGGCGGCATGGCTCATGGTGGTCCAGTCGGACTGGGAACCCATGATGATGCCGATCAGCGGGGAAAGGGTCATGCGATGATATCCGGCAGCAGGCGGCTTTCCAGCCAGGCTACCTCGTCTTTCAGTTTCAGTTTGCGTTTCTTCAGGCGCTGGATCTGCAGCAGGTCGACCGGTTTGAGTTCTGAAAGACGGCTGACGACCGTGTCCAGATCACGGTGTTCGCTCCGCAGTTCGTTCAGTCGGCGCAGCAATGTGTCCCGGTCAGTCAGCATCGCGGTTGTTCTCGGCCCTGAATGTAGTGCGGCACCTTCTTACCTCGGATCGCACCGTGCACCGGCCATTCTACAGTAAAAGTTACCGGTGTGAATAATGGTGGCTTTGCCCATGTCGCGGCAGTAGACTTCTCGTGCTGGTAGCCGAATAGGAGCAGACATGAGTGTGGAAGCGCGCATTGAAACCCTTAAGGAACGGCATGCGGGGCTGGAAGCCCGCATCGCATCGGAGGAACACCGACCACGTCCCGACGAGGACACGCTCGTCAAACTCAAACTCGAAAAATTGCATCTGAAGGACGAAATAGCCCGGCTGGCTGAAACAGCCTAGAGCCGGGATCTGCTTCATAAAGGAACTGCCCGCGAAAGCGGGCAGTTTTTTTGCGGGTGTGCTGTGGGATGGATGCTGCGGGATGGATCAGTCCGCGCTGTGGCTGTCCGAGGGCTGCGGCGCGGGGATGTCCCGGCCTTCGCGTTCCAGCCGTTCGTTGGCCTGTTCCACCAGATAATTCAGGTCCGACTGCGTACACAGGCCCAGAATCACCGGATCGCGCGGTTTGATGTTGGCGCTGTTCCAGTGGGTCTTGTCGCGCACCTTGTGGATCGTGTCCTTGGTGGTGCCCAGCAGCTTGCCGATCTGCATTTCCGAAAGTTGCGGATAGTTGCGCAGGATCCAGGCGATCGCGTCCGGGCGGTCGTTGCGCTTGGAAACCGGGGTGTACCGCGCGCCCTTCGAACGCTTCGGCATCGGGATGGCGGCGTCGGCCATGCGCAGGCGCGCGGTCTTGTCGGCCTCGCAGCGCTTGATTTCCTCGGCGGTCAACTGGTTGTTGGCGATCGGGTCGTAGCCGACGATGCCCTGCGCGACTTCACCATCGGCAATGGCCTGCACTTCCAGCGGATGCATGCCGACAAAGGCGGCGATCTGCTCGAACGTCAGGGCGGTGCGGTCGATCAGCCACACGGCGGTGGCTTTGGGCATCAGAGGTAGAGTCATACGCTGGAAACCTTCCATCCGGCGGGTCATTGGCCCGAGGGGAGAGGGTTGGATATGCGCGGCGCAACCGGCCCGGTCAAGACGGAATGGCGGAAAATCCGGAAAGAATATGCTATAAAAAACCCTTTAAAGCAGATATTTGGTGCTGATTCGGGGGCGGTTGGCAAGGGAGCACAGAATGTACGACGACGACGACGGTCAGCCGAAACGCCCCACCCCGCTGGTGGCCAAACCGGTGCTGGACCGTATGGATGTGGACGACCTGCTGGCCTATATCGCCGCCCTGAAGGCCGAGATCATGCGCGCCGAGGTGGCGATCACCACGAAGCAGGGGCATCGCCAGGCGGCTGATGCGTTTTTCCGGCAGCCCGAATGAAGGGCGTGCCGATTTCGCGCTGGCCGATTTTGCACTGGCCGATTTCGCTCTGGACTGGGGCATTGCGTTCCGGGGGAATTACAGCGCTTGCGGCATTCAGCATTTTCAGTCTGGGCGCGTGGGCGTTCCTCGAACTGGCCAGTGCGGTGGTTGCGGGCAATACGCTGGGGGCGGACCGGGCAATTCTACTGGCCCTGCGCGACCCGGCCGACCCGGCCCGGCCGCTGGGGCCGACTTGGCTGCAGGAGATGATGCGCGACTTCACCGCCATGGGGGGCGTGGCGGTGCTCGGCCTGATCGCCACGATGCTGGTCCTGTATTTCGCGATGGCGCGCCGTTACCGTTCGGTGCTGTTCGTGCTGGGGACGATCGGCGGGGCGCTGGTATTGTCCAGCCTGCTGAAACTGGGGTTCGACCGGCCTCGGCCCGATCTGGTGCCTTACGGATCACATGTTTACACGGCAAGCTTTCCCAGTGGGCATTCACTGCTGTCTGCCACGACCTATCTGACCTGCGGCGTGCTGTTCGCGCGCCTGCACAGCCGATGGCGGATGCGGGCGTTCGCGATGGTGATGGCGGTGCTGCTGACCTTTTGGGTCGGTGTCAGCCGCATTTATCTGGGCGTACACTGGCCCAGCGATGTGCTGGCCGGCTGGAGCGTCGGTGCCGCATGGACGGCGTTGTGTGTCTATGTCGCGTTGCACTGGCGGGGGCGGAGGGATGCTTGAGGCCCATGCGCGGGGGAACCCGAACCAGGGGGCTTTCCATGCGATGATGCGCGCGCGGAATATTGCTGCACGCCGCTTTGACCGCAGCTTGGCAACATAATCAGTGTGACGGAGAAATTCTTCAAGGATGTGATGGCTGCTGCCGGTGCGGGCTGGTTTTTTAAAATTAAATCAATTATTGAGCAATGAACTTGTTTGCCCTGAGCGGATTAGGTGGATACAAAATGAGTTCCGAAGCGGCCCCGTCGCGGTTTCGTCGGTTTTTCAGTTGGTTACTCGCTATTGTCGGCGGTCTCTATACGGTCCTCGTTCTCTCTCTGACCGTGCACGATCTGCGTGATGATTACCTCATCCGTGATATCGCCCGGCCCGCCGCGAACGGAAGGTTGAGTGGCGTCTGCGAGGGGTCGAACTGCCGGGTAACCGTCAGTGCACCGGGCCCGGATGGGCAGCGGATCACCCGCACTTTGAGTTACTGGTTCCCCACGGCCCGGCCGCCCCGCAGCGGTGTGGTGATGATGTCCCCTGACTATCCGGGAGTGTTGAGCACCGATTTCGGCCTGCGGTATTTCTGGGATCGGGTGCTGGGCTGGGCGATCATCTGCGGGAGCGGCCTTCTGGTCACTCTGTGGGGTGTGATGCGTCTGCGGCGAGACGCCAGAAGACTGGCAGACAGCGCCGCCATCTGAACGCCGGGCGGCATGTCGCATTCCAACGGGGAGATCGGTCCTTTCTCCCCGTCTTCCGCTTATGAGGCCGCCGCCTGATACACCGGAATGGTTGTCCGGATATGCCCGGTCTGTGGCCGGTTTTTAGGGGCCGCTTGCATCGTCATGCTCCTGCCAGACGCACGCGTCTCTGACGCAGGGAAGCGTTTTCGTTTTAAAGCAGCCCAATAGCAAAATCCTTCCGAGAAATTCGCCAACGGGAGATGTCTGTAAAATCGAGGTGTTGACACTCTGGATAATTAACGTATGATCGTTAGTTAAATAGAGCCAGCTGAAGCCGGTTTAGGGAGGAAACGCCATGGGAATTCATGCCTTGTCGTTGAAGTTCACGTTTGGCGAAACTGCCGATATGCTGCGCGATACGGTGCGCGGCTTTGCGGCGGTAGAAGTCGCGCCGCGCGCCGCCGATATCGATCGCAGCAATCAGTTCCCGATGGATCTCTGGCCCAAGATGGGGGCGCTGGGGCTGCTGGGCATCACGGTCGCCGAGGAATACGGCGGTGCCGGGATGGGCTATCTCGAACACATGATCGCGGTCGAGGAGCTTTCGCGCGCCTCGGCGTCGGTCGGGCTGTCGTACGGCGCGCATTCCAACCTGTGTGTCAACCAGATCAAGCTAAATGGCAGCGCCGAACAGAAGCGGCGTTATCTGCCCAAACTGACCAGCGGCGAACATGTCGGCGCGCTGGCGATGTCGGAACCCGGGGCGGGGTCCGATGTGGTGTCGATGAAGCTGCGTGCCGACAGGCGCGGCGATCGCTTTGTCCTCAATGGCAACAAGATGTGGATCACCAACGGCCCCGATGCCGACACGCTGGTGGTTTACGCCAAGACCGACATCAACGCCGGGCCGCGCGGCATCACTGCGTTTCTGGTCGAGAAGGGGTTCAAGGGGTTCACGCCGGCACAGAAGCTCGACAAGCTGGGGATGCGCGGCTCGAACACCAGCGAACTGGTGTTCGAGGACTGCGAGGTTCCCGAGGAAAACGTGCTGGGCGCGGTGAACGAAGGGGTCCGCGTGTTGATGAGCGGCCTTGACTACGAACGCGCCGTACTGGCGGCGGGACCGCTCGGCATCATGCAGGCGTGCATGGACGTCGTGTTGCCCTACGTGCGTGAACGCCAGCAGTTTGGCCGTCCGATCGGCGAATTTCAGCTGATGCAGGGCAAGATCGCTGACATGTATGTCGCGCTGAATGCGGCGCGTGCTTACGTCTATGCCGTCGGGCAGGCGTGCGACCGCGGGCAGGTGACGCGCCAGGACGCCGCGGGTGCCATTCTGTATGCCGCCGAGCAGGCCACCTGGATGGCGTTGCAGGCCATCCAGTGTCTGGGCGGCAATGGATATATCAACGACTACCCGACCGGGCGTCTGCTGCGCGACGCGAAGCTGTACGAGATCGGCGCCGGCACGTCCGAGATCCGGCGCATGCTGGTCGGGCGCGAGCTTTTGAAGGCCAGCGCATGAGCATCCTGGGCAGCGACCTCGATCTGCGGAGCGCAGGTTTCCGCGCCAATGCGGAGATCATGCGCGGCCTGACCGCCGATCTGCGCGAACAGGTCGAGCGCGTCCGCGAAGGCGGTGGTGCGGTTGCGCGGAAGAGGCATCTGGAGCGCGGCAAGCTATTGCCGCGTGACCGCATTCGCACGCTGATCGACCCGGGTGCGCCGTTTCTGGAGTTCTCGCAGCTCGCCGCGCACGGGATGTACGGCGGCGACATTGCATCGGCCGGCATCATCACCGGCATCGGCCGCGTGCAGGGGCGCGAATGCGTGATCGTCGCCAACGACGCGACGGTGAAGGGCGGCACCTATTTTCCGATAACAGTGAAGAAGCATTTGCGCGCGCAGGAGATCGCCGCGCAGAACCGGCTGGCGTGCATCTACCTGGTCGATTCCGGTGGTGCCAATCTGCCGAACCAGGACGAGGTATTTCCCGACCGCGACCATTTCGGACGGATCTTCTTCAACCAGGCCAACATGTCGGCCGAGGGTATTCCGCAGGTCGCGGTGGTGATGGGGTCGTGCACGGCGGGGGGCGCATATGTGCCGGCGATGTCGGACGAATCGATCATAGTCAAGGACCAGGGCACGATTTTTCTGGGTGGTCCGCCGCTGGTCAAGGCGGCGACCGGCGAGGTGGTCAGCGCCGAGGATCTGGGCGGAGCCGATGTGCACAGCCGCATTTCCGGCGTGACCGACCATTACGCCGAAAGCGACCGTCATGCGCTGGGGATCGCGCGGCGGATCGTCGCCGGGTTCAACCGCCCGAAACGCATGGCGCTGGAACTGCGCCGCCCTATCGAGCCGCGCTTCGCCGCCGAGGAACTGTACGGCATCGTCCCGGCCGATCCGCGCAAACCGTACGATGTGCGCGAAATCATCGCACGCCTCGTCGACGACAGCGCGTTCGACGAGTTCAAGAAATTCTACGGCCAGACGCTGGTCACCGGGTTCGCGCATATCTGGGGCTATCCGGTGGGGATCGTCGCCAACAACGGCACGCTGTTTTCCGAAAGCGCGCTGAAAGGGGCGCACTTCATCGAATTGTGCGCCCAGCGCGGCATTCCGCTGTTGTTCCTGCAGAACATCACCGGCTTCATGGTGGGGTCGAAATACGAACGCGGCGGCATCGCCAAGGACGGCGCAAAGATGGTCACCGCCGTGGCCACCGCGCGGGTGCCGAAATTCACCGTGGTGATCGGCGGCAGCTTCGGGGCGGGCAATTATGGCATGTGCGGGCGGGCCTATTCGCCGCGCTTCATGTGGATGTGGCCGAACGCGCGGATCAGCGTGATGGGGGGCGAACAGGCGGCGTCGGTCCTCTCGCAGATCCGCCGCGACAATCTGGAGGCGCAGGGCAAGATCTGGCCGTTGGCCGAGGAGGAAAAATTCAAGGCGCCGATCCGCGAGCAGTACGAAACCCAGGGCCATCCCTATTACGCCAGCGCGCGGCTGTGGGATGACGGGGTGATCGATCCAGCCGATACGCGCATGGTGGTGGCGCTCGGGCTGTCGGCGGCGATGAACGCGCCCGAGGAACCAACACGCTTCGGCATTTTCCGGATGTAATGCGATGACAGAAACCGTCCTTTGTTCCGTCGATCCGCGTGGCGTCGCCACGGTCACATTGAACCGCCCGGAATTGCGCAACGCTTTCGACGATGCACTGATCGCCGCGCTGACCGACATCTTCCGCAAGCTCGACGCCGATCCGGCGGTGCGCGCCGTCGTGCTGCGCGGTGCGGGGAAGAGCTTTTCGGCCGGTGCGGACCTCAACTGGATGCGCCGCATGGCGTCTTACGGCGAGGCCGAGAACATTGCGGATGCACGGGCGCTGGCCGGCATGCTGCAGGCGTTCGATCTGTTATCGAAGCCGACGATCGCCGGTGTGCATGGGCACTGCTTTGCGGGCGGCATGGGGCTGGCGGCGTGCGCCGATATCGTGATTGCCGCGGATGCGACGCTGTTCTGTCTGTCCGAGGTGCGGCTCGGTCTGGTGCCGGGGGCGATCAGCCCGTATGTGATCCGCGCCATCGGCCCGCGCGCCATGCGCCGCTATACGCTGACCGCCGAGCGGTTCGACGCGGCCGAGGCGCGGCATCTGGGGCTGGTGCAGACGGTGGTTCCCGAGGCGGAGCTTGATGCGGCCATTGCTGCGATGCTGGGTGTGCTGGTGGCTGGCGGACCGCAGGCGCAGGCGCAGTCCAAGCGTCTGATCGCCGGGGTAGCAGGGCGGCCGATCGATGCGGAGGTGACCGAATATACCGCGCGCGCGATCGCCGAGGCGCGGGCCTCGGCCGAGGCCCGCGATGGACTGGCGGCATTTTTCGAGAAACGCGAACCGGGGTGGCGGCGCTGATGTTCAGAAAGATCCTGATCGCCAATCGCGGCGAGATAGCCTGCCGTGTGATCAAGACGGCCCGCCGGCTCGGTATCACGACGGTCGCGGTTTATTCCGACGCCGACCGGAACGCGCGGCACGTCGATCTGGCCGATGAAGCCTGGCCGATCGGTCCCGCGCCGGCCCGCGAGAGCTATCTGCAGATCGAGCGGATCATCGATGTCGCGCGTCGTTCGGGTGCGGAGGCGATTCATCCCGGCTATGGTTTTCTGAGCGAAAACGACGCATTCGCCGAGGCGTGCAAAAAGGCGGATATCGTTTTCATCGGGCCGCCTGCCGTGGCGATCCGGGCGATGGGATCGAAGGCGGCGGCCAAGACGCTGATGGAAAAATCCGGCGTGCCGCTGGTGCCGGGCTATCACGGTGCCGATCAGGACGTGACCGTGCTGAGCAAGGCGGCCGATAAGATCGGCTTTCCGGTGTTGATCAAGGCGTCGGCCGGTGGCGGCGGCAAGGGGATGCGGATCGTCGAGACGGCGGCGGATTTCGAAGCGGCGCTGGCGGCGGCGAAGCGCGAGGCGCAATCGTCGTTCGGTGACGACCGGGTACTGATCGAGAAATACCTGGCCCGTCCGCGCCATATCGAGATCCAGGTGTTCGCCGATACGCATGGCAACACCGTGTCGCTGTTCGAACGCGACTGCTCGATCCAGCGCCGCCATCAGAAGGTGATCGAGGAAGCGCCGGCGCCCGGCCTGTCGCCCGAGCGCCGCCGCGCAATGGGCGCGGCTGCCTGCGCTGCGGCACGTGCCGTGGGCTATGTGGGGGCGGGGACGGTCGAATTCATCGCCGAGGGCGATGGATTCTACTTCATGGAGATGAACACCCGCCTGCAGGTCGAACATCCGGTGACCGAGATGATTACCGGCCTCGATCTGGTCGAATGGCAGTTGCGCGTGGCGTCCGGCGAGGCGCTGCCGTTGCGCCAGGAAGACCTGACGATCACCGGGCACGCGGTCGAGGTGCGGGTTTATGCCGAGGACCCGGACCGCGACTTCATGCCGTCGATCGGCCGGATCGCGCATCTGCGCACGCCCGCTGAAGGCGCGCATGTGCGCATCGACACCGGCGTGCGTGAGGGTGATTCGATCACCGTGCATTACGACCCGATGATCGCCAAGCTGATCGTCTGGGACCGCGATCGCAACGCCGCCGTGCAACGCCTGTCCGGCGCGCTGACCGAGTACGAGGTGGTCGGCGTGCAGACCAACACCGCGTTCCTGAAGGCGATCGCCGATCATCCGGGATTCCGCGCGGGCGGGGTAGATACGGGGTTTATCGCGCGGCATGACGCCGAACTGTTCGCACCGACCGGCCCCGCGCCGGTGCGCGCGCTGGCCGCTGCCGTGCAGTGCGTGCTGGCGGACCAGAGGACGGCCGCCGAACGCAAGGCGGCCGCATCTGCGGACCCGTGGTCGCCGTGGAACACGCTGGGGGCGTGGCGGATGAACGGTGATGGCTATCAGGACGTTGTGTTCGAGGATGACGGGCAGCAGATTACGCTACGCGCTCATCCCGGTGCTGATGGCGGTTTCCGGCTGGATCTGCCCGACGGTTCAGTGGATGTACAGGGGGCGTTGCAGGACCAGCATCGCCAGTCGGTGAGCGTCGATGGCGTGAAGTCGTTCGTGTCGGTGGTGCGTCAGGACAATGTTCTGACCGTGCTGATCGATGGTGTGCATCACCGCCTGACGCTGATCGACCCGCTGGCGCCGCGGCACGCGATCGCGTCGGGGGACGGAAAACTGACCTCGCCGATGCCCGGGCGCATCGTGCAGGTGCTGGTCGCAGCGGGGGCCGAGGTGAAGCGCGGCGCGCCGCTGCTGGTGGTCGAGGCGATGAAGATGGAGCTGACCATCGCCGCACCGGCCGACGGCATTGTCGAAACACTGCGCTACCGGGTCGGCGATCAGGTCGAGGAAGGCACCGAACTGGTCGATTTCGTGGCGGCGGAGGCGGCATGACGATGCTTCCCCGGCAGATCCGCATCGTCGAGGTCGGCCCGCGCGACGGGTTGCAGAACGAGGCCGCGGTGGTGCCGCTGGATGCGAAGGTGGCGCTGATCGAAAGCCTGGCCGATGCCGGCCTGCCGGTGATCGAGGCAGGCAGTTTCGTATCGCCGAAATGGGTGCCGCAGATGGCGGATACCGCCGACGTGCTGGCGCGGGTCCGCCGCAAGCCAGGGGTGTCCTATCCGGTGCTGGTGCCCAACATGAAGGGGCTTGAAGCTGCGCTGGCCGCGAAGGTTGGGGAAGTCGCCGTGTTCGGCGCGGCGTCGGAAAGTTTCAGCCGCAAGAACATCAACTGTTCCATTGCGGAAAGTCTCGAACGTTTTGCGCCTGTTTGCGAAACGGCTCTGGAGGCCGGGTTGAAGGTGCGCGGCTATGTGTCGTGCGTGCTGGGTTGCCCGTACGAAGGCGCGATCGCGCCCGCGGCAGTGGCGCAAGTGGCGAAGGCGCTGCTCGACATGGGGTGCTACGAGGTCAGCCTGGGTGATACGATCGGCGTCGGCACACCGCGCAAGGCGCGCGAGATGCTGAGTGCGGTCGCCGCCGAAGTTCCGGTCGAACGGCTGGCGCTACATTTTCACGATACTTACGGTCAGGCGCTCGCCAATATTCTGGCCTGTCTGGATCTGGGTGTAGCGGTGATCGACAGTGCGGTCGCCGGACTGGGCGGCTGCCCGTATGCGCGCGGCGCGTCGGGGAACGTCGCGACGGAGGATGTGCTCTACATGTTGCACGGTATGGGCATTGAAACAGGTGCCGATCTGGAAAAGGTCGCCGCGGCTGGGCGAAAGATATCTGCGGTACTGGGGCGCGCGCCGACTTCGAAGGTAGCACAGGTTCTGCTCCGGGAGAACGAAGGCAAGTAAAAGTAACCGCCGTTGGAAACAAGAACAGATGGAACGGCACCAATGTCAGGGGGGAAACAATGTCGGTGAAAATGCAGCCAAGCTATGTCAGCGGCATTGCCGATGCGCCGTTGCTCGGGGAAACCATCGGGCAGGCGTTGACGCGTGCGGCCGAACGCTGGCCGGACCGTCCGGCGCTGATCGATCGGGGGCAGAACATACGCTGGACTTGGCGTGAATTGTCGGAACACGCTGACTCGTTCGCCGCCGGCTTGCTGGCGCTAGGTCTGAAACCTGGAGATCGCGTGGGGATCTGGTCGCTCAATCGCGCCGAATGGGCGTTGGCTCAGTTCGCGTCGGCGCGCGCCGGAATGATTCTGGTGACCATCAATCCTGCCTACCGTCTGGCGGAGGTGGAGTATGCGCTGAATTTGGTCGGCTGCGCGGCACTGATCACGGCGACGTCGTTCAAGAGCAGCGATTACATGGGCATGGTGAACATGTTGGTGCCCGAACTGGTCGCGGCGCAGCCGGGCAAGCTGACAGCGAAGCGCTTGCCGGCGCTGCGCTGCGTGATCCAGATCGGCGGCAACATGCCGGGGACATTCACTTTCAACGATATCGCCGCTCTGGGAGGAGAGGCGGAACGGTCCAGATTGCGCGAACTGGCAGAAACCCTGCAATTCGACGAACCGGCCAATATCCAGTTCACCAGCGGCACCACCGGCGCGCCGAAGGGGGTGGTGCTCAGCCATCACAACATTCTGAACAACGGATACTTCGTTGGGCGCGGGCTGGCATTGTCGGAACAGGACCGGATCTGCATTCCCGTGCCGCTGTATCACTGTTTCGGCATGGTGATGGGGAATCTGGCCGCAGTCACGCACGGCGCCGCCATGGTCTATCCCGGCGAGGGGTTCGACCCGCTAGCAACGTTGACGGTCGTGGCCGAGGAACGCTGTACGGCACTGTACGGTGTACCGACGATGTTCATCTCGATGCTCGATCATCCACGGTTTTCCGAATTCGATGTCGGTAGCCTGCGCACCGGTATCATGGCTGGATCGACCTGTCCGATCGAGCTGATGAAACGCGTGGTCAGCAAGATGAACATCGCCGGCATCACGATCTGCTACGGCATGACCGAGACCAGCCCCGTCAGCTTCCAGAGCGCGCTGGACGATCCGATCGAACGGCGGGTTTCCACGGTGGGGCGTATTCATCCGCATCTGGAGGTGAAGATCGTCGATGTCGACGGCCGTATCGTGTCGCGCGGCGAGCGGGGGGAATTGTGCACACGCGGCTATTCGGTGATGCGCGGCTATTGGGGGCAACCCGACAAGACCGCCGAGGTGGTCGATCTGGCCGGCTGGATGCATTCCGGCGATCTGGCGACGATCGACGAGGATGGATTCTGCAACATTGTCGGGCGGATCAAGGACATGGTGATCCGCGGTGGCGAGAACGTTTACCCGCGCGAGGTCGAGGAATTCCTCTACCGGCATCCATCGATTCAGGAGGTGCAGGTTTTCGGTGTGCCCGACCTGAAATACGGCGAGGAACTGTGCGCCTGGGTGCGGTTGCGTGAGGGCGCAGTGCTGAGCGAGGAGGAATTGCGTATGTTCTGCGACGGCCAGATCGCGCATCAGAAAATCCCGCGCTATGTCAGGTTTGTCGAGGAATTTCCGATGACGGTGACCGGAAAGATGCAGAAATTTCTGATGCGTAAGGCGATGGAGGAGGAGCTGGGCGTGAAGGCTCCTGAGACGGCCTGAGCGGGAAGGTGGCGTTTTGCGAGGCGGCGTGCTTTTGTGTTAGGTAGCGCGCCGGTGTTCACGGTGAGGATGGACGCGGTTCGACAGGACCGCCCCGTCCGTTGAAGAGCGAGACATGACACGCACGGCAGGTTCCCATGGACCGACGACGGCCCTGGCCATCCGCAAGGCGGGGCTGCGTCTGATTTTCGAACATGGTTTCGAAGCGATGAGCCTGCGTCAGTTGGCCGCTGAAGTCGGGCTGCAGAGCGCGTCGCTGTATAATCACATAAAGACCAAACAGGATCTTCTGTTCGGTCTGATTCACGATCATATGACCTCGCTGCTCGAACAGACACAACTGGTGCTGTCGAAGGCCGGGGGAGAGAGCGCGGAAAACCGGCTGCGGGGGTTCATCCGTCACCATCTGATGTACCATATGGAAAAGAAGCGCGAGGTTTTCGTCGCGAACTTCGAATTGCGCGGTCTGGACGGCAAGAACTACCAGCGCATTATCGGTCTGCGGCGTGAATACGAATCGTATCTGATCGCGATCCTGGATGAAGGGCGTGCCGAACGGGCGTTCGATCTGAAGGACACGCATATTGCGGCATATGGGATTCTCGCCATGCTGACCGGGGTCTGCACCTGGTACAAACCGGATGGGCGTCTGTCGAAGGAAGATGTGATCGCCCTGCACACCCGCCTGATTCTGCACGGATGTCAATCCGATACGGCGCGCAAGCGGAGTAATGGTTGATTTTTTTGCGGAACAGAAAACCACACCCTTGTGTCGTCACTTGTGCCGGTTTCCGTTTCGTGCCTGTATTCGCTGGATACGCAAGGGCTGGCGGGCCCTAGGCGGTGTCGTCATGGTTGGCCGCCGGTGCTGGCCGACACAATAAAAACCGCATGGTATGAACGAAGGGGAATCGGAAATGAAAAATTCAGCCATCGCCGAACGCAGAACGGAATCGATTGCGCGCGGCGTCGGCCTGACGACGCAGATCTATGCGGAGCGCGCCGAGAACGCGGAAATATGGGATGTCGAAGGGCGGCGCTATATCGATTTTGCGGCGGGGATTGCGGTGCTGAATACCGGACATCGTCATCCCAAGGTGATTGCCGCCGTGAAGGCGCAGATCGACAAGTTCACACACACCTGTCACCAGGTCGTCCCGTATGAAAATTATGTCCATCTGGCCGAACGCCTGAACGCACTGGTGCCGGGAAAGTTCGCCAAGAAGACCATTTTTGTCACGACCGGCGCGGAAGCGGTGGAAAACGCGATCAAGATCGCGCGGGCCGCGACGGGGCGCTCGGCGGTGATCTCGTTCGGCGGCAGCTTTCACGGCCGCACCTTTATGGGAATGGCGCTGACCGGGAAGGTCGCGCCCTATAAGGTCGGCTTCGGAGCGATGCCGGGTGATGTGTATCACGTGCCGTTTCCCGTGGCGCTGCAGGACGTGTCGGTCGAGGATTCGCTGGGCGCACTGGAACGTCTGTTCAAGGCCGATGTCGATCCCGGGCGCGTTGCGGCGATCATCATCGAGCCCGTGCAGGGCGAGGGCGGGTTTTACGAAGCGCCGCGCGCACTGATGACCGGGTTGCGTAAACTGTGCGACCAGCACGGTATTCTGCTGATCGCCGATGAGGTGCAGACGGGGTTCGCCCGTACCGGTCGCCTGATGGCGATGGAATACCACGATGTCGCGCCCGACCTGACGACGATGGCCAAGAGCCTGGCCGGAGGTTTCCCGCTGGCGGCGGTAACGGGTCGCGCCGAGCTGATGGATGCGCCTGGTGTCGGCGGGCTGGGCGGAACTTACGCGGGCAGCCCGCTGGGGGTCGCCGCTGCGCACGCGGTGCTGGATGTGATCGAAGAAGAAAAGCTGTGCGAACGGGCGAACATGCTGGGCAACCGGCTGAAGCAGCGCCTGGAATCCCTGCGCAACGACGTGCCCGAGATCGTCGATATCCGCGGTCCCGGCTTCATGAACGCAGTCGAGTTCAACGATACGAAAACCAAGGCGCCGTCGGCGGAATTTGCCAATGCGGTGCGTCTGAAGGCGCTGGAAAAAGGACTGATCCTGCTGACCTGTGGTGTATACGGAAACGTGATTCGCTTTCTGGCGCCGATCACCATTCAGGACGGCGTGATGAACGAGGCGCTGGATATCCTCGAATCCTCGATCCGCGAGGCGCGCGCAGCGTAACCTTTGCGAGCCGCCCGGTTTTCGCCGGGCGGCTTATCTGTGGCTGATCTCGACCAGCCAGTCGCGAAAGGCGGCAAAACCCGGAACGGCGAGGCGGTCCGGGGTGTATGTCAGGTAGTACCCGGCATTGCGGCGCAGAACGTGCGGAAAGGGTTCGAACAGTGTGCCGGCGGCCAGTTCGCGCCGCAGGTGCCGCCGTTGTCCCAGCGCGATGCCCAGCCCCGACAACGCTGCCTCGTAAGCAACGCCGAGCTCTTCGAACACCAGATGTTCCCTGGCCTGAAGACTGGCGGCACCGGCCGATTGCAGCCATTCGTCCCAATCGCCGCGTGTATGGCGCTGATGGATCAACGTCGCGTCGCGCAATGTTTCAAGCGGATACGGCCCATGCGCCGGGTCGAGCAGCGAAGGCGCGCAGACCGGGCAGAGTTCGTCGGCGAACAGCATCACGCTCTCCACACCGCGCCAGCGTCCGTGACCATAGCGGATGCGTGCGTCGACCTGTCCCTGTGCGACCTGCACCGCGTCGTTCGACGAGACCAGCCGCAGATCGACCTCGGGGTGGCGTACGCGGAATTCCGGCAGATGGGGCAGCAACCAGTGCAGCAGGAAGCCGGAATAGGTGCGCACGGTCAGCACCGGGGTTTCGGGCATCTGTGTGGTCAGCGTTTTTGTTGCATGTACGATGCAGGTGAATGCTTTTTGAATATCACGGGCAAAGACAATGCACCCCGGGGTGGGCACCAGGCCGCTACCGGTGCGCTCGAACAGTGGCACGCCCAGATGATCTTCCAGAATGCCGACGGCGCGGCTGACCGCACCTTGGGTAACTCCCAATTCGGCGGCGGCGCGGGTAAAGCTTTGGTGCCGAAAGGCGGCCTCGAAGCTGCGTAACAGGTTTAACGGCGGCAGCGACACCTTCTCTGCGGTATGAGTTTTTCTCATGATGACCGCAGCATTACTGGTTTGGAACATGCGCGCAAGACAGGTACAGACATGCTGTGGAGGCGTTCATGAAAGAAACCATAGCCACCGGTGCGGATCTTCCGCTGGCAGGTATTCGTGTGCTGGCGTTCGAACATGCGGTTGCCGCACCATTGGCGACGCGTCATCTGGCCGATCTGGGGGCCGAGGTGCTGAAGATCGAACGGCCAGGTGTCGGCGATTTCGCGCGCGACTATGACCGTGCGGTGTTCGGACAGTCGTCGTTCTTCGTCTGGCTGAACCGCGGCAAGCAGAGCATGACGCTGGATCTGAAACACCCGGACGCTGCCGAGATCATCACACGGCTGATCGCGCGGTCCGACGTGCTGGTGCAGAACCTTGCGCCGGGGGCGGCGGCGCGGCTGGGGATGAGCTACGACGATCTGGCCCCGCACCATCCCGGGCTGGTGGTGTGTGACATTTCGGGCTACGGCGATGCTGGCCCTTATGCGGACCGCAAGGCCTATGACCTGTTGATCCAGGCCGAAGCCGGTCTGATGAGCGTGACCGGCACGCCCGAGACACCGGCGCGGGCCGGGATCTCGGCGGCGGATATCGCAACCGGCATGTATGCGTTCTCGTCGTGTCTGGCAGCACTGGTGCGACGCGGGCGGACGGGGCGCGGCGCCCATGTGCGCGTCGCGATGATCGACGCACTGTCCGAATGGATGGGCAACGCACTGTACCATGCGGCTTATGGGGCAGGCGCGCCGGAACGTCGCCCGGACACGCATCCGGGGCTGGCGCCGTACGGTGCGTATCGCGTGGACCAGGGCCAGGCGTGCGTTCTTCTGGGGGTTCAGAACGAACGTGAGTGGGCGGAGTTCTGTTGCATCGTGCTGAAACGCCCCGGTCTGGCGCTGGATGCAAGCTTTTCCGCCAACACGGCACGCGTTGCCAATCGTGCTGAACTGACCCGTCTGATCGAGGAAGTTTTCGCTGACCTGCGGCTCGAGGAAGTGACCGAGCGTCTGCAGGCGGCCGGGATCGCCAACGGGCGGCTGAACGATGCACGGCAGGTCTGGGACCACCCGCAGCTTGCGGCGCGGGATCGCTGGCGGATGATCGAAACGCCTGCTGGTTCGGTGCGTGCGTTGATGCCGCCGATGGATTTTGCCGATGTGGAAGCGGTGATGGGCGATGTGCCTGCTTTGGGGGCACATACCGATGCGGTGCTGGCGGCGCTGGGTTACACGCCGCCCGCTATCGAGGGATTGCATAAAAACAAAGTCGTCTAAGGGGAAACGGGGATGCCGATGGAACGCAGAGGATTGATACTGGCGGGGGCCGCAGCTTTCACGCTGCGCGCTGCGTGGGCGCAGCAGTCGGGTGGTGCGCCGATCCGCATGGTGGTGCCGTATTCCGCCGGCGGTCCGACGGATGTGCAGGCGCGCCTTCTGGCCGGATATATGGAACAGGAACTGCACCAGTCGGTCATCGTCGAAAATCGCACGGGGGCGGGTGTTCAGTCGGGGACGGAATATGTCGCGACGTCGCGCCCCGACGGGCAGACTATGCTGATGACCACGGTGGCGCATGCGGTCAATCCCAGCCTGATGCCCCGGCTTCCGTACAATACGGAACGCGATTTCATGCCGGTCGCGCTGGTGGCCAAGGTGCCGCTGATCGTGCTGGTGCGCAACGATCTGCCGGCCAGGAACGGGCGCGAATTTCTGGACTGGCTACGCGCCCAGGATGGCCGTGCGACTTATGGTTCGGCGGGGATCGGCAGCGCGCCGCATATCGGTACGGCCCTGATGCTGATGATGGCTGGTACGCGCGCCGAACACATTCCGTATCGCGGCACGGCGCAGGCGATCACCGATCTGGCGGCCGGGCGGATCGATTTCTATCTGGATGCCGTGGCGACTGGCATGGCGCACGCGCGCGGCGGCACGGTGCGCGCACTGGCCACCACCATGCTGACCCGCAATCAGGCCGCGCCGGATATCCCGACACTGGCCGAACAAGCGCTGCCCGGATACGAAGCCTATACATGGAGCGGTCTGTTCGTGCCTGTGCATACACCGCCCGATGCGGTTGCGCGGCTGAATACCGCCGTGCGTCAGGCGATGAAAGTCGACGCGCTGCGGGTTCGCTTTGCCGAAATCGGCGCCGATCTGGCCGAGCCGGCACCGCCCGAGGCGCTGGGGGCGTTCGTTCACAGTGAAATCGACAAATGGGGGCGCGTCGTTGCTGCGTCCGGGATGCGAATCGAATGACTGATGTCGTGAAACCGTTCAACCCTTTGGCCCATCGCATGGTGCCTGAACAACGCTGGTTCGAGGATTTCAAAATCGGCGAGCGCTTTGCGCTGCCCAGCCGCACGATGACGGATGCGGTGTTCCTCGCCTTTCAGGCAGCCAGCGGCGACAATCATCCCGTGCACTATGACGTGGAATACTGCCGTGCGCACGGCATGCCGCACATGTTGGCGCACGGGTTTCAGGTGGCGATCCAGACGGCGGCGGGCGCGGGGATCTTTCCGCATCTGGTCGAAGAATCGCTGAAGGCGTTTCTGGAACAGTCCAGCCGCTTTCTGCATCCGGTGTTTGCAGGCGACACCGTGTATCCGGCGCTGGAAGTGGATGAACTGACCCCCGGCCGAACGACGGGCGTGGTGGGGTTGCGCAGCACGGTATACAACCAGCACGGCATGCTGGTGCTGGAAGGCAAGCACAGATATCTGCTGCGCAAAAAACCGGCTTGATTTGACCAGCCGGCATCCGCCCGGTATCCATCCATTGGTTTTACCGGGTTCGTATGGATGCTGCGACTGACCGATCTGATCCTGCCGCTGGATCATACGGAATACGATCTGCGGGCTGCGATTGTCGCGCAGCTCGGCGTGCGGAATGCCGATCTGTTGTTCTGGACGGTGTTCCGGCGCGGTTACGATGCCCGCAAGCCGCATGCGATCAAACTGGTCTATACGCTGGATGTAACGGTGCGCGACGAGAGCGCGGTGCGTCTCGGCCGGCATGTGTCGCCGGCGCCGGACACGACCTATAAAGCGCCGCATCGTGCGCCGGGCGAACTGGTGGAGCGGCCGGTGGTGATCGGCGCCGGACCATGCGGGTTGCTGGCCGGGCTGCTGCTGGCGCAGATGGGGTTCCGCCCGATCATTCTGGAACGCGGCAAGGCGGTGCGCGAACGCACCAAGGATACGTTCCGCCTGTGGCGCCAGTCGGTGCTGACGCCGGAATCGAACGTGCAGTTCGGGGAAGGCGGCGCGGGCACGTTCTCGGACGGCAAACTGCACACGCAGATCAGCGACCCCAACCACTATGGCCGCAAGGTGCTGGAGGAATTCGTCCGGGCCGGTGCGCCGGACGAGATTCTGTATCTCAGCAAGCCGCATATCGGCACGTTCCGCCTGGTCAGCATGGTCGAGAAGATGCGTGCCAATATCGAGGCGCTGGGCGGTGAATACCGGTTCGATGTGCGCGTGGACGATATCGACATCCAGACGGCTTCCGATGGTGTGCGTTCGGTGCGCGGGTTGATGCTGGCGGATGGCGCGTATCTGCCGGCGCGGCACGTGGTGCTGGCGATCGGCCACAGTGCGCGCGACACGTTCCGCATGCTGCATGACCGTGGCGTCTATATGGAGGCCAAACCATTTTCGGTCGGGGTGCGGATCGAGCATCCGCAGTCGCTGATCGACAAGGCGCGTTTCGGCCCCAATGCCGGGAACAAGTTGCTGGGTGCGGCCGATTACAAGCTGGTGCATCATGCCGGCAACGGGCGTGCCGTGTACAGTTTCTGCATGTGCCCGGGGGGAACGGTGGTGGCGGCGACCTCGGAGCCCGGTGGCGTGGTGACCAACGGGATGAGCCAGTATTCACGCGCCGAACGCAACGCCAATGCCGGCATCGTGGTGAGCGTTTCCCCCGCGCAGGACTATCCGGGACACCCGCTGGCGGGGATCGAATTCCAGCGCGCTCTGGAAAAGAGCGCGTTCGTCGCGGGTGGGGCCAGTTACGCGGCGCCTGGGCAACTGGTGGGTGATTTTCTGGCCGGGCGTGCCTCGACGGCGCTGGGCACGGTGCAGCCGTCCTACACGCCGGGTGTGACCCTGACGGATCTGCGCGCCTGCCTGCCCGATTTCATCGTCGCGGCGATCTGCGAGGCGTTGCCGGTTTTCGATCGCAGGATTCCGGGGTTTGCGATGCACGATGCAGTGCTGACCGGTGTTGAGACGCGCACGTCGTCGCCCGTGCGCATTCGGCGCGACGAAACGCTGCAGAGCCTGAACACGCGCGGCCTGTATCCGGCGGGCGAGGGGGCGGGTTACGCGGGCGGCATCATGTCGGCAGGTGTGGATGGCGTGCGCGTCGCCGAGGCCGTTGCCGCCGACATGCTGTGCACGGTTCGGGGCTGATCGCGATTTTTATGTCGCCGTTTCCCAGGGGAAACGGCGACTGTCAGTGCGGCGGAACCGCTTGGGGATTGCCAGAACTACGGTTTCTTTTTCCCCGCCGGCGGCAGAATCAGAGCTTCCAGCCGTTTCAAGGCATCCTGCGTTTTTGTGTTGAGCGGGCCTGAAGACTCGAAGGTCACTCGGGTGCCGGCGATCAGTTTCCGGCGTTGCTCGGGCGAAACGCCGTCCTTGTCCAGCATGGCGGGGATGGCGGCCAGGGCGGCGTCGACGTCGATACAGAGGATCAGCGCCTGTTCCCGGATGACCGCTTTAAGATTGTCGATCTTCAGATTCCTGCCGTGCGTCTGGCGGATATGTCGCAATGTCGTCAGGTGGCGTTCGTCCACCCCCTGTCCGGCGGCTGCGTACAGCATGGTGCGAATGGCCGCTTCCACCAAGCCGCCCTGGGCAACGCGCGCTTTCAGTTCGGCCAGACGGGTACGGACGAATTCCAGTGTCGCCGGGCTGGTTCCCGGGTTCTGGCGTATTGCGCCCTGTGTGGCGGTCAGTCCCAGCATCGCCTGCACAATGGGCGACCCGTATGTGTTGAGGAACCAGGTCTCGGTCATGAAATCGCGCGCCTGTCCGATGTAATCGAGCGTCGTCGATATCTGGGACGATATCTGTTGCTGCATGTGTGCGAACGGGTTGTCGCTGGTGACCGGCGTGCGGTCCTTGCGTACGGATTCGGCCATATCCGCCACCGTCTGCATCAGTGGATTGTCCGGTTTGAAGAATTCGAACGGCATGCGAACCGGGTTGGTCTTGGAAAGCAGTGTGGCGGTCGGCTCGTTCGCCATCATCTGCACAAAAGGCTGCGCGCAGGTCTTGTACAGACTGTTGGTGATCTCGGACAACCGGCGCACGGCGGCGAAACGGCGTTCGTCCTCTGCGTCGTTGGTGCCCATGTTGCGGATATCGTCCAGCGTGCGGGGCTCGAAACGCACGAACCAGTCGCCGCATTCGGGCGTGAGCGTATCCGTGGGTTTATGCGGCACCATGATCGCTTCGTACAAACCGGGCGGCAGCGCATCGATCCCGTCGATGTGATGGGAAAATTCGGAGTGCTCTTTGCTGCCGACTTTGCCCGAGACGAAGATCCCGAGATGTCCGATGTTTTCATGCACGGCATAGATGATCGTTTGCCCGTGCATGCGGATGTCGTTCACGTCGTGGTACAAGTCCAGTATCCAGTCCAGCGCCTGCTGTGGCGGGGTGATGTTGTCCCCTTTCGAGCAGAAGCACAGAATGGGCGAACGGATATTGCGAAGGTCGATCCGCTCACCCGCCTGGGTAACCATTTCCGCCGTGGCGAGGCGGTTTCCGACGAACAGGTTGTCGGCGATGTACTGCATTTCCTCGGCATTGAGCATGATGTGGTTGCCCCACCATTTCTCGAATTCCAGGTAACGCGGCGCTTCGGTGTCGACCTTGGCCCAGACGTTGTACTGCTTATCCCAGAGCGTGTTGGCAAGGTTCAGACCCTCGAAATTGGCGACCAGCCAAGCACCGTCGAATTTACCATTACCGATGTCGCCGGTCAGCGCGGTCAGCCAGCTGCCGCCCAGCAGGCCGCCCGAATAGCGCATCGGGTTCTTGCCGTGCACGCCGGCCCAGTAGGATAGCGGCGCGCCGGCGATGATGATGGGGCCGAACAGTTCCGGTCGTGTCGCGGCCAGCATCATCACCGCCCAGCCGGCCTGACAGTTGCCAATCACACAGGGCTTTCCATCCCCGTTCGCGTGCAGTTCGTTCACTTTTTCCAGAAACGCGCCTTCGGCGTGCATCACATCCTCGATCGTCTGCCCCGGTTCAGGGTTGGGCAGGAAACCGATAAAATAACACTGATGCCCGGCCCGCATGGCGACGCCGATTTCGCTTTCGGCTTTGAATCCGCCGATGCCGGGTGCCTGACCGGCGCGTGGGTCGACCACGACGAATGGGCGGCGCTTGGGGTCTATCGTCACGCCTTCCGGCGGGCGGATCTTCACCAGACCGTAATTGACCGGACGCGGCAGGGAACGGCCATCCATCAGCACATCGCCCTCGTAGCGCAGAACGTGAGGAGCAGTGCATTCCATGTTGACCTGATAATCGGCACTGCGCTGTCGCAGAACGTCCCAGAACAGAATGGTGCGCTGCCAGGCGTCGACGGAATAGGCTATGGCGTCATTCAGAATCTGGTTGCCCGTTTCGATAGAAGTGTCTGCGGCAGTCTTGTTTACCATGAGCCTGTCCTTGCTTTCTGAGAGCCGAATGAGCAGGTTGGCACCAGCGGATTCAAGAAAAGGGACGGAAAACCGATGCAGGCCTGCCCGCTACAGGTTGGGTGGGTGTTACACAGAATCAACACGCAACCAGATAATTCTTCGCTTTCTAATGTCCACCGGCAGGTTAATAACAAAAAGGTGACGGTTGCGTCATGCGCCGTCGTTCAGATGGCAGGCACTTCGATGGCCCGGCGCGATTTCGCGTAGAACCGGACGCTCGCGCTTGCAGCGCTCGGTTGCGTGTGGGCAGCGCGGATGGAAGTGGCAGCCGGGCGGGGGGGCGAGCGGGCTGGGGATTTCTCCCTTGATTCCTTCGAAAATGCGCTTGCGCGTGTCGATCCGCGGCACTTCGTTGAGCAGTGCCTGTGTGTAGGGATGATTGGCGCGTGCGAAAATGTCTTCCGTATTGGCGGTTTCCACCACGCGCCCCAGGTACATGATGACAACACGGTCCGACAGATGCTCGACCACGCCGAGGTCGTGGCTGATGAACAGATACGTCAGATTCAGGTCGCGTCGCAGATCCATGAACAGGTTGAGGATTTGCGCCTGGATCGATACGTCGAGAGCGGCAACGGCTTCGTCGCAGACCAGGAATTCCGGCTGCACGGCGAGCGCGCGCGCAATGCCGATACGTTGGCGCTGCCCGCCCGAAAACTGGTGTGGGTAACGCTTCTTGTAAGCCGGATCGAGGCCTGCGCGACGGATCTGCGCATCGACGTATGTGTTGAACTCCGACGTTTTGGTGATGCCGTGGTACAGCGGTGCTTCACCCACGATGTCTTCCACGCGCATGCGTGGGTTCAGGCTGGCATACGGGTCCTGAAAAATCATCTGGATGCGCAGCTTGGCATCACGCGCAGCAAGGTCGCTCAGGCTGCTGCGGTTTTGCCCTTTCCAGAAGATTTCGCCTTCCGACACGGGCAGAATGCCGGCGATCATGCGGCCCAGAGTGGATTTGCCGCACCCGGATTCCCCGACCAGGCCGACCACTTCGCCGCGATAGATCTGCAGGCTGACGTCATCGACCGCATGCACGGTACTTTCATGCACATCGGCCCCGAGCTTCTGTGCCAGTTTTGCCGCGAAGTCGAGTTTGTGTGAGAAGCGGCGCGACACATGGCGCACTTCGATCATCGGTGCGGCGTTTGGGGTGGACTCGCTCATGCGGCGGCATCCTTGCTCAGCGGATAGAAACAGCGCAGTTCGTGACCGGGAGCAGGAACGGTGATCGCCGGCTCCTGCATACAGTCGGGTCCGGCACGGAAACAGCGCGCCCGGAACGCGCATCCGGGTTCCAGGCTGAGCAGGCTCGGCGTCATCCCGGGAATCTGACGCAGCTTTTCGCCGCGGCGGTTGCGGCTGGGGACCGAGCCGATCAGCCCGTGCGTATACGGGTGTTGCGGGTTGTCCAGCACATCGTTAACTGCGCCTTTTTCCACGACACGCCCAGCGTACATGACCGCCACTTCGTCGGCCAGGCCGGCGATGACGGACAGATCGTGGGTGATCCAGATCATCGCTGTGCCGTACTGCGCACACAGCTTCTGCGTCTCGGCCAGGATCTGAGCCTGAATGGTAACATCGAGTGCGGTCGTCGGTTCGTCGGCCACGATCAGGTCGGGGCGGTGCAACAGCGCGATGGCGATCGCCACGCGCTGGCGCATGCCGCCGGAAAACTGGTGTGGATACGCTTTCAGCCGCTCGTCCGGGCTTGGAATGCCCACCATCCCCAGCGTGTCGCGGGCGCGCTGGCGCGCTTCTTTGTGGCTGACCTTTTCATGTGCGAGCACGGTCTCGATCATCTGCGTGTCGATGCGCAGAACCGGGTTCAGCGTCATCATCGGGTCCTGGAAGATCATCGCGATGCGGTTGCCACGCAGGCGGCGCATCTCTTCCTCGGGCACTCCGGTCAGATCGCGGCCCTTGAACAGGATCTGCCCATCGACGATCCGGCCGGGTGGATCGACCAGTCGCAGGATCGAAAAACCGGTTACCGATTTCCCGGAGCCGCTTTCGCCAACCAGCCCCAGCACCTTGCCGCGTCCGACCGAAAAGGACACGTCGTCGACGGCTTTGACCACGCCGGCCCGCGTGAAGAAATGCGTGCGTAGACCCCGCACGTCGAGAGTAGGGGCTTCGGTCATTTTTTCAGCCGTGGGTTCAGAACGTCGCGCAGATGGTCGCCGACCAGATTGATGGCGAAGATGGTGATCAGCAGGGCGATCCCCGGATAGAAGCTGATCCAGTATTTACCAGACAGCATGTATTCGTATCCGTTGTAGATCAGCATTCCCAGGGATGGCTCGGTGATGGGAACGCCCACCCCGAGAAAGGACAGTGTGGCTTCCAGCGAGATGGCGCGCGCCACCTGGATGGTGCCGACGACGATCAGTGGCGGCAGGCAGTTGGGCAGCAGGTGCCGGAACAGGATACGGCGCCTGGGCAGGGCCAGACATTCGGCGGCCTCGATGTATTCGCGCCGGCTTTCCACCAACGCCGCGCCGCGCGCGGTGCGCGCGTAATACGCCCATTCCACGATCACCAGCGCGATGACGACGTTAATGACGCCTTTTCCGAACGCCGCCATGATCATCAGCGCGATCAGGATCGACGGGAACGAGAGCTGCAGGTCGACCAGGCGCATGATGACGGTATCGGTCTTGCCGCCGGCATAAGCAGCCAGCATGCCCAGCGTGGTGCCGACGATGCCGGCGAAGATCGCCGAGCCGATCCCCACGCCCAGCGAAATGCGCAGGCCATAGATGATGGCCGAATACATATCCCGCCCCTGTGCATCGGAGCCGAGCAGGAATGTGCGCCCGAACATGCCAACTTGCGGATCGGTACCGATGCCGCCCGGGGGCAGCTTGTCGTCCGTGAGGCCGAGCTGAAGCAGATCGTAAGGGTTCTGCGGCACGATCCATGGCGCGAAGATCGCCGCCAGCACAATCAGGAACACGATGACCAGGCCGAGAACGGCGATCTTCGATTCCATGAACTCCGACACAAAGCGACGGAAAGGCGTTTCTTCGCGTATCGTGGGGGGCGGGGCGGCGGTGGTTATAGAGCTCATGCCTGTTCCCCTTACGCCTTGCTTTCCAGACGCACGCGCGGATCGATGATGGTATACAAAAGATCGACGACCAGATTGATGATGATGAACATGAAGACGATCATCATCAGATAGGCGACGATCACCGGGCGGTCGAGTACATTGATGCTGTCGATGATCAGCTTGCCCATGCCGGGCCAGGCGAAAATACTTTCGGTCACCACGGCAAACGCGATGGTCGACCCGAACTCGAGCCCGACCACGGTGACCACCGGGATCATGATGTTCTTCATCACATGCACGGAAATGATGCGCAGAGGCGAAAGCCCTTTAGCGCGTGCGAATTTCACGAAGTCGAGCTGCATGATCTCGCGCACGCCGGAGCGCACCAGACGGATGACCATCGATATTTTGAACAACGCCAGGTTGACGGCAGGCATGACCATGTGCGCCAGTCCGTCCCTAGTCAGGAATGACCAGCGCATGCCCAGGATGGTGACGGTCTCGCCCCGTCCGGTCGACGGCAGCCAGCCGAGCTCCACGGCAAACAGCAGGATCATCATCAGCCCGACCCAGAACGTCGGCAGGCTGAAGCCCAGGATACTGCCCGACATGATGATGCGCGAGAAAATCGACTTCGGCTTCAGGCCGGCGAACAGACCAAGCGGCAGGCCGATGACCAGCGCGATGATCAACGCCGCGAACGCCAGTTCCAGGGTGGCCGGCGCGCGCTGCATGATCAGTTGCAGCGCGGGTTCGTTGAACACGAACGAGCGGCCAAGATCGCCGCGCAGCGCGTTGCCGAGAAACAGCAGATACTGCAGCCATAACGGTTTATCGAGGCCGAGCGCGACAATGGCGCGTTCGCGTTCGATCTGGTCGGCATCGGGCGCGATCAGGATTTCGACCGGATCGCCGATGGCAAAGACGCCGAGGAACACGATGACGGTCATTGCCAGCATCACGAACATGGCCTGGAACAGGCGGCGGATCAGATAGACGGTCATCGACTTTTCAGCGTCTCCCAAGCATGCTCGGTTTCCGGAGCGCCACTTGTTGTGGCGCTCCGGCAGTTGTCAGCGTCCGGCGGACGCGGGGGTAATATCCTGCGCCAAGGTCATCTCGTCCACCCGTGGCTCGTGCGACAGCTGGCGGCGCATGGCCCAGATATTCGTCTGAAAGTGCAGCGGAATCAACGCAACATCATCCATGGCTACGCGGGTTGCCTCCTGCAGGACGGCTTCGCGCTGTTTGTCGTCTAGTGTGCGCATGGCCTGTACGACAAGAGCATCCACGGCCGGGTTCGAATACCGGCCCCGGTTGGAGGCCCCGTACCCCGTTTCGCGCGAAATGGTGGAAACCAGATTGCGCAACGGGTTGGATGCCTCGGCGCCGGTCGACGTCCACCCGTACAGCATGATCGACAATTCGCCCTTGGCCACTCGGCTGACATAGGCGGTCCAGGGTTGGGCGTCGATCTGGGTGCGTATCCCGATACGGGTCCACATCTGGCCGATCGTCTGCGCGATACGGCTGTCGTTCACATACCGATCGTTCGGCGCGTGCAAGGTGACGCGGAATCAGTTCGGGAAGCCGGCTTCGGTCAACAGGCGCTTGGCTTCTTCAACATTGAGGCGTGGCACCTCCCGGTCCGGAAGCGATCCGAAACAGCCCATCGGTAGCAATTGTCCGGCCGGTACCGCCGCGCCCTCCATGACGCGCGCGGTAATCATTTGCCGATCGATGGCCAGCGAGAGCGCCTTGCGCACCCGCGCGTCACGCAAGGGATTGGGGTTGATGGGCTTGCCGTCGTGATCGGTGATGAAGGGCGTTGCCTCGGTGGTGCGATGCTGGTCGAGCGCCAGATAGATCAGGCGTGTACCCGGAATTTCCGAGATCCGGACGTCCGGATTGCCGCGTGTGTGCGCCAGATCGGCGGTGGGCAATGTGTCGATGAACTGTACGTCGTTGGCTTTCAGCGCGGCCGTGCGGGCGCCGTCGTTGGTGATGATGCGGTAATTGACCTTCGCCCAGACCGGCTTGTCGCCCCAGTAATTTTCGTTGCGCTCGAATTCGATCCGGTCGCCATGCTGGTGGCGGACCAGCTTGAATGGGCCGGTACCGATCGCCGCTTTGCCGCTGTTGAAGTCTTCCGTGGTGGCGTTTTCGTGCGTTGCCTTGTTGAGGATGCGCAGGCTGGCCAGATCGATCGGCATCAGCGGATATGGACCGTCGGTACGAATGCGGATGGTCAGCGGATCGACGATTTCGACGGCTTTCATCGGGCGCACGAAGGTTGCGTACGATGCCGGGCTATTCGGTACGTTCGGGATGCGCGCGAAGGTGAAGGCGACGTCCTCGGCAGTGAACGGATTGCCGTTATGAAAACGCACGTCTGGGCGTAGCTTGATCTCCCAGGTATTCTCGTCGACGGTGCGGTATGCAACCGCCAGTGCGGGCGAGAGGCGCGCCCGGCCGTCGAGCTGGGTCAGGGTGTCGAAGAGCATGCTGGCAACGGCGTTGTTCGGGGTCAGCTGATGGAAGTGGGGGTCGAGGGATGTCACCGTCGCGCCGACCGCCATGGTCAGGGTCCGGCTGTCGACGGACTGGGCCAGCGCCATTCTGCGGGTACCGGCGGCAGCGATGACACATGCAGCACCGGCAAGAGTTGTCCTTCTTGAAAAATTCACCGTTTCGTCTCCCGTTTCTTTCGTATTATTCCTAATTCACAACGTATAGTGCAAGCTTGGTGGAATGACAGAGGAAGATCCGGATGCAGGATCTTTTATTTTGCGATGACTTCAACGCGGCACTTTTCCGGACGATGCCTCAGCCAGATAGAAAATACCCATCAATGATTTAAACGCGTCCAGCCAACTCTCAGTTCACAGCTTTTTCCGAACGTCATTCAGGCACTCGTCATCTCAGCCCTTGGGATGTGGTGGCTAAGGCCCGGGCGAGTTTGCCGATTTCACGGATCGGATCGAGCAGCTCGGCCAGCACACGTGGTGACACCTGGCTACTCAGGCCGGAGCTTCCTTCTAAACCCCAGGTTTTCAGTGACGGCTCTTTTGTCCGTTCGGTTGCGGGAGTATGGAGTGGGCACGATATTGGAGGCTGAAAATGCGCTGTCTGCTGATAGGGGCGGTACTCCTGATTCCCGTGCCGCTTACGGCCCAGAATTTGACCATCGGTTATGGCGGGGCGATCACGTCGGCTGACCCGCATTATTACAACGCGGTTCCGAACCAGGCTGTGGCCCGACATGTGTTCGAATCCCTGATCGAACGTTCCCCCACGGCGCAGCCGCAACCCGGACTGGCCGAAAGCTGGCAGCGCATTTCCGAAACGGTATGGGAATTCAAGCTGCGTGACGGCGTGCACTGGCACGATGGGGCGCCGTTCGTGGCGGAAGATGTGGCTGCAACCTATGCGCGCGTGCCGAACGTGCCGAACAGCCCGTCCAGCCTGGCAGGGTATCTGCGGATGGTGAACCGGGTCGAGGTTGTCGATGCACATACGTTAAGGGTGCATACCAACGGCTTCTATCCCAACCTGCCGAACGATCTGCCGGGGATCTGCATCGTGCCGCGGCGTATAGCGGAAACCGCCACGACCGAGGATTTCAACGCCGGCCGTACGATGATCGGCACCGGTCCGTACCGGTTCGTCTCCTATGTGCCGAAGGACAGTGTCGTCTTCGAACGCAACGACGCCTACTGGGGCGAACGCCAGCCGTGGCAGCGGGTGACGATCCGCGAGATCCCGAACGCGGCGACACGCACGGCGGCGCTGCTGTCGGGCGATGTGGACATGATCGATCAGGTGCCTTCGGCCGACCTGGAACGCCTCGGGCAGGATCAGCGTATCCGGCTGAACCGGATACAGGGATTGCGGCTGCTGTATCTCCAGCCGGATTTCAGCCGCAGCGGCGAAGTGCCGTCGGTGACCGACAACGACGGCAAACCGCTGGCGCGCAATCCGTTTCTGGATCTGCGGGTGCGCCGCGCGCTGTCGATGGCGATCGACAGGAACGCGCTGGAACGGCGCGTGATGGAAGGTGTCGGCCAGGCGACGATGCAATGGATGCCGGAAGGCACATACGGCTATGTGGCCGATCTGCAGGCACAACCCGCCGATGCGGACGGCGCGCGGCGTCTGCTGGCCGAGGCCGGTTTCCCGAATGGTTTTCGGGTAACACTGAGCACACCCAACGATCGTTATCCGAACGATTCGAAGCTGGCGCAGGCGGTGGCGCAGATGTGGACGCGGGTCGGCGTGCGCACCCAGGTCGATACCCTGCCGTGGAGCACATTCGTTCCGCGCGTGAACCGCCAGGAATTCGCCATCCACCTGCTGGGCTGGGGCAGCACGACGGGCGAGGGGACCAATTTTCTGACCAATGTCGTGAATACGTTCAGCACGGAACGCCGGACCGGCATCGCTAATGCCGGGCGCTATTCCAATGATGCTCTGGATGCGCTGACCCGGCGCTTGTCGTCGGAGCAGGATGAAGCCCGGCGCCTGTCCATGGTGCAGGAAGCGACCAGAATGGCGATCGACGATGTGGCCGTTATCCCGTTGCAACGGATCATCAATTACTGGGCCACGCGCCACGCACTGCGATATACAGCGCGCATGGACGAAATGACCCAGGCGATGGGGGTGCGGCCGGCCGAATAAACAGGCTGACTAAATCCCGCGGATATAAGAGAATGGCCGCCTCCGAGTGTAGGTGGCCATTCTCTTATGAAGACAAATGACAAAGTGCGTGCTGGAAAAATCGGTGGCCTGGCGGTGGGCCTGTGTCTGGCAACGCTGCTGGCGGTCCATCCGGTATCCGGTCAGACGCTGACCATCGGTTATGGCGGAGCGGTCAATTCGCTGGACCCGCATTACTACAACGGGACACCCAATTTCGCGCTGGCCATGCACGTATTCGACGGGCTGGTGTCGCGCGATGTGAATGCGCAGGTGCAGCCCGGGTTGGCCGAAAGCTGGCGGCGCGTGTCCGATACCGAATGGGAGTTCACGCTGCGCGACGGCGTTCTCTGGCACGACGGTGCGCGGCTCGTCGCGGAAGATGTCGCGGCGACCTATGCGCGCGTGCCGAACGTGCCGAACAGCCCGTCCAGCGTGGCCGGATATCTGCGCATGGTCAGCCGGGTCGAGGTGGTGGACGCGCGGACGCTGCGGATTCACACGCCGAATTTCTATCCCAATCTGCCGACCGATCTGGCGGCGCTCGGCATCGTGCCGCGCCGTATTGCGCAAACCGCCACGACCGAGGACTTCAACACCGGCCGCGCGATGATCGGCACCGGCCCGTACCGTTTCGTGTCGTACCGCCCGAAGGAACAGATGGAGCTGGCGCGCAACGATCAGTACTGGGGCGGGCGCGAGCCATGGCAGCGCGTGGTGCTGCGCGAGATCACCAATCCCGCTGCGCGCACCGCCGGTCTGCTGTCGGGCGATCTGGATGTGATCGATCAGGTATCGTCGGCTGATCTGATGCGGTTGGGGCAGGATACGCGTGTGCGCGTGGTGCAGGTGCCGGGGCTGCGGCTGCTCTATATGCAGCCGACGCTGAGCCGCACCGGCGAGGAACCGTTCATCACCGACAACGACGGCAAGCCCATTCCGCGTAATCCGCTGCAGGATCTGCGCGTGCGTCAGGCGCTGTCGATGGCGATCGATCGCGCGGCGCTGGAGCAGCGTGTCATGGATGGTGTGGGGCGGGCGACGATGCAATGGCTGCCGCCCGGGCTGCCCGGCTACGTGCCCGACCTGCAACCGCAGCCGGCGGACCCCGCCGGGGCGCGCCGGCTGTTGGCCGAGGCCGGTTTTCCGAATGGCTTTCGAATGACGGTGCATACGCCGAACGACCGTTATCCGAATGATTCGAAGCTGGCGCTGGCGGTCGCGCAGATGTGGACCCGCATCGGCGTGCAGACCCAGGTAGAGGCGCTGCCCTGGAGCAATTTCGCCGGTCGTTCCGGGCGGCAGGAACTTTCGATGTTCCTGATCGGCTGGGGAAGCTCGACCGGGGAACCGCTGAACTTCCTGACCAATGTAGCCAGCACTTACAATCGCGAACTGCGCACCGGGAACGGCAATGACGGCCGTTATTCAAACCCGGAGATCGATGCGATGGTGCAGCGCGTGTCGTCGGAGCCCGACGACATGAAGCGGATGGAGCTTGCGCACCAGGCGACCCGGGCGGTGGTGGCGGACCTGCCGGTGATTCCGCTGGTGCAGGTGGTCAATTACTGGGCGACGCGCAACACGCTGCGCTACACGCCGCGCATGGATGAACGCACGACGGCGATGCAGGTGCGTCCGGCCAACTGAGGAATGTGAATACGGCGGATACACGCGGATGGCGGGTGTATCCGCCGTATTTCAGGTGACGTGAAAACCCTGCACCAGACTGCCGGCGATCAGGCGCCAGCCATCGATCAGCACGAAGAAGATCAGCTTGAACGGCAGTGAAACCGCGTTGGGCGGCAGCATCATCATCCCCATGCCCATCAGAATGCTGGCGATGACCATGTCGATGATCAGAAAGGGCAGATAGATCAGGAACCCGATCTCGAACCCGCGGCGCAGTTCGCCCAGCACGAAGCTTGGCACCAGAACGCGCCAGGGGGTGGTGTCCGGGTCGGTGGGCGGGGTGACGTTGGCAAGGTCCAGGAACAGGTTGAGATCCGACGGACGGACCTGATTGAGCATGAATTTATGAAACGGCGCGGCGGCGCGGGTCAGACCCTCGATCTCGGAGATCGACCCCTGCGTCATCGGCTGCAGTCCCTCGGTCCAGGACTGGACTAGTACGGGCTCCATCACGAAGTAGGTCAGAAACAGGGCGATGCCGATCAGCACCGGATTCGGCGGCGTTCCCTGTGCGCCGATGGCGCCGCGCAGGATCGACAGGACGATGATGATGCGGGTGAACGCGGTGACCATCACCAGAATGCTGGGGGCCAGAGACAGAACACCGATGGCGAGCGTCAACTGCAGCAGGCGCGCCGTGGCGCCCGCGGCGCCGCCTTCGTTTTCGTTGCTGCCAAGGTCGATATTGACCGACTGCGCCCACGCATCGGCCGGTAGCAGCAGCACGATGGCGCATGACAATAAGGCGATGCCGATGCAGAGCGCCGGAAGGTGCTTTCTGACCGGGCTGTTCATGGCGTGTCTTCCCGGCGGTGCAGCAGTGTGTCACCGGCCGGCCCGGTCAGGATCACGGCTTCCCAGTTGTCGCAGCGCACCAGCAGAAGGCTGTGTTTCGGGTCTATGTACAGAGTCTCGGTCACGGAAAGGCGCCGCCCCGGGCGCGAGAGCTGACCCAGGCGGGTCAGGCGCAATACGCGCGCCAGGCCATAGGCAAGCAGGATGACGAAAACCAGCGCAAGAAAGGCTGTGAGGAGCGAAGCGGATCCGGCGGTCATCTTGATGCGGCCTTTTGGCGTGAAAGAATCAATATCCTAGCCGACTGGGCTTACCGCTTTCTGCGCCTGTTCGATCAGTGTCAGAACGGTTCGCAGTGCGGGGCGCAATGCAAGCCCCTGTTCCGGAGGCAGGTTCAGGACGCGGTCGCATATCTTACCGATATCCTGATCCAGCCCTGCAAGATCAATCGCGCGGCCTTTTTCAGCGAACGCAACCGCAAGTGTCAAAGTGCCGGCAATCTGATCAATCGTGCTGACCAGTGTGGTTTCGGCGTTGTTTCCGGGCGGGGGGCGGAGGAAGGGCATATACGGATTATCCCTTCACTTTCTTTACAGATTCTAACCAGGTGCCGCCCCGGCAGCCGTTAACCGGAATTTTACACAATCCATGGAAGATACCGGCGAGGAGATCAGGTATGGAACCGGCACGCAGCGACATATTCGGACTGGCAGAACAGCGCCTGCGCTGGCTCGACCAGCGCCAGACGGTGCTGGCGCAGAATATCGCCAATGCCGATTCCCCGAACTATGCGGCGCGCGATGTGGTGCCGTTCCGCTCGGTGCTGGCGTCGGTGACCGAGCCCGAACGGACATCCCCGCTGCACCTGACGGCAGGCGGCAGCGCGGGGGGCGTTGCGGTGCGCCGCGAACGCGTTCCGGTCGAACGCACGCCGGATGGAAATTCGGTGTCTCTGGAAGACCAGCTGATGAAGGTGGCGGATACGGACACCAACCAGCAGTTGGTCACCACCGTGGTGCGCAAATACATGGGGTTGTTCCGGATCGCACTCGGACGTTGATGGAGCAGGACGATGGACCTTAGCAGAGCACTGGCGATTTCTACCCGCGGCATGGAAGCGCAGGGCACGCGGCTGCGGGTCATTGCCGAGAACATTGCCAACCGGGATACGACGGCCTCGACGCCCGGGGGGGATCCCTATCGGCGCAAGACGGTTACCTTTCAGTCGACGTTCGATCGCGCGCTGGGGGCCGAGACCGTGCGTGTCAGCTCGGTCGGCCGCGATCAGAGCGATTTCCAGCTCAGTTACGACCCGGGTAACCCGGCGGCCGATGCCAACGGGTATGTGAAGAAGCCGAACGTGAACACGTTCGTGGAAACGATGGATATGCGCGAAGCGCAGCGGTCCTGGAATGCCAACATGGCGGTGCTCGAAACATCCCGCGGGATGCTGGTGCGTGCCATTGAAATGCTCAGAGGATGATCAACGCAACGACGAATGCCGGTCTGGCAGCTTACCGCGCGGCGCAGGCGGGTATTTCGCGCCCGGCGGCACCATCGGTGTCCGGGGGTGAAGCGGCGAGCGGCGCGGGGTCTTTCGGCCAGGTCATCGGCCAGACGCTCGGAAATGTTGTGGCGGCCGGGCGCGAAGCTGATGCACAGTCGGTCAGGGCGATTTCCGGTGAAGGCAGCGTGACCGATCTGGCCCTGGCGGTTTCCAAGGCCGAACTGGCCCTGCAGACCACGGTCGCGCTGCGCGACAAGATGGTTCAGTCCTATCAGGACATCATGCGTATGTCGATCTGACGCGGGCTGCTGCATAGCGGCAGGAGGGACGGATGACGGAAGTGGATTTCGGACAGTCGCTCCAGGATGGCTTGCGGGTGATGCTGGTCATGGGCGCGCCGCCGTTGCTGGCTGCACTGGCGATCGGGCTGCTGATCGCCCTGTTGCAGGCGCTGACCCAGATCAACGAGGCGACGCTGGTGTTCGTGCCGAAGATGGTTGCGGTGACTCTGATCATGGCGCTGATGGGAACGTGGATGGTGCGCCAGCTGACCGAGTATGCGACGTCCCTGTACGATCAGGTTCTTACCGTAGGGGTGTCGTGACCCGGCGCCCCTTCCCGTGTGCCGGTACGTGCCGTGCTGGATGCTGAAGCTCTGGCGGCGTGGCCATCTTATGCCTTCGGGTTCATGCTGATATTCGCGCGTATCGGCACGGCGATGATGCTGTTGCCGGGGATCGGTGAATCCGAAATTCCCATGCCGGTGCGTCTGGCGCTGGCGCTGTGCATGGCGGCGCTGATCATGCCGGTGCTGCAGACGCAACTGCCGGCTTTGCCGCAGGATGTCGTCCCCTTGCTGTTGCTGCTGGCCGGCGAGGTGATGGTCGGGATCTGGCTCGGGTTCATGACACGCATCGTGCTGCTGGTGCTGCCGATCGCCGGGCAGATCATCTCGCTGCTGGTCGGCCTGAGCTCCGTGCTGCAGCCCGATCCCAGTTTCGGCGGACAGGCGACCTCGCTGACCCGTCTGCTCATGCTGGGCGGTATCGCGCTGCTGTTTGTGTCGGGGCTGTATGTGTATCCGCTCCAGGCGCTGCAGGCGTCCTACACTGTGCTGGGGCCGGGGGCGTCGCTGGTGGCCGGGGACATGACGCAGACCCTGTTGGCGATGTTCAGCAGGGGATTTGCCTTCGCCTTCGGTCTGGCGGCACCGTTCTTCGTTTTCTCGATCGTGGTGCAGGCGGTGTTGGGGCTGGTAACGCGCCTGGTGCCGCAGATCCAGATTTTCACCGTGGCACTGCCGGGGCAGATGCTCGCGGGGCTGCTGGCGATATCGCTGCTGCTGCTGTCGGTCTTTCAGAACTGGCATGAAGGCGCGCGCCAGATGTTCGGCCTGTTGCCGGGAGCCGAGTGATGGCCGAAGAAGAAGGCGACTCCGAAGACAAAACAGAAGCCCCGTCACCACGCAGGCTGCAAAAGGCGCGTGAAGACGGGCAGGTTCCGGTATCGCGTGAATTCTCGACGCTGGCATCGCTGGGTGGTGCGGCGCTGGCGCTGCTGATGCTGGGCCCGACGATGGCCACGAAGCTGTCTCTGGGGTTGAAACACCTGATCGAGAATTCGCATCAGATGACTCCCGGTGCGGCCGCGTTGCAGGCGGTCGGGCTGTTGCTGCTGACGGTGATTCCGTTTCTGGTCGTGCCGATGGCACTGGGGGCGGGGATCACGCTGCTGCAGACGCGCTTTCTGTTCAACGCCAAAGCGATCGCCCCGAAATTCAGCAAGATAAACCCGCTGAGCAAAGCCAAACAGTTGCTGGGCGTGGACAATTTGGTCGAGTTCCTGAAAGCGGTGGGCAAGGTCGGCGTATTGGGGATCGCGATCTGGAACGTGCTGGGGACGGACCTGTCGCGGCTCAAGGCGCTGGTCGGCCTGGACGCGGCGCAGGTTTTTGCGGAATCCGGGTCCGAGGTGCGGCGTCTGCTGCTGTCGGTGCTGCTGGCCTTCGGCCTGCTGGCCGGGGCCGATATCATCTGGACCAATCTGCGTCATTACATGCGCCTGCGGATGAACCGCGAGGATCTGAAGCGCGAAGCCAAGGAGAGCGAGGGCGATCCGCACATCAAGGGGCGGCGCAGGCAGTTGCAGATGCAGCGTGCCCGTCAGCGCATGATGGCCGAAGTGCCGACGGCGCAGGTGGTGGTGACCAACCCGACGCATTACGCGATCGCCCTGCGCTACGACCGCGACAAGAGCGCCGCGCCGATCGTGGTGGCCAAGGGGGTCGACGACGTGGCGGCGCGTATCCGCGAACTGGCGGAAAAATCCGGCGTGCCGCTGGTCGCCAATCCGCCTCTGGCGCGCGCCCTCTACAAGGTGGACCTGAACGAGGAAATCCCGGCCGAACATTATCAGGTGGTGGCCGAGGTCATCGCCTTCGTGATGGGTCTGCGGCCCGCGCCGCCGCCGGTGCAGTTCTGAAACAGACCGTCCGGGAACTCTTCGGAGGGTTGCGCATAACCGTTTTTGGCGAACGCGGGACGAGCTGCCAAAAAACTGAAGTTGCGGGTGGTAAAGCCTGAAGGAGGCGTTGCAACGAACGAGGAAAAACTGATCGCCTCACTGTCGAAGGCTCGAACGTGCCTCGCCGCGATGTCTGACCTGATGGACGGCGGTCCATGGTTCCTCGGCGAGGAATTAACGCTGGCTGATATTTATGCCGCTCCCATGTTTGATTATTTCCTCATGGCCCCGGAGGGCAGGGAATTAATCCGACACTCTCCAAATCTCAGAGCATGGTGGTCGCGCATCGCCGCGCGACCTTCCTTCGCGGCAACTAAACCGGCTTAATTTTCAGGCGCTCCGGGTTTTCAGACGCCCTGGAAATTCTGCGTGTCAGGGCCGGGTGAATCGCCCCTTGAGGAATCTGGAACAAATAGGGTACACCCGAAGATGTCTCGGGGCTGGCGCCGGTTTGCCGATTGCGCAATATTCCCGAAAGTGAAATGAAAACGCGGGATATTCCCCCGTTGCGCGTGCATGCGGAGTAAAGAAATGGACAAGGGCAAGGCGCTGGATGCCGCGTTGGCGCAGATCGAACGGGCTTTCGGCAAAGGTTCGATCATGCGGATGGGGGCCAAAGGGACGAACGAACAGATCGAGGTGATCTCGACCGGATCGCTGGGGCTGGATATGGCGCTGGGGGTCGGGGGGTTGCCGCGTGGGCGCATCATCGAGATTTACGGCCCGGAATCGTCGGGCAAGACCACGCTGGCGCTGCATGCCGTGGCCGAGGCGCAGAAGCTCGGCGGCACCTGTGCGTTCATCGACGCCGAGCACGCGCTCGACCCCGGTTATGCGCGCAAGCTCGGCGTGGATGTGGACAATCTGCTGATCAGCCAGCCCGACGCCGGTGAACAGGCGCTGGAGATCGCCGATACGCTGGTGCGGTCCGGCGCGGTCGACGTGCTGGTGGTGGACAGTGTGGCCGCGCTGGTGCCGCGTGCCGAACTGGAAGGGGAGATGGGGGATTCCCATGTCGGTCTGCACGCCCGCCTGATGAGCCAGGCACTGCGCAAGCTGACCGGGTCGGTCTCGCGCAGCCATACGATGTTGATTTTCCTGAACCAGATCCGCCTGAAGATCGGCGTGATGTTCGGCAATCCGGAAACCACCACGGGCGGCAATGCGCTGAAGTTCTATGCCTCGGTGCGCCTCGACATCCGCCGTGTCGGCCAGATCAAGGACAAGGACGAGGTGGTCGGCAACCAGACGCGCGTCAAGGTGGTGAAGAACAAGGTCGCGCCGCCGTTCCGGCAGGTCGAATTCGATATCGTCTATGGCGAGGGGATCTCGAAGATGGGCGAGCTGATCGATCTGGGCGTGAAGGCCAATGTGGTCGAGAAATCGGGCGCCTGGTTCTCGTACGACAGCACGCGCATCGGCCAGGGGCGCGAGAACGCCAAGCAGTTCCTGCGTGATCACCCCGATATGGCGAAGGAGATCGAGGCCAAGATCCGCGCCAAGGCGGCCGGGGTGGCGGAAACCATGCTGGTCGCGCCGACCGACGATGAGGTTGCCGAAGCTGCCGATTGAACAACGGTAAAAGCGATCCCGGGGTGCCCCGTTGCCGTTCGGTGACGGGGCGTTTTGGTTCGTGGTACCCAGGCAAAATCGTTCTGGCTGGTGAATATCCATAATAAAAGATTATTCTTCATTATAATCGCCTCTTCTGCGTGCATTTCGGCGTTTCGTGTCGTGTGACTCTGGTGTAAATCCACGCCATGACTGAACTCCGTGCCGACGGCGCGCGCTTGGCGACGCCCGTGACCCAGAAACCCGCTCCTTCCCGGAGGAAGCAGCGCAAGGAAGACAAGCCCCCCAGGAAAAAGCGGCGGGGCGGTCTGTTTCTTGGATTGTTACGTCTGATGTTCACACTGGCCCTGCTGGGCACGGTGGGGGCGGGCGTCGGCGGCTGGCTGGTCTGGCAGCATTACAGCAAGGATCTGCCCGATTTCGAGGTTTTGCGCGAATACCAGCCGGCGATGATGAGCCGGGTGTATGCGGGCGATTCCCGTCTGCTGGCGGAGCTGGCCACCGAGCGCCGTATCTTCGTGCCGATCGATGCGATTCCGCCGATCGTGCAGCAGGCATTCATTTCTGCCGAGGACCAGAATTTCTGGACCCACCGCGGCGTCGATCCGATGGCAGTTTTGCGCGCCATCTATATGAATTTGCAACAAATTGGTCAGGGTCGGCGACCGGTAGGGGCGTCGACGATCACACAGCAGGTCGCCAAGAACATGCTGCTGACCAACGAGACCAGCATCGCCCGTAAGATCCGCGAAGCCATTCTTGCGCTGCGCATCGAAGAAGCTCTGCCCAAGCAGCGGATTCTGGAACTCTACCTGAACGAGATCTTTCTGGGCGCGCGGTCGTACGGCGTGGCGGCGGCGGCGCAGGCGTATTTCAACAAGTCTCTGGACGACCTGACTCTGGCGGAAGCGGCCTTCCTTGCCATCCTGCCCAAGGCGCCGAGCAATTACGATCCATTCCAGAATCCCGACGCCGCCGTGGCGCGCCGGAACTGGGTGCTGGACCGTATGGCGATCGACCGCGCGATCACCCGCGAGCAGGCCGAGGCCGCCAAGGCGGAGCCGTTGCGGCCCGCGGCGTTCCGCAGGCCCGACACGGTGCCCGACGCGGGTTACTTTGCCGAAGAGGTACGCCGCCAGTTGATCGCCCAGTTTGGCGAAGCGCGCACGACGCAGGGCGGCCTGTTGGTGCGGACCACCTTGAACCCGGCAATGCAGGCCGCCGCCGATCGCGCGTTGCGCGCCGGGCTGATCGGCTACGACCGTCGCAAGGGCGGCTGGCGCGGGCCGGTCGCCCGGATCGAAGCGGGCGCCGGATTGCGGACGGAATGGCTGCCGCGGCTTGCCGCCATGGAACGCGTGCCCGGCATGCTGGCGGACTGGCAATTGGCGGTGGTGCTCGAGGTCTCGAATACCGAGGCCAAGGTTTCATGGCTCGAAATGCCGCCCGGGCGCAGCAACGTGGCGCCGCAGCCGCATGCGGGAACGCTCTATCTGGCCGACAGCGCCTGGGCCAGACCGCGGGTCAATAACCGCCTGGGCGCCGCGCCGCGCGCTCTGGGCGACGTTCTGCGCGCCGGCGACGTGGTGATGGTGGAACCGGCGCCGGTCGCCGCCGGGTCGGGGCGCAACGCCACACCGGCGCGCCCGGATCGGGTGCTGCTGCGCCAGATCCCGCAGGTGCGTGGCGCACTGGTGGCGCTGGACCCGGCGACCGGGCGTGTGCAAGCGCTGTCGGGCGGCTGGTCGTTCGAGGAAAGCCAGTTCAACCGCGCGACCCAGGCACAGCGTCAGCCGGGGTCGTCGTTCAAGCCGTTCGTTTACATGGCGGCGGTCGAAAGCGGCATTTCCCCGGCCGAATCCATGCTCGATGCGCCGTTCGTGCTCGACCTGGGGGCCGGGGGACGGTGGCGCCCCAGCAATTACAGCCAGAACTTCAACGGCATGCTGCCGCTATATTCGGCGCTGGCGAAATCGCTGAACCTGATCACCATCCGCCTGGCGGACCGGGTCGGGCTGACCGCCGTCGCCGATGTCGCGCACCGCTTCGGCGTGGTCGACAACATGCCGCTGCTGTTTCCGGCGGCGCTGGGGGCGGTGGAAACCACGCCGATCCGCATGGCGGGCGGCTATGCCGTTTTTGCCAATGGCGGACGGCAGGTAACGCCGACCCTGATCGACAGCGTGCAGGACCGCGACGGGCAGGTCGTCTGGCGCGCCCCCGGGCGGAGTTGCCAGGGATGCGACGGATCGCCGACGCAGTTTCCGGTTCTGACCGACGAACGTCAGCAGATCACCTCGCCGCTCGACGCCTATACGATGACGATGATGCTGCAGATCGCGACGATGAACGGCACCGGCACGCGCGCCGCCGCCGGGCTCGGGCGCGTGATCGCCGGCAAGACCGGCACGACGAACGATTATCTGGATGCCTGGTATGTGGGCTATACGCCGGATCTGGTGGTGGCCGTGTGGGTCGGGTTCGATACGCCGACCCCGCTGGGCAGCGATGAAGCCGGCGGCGTTCTGGCCGCGCCGATCTTCCGCGACTTCATGGCCGCGGCCATGGCGGGCAAGCCGGCGCTGCCGTTCCGCCCGCCGGCCGGGGTGGTCTGGAACGGCTGGCCCGCCTCGCGCCCCGATGCCCCGCGCGCCAGCGGCGCGATCGGCGCGGACGATGGTACCGTCGATCCGTCGGTCAATCCGCTGGATACCGGGTTGGGTGGGATCTACTGAGCGGCCTTGACCCGGGATAAAGATCCACCAGGCGGGATTTCCGCTTGGCGCTGCTCTGGTGCGCTGGTATCCCCGGCGCAGCGGGGCTGGAATCTCCTCCCCGGATACCGGAGAAGCAAGCCATGCGCGCCGATGCAGAAGCCCTGCACGAACAGATCAAGCAGTCCGTCGCACTGCTGAGGAGGCATCTTTGACTGGGATGCCGCGCTCGCCCGTCTGGCGGAACTGAACGCCAGATCCGAAGACCCCGACCTGTGGAACGATGCCGAGGCCGCGCAGAAGCTGATGCGCGAGCGCACGCTGCTGGCCGACAAGACCGAGGGCGTGATGAAACTCGAGGCCGAGGTCGCCGACACGATCGGTCTGATCGAACTGGCCGAGGCAGAAGGCGAAACCGCGCTGGCCGATGACGGCGTGGAAACGCTGAAAGGTCTGGCGGCGGACGTCAAACGGCGCGAGATCGAAAGCCTGCTGTCCGGCGAGGCGGACGCCAACGATGCGTTCCTCGAAATCAATTCCGGGGCCGGTGGCGTGGAAGCGCAGGACTGGTCGGAAATGCTGCTGCGCATGTACACGCGCTGGTGCGAGCGCCGCGGCTACAAGGTGACGCTGCTGGAACAGTCCGACGGCGATCAGGCCGGGATCAAGTCTGCGACCGTTCAGGTCAGCGGCCCCAATGCCTATGGCTGGCTGAAGACGGAATCCGGTGTGCACCGGCTGGTACGCATCAGCCCGTTCGACGCCAACGCGCGCCGGCAGACGTCGTTCGCGTCGGTCTATGTCTATCCGGTCGTCGATGATTCGATCGAGATCGAGATCAATCCCGCCGACCTGAAGGTCGATACGTTCCGCGCCTCGGGCGCTGGCGGGCAGCACGTGAACAAGACGGAATCGGCGATCCGCATCACCCATGTGCCGACCGGCATCATCGTCGCCTGTCAGAACGACCGCAGCCAGCATCGCAACCGTGCCGAGGCGATGAACATGCTGCGTGCGCGGCTGTACGAACTGGAGCTGCAGAAGCAGGAACAGGCGGCCAGCGAAATGGCCAGCCAGAAAACCGATATCGGCTGGGGGCACCAGATCCGCAACTACGTGCTGCAGCCGTACCAGTTGGTGAAGGACCTGCGCACCAGTCTGGAATCCGGCAATCCGGGGGCGGTGCTGGACGGCGACCTCGACGATTTCATGGCGGCGGCGCTGGCCTCGCGCGTCAAGGCGGTGCGCAGCGAAGCGTCGCTGCAGGCGCAGTAAAAATATATAACTAGCCAAAAATCATTTGACGCCTTGGCTGAATTTGGCTAGTTATATGCCATGTCCGATAGGCCTAAGATCGTCAGTCTGCATCAGTTCTTTCGGCGTTTCCCAAATGAGGAAGCGGTGCGGCACTACTTTGAGGGCAATCGCTGGGCCGGTAGAGTGGCCTGCCCGCATTGCAGTAGCCTTTCGGTTGCTGAGGTTAAGAACCACAAGCCGATGCCCTACCGCTGTCGCGATTGTCGTCGGCATTTCAGTGTCCGTACCGGCACTGTTCTAGCAGAAAGTCGTCTTCCTCTGCACAAGTGGCTGTTGGCGATCTACATGATGACCTCCGCGCGTAAGAGCATTTCCTCAACGCACATGGCCCGCGAACTAGACATTACACCAAAATCAGCTTGGCTCCTTGTGCAGCGCATTCGCGAAACTTGGTTGGCAGATGCTGGGAATGACATGGGCGGAGACCTGCCTACCAATGAAACCTATGTTGGCGACCGCGAAAAAAACAAACATTCCAGAAAAAAGCTCTGCGCTGATCGTGGGATAGTCGGCATGCGCTTCACCTCTAAGGAGTCGAAGTTTGTCTAAGAAAATTGAACCAATTAATGTCAGTTTTGACAAAGTGGCAAAGATAGTGGTCCGTAATGCTGTACCGCCGGAAAAAACTCTAGAGGCTACGCATCGTGGTATCCTCCCTATTGGGGGGTTGCAGCTTGAATGTTATGTCTTAGGAGACGGCAGGCGGGTCTTTGCGAAACGTGGTATGGCTCGTGCTATCGGTTTGAAGTCCGAAGGCGGTAATGCATTTCTTAAGACGCTGAGTGGCAAGAAGGTCGGATCCGAAATCAGCGATGATCTAAAGAAAATCCTCGAAAATCCTATTGTTTTCAATATCTCTGGGGCGGATCCGGGGCACGGCTACGAAGCCGAGGTTTTGGTTGAAGTCTGTAAGGCTGTTGTTCGGGCGGATGATGCCGGTAAACTGTTAGAATCACAGAGGCCTATGGCTGTGCAAGCGCGAGCCATAGTAAATGCTCTCGCCAAGGTTGGTATTGCAGCCTTGATCGACGAGGCGACTGGGTATCAGACCGAACGGAGCCCCGACGCGCTTCGGTTATTGGTCCAAGCCTACATTGAGCAGGAAAAGCGAGAATGGGAAAAAGAATTTCCCGATGATTTCTATCTTACACTTAACAAAGTCTATGGATCTGATCCGTACGTGACCAGAGTCAGCGGGGCAGTCGTCATCAACAAGCCTCAGCATTTTGGCAACTTCACTACTCGTTATGTTTATGAGCCACTTGAGAACGGCGAGGTTTTAAAAGAGCTACAGCGTCTGAATCCGAAGATCAAAGCAAAAGGAACACGAAGGGAAAAACTACATCAGTTCCTTAGTAAGGGATATGGTTTGGAGAAACTAAGGGAGCAGCGCCAAGAAGTTTTAACAATGCTGAAAATTTCAGATGATATTGATGACTTCAAGCGTTTGTATGAGAAGCGTTTCGGCCCGCAGGACGACCAATGGACGTTTTTCCCAGAGTTTCGAAAGGGCAAGTAAGTCGGATCCGCAGAGAATCCTGCGGATCCTATTTTTGACTAGCTAAGTATGCAGACCGTCATTACCCGGATCACTGCACCGGCGTGATCGCCGAGACTTCCGTCTGTTCGTCGATCCGCCCTGGGTAGGCGACGGTGCGCCGCATTGCCCACAAGCATTTCTGGATGTGCAGCGGGATGATGCCGATGTCTTCCTGCATCGCCATGCGTTCGGCGGCGATCAGCGCCTGTTCGCGCTGGGCGTCGTCCATGGTGGCCATCGCCTGTGCCAGCGCGGCATCGAAACGCGGGTTGGAATAGCGCCCGTAGTTCGAGCGCCCTAGGCCGCGTTCGGCGTTCGGCGTGGCGAGGATCGCGCTCATTCCCAGGCTCGGCTCGCCGGTCGGGTTCGACCAGCCGAGCAGGAAAGCCGCGCTTTCGTAGCGGCTGATCTGCGAGATGTGCGCCGCCATCGGCGAGGTCTGCACCTCGGTCCGCACGCCGATGCGGGTCCACATCTGGCCCACCGCCTGCACGATCTGTGTGTCGTTGATGTAGCGGTCGTTCGGGCCGCGTAGCACGATGCGGAACCCGTTCGGGTATCCCGCCTCGGCCAGCAGCGCTTTGGCGCGGTTGGGATCATAGGCGGGGACGGGGATGTCGGCCGAATAACCGAAGGTGCCTGCCGGCATGAACTGGCCCGACGGAACCCCGGCGTTCTCCATGGTGCGGCTGGTGATGGCCTGACGGTTGATGCCCATCGACAGCGCCTGGCGCACGCGCTGGTCGCGCAGCGGATTGGCCGTCAGCGTCTCGCCGTTCGGGCCGGTGATGTCGACCAGGTTGTTTTCGCGGAACACGTCCACGCCCAGGAACACCAGCCGCGTGCTGACCAGTTCGGTCAGGCGCAGGCGTTCGTCGCGCCGCAGGCGCGCCAGATCCGAGGCCGGCGCGTTGTCGATGATGTCGACGTCACCCGACAGCAAAGCCGCGGTGCGCGCGCCGTCGTTGGCGATGGTGCGGTAGTTGACCGACTGCCAGTGCGGCCTGTTGCCCCAGTAAGCGTCGTTGCGCTGCATGACCACGCGATCGCCCGGCGTGAAGGACACGAAGCGGTACGGCCCGGTGCCGATCGTGGCGCGGCCGGAGTTGAAGTCGGCGGTGCTCGAGGTGGCGGCGATGCTGCGCGAGATGATCCAGATCCCCATCATGTCGACCGGCAGCAGCGGATACGGCGTGCGGGTATGAAAGCGGATCGTGTAAGGGTCGATCACTTCGGTGCTGGCGATCGAGCGAATGTAGACGGTGAACGAGCTAGGGCTGACGACGGTGGGAATACGCTCGAGCGTGAACAGCACGTCGTCGGCCGTAAAGTCGGCGCCGTTATGGAATTTGATGCCGCGCCGCAGGCGGAATTCCCAGGTGGTGTCGTCGATCCGCGTCCAGGATTCGGCCAGTCCGGGTTCGGGGCGCGATTGCGGGCTGCGGCGCACCAGCGTTTCGAACATGTTCATCGCCACCGAATTGTTCGGTGTGAATGTGTAATGCTGCGGGTCGGTGCTGGACGGCGCCGCGGCGATGGCGACGTTCAGCGTCTGCGCCATGGCGGCAGGACCGAACCCCGCGCTCAGCGCGCAGACGAGCAAGACGTTCCGGAAGCTGAAATCTGCGATATGGGTCACGATTGTCTTCATTTCTGTCTGGTGTTGTATACGGTCATGCACACTGGTCATGCCGGCAGCGTTTCAACGGCGGCGAGCACGTCGGCGACATGGCCGGGGATCTTCACTTTCGGCCAGATGCGGAGAATGACGCCATCCGCGCCGATCAGCAATGTCGTCCGTTCGATCCCCATGTATTTCCGGCCGTACATGGATTTTTCAACCCATACGCCATAGGCCTCGGCGACGCGATGATCGGTATCGGAGGCCAGCGGGAAATGCAGAGTCTGGGCGGCGGCGAACTTTTCGATCGCTTTCATCGGGTCGGGCGAGACGCCGATGACCGGGATCTTCAGCTTATCGAACCGGGGCAGGGCTTCCTGAAACGCGCAGGCCTGGGTGGTGCAGCCCGACGTACTGGCCTTGGGGTAAAAATACAGCACATAGGGCCTGCCTTTCAGCGCCGTACTGTCGGCCGTGCGGCCCGCCGAGGCGGGCAGAGAGAAGGCAGGGGCTTTGTCGCCGGCGCTCAGAGGCATGCGTTCAGTCCTTGATGTCGAGTGCGCCGATGTGGCGTGTGAAAAGCGTACTGACCTGTTCCGCGGTTTCAGCGCGGATATCGCGCAGCGCGCTGACGGTCGGCAGATCGATGTCGATCAGGCGCAGGGCGCGCAACAGCGCGTCCTCGGCGGGCAGCGGCAGCGTGGCGTCGCGGCTCTGTCCCACGGTCAGGCGCAGGATGCCCTGAATGGTGCGCCACAGGCGGTCGGCGCGGATCAGCACGGTGGCGTCGTCGGCGGGCAGGAAGCCAGCCCTGGCCAGATTGGCGAACGCCGTGCGTGTGGTGGTGGACAGAATTTTCGGGTTGGCCGGGGCGTGGATCAGTTGCAGCACCTGGGCGATGAATTCGACCTCGACCTGGCCGCCCCGGCAATGTTTGACGTCCCATTCACCGCTGGCCGGCAGATCGCGCAGCAGCCGGGCACGCATGGCGACGGCGTCGGCGCGGATCGTATCGGGATCGTTCGGGCGGGTCAGCGCCACATCGATCGCCGCCTGGATGCGCTTTTTCAGGGCCGGCTGCCCGGCGATCAGGCGCGCGCGGGTCAGCGCCATGCGCTCCCACGTCCAGGCTTCCTCGGCCTGATAGCGTTCGAACGACGACACACGCACCGCCACCGGCCCCTTGTTGCCCGACGGGCGCAGGCGCATGTCGACGGAAAACAGCTCGCCTTCCACGCCGGGCGCGGTCATTGCCGCGACCAGGCTGGTGCAGAAACGGCTGAACCAGACCTGTGGCACAATGGCGCGCCTGCCGATGCTGGATTCGGCATCGGGCGCGTGATCGTAGACGATGATCAGATCGAGGTCGGAATTGGCCATCATCTCGCGCCCGCCCAGCTTGCCCATGCCGAGCACCGCTATCGCCCCGCCCGGAACGCGGCCATTGCGGCTGGCGAAGTCTTTCTGCACGCGCGGCAGAATGGCGCCGAAGGCCACTTCGGTCAGGGCGGTGCGGGCGAGGCCGGTTTCGTCCACATCGATCAGCCCCTGCAATGTGGCGGCGCTGATGTTGAAGCGCTGCTCGTGCACGAAGCGGCGGGTGATCTCGATGGTTTCTTCCAGATTGCGCGCGTCGCCGAGCCGCAGGCGCAGGTTCTTGCCCGGCGTGGGGTCCGGTCCCTCGCTGGACAGCAGGCCCTCGACGGCGGACGGGTTGCGCGCCAGGTAATCGGCCTGCCGCGGTGCCGAACCCAGCATCAACGCCAGCTGGTCCAGCAGCCCGGGGTTGCGCTGTAACAGCGACAGTACCTGCACGCCGGCCGGCAGATGGGTCAGGAACGCATCCAGCCGCATGAATGCACTGTCGGGCTGCGGCTGGCGCGCGATGGCGGCCAGCAGGTTGGGGGTGATCTCGTGCAGCAGTTCGCGGGCGCGCGGCAGGCGGGTGGCGCGCGCCCGTCCGGTCCGCCAGCCACGGATGCTGGCGATCACCGCGGGAGGGTTGGTGAAGCCCATTTCGGCAAGGGCGCGCAGCGTTCCCGGGTCGTCATCGCGGCCGTCGAAGACCAGTTCGCTGCCGCCGCGATCGCCGGGTGTATCGAACAACGTGCTGTAGACCTGTTCGATCTGACGCAGATGCATCAGCAGCGCGGCGCTGAAGTCGGCCGCATTGCGATAGCCCATGAAGATCGAAAAACGTTCGAGTCCTTCCTCGGTGTCGGGCAGACTGTGAGTCTGGCGGTCGTCGACCATCTGCAGGCGGTGTTCGACGCGGCGCAGGAACAGATAACTGTCGGACACCCAGGCGGCATCCTGTTGCAGGATCTTGCCGGCATCGGCCATCAGCGCCAAGGCCCCCAGCGTGGTGGGGGTGCGCAGCGCGGGATCGCGCCCGCCCCAGATCAGTTGCAAGGCCTGAGCGGTGAATTCCGCCTCGCGGATACCGCCGCGCCCAAGCTTCACGTTATGGCCGAGCACCGCGATCTTCTCGCCGCCCTTGTGGGCGTGAATGCGCGCCTTCATCGTGTGGATGTCGGCCATTGCGGCGAAATCCAGATTGCGCCGCCAGACGAACGGGCGGATTTCCTTCAGGAAGGACTGGCCTGCGGCGGTGTCGCCCGCCACCGGGCGCGCTTTGATCATGGCGGCGCGCTCCCAGGTCTGGCCCATGCTTTCGTAGTAGGAAAGGGCGCCCGGCAGCGCCATCGCCATCGGTGTGGCGCCGGGGTCGGGGCGCAGGCGCAGGTCGGTGCGGAATACATACCCATCCGCCGTGCGCTCCTCCATCATCTTGACCAGGCCGCGGGCGATACGCACGAAACACAGGCCGATGTTGTCGCCCTGATAGATGCCGGTATCCGGGTCGTACAGCACGATCAGGTCGACATCGGAGGAATAGTTCAGTTCACGCGCCCCCAGCTTGCCCATGCCGAGCACGATCAGGCCGGAGCCGCGCGCCGGATCGTCCGGGTGGCGCAGGCGCAGTTCGCCGCGGTCGTGCGCGGCGCGCAGCAGATGCCGGCAGCAGACGGACAAGGCGGTTTCGGCGATGTCGGACAAGGCCGCGGTGACGCGCGGCACGTCCCACCAGCCAGCGATATCGGCCACAGCGGTGGTCAGGGCCGCGCGTCGTTTGGCCGTGCGCAACTCCGCCATCAGCGCGGCCTGCGCCATATCGGGCGCCAACCCCGCGAGCTGGAGCAGTGTGGTGGCCAGCACGGCGTCCGGTCCGGTTTTCACAAGCTGGCAAAACGCGCTAGACTCACGAATCGCCAGATCGCCCAGATATGGGCTATTTCCACCCAGCGCATGCAGCAGCGCCCGGACGGCGGGATCTTGTGCAAGCTGTGCTTCTGCGGCGCCCAGTTCCTGGAACTGGGCATACAGATGTGCGGCGGCGTCCGGATTTGCGGGATGCGGCAAGCGTGTAGAGTCGAGTAACAGGGCCATGACAACAGGAGGCTCGCCTGACTGACCCATTCGATCAAGCCGGAATGAGCGATGTGGCCGAAGAAAAAGCGGCGGCCCGACCGGTACCGCGCCGGAGGGCTTGGCGTTTCTTCGGGCGCTGGATGCACCGGCTGATCCGGGTGGTGTTGGCGGTCTGCATGCTGGCGGCGATGGCGGCGGGGGGGCTGGCATGGCGTCTGGCGCAGGGGCCGCTGGACATCAGCCGGCTGATCCCCTGGCTCGAGGACGTGGCCAACCAGGAGGCCGGTGGGAAACGCATGCAGTTGGGGCGTGTGGCGCTGGCATGGGAGGACCCCGCACAAAGCGGGCATACTCTGACCATCCGGATCTGGGATCTGCAGTTGTTCGACGCTGCGGGCACACGTCTGGCCAGCCTGCCGGAGGCGGCGGTGGCGCTGTCGGCGCGGCGGCTTCTGCTGGGCGAGCTGGCCCCGTACAGCGTTACGTTACACCGGCCGCGCCTGGTGCTGGTGCGCGCGGCGGACGGGACGTTGGCGCTCGGCCTTGGGGCGCAGGATGTCGCGTCGGAACCGGCCCGTCCATCCGCGCAAGACGTGGCAGGCGCAGGCGACAGGGATTTCGGTGCGCTGCTGCTGCGCGATCTGGCCCGCCCGCCTGGCGATACCTCGCGGATGGGCGTTTTGCGGTTCGTGCGTATCGAGGATGCCGAGATGTATCTGACCGACCTTGGTCTGGGCACCTCCTGGGCCATGCCGCATGCCATGGTGGATCTGCAGCGCCTGCCCGAAGGGGGCGTGCAGGGCAATGCATCGTTGCAGCTCGAGGCCGGCGAGGAGAGGGTCGCGGTCCAATTGCGCGGTGTATGGAAAGGCCGGCGGCTGGATCTCGAGGGTGATTTTACGCCGGTATCGCCCGCAGTACTGGCGCGTGCGGTGCCGCCGCTGGCGGCGCTGGCGGTGATGGATGCGCGCGTGGGGGGGGCGGTTGGGGCGGTGTTCGACAGCACCTGGCAGCCCGAGCACGCCGAGGCGCGGCTTGATATCGGCCCCGGCACCGTTCATCTGCCGGAAGATACGATCGCCATTCGTGGCGCACAGTTGAACGTGGCCTGGTCGCCCGAGCGTGTGCAACTGCGCCAGTTCGATGTGCAGTTGCCCGGTCGTGATGGCGCGGCCGGGCCGCTGGCGCAGGTGACCGGAACGATGCTGTTTGCGCCCGCGGCCGGCGAGCGCCACCGGATCAGCTTGAACGGCGCCGTTTCCCCGGTGAATGCTGCCGATCTGCCGCGGCTATGGCCGCGCGGCGTGGCCCCCAATCCGCGCCGCTGGGTGACCGAGAACATCACCGCAGGCATGGTGAACGATGCCAGAGTGCATGCTGAATTGAGCCTGGATGCGGATTTCTCGGACATGGATGCATCGAAGGTCGATGCCAGCATGTCGGTGCAGGGCGCAACGGTACACTGGCTGCGGCCGATCCCGCCGATGGAGGATGTCGATGGCAGCGTCGCGGTGGATCTGGATGCCGTGCATATCCAGGTCGATCGCGGCCGGCAGGGGCGTATCCGCGCACAATCCGGTTCGGTGACCATCGCCCTGTACAAGCCGGTCGAGATCATGAGTATCGAGGCAGTGATGAGCAGTTCGCTGCAGGACGTGGTGGCGCTGATCCAGCACCCGCGCCTGAAACTGTTCGAGCGCCGCCCGCTGGGACTTGATAACCCGACGGGCAATGTGCAGTCGACGCTGCGCATTGCGCTGCCACTGTGGAACGACGTCGATCTGGAGATGTTGAATCTCCACGTGGAAAGCAGGCTCAGCAATGTGCATCTCGGTAAGGCCGTGATGGGGCAGGATCTGGACGGCGGCGCATTCGAGATGACCCTTTCGACCGACGGCATGCGTCTGGCCGGCACGGCGCAGGTGCTGGGTACATCGCTGCGCCTGGTGCACGAGGAAGATTTCCGCACCGGCCCGCCGACTCAGGTCGCCTCGCGCGAGACGGTGTCGCTGTCTCTGGGGCCGCAGCAGTTTGCGACGCTGGGGATGAATCTGCAGCCATTCGTCACCGGTTCGGTGGATGTCAACGCGCAGATCGTGCGCCAGCGCAATGGCGCCGCGTCGGTCAACCTGGCTGCGGATCTGGGCAATACGGCGCTGTCGCTGCCGCAGACCGGCTGGAGCAAGCCGGCGGGGCGGGCGGCGCGTGCCAGCGCGGTGATCGGCCTGCGGGGCGACCGTCTGAGCGGGGTGAACAATATCCGGATGGATGGCGACGGCCTGTCGTTTCGCGGCGCGCTGAGCGCGACCCGTAGCGGCGCGCCGAACGTGCTGCAGATTGCCTCGATGGCGCTCGGTAATTCGCGCCTGCAGGGCGAGGTCCGCCTGCCGACGAGTGCGGACCGGACGATCCGCGTCAATCTGCAGGGGCCGATGCTGGATATTTCCGGACGGGCGAGCCTGAGTGAACAGGCCGGCGGTAACGCACAATCGAGCGCTGTGACGCAGGCATCCTCTGCGCCCGGCACGCCGCTGGTGATTGCCGGGCGGTTCGAGCGGGTGTTGTTGACCAGAGACGCGCCACCGATGGAGGGGGTCAGCCTGATCCTCAACCACAATGGCCGGGTGGTCAGCAGCGCGCGTGCCAGCGGCAGTATCGAACGTGCGCCGTTCGAGATCGATCTGACGCCGGCGGTGGGCAGCGGGGCGCGCAACGGGCGGCGGCTGCGTGCCACGGCACAGGATGCCGGCGCATTGCTGCGTGCGTTGGGGATTGTCATGTCGATGCGTGGCGGCGCGCTGACCGTAACGGGTATGTACGATGATGCGAACCCGGCCGCACCGCTGAACGGATCGGCCGAGATCACCAATTTCCGTCTGCAGAATGTACCGGGGATCGGTCGTATCCTGCAGGCGATGACGTTGTACGGTCTTGTCGAGATGCTGGGCGGGGAAGGGCTTGGTTTCACGCGTCTGACTGCGCCTTTCACGCTGAGCAGCGACACTCTGGAGCTGAGAGACGCGCGCGCCTTCAGCGCCAGCCTGGGGTTGACGGCCAGGGGGCGCATCAACTTCGTGCGGCGGCGGGCGGATATGACAGGCACGGTGGTGCCGGCATATTTTTTCAATTCGCTGCTGGGGAATATTCCCGTGATCGGCCGGTTGTTTTCGGCCGAGGAGGGCGGCGGGCTGTTCGCTGTGAATTATTCGGTGCGCGGCCCGCTGGATGATCCGAGCGTGACGGTGAACCCGTTATCGGCGGTGACGCCGGGCTTTCTGCGCGGTGTCTTCGGTATTTTCGATCAACCGGACCCGGCAATGCAGACACCGGCAACACCGCAACAAACAACGCCGCAACAGACGACACCCCAGCAGGCAACGCCGGGGCAGGCTGCACCCGCACCTTCTGCGCCGGCTCCAGCCCCAGCGCCGACACCTCAGCCGCCGCCACGCTTTGTCGAACCTCCGGGGGGATAGGATTTCATCGAATGACGGTTGTCGAACAGCATCTGCACGCGGCGCGCGTGCTGCGCGATGCGATGAATGCGCTGAATTTCGCCGCGCCCACGCATGTGACCAACCCGCTGACGTATGCGTGGCGTCCGTTCGCGGCCTATGTGCAGCGCTATGGGGCAGGGCGCAAACGTGTGCTGTTTCTGGGCATGAACCCGGGACCGTTCGGCATGGCACAGACAGGGGTGCCGTTCGGCGAGGTGGCGGCGGTGCGCGACTGGATGGGCATCGACGAACCGGTCGACCAGCCCGCCCGCCCGAATCCCGATCGCCCGGTACTGGGGTTTGCCTGTCCCCAGTCCGAGGTTAGCGGGCGGCGGTTGTGGGGAATGTTCGCGCAGCGTTTTGGCACGGCCGCGGCGTTTTTTGCCGACCATTACGTGGTGAATTACTGCCCGCTGCTGTTCAGCGCCGGAAAGCGCAACCTGACGCCCGACAAGTTTCCGCGCGCCGAGACAGACCCGATGTACGCAGCCTGCGATGCACATCTGCGGGCGCTGGTGCAGGCCAGCGCGCCCGACTGGGTGGTCGGCGTGGGGCGTTTCGCGCGTGATCGCGCGATGAAAGCGCTGACTGGCACGCAAGTGAAATTTGGCGAGATCCTGCATCCCAGTCCCGCCAGCCCGGCAGCCAACCGCGGCGTCTGGGCCGATACCGCCACGGCGCAGTTGCAAGCACAGGGGATCTGGTAAATCAGCAGCCTGCGGGCAGCCAGTCGCTCAGTTCGGCGCAGTTCTGTTCGTACTCCAGATGCGGATCGCGCGGCAACAGGTGGAAGGCGCGATAACGCTGCATTTCGCTTGGCTCCAGCGCCTGCCCGGACATGATCTGGCGCAGATGCTGTTCGGCCGGAGACTCCGGCACCTGCCAGGCGCGGGGTGCTTGCGGGTCGGTTCGCAGTGCGGCGATTCGTTCGGCCGGGCAGGTACGCAGACGCGCCAGCAGATCTTCGCACAGCGGTGATCCGGTGGTGTCGCGCATGATCGGCTGTGCCTGCAAGCCAAAGCCGAGAACGAACGAAAGCAGACAGACGAATACGCGCATACCAAGGGACCAGACAGCTTCAGGCGCCTGTGGTAGACAGCCGCGTGAATGGATGCAACTGCATGGAAGAGGTCGTGCAATGGCCAGCAGGATGACGGAACAGGATCGCGCCCGGATAAAGACATTGAAGGCGCAGATGGAAGCGGCCGGTTGCGCCGATGCTTCCGACTGGGCAACGAGCGAGGTCAGCGAGAACATTCCGCAATTCGGACGTTTTCTGATTCTACGCGACATACACGACGCGCTGGATGTGGAGCGTTGCCTCGAGGATCTTCGTTTCGAGGATCCTGCATCGGCGGCGGTGCTGGAAAAATTGCAGAAGGTGCTGGATGCCGACGAGCTGCATGATTTTCTGTATGCGTATGGCAAGGTGATCGGCAGTGGGTTGGTCGCGGTGCTGGACGAGGGGCCGCAGGACGAAGGCGTGCCCGGCTGGGCGCTGATGGAACTGACCCCCGACTGCGAACTGACCGGCCGCGTGATCCAGGGCCTGCACGAGAATTTCCCGGATTTCGAGGACTCGCTCACCCGGAAATAGGAACGGGATGCGTGTGCGGCGCGCAGGGTAATGGATGTATCCGCACCCTGAACGCCGCCATGCGCATGGCGCCTGGAAGAAGGAGCTTACCCCACCCTCACCAGCACGTGCTTCTTGCGCCCGAACGACAGCTTCGCCGCGCCGTCGGTGAACGCGGTCGTGCCGACCGTGGCGGTCGCGTCCGTCACCACCGTGTCGTTCAGGCGGATGCCGTTGCCCTGGATGTGACGGCGCGCTTCGCCGTTGCTGGCGAAACCGAACGCATCCACGCACAGCTTGACGATCGGCAGACCCGCCGCGACATCGGCCGCCGTTACCGTCAAGGTCGGTAGCGTGTCGGCGGCGACGCCCTGCTCGAAGGTGCGGCGCGCGGTTTCCAGCGCTTCTTCGGCGGCGGCGCGGCCGTGCAGCAGGGCGGTCGCCTCGGTCGCCAAAACCTTTTTTGCCTCGTTGATTTCGGCGCCCTGCAACGCGCCCAGACGCGCGATCTCGTCCATCGGCAGTTCGGTGAACAGACGCAGGAATTTCGCCACGTCGGCATCTTCGGTGTTGCGCCAGAACTGCCAGTAATCCCACGGCGACAGCCGGTCCGGATTCAGCCACACCGCACCAGCCGCGGTCTTGCCCATCTTGGCACCCGACGCGGTGGTCAGCAGCGGCACCGTCAGCGCGTGCGCTTCGGCGCCCGCCATACGCCGGATCAGGTCCACCCCCATCACGATGTTGCCCCACTGGTCCGACCCGCCCATCTGCAACGCGACGCCGTGGCGGCGGTGCAGTTCCAGAAAGTCGTACGACTGCAACAGCATGTAGTTGAATTCCAGAAAGCTGAACGACTGTTCGCGTTCCAGGCGCAGCTTCACGCTGTCCATCGTCAGCATGCGGTTGACGCTGAAATGCCGGCCGACATCGCGCAGGAACGGGATGTAGCGCAATTCGTCCAGCCATTCGGCGTTATCGAGCATGATCGCGTCGTTCGGTCCACTGCCGAAGCGCAGGAAGCTGTCGAAGGTGCGGCGGATACCGGTCTTGTTCACGGCGATCTGTTCGTCGGTCAGCAGCGGGCGTGCTTCGTCGCGAAAGGACGGATCGCCCACTTTCGTGGTGCCGCCGCCGATCAGCGCCACTGGCTTGCCGCCGGTCTTTTGCAGCAGGCGCAGCAGCATGATCGACACCAGATGTCCCACGTGCAGGCTGTCGGCCGTGCAGTCGTACCCCACATAGGCCGGCAGCCCCCCAGCCGCGAGCCGCGCATCCAGTGCCGCTTCGTCGGTGGTCTGGTGGATGTAGCCGCGCTCGCGCGCGATGCGGAGAAAATCGCTTTTCAGACTGCTCATGATCTCAAACTCTTCCGAAAGAGCGCCGGAGCTAGCACAATACCCAAATGTTGAAAACGATCGGACTGATGAGCGGTACTTCACTCGACGGGGTGGACGCGGCCTGGGTCGAGACCGACGGTGTGCGTATTGGCGCCCTCGGCCCGGCGGAGACGCTGCCCTACGATACCGGGCTGCGGGCCGATCTGCGCCGGCTGCTGGACCTGGCGCCTGGGCTGGCGGCGGACGATGCGTTCCTGGCCGGTTGCGTGGCGCGGCTGACCGCGGTGCATGCGGCGGCGGTGCGGGCCGTGGGGGCGCGGGCGGGCAGGCCGGATCTGATCGGGTTTCACGGCCAGACCATCCTGCACCGCCCGGCCGAGCGTCGTACCTGGCAGGTCGGCGACGCCGTGGCATTGGCGCGTGAAACCGGTGTTCCGGTCGCCTATGATTTCCGCAGCGCCGATGTGGCGGCTGGCGGGCAGGGCGCACCGCTGGTGCCGGTGTTTCATGCCGCGTTGGCGGCGGGGCTGGAAAAGCCGCTGGCGGTGCTGAACCTTGGCGGGGTCGGCAATGTGACGTTCATCGGCGCGGATGGCGATCTGCTGGCGTTTGACACCGGCCCCGGCAATGGCCCGCTGGACGACTGGGCGCAACGTCGTGCGGGAATGGACTGCGACCGTGATGGTACGTTGTCGCGTGCAGGCAAGGTGGATCGGCCCGTGCTCGCCCGGCTGATGGATGATCCGTATTTTACCAAACCGGGGCCGAAATCGCTCGACCGGCTGGATTTTGCCGCGCGGCTGGCGGCCAGCGGGATAGATGCACTGGGTGTTGCGGATGGCGCGGCGACTTTGGCGGCGTTCACGGTGGAAAGCGTGGCGGCGGCGCGGTTGCCGGCCATGCCACGCCGCTGGATCGTCTGCGGCGGCGGACGGCTGAACCCTACCCTCATGGCGGGCCTGCGTGCCCGGCTGGGCGTGCCGGTGGATACGGCCGAAGATCACGCCTGGGCGGGCGATGCGGTGGAAGCGCAGTGCTTCGGCTTTCTGGCCGCGCGCGTACAGGCCGGCTTGCCGCTGAGTTTCCCCGGCACCACGGGCGTGCCGACACCACTGCCGGGCGGGCGGATCACGCGCCCGGCATTCGGAAACTAACGGCTGCCCAGATTTGGTAATGGCATCGACCACCATCGATGTACCAACGGCGATGGCCAGAATGTCGCCGTCGACGCGGACATACCGTTACCCGCTGGACAGCGGCCGCAGCAGACCACAATCGCAGGTTCTGCCGGCACCCTTCCGTCCCCAGCACGCCGATCGCTTTCACGCGGCGCCGATCAGGATGTTAAGTCTTTCGACCAAGGCACGCTCAATCGAGCAGAACTGATCAGTTTCTGCATGCAGGGCTTATGCCGCCCAAGTGAGATCTTCCAAGAGTACCCAATGCGGTACTCTTGGAAACGATGGCGTCAGGATTCTTAGTCGGCGGCCAGTGCGTTGGTGCTGCGCGATATGATCTTGCCGACATGGTCTTCCACGGCGGCGCTCACTGCGTCGGCGTGGCTGGCGAACACATGATCCGCGCCCTTGAAGATGCGATAATCGACCTGCACGCCTTTTTGCGTGTTCAGCTTTTCCACCAGTTTGCGTACGGCGGGTTCGGGGACCAGATCATCGTTATCGCCGACCACCATCAGCCCGCCGCAGGGACAGGGGGCGAGGAAGCCGAAGTCATAATGGTTGGCAGGCGGTGCGATGCTCACCCAGCCCGAGATTTCCGGCCGGCGCATCAGCAACTGCATGCTGACGAACGCGCCGAACGAATACCCGGCCACCCATAGGCGCTTGCTGGCCGGGTTGACCATCTGCAGCCAGTCCAGCGCGGCGGCGGCGTCGCTGATCTCGCCGATCCCGCCGTCATAACGCCCCTGACTGCGTCCCACACCGCGGAAATTGAATCGCATCACCGAGAAACCCATCTTCTGATAGGTCTGGTACATCGTGTAGACGACGCGGTTGTTCATGGTGCCGCCGTGCAACGGATGCGGATGCAACAGCAGGGCCAGAGGAGCGTTTTCTTCCTTGCTATGGTGGTACCGTCCTTCGAGTCGGCCATCCGGGCCGGCAAACATCACTTCTGGCATGATCGTTCTACGTTCCGTTCTTTCTTATCGCACAATAAGCAACCTGCGCGCGCACAGACCTGTAAAGCTCTTCTTCTGCACCTGCGGGGCGGCCCGCAGACGCAGATCCCAGCTATTGGGTCTTGGCGGAATTTTACCGTTCCCCTAGATACCGGGCGCCATCTGCATGGCGTTACTCCGATGATCTTGCACAACTGGGAAGGGTCTCCTTCCGGCGCGGCGGGACTATAGGCAAGATCATTCTCGATAAGCCAATGGAATCGATTCATGGTCGCCAAATTTCTGTCCGAGAGCATCGCCGCTTACCGGGAGCGTGATCCGGCTGCACGCAATGGTTTCGAGGTGCTGATCTGTTATCCCGGATTGCATGCAATGCTCGGGCATAAATGTGCACATTGGTTGTGGTGCATGGGCTTACGGTTGCCTGCTCGGTTCTTTTCAACCGTAATACGAGGCCTGACGGGAATTGAGATTCATCCCGCTGCGCGCATCGGTCGTCGGCTGGTGATTGACCACGGGATGGGAGTCGTCATTGGTGAGACAGCCGAGATCGGAGATGACATTACATTATATCATCAAGTGACGCTTGGTGGAACGTCTCTTGAGGCTGGAAAGCGCCATCCGACTCTGCGAAACGGCGTGATCGTCGGGGCCGGGGCGAAGATTCTGGGGCCGGTGGTGATTGGCGAAAATGCGCGAGTCGGCGCCAATGCTGTGGTGCTGCACGATGTCCCCGCCGGGGTCAGCGTGGTGGGTATTCCCGCCCGCCCGGTTGAACGCCACCAGCCCTGCCCGGACTTTGATGCCTATGGGACACCGGACGAACCGGATCCGGTGGAATGCGAGATCGCCGAACTGCGCGCCGAGCTGGTGCGCCTGCGCGAGCGGCTGGAGAAGCTGGCAGGCGACCGCAGCGGGAAGTAAAGGTTCAAAGTCTCCATTCAATAACGCAGAAATTTTATGAAATAATGCCTAATTTGAGGTGGGATTGCGCCTCTTGCAGAGAGAAAAAGTGTCTTTTGTATTGGAACAGGACATATCCGCGTGTTGGTGCCGCTGTGCTGCGCCATCGGTTGGCTGGGTGCAATCATATTCCATTGGTTTGCGAAACAACATGCGGACGCCAGAGCGCTGGCGCGGGCATCCATCCGGTTCGGCATGCACTCATAAAATTCGGCAGACCGATCGATATCAGCAGGAACGCCGACGGTAACTGGGTTCTGGCCTGGAATTACAACACGACGCGGAGTGGTGAATATAGCCCTGTGGGTTAGCAACCGGGCGGCCAGGGTGCCGCGGGTGGGTACATCAGGCAGGCTAAGTTGCAACCAGGTGGTTATGCTGGATGAAGCGACGTTGACCCGGAACTGGACGGGCCGTTCACAGAGCGATGCGACGCGATCGCCGGCCAGAACGCTTTCAGATAGGCGATCGGCAATTCAGCGGCGTGTCGTTCGCCCGGATAACGCGGCACGCCGAAGTCACTGATGCCGAGGGGGGTGCTGACATGCGCGAAGATATCGCTCGGGTCGGGCAGGTTGCTGCCCCGATGCTGCGCCATACCTGCGGCAAGCACCCATACCGAATACGGGCTTTCCGCCTGGCGCGTTCAGCGCATCGCCGAAGTAGAAATGCTGTCCGTTATTCGTTTCCGCGACGGTCAACGGATCTTCCGCGCGTCTGGCCTCGATCTCGCGTAGAAGTTCGACTTCGGAAGGGGGTGGTTCCAACATGTCTGTGTCGGGTTTAACGCGTTTTGATCCCGGCGTGTTTACGCTACAACCGGTGCGTGGAATAGGGTCGGGTGGATTTTTCTGTTATAACCGCGCCTCGATCGTAGCGCGTACCCCGGACCTGAAATGACAGCTCAGCCTGACCGCACCTATCTGGATGCCAACGCGACCGAACCGCTGCGTCCGGCGGCGCGCGGTGCCGTGCTGGCGGCGCTGGATGCAGTCGGCAACCCATCTTCGGTGCATGAAGACGGCCGGGCGGCGCGGCGGATACTGGAAGAAGCGCGTGAACGGGTGGCGGCGCGCTTCGGGGCGGCGCCTGCGAATGTGGTGTTCACCTCGGGCGCGACGGAAGCCAACGCAATGGCGGTTGCCGCGCTGGGCAAGGCGCGCCGCGTAATCGTCGGCGCGACCGAGCACGATGCCGTGCTGCGTGCGGCTCCCGATGCCGCACTGCTGGCGGTGGACGCACAGGGGATCGTCGATCTGGCGGCGCTGGAGGCGCTGCTGGCGCAAGGCGCCCCCGCGCTGGTCTGCGTGATGCTGGCCAACAACGAAACCGGCGTGATCGCGCCGATGCAGGCGGTGCGGGCGCTATGCGCGCGCTATGGCGCGCTGCTGCATGTCGATGCGGTGCAGGCCGCCGCGCGCCTGACGATCGATGTCGGCGCGTGCGCGGCCGAAGGTTGCGCTGTCGGCACGCTGGGCGCGGACACGGTGGCGATCTCGGCGCACAAGATGGGTGGACCGAAGGGCGTCGGTGCCTTGCTGCTGAAGCCGAACCTGCATCTGGAAGCGCTGATCGCCGGCGGCGGGCAGGAACGCGGACGGCGCGGCGGGACCGAGGCGCTGCCGGCGATTGCCGGATTCGGTGCGGTGGCCGCGACCGCCGATCCGGCGGAAGCCGAACGGCTGCGCCCGCTGCGCGATGCGATCGAACGCGCGGCGATGGCGGTGGGGGCCGTGGTGCTGGGCGGTGAAGCGCCGCGGCTGGCCAACACATCGTGCATCGCACTGGCGGGCATGCGCGCCGACATGCAGGTGATCGCGCTGGATCTGGCCGGGGTGTCGGTGTCGGCCGGTTCGGCCTGTTCGTCGGGCAAGGTGGCGAAGTCGCGGGTGATCGCGGCAATGGGGCACGACGATCTGGCGGGCAGTTCCATCCGCGTGTCGCTGCCGTGGAACGCGACCGAGGCACATGTCGCGGCGTTCATTGCTGCCTACACGGCGATGGCGGCGCGCCGGCCGGGGCGGGCCGCCTGAATGTCTGCCACGCCGCCGCGCCCGAACCGGTTCGTGTATTTGGACAATCAGGCGACCACGCAGGTCGACCCGCGCGTGCTGACGGCGATGCTGCCGTTCTTCACCGAGCACTACGCCAACCCGCATTCCGTCGAACACGCGATGGGCAGGTTCGTCGAAGCCGCAGTCGAGGACGCGCGCGCGCAGGTCGCCGCGCTGATCGGTGCGGAGCTGCGCGAGATCGTGCTGACTTCGGGCGCGACCGAGAGCAACAATCTGGCGATCAAGGGCGCGGCGCGCTTCGCCGCCGAACACGGCAATCATCGCCGTCGCATCGTCACGCTGGCGACCGAACACAAATGCGTGCTGGAAGCAGTGTGCAACCTGCGACGCGAGGGTTTCGAACCTGTGGTGTTGCCTGTGCATCAGGACGGACTGGCCAATCTGGATCTGCTGCGCGCCACGGTCGACGACGATACGCTGTTGGTCTCGGTGATGGGGGTGAACAACGAGACCGGCGTGATCCAGGATTTGGCCGCGATCGGCGCGCTCTGCCGGGAAGCGGGCGCATTGTTCCACACCGATGCCGCGCAGGCGGCCGGCAGGATTGCGCTGGATGTGCAGACGCAGAGCATCGACCTGCTGTCGATCAGCGGGCACAAGATATACGGGCCGAAGGGCGTCGGCGCGCTGTACGTGCGCCGCCGGCCGCGTGCGCGCCTGCTGCCGCTGTTCTCGGGTGGGGCGCAGGAACGCGGTTTGCGTTCTGGCACGCTGGCCGCGCCGCTGATCGTCGGACTGGGCGAGGCCTGCCGTCTGGCGCTGCAGGACATGCCGGCGGATGCGGCGCGAATCGGTGCGCTGCGCGACCGGTTGCTGGCCGGACTGCGGACGGGCATACCGGGGATCGTCGTCAATGCTTCGATGGTGCAACGGATCGCCGGTAATCTGAACCTGACCTTTCCCGGCGCGACGGCGCAAGCCCTGATGGCGGCGGCGCCGGACCTGTGCATTTCAACGGGTTCGGCGTGTTCCTCGGCCGAAATCGAGCCGTCCTACGTGCTGAAGGCACTGGGACTGTCGGACGAAGCGGCGGGGCGGACCTTGCGCCTTGGGGTCGGACGCTTTACCTCGCCTGCTGATATAGACTACGCGACCGGAGCCCTGGTGGCGGCGCATGCCGTTGCATGTGGTAAGGCCTGATGGAGAAAGTTGGATTTCATGCCGAAGATGGTTTTCGTCGAACGTGATGGCACCCGCCGCGAAGTGGATGCGCCGCTGGGACTGTCGGTGCTGGAAATCGCGCACCGTCACGACATCGATATCGAAGGCGCGTGCGAGGGTAGCCTGGCGTGCTCGACCTGCCATGTGATCGTGGACGGCGACTGGTTCAAGAAGCTCGCCAAGCCGACCGAGGACGAGGAAGACATGCTCGATCTGGCATTCGGGCTGCAGGAAACCTCGCGCCTGGGCTGTCAGATCGTGATGACCGAAGCGCTCGACGGGCTGACGGTGAAGTTGCCCTCCAGCACGCGCAACGCTTCCAAGGGCTGAACCGTTGTACGGCGCTGCGAACGGGCTGTTCGCCAGGCTGCGCACGTCCTGTGCGGCGGAATGGAAGCGCTATGTCGAGCATCCCTTCGTGCTGGGGCTGGCCGACGGCACACTGCCCGAAACGGCGTTCAGGCGCTATCTGGTGCAGGATTATCTGTTCCTGATCCATTTCAGCCGCGCCAAGGCGCTGGCGGTCTACAAGGCCGAGAGCGTGGCGGCGATGCGCGAGGCAGCGGCGATGCTGGATCTGCTGCTGAACACCGAAATGCGCCTGCATGTCGGCTATTGCGCCGAATGGGGCATTACCGAGGCCGAGATCCAGCAGGCGGACGAGGCCGAGGAAACCATGGCTTATACCCGTTACGTGCTGGAGCGCGGGCTGGCGGGCGACATTCTGGATCTGGACGTGGCGATGGCGCCGTGTGCGCTGGGCTATGGCGAGATCGCCACCTGGATCAATGCGCATCCGGCCCGCAAGCGCGGCGGCAACCGCTATGAAAGCTGGATCGCCATGTATGAGGGGGCCGAGTATCAGACGATGTGCGCGGAATTCGGCGCCCGTCTGGACAACCTGAGCGTGCTGCGCGGCGGCGAGGCCCGGTTCGCCGATCTGGTGAAGACGTTCAGCCAGGCGACGCGGCTGGAGGCCGCCTTCTGGGATATGGGGCTGCGCGGGCTGTAAAACCCTGCTATAGGACCGGTCCCGTAATATCGTAAAGGAACACCATGTCCGCCGTTCGTGAAGAACGTTCGCAAGGCATGCGCGAAGAGCGCCGGCGTATCGTCGTGGCAATGTCAGGCGGTGTGGACAGCAGTGCGGTCGCCGGGCTGCTGGCCGAGGCCGGGCACGATGTGGTCGGCGTGACGCTGCAGCTCTACGACCACGGCGCGGCGGTGGCGCGCGTGGGCGCGTGCTGCGCGGGGCAGGACATTCACGATGCGCGGCGCGTGGCGGACCGGATCGGCATCCCGCATTATGTGCTGGATATGGAAAGCCGGTTCCGCGACGCGGTGATCCGGGATTTCGCAGATTCCTATGCACGCGGTGAAACGCCGCTGCCGTGCGCGAAGTGCAATGCGACCGTGAAGTTCGAGGATCTGCTGGGCGTGGCGCGCCAACTTGGGGCGGACGCGATGGCCACCGGCCATTACGTGCGCCGTCTGGAGGGGGCGGCAGGCGCGGAACTGCATCGCGCCGTCGACCCGGACCGCGACCAGTCCTATTTCCTCTATGCGATCACCCAGGAACAGCTGGAGTTCTGCCGCTTTCCGCTGGGCGAGCGGTTGACCAAGGCCGATGTGCGCCATGATGCCGAACGGTTGGGTATTCAGGTGGCGAAGAAGCCCGACAGTCAGGATCTGTGTTTCGTGCCGAACGGCAAATATGCCGAGCTGGTCGCCAGACTGCGCCCCGATGCGATGCTGGCGGGCGAGGTGGTGGACGAGGCCGGCGCCGTGCTGGGCGGGCACGAAGGCGTGGCGCGTTTCACGGTCGGGCAGACGCGCGGTCTGGGGCAGGCGACGTGGTCGGGCGATCAGCGCATGTATGTGCAACGTGTCGACGCCGCCACACGGCGCGTGGTGGTCGGCCCACGCGCCGCGCTAGGGCAGCGCGAGGTGCTGCTGCGCGACGTGAACTGGCTGATCGATCCCACAAAGGGGCCGGTGCACTGCATGGTGAAGCTGCGCGCCCGCGATGCATTGCGCCCGGCGCTGGTCGAGGCGACGCCGACGGGGGCGCGTGTTCTGCTGGATGTGCCCGGAATTGCTGCTCCCGGGCAGGCGTGCGTGTTCTATGATGATAGCCGGATTCTGGGCGGCGGGACGATTTTACCACGCTAAACCCATTGACGTTGGCGGCAAGGGGCGCTATCCGGCTGCCCTTCGCGCCGCGCAATTTGCGACGGCGTTACCGTGTGGCGGTGTAGCTCAGCGGTAGAGCAGGGGAATCATAATCCCTTGGTCGGAGGTTCAAATCCTTCCACCGCTACCAAGTCTTTCAAAAACTTACGGGTCAAATGGGTCCGGCTCGGATCCATCGATCCACGGGCCCGCAATCACTGCCAGTAACAAATTACCGATCTTACCTTGACTTTCGCGATCTGTCGCTACGCGCACCGGCGCAGAACCGCCTGGCACAATCACGTCGCAACCGGCAACCTCGCGCTGCCAGCGGATAGCGGCAAGCTCGGACAATGCCTGTTCGATTGTGCGCACAGGCGGTGCGGGCACCACCAGCTTTTTGGCCTTTGAGCACCCAACCCTGCGCACATCCGCACTGCACTTGGTCAGCGTGACAGAAAAATCCGGCGGGAATGCAGCGGCGATCGCGATGTCGTCCGGCAGGGTCTCGATTTCTGCGACAACACCGTCGCGGACGCTTGCAAAATACTGTGTCATAAGATCACCAAATCATCGTTGCGATGCCCTGGCAGACATGACCGCCGCTCATGTAGCTAGGCGATGCCGCAAGCGCACAGGCCATCGGGCATTGGCAACAACCCGCGCTGCTTGCAGGTCCGTGCGATTGCATCGAACGCTTTCTCACCCGGCTGGATCGTGAAACGAGGGAAGACCGGGCCGACATCCACATTGGCCGACACGGTTATCCCGAACGGTGTGCATAGCCGTTTGGCGATATCCAGCGCGGTCACCCCCGACATCTGAAACGGCCGCGTGGCCGAGCAATCGAACAGATCGCCGGTGCGGCGCGGCGATCGCCTCGTTCTGGCCGGCCGGGTCTTCCATCACCTGCGGCAGCCGCACGAACAGGCTGGCCATCAAGCGTGCGAAAGAGGAGGAGATCGACGCACTCCTCGCTTTTCTTGGCAGAACGGGGCCGGATCCCGGAGAGCGCAGTTCCATGGAGCTCGTCGAACTTGACGAAACTTTCCACGAGAGACTGTTGGCGATGTCGAACAATACCGAGATGTTGCGGGTGATGCGTAACGTCAATGCGCGCATTCGGTTTGTGCGCTGGATCGACATGGACAGTATCAATCGTAACAAGACCCAGAAGGAGCACCGCACTTTGCTGCTGGGCCTCAAGACGCGCGATGAAAGCGCATGCGCTGCTCTTCTCGAAAGCACATCGATCGCCGTCTCGGCCAGGCTACCGCTGCGATCAAGGAGGGGTATGCGCAGATCTACACCCTGCGAAACGCCCGCTCATGGTTTGAGCGTGCGGTAAATTCTCCGGGGCCGCCGGATCATCAGCGAATTCTGGTTTCTTTCGGCGAAATGCCGAACCGGGTTCGGAAGGCGCGTGAAAACTGTGCCTGGTCGGAAAAACCATGCGTATAGGCGATTTCGCCGATTGAACGGCGATCCGTGGGGGTGCGCAAATCTTCATGGGCTTTTTCCAGCCGGAGATTTCGTATCCACTGACCGAGCGTCTGATTGGTATCGCGGAAAATCCTGTGAAGATAACGAACGGATATACCGCAGCCGGCGGCAACTTCGTCGGGCCCGAGGTTGGGGTCTTCGATATGGCGCAGCACGAAGGATTCGATGCGCCGCAGGTGAGCGGTGCGGATGGGGCTTGTACTGGAAGTCAGTATCCGTTTATCGGCGTGAAGGGCCAGAGACAGAAGATCGATCAGATGCCAGCCCAGGACGGCCCTGGCCTCTTCGGACATTGACTGATAACGCGCGGGGACCAGACGGACCAGATCCGCGAACAACGCGCCCACCCCATGTTTCGTATCGAACTTGAGAGAACAGAACCTGTCGGGGGTTTGCAGACGTGTACTGAAGACTTCCGAAGACAGTTTCATGACAAAAATATCGGCGCGCTCCGCATGGCTGAATTCGTACGGCTCGTGACTGCGTTCGACAAAAAAGCTCCCGGGTTCCGCGCAAACTTCTCTGCCGCATTGACTGAAACGGACTTCGGAGATCACAGGTAGCGTGACGAGGAACTCTTCCTGATCCGATCTTTGAAAGTGCCCGGGGAAACGTCGGTAAAAAATAGCATCCGATGTCAGGCGCGACAGGGAAACGTTGCCCAGTTCCCACATTTGCAGGCTGCCATTGAAGGTTTCCGGCTGACTGAAAGTCAGATCCAGGGGGAAATAAGCCCGGCTGATCGTCTCGTGCCAATACTGACTGCGGCGCTGTCTGCCGACGTCTGCGGTTGTGAAAGATGCCCTCAAAACGCGCCTCCTCTATGTAAAGCCTTATTTTTCTTCATGTTGGCAACACCGATCCACGCTGTAAAGGCGAAAGCGCAGGGGAGGTAATGCGCTCCATATCAAAAATCTGTGCACTCAGAGCAAAGACGGCGTTGCGAAAGCATCGCTAATTTTTCCCCAACGAGGTGCGCAATGCACCATGTGGGAGATTGGGAATGTCGAAGGAAGAGGCCCGGGGTGGGGCAAAAGTTGACCCGATCACGTTATCGGTGGTGCGGGGTATTCTGGAAACGGCGCAGCGAGAGATGACGCTGTCTTTGGAAAAGACCGCACGATCGAGCGTTTTTAACCTTGCGCACGATTATTCCACCGCACTTTTCAATGCGCGTCCGGAGATGATCCTGCAAGGACAGGACATCCCGATTCATCTGGGTTCTCTGATTCCGGCGATGAAAGTCGTTGCGAAATATTTCGAAGGGGACATCAACGAGGGCGACCTGATCATTCACAACGACCCGGCCTGGGGCGGAAGCCACGCGATCGATACATGTTTTTATCGGCCGGTTTTCTATAAGGGCAAACTGAAATACTGGACGGTCTGCAAAGGGCATCTGACGGATATCGGTGGACCTGTACCTGCCGGATACAACCCGAATGCCAAGGAAATCTACGCCGAATGCCTGCGCATCCCGCCTGTGAAGATCTGGGACCGGGGAACGCTGCGCAAAGATGTGTTGAATCTTCTTCTGACCAATATGCGCGCGCGCCGTGACCAAGAGGGTGATTTCAATGCCCTGATCGGCGCCTGTCTGGTCGGTGAACGTGCGCTGATTACCATGCTCGACAAATACGGCGAAGAACAGGTGGATGCCTGCATCGACACGCTTCTGGACATGGCCGAACGCCAGATGCGCGGCCTGATCGCATCGGTGCCCGACGGCACCTACGAGGGAGCGGCAATTCTCGAAGATGCCGGGCATGGATATGGCGACTTCGAGATCAAGGCGCGCGTGAAGATATCGGGCGATAACTGCCACATAGAAATATCGAGCCCGCCGCAGATCCCGTATTTCATCAACAGTTACGAAGGGAACAGTTACTCGGGTGTCTATCTCGGGTTGATGATGTTTGCCCAGTTGCCGCCGCCTTACAATGAAGGGCTTTATCGCTGTGTGACGGTCGATATGGGGCCCAAAGGCACGCTCTGTAATGCCAAGGAACCCGCCCCGCACATGAATTGCACGACGACACCGATGGAAACGCTGACCGATGCCGTTCGTCTGGCATTCGAGAAAGCCGTACCGTCCCGGGTTTCGGCCAGTTGGGGGCATGCGAACGGATTGAATATTGCCGGCTGGGACAGGCGGCATGACGAAGAATACGTCACCATGGTTTTGGCCACGATCATCTCTGGGGCGGGGGCTACCCCTAGCCAGGACGGATGGCATGCATGCGGACCCGAATGCTGTTTCGGGGCGCTGACTTCCGGTGATGTCGAATTGCTGGAGCACAGCTACCCGATCATCATTCATCGTTATTCGCTGATGACCGATTCCGGCGGAGCAGGAAAATTCCGGGGCGGATCAGGCACGGCATGGGAGGTCGAGCCGCTTTACGATGACATGACTTTCATCACGTTCGGAGAAGGGCGCCGCATTCCGGCTGTTGGTGCCGCTGGTGCAGGCTCTGTTCTGAATGACAAAAAGGTCGGTCGGTTGGAACTTCTGAAAGATGGAGAAACGCGGACCATCCGCGAGAATGTCATCGAGGTGATCCATCCGGGCGAGCGCATCACCAACATGAACCCGGGCGGTGGCGGTTATGGAAACCCCTTGGAGCGGCCGGTGGAAAAAGTGGTTTGGGATGTGAAAAACGGCCTCGTCTCCATCGACGGTGCCCGGGAGGATTATGGTGTCGTCATCACGGACCGGAAAACACTGAACGTGGATGTGCAGGCAACCGATGTGTTGCGTATGCGGGATTTCGAAGTGGCCCAGTAACGGAGAAGAAAAATGAAAACGGAATATCGTCTGGGCATTGATGCGGGCGGCACTTTCACCGATTTCGTGCTGGCCGACAGGGCAGGAAAGGTGCGCCTGTTCAAGGCGTTGTCCACGCCGCAAGACCCGACGCGGGCGATCGACGACGGGCTGAACCTGATTGCCGAGGAACTGAAAGTCCCAGTGCGGGACATAGTTTCGAACTGTGACCTGTGCATCAACGGGACGACCGTCGGCCTGAACGCGCTGATCCAGCACAAGGGATCCAAAACGGGATTGATCTGTACGGCCGGACATGAAGACAGCCTCGAGATCCGGCTGGGCCACAAAGAGGACGGCTATAGGTATGATCCGGAGTATCCGGCGGCGACCATGCTCGTGCCGCGCTATCTGCGATGCGGTGTGTCCGAGCGCGTGATCTCGGACGGAACCGTGCGCACACCGCTGAACGAGGATGATGTACGTGCGGCTTGCCGGCTTTTCTTGCAAGAGGGCATCGAAAGTGTGGCGATCAGCTTTGTCTGGTCTGTTCTGTACCCCGATCACGAACGGCGTGCGGCTGAAATCGTGCGCGAGATGATGCCGCATGCGATCATCACCATCGGGTCGGAACTGTATCCGCAAGTGCGCGAATATACACGCACCTCGACCGCCGTTGTGAATGCCTATCTGGCGCCGGTCATGAAGCGTTATGTGGATGCAGTGGATATGCATTTCCAGGCACTGGGGGCGGGGCAGCCGGTGCGTTACTTCCAGTCGAACGGCGGTTTGGCGGCCGGTCAGGCAATGGCCGACCGTTCCGTCTATGCCATCAATTCCGGTCCCGCCTCGGCACCCGCTGCGGGACAGTATGTCTGCGAGCCTTTCGGAAAGCGTGATGTCATCACCGTCGACATGGGGGGAACGTCGTTCGATATCACCCTGACGAAGAGTGGTGCGACGAACATCAACAAGAACATCGATTTTCTGAGATATCGCATCGGCGTGCCGATGATCCAGGTCGAGACGCTTGGTGCTGGCGGCGGATCGATCGGCTGGATCGACGAGATGGGGCTGATGCAGATGGGACCGCAATCAGCCGGTTCCGACCCAGGCCCGGCCTGTTACGGGCAAGGGGGAGAGCTGCCCACGGTGTCCGATGCAAATCTCGTGCTGGGCTATCTGAACCCGCACGGCCTGGTGGGTGGCCGGTTGCCGCTGGATTATCAGAAAGCTTACGAGGCCATCCGTGTTCATCTGGCGGAACCGCTAGGTCTGTCGGTTGAACGTGCCGCCTATGGCATGTTCACGATCGTCAATGCCAACATGGTCAATGGTATCCGCCGTGTGACGATCGAACGTGGGTATGATCCGCGGGATTTCGTTCTGGTCGGCGCGGGCGGTGCGACGGCGGCGCATATCACGGCACTGGCGGATGCCATGGGGATCGAGATGATCGTGCTGCCCAAGCTGGCGTCGGTTCTGTGCGCTTTCGGGCAGATAATTTCCGACGTGAAGTACAATTACATGGCGACGGCGCCGCTGCGCCTCGACCATGACCAGGCCTATGACCGTGTGAACACTCTCTTTCACGAGATCGAGGCGCAGGGTATTGCCCAACTGAAGGCGGATGGCTTTTCCGAGGATGATATCGTTATCCGTCGCAGTCTCGATATGCGCTATGTCGGCCAGGTTCACGAGTGTACCGTGGAGATCGACAAATTCACCGTCGATGCGACGTCGGTGAACAAAGTCCTGGATGCTTTCCATGAACGGCACGAACAGCTCTATACGTATTCCGAACGCCACTCGACGGTAGAGGTGGTGAATATCGAGAGCACACTCTACGGGGTGCTGGACAAACCGGAACGGATGCGGCTTTCCGCCGGTGCATTGTCCGAGCAGGCATTGAAAGGGCATCGCGAGGTCGTGTTCCGGGCCGACGGAACCCGTCAGAGCACACCGATCATCGATGGCGGGCTGCTCGGGGCGGGGGCGCGAATCGTCGGGCCGGCCATTATCGAGGAAGTGACCACCACGATCGTGATCGAGCCGGGCTGGGTGGCGCTGCTGGATGAAAGCGGTTCTTACCGGATTACGCGCAACAGACAGTAGATCGCAGCCCAGGCGACGGCGGCGTCCTTACCCTGGTAAGGCGTCGCTACCGCGGCCATGCCTGCAGGTAAGGCAGCAGCCGTTTTCTGAGCGGCATCGCGGCATGCGTTGTGCAGAAATGCAGCGCCACCGTCTGGTTTCCGAAGGCCTGTATGCCTTCGGCCAGAATGGGTAACGGTACGTCGTGCCGGAATGTGCCGTTATCGAGCCAGCGTGAAACGATCTGCAGGTGACGGTCGAATGTCATCGCGATCGGGCCAAGCGTTTCGCGTGCGGCGACTCCCGACCGGCGGAGGATGACTCGGTGAAATGCGCGAAAAAGGTTCCTTTCGCGACGCATGCTCGCGCAACCACATCCCCAACCCGGAGTGCGGCATATCCAGATGCCGCCACCAGTTTTCGTGAAACATCAAGCAGGCGGACGCGGGTTTCGGGCGTGCGTTGCTGTGTGCGTCTGGTCATGCAATTCCATCGCCAGTTTCTGGCGAATGCTAGAATTATAACCGGCCGCGGTTAATATTTTAAGGCAATCGATCAAAAGTGGAAATTGGCGGGATGTAATGAAGCGTATACTGGTTCTGAATGGCCATCCGGCGGAAACCTCTCTGTCGTACAGCCTGGCCACAGCCTATGCCGAAGCGGCGACAATATCGGGTAATGATGTCAGGACTGTTCATCTGCACGACCTGTCGTTTGACAGTGATTTCGGTTTCGGCGGTTACAAGCGGATAAAACCGCTGGAGCGCGACCTTGAAACCGTCTGGCAGCATCTGGAATGGTCCGAGCATCTGGTGCTCGTCATGCCCATGTGGTGGGGCGGCATGCCGGCCAAGCTTAAAGGTCTGTTCGACCGCATTCTTCTGCCCGGTCGGGCGTTCGATACGCGCAATGCGAAATGGGGTATGCCGGCGCCGATGCTGCGCGGGCGCAGTGCCCGTGTCGTCATCACGTCCGATACGCCGGGCTGGTTTCTGTGGATCGCCTATCGCAACGCACTGATCTGGCAGATACGTGGCCAGATTCTGAATCTTGTCGGTATCAGACCGTCACGTTTCACGCATTTTTCCGGTGCAAGCCGTCCCGGGCCCGGGATGGTCGATGGCTGGATGGTGCGTATGCGGGCGCTGGGGGAGGCGGCTGCCTGAGACGGCGATGGTGCACGGATTTTGCACACATAAGCGTGGTTTTTGCTGGCGTGATATCTGTTCTGGGATTCCTGTGTAATCCACTGATTTTTTTAAAAAACCAGTGGTGGGCGCAACAGGGATTGAACCTGTGACCCCTACCATGTCAAGGTAGTGCTCTACCGCTGAGCTATGCGCCCACATATCCGGAACAGGCGCGCTTCCTACCGCTCTCCCTGTCCGAGTGCAACCCCTGCTTTGCGTTTTGTTCTTCCGAAAAAGCAAAGCCTTAAGAAATGGCCGCCATAGTGCCTGCAGACGGCCCGAATCACGGCCGCACTGTCACTGTATGCTGCGGGTACTCCATGACACCGGCTGATGAAGATCCAGCTCAGAGCGATGAAGATCTGGCCGCTTCCTGGGAAGCTGCGCTGGCCGCCGAGGGCGAAGATAAGGACGAAGAGGAAAACGACGATGCCGCCGCCTGGGAGGCCGCGCTGGCCGCTGAAAACGGTGGCGGCGATAACGATACGGCGCGCGTGCTCAGCCAGGACGAGATCAACAACCTGTTGGGCGACGACACGGTCGAGAGTATCAATGAACGCCTGACCGGGGTCGAGCGGCTGCTGCATTCCGGGCTGGTCTCCTATGAACGTCTGCCGATGCTGGAGGTGGTGCTGGACCGCATGGTCCGCATCTTCAGTTCCAGTCTGCGCCGCCTGACCGGCGAGAACGTGGAAGTCAGTTTCGAACAGATCAAATCGCTGCGCTTCGGCGAATACATGAACGGGCTGCCGCTGCCGTGCATGCTGGGCGTGTTCAAGGCGCAGGAATGGGACAACCTCGGTCTGGTGACTGTGGATGGTCCGGCGATCTACACGCTGGTCGACGTGCTGCTGGGCGGGCGGGCATCGGATACGGCGCGTATCGAGGGGCGGCCCTATACCAGCATCGAACGCATGCTGGTCGAGCGCGTGCTGCGTATTCTTCTGGGGGATGTCTCCTCGGCCTTCGATCCGGTTTCGCATGTCACGTTCGATTTCGAGCGCCTGGAAACCAACCCGAATTTTGCCAGTATTTCGCGCAAGTCGAATGCGTGTATCGCCGCGAAAATCTATATCGACATCAACGGCCGCGGCGGTTTCATCGAGATACTGTTCACCTATGCGATGCTCGAGCCGGTCCGTGAAGTGCTGTTGCAGCACTTCATGGGGGAAAAATTCGGGCGCGACAGCATCTGGGAAACGCATCTGGCCAATGAACTCTGGCAGACGGACATCGATCTGGATGTCATTCTGCACGAACAGTCGATGCGGTTGGGCGATCTGGTCAATCTGGATGTCGGCAGCACGATCATCCTGAATGGCGCATCGTCCGAGGCAGTGGAGGTCCGATGCGGCAGCAAGCGTCTGTTCCAGGCCAAGGTCGGGCGCAAAGGCAACCATGTCGCCGCGAAGATCGATCAGAGCTTCATCAACGAAGCATCACTTGCACTTGCCGAAAGTTTCTAACGCCACCTACGCAACGGAGAAAAGACCATGGCGCTTGACAAAAACATGAACATCATGGTGGTGGATGACCAGCGCACGATGACGCGCATTATCCGCAACCTGTTGAAGCAGAATGATTTTGCGAACAGCGAAGAATGCACGACCGGAGAAGAAGCCTTTAACAAACTGAAAGCCGGCAACTTCGGTCTGGTCATCAGCGACTGGAACATGGAACCGATGACGGGGCTTGAACTGCTCCAGAAAGTGCGCGCGGACGACAAGCTGAAGAGCATCCCGTTCATCATGGTGACTGCGGAAAGCAAGACCGAAAACGTATTGGCTGCCAAAAACGCCGGCGTCAGCAATTACATCGTGAAGCCGTTCAACGCGCAGACTCTGATGGAGAAGATCCAGAAGGTCTTCGGCTAACCGGGCAAGGAGCATCTCATGTCCAGGCACGTCAATGCGACCCCGGCAAAGGCCGATGCGGATGCGTCTTCGATCGAGGCATTGCGCGCGGCGTTGTCGGATCTGATCGATCTGATCGCGGCGGCCAAGACGCAGTCGGCTGTCGACGAGAACGAATTGCGCAGCCAGAAAGAGATCGCCATTGCGCGCGATGAGCTGAGCGCGGTTATTGAGCATACGGCCGAAGCGACGGAAACGATCCTCAACACCTGTGAGGAAATGGACGGTCTGGCGGACAAGCTGGAAAACCAGAATGCAATCGCCAGCGATCTGCGAGCCTGCACGGCGCGTATTTTCGAGGCCTGCACGTTCCAGGACATCACTGCCCAGCGGGTAAAAAAGGTCGTCAACGCGGTCGAGCTGATCGAGCAGCGTCTGGAAGCCATGCTGGGGGATCTCAATGCGCGGGCATCGTTGCCTGCCAAGGCGGAACCGGTGATCGACGTGAACAACCCGGCCAGTCTTCTGAATGGTCCGCAGCTTCCGGGGAAGGCGTTCGATCAGTCGGATGTGGATCTTCTGTTCGGGTAAACCGCAGGCGCACCTGTTCAGAGGTTCTGAAGACCTGCGAGAAAATCCATCAGAATAGCGGCAACGGCTTCAGGCGCGTCGGCATGTACCCAGTGTCCCGCGCCACGGATGCGCACGAACTGTGCGTGAGGGAACATCTCGCGGATAACCGGGCGGCTGTCGGCGGTGATATAGTCGGATTTTTCTCCGGCCGCGAACAGTGTGGGGCCGCTGAACGTGCCAGCGGTTGCCGGCCAGGCTTCTACGTCCGGCAGTGCGCCGGCTATTTCCGACAATCCGATGCGCCAGTGCGGGACAGGGCCGTCGAACGCCAGGTTCTGCAGCAGAAATGCCCGTATGCCAGCATCCGGAATAGTGGCGGCGAGCGTCTGAAGGGCGCTGGCGCGCATCGTATCCGCTGTCAGGAGCAGGGCCTGCATGGCCCGGGCATAGTCGCGAAATGCCGGCGGATACGTTACGGGGGCAATGTCCAGCACCGCCAGCCGCGCGACGAGGGCTGGCCGTGTCAGCGCCAGCCGCATGGCGACCTTGCCCCCCATCGAATGACCGACGACGGCGCATGTCGGCACCGCCATGTCGCGTAGCGTTTCGGCGACATCCTCGGCCATGGTCGCATAATTCATCATCGGGTGATGCGGACTGTCGCCGTGGTTGCGCAGATCGAGCGAGATCGTGCGAAATTTGCCGGCGAGCGGTTTCTGAATAGCGTTTAAATTACGGGCATTACCGAAAAGCCCGTGCAGCAGGACGACGGGAAAACCGGTTCCATTTTCGATGGCGTGCAGGTGCATGGTGTTCGCCCATGGATGTTCGCACCTGTGTAACCTTGCCGGGTGAAAAACGGAACAGCGCGGTGGTAGTAGCGCTCAGGCGCGGCGGAGCCTGCGCGGGGGCGTATCCGCTGCTTCCTTGCGTTCCTGCAAACGTTCGGCCAGCACGCGGCGTTCGGCGCGGATACGCTGGATGGTCTTTTCGGATGCCTTGATGCCGGCCAGACTCTGCCGGGTGATGGTGGCGCGGGCTGCGGCTGCGTATGTTGCCGCTTCGGCCGAGGCGATGTCGTTTGTGGCGACAGGTAGCCAGTTCAGAAATGCGATCGGGTCCGATTTGGAGCGATCCAGAATATTTTCGGAAAGCCGCTGCACTTCCGCATGCGCATTGGCCTCGTCACGTAAGGCGAGGGCCAGATCTGTCTCGGCGCGGTTGCGTTCGACCTTACGTAAGCGTGCCAACATGGCGAGCTGATCGTGTTTCATGATCCAGGCCAGATATGATGCTGCTTATCTTATAAAGGACGGATATTTATGATTTATTGCTTCAACGCGGTGATCATACAAATACTGGCATGCAAAAAGCGTTAAGGGCTTTGCGTTAGACTGAACCGTCAATAATAATTCGGTACTTTGTTGTGATGCACGGGTGGCAGGCTGGCGATTTGGCGGGTTCGGTAGGGCGGCGCACTTTGGTGCATGCGATGGCGTTGGCGCTGGTCTTGCCGCAGGCCCGGCGCGGCTGGGCATCCGAGCATGGGGCCCCCGAGAGCGAGAGACCGCTATCGCCCAGCGGGGCGATGGAGTGGGCGACCGGACCGCGGGATGGCGACTGGTTTTCCATCGCCAACGGCCTCGTCACGCTGATGCAGGACGAGAATCTCGGGGTGGCGATGCGCGTGGTGCCCGGTATCGGCTCCGTCAACCCGACACGGGTGCAGATGGAGACGTCGAAGCTGGCGCTGTGCTGGGATTTTCTGGCGTATGCCGCGTTCAGGGGCGAGGCGCCGTACCAACTTCCGCACGACAAACTGCGTTCACTCGGGCACGGTTATACGGCGACGCGGCATTACCTTGTCGCGGCAAGCGGGTGCGGGCCGGATGATCTGCCGTCGATTCTGTCGTACCGGCAGGCGCGGATCGGCATCCCGGTCCGCAATTCGGTCGAGGATATGGCCTGGCGGCGTATCCTGGCATTTTACAACACGCAGCCCGAGGCGCTGCATGCCGCCGGCCTGCGCTTTCGGACCGGTTCCCACGACGATCTGATTGCGGCGTGGAACGACCGCAGGGTCGACTACCTCTATCTGGCGCCGTTCCGGAACATGCAGATTCTCGAGGAAATTTCACAGGGGTGCCGCGCCGCGCGGCTGGTGTCGTTTCCGCCGGAAGTCATTGCGCATCTGGCCGGGTTTTCGAGCCAGTGCATCGCCAAGGATACATACCCGGCGCTGCAGAGCGCGGACGTGCTGGTTCCCGCCTGTGAAAGCACGCTTCTGGTCGCCGATACATTTCCTGAAGAGACCGCATACAGACTGGTGCAGTGTCTGGTCAGAAACGCAGGTGCCCGGCTCGGGCGCATTCACCCGGCTCTGCTGGCCTTCACTCCGGCCGAAGCGGCGCGGGATCCGGTCGTGCCCTTGCATCCGGGAGCGGCGCGGGCGTTGGCGGAAGGGGGTTCCGCGCCGCCCGTGCCGGCATGATGCAGCCTTGTTCGTTGCTCAGCGTGCCGGAGGGGCGCGCAGGTCCAGCGGCCGCGTGACGGGCGATCCGAAAGGCGCGACCGTTCCGGCCGGCGGCTGTGGTACGTAATAAGAATCCGGAGCGGTGGGATGAGGCATTGCTCCGGGCAATACCGGCGCAGCGACTGTATCAGGGACGGGCAGATTACGCAGCACGGTGTCGGCGGTTTCTTGCCCGGTCTGTTCGATCTGACGGAACAGGTCGCTGATTTCGGCTTGATGGCGTGCGTTCAGCACCACGATGCCGGCAGCCAGAACGATCGACACGCAGGCCAGCGCGAGCAGATACCAGCGCACACGCCCCAGCACGCGCTGCGCGCTGCCGTTTGCCTCGATCAGCCAGTCGATCTTGTCTTCCAGGCGGTCGAGCGCGCTCTGCGTGTCGGGGGGCTGGGTCATGTCATCGGGTTGGCGACGTGTTTGGCAAAGGCCGGACGTGATTTCAGGCGTTCATACCACGCCGCCAGAGACGGTAGGGCAGGGCGTGCGATATCGAAGCTGAACCAGCGGTGCACGTGCACGCCGCAGGCGATGTCGGCCAAGGTGAACGCATCGCCGGCGACGAAGGCATGGCGGGTCAACTCAACTTCCAGAAGTCCCCAGAAACGGCCCAGATCGTCGCGGGCTTTTTCGATAGCGGTCATGTCGCGTTTGGCGGGTTCGGTGCGCACCAAACCCATGAACACCACGCGCTGCGGGGCGCTCAGCACCGTCTGCTGCCAGTCCATCCACTGGTCCACGCGCGCCCGCGCCCGCGGATCCCGCGGCCACAGTGGTGTTTCCGGCGCATGCATACTGGCCAGATAACGCAGAATCGCGTTGCTTTCGAACAGGGTGAAATCGTCTTCCTGCAAGACCGGCACCAGACGCATCGGATTCATGTTCTGGTATTCCGGCGTGTCGGTGCCGCCGAACGGGCCGCCGACGTCGCGCCGTTCATAGGGCAGGTCCAATTCCTCCAGCAGCCAGACGACTTTCATCACGTTCGAGGAATTGGCGCGTCCCCAGAGAATACGCATGTCACTGTTCCTGATCCGGTTATGCGTGGTATTATAACAAACTCTATGGATATTGATCATAATCGCGTGACCGCGCCAGTGCATTCATATCCGGTGCAGACGGGAAAGAATTGCGATGAACACTATAAGCCGGCTGTTTTCGGTATTGTCCTCGGTGCGATGGGTGGGGTTTACCTGTGCGGCGCTTTCGGCGGCCGCTGTCGGGCTGGCTGTGTGGTCGGAACAGGCGTTGGGGCTGATTCCTTGCGCGCTCTGTCTGTGGGAGCGCTGGCCGTACCGTGTGGCTGTGGTGTTCGGCCTGCTGGCGTTTCTTTTGCCGCCCAGATACGGGCGCTGGGCCGTTCTGGGGCTGGTTGCGCTGTTTTTGGCGGAAATCGCTCTGGGTGTTTTACACGTCGGCGTGGAGTTCGGGTGGTGGCGCTCGCCGCTGCCGTCCTGTAACGCGCCGGATATCTCCGGCGTGACCAGTGCCGAAGAATTGTTCAACAGGCTGCCGTTGCGTCCGGCAAAACCGTGTGACGAACCAGCCTATCTTGTTCCGGGGCTACCGGTTTCCATGGCCGCCATGAATCTGCTGTTCGCAGTGTTCATGGCGGCCATGGCCGGGCTGGGCTTCATATGCGGCAGGAGAACCCGCATCCCGCCCGTAAGCGGTCGGTGAGAGGTCGCAGTTAGCCGGCGGCAGCGGCCGAGGCGTTGGCGCGGGCAACCTGGCTGGCCAGACCTTCCATGATGTCGCGATTGACGGTGATCACCGGCTCCAGCGGCATATCGGTGCCGATAGCCTTGTAGGAGTAGTCCTGCGCGAAATACGCGACCCGCAGCAGTGATTTCTTGACGTCGTCCGGCAGCTTGTTGTCCGGTGACATCAGGTCGTTCTGCAGCAGCGACCACAGGCGCAGATTGCGCTGCAAGGCGCTGGCCCGCAGAGCCGTATTGTTCCCGGCTGTTTCCAGTGCATTGTTGACGAAATTGAACGCCCGTATTTCCAGGGCAGCAGGCGTTTCAACCATGCTCTGTGTCGACAGGTAACGGCGATAAGACATTTGGAGTCCTCTTTGGCAGAAGGTGTTGATGAGACCGGTTATCCGAGTGAAGGTCGTGAATTCAGATTTTCGCCGAAGAAGTTGAAAATTCCACTAACGGTCTGATCCAATTGTATAATAAAAGCCGCACCCTTGCGGATGCGGCTTTTATAAATGGTGCTGGTCCGTCAATTAGCCACGGAACAGCGAGGTCAGGCTCTGCGAGTTCTGGTTGGCGATCGACAGCGACTGCACTGCCAGCTGCTGCTTGGTCTGCAGCGCCGTCAGCTTGGCGCTTTCTTCGGCGAGGTCGGCGTCGACCAGCGCGCCCAGACCTTCCTTCAGGCTGTCCTGCAGCGCCTTCGAGAAGTCCTGCATGCCTTCCACCTGGCTGCTGGCGGCACCGAGCGTGGCCATTTTCGTGCCGAGCAGGTTGATCGCCGCGTCAATGGTGTCAACCGCTGTATCGGCCGATGCGTTCACGGCCGCAACGGTGGCGCCGGTACCGGCACTGGTTGTCGCCGTGACCGAGGCGGCGGTATCCAGCGCGCCAGTGACGATCAGCTTGTTGCCTTCGACGCGCGCGCCGAAGCCAGCGTTCTTGATCGCATCGGCCATCGCGTTCAGGCCTTCCATCGGCGACTGGGTGGCCGCATCGTACTGCACGTCCCGAACCGTGGTGGTGTCGGTCGGCTGTGAAGTCAGCGTGGCGGTCCCGTCGTTGAATTCGAACGTGTGGGTCTTGCCATCCTTGCCGACCAGCGAGATCGCGTCGCCGTTGGCGAACGCCATAGTTTGGTCGAATGTGACGCTCATCTGTCCCTGGTCGACCGTCAGGCCGGCAAGGCCGAGGCCCGATGCGGTCGAGTCCTGGTTGCCGATCGAAATCGTCGAACCGCTCAGATCCTTGATGACGCCGAGCGCGGTGTTGGTCACCCCGGCCGGCGCATTGCTGGCATCGACCAGCAGGTTCACACCGTTGTACACCGAGCTCTTGGCAAAGCCATCGATGTTGTCCAGCGCGTTTTTGATCTGTTCGTTGATCTTGGCGACGTCCAGACCCTGCTGCGAGCCTTTCAGAACGGTCTCCTTCAGCTTGCCGAGTTCGTCACTGATCTGCTTGATACCGGTGTTGGCGGTGCTCAGCGTCGCCTTGCCGAAGGCGAGGCTGTCTTTCACGGCGTCCATGCCCTTGATGTCGGCGCGCATCTTCTGCGTGATCGCGAATACGGCCGGATCGTCTTTCGCCTGGTTGATCTTCAGGCCTGTTTCAACGCGCGCCTGGGTCTTCTGCATGTCGTTCGAAATTGTGTTCAGCGAACGAACCGCTGCCATCGCGCTGGAGTTGGTATTGATCGAGAAGGTCATTGCTCTAAAGCCCCGTTGATGTTCTTCGGGTTGAGATTAGCTATGCACGACCATCGCACATGCCCGGGATTTTCCCTTCAGCTCCAGCCGATGCTTAGAGCTTGTCGCGGAGCATGCCGAAACTTTCCTGATGAAAGGTTAAGATTTCTGTTTTTATGTACAGTTCAGGGAACACGCGAACACCACCGCGCCACCAGTGCGATGGTGTCGTCGAACAAAGGTAAATCTGCAATTAACGCCGACGGTCAGTCGCGGCCGATAGCCGCCATCAGTTCGGTCCATTCGCGTTTGGAAAGACCGCTGCCGGGCTGTTCCACCGCTTCACCTGCCAGCATGCGTTTGACGATCGTCATCATCTGTGCCGACAGGGTCACAGCGCCCAGCCGGTAGTCGCAGAATGCCTGATAGGTGACCGGCGTCCACGCCTTCACGGTTTCCATCATCGCTTCGGCATAGACACGGATTTCGTATTGCGCATGCGGGTCGGCGCGCAGCGACAGGAAATGCAGCAGGTTGTGCAGATCCGTTTTCCAGTACCACTGCGTGTAGGTGTTCAACGTCAGGTTCATGCGCGCCAGTTCGCGTGCCAGGCCCTGGTGGCTTTCGTTCTGCACGTTGCCGTCTTCGTCTTCGTTCAGCATTTCGGCGTAATGGTCGTAGCAGCGCGTGGCGTCCTCGCGCAGCAGGTCCATCACGCGCGCGGCTTCAGCGCCGCTCAGCACATCGCCGCGGCCCTGACGGTTCTGCGATGACTGCGCGGCCAGCTGGTCGGGGGCGGGCAGGTAGAATTCGCGATCCAGAATGGAGTACCGGGCCGAATATTCATTCACGTTTGCGGTGCGGTGGCGGATCCACTGACGCGCCACGAAGATCGGCAATTTCACATGGTATTTGATCTCGCACATCTCGAACGGGGTCGAATGGCGATGGCGCAGCAGATAGCGGATCAGGCCGGTATCCTCGTTCGCCTTGCGGGTGCCGCGGCCATAGGAGACGCGCGCCGCCTGCACCACGGCGGCATCGTCGCCCATGTAATCGACGACGCGGACAAAACCGTGGTCCAGCACCGGCAGCGGTTTGAACAGCAGCGCTTCCAGCTCCGGAACGGTCGGGCGGATGGTTTCGGTGCGCACGGCGCGGGCGGCTTCGATCTCGGCGATCTGACTGTCTGAGAGGCTCATGTACTCTTCTTAGCCGACCCTTTTTGCGATTCGAACCTGTCGGGGCTTCAATACGGCGCTGTGCCACGCTATATATGCAGCGTCGGCTTGCCGACTATGGCGATAAACGGTGCGTGGAATAATCGTTGTGGACCCGGGGGCGGTACCCGGCGCCTCCACCATTTATGGGGGCGAAATAGGCTCGACACGCGTGGTAAAGACCCACTTTTCGCTCGGCATTGTACCGCCGTTATCGGGCTATTTTTACAAGTGCCAACGATAACAGCCGCGAGGCTGTGGCGCTCGCTGCCTAACAAAAACAGGTAAGCGCGGCTCGGGGGGTGCCGGGCAACAGAAACCCCCTACTTCATATGGTACTGCTTGGGCCTTTACCTTTGTGCTGGCCGCGCTATCTATGCGAGCCGAAAAATCCAAGGGGATCAAATGGCTGAAAACGCGTTGCCACCGGAAAGCCAGCTACCTTACGCCGAATGGACAGAAGAGGCGTTGCGCCATGTTGTCGTTCGGGCGCTGGAACATGCGGCGCAGCATGGGCTGCCTGGCGAGCATCACTATTATGTGACATTCCGTACCGATTACCCGGGTGTGCTGATTCCGCCGCGGCTGAAAACCCAGTACCCGCAGGAAATGACGATCGTCCTGCAACACCAGTTCTGGGACCTGAAGGTCGATGAGGAGGCCGACATGTTCAGTGTCGGCCTGTCGTTTGGCGGCGTCCCGGCCGTGCTGGCGATCCCGCTGGCGGCGATTACCGGATTTTCCGACCCGCTGATCCGCTATACGTTACGCTTCAGCGCCCCCGAGGCATTGCCCGAGGACGAACTGGGCGATGGTGAACTGACCGAAGACGAGGTGAAGATTGCGGCCGGTGGCACGCCGGCGGAAGAGGCACCGCAGATCGTCAGCCTGGATGCATTCCGCAAGCGGACGGCACCGCCGAAGGAATGATGCCGATAGATGATAAGCCGCCATACTGAATGGCGACAAATTATTTGTCGGCAGATCATATGTCTATTGGGGGATAGAAATGAACGACACCGCACAGCGTCCGTCGAACTATATGTTCTCGACGATGTTTCCGCTGGGGGAAGACGCCACACCCTGGAAAAAACTTGATATTCAGGGTGTTAAAACCGTTCAATGCGATGGCCGGACGGTTCTGAAAATCGCGCCGGAGGCGCTGTCCGAACTGACCTTCCAGGCATTTCGCGATGTGTCGCATCTGCTGCGGCCGGGGCATCTGGCGCAGCTGAAGAAGATCCTCGACGACAAGGACTCCAGCCCCAACGACCGCTTCGTCGCGTTCGATCTGCTGAAGAACGCCAGCATCTCGGCCGGCGGCGTGCTGCCGATGTGCCAGGACACCGGCACTGCCATCGTGTTCGGCAAGAAGGGCCAGCGCGTATGGATCGAGGGCGACGAGGAAGAGGCGTTCTCGTGGGGCGTGCACCGCACTTACACCGAAACCAATCTGCGCTATTCGCAGATGGCACCGCTGACCATGTATGACGAGGTGAACACCGGCAACAACCTGCCGGTGCAGATCGACCTGCTGGCCTCTCCGGGCGGGCACCACGATGACGAACTGCACCTGATGTTCGTCGCCAAAGGCGGCGGATCGGCCAATAAGACTTTCTTGTTTCAGGAAACCCGTGCGGTTCTGAACCCCGACAAATTGCTGGCGTTCCTGGAGACCAAGGTGAAGACGCTGGGAACCTCGGCCTGCCCGCCGTATCATCTGTCGATCGTGATCGGCGGCACCAGTGCCGAGACGACGATGAAGACCGTGAAACTGGGGTCGTGCCGCTGGCTGGACAGCCTGCCGACAAAAGGCTCCAAGGCCGGGCATGCGTTCCGCGACCTCGAGATGGAACAGAAGGTGCTGGAAATGACCCAGCGCCTGGGCATTGGCGCGCAGTTCGGCGGTAAGTATTTTTGCCACGATGTGCGGGTGATCCGTCTGCCGCGCCACGGCGCCAGTCTGCCGATCGGGATCGGTGTATCGTGCTCGGCCGATCGGCAGATCCGCGCCAAGATCACCCCACAAGGCGTGTTCCTGGAACAGCTCGAAACCGAGCCGGCGCATTATCTGCCCGAAGCGACCGACGATATTCTCGGCGGCGAAGTGGTGCAGATCGACCTGTCGCGCCCGATGTCGGAGATTCGTGCCACGCTGTCGAAATACCCGGTGAAGACTCGCGTGTCGTTGACCGGCACCATGGTGGTGGCGCGCGACATCGCGCACGCCAAGCTGAAGGAACGTCTGGACCGCGGCGAGGGGCTGCCGGACTATCTGAAGAACCATCCGGTTTATTACGCCGGCCCGGCCAAAACGCCGCAGGGCATGGCGACCGGCTCGTTCGGTCCGACCACCGCCGGACGCATGGACAGCTACGTTGCCGATTTCCAGGCCGTCGGCGGCTCGCTGGTGATGCTGGCCAAGGGCAACCGCAGCAAGGCTGTCATCAATGCCTGCAAGACCTATGGCGGGTTCTATCTGGGTTCGGTCGGCGGCCCGGCCGCGCGGCTGGCGCAGGACTGCATCCGCAAGGTCGAGGTGCTGGAATTTCCCGAGCTCGGCATGGAGGCGGTCTGGAAAATCGAGGTTGAAGATTTCCCGGCCTTTATCGTCGTGGACGACAAGGGCAACGATTTCTACGATGGTCTGGATTGAAACAAGGACTGGGATGTCATGCGCCTGACCGTTGACCGGCTGGACCATCTGGTCATTACCTGCCGTGATGTCGAGACCATGGCATCGTGGTACCAGCGCGTACTGGGGATGGAGCGCGAAAGCTTCGGTCCCCATCGCCGCACGGCGCTGAGATACGGGGGGCAGAAGATCAATCTGCGCCCCGAAACCGCCGCGCAGGAAAGCTGGGTCACCGGCAGCGGCGCCGCGCCGGGCAGTCAGGATCTGTGTTTCGTGGTGGCCGTCGGGCCGGATCACGTGATCGAGCATCTGCGCGAATGCGGCGTTACCGTCGAGCAGGGGCCGGCCGCCAAGGTCGGGGCGCTGGGGCCGATTACTTCGGTCTACTGCCGTGATCCGGACGGGAACCTGATAGAACTTGCGTCTTATCTCTAAGTGGTTCATCACGCGCCGGTCATGAACCAGACCTCGCGTTATATCGGCCTGCTGGCCTTTGTGCTGTTTCTGCTGTCCATTCCGGTCGCCAACTGGCTGATCGGCAATGTCGGGGCGGTGTGTGTGGCGCATGGCCCGTGTCTGATCCCGGTGGCGCCGGGCATCATGGCACCGTCGGGCGTGATGATGGTGGGGCTGGCGTTGGTGCTGCGCGATATCGTGCAGCGCACACTGGGGGCGAAGTTCAGTCTGCTGGCGATCGCGATCGGCGCGGTGCTCTCGGCGCTGCTGGCGCCGGGCGTGCTGGTATTCGCGTCGACGCTGGCGTTTCTGCTGTCGGAACTGGCGGATTTCGCGGTCTATACCCCGTTGCAGCGGCGCGGGCTGATGCGCGCGGTGGTGCTCAGCACGCTGGCCGGGCTGGTGGTGGACTCCGTCGTGTTCCTGCATTTTGCGTTTGGCAGTCTGGAATTTCTGGCCGGGCAGATCATCGGCAAGGTCTGGGGTCTGCTGGCGGCGCTGCCGGCGATCCATTTCGTGCGGCGGATCACGCCCGCCAGCGCCTGATGTCGTACCGCCTGTCGGATTTCGACTTCGACCTGCCGGATCGCTGTATCGCGCATCAACCGGCGCGCCCCAGGGATTCGGCGCGCCTTCTGGTCGCCGGGCGGGCGGGGCGCGAGGACCGTATCGTGCGCGACCTGCCGTCGTTCCTGCGCGCCGGCGATGTGCTGGTGGTCAACGACACACGGGTGATCCCGGCGCAGCTCGAAGGCAGGCGCGGCGCGGCGAAGGTCGGCATCACGCTGGACCGGCCATTGGCCAACGGCAACTGGCATGTGCTGGCACGCAACGCCAAGCGGCTGAAGCCGGGCGATACCATCACCTTCGCCAACGATGTCTCCGCCGCGGTGAGGACGCGGCTGGAAAACGGTGATGTCGAGCTGCGTTTCAACGGCGACCCGACCGCCGCCGGCGTGCTGGCGCTGCCGCCTTACATCAACCGCCCCACCGGTCCGACCGAGGCGGACAAGACCGATTATCAGACCATCTTCGCCGAACAGGACGGCGCGGTTGCCGCGCCGACCGCATCGCTGCACTTCACGCCTGACCTGCTGGCGGCGCTGGCGGCCAAGGGCGTGTCGCGTGTGACGGTCACGCTGCATGTCGGCGCGGGCACATTCCTGCCGGTGCGCACCGATGACGTGACGGCGCATCATATGCACCCCGAACGCGGCGAGATATCGCCCAAGGCGGCGGCGGCCATCAACGCGGCGCGCAAGGCGGGCGGGCGGGTGATCGCGGTCGGCACCACGGCGCTGCGGCTGCTGGAAACATCGGTGACCGAGGACGGAGAGATCCATCCGTTTATCGGCGAGACCGACATCTTTCTGCTGCCCGGCCATGTGTTCCGGTCCGCCGATCTGCTGATGACCAATTTTCATCTGCCACGCTCGACGCTGTTTATGCTGGTCTGCGCCTTTGCGGGCGAGGACCGGATGAAGGCGGCCTATGCGCATGCCATTTCCTCGGGCTACCGGTTCTATTCGTACGGAGACTCATCCTTGCTGGAACGCGCGTCATGACGATCGGGTTCAACGTTCAGGCCAGCGACGGCCAGGCGCGCGCCGCGGTGATGCAGACTGCGCACGGCCCGGTGGAAACCCCGGTGTTCATGCCGGTCGGCACGGCGGGCACCGTGAAGGCGATGACGGCCGATGCGGTGCGCAGTACCAACGCGCAGATCATTCTGGGCAATACCTATCACCTGATGCTGCGACCCGGCGCCGAGCGCGTGGCGAAGCTCGGCGGGCTGCACAGGATGATGGACTGGCCCGGCCCGATCCTGACCGACAGTGGCGGGTTTCAGGTGATGTCGCTATCCGGCCTGCGCAAGATGAACGAGGAAGGCGTGACCTTCAGCTCGCACATCGATGGCTCGAAGCACCATCTGACGCCCGAGCGTTCGATGGAGATCCAGCACCTGCTGGATGCGACCATCACCATGGCGCTGGATGAATGCACGCCGTTCCCCGCCACCGAGGAGCAGGCGCTTTTGTCGATGGAACGCTCGATGCGCTGGGCGGCGCGCAGTAAGGCGGCGTTCGGGCCGCGCGAGGGCTACGGTCTGTTCGGCATCGTGCAGGGCAGCGTGTTCACCGATCTGCGCAAACGTTCCAGCGATGCGTTGCGTGAAATCGGCTTCGACGGTTACGCGATCGGCGGTCTGGCGGTGGGCGAGGGACAGGAGGTGATGTTCTCGGTCCTCGATGCCTCGGTCGGGTTCCTGCCCGAGGATCGCCCACGTTACCTGATGGGGGTGGGGACGCCGGACGATCTGCTGGGATCGGTGCTGCGCGGCGTCGACATGTTCGACTGCGTGATGCCGACCCGCGCCGGGCGCACGGCGCGCGCATTTACCTCGCGCGGGATCTTCAACCTGCGCAACGCGCGGTTTGCCGACGATGCGCGCCCGCTGGACCCCGATTGCGGCTGCCCGCTGTGTACGAAGCACACGCGTGCCTATCTGCACCATCTGTTCCGCGCCGAGGAAATGCTGGGGCCGATGCTGCTGACCTGGCATAATCTGACCTATTATCAGGATCTGATGCGCGGCATGCGCCGGGCCATTCTGGCCGGGCAGGCCGAACGTTATGCGCAGGATAGGCGCGCAGCCTGGGCCGCGGGGGACGACAAATCATGACCGAGAGCATCTATGCCAATCTGACCCAGTTGGGGCATCAGACCAGCCAGCCCGATCATCCGGACAGGGCGGTGCTGGAGAAAGTGCCGAACCCGCATCCGGGCGTGCAGTATTGTGTGCGCTTCGTGTGCCCGGAATTCACCAGCCTGTGTCCGATGACCGGGCAACCCGATTTTGCGCATCTGGTGATCGATTACGTGCCCGACGGATCGCTGGTCGAGAGCAAGTCGCTGAAACTGTATCTGACCTCGTTCCGCAATCACGGCGCGTTTCACGAGGATTGTACGGTGGGTATCGGCCGCCGCCTGCACGATCTGCTGGCGCCGCGCTGGCTGCGGATCGGCGGGTACTGGTATCCGCGCGGCGGTATCCCGATCGACGTGTTCTGGCAGAGCGGCGAGGCGCCGCAAGGCGTGTGGATCCCGGCACAGGACGTGCCGTCGTACCGCGGGCGTGGATGACATGTCCGCGCCCGGCGATCCGCGCGGCGCGATCCGCGACAAGGCGTTGGCGCTGGGGTTCGATGCGGTCGGCTTCGCGCCTGCCGCGCTGGGGCCGGAAGCGCGCGCGCGGCTGGGTGCGTTCATCGATGCGGGAATGCACGGCGATATGGGCTGGATGGAGGCCCGGGCGGATCAGCGCGCGCATCCGCAGGTGTTGTGGGAGGAAGCACGCAGCGTGATCGCGCTGGCGGTGTCCTATGCGCCGGCCGAGGATCCGCTGGCCAATCTGGCGCATGGCGCTGTCGGCAATATTTCAGTCTATGCGCGACACCGCGATTATCACGATCTGGTCAAAGGGCGGCTGAAACATCTGGGGCAATTCGTGGTCTCGCGCTTCGGGCCGGATGTGAAGGTGTTCGTCGATACCGCGCCGGTGATGGAAAAACCGCTGGCCGCGCAGGCGGGCATCGGCTGGCAGGGCAAGCACACCAATCTGGTGTCACGCCGGCACGGGGCGTGGCTGTTTCTGGGCGAGATCTACACCACGCTGGAAATCCCGCCGGATGGCGCGCATGCGGACCGCTGCGGGTCGTGCACACGCTGTCTGGAGGCATGCCCGACCAAGGCGTTTCTCGCACCGTACCAATTGAATGCAACACGCTGCATTTCATACCTGACGATCGAACATCAGGGAGTGATCCCTGAAGAGTTGCGACCATTGATGGGGAACCGTATCTACGGTTGTGACGATTGTCTGGCCGTGTGCCCCTGGAACCGCTTCGCAAGGGCGACGAAAGAAGCGGCGTTGACGGCCCGCCCCGATCTGGTGGCGCCCGACCTGGCGGAGCTTGCACGGCTGGATGATGCAGCGTTCCGGGCTCGGTTCTCCGGTTCACCGATCAAGCGGTTGGGGCGGGACCGGTTTGTTAGGAACGTGATGATCGCGATTGGTAATTCCGCTAATACCGCATTGTGCGCCGTAGCCGAAGAGCGGACCGCCGATGCGAATGCAACGGTGGCCGATGCGGCGCGCTGGGCTGTTTCGAGGCTGCGGTAAGCGGATTTGAAGAGCTTTTATCCTGCGAATCCGTTCATGGATGGGCTGCAGATGGGCCTCGATCTATTTATGTTAACGTCGATGAATTCCCGTCGCTCGCGTGCGGCCGTGGTGGCTGCGAAAGGCGTAATGGCAGGTGCGTAATTGTTCATAATCACGACAAACCCATCGATTTTAATTAAAAATTGGGGGAAATTAGGGGTATTGAACGGAAGGAGAAATTTTACACTTGGTCTAAAAAAACGGATGCTGTAAGGGTGTACGGTGTCTGTAGCAAAGTATTCTGGAGAACGGGCACGGGAAAATAGAGGGTGATGGAATTGAAGATGATAGATATTTTTCATAAAATTCAATTTTTTAAATAGTATAAAAATAAAAACCACACTATATAATAAAATATATTTAATGTATAACCTGTATAAAACAAAATTATATAATTAACTCTACATATAACTGCAATATTAACTAGATTGCTGTACTATAAAAATGATACGGTCAGCCGCGGCTATATGTGAGTGCGTTGGATATATTCAATTTATATAAATAAAAAGATTATTCTAAATCAACAAAAATTGCCTAAAATCGCGATGTTAATTAATTGTGTTTATAATTTTGAATACGCGCATTGGTTGTGGCCATATTGTGTTGTCAAGAAAACTAGCGTTTGAGGAAGGTATTACGCTAAAAGAAGAAGCCACCAGATTGGAATTTGTGTCTGAGGACAGTTTCGATCGTTCGGTTGTGCCAAACGAGATGGGTAGGTCCAAGAGTAACTTTGTCACGGAGTGGTGCATGAGCAGTCTGTTCAAAAAATCCTTCACGTTGGCGGGTCACCGCACTTCGGTTGCGCTTGAGCCCGAGTTCTGGGCGGCGCTGTCCACGCTGGCCGGCGGGCGCGGAATTACCTTGGCGCGTTTGGTCGCGGAAACGGATACCGGGCGTGGAGAAAACCGGCCTTTGGCATCGGCCCTGCGGGTTCGTGCCTTGCTGGAGTCGAGCCGCCTGAAGCAGGACGAGCCTCCTGCCGCACACTGAGATTTCTGTGGTGGCGTAGCGGCCGGACAGAGAAGAGGTATGTGCGCAAAAAGCGACGGGAGATATTTCGTGTGCCGGCTGCATTGGAAAGCGAGCCACTGTGGTTCATAGTGGCGCGAGGTCTTTTTGCAGACGGCAATGAAGGAAAAAGCGCGTGTCTAAGCTCGACGGTCTGGTAGCGGATCCCGATTCGAAACAATCCGTGGTAACAAAAGAAGCACCCTCTTCGGTAAGAGAGGAGGACGTCATGAAGGCAGTAGAAATGCAGGCCGACGTGCCGGTTGTCACTGCCGCGCTGGCATCGCAGACCGAACAGGACGAGATACGCCGCGCGTTCGAGACGGGGGAATTCCCGTACAAGACGCGCATGACCGAAAAAGTCTACCAGGCCCACATGCAGCCGTTGCAGGTCGAACTGCTGAAGGCTCAGAACTGGGTCAAGGAAACCGGCCAGAAGATTGTTCTGCTGTTTGAAGGGCGCGATGCGGCCGGCAAGGGCGGGACGATCAAGCGGTTCATGGAACACTTGAATCCACGCGGTGCGCACGTGGTGGCGCTTGAAAAGCCCAACGAACGCGAACGCACCCAGTGGTATTTCCAGCGCTACATCGAACAGCTTCCGGCCGGGGGCGAGATCGTGTTCTTCGATCGCTCGTGGTACAACCGTGCCGGTGTGGAACGCGTAATGGGGTTCTGCTCGCCGCATGAATATCTGGAATTCATGCGCCAGACGCCGGAGATCGAGCGTATGCTGACGCGTTCGGGCATCCGGCTGTTCAAGTTCTGGTTCTCGGTGACCCGCGAGGAACAGCTGCGGCGCTTCAAGTCGCGGGAAACCGACCCGCTGAAGCAGTGGAAGCTGTCCCCGATCGATCGTGCGTCGATCAACAAGTGGGATGCGTACACGGAAGCCAAGGAATCGATGTTCTTCTACACCGATACCGCCGATGCGCCGTGGACGATCATCAAGTCCGACGACAAGAAGCGCGCGCGCCTGAATGCGATGCAGTTCCTGCTGTCGTCGCTGCCGTACCCGGACAAGAATTATCGTGTGGTCAAGGGCGCGGATCCGCTGATCGTCGGGTCTGGGCAGCTCGTGCTGGGGCAGGCCATGGATCTGCTGGAAAAAACCAGGCACCCGGAATTGAAGCGCGGACGGTAAGATTCCACAAAAATGCGCGAGACGGCTTGCGGGGCGCGCTGGCGGGCGCTATACGCCCGGCTCTCGCAGACGGAGTGTAGCTCAGCCTGGTAGAGCACTGTGTTCGGGACGCAGGGGCCGGAGGTTCGAATCCTCTCACTCCGACCAATCGACCCCCTTGGGAAACCAAGGGGGTTTTTGTTGCCGGTCCGTTCAGGTCAGTTCCGAGGCCATCGGCTTGGCGGTGGGCAGGCCGGCCAGCGCGGCGATGATGCCGGCCGGCGAGTCGACGACCTGATACAGGCTGCGCACGCCGGGGTGCGCAAAACCCGCCGTGACGGTGGCCTCCAGCAGATCGACCAGGGGCTTGGCCCAGCCGGCGATATTGGCGATCAGGATCGGCTTGTCGTGCAGCTTCAACTGCCGCCAGGTGAGAATCTCGAAGGTCTCGTCGAACGTGCCGAAGCCGCCGGGCATGGTGATGAAGGCATCCGCCAGTTCCGCCATACGCTGCTTGCGCGTGTGCATGTCGGTGGTGATGATCAGTTCGGTGCAATCGAACTGCGCGGCTTCGCGTTTCATCAGGAATTCGGGCATCACGCCAATCACCGAGCCGCCGCCGCCGAGCACGGCTTCGGCCACCGCCCCCATCAGGCCGACGCCGCCGCCGCCATAGACCAGCCCGATTTGCGCCTGGGCCAGGCGCCGCCCCAGATCGCGCGCAGTGGCAATCATCTGCGGGTCGCTGCCCGGCATCGATCCGCAAAAGACCGCTGCCCATCTGCAAGGTTTCATGCGTTGCTCCGGATCCGTTCTGTTCTGTTTGTTCATACCGAGATCATCGCGCCGCGAGGTGGGCGTCGTCACGAGAAGTTTTTATGGCTGTATTTGTTTCGAATAGGTAAGATCGTGCGTTGGATTATCAGGGGGATCTGATGCGTAGACTGCTTCTGTTCGTCGTCGTGTTCTGCTGGGCTGCCGGAATGGCGCAGGCGCAGCAGAATGTCGTCGAAATGCGCCGTGCCGAATTCAAGCGGATGGGCGATATCATGCAGGCGATGAAGCCGGTGGCTGAGAGCGGCGGCGATCTCGCCGCATTTCGCGAGCGGATCGCCTGGATGGTGGACTATAGCCGCCGGATCCCCGGCCTGTTTCCGCCTGGATCCGGCGAAGGCATGGGCGAGACCAAGGCGCTGGCGACCATCTGGTCCGACAACGCCGGTTTTGTGACCAGCGCCCAGAACCTGACGGCGCAGACCGAACGCCTGCTGGCCGCGGCGAATTCCGGGCAGCAGGCGGCGTTCACGCGTGAATTCCAGGCGACCGCGCAGGTCTGTTCGGCCTGTCATCGTGGCTTTCGGGCGCGCTGATCTATCCCAGGCAGGCAATGGCCGTCACGATCCCGCCCGCCAACAGGAACAGGACCAGCGCGCGGGCCGGCGATGCGTGATGCGGGGGGCGCAGGGCGGAGCCGGTCGGGACCGTCTTGTTGCCCGAGATCATCGGCAGGACGAGGTTCTGGCCTTTGACGATGCGGTACAGAACGACGGCCAGAACGTGCAGGATGATCACCGCCAGCAGCAGGTTGAAGTTGAACGCGTGCAGGGACGTGAGCTTCGAGGATGTGTCTTCGGATACGTAACGGGCCAGAGGTCCCTTGGTCAGGATGTCGTCGTCGGCAAACAGGCCGGAAGTGGCCTGTATCAGCAGCAGCAGCAGCAGCAGCACGACGGCCCAGCCGCCGGCGGGGTTATGGCCGAGCTCGGTATCCGCTTCGCGCTGTGCCAAATGGCGCAGATGGCTGCATACGGCGGACGGGCCGCGCAGAAACTGGCCGAAACGGGCGTTTTCACTGCCGAAGAACCCCCACAGAATGCGGAACAGCGCCAGAGTAAGAATACAGTAGCCGGACAGTTTGTGCAGGTTCATCTGCCCGGTTTCGTATGTCCACCAGCTCAGATAGATCAGTATGATCAGCGGCCAGTGATACAGGCGAATGGCGATATCCCAGACCTTCACCGAACACGTCGATGCAAACCGGATCGTCGGTGAGGTGGAAGGGGTGCGCATCTGCCGTCCGTTATGTGTCCGCGTTGGGATCGTTTTACAGAAGGTTCCGGAATTCGTGCGTTATTTTCTGTTTAGACGGCAACCGTTTCGAAGACAATCCGAGCGATCGGCGTGTGTTCAAAGCCAGGCAACGTGAGAGGTGAGGCCGCTCGTCACCGGCGGACCGTCCGTTTTGTAACGGCTGGCATGCAAAGGCCGGAGTACCGCTGCAGCGAGATCCTCATCCGCAGATGAGCGGATTCCGGAAACTGATATGCTTTGACGCATTTGCGTGATTGCGGTTGTATGGCGCTTCGCCGTAAAGGATATCCATGTCGGTGAACCCTGATCCACACGCGCAGCAATCTACACTACGTCCGCTGTTTTTCGTACTTCTGGGCGGGGCGGTCATTTTGCTGGTCGCCATTCTGGGCTGGATCGGCCAGCGAGATGCGATGGATACCGCCGATGAACCATCGCCGGTCGCCGCCAGCGGCGTGCCCGCCGTCCCGGGAACCGGAACCGCGGGGCAGCAGACGGCGGGCGTGATCCTGCCGAGTTTCGATGTGGCGCGAATCGGCCCCGAAGGTAACGCCGTCATGGCCGGGCGCGCTGCGCCGAATGCCGACATCACAATCCGCAATGGCGAGCAGATCCTGGGGACCGTGCGTGCCGATGCGCGTGGCGAATGGGTGTTCGTTCCGTCCGAACCCCTGCCACCGGGTGGCCTGCAGCTGAGCCTGTCGGCGCGCAACTCCGACGGGCAGGTTCTGGAAAGCGTCGGCTCGGTGGTTTTGGTCGTGCCGGCGCATGGTCAGGATATCGCCGGACGTCCGGCCACGTCCGTGGCGCAGCAGGCGCCGCTGGCGCTGGTGGTGCCGGAAAACGACGCCTCGGCGGCGGTGCCGCGGGTGATCCAGGCCCCCGCTGTGGAAACCGGCGCCGGCATTTCTGCCGGAACCGTGCGGCTGGACGTGGTGGATTACGGTGCTGCCGGACAGGTGCGGTTCTCCGGTGCGGCGTCTCCCAACAGCACGGTGCGCCTTTATGTGGACGATGCACCGGTGGGCGAGGCCACGGCCGATGCTGCCGGGCGCTGGGCGCTGTCTCCCGCTGCGTCGATTGTTGCCGGCACGCACCGGCTGCGGGTGGACCAGCTGGATGCTCAGGGGCGGGTGAGCGCCCGCGTGGAGCTGCCCTTCCTGCGTGAAGCGACCGACAAGTTGGCGCTGCAGGACGGGCGCGTGGTGGTGCAGCCCGGACAGAGTCTGTGGTTGATCGCGCGCGCCACATATGGCGATGGGGTCAGATATACCGTTATTTATCAGGCCAATCGCACCCAGATCCGGGATCCGGACCTGATCTATCCCGGCCAGATATTCGATCTGCCGCGGCAATAACTGCGGGTTGCACTTGCAGGGAGAGGGTATCATTGCCCATAACTCTGCCATGTCTCTGATCGATAGTGCCCGTATGGTTCTGGCCCCCCCGCATCCTGCCGGGCGGCCGTTCATTTATGCCGGTGGAGCCGTTGCGGTTCTGGGGCTGTTCCTGCATTCCGCGCTGTTCTGGCCCGGCCTGCTGTTTGTGCTGTTCTGCCTGTACTTCTTCCGCGATCCGGAGCGTGTGGCGCCGGCCGATCCACAGGCGGTGCTGGCGCCGGCCGACGGGCGCGTGGTGTCGGTTGCTCCTGCTGTGCCGCCGGTCGAGCTCGGGCTGGGCGATGCGCCGCGCTGGCGGGTGGCAATCTTCCTGTCGGTGCTGGATGTGCATGTGAACCGCGCGCCGGTCGAGGGAACCGTGACGCGGATTTCGTACCGGCACGGTGCGTTCGTAAATGCTGCGCTGGACAAGGCGTCGACCGAGAACGAGCGTAACGCGCTGGCGCTGCGTTTGCCGAACGGGCAGGATATGGCGGTGGTGCAGATCGCCGGATTGATCGCGCGGCGTATTCTGTGTTTTGCGCATGAAGGCGACCGGCTGACGCCAGGTCAGCGTTTCGGGCTGATCCGCTTCGGCAGCCGCACCGATCTGTATCTGCCCGCAGGGGTGAAGCCGATCGTCGTGGAAGGCCAGATCATGATCGGCGGCGAAACCGTGATCGCGCGGTTGCCCGAAACCGTGCCCGAAACCGTGCCGGAAAATGGTGGAGGCGATGAATAACCCGGTCACCTCGATGCGGCGTTTCGGTGGGCGTTTGCGCCAGCGCCGAAGGCCACGCCTGCACGGGCAGTCGTTCAACCGGCTGATCCCCAACATCATGACGATGCTGGGGCTGTGCGCCGGGCTGACCGGGATACGCTTTGCCTTGGATCAGCATTGGCATGCGGCGCTGGGCTGCATTCTGATCGCCGCGGTGATCGACGGGCTGGACGGGCGTCTGGCGCGTTTGCTGAATGCGACGTCGCGGTTCGGCGCTGAATTCGACAGCCTGTCGGATTTTCTGTGCTTCGGGGTGGCGCCTGCGTTCGTGCTGTATCTATGGTCGCTGGAAACGCTGGGGGCGCTGGGATTTCTGCCATGCATGATGTACGCGGTGTGCATCGCGCTGCGTCTGGCGCGTTTCAACGCGGCGCTGGATTCGGCGCCGGCACCCGCCTATGCGTACAACTTCTTTACGGGTGTTCCCGCGCCGCTGGCGGCGCTGCTGGTGCTGATCCCGATGTTCGCGGGGCTGGAAACGGCGAAGCTGCATCTGGATGGTCTGACGCAGGTATTCCGGCTGCCTGTATTGCCGGGGATCATGCTGGTGTTCGTGGCGTTGCTGGCGGTTTCCACGCTGCCGATCTGGAGCTTCAAGAACTTCAAGGTGCCCAGTAAGATGGTACTACCGTTGCTGCTGGGGGCGGGGATCCTGCTGATGGCGCTGGTCAGCGAACCCTGGGCGACGTTGGCGGTGCTGGGGATCGCCTATCTGTGCATGCTGCCGTTCAGCGTGCGCAGCTATCACAACCTGAAACGCGAAGCGGAAGCGGCACGCAACATGCCCGAGATCGTGCCGATGCAGGGGGCGGATGACAGAGCAGCGCCGTAAAGGCGATTCCTAAGACAGGATGGATCTGTTGGACCGGGCCGGCGCACTTCTGCAACGCTGCTGTCTTGGCTGCGTGATCGAGTGTTCCCATCGCCACCGCATCTGACTGGCACGTATGAGATAAAAAACCGCCGTTTCCGGCGGTTTTTTTGCTGGCGCTATTTCCGGCGCTCTGTCGCCATGATGCCGGTTTCGGCGAGCCTGCGGATCTCGTCGTCGGTGAAGCCGTGTTTGCGCAGCACCGCCTCGCCGTGTTCGTTGAACTTTGGCGGCAACGCGCGAGTGCCGCCCGGCGTGCGGCTCATCTTGATCGGTGTGCCGAGCCCGCGATACCAGCCCATCTCGGTCACCATCTGGCGCACTTCGGTGTGCGGCGCGGCCATCGCCTCGTCGATCGGCATCACCGGACCGGCGGGCAGGCCGAGCTTTAACATCCGCATCGTCAGGTCGTAACCGTCTTCCTTGCCGAACGCTTCCTGCAGTTCCTTGATCAGCGCGGCGCGATTGACCACACGGTCGGCGTTAGTCAGGAACAGCTCGTTCTTCGGCAGGTCGGCCCGGCCGATCAGTTCGCACAGCTTACCGAACTGGCCGTTGTTGCCGATGGCGATGAAAATCTCGCACGTGCGCGTCGTGTATTTTTCATACGGCGCGATATTCGGATGCGGGTTGCCCAGCGGCATCGGGCGCTTGCCGTTCAGGAAGAAATTGGCCGCCTGCGGGTGCAGCAGTGCCATGCCGCAATCGTGCAGCGTCATGTCGAGATACTGGCCGAGGCCCGAATTGTTGCGTTCGTACGCCGCCATCATGATGGCGATGGTGCAGTACAGCCCCGTCGCCAGATCGACCACCGGTGTGCCCAGGCGCAGCGGGCCGGTGCTTGGATCGCCGTTGACGCTCATCAGGCCGGTCATCGCCTGCAGGATGGCGTCGTAGCCCGGCATGCCGCCCAGCGGGCCTTCGCCGCCGAAACCGGACAGGCGGCAATGGATCAGCCGCGGGAATTTCTGCGACAGGACATCCTTGTAGCCGATGCCCCATTTTTCCATCGTGCCGGGCTTGAAATTCTCGATCAGCACGTCGGCGTCGTCGAGCAGACGCAGCAGCACTTCGCGTCCTTCGGGTTTGCCCAGATCCAGCGCGATCGATTTCTTGTTGCGGTTCACACCGATGAAGTAGCTGGCTTCGCCTTCATGGAACGGCGGGCCCCAGTCGCGCACTTCGTCGCCCTGCGGGGGTTCCACTTTCACCACGTCGGCGCCGTGGTCGGACAGGATCATCGTGCAGTACGGACCGCCCAGCACGCGGGTCAGGTCGATCACTTTCAGCCCCGCCAAAGCCCCGGCAGAGGTCGCTAGTCCTTTGCCGGCGGTTGCGGCTGGGGGAGGGGTGGCATCCATCAGGCAGCTCTCCTGTTCCATACCCGCGCACAGAATTCGGGGTAGGTCTCGAGCATTTCAGCCGCAACCGGACCGCGGAGCAAGTCCAGTTCCTGCGCGCTGGGCGTGGGCGTTTCCGGGACATCGGCGGCGGTATCGAAGTCGAAGCCGGTATTTTCGCGCACGCTCTGCACCGTTTCGCCGGGGTGCAGGGATTCCAGCGAAAAACGCCCTTCGGCGGGGTGGAAACGAAACACGCAGCGATTGGTAACCAGCGCCTGCGCGGTGCCGCGCCGGAACACGCCGGGCGGCGAGATACCGGGCGCCGAGATCATGTCGACGCGCTTGACCAGCACGCGCGCGCTGTGTTCCTCGCGGAACAGGATGGTGCGCGGGGTCATGTAATACATGAACGCGCTGCCGAACGATCCGGGGAAGCGCGCTTCGGTGCCCGGCCAGTCGCCGGTGCCGAGCAGGTTGATGTTCGCCTGTCCGTCGATCTGCCCGCCGCCCAGGAAAAACAGGTCGATGCGGCCCTGGCCGGTCAGGTCGAACAGTTCGCGCGAACCGTCGGTAAACGGATTGCCGGTGCGCTTGTGCAGCAGCGACAGGCGCACGGGATGTCCCATCTTCTTTACCAGCCAGCAGGCGGCGGCCGGGATCGGGCTGGCCGCGCCGACGGCGATATGCCGCGCGGGCGGCGCCGTGGGATCGAGGATCAGGCGGGCCAGCGTCGCCGCCAGCAGTTCTTCACGCGCGGTCATGCGGCTTTCTCCGCGCTGCTGAACACATAACGCTCGAGATAGGTGCGGAATCCATCCCCGGTTTTGGCAAGTTTCGCGTATTCCGCCACATGCGCGGCATCGGCCCCGTATTCGTCGAGCAGCGCGATCGGCCAGGCGCCGCGTTCGGCGATGGCCGTGGCGCTGATATAGGTCGCGTTGATCGTTCCCGGCGCCAGTCGCTCGTCTTCCAGAAAATTTCCCGGCACCACGCGTTCGACAGTGATCAGCGCGGTTTTCGACGCATGCGCAAGCGTCGCCAGTTCGCGCCGCCGCCCGACCCAGACATTGCCGTGCGCATCGGCCATCACGGCGTGGAACGCCGCGACATCGGGGGACAAGGCGGGCAGCAGCACGATGGGATCGCCACCATCGGCCAGCGGGTTGTCGATCACCTTCCAGTCGGGGCGATGGGCCAGAATGTCGCTGCCGATCAGCCCGCGCAGCGGCATGAACGGCACGCCTTTCTCCGTTGCTTGCAGCATCGTGTGAATGGCCGGGCAGGTGGCGTCGATCATGCGCAGCGTGCCGGCCTTCATCGCGGCGGTGAAACGCGGCGCGAAGCCCGCTTCGCCCAGCGACACGGCCGAGGTCTGAATCTCGGCCACCGCGCCCGCGCCGATCAGCAGATCGGCTGCATAACCGGAAACCGGCACACCGACCAGCTTCAGCCCTTTCACCCCGCGCCGCACCAGCGCACGCGCAAAGGCGCCGGGCGACAGGGAATTGTCGGGCGGCAACGCGAGCATTGCGCCGTCCGGCACCATATTCGCCAATTGATCGAGTGTCGTCTGGTTCATTCCGGGCCCCCCTCTTTATTCAGGAAGCAGCCTAGAGCCATTTCCGTGCAGGTGAAAATACCCGGGGAGTGTTTATCCGGGATGGTCGAGCGCCGCCTGCAGGATCCGCGCGGCGGCCATCCTGTCGACGACCTGGCTGCGGCGCTTGCGGCCCATATCGGCCTCGTGGATCAGCAGGTCATGGACCATGGCGGTGGTCTGGCGTTCGTCCCACATCGCCGCCGGCAGGCCGGTGACGGCCGACAGGTCCTGTGCCCAGTCGCGCGCCGCCTGGGCGGCCGGGCCGAAGGTGCCGTCCATTTCCAGCGGCAGGCCGACGACCAGGCCGGCGGCGTCCTCTTTCTGCGCGATCGCCAGGATTTCAGCGGCGTTCTGGCGCAGTTTGCCGCGCTTCAGGCTGGTATAGGGGCCAGCCAGCGTCAGCCCGACATCGGACAGGGCGATACCGATGGTGCGCCGCCCGGGGTCGATCCCGATCAGCCGTTTTCCGCGGGGCAGGGCGGCGCGCAGGTCCTGCATGTTGAAGATGGGCATGGGGACCGGTATGGTCCGGGCTTCTTTTTCACGCAAGACGTGCCTTGCGCATCGATCCGCGCAGACGCACCGGCCCGCACAGACGAAGGACGACAACACCGCATGTCGCTCGACCCCGCGACCATACGCCGCATTGCCCGGCTGTCCCGCATTCGCATCGAAGATGCCGAGGTGGAGAAATTCCAGACTGAAATCAACGGTATTCTCGGCTGGATCGAACAGCTGAACGAAGTGAACGTCGATAACGTGGAACCGATGACCGGCGCCACGCAGATGGCGCTGCGCCAGCGCGAGGACGCGGTGACCGATGGCGGTATCCCCGATGCCGTGCTGAGCAATGCGCCCGCCCGCAGCGGGCCCTTCTATACCGTTCCGAAGGTGGTGGAATGAGCGCGTCCGAACTCACCGGCCTGACGCTGGCCGAGGCCCGCAAGAAACTGCGCACCAGGGAAATCAGTTCGGTCGAACTGACCGAGGCGTTCCTGGGCGCGATCGAAAAACTGAACCCGCAGATCAACGCCTATATCACCGTGACGCCCGAACTGGCGCGCCAACAGGCGAGGGCGGCCGACGCGGCGCTGGCGCGCGGCGAACAGCGCGCGCTGACCGGGCTGCCGGTGGCGATGAAGGATCTGTTCTGCACCGAAGGCGTGCGCACCACCGCTGCGTCGAAGATTCTCGGCCCGTTCATGCCGCCGTACGAAAGCACCGTCAGTGCCAACATGAAGCGCGACGGCATGGTGATGCTGGGCAAGGCGAACCTCGACGAGTTCGCGATGGGCTCGGGCAACATGACCTCGGCGTTCGGGGGCGTGCAGAACCCGTGGCGGCGCAAGGGCGAACCCGACACCGTTCTGGTGCCGGGCGGTTCCTCGGGCGGGTCGGCCGCGGCGGTGGCGGCACGCATGGCGCTGGCGGCGACGGCGACCGACACCGGCGGGTCGATCCGCCAGCCCGCCTCGTTCTGCGGTATCGCCGGGATCAAGCCGACCTATGGGCGCTGCTCGCGCTGGGGGATCGTGGCGTTCGCGTCGTCGCTGGATCAGGCCGGGCCGGTCGCGCGCACCGTGGAAGACTGCGCGATCATGCTGGGATCGATGGCCGGGTTCGACCCGAAGGACAGCACGTCGGCCGATCTGCCGGTGCCCGATTTTGCCGCTGCCTGCGCGCGCGGCGTGAAGGGCTTGCGCATCGGCGTGCCGAAGGAATACCGGGTCGAAGGCATGCCGCCCGAAGTGGAAGCGCTGTGGCAGCAGGGCCTTGCCTGGCTGCGCGATGCAGGCGCCGAGATCGTCGATATCTCGCTGCCGCACACGAAATACGCATTGCCGACCTACTACATCGTGGCGCCGGCCGAAGCGTCGTCGAACCTCGCGCGCTACGATGGTGTGCGCTATGGGCTGCGTGTTGACGGTAAAGACCTCGACGATTTGTACGAACGCACGCGTGGCGCCGGCTTCGGCGACGAAGTAAAGCGGCGCATCATGATCGGCACCTATGTTCTGTCTGCCGGGTATTACGATGCGTATTACCTGCGCGCGCAGAAAGTGCGGGCACTGATCCTGAAGGATTTCCAGGAGGCGTTCGGCAAGGTCGATGCGATCGTCACGCCGTCCACACCGTCCTCGGCCTTCGGACGCGACGATAAGGTCGAGGATCCGGTGGCGATGTATCTGAATGACGTGTTTACCGTGACCGCCAATCTGGCGGGCATCCCGGGCATGTCGGTGCCGGCGGGTCTGGATGCGCAGGGGATGCCGCTGGGGCTGCAGATCCTGGGCAAATCCTTCGACGAGGAAACCGTGTTCGCGGTCGGTTCGGTGATCGAACGCGCCGCCAGCTTCAACGCACTGCCGACGGTGATGGCATGAGCTACGTGATCGAGGGGCGCACGGGCGCCTGGGAAGTGGTGATCGGGCTGGAAGTGCACGCCCAGGTCGTCAGCAAGGCCAAGCTGTTCAGTGGCTCGGCCACGGTCTTCGGCGCGGAGCCGAATTCGCAGGTGTCGTTCGTCGATGCCGCGTTTCCGGGCATGCTGCCGGTGATCAACCGTGAATGCGTGGCGCAGGCGGTGCGCACCGGGTTGGGGCTGAATGCGGAAATCCATCTGTGGTCGCGCTTCGACCGCAAGAACTATTTCTACGCCGATCTGCCGCAGGGTTATCAGATCAGCCAGTTCGCGCATCCGGTCGTTGGCAAGGGCGTGATCGACATCGAACTGGCGAACGGGCAGAAACGCCATATCGGCGTGACTCGTCTGCATCTGGAACAGGACGCCGGCAAGTCGCTGCACGACCAGGATCCGACGAAAACCTATATCGACCTGAACCGTTCGGGCGTGGCGCTGATGGAGATCGTCAGCGAACCCGATATGCGTTCGCCTGAAGAAGCGGGCGCATATCTGCGCAAGCTGCGCACCATCCTGCGCTATCTGGGCACGTGCGACGGCAACATGGACGAAGGTTCGATGCGCGCCGACGTCAACGTGTCGGTCCGCAAGGCCGGTGAAGGTTTCCGCACGCGCTGCGAAGTAAAGAACGTCAACTCGATCCGCTTCGTGATGCAGGCGATCGAGGTCGAGGCCAAGCGCCAGATCGAAGTCTGGGAAGACGGCGGCACGGTGGAGCAGGAAACCCGCCTGTTCGACACCATGCGTGGTGAAACGCGATCGATGCGCAGCAAAGAGGACGCGCACGATTATCGTTATTTCCCGGACCCGGATCTGCTGCCGCTGGTGCTGGAGCAGGCCTGGGTCGACGGACTGAAGGCGGCGCTGCCGGAACTGCCGGATGTGAAGCAGGCGCGGTTCATGAAGGACTACGGCCTGCCGTCGTACGACGCGGGCGTGCTGGTGGCTGAACAGGTGACGGCGGATTTCTACGAAACCGTGGCCAAAGGCCGCGATGCCAAGCTGGCGGCGAACTGGGTGATGGGCGATTTCTTCGCCATGCTCAACCGCACCGGCAACACCATCGAGACCAGTCCGGTCAGCGCTGCCAATCTCGGCAAGCTGCTGGATCTGATGGCGGACAACACCATCAACGGCCGCATCGCCAAGGAAGTGTTCGAGGCGATGACCGAAACCGGCAAGGCGCCGGACGTGATCGTCGAGGAAAAAGGCCTGCGCCAGGTGACCGACAGCGGCGCGATCGAGGCTGCGATCGATGCCGTTTTGGCCGCGAACCCGGACAAGGTCGTCGAATTCAAGTCCGGCAAGGACAAGCTGTTCGGTTTCTTCGTGGGCCAGGTGATGAAGGCGATGGCCGGCAAAGGCAACCCTGCGTTGGTCAACGATGTGCTGAAGAAGAAGCTGGGCTGATCCGGCTTTCATGAAGTAAGGTCTCCCGTCCGGATCATGCCGGGCGGGAGTTTTTTTATGGAAGATCGGTCGTCGGCATTGCAGCCCCCCGTTCCCGAGGTCTCTCGTGCGCAGCGGCGGCACACACGCTTGATCATCGAGCGCAGTTTTGCCGTTTTGCTGGTCGGCCTGCTGGTGCTCGGCATCGTGATGGTGTTCTGGCCGCTGGGCACGCCGATTGCATTCGGTGCGACGATTGCGATCGCCACATGGCCGATCCGGAATGCCCTGGTGGGCAGCGGCATGCGTCCCGGTCTTGCGGGATTCTGCCTGCTGGTGATCTCATTGCTGGTGGTAGTGCTGCCGCTGAGCGCGGCGATTCCCGGTACGGTTGAACATGTGATGGCATGGTCCGGAACATTGCACCATGCGGCGGCCAGCATGTCGCCGCAGGCGCCGGACTGGATTGCACATATACCACTGGCGGGCGACTGGCTGGCGCAGCGCTGGGCCGGCATGGTGGTGCAGGACGGCGAGGTGCGGCGGATGCTGGCGCCTTACACCGGGGCGATTGCCGGTTTTTTCGTGGGCTTTGTACGCTCCATTGCCGATAGCTTATTACAGGTTTTGCTGGCGTTGATTATCGCTGCAATGTTCTGGACGACCGGCGATGCGCTGGTGCTGGAAACGCGCCGTGCTCTGCAGCGCATTGGCGGTGATCCGGCGGTGGGGGCGCTGGATGTGGCGGCGCGCGCGGTGCGTGGCGTTACCTATGGCGTGGTGGGAACGGCGCTGTTGCAGGGCATTCTGGCCGCGATCGGGTTTTATATCATCGAGGTACCGGCGGCGGGCGGTCTGGCGGTGCTGGTTCTGGTGCTGGCCATCAGCCAGATCGGCGCACCGCTGATCCCGCTGGTCTGGGGCGGTGCGGCATGGTGGCTGTTTCATCAGGGAGACAGCGGCTGGGGTATCTTCATGCTGGTTTGGGGCGTACTGGCGATCACCGGTGCCGAGCATGTGCTGCGTCCGATGCTGATCAGCCGCAGCGGATCGATGCCGCTGGTGCTGGTGATGGTCGGCGTGTTCGGCGGTTTTCTGTCGTTCGGGTTTCTGGGGTTGTTCATCGGCCCGACGCTGATCTCGATCGGCTATTCCCTGTTGCAGGCCTGGACCCATACGGCGCCCGTCGAAGGAATCCCGCGATCGTCTGAAGAACAAGCGAGTGATCTAACTGGACATTCTGGACGGCCATGATTTCAAGCAGCCCGAGCTGGCTGGAAGCGAAGGCAGGGTCGTCTCTGCGTTAGAGCAGTTTACGCACCAGCCGCAGGGCGGTCGCCACGGTTGCCGCGCGTATCGTATCTCGGTCGCCCGGGAAGACATGGCGTTCACTCAGCGTGCCGCCGCCGCGCCGCGCCGCGCCGAACCAGACCAGCCCGACCGGCTTGTCCGCCGAACCGCCGCCCGGGCCGGCAATGCCGGTGACCGAGACCGCGATGTCGGCATCGCTATGGATCAGCGCGCCTTCGGCCATGGCGCGTGCCACGCTTTTACTGACCACACCGACCGCGGCGATCATGTCGGCCGGTACCCCCAGCAGGCGGATCTTGGCGGCGTTGGAGTAGGTGATGAAACCGCAGTCCAGCACGTCGCTCGAGCCGGGAATGGCGGTCAGCGCCGCGGCAATCAGCCCGCCGGTGCAGGATTCCGCCGTGGCGAGGGTGAGTTTTTGTGCGCGCAGCAGATCGAGCAGAGCGGCGGCATCGTCCAGGGTTTCGGGTGGCAGCATCAGGCGTGTCCAGTCACGATCAGAACGGGGAGCAGCAGAATGGCGGCGGCGAAGATGCCGGCGAACACATCGTCCATCATCACGCCCCATGGTCCGCCCAGACGGTCGATCCTGCCGATCGGCCCGGGCTTCCAGATATCGAACAGGCGGAACAGCGCGAAGGCCAGCACGACGCCCGCCCAGTAGTGCAGTGTCAGTTCCGCCAGCAGCGCCAGCGGCAGCAGGGCGATCCATTGCCCGACCACTTCGTCGATCACCACCCAGCCGGGATCGTCGCCCGCGTCAAGCTCTTTCACCGCCCACAGACCAGCACCGGCGATCAGCACGGTTACCCCCAATAGTGCGAACGGCGAAATGTGCAGCCATAACAGACCGACGGGCAGCGCGGCGATGCTGCCCCAGGTGCCCTGCGGTCCCGCCAGCTGCCCGACCCCGAAATAACTGGCGATGATGCGGGCGGTTGCCGTGCTGCGCGTCGCGACGCTCATGGCTGTCGCAGCCAGGCGCTTAGCGGATGGGGCGTGGTCTCGTTACGCAGGGCGCGATAGACGACCATGTTCTCGACGACCCGCTGCACGTAGTTGCGGGTTTCATTGAACGGGATCAGCTCGATCCAGTCGATCATGCTGACGCCGCTGTCGGGCAGGCGCGGATCGCCATTGGTGCCCAGCCATTCGCGCAGCCGGTGCGGGCCGGCGTTATAGGCGGCGAAGGCGCAGGGTGCGCAGCCGTCCGCTTGGTCGAGCATCTGCCGCAGATAGGTGGTGCCGAGGCGCATGTTGTGCCCGGTGTCGTCGGTCAGTGCGGCCAGCGAGGTGCGTTCACCCAACCGGCGCGCCACGGTGCGCGCCGTGCCCGGCATCAGTTGCATCAGGCCGCGTGCGCCGGCCGGGCTGATGACGTCGGATTCGAAATTGCTTTCCTGACGCATGATGGCCAGCGCCATCGCGGGTTCGATGCTGTTGCCCGGAACGGCGTAGGGCATTGGCCAGCCGGTCTGCGGCAGTACCACGCCGTCGATGCCGGACCGCCGCGCGATCCATACCGCCAGATCAGGGCGGCCCAGCCGTGTGGCGTATTGGGCGATCATCGTGCGATCGCCCGGCGTGCGGGCCTGATCTTCCATCTGCAGCAGGAAGGCGCGGGCGCGGCGCGCTTCCCCCCAGCCGATCAGCAGACCGGCGGCATGGGTCAGTTCGTTGGCGTTGAAGGCAGCGACATGCGACGCATCGGGGGCGGGGTCGCGCTCGGCGCGGATTCTCGCCGCCAGCGCGGCATCGTCCTGCCCCAGGGCCAGCAGTGCGAGCTGCCCGTAATAGGTGGTCGGGAATGCCGAAGCCTGCTGGTAATATCCGCTGGCGGCGCGGGTATCGCCGCGGGCGGCGGCGGTGCGCCCCAGCCAGTAGAATGCCCGTGCCTGGGTGACGACGGCACGCGATGCCTCGGACAGTTTTTTGAAATGCCGCTCGGCGACGGCGGGCTGGTTCAGACGGCGCAGCGCAATCCAGCCGGCGAGGAATTCCCCCTCCATCGCGGCTTCTCCGTCGGCCAGCCCGTGGCCGACCACCACGGCATAGGCGGCCTGGTTGTCGTTCATGCGCAGCAGCCGGCGGGTCAGCAGGTGGCGCTCGTTCCAGAACAGCGATGCCAGCGCCGCGGGGGCCGCTTCCTGCGCGGCGGTGCCCTGGGTCTGCCAGAGTTGGGCGGCCCGTGCGTCCTGTTCGGCGCGGCGCAGCCAGCGCGCGTGTTCCAGCACCAGTCCGGGATGGTTACGCTGGCTGGCTGGCAGAGCGGCGCGCAGTGCGGGGGCGTTGGCGGCATCGCGGCGCAGGGCGATCCACGTCTGGGCCATGGCGGTGCGCTCGGTCGACAAGCGTGTGGCCTGGGTGGTCGCCTGTGCCAGAGCCGGCCCGCCGCCGGTGAAGGCCAGGCGTTCGAAGCGTCGCCAATGATCGTCGGCGGTCAGCCGTACGGCGTAACGGTCGAGGAAGGCGCGTTCCCCGGCGGCATCGAAACCGTTCTCGATCCAGGCGGTGCGGATGGCGGCGTCGGTGCCACGCGCATTGGTGCGGGCCAGCGCGTCGGCAAGGCGCAGGCGGCCCTGATCGGTGACCGGGGTCTGGCTGCCGAAAGCCCGGATGACGGTGCCGTCGTCGACGACCTTGGCCAGGGCTTCCTCCCAGCGACGGGTCAGCAGGTGCTGCATCGGCCAGGTGGGGTTGGCGCGGCGGAAGGCGTCGATCTCTTCCGCGTTGGCGGCGTCCTGCATCTGGAACCGGTAGAAGCGGACCAGTTTGATGGCCAGTGGAATGGACAGGCGAGCGGCCTGCATTTCGGCGGTAGACCAGTCGTTGCGGCGCAGGGCGTCGCCTTGCGCGAAGGCGGGGGCGGCCGGGGCGAGGGTGTTCAGGGCGAACAGGCAGGTCAGAACGAAACGATACATGGCAGCAACTGTGCCAGATGTATGTGGGGAATGCACGCTGGTAGAATAGTACGGGGTAAGGCCGGCATCCCGCTTGCGGTCACGGCGCGGCTTCCGTAGTTTGGACGTTCTGTTCGATACAACCGCCCGGAAAGGAGCGCGATATGTTCAAGGGGTCTCTGGTTGCCCTGATTACGCCCATGCGCAACGACGGCGCGGTGGACGAGAAAAAGTTTCAGGAATTCTGCGACTGGCAGATCAACGAGGGCACACACGGCCTGGTGCCCGTCGGCACCACCGGTGAAAGCCCGACCCTGAATCACGACGAACACAAGCGCGTGGTGGAACTGGCGGTCGAGGTGGCGAAGGGGCGCGTGCCGGTGATCGCGGGAACCGGCTCGAACAGTACCGATGAGGCAATCGACCTGACCCGGCATGCGAAGCAGGCCGGGGCCGATGCAGCGCTGGTGGTGACGCCGTATTACAACCGGCCGACCCAGGAGGGCCTGTATCTGCACTTCAAGGCGATCGCCGATGCGGTGGATCTGCCGATCATCATTTACAACATCCCCGCACGTTCGGCCGTGGACATGACGGTTGAAACCATGGGGCGGCTGGCGCAGCACCGCAACATCATCGGCGTGAAGGACGCGACCGCCAATCTGACGCGCCCGCTGCATCAGCGCCGTGCCTGCGGCGCCGGGTTCGTGCAGTTGTCGGGCGAGGACCATACCGTGCTGTCGTTTCTGGCTGCCGGCGGCGACGGCTGCATCAGCGTGACCGGCAACATCGCGCCGCGTCTGTGCAGCGACATGCACATCGCCTGGCAGCAGGGGCGGGTGAACGAGGCGATCGCGTTGCAGGACCGTCTGGTACCGCTGCACGATGCGATGTTCTGCGAAAGTTCGCCCGGGCCGGTGAAATATGCCGCCAGTCTGCTGGGCAAGAGCGACGCGTTCTGCCGCCTGCCACTGGCGCCGATTGCGGAGGCATCGCGGGTGAAGGTGCGCGAGGCGATGCGCGAGGTCGGGCTGATCAACTAGCCCGGAAAATCAGTGACGGAAGAACGCAAAAAGGGCCTGATCTCGCACGGGATCGCCGCGCAGAACCGCAAGGCGCGGCACGATTACAAGATCCTCGACACAATCGAGGCCGGCATGGTGCTGAAGGGGCCCGAGGTGAAATCCCTGCGCCACGGCCGTGCCACGTTGAACGAGGCCTGGGCGGGCGAGCGCGACGGCGAGATATGGCTGTTCAACGCCTATATCCCTGAATACCAGGGCGGCGTGCTGTCGCGCTTCGAGCCGCGCGCGCCGCGCAAGCTGCTGCTGAAGCGCAAGCAGATCGTTGTGCTGGAAAACGCCGTGGCGCGCGATGGCGCGACGGTTGTGCCTTTGCAGATACATTTCAACAATCGCGGGAAAGCCAAGGTATTGCTGGGTATTGCCGAGGGGCGGAAGAAGCACGACAAACGCGCGGCGATCGCCGATCGTGACTGGAAACGCGACAAGGCGCGATTGATGCGGGCGAAAGGATAAGTTTGTATGTTGCCCTTATGTGAGAGGGCGCCATGACAGACAAAGAAAAACCGCCGGGGTTTCGCGACAAGCTGATCGAGACCAAGCAGCAATGGGCGCGCGACGGCCGGCTGTTGACCGGTGTTGAGGCAGACCCTGCCCATGTGCGCCTGCCGCCCGGACAGAAGCTGGTAAGCGACTGGCCGGTGCTCGATCTGGGGATCCAGCCCGATATCCGCCCCGAGGCTTTCAGTCTGGTGCTGGACGGTGCGGTCGAACGGCCGGTCACCCTCGACTGGGCGGCGTTCATGGCCTTGCCGCAGGTCGACAGTGTCAGCGACATGCATTGCGTGACGCAGTGGTCGCGCTATGACAACCGCTGGCGCGGTGTGGCGGCGCAAACGCTGCTGGATCTGTGCCGCCCGCGGGACGATGCGCGGCATATCGTGTTTCATGCGCATGACGGTTACACGACCAATGTCCGGTTCGAGCATTTCGCGCAGCCAGATGTATTTCTGGTGCACGAGTGGAACGGCGCGCCGATCGCGCGCCAGCACGGTGGACCGGTGCGGGTGCTGATTCCACGCTTCTATCTATGGAAATCAGCGAAGTGGGTGCGGCGGGTGGAATTCCTGACCCAGGACCGCCCCGGATTCTGGGAAGTGCGCGGCTATCACAACAACGCCGACCCGTGGCGTGAGGAGAGATACTCCTGACTGCTGTGCGGGGCGGGTGCGGCAGGTGAAGGGCGTTCAGCCGCAGAGGAAGGGCTGGGGATCAGTTTTTTGCTGATCCTGTCTATGAAGCCGACCCAGCGTTCGTCGGCAAGAGTGGCCAGATAGGAAACCAGAATGGTGGCGGGCAGGTAAAGAAGTAACATCGCGCCATAGGCCCATTTATGACCGAGAGACGGATAGAGCTGAACGAACGTCCAGCAGCCGAGCGAGAAGAGAACGGGCATGTGGAACAGGTACAAGGCGAATGAGATGCGCCCGAGGAATCTGAAGGGGGCGTATTGCAGTATGCGGGCTGCCGGTCTGCAAACCAGGATCCCATAGATCATCAGCACGCCGGCCAGTGGGTAAAGCAGCAGATAATCGGTCTGCCACGGTCCGGGAATATTCTTCAGGGGTTCGAGCCAGCTATAGATTCCCACCGGCTCGCGATAAACGAAAAAGCAGAAACCCAAAAAAATACACAGCCCTCCCAAAACAGGGTGCGGTCGAAAAGAGTGACGGGAGAACCATAAGGCCAATGCGGTTCCGGGAATGAAGCAGAGGATCCAGAAATCGGTGTTCCAGGCAGCGATACAGGCCAGAGCGAGGAACCATACGGCCACGACAGGCCGGGTTTTCAGCAGGATGACAGCCAGGCCGTAGGCCAGAAAACTGCCGAAGAACTCGTGGAACATCGTCCAGAGAACCCGGTTGTAACTGTGATTGTACGCGGCGTTATTTTTGAAAAAAGCGGCGAATAATCCCTGATGAACCGCTTCCGCGAATGAAGGCTGTACATCTCCGGCGTCGGCCATGGTGGCCAGCCATTGGGATCCCGTGATGACAGCGGCTTCCTTGGGGAAATAAAGCCCCAATTTCATCAGCAGGCATGCAGCGATGGTTGACGCCGCGACGAGGCCGGCCAGACGGAACCAGCGTTTCGCGACTCCGCGGACAATGATTTCATGTCTGCCGGTGCGGAAATAGGCAAGCGGCAGGACAAAGCCGGACAATACGAAGAATACGATGACGCTGGCCGTACCGTTTGCCATCCAGGCGACGGTTCCTGTGACAAGGCCGGTTGTACTGGGGGCGCGACCGGTCAAATCAGGGGTAAAGGCCGTAGCGAGATGAAGCAGCAGAACAGCCAGTGCCGCCAGCCCGCGAAGAGACTCCAGCCCGATAACCTTGTTCGTTGCCTGCATTTGCCACCTGATGCTTGGGACAAATAAAAAAGGAGGTCAGAGACCTCCTTTTTTAGGGAGCAGGGAGACAGCTACACCCGCTCGATGATCATCGCAATCCCCTGGCCGACGCCGATGCACATCGTGGTTAGCGCGTAACGCGCTTTACGGCGATGCAGTTCGTGCGTCGCGGTCTGCACCAGGCGCGCGCCCGACATGCCCAGCGGGTGCCCCAGCGCGATCGCGCCACCGTTCGGGTTGACGTGTTCGGCATCGTCCGGCAGCCCCAGTTCGCGCAGTGTGGCGAGGCCCTGCGCTGCGAAGGCTTCGTTCAGTTCGATCACGTCGATGTCCGAGATCTTCAGTCCGGCCTTCTGCAGCACCAGCTTCGAGGCGGGGGCCGGGCCGATGCCCATGATGCGCGGCGGCACACCGGCGACGGCCGTGGCGACCACGCGGGCGCGCGGCGTCAGCCCGTGCTTCTTCGCAGCGGCTTCACTGGCGACCAGAATGGCGCAGGCGCCATCATTCACGCCCGAGGCATTGCCCGCCGTCACGCTACCGTTCTGGCGGAACGGCGTTGCCAGCTTGGCGAGCTGTTCCAGCGTGGTGTCGGGGCGCAGATGTTCATCCTGATCGACGACGATCGGGTCGCCCTTGCGGCGCGGAATGGTGACGGGGACGATCTCTTCCGCGAAACGGCCGGACTTCTGCGCAGCGCCCGCCTTCTGCTGGCTGCGCAGCGCGAATTTATCCTGGTCTTCGCGGCTGATCTTGAAGTCGGCGGCGACGTTCTCGGCCGTTTCGGGCATCGAATCGATGCCGTACTGCTGCTTCATCAGCTTGTTGACGAAGCGCCAGCCGATCGTGGTGTCGAAGATCTCGGCGCTGCGGCTGAACGCTTCGCCCGCCTTGCCCATCACGAACGGGGCGCGCGTCATGCTTTCCACGCCGCCGGCGATGGCGAACTGCATTTCTCCGGCCTTGATCGCACGGGCGACGATACCGACCGCGTCCATACCCGAGCCGCACAGACGGTTGACCGTGGCACCCGGCACCGTGTCAGGCAGGCCCGCCAGCAGCAGCGCCATGCGCGCGACGTTGCGGTTGTCTTCACCGGCCTGGTTGGCGCAGCCGTAGATCACGTCTTCAACGGCGGCCCAGTCGAGGTTCGGATGCCGGGCTTTCAGCGCCAGCAGTGGAACGGCGCCCAGGTCGTCGGTGCGAACAGGTGCCAGCCCGCCGGCATAGCGGCCAATGGGGGTGCGGGCGGCATCGCAGATAAAAGCTTCGGCCATCACGGTTCTCCAGAATGTTCGCCAGGCGAACGTTGCATCATATAGCGAACATCGCTTCACGAAGGGAAACGGTCAACCATCTGGCGCAAGCACGCTTTGGATTATCCCGCAAATAACGGTCTTACGTCGTCGGCGGCGCTGCGCAGGGCGGGCAGGAAACGTTTTTCCATTTCGGCCCGGCCGACGCGCGCCACCTGTACCCCGATATTGATCGCTGCGATGACCGTGCCTGTCCGGTTGTGCACCGGCACCGCAATGCCGCGCAGCCCCAGTTCCAACTCCTGATCGACCAGACTGTAACCGTCCTTGCGGACCTGTTTCAGGATGTCGCGGAAGGCGGTTTTGCTGGTGACGGTCCGTTCCGTTTGCCGAACGAGACGCGTGCGGGCCAACCAGTGTTCGAGCTGATCGTCGGGCAGCGCCGCCAGCAGCACCCGTCCCATCGCCGAGCAATAGGCGGGCAGGCGCGATCCTACCGACAGATCGACCGACATGATCCGCTTGGTCTGGGTGCGCGCGATGTAGACGACGGTGTCGTCGACCAGAATCGATGCCGAGCAGCTTTCACCGATCTGCTTGCTGACCCGGTCCAGAAACGGTTGCAGCAGCCGTGGCAGCGGGGTCGAGGTGAGGTACGCGGCGCCCAGCGTCAGCACTTTCGGCGTCAGGTAGAAATCGCGCCCGTTGCCGGTGATGTAACCCAGCGCCTGGAACGTCAGCAGGCAGCGGCGCACGGTGGCGCGCGGCAGGCCGACGATGCGGGCGATGTCGGACAGGCTCTGCCCGTCCTCGCGCCCGGCGAAGGCGCGCAGCACGTCCAGTCCGCGCGCCAGTGCGGTGATGAAGTTGCGGTCGGGATGGGGGGTGTCCATGGACGAATGTTCGCATAGCGGGCAGTTGTGCGCAATGCGAACGATATGAATCAGGCGGTTTTTGTGCTCTGTTCGATCACGCGCCGCAGACATTCGGTGAACACCGAGGGGCGGTGTTGCTGGACGATCTGCTGCAACTGCCGGCGGTGATCTTCCTGCATCACGCACGGCCAGAGTTTCAGGTATTCGCGGAATTCCCAGGTGCGTTCGCGCCAGATCACCATATCGAGAAAATGCTGCGACAGACGGCAGCATTGTTCGGGGGACATCGGCGCATGTCGCAGCGCGCGCGCCAGCCGCGCCCGGGCGTAACCGGCATAAGCGTGCGGCATGGGCAGCTGCGCCTCGATACAGCGAACGCCAAGTTCGATGCAGGCGGGATCTTGCGCACGCACGCCGTCGGACAGGTTGTAATCGAGGTGCCAGGAAGGACCTGAAAGGGGGTAGTTCCCACCGAGTGCGGCATGTGCCCGCACAATCGCCGCATCTTCCCAGTCGGCGGGCAGGATCCGGCCGGTCCAGCGCCAACCGTGACGTTCCAGCCGCTGGCGCTGTTGTCTGGAAAGTTCCGCCTGATGCAGCACGCGGGCGAGATAGCTGCGCGCGAATTCGGTTTCGTGCAGGGTTTCGACCAGCCATACGGCGAGTTCGATGCAGGCCGCATCTCCGGCCCCGATCCCACGCCCCAGATTGCACAACACCGCCTGATCGGCATCGGCACCGTGCCAGTAATCCCCGAGTGGGAAACATCCGCCCAATTGCGCATAGGCTTGCAGGCCGGCCTCGGCGCTCCAGCAACTCGGGCGGGGCTTCCGGCGCATCCTTTTATCCCGCGAATACCCGCTGCAACATCAGCGCGCCAGCCGACAGGCCCGCTTCGGAAATGCCGTGCTGCAACCCGGCGGTATAGACGGTTTCCAGCGGCACGCCTGCTGCGCGCAGGGCTTCTTCGGCCGCACGGCCGCGTTCGATCGGCACAACAGGGTCGGCCGCGCCGTGGGCGATCAGCACCGGTGGTTTCGCCGTCATCTCGGCGGCCAGCGTTTCCGGGGCGAGCAGCGCGCCGGAATAGGCGAGGATGGTGCGCGGCGCCACCGGGCGGCGCAGCCCCGCGAACAGCGCGGTCATCGCGCCCTGGCTGAACCCCATCAGCGCATAGGCATCGGCGGGCAGGTTGTGTTGGGCGAGCTGTTCGTCGACGAACCGGCCCAGAATATCGGCCGCCCTGCGCACGCCGGCATCCAGCACCGCAGGGGTGCGATCCGCCAGGCTGAACCACTGCCGCCCGAACGGGGCCATGTCGTAGGGGAACGGCGCGTGCGGCGACAGGAATAGCGCGTCGGGCAGGGCATGAGCGTAAAAACCGGGGGCGATGTCGATCAGGTCGTTACCGTCCGCGCCGACGCCGTGGCATAACACAACGATCTGCTTGACGGTGCCGCGGGATTTCGGTCCCCAGACGGGGCCTTCGAGTATCGCCATGGGTTTTCTCCTCTGCGGTTTCGTGCATACGTTGGGCGGCGATGATTGTCACCCGCTTTGCACCCAGTCCGACCGGGTATCTGCATCTGGGGCACGTGCATTCGGCCCTGCACGGCTGGACGCGCGCGCGCCGCAGTGGCGGGCGCTTTCTGCTGCGGATCGAGGATATCGACCCGGTGCGCTGCCGCCCCGAATACACGGCGGCGATTCTGGAAGACCTGCGCTGGCTGGGGCTGGACTGGGACGGCGCGGTGCGTGTGCAGTCCGAACATTTTGGCGCGTATCGCCGTGCATTGGACGTGCTGTCGGCACGTGGCTTGTTGTATCCGTGTTTTTGCACCCGCACCGACATCGCGCGCGAGGTCGCCGCCAGCGCGCATGCGCCGCACGGGCCGGACGGGCCACTTTATCCCGGCACATGCCGCGGCCTGACGACGGCGCAGCGCGACGAACGGATCGCGTCCGGAATTCCCTATGCGTTGCGGCTCGACATGGCGGCGGCATTGCGTGCGGTGCCAGGACCGATCTTCTTTACCGAGGAGGACGAGGGCGCGCAGCGCTGCGACCCCGCGCAGTTCGGTGATGCGGTGCTGGCGCGCAAGGATACGCCCGCATCGTATCATCTGTGCGTGACGCATGACGATGCCTTGCAGGGGATCACGCATGTGACACGCGGCGAGGACCTGCGCCCCGCCACGCATCTGCACCGTCTGTTGCAGGAGCTGATGGGCTGGCCCGCGCCGGTCTATGCCCATCATGCATTGTTGCGCGGCCCGGATGGAAAGCGTCTGGCCAAGCGCGACGGCGCCACATGCATCCGCGATCTGCGTGCGGCCGGCGCCAGTGCTGCGGATCTGCGCACCCGGGCGGGATTCCCGTCAGTCTAGGGCCTGTTGCAAGACGGGACGCCTTCTATATGATTACCGCAAGAGAAGAACTCAAAGGTAATCAAGGGGAGACTCTGAATAATGAGGCGTCGTTCTTTACTGGCGGCATCGGCTGCCGCTGTCGCTCTGCCTTTTGCTGCACGCGCCGCGACCAACTGGCCGACCCAGCCGGTACGCATGATCGTTCCATATGCTGCGGGCGGGCCGACCGATGTGCCGGCGCGCATCCTGACCGACAGCATGTCGCGCAGCCTGCCGCAGCGCGTGGTCATCGAAAACCGCACCGGGGCCGGTGTGGTGATCGGCACGGAAGTGGTGGCGACGGCGCCGAAGGACGGTGGCACGCTGCTCTATACAACGGTGTCGCATTCGGTGGTCAAGGCGCTGTTCCCGAACATTCCGTTCGATCCGGTGACATCGTTTGCGCCGGTGGCGCTGGTCGGTGTGATTCCGATGGTGCTGATGGTGAACAAGAATCTGCCGGTGCAGAACCTGCAGGATCTGATCAGGCTGTACCGCGAAAATCCAGGCAAATACGATTACGGCAGCGCCGGCAACGGCAGCGCGCTGCATCTGGCGGCCGAGCTGTTCCTGGATCAGGCGGGCGGACTGCGCGTCAACCACGTGCCGTATCGCGGTTCGGCGGCGGCGATGCCCGATCTGCTCAACGGCACGCTGACGATGATGACCGACGTGGCGTCGAACGTGATTCCGTTCGCGCAGCGTGGCGACGTGCGCGCGCTGGCGGTGGCGGGGAATGCGCGTATGCCGCAGCTACCGGATGTGCCGACCTTCGCCGAAGCCGGGATGCCGGGTTACGAAGCCTATACGTGGCATATGATATTGGCCCCGGCCGGAACGCCCGCCGACACGGTCGAGGCGATCAACAAGGCGGTGAATGCGGCGCTGGCCGATCCGGCGGTGAAAACCCGCCTGGGCGAACTGGGGGTGACCGTGCGCCCGGACAGCACGCCCGCCTCGGCGCTGGCGTTCCTGCAGGCCGAAGTGGCGAAGTGGGGCGGGATCATCCAAAAGGCCGGTATTCAGGTCAATTGATCTTTACCCGGACTGGTTCGAAAAGGCGCCCTGCGGGGCGCCTTTTCTTTTGAGAGAACCGGCGGGTCGAGCAGACGTTGGCCTGGTCTACCTGAAAACCCGACCTTTGAAGCGGGCGCCGTGAGGCGCCCGCCTATCGTCAGGCGGTGAAATCCGCTTCGGTCTTGGCGCGCACCTCGTCCAGCGAGACGCCGGGGGCGAGTTCGACCAGTTTCAACCCCGGCCTGCCGACATCGAACACCGCCAGATCGGTGATCAGCAGATCGACCACGCCCGCGCCGGTCAGCGGCAGGGTGCAGCGTTTGAGGATCTTGGGCTCACCTTTGGCGGTGTGCTCCATCAGCACCACCACGCGCTGTACGCCGGCGACCAGATCCATCGCGCCGCCCATGCCCTTGACCATCTTGCCCGGCACCATCCAGTTCGCCAGATCGCCGTTCTCGGCGACTTGCAACGCGCCCAGAATCGAAAGCTGGATATGCCCGCCGCGCACCATCGCGAACGACGCAGCGCTGTCGAAGAAGCTGGTGGTCGGCAGTTCGGTGACGGTCTGCTTGCCGGCGTTGATCAGGTCGGCGTCTTCCTCGCCCTCGAACGGGAAGGGGCCCATGCCGAGCATGCCGTTCTCGCTCTGCAACTGGATCGAAACATCGCCGGGGATGTAGTTGGCGACCAGCGTCGGGATGCCGATGCCGAGGTTCACATAAAACCCGTCCTGCAGTTCGCGGGCAGCGCGGGCGGCCATCTGTTCACGTGTCCATGCCATGATGTGCGTTCCTTTCGCTGCGTTACGCGGCGTTGCGCTTGCGGGTGGTGCGCTGTTCGATGCGCTTGTCCACGTGGTCGAGCTTGACGATGCGGTCGACGAAAATCCCCGGCGTGACGATGTGGTCCGGGTCGATCTGTCCGGGCTGGACCAGTTCTTCGACCTGCACGACGGTGACTTTTCCCGCTGTTGCCATGATCGGATTGAAATTGCGCGCCGTCTTGCGGAACACCAGATTGCCCTCGGTGTCGGCCTTCCAGGCATGGACGATCGACAGATCGGCCTTCAAACCGGTTTCCATCACGTGCAGCTTGCCGTCGAATTCGCGCTGTTCCTTGCCTTCGGAGACCAGCGTGCCGGCGCCGGTGCGGGTGAAGAACGCCGGAATGCCCGCGCCGCCGGCCCGGATACGCTCGGCCAGCGTGCCCTGCGGATTGAACTCGATTTCCAGTTCACCCGACAGGTACTGTTTGGCAAACAGCGCGTTTTCTCCGACGTAGGAACTGATCATCTTCTTGATCTGGCGGGTTTGCAGCAGCACGCCCAGACCTGCGTCGTCGATGCCGGCATTGTTCGACACGACGGTCAGGTTCTTGATGCCGGATGCGCGGATCACGTCGATCAATGCCTGCGGTATACCGCACAGGCCAAAACCGCCCGACATGATGGTGATGCCGTCGCGCAATACCCCCTGCAGCGCCGCTTCGGCGCTGGGGTAGACTTTATTGACTGCCATTCTCTTCCTGGCTCCGTTCCCCAAGCTAGACCGGTATTCTTACGGCTTCTGCCTGACGGAAGCCAGACCGGAACCTAGAGCAGATCGTGACCGGATGTTTCCGCCCGGTCACGTGAAGATGTTCGGCAGATAAAAACCCAGAGCAGATCGTGATCGGGACACGCTCTCAGTGCGGAGGTGGTCGTCTGTCGCAGGGATATCCTGGGCGCTGTATTGATATTCATTATTAATTGCAATATAGAGCTTACCGACACTTTCTCAACCGGAGCATGAAATAATGCGCGATGTTCCCATACGGATCATGGGCGAAGAGGCCCCAATCGACCTGCTTTACGACCAGGCCGCCGCTTATCACGGGCAGGCGGCGCTCGCGATGCTGGCCATCATGTTTCAGGGGCTGCGTGGCGCGCTGACGATGCTGGCGCCGGGGCAGGACCTGAAGCGCAATGAGCTGTCGGTCGTCTGTGGCCATCCGGGACCGGGGGTGCGTGATGCTTTCGAATTCGTGACCCGCGCGGCAACGCGCGGTGTTTATGACGTGGATCGCACCCTTCCGCTGGCGCGGCTGAATCCGATGGCGAACATCTCGTACAGTTTTCGCCTGATGCATGGGAACAGGACGGTTGTGGCGGCGCTGCGTCCCGGCGTTTTGCCTGCGCGGTTCTTCGAGCTGCTGAACATGCCCGCCGAACAGCGCTCGCCCGACTGGAAGGGCGAGATCTCGGCCCTGAAGCGCCGGATCGCCGATCATGCCTTGCGGCAAAAACCCGATGATCTGTTCGAGATGAGCTTGCAGGCCGCCAATGTGGAGGCAGCGTGATGGGGTTACCACGCCAGATCCTGCTGCTGACTTCGGGTTTTACCTATTCCACCAGTACGCCGCGTATGATGCAGTTGCCCGGCCTGACCGATGTCGTGGTCAGGCGCGATCAGTACGAACTGCCGGATATGGACCTGATGGCGTATGCGGGGGTGCTGATCCCGACGCATGCCGATCAGCGGGCCCTGTCCGCACCTGCGCGCCGGGCGCAGTTCGCGGCCTATCTGGAACGGGGCGGCACCGTGGTGACCAACGGTCACATCGTGTATCCGTTCCTGCCGGGGCACAGCATGTTCCAGCCTATTCAGGACTGCACGCTCGCAGACCTGTATGTGCACCGCATGGCCGATCATCCGGTCTGGGACGGCGTGAGCGAAGACAGCCTCAGCCTTCGCAAGGGGGTTGCCGGTTTTTACGGCCGCGGCTGGCATCAACCGCCAAAAGGCGCACAGATCGTCAACGCACTCGGCCCGCAGCGTTACCCGCTCGACATCATCTGGCAGGTCGGCGCAGGGCGCGTGCTGCTGCATGGCGGCAACGATCTGTGGACGTTCGGCAAGACGGGAACCGAGATCGTTCCCGGCAACATGGCCGCCCAGCTTCTGACCTGGATACTGCAACCCGCGGAGGATACCGATGTTCGCCGTCATTGATGGAGGCACGTACTATCATTGGGAGACCATTCACGGCGCGCGCTATCGGCATCTGTTCGATCGCGTGATCTACGGCCCGGAACTGACGGCTGGAGCGCTGGAAGACGTGTCGGTGCTGCTGGTGCCGGACCGGGTGAACCCGCAGATGCTGCGCCCGCATACGGACCTGTTGCTGGCGCACCTGAACCGCGGGCGGACATTGGCGGTTCTGGGCGAGAACGAGTTCGAGACCTGGTTGCCCGGCACCAACTGCACACCGCGCGAGACGAATTTCTGGTGGTGGCTGGACAAGGACGCCAGGCCCCCACATCAGTTCCACCATCCGGATCATGAGCTGTTCACACATATCGCACCGCGCGATACGGTCTGGCATATCCACGGCGTGATGCAGGCGCCCGAAGGCGCGGATGTAATGGTCAGCGTTCCGCCGGACGGGAAGGATGATGGCGGGGCGCTGCTGTATGACGATCGGGTCAGTTACCCGGGGCGCCTGATTCTCAGCACGCTGGACCCTTTCTATCATAATGGCAGCCACTTCATGCCCGCGACGACGCGGATGCTGAACGGTTTCCTGCCGTGGCTGCGCACGCTGGCGCCGCGCGAACGCGCGGCGGCCTGACGGCGGGGGGCGGTGTTGTTGCGGCGCTGCCCCCCGTCCGGGCTGGAGCCTGGCGCTGCGGCGAAGAGTGCGTGGCGGTCCATCTTTATCCGAAGGGGGATTTCATTTCGTATTGCAAAGAAGAATAATGCGCCACGTCTGAAACCGAAGGAGAATGCAATGTCTGCAGCTGGCCGGGCCCTGCTGGTGATCGATGTGCAGGAATCTTTCCGCCATCGCCCTTTCTGGACCGAGGACGACCTGCCGGTCTTCATCCGTCATCAGCAGGCGCTGATCGATGGCGCGAAAGCGCGCGGCATCCCGGTGGTTCAGGTCTTCCACGTTGCCGAGGCCGGGGTGTTCGCCGAGAGTTCGGGGTATGTGACGACGCTCACACCGATCACCATGGCGCCCGACGCGGTATTCCGCAAACGCCGGCACAGTGCGCTGGTGGGTTCGGGGCTGGATGTCTGGCTGGTGCAGCACGGGATCACCCGGCTGATCGTCTCGGGCATCCGTACCGAACAGTGCTGCGAGACCACGTCGCGCCATGCATCCGATCTCGGCTACGAGATCGATTTCGTCAGCGAGGCAACCCTGACTTTCGCGATGACCGATGTACGGGGTCGAAGCTGGAGCGCCGCCGAGATCAAGGCGCGCACGGAACTGGTGCTGGCCGGGCGTTTCGCCCGCATCGCGACGGTTTCCGAGGCGTTGACGGGTTGAGTTGACGGCTTCGTTCACAGGGGGCGGCTCGCATAGGATGGGGCAGGCGCTGCCGCCAGACAGTGCAGCGGTATCGCGTTGCTTTGGCCGGGTCGTTTTGTCACGGCCAGTACGGCACAAGAGGTTGGCGGCGGCATCACCGGGACGTTGTCCGAACGCTGGGCGGTATATGCGGACGGTGCATGGCGGACCGAACTGGACGGCAACGGATTTGGCAGTTGGGTTGCCAATGCCGGCGTGCGGTATGTCTGTTAAGTAGCCGGCAGCGTTGGAGACGATAAAAGGGGCGCCTTTTAGGCGCCCCTTCTGCTACGTGGCAGGTGGCATGAAATTATGATTACTGACAAAGACGGCATGAAAGACAGTATGATCGTGAAATGGTTGATCTGCGGAAACCTGTTTCAAATGCTTTGAAATTACCGGATTCTATGAAATAGAGAAGCTAGGCAGCACGCGTGGTGGATGTCTGCTTTCAAGAACAGGATTATATTGAGATGAACCTGAAGCTCCTTTCTCTTGGCTTTGCCGCGGCGATGGCCCTGAACGGTGCGGCTTTTGCCCAGCAGCGCGGCGCTGCCCCGGCGACGCCGCCGGCCGGCCCAGCCCCGACTTTCCCCGGCGGTGCGACATCGGTGACCGAAACGTACGAAAGCTGGATCGTCTCGTGTGGCATCGTCAACAATGCCAAGCAGTGCCAGGTCGTACAGCGGCTGGTCGACCAGCGCACGGGCCGCACCGTGGTGGCGGTGGAAATGCGCCCCGCTGCGGACGGCAAGGTGCAGGCGACGTTCCAGCTGCCGTTCGGGCTGGTGCTGGAGCGCGGTGCGACGACGAAGATCGATGAAACCGTCGGCCCCAACCTGTCGATCCGCACCTGCTATCCGGAAGGCTGCCAGGCGCCGGTTACTCTGGAAGCGCGCCAGGTGACGGCGCTGCGCAATGGCACGGTGCTGAATCTGAGCGTCGTGGCGGCGGACAGCAATCAGGACGTGCCGTTCCAGTTGCAGCTGAAGGGGCTGGGCACAGCGCTGGACCGCGCGGCGGCTCTGGGCCGCTGATCAGGGCAGACTGAAGACAGAGTGTCCGACAGCCAGTCCCGGAAGAACGGACAGACGAAGAGCGCAGATCATGCGGGCAGCCGCCGGTTTCGCGTCGACGTTGAACGGGCCAAGGGGCTGGCTATTTTTCTGGTGGTGTTCGGGCATGTGATCGCCCGCACCCCGCCCGAGGATGGCGGGTATGGCGTTGTCGATACCTATATGGTGTTGAAACGGGCCATCTACCTCTTTCACATGCCGTTCTTCATGTACCTGTCGGGGTATGTAAGCTTTCTGTCCGGAGCGGCGCGCATGCCGCTTGCCGCGTTGCCGGGGCTGGTGCGTAAACGGTTCGTGCGCTTGCTGCTGCCGTTTTTCGCAATGGGACTGCTGGTGCTGGTGGCCAAACTGCTGGCCGCACACGTCGTGGTAGTCGACAATGTACCTGACGGGTTCTGGGGGGGGCTGCGCGATCTGTTCTGGACCACGGCCAGAAGCCCCGCATTGTTTATCTGGTATCTGGCCGTCCTGTTTCTGATCAATGTTCTGACGCCGCCCGCTCTGTGGCTGCTGCGTGGACACACCGTGCTGTTGGCCGGGGTGACGCTGCTGCTGTTCTTTCTGCCGTTGCCGGAACGTCTGTTTCTGGACCGGTTGGCGATGTTCTGGGTGTTCTTCATGCTGGGAGGACTGGCGGCAGAAGCGGGGGATGCCTGGCCCCGGATGTTGGATCGTTATGCCGCGTTGGCACTCGCGTCCCTGGTGCTGGCCGCAGGCATATGCATATGGGTAGATGCGCCGCCGCGACTGGCGATGCTGCTCTGTGGTGTGCTTTCGATTCCGGCTCTGCACGGACTGGTGAGAATGCCGCTGGTTGCCGCGTTGCCGGCACTGGCCGCGCTGGGCGCCAGCTCGTTCGCGATTTACCTGTTCAACGTGCCGAGCATTGGGGTCGCCAAGGCATTGCTGTTGCGGGTTATGGATTGGGGCGGGCTGCAGTTCATCGTCGTTGCGCCGCTGCTGCTGGGGGCTGGGCTTTTGTTGCCGGTTCTGCTCCGGTACGGTTGGACGCAGCTTCAGTGTTTGCGCCGTAGCCAGACGGTGAAGTGACCGGCGGTCAGATAGAGCGCAAGCGCTGTCCCCAGTATGGCGCCATAGGCTGCGATCCCGCCGCCGGCGGCATGAATGGCAAGGCTGATCAGAAAGATCAGCACCGAACCGCAACAGAACATTTCCAGTGAATTGGTGCCCAGTGCGGCGATCCAGCGCGCCGGTGCGAAGGCGGCGATCCGTGCGGAAGAGGGGGCCAGTGCCAGGATCACATACATCAGCGCGGTAAAATTGATCAGCCGCACGATGCCGAGCGCGGGTTTCCACGTGCCGGGGATGGCCGATGTGGCGTTACGCAGAAAATCGGGCAGTACGGCATCTCCGACCCACCCCAGCGACAGGCGCAGCACGAAGCAGGCCAGTAGCACGATGCAGGCTATGATGAACGGGACACTGCGGACGGCTGGGCGTGTCTGTTCGAGCAGGCGGCGTGTTCCAAGGAACAGCCCCGCGCAGAACAGTAACTGCCAGCCGGGCGGAAAGAAGGCATGAATACCGGCCCATGTGCCGATATGTGATGTGTCGACAAACTGCGCCCATAGCCAGATCGCAACACTGCTGCCGACGGCGAGCCAGGGGGCGCGCTGCCATAACAGCAGCATCGGCGCGGCAAACAGGAGCAGCAGAATGTAGAGATGCAGGATGTTGAGAAAGAACACCGTCAGCTGTAACGTTGCGATGTTGTACAATATGCTAATGCCATCGCGATGCAGCACTTCGATTCCACTGACATCGGTCCATCGTGCCGGTGGTGTGTGGAATTTCTGAATCAGTGCATACAGAAAACCGATCACGATGACGGTGACGGCGTAGGCGACAAAAATCTGTATGGCGCGGCGCAGTGTGACGGCGATCAGATCCAGAGGTGCTTTGCGCCGCCCTTCCGAGCCGTGCACCAGGCCGAAAACATAACCCGACAGGAAGACGAAAAATTCGGCCGCGTCCGTCATCTGCACATCGATCAGCAGATACGGGCGAACACTGCCGATATCGCCAAGATGTCGTGCGATCAGATTGACATGATCGACGACGATGAACACCAATGCGATTCCTCGCAGAAGGTCGACGAGAACATTGCGCGGGAGCGGGGATTTGGCCGGGCGGGCGGTGTTAGGCATTCTGTCGACGAAGTTCAGTCCTTTGGTGTTCCGTCTCGTGAAAACTACGGGCAGAAAAAGCTGCGACCCACGAAAAGAACGACAGGGCCGTGGTGGCGATCAGCGTATTATCAGTGATCGAAAGCAGGGCGAATAGCAGAAAAGCAACACGGAACAGGATTTTTTCATGCCTGAGCATCCGGCGTGACAACAGGGCACACCAGAGAATGATTGTGCCGACCATCAGTGTAGAACCGAGCAGACCACCTTCGACTGACAGGCGGAGGTATTCGTTATGCGCCGCTGTCGTGCCGAGCAGGCGCGCGACGGAATCTGATATATCGACTACGAATTTCCCGGCCCCGACGCCGTATCCGAACCAGGGGGACTGTTCGATGGCATCGACGAACAGCGGCCACATCAGATCGCGACCCGATACTTGATTCACGCTGTCCAGATCGAGCGCGCGGAAACTCCCTGCCGACAACATAACAATCAGCATGCAGACAACACCTGCCAGCATGCCCAGTATCAGCCGGGATTTTTCTTTCGTGCCGAAATGCCGTGTATGCGTGAACAGCAGGGCGGCGCAACTGAAGGCAATAGCATAGGCGCTGGGCGCGCGCGCACCAGTTGCCAGCAGGATGGCGGCAGTTACGGCCGTGATGCAGGCATAACGGGCCCGTCCGCTGCGTAAAAATTCAAGAATACTGGCGGCCAGGGACCAGAGGCAGAAATGTGCAAGCTGCGGTGCGCTTTTCAACGCCTGCAGGCGTCCGGACTGATCCAGGAGACTGCGCAGACCGAGGCCTTCAAGCAGGATCCCGCCGACCAGATTGATCACCGGCATCAGAATGATCATCCAGATAATCGTGTTGTACAGCCGCGGTGGCATGCGCACAAAAGCAAGCAGGAATGGACTGCATCCTCCGATCAGCGAACGCAAACTTTCGCCTATCGTCATGCCCAGTCCAAGCCCGCGCGCGATCCCGATACAGAAAATACCAGTGTAGGGAAAAACCGGATTGCTGAGATCTGGGTTCAGTCCATGACGCAGAATCAGCAGCAGGGACAACAGGATGATCAGCACCTTCTGAAAGCCGACCAGGTCGAGCTGGATACCGAAAATACTTCCCGCCCAGCCATCCGGCGTCAGTGCGATGATCAGCAATACGACAGCGGTGGCCAAGTGTGGCCATATCAGGCTGAAGACGAGTACTGCCTGCAGCAACAGGAACAGCGGAAAAAAAAGGAAATTCCCAGGAAAGGCTAAGACGATGATGCACCCGATGATGATATTGGCGAGGAGGCCAAACAATCCGAACAGCGGGGCATTTTGTGTATACGCAATGGCATCAAATTTTCGTGGCATTTCAGAATTATCATAAAAACTAAATTGGAATGACAGATTAAAAAAGCGCGTAATGCATTTTTTAGAAAATACTTTTAGTTGCGCCATGGATGGATATTTTTCAATGCGCTGAATATTGCGTAAACAATTGAAAAGTATTTCAATATTCCCGTCGAATCAGCGATTGTTTCGTTGGTGACGATAGAAAGACGGATAATGACACACAAGCATGGGATAAGATTTGGGTGGAAGTCTACGCATGACGATCAACAGATGTTGGATGTTCATCCGGATGTACGTTTGCAGCCTGTGCAACCGAGTACAATGGTCGAGCAGGCAATGGAAGCGATCATCGATGCCGCCACACGCGGTGTCTTCATGCCAGGCGACCGGTTGGTCGAAGCGGAAATCGCACGTGATCTGAAGATCAGCCGCGTCCCCGTGCGTGAAGCGTTACGGTTGCTGGAAAGCCGGGGAATTGTCGTCAATACGCCCTATAAGGGCATGCGTTTCCTGCAGCTGAATAACGCGCGCCTGCATGCAATGCTGAAGGTGCGCAAGGCGATTACTCTGGCGGCGGCGCGCGAGGCGCTTATGAAGTGGCCCGATCTCTCGCACGAGACGAGATTCCGGCGGATCGTCGGACAGATGCGTATGCGGGGGCCGGGGTCGTATCACTACCGGTTGTGTTTGCTGGACATCATGTTCACTAAAGAGTTGGTGCGGCTGTCTGGAAATCCGGTTCTGGTCGATGTGTGGCGGGCGCTGGCGCAGCAGATGCAGGTCATACACGCCATGACCTGGAGTGCCTGGGAGCCGGAAGACATGATCATGTGCATGGAAGCCATTCTGGCAGCGCTGGAGAGCGCAGACCTGCAGGCGCTGGACCTGGCGTATGACAGATATGCCGCGTTGCTTTCCAGCTGTAACATCGACGAGATTCTGGCGCGGCGGCGTGACGAAAAGGGTTCTATCTGACTTGTTTTAAAGTCCGGGCGGAGTAACCATTCGCGGTCGAAAATATACAAAGGATCGCCAAGATATGGGCTACGTACCATCGGAACAGGTCACGCAGCATTGGATGCTTGCCAAACCTGCAGCAACAGGGCGGCGTGGCATCGTTGCATCACAATCACGTGCTGCCGCCGAAGCAGGTGTCAGTATTCTGAATGCGGGCGGCAACGCTGTTGATGCAGCTGTTGCCGCCGCTTTTGCTCTGGCGGCGGTCGAGCCGTGGAATTCCGGCCTGGGGGGGATCGGTTTCGCTTTGGTGCATCGCGCCGGACAAAAGCGCGCAGAGGTAGTGGATTTCGGCCCGGTCGCGCCGCGTCTTTTGGACGCCTCGGCTTTCAAACTGACTGGCCGGATGAAGCTCGATCTGTTCACTTGGCCCGAAGTCGAAGGCGATACCAACATCCACGGACCGCTCTCATTTGCGATTCCCTCGGCCGTAGCTGGGTATACAACATTACATGAGAACTGGGGAAAACTGCCCGTAGCCGACGTGCTGGCGCCTGCTGTGGCGCTTGCGCGTCGGGGGTTACCACAGGATTGGTTCACATTACTGAAGGTTTCGGCCTCGGCGTCGGTGTTGCGGAATTACGCCGAGAGCGCGCGTATCTACCTGCCTGATGGCCTGCCGCCCATTCCACCGTATCAGGGGAAGGCCGGATTTTTCCAGCTCGGTGCGTTGCCGGAAACGCTGGAGCATCTGCAGCGCGCCGGGTTGCGTGATTTCTATACGGGAGAGATCGCAGCGTCGATCGTGGCCGACAGCAAAGCAATGGGTGGCGTGTTGTCGGCCGAGGATCTGCGCGATTGTGCGGCGCGTATCCAGCCGGCGATGCAGATCGACTGGCGCGGCCGCACGCTGGAACTGGCGGGCGGTCTGACCGCCGCACCGACCATGGCGCGCGTCGTGGAACTGATGCGGACAGTTGCGCCGGGTAAAGTGCCGGATGCGGCATGGTTCGGTGCTCTGGCGCAGGCATTGCGTGCGGCTTATGGCGAACGGCTGGCGGGACTGGGAGATACGGAACCGCAAACCGGCGAGACCTGTACTACGCATCTGACGGTCTGCGATGCCGAGGGAACAATGGTGGCGCTGACGACAACGCTGCTGTCGTCGATGGGTAGCCGTGTGGTGTTGCCGGGATCCGGGGTGCTGATGAACAACGGCGTGATGTGGTTCGATCCGCGCCCCGACCAGCCGAATTCGATCGCACCTGGCAAGCGCCCGCTGACCAATATGTGCCCGGCCATTGTGCTCGATGCCGGGCGCCCGTGGGTTGCCGCCGGCGCGTCGGGCGGGCGGCGCATTCTGGCCAGTGTGTATCAGACGCTCGCGTTCGCTGTGGATTTCAGCATGGGCCTGAACGATATCGCGCATCATCCGCGTATCGATGTGTCCGGGCCGGATCGCATCACCGCGGATCGCCGGCTGGATGCGGACGTATTGGCCGCGTTGGAAAAAGCCGGGCCGGTGGAATGTGTGGAGCACGGTGTGATGCCGATGAACTTCGCGTGCCCGAACATCATCGTGCAGAACGCTGATGGAACACGCGGCGGCATTACCGATGCGATGTCGCCGTGGAGCGCCGCTGTCGCCCAATAGAAATGAAAAGGGCGACGCAGACAGCGTCGCCCTTTCTTGTGGTTTCGAAGAAGGTCAGGCGGCCGCTGCCGCGTCGACCCCTTTGCGGATCAGGGTTTCGGCGTCGCTGCGTGTGCCCCATCCCTGGATCTTCACCCACTTGCCGGGTTCCAGCGCCTTGTAGGTGTTGAAGAAGTGCTCGATCGCCCCGCGGGTGATGGAGGGCAGCAGCGAGTATTCGTCGATGTTGCTGAACTGTGGGTGCACTTTGTCGTGCGGGACGCAGATGATTTTCTCGTCGATGCCCGCTTCGTCTTCCATCAGCAGCACGCCGATCGGCCGCGCGCGGATCACGCAGCCGGGCACGACGGGCGCCGGCAGCAGCAGCAGCGCATCGACCGGGTCGCCATCCGACGACAGCGTGTTGGGAATGAACCCGTAGGCAGCCGGGTAGGCCATGGGGGTGAACAGGAAACGGTCCACCACGACGACGCCCGAGGCTTTGTCGAGTTCGTACTTCACCTGTGATCCTTGCGGAATCTCGATAACCACGTTGATGTCGTGCGGCGCGTTTTTCCCTGCGGGGATTTTGCTGAGGTCCATTGGGGCGTGTCCAGAAACTACGTGAATATGCCCTCTGCAATAGCCTTGAGGCGGGCCGACTGCAACCTGTGAGAATCCGCCAGCCGGTGCAAAATAGCGTTTGGGGTACTTGCGAAAAATGTCACTTACCTGTCTTATGCGGCTCCCCGCGCGCCTGTAGCTCAGTTGGTTAGAGCGGACCGCTCATAACGGTTTGGTCGCAGGTTCGAGTCCTGCCGGGCGCATGGGATGGGCCGGAGATTGTTTGTTTCACTCAGCGCCGGTCAGGTGTGCATGTGCGGGGTATGGGCATCTACTCGATGGTTTTCCTTGAAGCTCATCCGGTAAGTCGCGGTATTATAAGAAGATTTTAGTAATTTCCACAGGCACGGCCTTGCCCGATCGCCGGTTTCATTTTCCTGTCAGGCCAATCATTTTGTCGTGGCTGGCATCTCCGGCTGCGTCCGGCGCAAGAGGATATCTGAAGTGCTCTTCCGTTTCATTCTGTCGGCTTTTTGGGCGCATGTGCTGGTCTGTGCCGCTCCGCTCTGTGCCGAGCCCGTCAGCGTGTCGGCGCGTCCGTTTCCGTTGGTCGACGAAGGGCATGCGCCAACAGACAGGATAGGAAAGCTGCGCTTTCTGGGGGGCGTGACTCTAACATCCCAGGTTGCCGGTTTTGGTAACTGGTCGGCCCTGCACCTGGCGCCGGATCTGCGGATGACGGCCATCAGCGACCGGGGGCGCTGGATGCAGGCGTTTCTGGTGCTGGATGGCGACGCCCATCATCTGGTCGGGCTGCAGAATGCTGAATGGGGTTGGCTACACGATGGCGCCGGGCGGCCGTTGCCACGGGGCCGTTTGCAGGACGCGGAAAGCCTGGCGCGTCTGCCCGACGGAACCTGGCTGGTGGGGTTTGAACGTTGGCATAGAATTCGCGCCTATGCCGATTTTCACGGACCTGGCAGATACGTGCAAGTGCCTCCGGGTATCGAAAATGCGCCTAGCAACGGTGGGCTTGAGGCGCTGACTGCATTTGCCGACGGTAATTTGATCGCCATTATGGAAAGGCAGACATTGCCCGACAATGCGAACGTCAACCGGGCCTGGGTCCGCGTTCAGAATCGCTGGGTCAGCGGGGGATATCAGGCGTTGGCGCCTTATGTCCCTTCCGATGCGACGATTCTACCTGATGGATCGGCGCTTGTGCTCGAACGTCGTTTTTCTCTGTGGCGCGGGTTCGGTAACCGGATCGTTCGAATTCCGGCAGATATGCTGAGCAACCCGCGTGAGAATTTTATCTGGCAGGGTAACGAAATCGCCCGGATCGAGGCACCGTTCCCAACGGAGAACTATGAAGGTATTGCAGCAGTTCGGCACGAAGATGGGCGCTTGCTTGTCCTGTTGATCTCTGATGACAATACGAATGCTTTGCAGCAGACGAAGCTGATGCTGTTTGTGCTTGAAGATTAGGAGGAGGCTTTCAAAAGGCTGGATGCCCGACTGTTTTTGAAGCGAGTTCATTACAGACACTGCCTGATTTTGGAAGATGAGGACCCTCACATGATCGATCTGTCCACCCGGCAATTGCGGATTCTGCAAATTGCCCGCGAGAATGGGCGTGTCCTGGTCGATGATCTGGCTCAACGGTTCGCTGTGTCGCCACAGACGATCCGCAAGGACCTGAACGAGATGTGCGACAAGCGCCTTCTGGCGCGTGTGCATGGTGGGGCGATCCTGGCATCGGGTACCGAAAACGTTGCCTATACGGCGCGGCGCGTGCTGGCGCATGAAAGCAAACAGCGCATCGCACAGCGGGCGGCGATGCTGATTCCGGACGCGACATCGATGTTCATCAACATCGGCACGACGACCGAGGAGGTGGCGCGTGCGCTGGTCGGGCGTGACAGGTTGCTGGTGATCACCAACAACATTCATGTCGTTTCCACCCTGCTCGACTGCCCGCAGATCGAAGTGGTGGTTGCCGGTGGCATGGTGCGTCGCTCGGACGGTGGCATTGTGGGCGAGGCGACGCTGGATCTGGTGTCCCAGTTCAAGGTGGATGTTGCGGTGATCGGCGTTTCCGCCATCGACGAGGATGGATCGCTGCTGGATTTCGACTATCGCGAGGTGCGCGTCGCCCAGAAGATCATTGAAAATGCCCGCACGGTCGTACTGGTGGCGGATGCGATGAAGTTCATCCGCACAGCACCTGTCCGGATCGGTCATATTTCACAAGTCGATGTTCTGGTGACCGATGCGATGCCTTCTGCGGCGTTCCGGGAGATCTGTGAGAACAGCGGCGTGCAACTGGAAGTTGTCGACGGCGAGGTGCCTGGAGACGAAATATACACTTAGGTGAAGTATACACTTAAAGGTGCGGCTTTCATTTCTGCTTTCGAATGATTTCGAAAACCGGCTAAAAAGCCGGACAGGGAGAATCATGTTGGCAGACTTATGTACGATCTGGCGATAATCGGTGGCGGCATCAACGGTGTGGGGATCGCCCGTGATGCGGCGGGCCGCGGTCTGTCGGTCCTGTTGATGGAAAAAGGCGATCTGGCTGGGGCGACATCGTCGGCGTCGACCAAGCTGGTGCATGGGGGGTTACGATACCTCGAACATTATAAATTCCGCCTGGTGCGCGAGGCGCTGATCGAGCGCGAGGTCCTGCTGCGGATGGCCCCACATGTCATCCGGCCGTTGCGCTTTGTGTTGCCGCATCATGCGGGCCTGCGGCCATACTGGATGATCCGGCTGGGGGTGTTTCTGTACGACCACCTGGGGGGGCGCGAAATCCTGCCACGGTCGCGCGCGATCGATTTGCGAAGCGATATCGCCGGCACGGTTCTGAAGTCTGAATATGTGCGCGGTCTGGAGTATTCGGACGGCTGGGTGGACGATGCGCGCATGGTCGTGCTGAACGCACGCGACGCCGCGGATCGTGGTGCGGATATCCGGGTGCGCACGGCCTGTACGCGGGCGTGGCGCGTGGACGGTCTGTGGCATATGGAAATGTCCGATGGAGCCGTGGCGCAGGCGCGTATGTTGGTGAATGCGGCAGGTCCGTGGGTCGCCGATGTGCTCGGGAATGTCATGCGGCTTAAATCGAGGGCGGGTGTGCGGCTGGTGAAAGGCAGCCATATCGTCGTGCCGCGTCTGTTCGAGCATGATCGCTGTTACATTTTTCAAAACGCCGATGGGCGGATCGGCTTCGCCATTCCTTACGAAGGGGATTTCACGCTGATCGGCACGACCGATCAGGATTACCAGGGCGACCCGGCGGCGGCGGAAATCAACGCCGGGGAGGTGGCGTATCTTTGCAGGATGGCCAGCGGTTATTTCACCAGCCCGGTGCGGCCGGAAGATGTCGTCTGGAGCTATTCCGGCGTGCGCCCGCTTTACGACGATGGTGCGAGCAAGGCGCAGGAGGCAACACGGGATTATGTGCTGGAGATGGATGTCGAAAGCGGTGTGCCTGTGGTGTCGGTGTTCGGTGGCAAGATAACCATCTATCGCCGGTTGGCCGAAGCCGTTCTCGAAAAACTGCGTCCTTATGCACCGCAGATGGGGGACGCATGGACGGCCGGATCATTCCTGCCGGGCGGGGATTTCGCGCATGATGCCGTCGAGGCAAAACTGATGGAGCTGCAGACGCGCTATCCGTTTCTGACGTCCGCACATGCACGGCGGCTGTTTCGTCAGTATGGTACGGCGGCAGTGGCGTTGCTGGGGAATGCGCACGCGATGGCCGATCTGGGGATATGCTTCGGCGCCGACCTGACCGAACGCGAGGTCCGCTGGATGCGCGAGCGCGAGTGGGCGCGCACGGCGCAGGATGTTTTGTGGCGCCGCTCGAAGCTTGGGTTGCGGTTTTCGGCAGAGAATGTTCAAAGACTCGAAGTCTGGCTGACCGAAAACACGCCCGCCTGAAACGGCAGGCGGGAGGGACGCATGGGGTATCTGCTCGCGCTGGATCAGGGAACGACATCGACACGCGCCATTCTGTTCCGTGAGGACCTGTCGATTGCCGCCATATCGCAACAGGAATTTCCGCAGATCTTTCCGGCCTCGGGCTGGGTCGAGCACGATCCGGAGGATCTGTGGCGTACATCCGTGGAGGTGCTGCGCCAGGTACTGGAAAAGGCCAATACGGCAGATGTCGCTGCGTTCGGCATCACCAATCAGCGCGAGACCACCATCATCTGGGACCGTGCGACCGGAAAACCGATTTACAACGCGATCGTCTGGCAGGATCGCCGCACGGCCGATATCTGCACGATGCTCCGTGAATCAGGCAACGCGGCGCGCGTGACGGCGCGCACGGGCTTGCTGTTGGACCCGTATTTTTCGGCGACCAAAATCGCTTGGATTCTGGACCGGGTGGAAGGCGCGCGGGCGTGTGCCGAGCGCGGAGAACTGGCGTTCGGCACGGTGGACAGTTTCCTGCTCTGGCGGTTGACCGGTGGCGCCGTGCATGCAACCGACGCCACCAACGCGGCGCGCACGATGCTGCTGGATATCCGTAGTGGCGCGTGGGACCCGGAACTGTTGGACCTGTTCCGGGTACCGGCGGCGATCCTGCCCGAGGTGCGCGATTGCGCTGCGGAATTCGGGACGATTGTGCCGGAGCTGTTCGGCGCCGCCATTCCCGTTCGTGGCATGGCCGGCGATCAGCAGGCGGCGACGGTGGGGCAGGCGTGCTTCGCGCCGGGAATGATGAAGTCCACGTATGGCACGGGCTGTTTCGCACTGCTGAACACGGGCGAGGTGCCGGTCGTATCGCGTTCACGCCTGCTGACCACGATTGCGTATCAGCTGGACGGCAGGCGCACCTATGCGCTGGAGGGGGCGATCTTCGTTGCCGGTGCGGCGGTGCAGTGGCTGCGCGACGGGCTTGGTGTGATCCGCAGTGCGCCGGAAACCGCCGTCCTGGCCGAGGCGGCCGACCCTGCGCAGAATGTGATTCTGGTGCCGGCTTTCGTTGGGCTGGGGGCGCCTTACTGGGACCCGGAAGCGCGCGGCGCGTTGTTCGGTCTGACGCGCGCGACCGGGCCGAGAGAGATCGCTCGTGCCGCGTTGCGCAGCGTCGGCTTTCAGACCCGCGATCTGATCGAGGCGATGCATAACGACTGGGGGGCGGCTGGCGATACCATTCTGCGCGTCGATGGCGGCATGGCGGCATCGGATGTGGCGATGCAGTTTCTGGCCGATATCCTCGGCGCGCCGGTGGACCGCCCGACGGTGATGGAAACCACCGCGGCGGGCGTCGCCTATCTGGCCGGGTTACAGTCCGGTATCATGCCGCAGCCGGATCAGTTTGGCGGGTACTGGAAATTGCAACGCCGTTTTGTACCGAAGATGCCCGAAGCCGAACGCGCACGGCTCTACCATGGCTGGCAGGATGCCGTGCGCCGGATCCGCTCCTAGAGCATTTTCCGTTCACTGTGGTTCGCAGGAAATGCTCTGGGTCTTTGTCTGCCGGGCATCTTCACGTGAGCGGGTGATGCCACCCGATCATGATCTGTTTTTAGTCTTCGATCTGGCTAAGGATCCGTTCGGCCAGTTTCAGATGCGGCAGGTCCAGCATCTTGCCGTTCCATGAAATCACCCCGGCGCCCGGGTTGGCGGCGAATGCTGCCGACACTTCATGTGCCCAGGCGATGCGTTCGGCCGACGGTGTGAACGCGGCGTTGACGCTGTCCACCTGATCCGGGTGGATGCACAGCTTGCCCGCGAATCCATCCGCTGCGGCAGTGCGTGTTTCGCGTTCCAGTCCGGCCGGGTTGCGCGGGTCGGGGAACGGCGTGTCGATGGCGGGCACGCCGGCGGCTGCGGCGGCCAGCAGGATCTGCGCGCGCGCGGCGGCGATCGGGGCGGGGTGTGTGCCGTCGGCGTGGCGCGGGGCGATGCCCAGATCCGCCGACAGATCCTCGGCACCGAAGGCCAGCGCCACCAGACGCGGTGCGTCGGCATAGCCTGCCAGATTGAGGACCGATGCCGCGGTTTCGGTGGCCAGCGCGATGACGCCGGTGCTGCCGACGGGCACGTCCGCCGCGGTTTCCAGGGCGCTCAGCGCGATGTCGAGGTCGTACAGGTCCTCGGGGCCGGCGCATTTCGGCAGCACGATGGCGGCGGGCCTGGCCGGCACGATGGCGGCCAGGTCGGCCAGATGCCATTCGCTGTCCGCCGGATTGACGCGCACGATCAGCGGCCGTTCGGCGGCGCGCAGGATTTTGGCAACCAGAGTGCGCGCCGCTTCCTTGGCCGACGGTGCGACGGCGTCTTCCAGATCAAGGATGATCGCATCGGCGGCGACGGTCAGCGCTTTGGCGGTCTTGCGTTCGGAATCGCCGGGGGCAAACAGGAGAGAGCGTAATTTCATCAATGTGTTCCCAGTCATTTTATCTAACTAAGTTGAATTACCACGATCTGGTTTCCGTGTTGATGGATGTTTTTCCGGATGAGGCAGTCAGGTTTGGCTTGCGAAGGTGCCCCGTTGCATGCCATGCAGGTAACACAAATGATAAGATTGGGGGAGGAGACAGTCTGGTGACAGATTATCTTCTTGAAACGCAAGAACTTGCCAAGGAGTTCGGCGGTTTCTCGGCGGTGAGCGGCGTGAATCTGCGCATCCGCCGCAATGCGATTCATGCGCTGATTGGGCCGAACGGCGCGGGTAAAACCACCTGCTTCAACTTGCTGACCAAGTTTCTGCAGCCGACGCGCGGCAGCATTCGCTACGATGGGCGTGACATAACCGGCATGAAACCGGCCGATGTCGCGCGGCTCGGGCTGGTGCGGTCGTTCCAGATCTCGGCGGTTTTTTCGCATCTGACGTGTCTCGAGAACGTGCGTGTCGCATTGCAGCGCAAACGCGGTGACAGCATGGATTTCTGGCGCTCGGAACGGGTTCTTTCGTCATACGACGCGCGCGCGCGCGAACTGCTCGCCGACGTGGATCTGGAGGATTACGCCGGTGTTCTGGCCGGGCAGTTGCCCTATGGCCGCAAGCGGGCGCTCGAGATCGCGACCACGCTGGCGCTCGATCCCATGATGCTGCTGCTCGATGAACCGACCGCAGGCATGACGCACGAAGACGTCGACCGGATCGTGGCACTGATCCGCAGGGTGCGGACCGGGCGGACCATCCTGATGGTCGAACATAATCTGTCGGTCGTGCAGGGGCTGTCGGACACCATCACGGTGCTGGCGCGCGGGCAGATTCTGGCCGAGGGCGATTACGAGCAGGTCAGCCGGAACGACGATGTGAAGGCCGCGTATCTCGGTTCCGAGCCCGAGGTTGCCGGTCATGCTTGAGATTCAGAATCTTCATGCCTGGTATGGGGAAAGCCACGTTCTGCACGGCATGAACCTGCATGTGCGTGCCGGCGAGGTCGTCACCCTGCTGGGCAGAAATGGCGCCGGAAAAACGACGACGCTGAAATCCATCATGGGGCTGATGGCGCAGCGCAGCGGTTCCATCCGCTTCGAAGGCAGGGAAACGGCCAGTCTGCCCTCCAATCTGATCGCGCGGCTCGGCATTGCGCTGTGTCCGGAAGAGCGGGGAATTTTTGCCAGCCTGAATGTGACGGAAAACCTGATGCTGCCGCCGCGGGTGGCGCCGGGCGGCCTGGATCTCGAGACCATCTATACGCTGTTTCCGAATCTGAAGGAGCGCGCGCGCAGCCCGGGGACGAAACTGTCGGGCGGTGAGCAGCAGATGCTGGCGATCGCGCGTATCCTGCGTACCGGCGCAAAATTGCTGATGCTCGATGAGCCGACCGAAGGGCTTGCGCCGGTGATCGTGCAGCAGATCGGCAACACCATTCGCACGATCAAGGAGCGTGGCTTCACCATATTGCTGGTGGAGCAGAATTTCCGTTTTGCGGCGACGGTCGCCGATCGCCATTATGTCGTCGAACATGGCCAGGTCGTGGACATGATTCCGAATGCCGAGATCGAAAAAAACAGAAACAAATTGCACGATTACCTCGGGGTTTAATCCGGGGCGTGTGTGAGGGAGGGTGAAAATGTTCAATCGACGTTCTCTACTGAAGGCTGCGGCGGCGATTCCGGCTCTGGGGGCGATAGCTTCCGGTCGTGCGCGCGCGCAGACAGCCAATACGCTGAAGATCGGCGTACTGAACGACATGTCGGGTTTATACCGCGACATTTCCGGCCCGACATCGGTGGCCGCCGTGCAGCAGGCGATCGAGGATTTCGGCGCCAGCGGCAAGGGGCTGAACGTCGAGGTAGTGTTCGCCGATCATCAGAACAAGCCCGACATCGCCAGCAGTGTGACGCGCCAGTGGCTGGACCGCGACGGTGTCGATCTGGTGGTCGATGTGCCGAACAGCGCCTGTGCGCTGGCGGTTTCGGCGATCGTGCGCGAAAAGAACAAGGCCTACATCAACTCGACCGGTGGAACGGTGGACCTGACCGGATCCGCCTGTAGCCCGAACATGGTGCACTGGACGTACGACACCTGGATGCTGGCCAACAGCACCGGTGGCGCGATGGTGAAAGCGGGCGGTGATAGCTGGTTCTTCATTACGGCGGATTACGCGTTCGGCCATTCGCTGGAACAGAACACCGGCAACTTCGTCACCCGTGCCGGCGGTAAGGTGCTGGGGAATGTGCGCACGCCGTTTCCGGGCACGACGGACTTCTCGTCGTATCTGGTGCAGGCGCAGTCGTCCGGCGCCAAGGTGATCGGGTTGGCGAATGCGGGTCTGGATACGGTGAACTGCGTGAAGCAGGCGGCGGAGTTCGGCATCACGCGGCGCGGCATCAAACTTGCCGGATTGCTGGTGTTCATCAACGACATCCATGCGCTGGGGCTGCAGGCGGCCAACGGCATGGTGCTGACGGAATCGTTCTACTGGGACATGAACGACCGTACGCGCGCACTGACGCGCCGTCTGGTGCCGAAGACGAACGGCAACTACCCGGCGATGTCACATGCCGGCTGCTACGCGGGTGTGCTGCATTATCTGAAAGCCGCCGCCGACATGGGCTATGCCCAGGCGAAGGCGAGCGGTGTGGAGGCGATCAACCGCATGAAGGCGATGCCGACCGACGACGACGCGTTCGGCGCCGGCTCGATCCGTCCCGATGGGCGCAAGCTGCATCCGGTCTATCTGTTCGAGGTGAAGAAGCCGGAAGAAAGCAAGGCGGCATGGGATTATTACAAGCTGGTCGCCACGACTCCCGCCGACCAGGCCTTCCGCCCGATGAACGAAGGGGGGTGTTCCCTGGTTCGCGGGTAGGGTGGATTCGGGCGGACCGGCGCCTGTGATGACGCCGGTCCGCGATAGGACATCATTACAGACGGGATCAACCCGCACGATGAAAGGGAGAAATATGTTTGACAGGAGAACATTGCTGAAGGCGGCAGTGATGGTGCCGGGAATCGGAGCGGTTTCATTCACCCGGGCGCACGCCCAGCCGGCGCGGACGCTGAAGATCGGTGTGCTGACCGATCTGTCCGGCGCGTATCGCGGTCTGTCCGGACCGACGATGGTTGCAGCGATCCGACAAGCGGTCGTGGATTTCGGAGCCAGCACGCGCGGCCTGAATGTCGAGGTGGTGGTCGCCGATATCCAGAGCAAGGCAGAGGTCGCCAGCGCGATCGCGCGTGAATGGCTGGACCGCGATGGCGTCGATCTGATCGTCGACGTGCCGAACAGCGCGGGGGCGCTGGCGGTTTCCGCGCTGGTGCGCGAAAGAAACAAGGTTTACATCGTGCCTTCGGCCGGGACGGCGGATCTGACGGGATCCGCCTGTTCGCCGAATACGGTGCACTGGACGTACGATACCTGGATGCAAGCCAACAGCACCGGCGGGGCGATGGTGAAGACCGGGATGGATACCTGGTATTTCATCACGGCGGATTACACGTTCGGCCATTCGCTGGAGAGAAACACATCGGGTTTTGTGACGCGCGCCGGTGGCAGGGTTCTGGGGTCTGTCAGAACGCCGTTTCCGGGTACGACGGATTTCTCGTCCTATCTCGTGCAGGCACAGGCGTCCGGCGCCAAGGTGATCGGGCTGGCGAATGCCGGGCAGGACATGGTGAACTGCGTGAAGCAGGCGGCGGAGTTCGGCGTTAACCGCCGTGGGACCAAACTGGCGGCGCTGACTGTTTTTATCTGCGATATTCATGCGCTTGGCCTGCAGTCGGCGAGCGGCCTGGTGCTGACGGAATCGTTCTATTGGGACATGAACGACCGCACGCGCGCCTTTACGCGCCGGCTGGTGCCAAACACCGACGGGCAGTATCCGGCGATGTCGCATGCCGGTGGGTATGCCGGTGTGCTGCACTATCTGAAGGCTGTAGAAAACCTGGGTTATGCGCAGGCGCGCTCGAGTGGCGCGGAAGTTGTCGCCCGTATGAAAGCGATGCCGACCGATGACGATGCGTTCGGTGTCGGCTCGATCCGTGCTGATGGGCGTAAGATTCATCCCGTCTATCTGTTCGAGGTGAAATCGCCTGAGGAAAGCAGGGGACCGTGGGATTATTACAAGCTGTTGGCCACCACGTCGGCGGATCAGGCGTTTCGTCCGGTCGCCGATGGTGGCTGCTCGCTGGTGAGCGGTTGATTGTCGTTCTAAAGGGGCCAGTGTTTTCATCCGGCCCGTGATGTGGATGGTTTCATGGATACGATCTTTGGCGTGCCGATGCCGCTGCTGTTCGGTCAACTTCTGCTGGGGCTGATCAACGGGGCGTTCTATGCTTTGCTCTCGCTTGGGCTTGCCGTGATCTTCGGCATGCTGAACGTCATCAACTTTGCGCACGGCGCGCTGTTCATGGTGGGGGCGTTCGTCGCCTGGATGCTGCTGGAATGGCTGGGAATCAATTACTGGCTGGCGTTGCTGCTTTCGCCTCTGCTGGTCGGTGCGTTCGGCATCCTGCTCGAACAGGTGTTTATCCGCCGGCTCTACAAGCTGGACCATTTGTACGGATTGCTGCTGACCTTTGGTCTGTCGCTGATCATCGAAGGCCTGTTCAGAAACCAGTTCGGATCGTCCGGCCTGCCGTACCGCATCCCCGAGGCTTTGCAGGGGGCGACGGACCTGGGCTTCATGTTCATGCCGAATTACCGCGGCTGGGTGGTCGTGGCGTCGCTGATCGTCTGTCTGGCCACCTGGGTGGTGATCGAGAAAACCAAGATCGGATCGTATCTGCGCGCCGCGACTGAAAATGCACCACTGGTGCAGGCGTTCGGCATCAACGTGCCGGTGATGGTGATGCTGACATACGGCGCGGGGGTTGCGCTGGCGGCATTCGCCGGCGTGCTGGCGGCGCCGATCTACTCGGTCAACCCGAATATGGGCGCCAATTTCATTATCACGGTGTTCGCCGTGGTGGTGATCGGCGGCATGGGGTCGATCATGGGGTCCATCCTCACCGGGTTCGGTCTGGGGGTGATCGAGGGTTTAACGAAGGTTTTTTATCCGCCGGCCTCGTCGACGGTAGTATTCGTGATCATGATCATCGTTCTGCTGGCGCGGCCGGCCGGTCTGTTCGGAAAGGCCTGATCCGATGAATCTTTCCAGACAGAATCAGCCCCTGTTGTTCGGTCTGCTGGCCGCTGTGCTGGTGGTGGCGCCGTTCGTCGGGCTCTATCCCGTGTTCCTGATGAAAGTGCTCTGTTTCGCGCTGTTCGCATGCGCGTTCAACCTGCTGCTTGGTTATGTCGGGCTGCTGTCGTTCGGGCATGCAGCGTATTTCGGGCTGGGCGGATACGTTGCCGCCTACTCCGCCAAGGCCTGGGGATTGTCGCCCGAGCTGGCAGTGGCGGCCGGCGGCCTGGCTGGGGCGGCGATGGGCTTGGTGTTCGGCTGGATCGCGATCCGCCGGCAGGGGATCTATTTCGCGATGATCACGCTGGCACTGGCGCAGATGGTGTATTTCCTGTGCGTGCAGGCACCGTTCACCGGCGGCGAGGATGGTATCCAGCAGGTGCCGCGCCACAAGGTGTTCGGTGTTATCGATATCTCGTCGGACCTGTCGATGTACTGTTTTGTCGCCGTTATCTTCATGGCCGGATTTCTGCTGATCTACCGCATCGTGCATTCGCCGTTCGGGCAGGTGCTGAAGGCGATCCGCGAGAACGAGCCGCGCGCGATCTCGCTCGGTTACCGGGTCGATCATTACAAGCTGCTGGCTTTCGTGCTGTCGGCCGGTCTGGCGGCGGTGGCGGGGGGCAGCAAGTCGCTGGTGTTCGGAATCGCCACCCTGACCGACGTGCATTGGACGATGAGTGGCGAGGTGGTGCTGATTACCCTGGTCGGCGGCCTCGGCACGCTGTTCGGGCCGGTGGTTGGCGCTCTGGTGGTAATCGGGATGGAAAACTACCTGTCTCAGTTCGGGGCGTGGGTCACGGTGATCCAGGGGGCGGTTTTTGTGCTCTGCGTCATGGCCTTCCGGCGCGGCATCGTGGGGGAGGTGTCGGGCCGGCTGCTGGCCTGGAGCAAACGGTAAAACCTTAGCTGTACGGCTTCATAGGACTGGTGCGAAGCCACCGGTTTCATGTATGAAGCATAATTATGCGTAATGTAATCTTATCCTGTGTCGCGATTTTCCCGTTGCTGGCGGCCTCGGCGGCCCCTCAGCAAGGGTTACCGGCCAGCCCGGTATGGCAGGCTGCGAACGGCGAGCCAACACTGGGAGCCAAGGTCATGGCGGCCCGGATTGCCCGTGCCGCCGAGGACGGGCTGAATCCGGCGCATTATCCGTTACCGGCAACCGGGGCGAATGATTACGACGCGGCGATGACATCCGCTGCCACGGCCTTCATCGCAGATCTGACGGGGGGGCGGGTGCGCAACCTGCCGGGACGTCCGGATCTTGTCCGGGCAGGCCGCGCGCCAAATCCGCTGACCGTCGTCAGGCAGGTGGCCGCATCGGAAGATCCCAAGGAAATACTTCAGGGGATCGAGCCGTCCGGCGCCGACTATCGCGCGGTCCGGATGGCGCTGGCGCAGGCTGTGGCATCGGGGGTTAGCGCGGGGCCGGTCATTGCGTTCGGAAACACGATCGAGCCCGGTGCGAATGATGCGCGCGTGCCGGCCATTCGCGCCCGGCTGGGGGCGCCGGGCGTTGGCACGCGCTATGATGCCGCGTTGCAGGAAGCGGTCCGAACGTTTCAGCGGCGCGAGGGGCTGGTGGCGGATGGGCGGATCGGGCGCCTGACTCTGACCACCCTGAACGAAGGCAACGCAATGCGGGCGCGCCGTTTGCGTGTGGCGCTGGATATGTTGCGTGACCGTCCCGTACCGGGGCCGGGGCCACGGATAGAGGTGAACATTCCCGAATTCTGGCTGCGTGTCATGAACGGCCATTCGGTTGTGCTCGAGATGCCGGTGATCGTCGGACGGCGCGACCGGCAGACGCCGCCGCTGCGCACAGCGTTGACGGGCACGGTGTTCAACCCGCCATGGGGCGTGCCGGAACGCAACGCGCGCGAGGATCTGTTACCGAGACTGCGCCGGAACCCCGAAACGGTGATCGCGTCGGGATATCGTGTCTTTCAGATGGTCGGCGGCGAGCGTCAGGAAGTGGACCCGCGCACGATCAACTGGAGCACCGTAGACCCGCGTACCATGCCGTACTATTTCCGTCAGGATGCGGGCGAAATGAATGCGCTCGGGCGGATCAAGTTCAACATCCCGAACAACGACGATATTTTCATGCATGACACGCCGAGCCGCAGCCTGTTCGGGCGTGAGGAGCGGATGTTTTCGTCCGGATGTATCCGTCTGGGAAAACCGTTGGAACTGCTGGAGTTCGTTCTGGGTTGGCAGCGTTCCCGGATTGATGCAGCATTGGCCGGTCGGCAGACATTCGCCGTTCCGGTGCAACGCCCGGTTCCAGTGTTGATCGAATACCGGACCGCGGTGATCGGCAGTAATGACAGCGTTACGCTGCGGGCAGATGTCTACGGGTTGGACGAATTGTATGCGCGTGCGTTGGGGGCCGCGCCAACGCGGGTTGCGGTGCGTTGAGCTGAGCTCCCAAGGCGGTCGTTGGAGGAGGATTCTGTTGTTTCATTCAGATGATTGCCCATGCTGCCAGAACCTTGGCCGGCGCGACGTGTTTCGTATGGCGCTGGGGTTGGGCTGCGTCGCTGTAGCGCCCGCAGCGATCGCCGCTGGCGAGAATGTGCGCTCCCTGTCGGTGTTCGCGCTCAACACGCGCGAGAGTTTTTCAGGTGTTTACTGGCGCGATGGCGCCTATGACCGCGAGGCTTTGCAGCACCTGGACTGGGTGTTGCGCGATCACCGGGCCAACAAGAGCATCGATATGGAACAGAGTCTGTACGATCTGTTGTATGCCCTTAACAAGCGCCTCGGCACCAGCGCGCCGTATCAGGTGATCAGCGCCTACCGCTCGCCCGAGACCAACGCGATGCGGCATGCCCAGACCCGCAGCGTGGCGCGGAACAGCCGGCACATGTCCGGGCAGGCGATCGACGTGCGGGTCGATGGCATAAGCCCGGAAAATCTGGCGAATGTCGTTGCCTCGATGCAGGAAGGCGGTGTCGGTCTGTACCGCCAGAGCGGTTTTGTGCATATCGATGTCGGCCCTGACCGGCGTTGGTGATCAGTAGGACTTCGGCAGTCCGAGGACTTTTTCGGCGATAAAACACAGGATCAACTGCGGGCTGACCGGGGCGATGCGCGGAATCATGATTTCGCGCAGGTAGCGCTCGACATGATATTCCTTGGCATAACCGAACCCGCCATGCGTCATGACGGCGTTCTGGCAGGCCTTGAACCCGGCCTCGGCGGCCAGGTATTTCGCGGCATTGGCCTGCGGGCCGCAGGGTAGATCGTGGTCGTAACGCCAGGCCGCCTGCAGGACCATCAGGCGCGCCGCTTCAAGTTCCATCCAGTTTTCCGCCAGCGGATGCTGGATCGCCTGGTTCCTGCCGATCGGGCGGCCGAACACCTCGCGTTCTTTCGCATATTGCGTCGCCCGGCCCAGGGCGGCAAAGCCCAGTCCGACGGCCTCGGCGGCGATCAGAATGCGTTCGGGGTTCAGCCCGTGCAGCAGATATTCGAACCCGCGGCCTTCCTCACCGATACGGTCTTCGGCGGGAATTTCCAGCCCGTCGATAAAGACCTGGTTCGAGTCCACCGCCTTGCGGCCCATCTTTTCGATCTCGCGCACTTCGACGCGGTTGCGATCCAGCGTGGTATAGAACAGCGACAGGCCCTCGGTGGGTTTACGGACCTGCTCCAGCGGCGTGGTGCGGGCGATCAGCAGCATCTTCTCCGCCACCTGTGCCGTCGAGATCCAGACCTTCTGTCCGTGCACGATATAGCGGTCGCCCTGCCGCTCGGCCCGGGTTTTCAGCTTGGTGGTGTCCAACCCTGTGTTGGGTTCGGTGACCATGAAACAGGCGCGTTCCTTGCCGGCGATCAGCGGCGGAAGCATGCGCGCCTGCTGTTCCTCGGTGCCGAAGACGACAACCGGTTGCAGGCCGAAGATATTCATGTGTACGGCGGAAGCGCCGCTCAGCCCTGCACCGGATTCCGAGATCGCCTGCATCATGATCGCGGCTTCGCTAATGCCGAGACCGCCGCCGCCGAACTTCTCGGGCATGCAGATCCCGAGCCAGCCGTCCTGCGCCAGTGCCTGATGCAGTTCGACCGGAAAGCCGCCATGCCGGTCATGCTCGAGCCAGTAATCGTCGCCGAAACGCGCGCAGATGCGGGTGATGGCGTCCCGCACTGCGAGCTGTTCCGGTGAAAATGTGAAATCCATGACGTTTCTCGTTGTTATTATGGAATTTTCAAGTTCATCGCGCGCTCAGGACTGCATCGCAGGCGGCGGGCAGGATCGGCCGCCGCGGGGGCCGTGGCGGGGTGGGTTGCGGCGGCGCGTCGAGCTGATCGAACCACCATTGCAGGCTGGAATCGCAGCCCTCGCCGGCCGGGATGGGGGCCTGCGCGCGACACTCCGGCTGCCCTGCCGGGCAGCGGAAGCGGATATGGAAATGTGCGGCATGCCCCCACCACGGGCGAAGGCGGCGCAACCACGACCGGTCGCCGGTCACGGTTTCGCACAGGTGACGTTTGATGGCGAAGTGCACGAAGATGCGGTCGGTGTCGGGCAGGGTCGCGGCAAGCTGCAACAGCCGGGTGTGCGCAGGCATGTAAGTCGTCGGGTTGATGCCGCGCTGGTCGGCGCGGACCAGCGACGGAACGTCGATGTTTTCGCGTGCATTGGCCGCCAGACGCGGCTTGGGGCGCATGTCGAACCAGATGTCCACATCCAGTCCGATCTGGTGACTGGCATGTCCGCCGTTCATCGGTCCGCCGCGCGCCTGGCTGATGTCGCCGATATACATGTCGGGCAGACCGGCGCCGCGGACCAGAGAGCCCAGAGTCTGGATATCGGTGATCGTGTTCGGATGTCCCCAGAACCGGCTGCGAGAGGCGCGAATGACCTGAAAGCCGGTACCTTCGCTTGGCAGCGCGACGGCGCCGGCGATGCAGCCCGCCGCGAAGTCCCCGATCGAACGGACCGGACCGGGGGCGGGTGTGCGCACGGTGCTCCAGTCCGCGGCCATGGTGGGGAACGTCAGACTGAAAAGGGTAAGCAGAAAAAAACGTATGCGGATCATGTGCCGATCATAGGCACAGGATCCGCATCATTAGAAGAGGGATCAGAACCGGCGTTCGAAGACGTTGATGACGTCCCCGGGCTGTACCAGCGTCGAGCGTTCCGCGCGCCCTTCGATGGCGGAGCTGCCGGTGTTGCGAGTGACGGAGACGACATCTTCCTCGGCCCGGTATGTGAACCCGCCGGCGATAGCCACGGCGGTCAACACCGTCATGCCGGGTTGATAGGGGTACTGACCTGGGCGGGACACTTGGCCCAGCACGAAGATGGGCCGGTAGTTCACGACCTCCACGGCGATCGACGGGCGTTGAAACAGGCCGGCTGTACGCATTGTGTTGACGATGCTGGCTTGCAGTTCCTGCTGCGTACGTCCGGCGGCCTGAACTGAACCAATCAGTGGAAGGGACAGAGATCCAGTGTCGTTGACACGGAATTCTCCGCTCAGGCGCTGGTCGTCGAAACTGATCAGGCGGATCTGATCGCCGACACCGAAGCGATAATCCGACGACTGCGTTTCCGGAAGCGGGGGAAGACGGGAACCTGGACCGCCGCACGCAACCAGGAGCACAAGTAGAAAACTGGGAAGAATGTTTTTCATGATGCGAGGTTTGCCCTGTCTGATTATCGGGTAAATCTACAGACGGGTATGGGAATATACCAGCCTTTACTGTTGATGATCATAATCAACGTGTAAGTTTATTGCATGAAATCTGTGTGGTTTGCGTTGACGCGGATACACAAGCTGATGTTCTTTGAATGCATTCGCTGTGTGATGCGCTGAAGGAACGTGCATGCTCAATCAAACTGCCGATCGGGAAAATATGGGAGAGAATTTCCAGCACAGGCGATACGAACCAGGACTCTCTTCCGGGCAGATCAATTCTGATGGAAGCGGGCTGACGCTGGAGTATCTGCTATCGATGATCCGGCGGAGAATGGCGGTCCTTCTGCTGTGTGCTGTAGCTGTTCCTGTGTTGGCCTGGGTGTCGCTACAGAACGTGACGCCGCGTTATACGGCTAAGGCGATGCTGATGTTCGAGCCGCAGGATTACCGGGCGAACGAATTGCAGAGCATCCTGCGTGATGATCCAACGAACGATGCGGTTCTGACCAGCCAGACCGAGATTTTGCGCGGGCGCAGGATTGCCGAACGGTTGGTGGACCGCTTGCATCTTGATCAGCGGCCGGAGTTCAACTGGACACTGGCGCGTCCATCCACTGTGGCCGAGTTGTGGCGGGAAACGCAGGAAATCTTTGCCTCAGCGGCGGCGAAAGTATCGACCTGGCTTGGTGAATCTTTGGCGCCGCGCCCGGTATGGCAGCCGGATGCGGCGGCCGTCCGCCGCGCGGTCGTCAACGCGGTGCAGGACGCGATTGCTGTTCAGGTTGTGCGGAATTCACGCGTGCTTGAGGTTGGGTTCATCAGTCAGGATAGAAATCTGGCTTCCGAAGCGGCGAACCTGGTGACCGAACTTTATCTGAGTGATCAGCTCGAACAGAAATTCGAGGCGGTTCGCCGTGCCAATGGCTGGCTCGAAACCCGGCTGACGCAATTGCGCCAGGAAGTGACGGATGCGGAGCAGAGAATGGCGCGCTATCGCGCGTCGGAAGGGTTGGTGCAGGGGGTTTCCGCGGCCGTTACGACCGAACAGATCAGCCGGCTGAATGCCGATCTGCTGAATGCGCGTAACGAACTGGCGCTGGCCGAGGCGCGCGTTGCGCAGGCGCGCGGCAGTAATGCTGGTGCGACGATCACTGCCAACCAGTCGACGACGGTGCAGCAACTGCGCATCCAAGAAGCGCAACTGCGCGGAGAGTTGCAACGTTTGCAGGCGAATCTTGGCGGTAACCACCCAGATGTGGTGCGCGCGCGCAGACAGTTAGGGGAAATAAGCGCTGCGCTGGGCGCGGAGATTGGGCGCAGCGTGACTGTTGCCGATACGGATCTGCGTGCGGCGCGCCAGCGTGTAGCGGCATTGGAGCAGGCGATACAAGAGACGCAGTCGCAGATCAGCCGGAATGCAGAAACGGAAATTCCACTGAAAGCTCTGGAACGGGAAGCCGAGGTGGCGCGAAATCTGTTCCAGGCCGTGCTGGTGCGCAGCCAGCAGGTGGCGCAGCAGACTGCGATCGAAAAACCGGATGCACGGATTATCTCGCCGGCTACGCCGCCGGCGCTTCCGTCTTTTCCGCGTTCGACGCTGGTGATGTTGGTTTCCATTCTGGCCGGAATCGTGTTCGGGCTGATGGTCGTCTATCTGATGGAGATGATCGATAGTACGTTCAGAAACGGCGACGATATCCGCCTGATGCTGGGTCTTCCATGTTTTGTACTGGTGCCGCAGATTAAGGCGCGATTTCTGGGACAGATACCGGTCGAAGAATACGCGGCGCGGAAACCGCTGTCGCCTTTTGCTGAATCCATGCGCGCGTTGCGGGCCGGCCTGTGGCTTTGCAAAACACCAGCCAAGGCGGTTGCGATCACTGCAGCCCGACCCGGCGAGGGGAAGACGATAACGGCGATCTCCCTGGGCCGTTCGGCCGCACTGAATGGCGAGAAAGTGATCGTGATTGACTGCGACATCCGCCAACCTTCTTTCGGGCGTCTGATGCGCGCGGATACGGCTCCGGGAATTGTCGATTTTCTCACCGGGCATGCGACGGCTGACGAAATCATTCGTAGGGATTGGGTAACTGGAATGGACTTCATTCCGGCTGGCGCTGGCGAAGCGAATTCGCTTGGCCTGCTGATGTCAGAGGCGCTCACTAGGCTTCTGAGCGAGCTGAAGGGACGCTACGATCTCGTTCTTCTGGACGCGCCGCCTGCATTGGCCATGGCGGATGCTCGCGTTGTGGCGCGTATGGCGGATGCGACGATCCTGTGTGTGCGCTGGCGCGATACACCGCGTTCAGTGGTACGCAGTTCTCTTGGACTTCTGGAAGATGCGCAGGCGCATGTTGTCGGGGCGGCGCTGACGCGCGTGGATGCAAAAGCACATGCCCGTTCAGGGTTCGCAGATGCCGACATGTATCACCCGCGATATGGCGGATATTACCGTGACTGAGAATATGCAGAAATGCAGACGAAGCAGGTGATACAGACGCTCTGTTTTCAGAACAAGGCAGCGCTGGAGGAAGGTAAGATCGATGTATCGCTGATAACTTGCGCATACAATGCAGAAGCGCGCCTCGATGCATTTTTCTTTTATGTGGAAGCATTGCGACCGTCCTGCAGGTGGGAAGTTGTTCTGATCGATAACAGATCGACCGACCGGACCCGTGCGATGATGCAGGATTTTGCCAGAAGGGTTCCTTTTCCGGTGCGTGTCGTGCGTGCGGATCAACCGGGGGCCGGGGCTGCACGGAATGAAGGTATGCAACACGCCAGAGGGGAGGTTTTCTGCTTCACGGACGACGATTGTTATGTCGGCCCGGATCTTCTGGATGTCGGTATGCGTGTTTTCCAGGATCCGGGTGTCGGTTATGCCGGTGGACGGATTCTTCTGTACGATCCGGAAGACTATCCCCTGACCGTCAACTACCAAACCGTTCCTGAATCCTGGGGGCATGACAGGCTTCTGCGGCCCGGGATGATTCAGGGCGCCAATATGATGTTCAGAGCATCTGCATTGCGCAAGGTGGGTGGGTTCGATCCGGATTTTGGGGCTGGCGCGCCGTATACTTGTGAAGAACTGGAACCGGTCATCCGTATGCAGGCCGATGGTTGGATCGGGCGGCATGTTCCGGAGGCGGTCGTTCAACATCATCATGGTCGCAAGCAAGCCGATGCCTTGAAGCTGAATCGTAACTATCAGATCGGCACGGGGGCCTGCTACGCCAAGATTTTATGCACATTGCGCCCGCGCTGGCCGACTCTGCGCAACTGGTTGGGCTGGCAGAAATATTACATGCAGATCGGAAAATTCTCCGATGTCGCTATGCAGTGGAACGGATTTTTCTCGTATCTTTTCAGGAGAAAAGCGAAGGGATGATTCTATATAAATACAAAGGACAGGTGCCGAACTTCGGGGATGATCTGAACGATATTCTTTGGCCGTATCTTCTGCCGGATTTTTTCGATGACTGCGGCGATGCCATTTTTCTCGGCACAGGATCTATCCTGTTCGAGAACGCGCATTTTGGTCAGGATGTACGAAGAATCGTCGTATGCGGCGCCGGCTATGGCGGCTACACGGCGCCGCCCGTTCTCGACCAGGCGTGGAAGATATATTTTGTAAGGGGACCGCAAACGGCCAAAATTCTTGGACTTGACCCGGAATACGGAATTGGAGATTCCGGTAGCCTTGTGCGGGACATGAATTTTCCAAAGCAAAAGAAACAGTGGAGCGTTTCATTCATTCCGCATTGGGAGAGCATGCAACGTGGCGAATGGGACAAGGTTACAAAGAAAGCTGGCATTCACCTGATCGACCCGCGCTGGTCACCGCAGCAGGTTATTCTCCATATCCTGGCTAGCGAAAAAATCCTCTGTGAGGCCATGCATGGTGCCATTGTCGCCGATGCGCTGCGTGTTCCGTGGATTCCCATTCTGCCGCTGGACGCCAGAAACCGAATGAAATGGCTGGACTGGGCCGAGGCAATGGATATTCCTCTGCAACCTTATGTGCTGATACCGTCAACGCCGCACGAGCATTTTTTGCTCAGATACGGAGAGAAAAGCGTCAGAGGCAGGGTGATCGATACCTCGCGGATGATCATCAATCTGGCCCGTCCGAAATTCATTCGCAGGGCAGCCGAGGAGCTCTCTTCTCTGGCGAAGAAAGACCCGCTTCTGTCATCTGATGCAAATCTGGATCGTGCTGTAAGCAGAATGCGCGGGCACATTGAGCGGATGCGCCACGATATCGTCAGAGCAGGAATGTGCCGCTTATCTGGAGTATGAACCGCGCAGATACCCGAGCGCGTACAGTGCTGCACATCTGGAATCGAGATGGTCTGGGTTGTTTTCTGAAAGCCGCAGCCATCGCATGTGATGTGCATTGCGTGCCAGCATGCGCAGCGCTTTGAGTCTGGCCGATATTCCCTGGCCAAGAAGGCGTTTCATCGCCGCGTCTGAAATGCCTTGCCAGTAGACCCGGTTCATGATCCAGGCAGGCAGCAACCGGTTGGCCTGAATGCTGTGATGAACGCTGATCCCGCCATCATAAAAAACTTTGTATCCGGCCTTCATGATCTGGAGATAGACGAACGACTCTTCCGAAGAAAGCAGACGCTCTCCGACACGGCCGAGCTCTTCTGGAAAACCGTTGAATTTTTCCAGTACGCTGATGCGAAAGGCGATGTTGGCGCCGTAGGGTTGTATATGAGACAGCTCGGTCGTTTCGCCGACATATCCCTCGACCTTTTCGTCGAGGATGGTTAGCGCCCCAACCCAGTTCTGTGGCCACCAGGCGGGTAATTCTGCTTCCCAGCGTGGGCGGATGCGCCCACCGATCACTGCGACCTGATCTGGCAACACGGCGATGCGTGCAGCCATGCGCGCCGCCCAATCATCTTCGGGCACGGCGTCGTCGTCGAGAAAAACAGCCCAGGGTGTTTGTGCGGCACGGAAACCGGTATTTCGTGCGATAGACAGGCCAGGTCGCTCGGTACGGATCAACCGAGCGCCAGGGAGGCCGCGAACCAGATTGGCAATCTCGGGCGCGCGTTCGGGCGGTGTCGCACTATCGACGACCAGTGTTTCAAACCGGAATGCTTCGGTTTGCCGGGACAGGCCGTCAAGACAGGCTTTCAGGTAACCGGGCCGATCATGCGTACAGATGACAGCAGAAAAAACAGGCTTCTTGTCTCCGTGCATCAGCTTTTCTGGGCGAAGCTGAAGGAGCTGGGAATGGCCTCAACGGATTGCGGGCTGTTCTGTTCCTGCTTTGCCATCGATTCCTTGAAGCGATCCTCGACCTGTTTCATCAACAGGTTCAGTGAGTTGATCATTTGCGGAATCTGGGAGAGGGGGATGACGACAAGACCGCCGGTCTCGACCTTTCCCTCGGCAACGATGCGAGAGAACGTCAGGCGTGCAACGCCGTTGACGATAATCCCTTCGCTCAGGGCATCCGCAAAAATTGTGGTCTGGGACATTATTGTTCCTTAAAGGCGCGAGAGAAGCTGTCGATCATCGGTTGCAGCAGATACTGCATGAAGGTCCTGCTGCCGGCGTTGATATGAACCTCGACCGGCATGCCTGGAATAAGGCGGAGTTCAGGCGGCAGACGGGCCATTTCTTCTTCCGAGAGCCTGACTTGGACCCGGTAATAGGATTGCCTGGTTCTGTCATCGATGGTGATGTCCGGCGCGACGAAAATGACTTCCCCACGGATTTCTGAAACGAGTCGTTGCTTGAAGGCAGGAAGTCTGGCTTCGGCATTCTGGCCGATATGCACGATGTCGATATCGTGCGGCTGGACATTCACTTCGGCGATCAGGCGATCGCGTTCCGGCGCGAGATCGAACACTGCGTCGCCGGGACGGACAACCGCGCCGATGGTGAAGAACTTCGCATTCAGAATGGTGCCGTCTTCAGGCGCGACGATTTCACGGCGGCGCGAGACGTCGGACACGGCGCGCAGGCGTTCTTCCGTTTCGATCAATTTTGCACGGACGTCCCGGATCTCCAGAGACGCCTCCTGAATGCGCTGAAACCCGAGCTGCTGGATCTGCCCGCGGGCTTCGTTTGCTTGGGATTCATAGCGTGCCATCTGCGCTTGGATGTCATCAAGGTTGCCAACCAGAGACGCTTCAGTTCGTTGTAGTGCCAGCAACCGCGGGCGGCGTTCCAGGCCGAGGCGCAGAAGTTCTTCCACGCTTTGCATTTCGTCACGGATTAGTGCGACCTGCCGGGTCAGCGCCTGCATCTGCGCACGTCCGGATTGGATTTGATGCTGGGCCTGTTCAATGCGCGCCTGCAGAATGGTGACTTGGCTGTGGAGATTTGTCTGACGGGATTCGAACAGGATTTTCTGCCCGAGAACAGCATCGGCCGCACGGGTATCCGTTCTCATGGCATCGAGAAGCTCGGGCGGGAACGCGATGCTGTCCTGGTTCTGGATTTCGGCCTGCAGCCGCGCATCCTGTGCCATCAGAGCCCAGCGGTTTGCGCGGGTGCTTTCCGTCGTGCTGCCGGACTGGGTATCGTCCAGGCGCATCAAAACCTGCCCGGCGGTGACGTGATCGCCATCGCGCACCAGAATCTCGCGGATGATCCCGCCTTCCAGATGTTGGATCGTGCGGCGCGACCCCTCGACCTTGATGATGCCCGGGGCGATGGCCGCTTCGGCCAACGGAACCATTGTCGCCCAGACGAGAAAGCCGCCCAGAAAACCAATCAGCGCGATCGCGCCGATCCACACAGCCATCCGGGTCGGCGGTTTGGCCGGTGGGGCATGTACGCCGCTGCCCAGGATGGGGGCAAAGGTGGAAGTTGTGGCGAGCGTCCCGGGCGTTGCGGGATGTATGACGAGATTTCCGCTCATGACGTTGCCTTTCTGTCAGAGGCGATTTGTTGAACGTCCGTTGGCGCAGAAAGATTGGTGTGGACGGGCTTCATAAAGCGCCTCATGACCTCATTGCGCGGACCGAAAGCTTCCACCATTCCGTCACGCAGCAGGAGGATTTTGTCGACTCCCTGAAGCAGATTGGGGCGATGAGAGACGACAACGACGGTGGTTTTCTGTTCCTTGAGGAAGTTGAGGGTTTTTATCAGAATGGCTTCGGCGTCTCCGTCCAGATTGCTGTTTGGTTCATCCAGAATCAGCAGCCGTGGATTTCCGAACAGCGCACGGGCGAGTCCGATCATCTGACGCTGCCCGCCGGAAAGATATGCACCGGCATCGCCGATTTCCGTCTCATAACCTTTGGGAAGGTGCAGGATCATGTCGTGGCAGCCGGCCTGCTGGGCGGCGGCGTAGACCTGTTCCGGGCTGGCTTTTTGCAGGCGTGCGATGTTGTCGAAAACAGTACCCTCGAACAGTTCGACGTCCTGCGGCAGGTAACCGATATGCCGGCCGAAATCCTCGCGCTGCCAATGGAACACGTTGGCGCCATCCAGGCGGACGGTACCCGCCATGGGCTCGTGAATGCCGCACAGCAGCCTAATCAACGTCGTCTTCCCTGCAGCGGACGGGCCGATGATGGCCAGGCTTTCGCCAGCATCGAGACTGAACGAGACACCCTTGATCAGAGGGGTGCTCTGATTCTGAAATCCGAATGCGACACGGTCGACGGATAGCACGCCCATTGGCGCGGGCAGAGGGATACCGGTCGGGCGCATGCGCGGTGCGGCGAGGAAGATTTTGAGGCGTTGATAGGCGCTGCGGGCTCCGACCAGATGCTTCCATCCGCTGATCATCTGTTCAACCGGAGCAAGCGCGCGACCCATGATGATCGATCCGGCAATCATGGCGCCGGAGGTCATTTCGTTCTGCAGCACCAGCAATGCACCAACGCCGAGAATGGCGACCTGCACCGTGAAGCGGAAAAATTTCGTGGCAGCCAGGATGAAGCCGGCGCGATCCGCCGCGGCCTGCTGGTCGGGGGCGCTGGCGAGGTATGCGTTCTGCCAACGTTGAAGCGCAGCAGGCATCATGCCCATGCAGTCTATCACTTCGGCATTGCGTGAAATGCTTTCGCTGCTGCGCTGAGCCGCCTGTAAGGCGATGCTGTTTTTCCGTAGAAGCTTGGATGTGAAAGCCTCGTTTACCAGCGTCAGAATGCAAAGAATGGCAGCGCCCGCCGTTGCAACCCAGCCAAGGGCGGGATGCAGAAGGAAAATGAAGGCTAGATAGATCGGAACCCACGGCACGTCGTAAAGCACCAGCATGGCCGGGCTTCCCATGAAGTTGCGGCAGGTCGACAGGTCACGCAGTGCTTCCATCCGGTAGGAAAGGCCGCGTAGCTGGCTTTCTATGGCGCGCACGAAACCCTCAGGGGCAATGCGCTGTTCGATCCAGACAGAAGACCTCTGCATGATCTGGCTGCGCATAGCCTCGAGCAGTGCCATCAGTGCGAGTGCGGACAATGTGATGAGGGTCAGAAACAGCAGTGTATCTGTGTTACGTGTGGCGAGCACGCGATCATATACCTGCATCATGTAGATGCTGGTGGTGAGTTGCAGCAGGTTGATCACAAGGCTGAAGGCCCCGGCGATTAGAAACTGGCCGCGACATGCGTGGATTGCATGTGTAAGAGCCGTGCCAGATTGCGGAGATTGAGCCAGACCTAAGAGTGAGATGTTCATCAGCCACCTTTTTGTGCAAACTATGCTGGTTGCGTGCGCCATTTTGCAACCATGTTTTGTGGTGTGTGATGCTGACTGAAGGTTGATTGACAAACGGTAACCAAAACCGGGAAAAAGAAGTTTAATTTAACACAAATGGGCGAACATCGACCGTGCATGGCGGCTCTACGGTCGTGATTTTTGCTAATATTTGAGTGCCGCAGTTTGAAGGCTGGATAACGTAAGGTTTTTTATTAACGGTTAAGTCCTCGTGGATCGCGGCTTGCGGAAGAGGGGCGATGTATAGAAAGATGCGGTAAATTTCCGAGCGAAAGAAACATAAATGCTGACAAAAAAATCTGGGGGCGCGCTTTTTCTTCCTTTTTTTATTTTTTTTGTCATGCCGGCTTTCGGACAGACGGGAGGTTTTGTCGGGCCTCGTGGAATTTATGACAGGCGCGGTGAAACGGTGCTGGCCAGACCGAGGCCAGATTACGATGCTTTAGGGGTTCATGTCGGGGTGTGGTCGATACAGCCGTCGATCAGCAGTGAGCTTGGATATGACAACAACGTCCGGAGCAGCCACACCGACCGGGATGGAAGCTTTTTTGTCTTGAACTCTGGTTCTGTGAATGCAGATGGCACCTGGTCGGATGCAAGGCTGAATGTTCAAGCTGGTATTTCGGATTATCGCTATTTCGATTTATCGGAACAAAACTATACGAACTGGAATGTGGGAACTTCGGGCAGATACGATTTGCGTCAGGACTGGTCCGTGTTTGGCGGTGTCGAGCATGAAACACGACACGAATTGCAAGATGACCCGAGCAGCCCGGGAAGCTCCGAGCCCGTTCAGTACACTCTGGATCGGGCGTTCGCGGGCACGCGGTACGGCTTTAACAGGCTGTTCTTTCAGCCGGAGGTGGCGCTGCGATCCTACCGGTATGACACAGCGGTGATCGATGGCTTTGATCAGTCACAGTCCTATCGTGATAGGGATGTGTATATCGGGGCGCTGACGACGGGATATGCGTTGTCGCCGGGTCGTAACCTCAATCTGGTTGGGCGCGTGTACAGATCAAATTACATCAACACGCAGCCGGCCGGATTTATTCCGTATGACAGCACGACTTACGAACTCATGACGGGGGTCGACTATGACAGTGACGGTATCTGGAATTATCGCGTGCTGCTTGGTGTGCGGTTTCGCGAATACGACGACAACCGCCTGAAGTCGACCACGAATTTCGCATTGGATGGATACGTCAGCTATCGCCCAACCGCCATGACGACTGTCACGGGAACGGCATTTTCCGTGATGGAGGAGGGGGCGACACCCGGAGACGGTGGGTACAATCGGGTGACAGGGAATATCGCAATCGATCATGAGTATCTGCGCAATGTCATCCTGCATTTGTCGGTCGGTGCGGAATACGTCGATTATGTCTCGCAGAACCGTTCCTGGACGACGCTACGGGAAACCGTCGGTGCGACGTACCTTGTCAATCGCAATGTCCAGCTTTCCGTTGGATACACGCGTACGGACCGGGTGGCGACGTCGCGGGATCTGGATGCGTTCAGCCGTGATCTGGCTTTCGTGCGGGTCAGGCTGGCTCTGTAGCCATGAAAAACTGCATCCGGCTTCTGGGGCATGATTTCTGGGATATCGGTCTGGACGAAGCTGTTACGGCTATCTGCGAACGCCCGCCAGAATTGCCGTTCGCAGTGGTGGTGACACCGAACGCTGATCATGTTGTTCGCTTGTCGCAGCGTAAAGATCTCAGACAGTATTACGACACGGCTTGGATGACGTTGCTGGATAGCCGCGTGATTTATTTTTTGGCCCAAAGGCTCGGGTTGCATGTGCCGCAGGTTGTAACCGGGGCAGATCTGACGAAAGCGCTGCTTGCGCAGGAATCCGTACGCAACGGGGATATAACGATCATTGGCCTGGATGCTGAATCTGTTGATCAGCTTCGGCTGAAACATAGACTAAAGAATGTGTTTCACCACAATCCGCCGATGGGATTCGATTTTGACGTTGCGGCATTCAAGTGTGCGGTCGATTTTGTCCATGCACACCCGGCGCGTGTCGTTTTTCTGGCGGTTGGCAGCCCACGGCAGGAAAAACTGGCCGCTGCCATTCGTCAATCTGGCGGCACCGGTGTGGGACTGTGTATCGGCGCGGCGCTGGAATTCGAAGCCGGTCGTTTAAAGCGCGCGCCTGTCTGGATGCAGCGTTCCGGGCTGGAGTGGTTGCATCGGCTATGCAGCGAGCCACGGCGCATGTTCCGGCGTTATCTGTACGATGATCCAAAAATTATTGCGTTATTGATTCGCGAGAAGGTTATCGCGCTCCAGGGAGGCGAGCCAGAATCTCGCGGCTGATTCTTTCCAGAACTGTGCCGCGATGCGCGATATCGTGCTGATGAATGTAGTCCCGGTCGCGCTCTGAGAGGTAAATCGAGGGGGCGTTGCGCCCCATTTTCCAGGCAGCTGGAATGGCCCGCAATGTTTGCCCAAGAATGCCGTTTCGTGCGCCTTTTGCCATATACGCCATTGTGCGCAGAACGATGCTGGGTAGAGGCTCGCGGGATTTTTTGGCAATATATAGTCGGTTACGGACAAAATAGAACCAGCGCGTTCCGTTCCATGAAAAACGCCACTCCGGCGCCACTTTGTGATGAACGACCAGATCGCCATGATAGGATATCTTCCATCCTTTCGTAATGGCGCGCAGGCAGAAGTCGTATTCTTCCCAACAGAAGAATAAAGACGGGTCGTATCCGCCGACAGTCTCCCAGGCTTGGCGCCGAATGGCATGGCCGGCACCGACGAATGTGGTCGTCGGAAAGACTTCAGTGGATTTGGGGATGAGTGTTGCGGGATACCCCCAGGAAGACAGGTCATCTCGCCCGGTTGCATGTACAACAATCCGGAATCCGACGGCAGCCAGAGAGGAATCCTGATCAAAGACTTCCAGAGTGCGTGACAGGTGTTTCCGGTCCGCAAACTCCGCGTCATTGTCGAGCGCGACGATAATGCGGCCATGTCCGAATGCGCTGGCAATGTTGCGTCCGCCGGCGACACCATAATTTTGGTTGGCTTGCAGGATGCTTATACGTGCGTCTGTCGAAAAGCGCTCCACAAGGGCTTTCAGGCTTTCGGCGGACGACCCTTGATCGAGGACGGTGAGATGAAAAGATACTCCATCCTGGTTCAAGGCGGATTGGATTGCGGCCAATGTATCATCGGTGCGGTCAAGCGACAAAATGATGATATCTACATCATATTCTGGCTCTGGCGGGTGTGTGGCTCCTGCCAGAATCTTGACGTTGCTCATCATCGAAACGGAAGTCCGGGCAGTCCCAGATAAATAAGGCGCTTTATTTCTTTTCGCCCGCGCGACACGGTGTCGAGGATAAATCCGCAGGCGAACGATAGAAAAGAAAGCAGAACCAGACCGGTGGACAGGACAGCCGTTGGCAGGCGTGGGACAAGACCTGTACGCAGGTAGTCCAGGATGACAGGAATGGAAATTCCAAATCCAAGCAACAGTAAAATCAGACCGGCCAGGCAGAAGAACTGTAGAGGGCGTTCCTCTTTCACAAGCGTGATGATTGTGCGCAAAATGCGCAACCCATCCGCGTAGGTACGTAACTTCGAAGATGACCCGGACGGTCTTTCCCGATAATGCGTAACGACCTCGCCGATCGGCATTTTCAGTTCCAATGCGTGGATCGTAAATTCGGTTTCTGTCTCAAACCCGGCGGCCAAAGCCGGGAACGATTTTACGAAGCGCCTCGAGAAAACCCGATATCCGGACAGCATGTCGGAAACGCGATTGCCGAAAATCCATGCGACGATGCCGGTGAGCAACATGTTTCCGAACTTGTGTCCGCGTCTGTAGGCTTCGTTGGCGGTTGCCGCGCGCATGCCGCTGACCATGTCGTATTGGTGGTCGATCATCATCTGAATCATGGCGGGTGCAGAAGCAGCATCGTAAGTATCGTCGCCATCGACGAGAAGGTATATGTCGGCGTCTATGTCAGCGAACATCCGGCGGACGACGTTTCCTTTTCCCTGCAACCGCTCGGTTCGGACGATAGCCCCGGCTTTAAAAGCGATGTGAGCGGTATCGTCGCTCGAGTTGTTATCGTAAACATAGATATCCGCATCAGGCAGAGCTGATCGGAAGTCGGACACGACTTTGCCAATGGTCACCTGCTCATTGTAACAAGGAACCAGAACAGCAAGGCGCTGCGATTTGCAGGCGGCATTCAATGTGTATGATTTGTGTTCTGTCTGGTCCATCAGCCTACCATGCGTTTTTCATGCGTAACACAGTGAAGATTGTGCGCGCTATGATCGTTAGGTCCAGAAAAAGCGACCAGTTTTCGATGTATTCGATATCGCTTTCAACGCGACGATGAATCTTGTCGATGGTTTCTGTCTGCCCGCGATAGCCGCGCACCTGCGCAAGCCCTGTGATTCCAGGTTTTACACGATGCCGGGCTGCGTAAAATGAAACCGCATCCTCAAACGGTTCTCCTGCGGCTTTGGTTCCCGGGGCATGTGGCCGCGGCCCTACGAAGGCCATATCCCCACGCAAAACATTGAAGATCTGAGGCAATTCATCGAGCGAAAGCCGGCGCAACCAAAACCCGACACGTGTTATTCGTGCGTCATTAAGTGATGCCTGTTGTCGAATGCTGTGTTCGGCTTGATGGTGATGCATGGTTCTGAATTTCAAGACCTCGAATTTCTGGTCGTTGAAACCGACCCGACGCTGACGGAACAGAATTGGCCCTGGTGTATCGAGTCGAATGGCTGCGGCAATCAGCAACATCGGCACGGCAAGAACGAGCACAGCTAAGGCAGAAAGAACGATATCTTCGATACGTTTAATGGCTTGCGACCATCCTGAGATCGGCCGATCAACAAGATGTACAAGGGGCATTCCATTGATATGGGACACCGCCTGTGGTGGAAGATGATAGTTGATCAAGTCAGGAGCCAGGCGGATACACACGGGATATTCGGAAAATTTTTGCAGGATATTTACCGTGCGCGCATGTGCCGACCATGGGAGCGCGATGATAATTTGATCGACAAGCCCATTGCGGATGAGAGGGAAAATGTCGCTGGTAGACCCAAGGAAGGGTATCTGCGCTACGACTGAAGCATGACGTGTGTTGCGATCATCCGCATACCCGATCAACACCAAGCCTTGATCCTGCAGTCTTTGAAAAATCTGCATCAAGCATTGGCCATTCTCTCCCCCACCAATAATGACTGTTCGTCGCCCCATTCTGAATTGTGGGTCCAGCTTTGCGAAAAGTGCCAACAGGATGCGGAAACCCAATACAAGAAATACGGACAGGGCGACCCAGGAAGAAAGCCACATGATGCTGTAAGCGCCGGCTTGCGAGAACAGGATCATCACCCCAATAGCGGCGCAGCCTGATAGCAGGACGCGCAATGCTAGGTGCTTGAGGTTTTGATGTATCAGAAAAAAGAACTGCGTTTGGTAAGAACCTGAAAATCCAAGCAACAATATGGTGTTGAGAATCATCAAAAAAATAGTTTTCTCATAGAGTATCTGAAAGTTATTGATCTGGTTGCCTGCAATTACGCTGGCCAATAGTGCGGCAGAGATAATGGCGCAGATGTCGAGGATGATGGCAGCACAGGACAACAGAACATGCGGGGGAAAATTTCTGTTAAAGCCATCTGCTAGTGAGCGAGTGGCGTGTGGAAGAGATATTATGGAGTTTCGGCGCTGGTCCATACGTCCCGTGTCTTGCTTTGCTTCCAGAGAAAAATAACGGGAGAACATTTCAGGGTCTTCTGAAAACGAAAGTGCGTGAAAGACTGAAATTTAGGAGCATGCCGATAATGGCACCTGCCGCGATCGCGATGACCGGATAGGTCTCGCAGAGCTGGTATTTCCAGATCAAAAATATATATGCGCCACGGTTGAAAACAAAACCGAACAAATTAACGATCAGAAAATGCGCCCATTGCCTATATGCTGGTGCTTTGCGTGTGTGTTTGAATGTCCAGTTACGATTTAAAACCCAGGTAACTGTCGCAGCTATGAAATAGGCGGCGGCGCCAGCGATGTAGAGCCCGAAATACGCTCGCAGCACATAGACGCTGGCCGTATCTGCCAGAAACCCGACGGCCCCGACTATACAGAAGCAGGCAAACTGGCTGTACAAGCCGTAGCCTTTGAACTTCGAAAATATTCCGGCCCCAAGCAATGGGGATGGGGAGCGGGTGGTTTGAAAGCTTTCCATGGACGGTCCTGAACGCTTGTGGGTGCGTCAGCATTTATTTGTAGAGTGAGACTGTTGTGTGAGTGAAGAGAAAAAAGCCTTTTCGCAAGACTAAAAATCGCAAGATTGTATGATGGGATTTGCCACTTATGTTTGCTGATGTTCAAAGAACAGTGCATATTTGTTTGATGAAATGTATCCAATATGGAGAGGGGGGTAAAAGATGAAACGTCGTACTTTTCTGGGAACTTCAACTGCAGCTTTGATGGCGCCTCGCCTTTCTTTTGGGCAAGAGCAGCGTGTTTTGAAGTTTATAGCACAAGCGAATTTGGCCGTTCTTGATCCCATTATCACCACGGCATATGTGACGCGGCATCATGGAATGATGATCTGGGACACGCTGTTTGGTGTGGATGAGAAATACCATCCGCATCCACAAATGCTGGAAAGCTATGGTGTATCCGATGATGGACTGGTTTGGTCGTTCATGTTGAGGGAAGGCTTGAAGTGGCACGACGGAGCGCCTGTACGTGCAGCAGACTGCGTTGCTTCAATTGACCGGTGGTCCCAGCGTGATCCAATGGGACAGAAATTGGTGGAATTGTCGGCTCCAGACGGTCTGAAGGTAATGGATGACCGGCGGTTTGAATGGCGTCTGACGAAACCGTTCGCGATGCTGCCTTATGCGTTGGGAAAATTTGCGTCACCAGTTGCGTTCATGATGCCTGAACGGATCGCAAAAATTGAAGTGACAAGGCCGCTGACGGTCGAGCATATGATCGGCAGTGGACCTTTTCAGTTCAAAGCGGATGAATTCGTCTCCGGCAGCCGTGTTATTTATACGCGATTTGCCGATTACGTCCCGCGTTCCGAGCCCGCCAGTCTGATGGCTGGGGGGAAAGTCGTGCATGTGGATCGCGTGGAATGGAATATTATTCCGGACAGTGCGACATGCGCCGCAGCGCTACAGAATGGCGAGATGGACTGGTGGGAGCAGCCGCTGGCGGATTTGCTGCCGGTTTTGCAGCGCGATCGTAATATCGTGATAGATCAGAATGACCCTCTGGGTTTCATTTCCACAATGCGATTCAACTCTTTGCAGCCGCCCTTCAACAATGCAGCAATCAGACGCGCCATTTTGCCCGCGGTTGTCCAGGAAGATTATATGGCCGCATTGATGGGAGAAGACGAGTCGTTGTGGCGGAAAGGGATCGGTGTGTTCGCTCCCAATACGGACATGGCGTCAAATGCGGGAATGGAAGTGCTGACTGGACCACGAAGCGTCGACGAGGCCAAGCGTCAGCTTGAGCGCGCCGGATACCGCGGCGAGAAGGTTGTGCTGATGGGCTCGACGGATTTTCCCATTCTGAAACCTTTGGGGGAAGTTACATACGATCTTTTCCAGCGTATTGGTTTTAACGTTGATTATGTAGCAACGGACTGGGGTACGGTCGTGCAGAGGCGCAACAGCAAGGAACCGGTTGAAAAGGGAGGATGGAGCACGTTCTGTACATCCTGGAATGCAGTCGACATGCTGAATCCGGCCGGGCATCTGAACATACGTGGCAATGGGGAAGGGGCATGGATCGGCTGGCCGACAGCGCCGCGTCTTGAAGAGCTGCGTAACGCGTGGTTTGACGCGTCTGATCTGGCTGCGCAAAAAAAGATTTGTGATGATATCCAGCTTCAGGTCTGGCAGGATGCTCCGTATATACCGCTTGGTCAGTATTTTCAGCCGACCGGATATCGCAAGAACATTACGGGCGTTTTGCGTGGCGGACCTATCGTCTTTTACAACGTCAGAAAAACCTGAGAATGCAACGATTGGTTGAGTCACTTTAGCTCAACCAATCTATTTCACGGATATTGCCATTGAGCGGATTGCATCAGGCGTAATGCTATGCTGCTGTGGAGCGTAAGCGGCACATAAGTGTCGAACGTAAGTATACGAAACAGGGAGCACGGAACGGATGCTTGCCTACATTTTCAGGCGAATCTTGTCGACGATTCCGGTCATGCTGCTTGTGGCACTTTTTGTATTCAGTCTTCTTTACATTTCTGCGGGAGATCCGGCTGCGATCATTGCGGGAGACCAGGCTTCACCGGCGGATGTTGAACGTATCCGCCAGTCTCTCGGGCTGAACAAACCCTATTTGGTCCGCTTCGGTGCGTGGCTATGGGATGTGGTGCATCTTGACCTCGGGGCGTCGATTTTTACCAATCTTCCGGTTACCACAATGATTGCACAGCGGGTCGAACCGACATTATCCCTGTGCCTGACAACACTTCTATTCGCGATACCGATCGCCATCCCGATGGGAGTTATCGCGGCCCGGAAACAAGGGATGTGGATTGACCGTCTGATCATGACATTCGCAGTGCTTGGGTTTTCACTGCCAGTTTTCGTGATCGGATATCTGCTCACATATATTTTTTCCATCCAACTCGGGTGGCTGCCAGTACAAGGGTATGTGCCGATCGCCGATGGGTTTGGTGGGTTCCTGAGCAAGCTTATCCTGCCGACCATAACGTTGGGTGGGGTTTATGTTGCGCTGATCGCACGCATCACACGCGCCACGATGATCGAAGTGCTATCACAAGATTATATTCGCACGGCACGTGCAAAAGGACTTGGGCAGGGCAAGGTTCTTTTTACGCACGCGCTCAGGAATTCGGCCGTTCCTATTGCAACGGTCATTGGCGTTGGCGTGGCGCTCCTGGTTGGTGGTGCGGTCGTGACGGAAACCGTGTTCTCGATCCCGGGATTGGGTACTCTGACGGTCGATGCAATTCTGCGGCGCGATTATCCTGTCATTCAGGGGGTCGTTCTGTTGTTCAGCTTTGCATATGTTCTGGTCAACCTGATCGTTGACATTCTTTACACCGTATTCGATCCAAGGATCCGTTATTGAGCAGCATATCAACAAGACCCGATCTCCATACAGCGCCCGTTTTGCCGGAAATCTTGCCACCTCCCCGAACGCGTGGGCGACTTATGGGGTTTATCGTACGGCACCCGGCGATTGCCACTGGCGGCAGCTTGTTTCTGTTGATGGTGCTGATTGCTATTTTTGCTCCATATCTCGGCACGGTCGACCCGACAGCGATCGCTCCAGCGCGGCGGGTGCGACCGCCATCCGAGCTGAACTGGTTCGGCACCGACAGACTCGGGCGCGATTTGTATTCGCGTGTGTTGTATGGCGCGCGCATATCATTGATCATCGGTGTAACGGTTGCTATTTTTGCATCAGCACTCGGATTGGCCGTCGGCCTGATCGCCGGTTATATCCGTGCTGCCGACGGGGTCGTCATGCGGGTTATGGATGGCCTGATGTCGATCCCGGGAATCCTGCTGGCGATCGCCCTGATGGCGCTGACTCGCGGGTCCGTCACCAATGTGATCATCGCGATAACCGTCGTTGAAATTCCGCGTGTGGCCAGGCTTGTGCGAGGAGTAGTGCTTAGCCTGCGCGAACAGGCTTATATCGAGGCCGCGGTTGCGTCCGGAACAAGGACGCCGAAGATTATTCTGAAGCACATTCTGCCGAACACTCTGGCACCGCTGATCGTGCAGGGGACGTTCATCTGTGCCTCTGCAATGATCGTGGAAAGTATCCTGTCGTTCATTGGGGCCGGCACGCCACCGACAATTCCATCCTGGGGGAATATCGTGGCGGAGGGGCGCGCGTTGTGGCAGGTCAAGCCGTATATCATTTTATTTCCGTGCTGTTTTCTGTCTTTGACGGTGTTGGCGGTCAATCTGCTGGGGGATGGTCTGCGTGATGCGCTGGATCCCCGACTAGCAAAACGGATTTAACCCATGGCCCTCCTCGAAGTTGAAGAACTGCAAACGCACTTCGCGACACCGGCCGGGATCGTTCGTGCGGTCGATGGCGTTTCGTTCAAGATCGAAGCCGGAGAAACCGTCGCGATTGTAGGTGAGTCTGGCTGCGGAAAATCCGTAACGTCGATGTCGATTTTGCGGTTGATACCAGAACCTCCGGGAAAAATTGCCGGGCAGATCAGATTCGATGGCCGAAACCTGCTTGATCTTTCGGATGCAGAGATGCGTCGAATCCGTGGCGACAGGATCGGTATGATTTTTCAGGAGCCGATGACATCGCTGAACCCGGTGATGACCATTGGCCGGCAGATCGTGGAAACATTGCGTTTGCATCAGGGGCTATCGGCACGCGCAGCCGCCGAAAAGGCGGTTGAAATGCTCGAGGTCGTCGGTATTCCAGAGCCGCGGCGGCGCGCCAGAGAATACCCGCACCAGTTGTCAGGCGGCATGCGGCAACGCGTGATGATTGCAATCGCGTTGGCCTGCAGCCCGAGTCTGCTGATCGCCGACGAGCCGACGACGGCGCTGGATGTAACCATCCAGGCGCAGATTCTCGGTTTGATGACGGATCTGAAGAACCGTGTCGGTGCGGCCATCATGCTGATCACGCATGACCTTGGCGTAGTGGCTGAAACGGCCGAACGGGTCGTTGTCATGTACGCGGGCCGCAAGGTCGAAGAGGCGTCCGTTCGTGATATATTTCTCAATCCGCTTCACCCTTACACACAGGGCTTGCAGGGGGCGGTGCCAAGGCTTGGTTCATCGCTGCAGGATACGGAGCGAACCAAACTTTCAGAGATTCCCGGGCTAGTGCCAAGTCTGCTCAAACCGATCGTCGGGTGCGCTTTTGCAGGGCGCTGCCCGAAGGCCGACGATATCTGCCGCCGAATAGCGCCGGCCATCGACGAGAAAAAACCAGGCCATTGGGCGGCTTGCCACTATGCCGCGCGGAGCATGAGCGCATGAGTACGCAGCCATTGTTGCAGGTGAAGGATCTGAAAAAGCATTACCCGATCCGGGCCGGTTTTCTGGGAGGGGTAAGCGGCTATGTCTATGCGCTGGATGGCATCAGCTTCGACCTGTTTCGTGGAGAGACCCTGTCGATCGTCGGAGAATCCGGCTGCGGAAAGTCCACGATCGGCAAGACCATCCTGCGCCTGACCGAACCGACAGATGGTGAGGTGTATCTGAACGGGCAGCGCATCGATAATTTGTCCCAGCGCCGGCTGCGCAGCCTGCGCCGACATATGCAGGTTGTATTTCAGGATCCGTTCTCATCGCTGAGTCCGCGTATGCGGGTGCGTGATATTTTAGCTGAACCGATGTTGAATTTTGATCTGGCATCCTCGCGCGCCGATCTGGACGCCAGGATCGAGGCGCTTCTGGAGATGGTGGGGCTGCCGCGTGAGGCAAAAAGCCGCTTCCCGCACGAGTTTTCCGGTGGGCAGCGTCAGCGTATCGGTATTGCGCGCGCTTTGGCGACGAACGCCGATCTGATCGTTTGCGATGAAGCGGTGTCCGCGCTTGATGTGTCGGTCAAGGCGCAGATCGTGAACCTCCTGTCGGACCTGCAGGACAAGCTCGGGCTGGCGCTGCTGTTTATCTCGCACGATCTGGCGATCGTGGAACATCTGACGCATCGCGTCATGGTGATGTATCTCGGCAAAGCGATGGAGATTGCCGACCGGAAAACCCTGTTTTCCTCTCCGCGCCACCCATATACGGTGGCCCTCCTGTCTGCCGTTCCGGTTCCAGACCCGACAGTGAAGCGCCAGCGCGTTGTTCTGACCGGTGATGTTCCATCCCCGGTCAATCCACCTGCCGGCTGCCGGTTTCATACGCGCTGTCCGCTGGCCTACGAGCGCTGTATCAAGGAAGAACCCATTTTGCGCCGGATCGCGGAAGGTCATCAGATCGCCTGCCATCTGGATGCTCTGCCGGACTCTTTGCATGCTTGACCATTGGGTAACGCTGGGATCAAACTCGTTTCGGAAAGAACGGCCGGCAATGCCGTTCTGAAAACTGTGATGGGGGGATGCAATGCCGCAGGTCGCGCTGACGGTAAACGGAAAACCGCACACTGTAGATGTCGAAGGCCGGACCCTTCTTGTTGAGCTTTTGCGCGAGAAACTCGGTCTGACCGGAACGCATGTCGGCTGCGACACCAGCCAGTGTGGGGCCTGTGTCGTCCATGTGAACGGCATGTCGGTGAAGTCGTGTTCGATGCTGGCATTGCAGGCCGATGGAGCGCAGGTCGTGACGATAGAAGGGCTGGCCGCGGCGGATGGGACGCTGCACCCGATGCAGGAGATGTTTCGCGAGCATCACGCCCTGCAATGCGGGTTCTGCACGCCGGGCATGGTGATGTCGGCGGTGGACCTGGTGAAAAACCACCCTGAAGGGTTGAGCGAACAACAGATCCGCGAAGGGCTTGAAGGTAATCTCTGCCGGTGCACCGGATATCATAATATCGTGAAAGCGATTGCTGCTGCCTGGCCGCTGATGCATGGCAAGGCGATGCAGGCTGCCGGGTGACGAGGTTGGTGTGTACCTCAGGTGATACTTTGGATGTAAAGCCGAATAACGAAACTGTAGGCTGCAAGGGGGACCGTCATGACGTTCGAAGGAATCGGCGCTGCGGTCAGGCGCAAGGAAGATCAGAGGTTTCTGACCGGATGTGGTCACTATACGGATGATATCAGTCGGCCGAATCAGCTCTACGCATATATCCGGCGCAGTGATCGGCCGCATGCGCGTATTGCATCGGTCGACGTCACCGCGGCTGTAGCTGCGGCGGGGGTTGTGGCGGTATTTACCGGCGCCGATATGGCGAAGGACAATGTCGGTGGTTTGCCGTGCGGCTGGCAGGTGCACAGCAAGGATGGCTCGCCGATGGCTGAACCCTTGCACCCCGTGCTGGCCGACACCGTTGTCCGCCATGTCGGTGATCCGATTGCGGTGGTCGTTGCCGAAAGCCTGCAAGGCGCGAAGGATGCCGCGGAACTGTTGGTGATCGACCTTGAGGACCTGCCGGCAGTCGGCTCGGTCGGGGATGCGCTGGCCGCGGGTGCGCCCAAGGTGCATGACGGTCTGAGCAGCAACCTCTGTTATGATTGGCATATCGGCGACAAAACGGTCGTCGACGATATTTTCAGTCGTGCCGAACATGTCGTGAGGCTGGAGCTGAGCAACAACCGCCTGATCCCGAACGCTATGGAACCGCGTGCAGCCTTGGGGGACTTCGATCCCGGCACCGGTGATTACACGTTGTATACGACCAGCCAGAACCCGCATGTCATCCGTATGCTGATGGGCGCTTTCGTGTTGCACATTCCCGAGCATAAGCTGCGTGTGGTGGCGCCTGATGTCGGTGGTGGTTTCGGTTCGAAAATTTACCACTATGCGGAAGAGGCGATCGTCACCTGGGCGTCGGCGAAACTGCGCCGTCCGGTCAAGTGGACGGCCGAGCGCACGGAATCCTTCATGTCCGACGCGCATGGGCGCGATCATGTGTCGGTTGCCGAAATGGCGGTGGACAAGGACGGGACGTTCCTGGCGCTGCGGGTGAGCACGCTGGCAAATATGGGCGCCTATCTGTCGACCTTTGCGCCGGCGATCCCGACCTATCTGTATGCGACGTTGCTGGCGGGGGTCTACAAAACACCGGCGATCTACGCCGAAGTGAAGGCAGTGTTCACCCATACCGTGCCGGTCGATGCGTATCGCGGTGCGGGCAGGCCGGAAGCGGCATTTTTGCTCGAACGTCTGGTGGACGCCGTGGCGTATGACCTGAAGCTCGACCGTGTTGCCGTGCGCCGGCGCAATTTCATCCCCGAGGATGCTTTCCCGTATCAGACCCCGGTGGCCTTGCAATATGACAGTGGAAATTATGTGCGCACGCTGGAAGAAGCGATGAACGCTGCCGAATGGGGTGGCTTCGAGGACCGGCGTCGCGCCGCGCTGGCCAGAGGAAAGCTGCGCGGCATCGGCATTTCCACCTATCTGGAAGCATGCGGCATAGCGCCATCGGCACTGGCCGGCAGCCTCGGCGCGCGCGCAGGCCTGTACGAGGTGGCGAACATCCGCATCCATCCGACAGGGAGCGTTAGCGTGTTCACCGGCACGCACAGTCATGGCCAGGGGCACGAGACGACACTGGCGCAACTGGTGACGGATATGCTGGGTGTTCCGTTTTCGCAGGTTGAAATCGTGCATGGCGATACGGCGCGGATTCCGTTCGGCATGGGGACGTATGGATCGCGCTCGCTGGCGGTCGGCGGGGCGGCAATGGTCAAGGCGATGGACAAGATCATCGCCAAGGCCAAGCGTATCGCGGGCCATCTGATGGAGGCTGCGGTCGAAGATATCGAATTCAAGGACGGAAAATTCACGGTCGCCGGGACCGACCGATCGCGCACGCTGGGGGATATTGCGCTGGCGTCCTATGTACCGCACAACTACCCGATTGAAGAACTGGAGCCGGGGCTCGAGGAAACGGCGTTCTACGACCCGAAGAACTTTACCTATCCCGGTGGTTGCCATATTGCCGAGGTTGAGATCGACATCGATACCGGCGTAACGCATGTGGTGAATTTCGTGGCGGTGGATGATGTCGGGCGGGTGGTGAACCCGATGATCGTCGAAGGACAGGTGCAGGGCGGAATCGCACAGGGAATAGGGCAGGCGTTGCTGGAAAGAGCGGTGTATGACGAACACGCCCAGCTCCTGACCGGTTCGATGATGGACTATACGATGCCGCGCGCCGACGACCTGCCAAACATTCAGGTCGGCACCGAAAGCACGATGTGCACGCATAACCCGCTGGGCGCCAAAGGGTGTGGAGAGGTCGGCGCGATTGGCTCTCCGCCGGCGGTTATCGGTGCGGTCGTTGATGCGCTGCGTGACTACGGAGTCCGCCACGTGGATATGCCGGCTTCGGCACAGAAAATCTGGGAAATCATACAGACACACCGCCGGCAGGTTGCGGCATAACGGAGGAAGCAATGTACAATTTTACATATGCCAAGGTTGCGAGTGTGCCCGATGCCGTCAGGATTCTGGCGGATGACGGAGAAGCAAAATTGATGGCCGGCGGGATGACGCTGATTCCCGTTATGAAGCAGCGCTTGGCCAAGCCGTCACGGATTCTGGATCTGTCCGGGTTGAAGGAACTGGTTGGAATCACGCGGGCAGGCGATGTGATTACCATCGGTGCGATGACGACGCATGCCGCGGTTGCCGCCAGCGCCGAAGTGAAAGCCGCCATCCCGGCGCTTGCCCATCTGGCCGGACACATCGGGGATGAACAGGTGCGCCATCGCGGCACGATCGGTGGTTCGTTGGCGAATAACGACCCGTCGGCGTGCTACCCATCGGCTGTGCTGGCATTGGGGGCGACGGTGGTGACCAGCAAGCGGCGTATTCCGGCGGATGAGTATTTTCACGGCATGTTTGCCACCGCTCTGGAGCAGGACGAAATCATCGTGTCGGTCGAGTTCCCGGTACCCGAGAAAGCCGGGTATGAAAAATTCCCGAACCCTGCTTCACGCTATGCCATGGTCGGCGTTTTTGTGGCGAAAGGACGCGACGGTGCGCGCGTTGCAGTGACGGGGGCGGGCCAGGATGGCGTGTTCCGCCATTCCGAGATGGAAAATGCTCTTGGAAAATCCTGGTCGCCTGCATCTCTGGATGGCGTAAGGACATCGGCCGGCGCATTGAACAGCGACATCCACGCCAGCGCCGAGTACCGTGCCCACCTGGTCGGCGTGATGGCGCGGCGCGCGGTTTCCAGGGCGGGATGATCTGCAAGGGCCGGTAAAGTTTTGTCTTCTGGCCTGGCGGGCCGGATGCATGTAAGAAGCGCATCTGCCGCTTTCAAAATTGTATATGGTCTACATTCTTGTGAGAAATCCGGTCGAACAGCCGCCGACATTGTGGGATGAAACAGCGCCGCTACCGCCGGAGACTGGGCCGTTGGCCGGAGATATCCGGGTCGACGTTGCCATCGTGGGCGGCGGCTATACCGGTCTGTCGACCGCTTTGCACTGCGCGGAGGCCGGGCTGTCGGTCGCGGTGCTCGAGGCCGGTGTGATCGGAGCGGGTGCTTCCGGGCGCAACAACGGGCAGGTGATCCCGACCCTGTCGCGGGCCGATCCGGATACGCTGATCGCGGCTCTGGGAGGCGATCAAGGGGAGAGATTCGTCGGATTGATCCGTGATTCCGCGGCTTTGGTTTTCGATCTTATCCGCCGGCACGGCATACAGGCGGAAGCGGTGCAGAATGGCTGGGTGCAGCCGGCGCATCGCGCATCGCGCATGGCGCTGGCCGAAAAGCGTGTGCGCATGTGGGGCGAACGTGGCGCGCCGGTCGAACTGCTGGATCGTGCACAGATGTCGCGCCTGCTCGGCACGGAGCACTGGTACGGCGGATGGATGAACAGAACGGGCGGGCACGTTAATCCGCTCGGCTATGTGCGTGGCCTGGCGGCGGCGGCACAGAAAGCGGGGGTGCGGGTTTTTACCGATACGCCTGCACTTGCGCTGCAGCGCGAAGGTTCGGTCTGGAAGATCGTCACGCCTGCCGGGAATGTACGTGCCTCGCGCATCGTGCTGGCGACGGGCACGTATTCGGACGATATGTGGCCGGGTTTACGGCGTACCGTCGTGCCGATCCGGTCATACCAGATGGCAACAGAACCGCTGTCTGCGACAGTGCGGGCGCGCATCCTGCCCGGAGGGCAGGCCGTGTCGGATACGCGCAACGATTTGTATTTCTATCGCTTCGATACCGCCGGGCGCCTGGTGACCGGGGGCGCATTGATGCTGTCGATCGGATGGGAGAATCGGATCAGGGCGCGCATCGCTGCGCGCGTGCAGAGCGTGTTTCCCCAGGCCGGCCGTGTGACGTTTCCACAGGCGTGGTGGGGGTATGTCGGGATCACCAAAGATCGCATGCCGCATGTTCACGAACTGGCGCCGGGAGTTCTGGCCTGGATCGGATGCAATGGGCGCGGCCTTGCTCTGGGGACTGCAATCGGCAAGGAGATGGCGGCGGTTTGTGCGGGAAGGCGCCTTGAAGACAGCGCGCTCCCGATCAGCAGGATGAAACCGATTGCCGCGCACGGGCTGGTTGCACGCTTCGCACCGGTTGCACTTGCATATTACCGTACCTGGGACCAGCGCGATTAGCGCATAGTCCCAGGTCGGGTAGGCAGGCGCGTGGTGTGCAGGCATCAGAAACGCCTGGGTGAGTAGCTAAAATGCTGTGATGCGCCTCAAGAAATTTCACCTATAGTTGATAGAGCGCGCGAAAAAGAATCGATATGTGCGACCATGGCGGCAGAAACGTTCTGCGCGTCACGCTGTTGCAGGTAATGCAGGATGCTGATGTGTTCTTGCAGGATGTCGTCGAGATGAACACCAAGCGACAGCGCCAGCGCCCAGAATCTGGACGAGCGATCGTGCACGCTTTTGATGATTTGCGCCAAAGCGCGATTGCGTGAAGCCGTGGCGATCAGGGCGTGAAAATTGCGATCCAGCATGATCAGATTGATCAGGTTGTCGCGCTTCGCTTCACGCATGATGGCGAGGTTGGCGTTCAGATGTTCAAGCTCGGCCTGGGTGATGCGTTCTGCAGCCAAGGCGGCACCCGTCGGTTCGTTGATGCGCCGCACCGCCATCAGTTCGAGAAAGTCATTCATGGAAAGCGGTTTCACCAGCACGCCTTTGCGCGGGACGACACTGACCAGCCCTTCATGCATCAATCGGTGCAAGGCGTGATGCACAGGGCTGCGACTCAACCGGAGTTCGGCGCAGATCGCAGTTTCGTTCAAGTAAGAGCCTGGCTGCAGACGTAAAGTGATGATGGCCGCCTTTAACTGTTCGTATGCCAACTGGTTCTGTGGCAGACGCTTCATTGTGCTGCTGTGGCTGGAATTTTTATTTTCAGGTTCTGTGAAAGTAAAGCGCGTCATACGGTAAATCATACAGCAGGAAATGTGGTATTAGCATAGTTTATATTGCAAAAACAATTGTGAAATTTCACACCTCTGCTGCCGTTTTTTCCGAAATATCAGTTATCAAAAGAAGGGGGGATGTTTTTTAGACACGTTAGAAATCAGAAAATAGCTTCTGCAGGCTTGTTTATATTTGATTTGCGGAAGATTTTATTGTATTGAAATGCTCATCAAATAGAAACTGTTGTGAATTCAGAAAGAAAAATACAAATATTAAATTCCAGTAAATAGATAAGAATAATACTTATTTTTAGTTATTGCATTTGATTATCATTGCTTTTACCGAAGCAAATCGAATTTTATTTTCTTTCAAGCTTTGGGTGTGTCTAAACGTAAAACAGGATCTCACGACGATACGGTTCGATGGTACTGCATGTGATAAATGTGTGGCAGAACATGAACATTGCCGGTCTGTTTCTTGCTGGATCGGTGTATCCGCCTCAGTTGCGCGAGAATTCGAACGGTTGGTGAACAAGCATAGCGCAAAACCGATATGACGGTTATGTCTTCTGGTATGGATCAAGTAAAAGCTCAGGCATCAAAAGCCTTTATGGCGACGGAGATGCGTCTGGCGCGTGCTTCCGCGCGTTCTGCCGTATTGCTGGGGTTGGGGGGAATTCTGCTCGGCATCGTGCAGGCTGGGTGTGTGGCGCTGACGCTGGCGGTGGCACTGGCGGGAAACATCGCCTGGTGGGCGATGGCGGGATTCGCAGCCGCCGCCGTGTTGCGTGCGCTGCTGGGGGTTTTTGCGGACTGGATGGGTTTTGCCGCGGGGGCGGCGGCCCGGCGCCGGCTGCGTACGCAGGCCCTGGCCCGTGTTCTGGGCCTCGTGCAGTCCAAGCTGCCAACCGGCGCTTTATCGACGGCTCTGGTCGATGGGGTCGAGGCGCTGGATGGGCTGCATGCACGTTGGGCGGCGGCATCGATGCTGGCAGTGGCGGGACCGTTGTTGGTGATGGCGTGCGTTTTTGCGATCGACTGGCTGGCCGGACTGGCTTTGCTGGGGGCAGGACTGATGGTGCCGCTGGGCATGGCGCTGGCGGGGCTGGGGGCGGCGGCGGCATCGCGCAAGCAGTTTCTGGCGCTGTCGCGGTTGCAGGCCCGTTTTCTGGACCGCATGCGCGGCATTTCGACCATTGTGCTCGCCGGCCGCGCCGAAGCCGAAGCCGCTGCGCTGCAGGCCTCCGCGTCGGAACTGGGGCGGCGGACCCTGCGCGTCCTGCGGGTCGCTTTTCTGTCGTCGGCGGTGCTCGATTTTGCTGCGGCGCTGACCTTGGCTTGCCTGGCGTTGCACTACGGCCGTGATCTGCTGAGCGGAAATCTGGACAGCGCCGCGCATGCGCTGTTCGTGCTGCTGCTGGTGCCCGAGTTTTTCGCGCCATTGCGCGCCTTCGCCGCGGCATACCAGGACCGGATCCACGCCCAGGGCGCGGCCGAAAGCCTGTCGGCACTGCCGGCCGCAATGCCCGAAACCGAGGAAACCGACGTGCGTGCCGTGGCGGCCCGCGGTGCGAGCGTCGTGTTCGAACATGTGCGGGTCATCTACGATCCGGAACGCGGCCCGGCACTGGACGATCTGTCGTTTCGTATCCCGGCGGAAACCACGCTGGTGCTGGCGGGACCGTCCGGTTCCGGCAAATCGACGGTGATGGCGGTGCTGCTGGGGTTTGTGAAACCGGCCTCGGGCCGGGTGACGATCAACGGCGTTGATATCGACACGCTGGTGCCAGCGGCGCTGCGCCGTCTGGTGTCGTGGGTGGGGCAGAATCCGCACCTGTTTTCCGCATCGATCCGCGACAACATCCGCTTCGCGCGCCCCGAGGCGAGCAACTCCGAAATCGAGGCTGCGGCCAATGCGGCGCGCGTGAATGTTTTTGCCGCGCATCTGCCGCATGGGCTGGACACGATGATCGGGGAAGGTGGCTACGGCCTGTCAGGCGGCGAGGCGCGGCGCGTGGCGGTGGCGCGTGCGTTTCTGCGCAACGCGCCGCTTCTGCTGCTCGACGAACCGACCACGCACCTCGACCCGGCGACCGAGGCGGATCTGCTGGATGCACTGCGCCGCCTGTCGGCTGGCCGGACCGTCATCGTGGCCAGCCATGCCGCGGCTGCGCATAACTGGGCCAGCACACGGATCGATCTTCGTGACGGGCGTGTCATTTCGACGCAGAGCGCAGCATGAGCGGCGGCGATATGCAGACCTCGAATTCCCGTTCGTCGGCCTGGAGCGCGTTGCAGCCGATTCTGGCATTGGCGCGGCCGCGTGCCGGTGTGCTGCTGCTGGGGCTTGTGGTGTCGGTCGCTGCCCTGCTGTGCGGGCTGGCGTTGATGGGGGTGGCCGGCGCGACGGTTTCGGCCAGCGCGATGGGGGCGGGGATCGCCGCCACCATGCTGCTGCGCCTTTTGGGTGGCGGGCGCGTGACGCTGCGCTATTTCGAGCGCCTGGCCACGCATGCGGCGACGTTTCGTGTGCTGGCCGATATCCGTGTGTGGTTTTTCCGCCGGCTGGCCAATTCGTCGGCCGGCGGGCTGGGGTTTCGCCAGGCTGGCGACGTGCTGGCGCGGCTGGTGTCCGACATCGAAGCGCTGGACGGTCTGTATCTGCGCGTGGCGGTGCCGCTGGCTGGCGCGCTGGTAATGGTGCCGGTGCTGGCGGTGGTGATCGGTTGGCAGAACGCTTTTCTGGCGGTCGCGGTGTTGGGGCTGTTCGCCTGTGCGGCGTTCGTGCTGCCGTTCTGGGCGTTGCGTACCGCGCAGGACGCGGGTCAACGGGCGGCGGATGCATCGGCCAATCTGCGGGTCGCCGTGGTCGATGCGATCAGCGCGCGCAGCGAAATCATGGCGGTCGGCGCCGAAGGCCGGACGATCGCCACGGTGCAGGCGCGCGAGGCGGTGCTGTTGGCCGTGCAGCGCGATCTGGCGCGGCGTGGCGCGGTCTGGAATGCGCTGGCATTTTTGTGCGGACAGGGCGTGCTGCTGCTGATTCTGCTGGTGGCGGGTGTTTCCGCAACTGGCGCGGTGGTGGCGGCGTTTCTGTCGGTGGCGGCGTTCGAGGCGGTGGGCGGCCTGCCGCGTGCGGGTATGCTGGCCGGGCAGGCGGCGGCGGCGGCGCGGCGCGTCGTGGCGGCGGCGGGCACGGAACCCGCCGTGCCGGATCCGCCCGTGGCGCAGGCGCCGTCGGACGAGGCATCACTTCGGTTCGAGGGAATCGGTTTTCGCTGGGCCGATGATCGCCAGCCGGTCTTTTCCGGCCTGTCGCTGAATGTGGCGGTGGGCAGCCGGGTCGCGCTGCTCGGTCCTTCCGGAGCCGGGAAATCGACTCTGGCGGCGCTGACGCTGAAGCTGGCGGTGCCGCAACAGGGGCGCATTCTGCTGGGCGGGATCGATATCGCACAGTTGCGGGCGGCCGATGTGCGCAACCGTGTGGCGTGGCTGTCGCAGGCGACGCATCTGTTCGACGACACGGTGCGCGCCAATCTGCTGCTGGCGCGCCCAGACGCGGACGATGCGGCGTTGTGGCAGGCGCTCGAGGCGGCGCAGATCGCCGATGTCGTGCGCGGCATGCCGGATGGTCTCGATTCCTGGGTTGGAGAAAGCGGCGCGCATCTGTCCGGCGGACAGGGGCGGCGGCTGGCGCTGGCGCGCGCGCTGTTGTCGCCCGCCAGAATATGGATCTTGGACGAACCCTGCGCGGGTCTGGATCTGGAGACCGAAAAGGAATTCTATGCCGCGCTCGACCATGCGGCGCAGGGACGTACAATTCTGCTGATCGCGCATCGCCTGACCGGGGCCGAGAATCTGGATCGGGTCTGGCGCCTGTCGCAGGGCGCGGCCATTCCGGCGATGGGATGAATACCTTTCGTACAGACCTTGCTCGTGCCACATTTGCTTGGCATGCGTAACGAAGACAATCATACGGAGTGGTCTATGAAGCATCGCCTTGTATCCGGATTTGCCGCAGTGTCCTTGTCGTTGCTGCTGGCGGCCTGTACGACGGGAAGACCGATCGCGCCGCTGCCGGGCGCTGCCGTCAGTCAGGTGCCGCCGTCGCAACAGCCGGGTGCTCAGCGTGATCGCGCCTATCTGATTTTTTTCCAGGAAGGCTCGGATGCGCTGGATGTCGAGGCGCGGCGTGGGCTTGACGAAGCGGCCGAACTGGCGAAGCAGCATCCGTCGGTACGGATCCAGGTGGTGGGTTTCGCCGATCCGGAAGGCAGCTCGCAGGCGAATGTCGATCTTTCACGCCGGCGTGCGCGCGCGGTGATGGGGGCGCTGGTGACGCGCGGCGTGGCGCCCGAGCGAATCGTGACGATAGGGCGCGGGCCGACCAGCTTCGAACAGTCGGCTCTGGAAAGCCGGCGCGTCGAAGTCAGCGTCTGGCGTCTGGGTATGCCGACGCGCTGATCCGCAATCTGGCGGCGCAGGTGGAATCCTGTCATGAGCATGTGTCGCTCAGGAGAGGATGAGACTGCGCCGTGTACGGAGATGCCGGGAACGAATTACCGAAGAGCGACTCCGCGTCGGGGAGAGACCCCGCGCAGATCTTGCGGCAGGTCTTCGGTTATACGCAGTTTCGCGATCTTCAGGATGTCGTCATCCAGCATGTGATGGCCGGTGGCGATGCGCTGGTGCTGATGCCGACCGGGGGCGGCAAGTCGCTCTGCTATCAGATTCCGGCGCTGGCGCTGCCCGGGCTGGCCGTCGTCGTGTCGCCGCTGATCGCACTGATGGACGATCAGGTGGCGGCGTTGCGCCAGCAAGGCTGTGCGGCGGCGGCATTGCATTCGGAACTGGACGACGGCGAGGCGCGTGACATCTTCCGCGCCATTCACGACGAGGCGCTGGATATTTTGTATGTCAGCCCGGAACGGCTGCTATCCGGCGGGTTACTGGACAGGCTGGCGCGGGTGAAGCTGGCGCTGGTGGCGATCGACGAGGCACATTGCGTATCGCAATGGGGCCACGAATTCAGGCCCGAGTACCGTAACCTTGCGATATTGGGCGAACGCTTCCCCGACGTACCGCGCATTGCGTTGACCGCGACGGCGGATCCGCGCACGCGCGATGACATTCTGCGCAGCCTGAATATGCAGATGGCCCGCGTGTTCGCGGCGAGCTTTCATCGCCGGAATCTGCATATCCAGGCATCCCCCAAAATATCGGAAACGCAGCAGTTGCGAGAGTTTCTGCAGGGCAGGGAAGGGCAGTGCGGTATCGTCTACTGCGGCTCGCGCGCCAAGACCGAACGTACGGCGGCTCGTCTGGCGGCGCGCGGGTTGCCAGTGGTCGCCTTTCACGCGGGGCTGGAGCCTGCGGTCAAACGCGCCGCGGCCAGGCGGTTCCGCAGCGGCGAACCGCTGGTCGTGGTGGCGACGATCGCTTTCGGCATGGGGATCGACCGGCCCGATGTCCGCTATGTCGTGCATCTGGACATGCCCGACAGCCCGGAAGCCTATTATCAGCAGATCGGCCGTGCGGGCCGCGACGGCGAGCGGGCCGATACGTTGCTGTTGCACGGCATGGACGACATCGCGCGGGCGCGGCATTTCCTGTCGCTCTCCACCGCACCCGAAGTACAGAAGCGCGTGATGCGTCTGCGCCTCGAGGCCATGGTGGCGCTGGCGGAAAGTGCCACCTGCCGGACCCGTGCACTGCTCGCCTGCTTCGGCGAGGAGATCGCCGACGGATGCGGGCATTGCGATGTATGCGCGACACCGCCGGACGTGTTCGATGGCACGGAAGACGCACAGAAAGTACTGTCGGCCGTCTATCGCACCCGGCAGATTTTCGGTGCCTTGCATCTGATCGCGATGCTGCGTGGTGAGAAAACCGAGGCGATCATCCGCCACGGCCACGACCTGTTGCCGACCTTCGCCGCCGGCGCCGGGCAGAGCGCTTTGCATTGGCGTGGAGTCATTCGCCAGCTGGTGGCGCGCGGGGTGCTGGATGTCGATATTGAAGGCCATGGCGGTTTGCGTCTGGTGGATGAACGCGCCTGGCCGGTCCTGCGTGGCGAGACCCGGCTGATGCTGCGGCGCGACGCCGTCGTGAAACCACGCCCGCAGGCGACGAAAGCCGCGCGCGCGGCGGATGGAGGGATGGATGCCGATGATCCACGCTTTATCCGGCTGCGGAGCTGGCGGCTGGAAGAATCCAAACGCCAGGGTGTGCCGCCTTATGTGATTTTCCACGATGTGACACTGCACGAAATTGCCGGCTTTCGTCCCCAGACGTTGGCCGAACTGGCGCAGGTGCGTGGTGTGGGGGCGTCGAAGCTCGAACGGTATGGCGCCGCAATTCTAAAAATCATCACGAATGAGAATTATTTGCAAAATTCAACATGATTTGCTAATTGCGATGCGTTCTCAGTTAGGGGCGCCTCATGATCGTCTGTATTTGCAACCGTTTAAACGATCGTCACGTGCGTAATGCGGCGCTGGCCGGCGCAAACCGGGCCAGCCAGGTTTATGCTGCCTGCGGCTGCCGCCCCGATTGCGGGCAATGCGCAGAGGAAATACGACGCATAGTGGATGAAGTCGCACGGCCATGTGGTGCTCCCGCACTACTGGCAGCGGAATAAAGTTGTGAAAGCAAATTAATTGAATTTGTCAGTAAAACAATAACTTGACGGGCGATATTATAATGGGGAATCTGTTCCGGTAATTATTGGAGCGATATCATGAAGGGCGACCTTAAGGTTCTCGAATATCTGAACACCGCATTAACCAACGAACTGACGGCCATCAACCAGTACGTCCTGCATTCCCGTACGCTGGATCACTGGGGTATCGGCAAGCTCGCCAAGCTCGAAATGTCCGAGTCACTCGAGGAAATGAAGCACGCGGATGTGCTGATCAAACGCATTCTCTTCCTCGACGGCCTGCCCAACCTGCAGCGGCTGAACAAGCTGGTCGTCGGGGAAAACGTGGAAGAAATTCTGCGCGCCGATATGGAGCTTGAAGAAAAGGCGATCGCCGATCTGCGCGAGGCGATCATTCATTGCGAAAGCGTACGCGATTTTGCGACGCGCGACCTGCTGTCGGATATTCTGCGTGACGAAGAACGCCATATCGATTTCGTGGAAACGCAGTTGCACGTCATCGAACGCATTGGCATGCAGAACTACATCCAACTGAACAGCGTGTCGGCGGACGAGTCCGAGGAATAAGCAGAGGGAACAGCTAAATTGGAGCCGGCTGCAACAGTGCGGCTCCGTCATCCTGTGGCGTCACCACGAGATGCTGTTCATGAAAACGTGCCAGCCCGGTGCGATGTGCGATGCTGATCAACGTCGTCTCGGGCAGGTGGGTACGCAGTAGCGTATAGAGCCGATCCTCGGAGGTATTGTCGAGGCTGGCGGTAGCCTCGTCGAGAAACAGCCAGTCCGGCCGGACCAGAAGCGCGCGCGCGATGGCCAGGCGCTGCTGTTCACCGCCCGATAACGCCAGCATCCAGTTCTGTTCATCGTCCAGTCGCGCCGCTAGATAGCCGAGCCCAACATCATCCAGCACGGCGCTCAGCGTGTCGGGGGCGACGGCCTGTCCGGCCAGCGGATAGGCGATGGCGTTGCGCAATGTGCCGAGCGGCATATAGGGACGCTGCGGCAGGAACAGGAATCTGTCGCCGGCGGGTAGCGTGATCCTGCCGGTGGTGAACGGCCACAGACCGGCGATGGCGCGCAGCAGGGTCGATTTGCCACTGCCGGTCGGGCCCGAGATCAGCGTATGCTGCCGCGGTTGCACCGTCAGCGTCGCGCCGGATAGCAACGTCTGTTCGGCAGGTGTGCTGATGCAGACATCTTCGAGATGCAGGGCCTCGTTCTTTTCGGCTCTGTCGCGCACAACCATGGCGGGCGTTGTGCGGATGGCGTTGAGGAATCCCGACAGACGTTCGACGGTGGCGCGCCATTCGGCCAGCCTGGCGTAAGCGCCGACGAACCACGACATCGCAACCTGCACCTGGCTGAAACCCTGGGCCGTCTGTTGCAATGCGCCCAGTGTCATGCTGCCGCCGAAAAACTGCGGCGCGGCGACCAGATACGGGAACACGATGCCGGCGCGTTCATAGCCGAACGTGAAAAAATTCAGATTTTTTTCCCGTCGCGCGACCGCCCACCAGTTGCGTGCCAGCGCGGCGAAACGTTGTGTCAGTCCGGCGCGTTCGTCCGCTTCGCCGTGGTAAAAGGCGATGCCTTCGGCGTTCTCGCGTAACCGCACCAGCGCGAAGCGATAATCCGCCTCGACGCGTTGCTTCTCGAAATACAGCGGCACCAGCGTACGGCCGACCAGATGCGCAAGCCACGTGCCCAGTGCCGAAAAGATCACGCAGACCCAAACCATGTAACCGGGGATCGCGATGCCGAACAGCTCAAGCGGCCCTGACAGCGACCAGAGGATGCCGATGAACGAGACCAGCGTGATCGCATTGCGCATGAACTCCAGCCCCAGCGTCAGCGTGTAATCGGCGTAAAGGCGCAGATCCTCGGCGATACGCTGGTCGGGGTTGTCGGTGCCGCGATCGGTCAGGCTCATGCGGTAATAGGTCTGATCGTCCAGCCAGTCGCGCAGCAGTCTGTCGGTCGTCCATTGCCGCCAGCGCACCTGCAGCGCGCGTTGCAGATATAGCTGATAGGCGCTGATGCTGACATAGAGGAACGCCAGGATCACGTATCCCGGCATGATGCCGTTCGCCGTTCTATGGACCCCCAGCATCAGCGCGATGAAGGCGTTCCAGTCGTGTTCCTGCAGACTGTTATAGAAATCGCGGCTCCAGAAGCTGAACACGACGGTGATGCCGACCATGCCCAGATTCATGGCGACGATCAGCGCCAGCAAACCGCGCGCCGACCAGCGCTGTTCGGACTGCATGAAATACGGGCGGGACAGCCGCCATGCATCTTTCAGGGCCAGGCCGATCCCGCGCATCTCAGGCAACCTGCCGGGCAATACGGGCCAGCAGTGCCGTCGCCGTTCTGCGGCCATACGCGCCGAGCACCGGATAGACCGGATCGGCGGCGAACGTCATCTGCGATGAATGTCCGTCTCCCTGGATATCCATCGCGACCAGGGTCGGAGCATTCAGAAGCGGACTGCGGACGACAAAATTCAACTGGCACGGTGCATCGTAGTGCGCGATGGGGAACAGCCCCGCCTCTTCGGCCGTCCGTTCCGCCACGGATTGCAAATGCTGTGCCGTGACCGGGAAGCTGTGAATTGTGCCTGCGACATTGCGGGGCGGTGGGATTGGTAAACCGGCCGCGCCGTCTTCCGCACAGGCCGGAAAGATCAGGCCTGCCAGACGGGACAGCATCCTCATGTCCGCAGGCGCAGACGGATGATGCCGCGCACCTCTTCGGCGGGCACCGGCCGGCCCTTGCGCAGAATGTCGATCTGCCCGGCGGCCTGCAGGCGCAGCGCCGCCCGGCGCACTGCGGACAGCAGCGGACGCCAGTCGGCATTCAACGCGCGCGCGATGTCGCCGGGTGCAATGAACTGTCCCGGTTCGCAGGCGGCTACCTGGCGCAGGATTTCGGTTTCGACGGCATTGTCCTTAAGGAGCGGGGTCTGCATGCGCGCAATCTAGACCGGCTGGCGTGCAGGCTCCAGTGGGGCGCCGGAACATTTCGCGCGATTGGCGATGGTGCAATGGAGAGGTTCGCCGAGGACATGGCGCGGGGGTGGACGGCGCATATATGCGGCGCAATGATGTGCGCTCCGTTCAATATCGCAGAGACACCATGCCCGTTCGCAACAGCATCGCCGCGTTTGCCCAAGATATGACCGCTTGGCGGCAGGATTTGCACATGCATCCGGAGCTCGGGATGCAGGAAACCCGTACCAGCGCCACGGTGGCGCGCCTGCTGGAAAGCTGGGGGGTCGAGGTGACACGCGGTCTTGCGGGCACCGGCATCATCGGCACGCTGCGTAACGGCACCAGCAAACGTGCGATCGGGATCCGCGCCGATATGGACGCCCTGCCGATGACCGAGGCGAACGGTTTTGCGCATAAATCCACTCATGCCGGCATCATGCACGCGTGCGGGCACGATGGGCATACCACGATGCTGCTGGGCGCGGCGAAGTATCTGGCCGAGACGAAGAATTTCGACGGCACCGTGCATTTCATCTTCCAGCCCGATGAAGAAGGCGATGGTGGCGGCAAGCTGATGGTCGAGCAGGGACTGTTCGACCGTTTCCCGTGCGATTTCGTTTACGCGATACACACCGACCCGTTACAGCCGTTGGGGCAGGTCTCGGTGGTGGCCGGGCCGATCAACGCGGCGGCGGACCGGATCGACATCTATATCACCGGTAAAGGCGGCCATGCGGCGCGTCCGCATATCGCGATCGACCCGATTCTGGTCGGTGCGCATATCGTCATCGCGGTGCAGTCGATCGTCGCGCGCCGGGTGGACCCGCTGGAAAGCGCGGTGATCTCGTTGTGTCAGTTCCATGCGGGCACGGTGCGCAACGTGATCCCGGAAGAAGCGCATATCGGCGGCACCATCCGCACGTTAAAGCCGCATGTGCGTGAACAGATGGCGAAGCTGCTGCCCGATATCGTGCGCGCCACGGCCGAGGCGCACGGCGCCAGCGTGCGTATCGAATACGGGCGCGGCTATCCGCCCGTCATCAATGCGGACAGTGCAGCGGACAAGGCAGCACAGGCAGCGGCGCAGGTGCTGGGCACCGATCACGTGATCCGTCAGCGCCCGCCCAGCATGGGGGCCGAGGACTTCAGCTACATGGCCGAAAAAGTGCCGGGCTGCATGATTCGCCTCGGGCAGGCAGGAGCGGACAAGGGCGGCGTGCCCGTGCATCACCCGAATTTCGATTTCAATGACGATGCGTTGCCGATCGGTGCGTCGATCTGGGCGACGCTGGTCGAACAGGAACTTGCTCGCTGAACCACAGGAGGCTTTCATGATCGAAGTCTGGACCTGGCCGACGCCGAACGGCCATAAAGTGCATATCGCACTCGAGGAACTCGGCCTGCCGTACAAGGTGGTACCGGTGAATATCGGCGCGGGCGATCAGTTCAAGCCGGAATTCCTGGCGATCACGCCGAACAATCGCATTCCCGCGATCATCGACCCGGACGGTCCGGGTGGGCGCGAATTGCGCCTGTTCGAGTCCGGCGCGATTCTGATCTATCTGGCGGAAAAAACCGGCAAGCTGCTGCCGAAAGATCCTGCGGCGCGTTATACGGCGCTGCAGTGGTTGATGTTCCAGATGGGCGGGGTGGGGCCGATGTTCGGGCAGTTCAATCACTTCAATGCTTACGCGCCCGAGAAGATTCCCTACGCGATCGAACGCTATACGAACGAGGTGAAGCGTCTGCACAGCGTGCTGGAAAAACGCCTGAGCCAGAGCACCTACCTTGCGGGCGATGAATACAGCGTCGCCGATATCGCAACCTTCCCATGGGTGCGTTCGCCCGAGCGCCGCAACATCGACCTGGCGGATTATCCGTCGGTGAAGCGCTGGCACGACACCATCGCCGCGCGCCCCGCCGTGCAGCGCGGGGTCGAGGTATTGTCGGAAAACCAGCGCAAAGGCCCGATCACCGACGCCGAACGCGAAAACATGTTCGGCAAGACGCAGTTCGTCAAACGCTGAATCGAAAAGGCCGTTTCAGGAATGCTGAAACGGCCTTTTCTTCAGGATGCTTTGACTCCGTGCTGTTCGCGCACGGCATGGAATTTCAGCTTCGGCCATTCTTCCTCGGCCCGGCGGCGGCGCCAGTCGGACGAGAACAGGGCGACGGGTGCGTCGTCGTGGTCCTCGGCCGAATCGCCGCGGTGGGTGCGGCGGAAGCGTTCGATCTCGTCCTTGTCCTCGCTGCTGATCCAGCGCACCAGTTCCCATGGCGTCGCCTCGAAGCTGACCGGTACGCCGTATTCGATGCGCAGGCGGCTGGCCAGCACGTCGAGCTGCAACTGCCCGACCACACCGATCACCGGTTGCGACCCGTCGATCGGGCGCAGCAACTGCACCACGCCTTCCTCGGCCAGCTGTTCCATCGCGGTGCGCAGTTTTTTCGCCAGCATCGGATCGTTCAGGCGGATGCGGCGCAGAATTTCGGGGGCGAAGCTCGGCACGCCGTGGAAGTTGATGTCCTCGCCCTCGGTCAGCGTATCACCAATGCGCAGTGTGCCATGATTGGCGATGCCGACCACGTCGCCGGGCCAGGCGTCTTCCGCCACTTGCCGGTCCTGCGCGAAGAAGAACAGCGGCGCATTCACGGGCACGGATTTTCCGGTGCGCACCTGCTTCAGGCGCATTCCCTTCACCAGCCGCCCCGAACATACACGCAGGAACGCCACGCGGTCGCGGTGGTTGGGGTCCATGTTGGCCTGCACCTTGAACACGAAACCCGCCAGCTTGTCCTCGTCCGGCGCGACAAGCCGCGTATCGGCCTGACGTGCCCCCGGCGGCGGCGCGAATTTTGCCAACCCGTCCAACAGGTGCGACACGCCGAAATCGCGCAGCGCGCTGCCGAAGAACACCGGCGTCAGATGGCCTTCCAGAAACTTGGTCAGATCGAATTCCGGACACGCGCCGCCCGCCAGCGCAGCACCTTCGCGCAGGGCGGCCAGACGGTCGGCGGGGATCAGCGCGTCGAGCTGCGGATCGTCCAGCCCGGTGACTGGCACGTGTTCCTTGCCCTCGGCTACCAGCCGCAGGGCCGGGTTCAGCAGGTCGTAGGTGCCGATGAAGTCGCGTCCCTGACCGATCGGCCAGGCGGCGGGTGAAGCGTCGAGCGCCAGCGTGCTCTCGATCTCCTCGATCAGCTCGAACGGATCGCGGCTTTCGCGGTCCATCTTGTTGATGAAGGTGATGATCGGGATATCGCGCAGGCGGCAGACCTCGAACAGTTTACGGGTCTGGCTTTCGATCCCCTTGGCGGCGTCGAGCACCATCACCGCCGCGTCGACCGCGGTCAGCGTGCGATAGGTGTCTTCCGAGAAGTCTTCATGGCCTGGCGTGTCGAGCAGGTTGAACACCAGCCCGTCGCGTTCGAACGTCATCACCGAGGTGGCGACCGAAATGCCGCGGTCCTGTTCGATCTTCATCCAGTCCGAGCGTGTCCGCCGCCCTTCGCCCTTGGCGCGCACGGCCCCGGCCAGCTGGATGGCGCCGCCTTTCAGCAGCAGTTTTTCGGTCAGCGTGGTCTTGCCGGCGTCCGGATGGGCGATGATCGCGAAGCTGCGCCGGCGCGCGGCTTCCACGGCGGTGGGGGAGCGTGTATCGGTCATGACGGCGTGGGGTAGGGCCGGCGGGTGCGTCAGGCAAGTCCTATTCTACAAGTCCGGTGTTCCCCATCGTCGTTCCGAAAACCACGAGCACTGTAATTGTTGTTGTTTTTCTGGGCATTATCGCCGTTCTGGGGTTCGGCCTGATAATCGCCTGTATTCGTGTCGTGCCCACGAACGAGATATGGACGGTGGAACGTCCCGGTCGTTCCTTCAAGGAATTACGTCCGGAGATGCATTTGCTCCGGAAGTTCGATACGCACGAGGTGGCGCCGAGTATTCCGGAACGGACGGCCGTCACACGCGGCAACGTTCCGGTTACCGTGACCGGGAGCGTGTATTACTGCGTGCGCGAGGGCGCCAATGATGCCCTGCTGGTGTTCTGAGGGTGAGTGTCAAAGGCGTGGAAATACGTGCCGTTGCGTTATGATCGACTGGCCGACGCAGGTTTTATCGCATTCAAAGCTCCCTTTTCGGTTTTGTTGTTTTTATATTTTTGGTAATTTGCCGCGCCCCGTGTAAAAAACGGGGATAACAAACAGGCTTGGGACAGGTCATGGATATTTCACTGGGAACGGTCATTCTGATCGTTGTTTTCTTTCTCGCGGTATTGACGGTCGCCAAGGGCGTGCGGCAGGTGCCGCAGGGCGAGGTGTGGACGGTCGAACGTTTCGGCAAGTTCACCCAGATGCTGCAGCCGGGGCTGAATTTCATCGTCCCGTATATCGATACCATCGGCCGGCGCATCAACGTGCAGGAAGTCGTGCTCGACATTCCGGAACAGACGGTGATCACCCGCGACAACGCCTCGGTCACTGTGGACGGGATCGTGTATTATCGCGTGATGGACCCGGCCAAGGCCGCGTATCAGGTGCAGAACCTGACCAATGCGCTGACCGCTCTGTCGATGACGAATATCCGTGCTGTGATCGGTGAAATGGATCTCGACGGTACATTGTCCGGCCGCGAGCGGATCAACTCCTCGCTGCTGAATATTCTGGACGGGGCGACCGATCCGTGGGGCGTGAAGGTCAGCCGCGTCGAGATTCGCAAGATCGAACCGCCCGAAAACCTGATCCGGGCGATGAACCTGCAGATGACCGCCGAGCGTGAACGCCGCGCCACGGTGGCGAAGGCCGAGGGCGAGCGCGAAGCTGCGGTGAAGCGCGCCGAAGGCGCGAAGCAGGCGCAGATTCTAGAGGCCGAGGGCCGCCAGGAAGCCGCGCAGCGCGATGCGCAGGCGCGCGAACGCCTGGCCGAAGCGGAAGCCAACGCCACCCGCGCGGTGGGCGATGCCGCCGCGCAAACCGGGCCGGAAGCGCTGCGCTACTTCATCAGCGACAAATACGTGAAAGCATTTGAGTCGCTGGCGAAAAGTCCGAACCAGAAACTGGTGATCGTGCCGATGGAAAGCGGTGCGCTGGCCGGTGGTATCACGCAGGCGCTGGAACTGATGCGTGGCGTTCCGGATGGCGCGGCATCGGCGCGCGGTATACCGGCGGGCAGGCCGCCGGCCGGCGGCGCCGGGCCGTGGCAGAAGGGATGAGGTCATGGTCTGGGAAGAAGGGCTGATATGGGTTCTGGTCGGCCTCGTGCTGTTGGTGGCCGAGATTCTGATCCCCGGCGTTTTCCTGCTCTGGATCGGGTTGGCGGCGCTCGCTACCGGGCTGATCGACATGCTCATCCCGCTCGGTTTCGGGGCCAAGGTGTCGGTGTTCGTGGTGCTTCTGGCTGCCGGAATCTCGCTGGCTCTGCGGTTGCGCAAACGTCATCGCGACGTGGCAACGTCGTCCGTCAACGCACCGCAGGACGGGCTGGTGGGACGGATCGGTACGCTGATCAGCATAAACCCGACCGGCGCGCGCGTGCGTGTGGGCGACAGCGACTGGCAGGCCCGGGTGGATGGTGACCTGACGGTCGGTGCGGCCGTGCGGATCGAGGATGTAGACGGCACGACTTTGATTGTTCGCCCAGTCTGATACGATCGGCGGACACAAAAAACGCGGCGCCCGGAGATGGGCGCCGCGTTTTCTTTATGCGGCGGCTAGAGCATTTCCCGTTTACTCTGGTTCACGGGAAATGCTCTCGGTCTTTGTCTGCCGAGCATCTTCACGTGACCGGGTGATCCCACCCGATCACGATCTGCTCTAGCCAACCACCATGTGAGTGAACGGCGGCACGTAGGCCTGCAGCGTCACCACCAGCCCGACCAGGATGGCCAGCACCAGCGAATGGAAGAACACGTAGCGCAGGATGGTGCCTTCGTGTCCGAACCAGCCGGTGGCGGTCGAGGCGACGACGATCGATTGGGCGTCGATCATCTTGCCCATCACGCCGCCGGACGAGTTCGCGGACGCCATCAGGATCGGGTTGAGGCCAAGCTGTTCCGCAGTGATCTTCTGCAAGCCCCCGAACAGCACGTTCGATGCCGTGTCGGACCCGGTCAGCGCCACACCCAGCCAGCCCAGCATGGTGCCGAACAGCGGATAGAAGATGCCGGTGGCGGCGAAGGCCAGGCCCATCGTGGCATCAAGCCCGGAATATCGGGTGAGTGTGCCGAGGCCCAGCATGGCGGCGATGGTGATCAGCGAATAGCGCACCACCCACAGCGTCTTGCCATATTCCTTGATAAGCGCGATGGGCATGTAGCCCATCAGCAACCCGCCCACCAGCGCCGAGAACAGGATGCCCGTGCCGGTCATCGACAGGATGGCAAACGACCATTTTGCGCCTTCAGGGGTCGGATTGGCGACCACGGGGGCAACCTTGATGATGGCATTGTGCAGCCCGTCGATGGTCCAGGTCAGCGGCAGGGTTTGTACCAGCCAGCCTTTGATGCTGGGCAGCCCCCACATGAACACGAAAACCGTCAGGATGACCCAGGGCATCCATGCCTTGATGACGCTGGCAGTGTCGTGCTGCACGGTCGGGCGTGGTGGAATGGCACTGCCCGCGCTGACGTCGCGGCCGCGCAGGGCCGGGCTGGTCCAGATTTCTTTCGGCTGCCAGATTTTCAGGAACGCGACCAGGCACGCCATGGACACCAGCGCGGCAATCACGTCGACCAGCATCGGGCCGTGGTGGTTACTGACCCAGTATTGCGGAATTGCGAAACTGACACCGGTGACCAGAATGGCCGGCCATACCCCCAGCATGCCGCGCCAGCCGGCAAACGCCCAGATCAGCCAGAAGGGCACCAGCAGGCTGAAGAACGGCAATTGCCGGCCGATCATGGCCGACAGAAGATTCACATCCAGCCCTGTCACCTGCGCCAGGGCGAACACCGGCGTGCCCAGTGCGCCATAGGCCACGGGGGCTGTGTTGGCGATCAGGCTGAGGCCCGATGCCGCCAGCGGGGAAAAGCCCAGCCCCATCAGAATGGCGCCGGTCACCGCGACGGGCGTGCCGAAGCCAGCCGCGCCTTCGAAGAAGGCGCCGAACGCGAAGGCGATCAACAGCAGTTGCAGGCGCCGATCCGGGGTGACGGTGGCAATGGTGTCCTGAAGAATCTGGAAACTGCCGTTGTTTACGGTCAGCCGGTACAGGAAGATGATGTTCAGCACGATCCAGCCGATCGGGAACAGACCGGTCAGAATTCCGAAAACTGTCGCCTTGGCGGCCATCGCGACGGGCATGGTGAAGACGACGACAGCGATGAGTATGGCGACCGCCAGCGCGGTCAGGGCGGCGATATGGGCTTTCCAGTGCAGGAACGCCAGCGCGACCAGCATGACGACCACCGGCAGCGCCGCGACGATGGTGGATACCGGCATTGACCCGAACGGGTCGTAAACTTGATTCCAGGTCATTGCCCCGAAACCTCCCTTGGACGTTAGTTATTTGTGGTATCAAGGTAGTATCAAACGGTATTTAAGGGGCAGTTTTTAAAATTGAAAAGCGCCTTTGTTTGGGGGTTGAATAATGCAGTGCCGGAGGCATCTTAAATAGAATGGAAGATCTGCGGAAAAATCAGGATAAACATATTGTTATCGACATGACGCTGGATGGCGACTTCAGGGAAGCCCCGCGGCCGACTCTGGCCCAGCGGATCGGCCGTGTGGCGATTGCCGTCACCGTGCTGGCTGTGCTGGTGGCGCTGGTCGGGTTCGTCGTGTTCGCCATGGCGATTGCCATTCCCGTTGCGATCGGCGCAGGCGTGATCGCCTGGCTGGCATTGCAGTGGCAAAGATGGAAATCGCGATCGTAGGAAAACATCATGTCGAGGAAGCTCGGTCTGCAGGCGGCGATGCTGTGCGTGGTGGCCGGGGTAGGGGGGTGCGGCGTCGGGGTCAGCACGCTGTCGGCCAATCTGACCGCAACGGGCAATCCGGCAGTCGACGTCGGGCATCTTGGTAAAACGGCCGTCATCACGGGGATTGAACTGCCTTCGCAAGGACTGTTCGGGCTGAGCGGTCCGGCCCGAGGCACGGAAACCCTCTATCGGCAGGCGCTGACTGCCGAGCTGCAACGGCATGGGTACCGGCTGACGGAAAATCAGGCGCAGGCCGATCTGTTTGTGCATCTGCGGGTCAGCGAAAACCGGGCCGAGCGTGCGTACTGGACCGGGCTGTACGCGCTTGACATGTTCCGTTATGCGCCGGGCAGGGCGCAGACCGAAAGCAGCAGGATCGCCGTGTTTTCATCGCGTGTTTCGGTGGGATACGTGCCGAACGTCTGCACCTCGGCCCCGCGTGTGGCGGCGCGGTCGATTGGCCTGCTGTTCGAGTCTTTCCCGCAAGGTGGATCGCGCGAGACGACGATCGACATGCGGCCGGGGTGCTGAAACGAAAAGAGGGCCGGAAAGGGCCCTCTTCTTGCAGAATATGTAACGCTGGTGGAGATCAACGCCAACTCAGAGAGCGTCGGCTGCAGGTTTCCACATTGCGCATTTCGCGCGACTGACCGTTATTATAGACGACGCGCACGTCGACGTGACAGCCGCCGCTGCCGGGCAGGGCGACCCAGGTGTTCTGGCCCGGCTGAAGAACGTACTGCCCCAGACGATCCGAACCCCAAGTGCTCTGGCGCGACGACGACACGTAGAGTTCGCGGATCGTGGATCTGCCGTTGTTGACGAACGAGAAAGACGGGTCGCCGCCGCCACCGCTGCGGACATTGGCGCCTGTGCTGCCGCCTCTGTAACTGCCGCCGCCAAAGGCGACAGTGTTGATGTTGCAGGCATTCAGATTGCGGCGTTCATCGGCCCGCCCGCCGGAATAAACGACGCGAATGTCCAGTACGCAGTCACGGAACCTCGGCTCGACGCGAATGCGGTTACCGGCGGGTAAAACCGAGCGACCGAGGATGTCGCCTCCCCACGATGATTCGCGTGCCGACGACACATAAACTTGTTCGATGGTCTGGCCGCTGTTATTGACAAGCCAGAAACGATTTTGCGCGGCGGCGTCCGAGCCATGCATGAACAGCAGGCACGCGATCAAAAAAACTGAGATACGAGCCATTCTTGGATATTCCTTCGTATTATCAAAGTCAGATCACCTGTGATCAGGATAATTTTATCGAAGAACAATCAACTTTGAGGAATGCTACAGCGAAAATCGAATTATGGGAACACGGTAATATAAAACACGCAGGAGGCGAGGCGGGAGCGAAGCCGGGGGCGGGCATGGATACGGCGCAATGAATGAGATGTACCGTCGAGGGGATATCCACACTTCGGTTCTGAGGAAGCAGATGAAATAAAAAGAGGGCCGGGAAGGCCCTCTTTTTGTGAAGCATGCGCTTCTGGTGTGGATTGGGTGGGATCACCCGGTCACGTGAAGATGTTCTAGCGCCAGCTCAAGGCGCGCCGGCTGCAGGTTTCCACGTTCCGCGCTTCTTGTGCCCGGCCATTGTTGTAAACGACACGCACGTCGACGTAACAACCGCCCGCGCCGGATAGGGGGATCCAGATATTCTGGCCCGACTGCAGGACATATTGCCCCAGACGGTCGTGGCCCCAGCTGCTCTGGCGGGACGACGACACGTAAAGTTCCCGGATCGTGTAGCCGCTACTGTTGATGAACGAGAAGGATGGGTTGCCTCTTTGTGCGAAGGCGTCGGCCCCACTCAAGAACAGTAGAAGTCCAAGGAGGAGAGCTGAGATACGAGTCATTTTTGTACCCTTTGCAGTGCAATGCGTTTAACTCATCGGAAGGAAATCAACTAAAAGGAATAATACAGAAAAATTAAAATATGAAAAGATGGTAATGTAAAATTTAATCTTCCGCATTTTGAACGATGTCAAACCAAAATGGTGCCTGCCGTTGCCCCGTACCTGCCATTGCCCGTACCTGCCATGACCGGTCGTATTTTCAGTTTGCCCGGCGTAATATTCGGACCGCTGAAACGAAAAGAGGGCCGGAAAGCGGCCCTCTTCGCGCAAGGATTGGTCCTTAAAGCTCAGCGCCAGTACACAGAGCCTCGGCTGCAGGTTTCCACGTTCCGCGATTCGCGATCCTGCCCGTTGGTATAGACGACACGCACGTCAACGCGGCAGCCGCCGGAACTGGGCAGGTCGATCCAAACTTCCGCGCCCGGTTGCAGAACGTCCGACCCCAAACGGTCGCTGCCCCAGGTGTTTTGTCTGGACGACGACACATAAAGCTCCAGAATCGTCTGGTTGCTGCTGTTAACGAACGAGAAGGACGGGTTGCCCTGCGCAGAGGCGTTCGAACCACCCATGAATAACAGGAACGCAATCAGAAAAGCCGAAATACGTGCCATTTTCAGCACTCCCCATATAAGCGACCAGCTAAATGTCCATCCCGGTCTTAGTGAAAAACGGGTTGGTTTGGAAAAATGATACACGAAAAACTAAACTTTAGAAAGATCATAATCTGAATTCACGCTCAGGGGGATTTTTAGAACGCCACTGACCCAAAAATTGCGTGCAGCGCGGCAAAAGCGGCGCCGCCGACCAGAAACCCGACCAGGGTGCCGTTGATCCGCACATACTGCAGATCCTTGCCGACGCGCAGTTCCAGCTTTTCAGTGACCGTGTCGGCGTCCCAGTTCGAGACGACCCCGGCGATGAAGTCGGCGATACGGGTTTGCGCCGATGGCAGCAGGGTGCCCAGCAACGTTTCGAGGGCACGTTCCAGCCGCGCGCGCGCAGCTTCGTCTTCCGCCAGCAGAGTGCCGAAATTGGCCAGAGCGTTCTGCAGCAACTGCACTGTGCGTCCATTGGGATTGGCGGCGTCCTGTTCGAGCGCGTGACGCAATCGCGCCCAGACGTCCCAGATCCAATGCTGCACGGCCTCGTGCGACATCACCCGGCGGATGGCGGCGCCGATCTCGGCGGCGCGGGCGGGGTCTTCCTCCATGCGGGCGACTTCGCGCTGCACCCATTCGTCGAAGGCGGCGCGCAGGTCCGATCCGTCGGGCGAGGTTTTCTCCAGCTCACTGTTGACGGCGCTTATCACCCGGCGGGCGATCGTCGCGCCGAGCGCCCAGCCGACCAGTTTGCCGCCCTGCTCGCGGACGCGCTCGGCGATGGCGGCCTGTAGCGCGTCCTCGCGCGCGGCCAGCGCGGTGCGCAGCCCGCTGACCACGAAGCCGAACATGTCCTGATGCCGTCCGCCTTCCACCAGCGTGCGCAGCGCGCGCGCCACGATACGCCCGGCTGCCGGGCCACCGGCGATGCGCGGGATCAGCCGGCTGATCAGCCGGCGCGCGCGCCCGTCCTCGATACTGCCCAGCAGGCGCGGCAGCAGCGCCGCCATGCCCTCGGCGGCCGGGCGGGTGGCGCGCGGATCGGTCAGAAAGCCGCGCAGGATGCCCGCCATGTCGAGCTGGCCGAGCACGCGGCGCAGCTCGTCCGGCGTGAAGACATGGTTGGCGACGAAGCGCCCCAGCGCGCGCCCCAGACGTTCCTTCTGGCGCGGGATGATGGCGGTGTGCGGGATCGGCAGGCCCAATGGGCGGCGAAACAGGGCCGTCACCGCGAACCAGTCGGCGACGCCGCCGACAAAACCGGCCTTGGCAGCGGCCTGCAGCAGCGCGGTCGCATAAACCGGCGGCATTGCATAGGTGCCGAGCGTCAGTGCCGCCATGCCGACCAGCAGCAGGGTTGCAGTGCAGCGATAGCGGGTCAGGGTGCGCCGGGCTTCGGCATCGGGATCTGGAATAGCGGGCATCGGCAAGGGGTAACATACCCGGGCACTTTGCCATATGGACGGCGCAAAAAATGTAATGTTATATAGTAACTATGTTGTCTCCTCTTTCCTTGGCGGCGGGCGCCGGGGCGCGGCTGCTCGTGGCGCTGATTCTGATCGCCTGTCTGCTGTTGGCGGTTCTCTGGGCGCGTGCGGCATGACACAGGGCGCGATCCGGCTGACCGACATAACCGCGGTCTACGAACGGCATCCGGCCGTGCATCACGTGTCCGGCGAATTCGCGCCCGGATCGATGACCGCGATCGTTGGACCGAACGGGGCGGGTAAGACCACCTTGCTGAAGGTGCTGATGGGATTGCACCAGCCCAGCCATGGCCGCATCGATCGTGGCGGTCTGCAGCGCGCGCAGGTGGCATTGCTGGCGCAGGCGCAGACGATGGAGCGGGATTTTCCGATCAGTTGTCTGGATGTGGCGATGTCGGGCGCGGTGGCGCGCATCGGCGTGCTGCGCGGGTTGGGAGGGGTGGTGCGGCACGACGCACGGCATGCGCTGGCGGCGGTCGGTCTGGCGGGGTTCGATGCGCGGCTGGTGGGAACCCTGTCCGCCGGGCAGTTCCAACGGCTGCTGTTCGCGCGGCTGATGATGCAGGATGCGCCGGTGATCCTGCTCGACGAACCGTTCAACGCGGTCGACGAAAAGACCATGGCCGATCTGCTGAAGATCGTGCATCGCTGGCACGATGAAGGCCGCACGGTGATCGCGGTGCTGCACGATTTGGATCTGGTGCGCCGGCATTTTCCGCAGACGCTGTTGCTGGCGCGCGGTTGCATCGGCTGGGGAAAGACGGCCGATATCCTGACCCCGGGGAATTGCCGGGACGCCCAGATGATGGCCGAGGCCTGGCGCGCCAATGCCGAGATCTGTCACGAGCATGCGGCATGAGCACGTTGTACGATCTGTTGTTCGCGCCGTTCGGTTTCGGGTTCATGCGCCGGGCGCTGGTCGGCTGTTTTGCACTATCGCTGGCCGGACCGCCGCTGGGCGTGTTTCTGGTGCTGCGGCGTATGAGCCTGATGAGCGACGTGCTGCAACACGGCATCCTGCCCGGGATCGCCGCGGGTTTTCTGGTCGCCGGCCTGTCGCTGCCGGCGATGGGGATCGGCGGGTTCATCGCGGGCCTTGCCGTGGCGCTGCTCGCCGGCGTTCTGGCGCGCGCCACCGGGGGCAAGGAGGACAGCCAGCTTGCCGCCGTCTATCTGCTGGCGCTGGCGGCGGGTGTGGCGATGATCTCGAACCAGCATGGGATCGATCTGACGCATCTGCTGTTCGGCTCGGTGCTGGGGGTCGATGACGGTGTGCTGCTGCTGATGACGGCATCCACGGCCGTCGTGCTGGTCGGACTGGCGTTCGCGTGGCGGCCGCTGGCGCTGGAAAGCTTCGACCCATCCTTCATGAAGGCGTGCGGCGCACATGGCGCTACATGGCATCTGGTGTTTCTGGCACTGGTGGTGCTGTGCGTGGTGTCGGGGTTTGCGGCGCTGGGTACGCTGATGTCAGTCGGGCTGATGATGCTGCCGGCGGTGGCCGCGCGGCACTGGGGGCGGGATCTCGGCGGGCAGGCGGTGTTCGCCGTGCTGATCGCCGTGCTCGCCTCGTTTACGGGGTTGCTGCTGTCGTTTCATGCGGATCTGCCGGCGGGGCCGGCGATCGTGCTGATGGCAGGAGGGCTATGGCTGGTATCGCTGGTATGTGGCCCGCGCGAGAGTATCGCTTCGCGTCGGCTACGCCGCTCACATTTGACTGGGTGAGAGATGAAACGCAGATCACTGCTGCTTGCCGCTCCGCTTTTGCTGCCGGCGCGTTCGTTCGCACAGCGACGGACGCCGTTGAAAGTCGTGTCGAGTTTTTCGGTGCTGGGCGACATGGTGCGTATCGTCGGCGGCACGGCGATCGAACAGACGGTTCTGGTCGGGCCTGGCGTGGATGCCCACACCTATATGCCCACACCTGCCGACGTGGTAAAATTGAAGAATGCGGATCTGATGTTTACCGTGGGGCTGGGGTTCGAGCAGTGGTGGAGCAGGCTGGCGAACGCGGCAGGGTTTCGCGGCCGCACGGTGGTGACCAGCCGGCGGGTGCAGACGCGCCCAGCCAGTGCGTCTGACGATCATGGGCACGGTCACGACGGACATGATCATGACGGACATGTCGCCGATCCACATATCTGGCAGGACCCCACGCGGGCGCGGCAGATGGTCGAGGAAATCGCCGCCGGCCTTGCCGCGGGCGGGGCCGAGGTCACCGACGCTGCGCGCCATTTTTCAGATGGCATCGCGGAACAGGAGGCCGCCATCGTACGCATGCTGGCACCCATTCCGCGCGCGCAGCGCCGGGTCGTCACCACGCATGATGCGTTTGCCTATTTCGGGGAACGCTTCGGTGTGGATTTCATCGCCGCGCAGGGCATCAGCACCGAAGCCGAACCTTCGGCCGCCCAGGTCGCGCAGTTGATCCGCCAGATCCGCGAACAGCATATCCGTGCGGTGTTCATCGAGACCCTAGGCGGCAACCGCGTGCTGGAACAGGTGGCGCGCGAAGCAGGTGTGACCGTCGGCGGACGGCTGTTTTCCGACACGCTGGGGCCGCCCGGCACGCCGGCCGACACCTATCTTGGTTTACTGCGCACCAACGCCACGGCGATTGCCACGGCATTGGGCGCGGGCAGATAAACACACACGGTTAAAGACGGTTCAAGGCTGCGCTGGTGTGAGTCGTCTGGCGGTGCTTGCCGAGAAACCGGTGCACAACGAACATCGGTTCGTGAGCATCGAAAGCACTGCCAGACGGTCGCGCCAGACACATTGCCAAACGCTCTTTTAGCGCTGGCCGAACAATCCGTTCAGCAGTGAGGCCAACTGGTCCTGCCCGGCGGCGGGCGCGTTCTGTGGCGGCACTTGGCCATCCGGGGTCAGCCGGTCGATCACCTGCGGCAATGCCTGGCTCAGTACTGCCAGCAGCGCGTTCGGGTCGGTGCCGGCCTGCTGCGCCCAGGAACTGATCTGGTTCGGGTCCAGCGCCCGCTGAAGGTCTTCGGGGCTGACCGGCATATTCTGGCCTTTGGAAACCCAGGACTGCATGTGCTGCCCGAGGCCGGCCTGCTGGAACTGCTGGAACAGCTCGCCCAGCCCGCCCATGCCACCACTTATGGCGCCACCCGCTCCTTGCTGTGTGCCACCGCCGCCCAGCAGTTGCCCCAGTATGTTGTTCAGCGGACTGTTTGCCGCACCGGCCTGTCCCTGTGTGCCGCCCAGCATATTTTGCAATGCGGCATTGGCGATTTGCCCGAGGATACCACTCATTTTGAGTCTCCATCACTTGACCTGGAACTTAGCCACGTGTCGTCTACGGGTCCAACATATAACACAATGGAGGAAGGAGATGCGCGCGTATGCGGTGGTCGAGACTGGAAAGCCTCTACAGGAACTTGAAATACCGACACCTATTCCTATCGGCGAACAGGTTCTGCTCGAGGTAACACACGCCGGTGTCTGTCATTCCGACATCCATATCTGGGAAGGCGGCTACGATCTGGGATCGCGGGGGCGTTTGTCGCTGGCCGATCGCGGTCTGAAACTGCCGGTAACGATGGGGCACGAGATCGTCGGCAAGGTGGTGGCGTATGGTCCCGATGCGAAGGGCGTCGCCAAGGGGGACTGGCGCGTGGTGTTCCCGTGGCTCGGGTGCGGTACCTGTGAACGCTGTCTCGCCGAAGAAGACAATATGTGTCTGACCTCGAAGTCGCTGGGGGTTTATCAGAGCGGTGGCTATGCGACGCACGTGCTGGTGCCGGCGGTGCGGCATCTGATGGCGTTCGACGGAATCGACCCGGCCGTTGCCGCGACCTACGCGTGTTCGGGGCTGACCGTTTACAGCGCCATCAGCAAGGTCATGCCGATGAAACCGGATGAGCCGATCGTCCTGGTCGGCGCCGGCGGGCTGGGGCTGAATGCGATCGCCATCTTAAAGGCGCTCGGTCATCGCAATACCGTCGTGGTCGACGTGTCGGCCGACAAACGCGCCGGCGCTTTGAAAGCCGGCGCAACCAAGGCGGTCGACGGCAGCGGCGAAGGGGTGACCGAGCGGATCGTCGCCGCCTGCGGCGGGCAGGCGAAAGCGGTGATCGATCTGGTGAACGGCACCGCGACGGCGCGCTTCGCATTCGATGCACTGACGAAGGGTGGCAAGCTCGTGCAGGTCGGGCTGTTCGGCGGCGAGCTCAATCTGCCGCTGCCGCTGATGGCGACCCGCGCGCTGACGGTGCAGGGAAGTTATGTCGGCAACCCGAAGGAATTACGTGCCTTGCTGAAACTGGCGCAGACCAAAGGGGTCGATAAGCTGCCGGTTGAACTTCTGCCGCTGGAGCAAGCGAATGCGGCACTGATGCGGCTGCGCGACGGGAAGGTCAGCGGCCGTCTCGTGCTGACGGCGCAGGCCGCCTGAGGGGCTGCAGACCGAAGGCGCGCGGGCCGGCCCGGAAACACCATGCGGGCCGGCCTTTTCCACGGCGACAGGGCGACAGAGGGGACGTGCTGGCGTATAGGCAGTGGGGACGGCACCGTCGGATGGAGAAGGGTATGCGTCCTGGTATGGGGTTCGATCTGCAGGGGCATCGCGGCGCGCGCGGGCTGTTTCCTGAAAACACCCTGGAAGGGTTTCGCGACACGATCGCGCTCGGGGTCAACACGATCGAAATCGACGTGACCCTGGCTGGCGACGGCGTGGTGGTGATCCATCACGATCCGACGATCAGCCCGAACACTGCACGCGACCAGAACGGGCGGTTCCTGTCGGAACGTGGCCCGGCGATCCGTGCGCTGACCTTCGAGGATCTGCAGCGCTACGACATCGGCCGTCTGAACCCGGCGACGGAATACGCCCGGCTGTATCCGCACCAGCAGGGGCGCGACGGGGTGCGCATTCCCACGCTGACCGATCTGCTGCAGCTCGATTCCCGGATCTGGCTGAACATCGAGCTGAAGACCTTCCCGCCCGGCGCGGGGCCGCTGGGTGCGGATCAGGCGCCGCCCGGACCGGAAGTGGCCGACGCGGTTCTGGAACTGGTCGATCGTATGGGGGCGCTGGAGCGGGTAACGATCCAGTCCTTCGACTGGACCGGCGTGCGCCGCGCCGCCCAGACTCACCCGCAGGTGCACCGCGCCTACCTGACCGAGGCGAAGACCGTGCAGGAGTCCCGCCTGTGGTGGGGGGGCGTGGCGGTCGAGGACTTCGCCGGATCGGTGCCGCGCGCCATCAAGGCCGAAGGCGGAGAATCGTGGTCGGCGCAGTACGCGCCCCTGAGCCGTGAACAGATCGAAGAAGCCCATGCGCTGGGGGTGGGCGTGACACCGTGGACGGTGAACGAACAGGCGGACATGGACCGGCTGATCGGCTGGGGGGTGGATGGCCTGATTACCGACCGCCCCGATATCGCGCGCGCGGTCATCCGCGAGCGCCGGATGCCGCTGCCGGAAGCGCGAGTTGCGGGCTGAGTTTAAATAAAAACCGTAATATGTTGATATTACGGTTTTTATAAATCGAAATCAGGCCAGCCCCAGTCGTCCCATCTCGAGGAACTTGGTCCGCCGCTGCGCTTTCAGAGAGGCGCCGTCCATGACCAGTAGCGGTGTCAGACTCTGCGAAATCGCTTTCCCGACGATATCGACCATGCCCTCGGGGTCGCGATGTGCGCCACCCAGCGGCTCGTTGATCACACTGTCGACGAGTTCCAGCCGCTTCAGATCGGCGGCGGTCAGTTTCAGCGCGTCGGCGGCGGTTTCGGCCTGTGCGGCGTCGCGCCACAGGATCGAGGCGCAGCCTTCAGGCGAGATCACCGAATAGATCGCATGTTCGAGCATCAGCACCCGATCGCCGGTCGCCAACGCGATAGCGCCGCCCGAACCGCCTTCGCCGATGATCGTGGCGATGATCGGCACCGGCGCTTCCAGACAGGCCTCGATCGAACGTGCGATGGCTTCCGCCTGGCCGCGGGCCTCGGCTTCGACCCCAGGGAACGCGCCCGAGGTGTCGACGAAGGTCAGGATCGGCATGCCGAACCGCCCGGCCAGCTCCATGATCCGGCGCGCCTTGCGATAGCCCTCGGGCTTGGCCATGCCGAAATTGTGCTTCACGCGGCTTTCGGTGTCGGTGCCCTTTTCCGTGCCCAGCACCGCGACCGGTTGACCGCGAAAGCGCCCGAGCCCGCCGATGATCGCGGCGTCGTCGGCAAAGGCGCGATCGCCGGCCAGCGGCGTGAAATCGTCGATCAGCCCGGCGACATAGGCCAGCGCCTTGGGCCGATTCGGGTGGCGCGCCACCTGCGTCTTTTGCCACGGGGTCAGCCGGGCATAGGTCGCCCGCAACTGCTTGTCGGCCTTGTCGGTCAGACGCGTGACTTCTTCCGCGATGTTGATCCCGGCGGGATTCGACATATGGCGGAGTTCTTCGATCTTGCCTTCAAGCTCGGCGATCGGTTTCTCGAATTCAAGAAAATGGCGCATGGGGGGATCCCTTAACCCAAATCACGCGCGGATGGAACACGGCTGTTGGCGACCGCCAACGGGTGATGCGCCTCAACCAGCTGGCGCAGGCGTTCCGACAGGATATGGGTATAGATCTCGGTTGTTGCGATATCGCTATGACCAAGCAGGGTCTGCAGGCTGCGCAGGTCGGCGCCGTGGGCCAGCAGGTGCGAGGCGAAGGAATGGCGCAGCACGTGCGGCGACACCCGGGCCGGGTCCAGCCCGGCATCCAGCGCCACGCGCTTCAGCAGCAGGGCGAATCCCTGACGCGTCATGGGGTGTTTGGGGTTCTTGCCGGGAAACAGGAACCGCGATTCGTGCGGCAGGGCAGCGATCAGGGCACGGGCAGCTTCCTTGGCGGCGGCGGACAGCGGCACCAGGCGTTCCTTGCCGCCTTTGCCGCGCACGGTAACCAATTCCGCGTCGGCAGAGACGGACTGTCGCGGCAGGGCGATCGCCTCGCTGACCCGCAGGCCGGTCGCATAGAGGATTTCCAGCGCCGTGCTGGCCAGCAGGCCCGGCAGACCGGGGCGGCGGCGCGCTGCGGCCAGCAGGGCCTCGACTTCGGCCTCGCTCAGGTATTTCGGCAGTGTCTTGGGCAGTCTTGGGAATTCGACCAGCGCGGCGGGGTCGTCGGCGCGGGTGCCTTCGCGCAGCAGAAAGCGGAAAAACTGGCGCACGGCGGACAGACGCCGCGCGGCCGTGCGGGCGGCGAGGCCGCTGGCCGACATGGCCTGCAACCATGCGGTGATCTGTGTGCTGTCGGCGGCGGCCGGGCTGCCGCAGAAAAGCGCGAAGTCTTCCAGATCGGTGCGATAGGCGGCCAGCGTGTTGCGCGCCGCGCCGCGCTCGGCGGCCTGCATTTCCAGAAAGGCCTCGATATGGCGGTCCATATTCAGCGCGGCGCGAGGCTGTCGTTCGGGATGACGGTTTCGATCGTCTGGCGCGAAGCTTCGGGCGGGAACAGTCCCAGGCCCAGAAAACCGATGAACCCGAGAACGATGAGGGCCAGGACGAAATAGACCAGAATGCGTTTCATAGTGTTTCGGCAGCCTCCTGCGGTATCGCTATCGGGTAAATCCTCAGCGGAACGGGCCGTGGGGACTTTACGCTCGCTACTATTTCAGGCTGTAAGGTGATTCCCTCCAACCTGAAACTGCTCTAGCTTCGTATCTCATGACGCACAACACAACGCCTCCGTCGGCGGGAATATCGGCGCCGGCCCGCAGTGTTGTGCTGGTCGGACTGATGGGGGCGGGAAAGACCAGCATCGGCAAACGGCTGGCCGTGCGGCTGGGGTTGCCGTTCATCGATGCCGACACCGCGATCGAGGAAGCCGCCGGCTGTTCGATTGCCGATGTTTTCTCTCAGTATGGCGAGGACGCCTTCCGCGATCTCGAACGCCGTGTGATTTTGCGCCTGCTGTCCGGCCCGGCAGTGGTGCTGGCGACCGGCGGCGGCGCGTTCATGGATCCGGACACCCGCGCAGCGATCCGCGCGCGGGCGGTTTCGGTCTGGCTGCGGTGCGCATTGCCGGTATTGCTGCACCGTGTTGCCGGGCGCACCCATCGTCCTCTGCTGAACGCCGGCGAGCCGGCTGAAATCCTTGCGCGACTGATGGCGCTGCGGCATCCCGTCTATGCCGAGGCCGACATCATCGTCGACTGTTCCAGAGAACCGCCCGAGGTAACCACGACCATGGTACAGACAGCTATAGAAACCCATGTGCCGCCGCGGCGGCTGGCGGTCGCTCTGGCGGACCGAACTTATGACATCGCAATCGGCGCCGGGCTGTTGCATCGGGCCGGGGCGCTGCTGGCGCCGGTGCTGCCGCAGAAACGCGCGGTGATCGTTAGCGATGAAACCGTGGCGGTGCTGCATTTGCAGACACTGAAGGACGGGCTGGCCGCAACCGGCGTGGAAACCGTCGATATCGTCGTGCCGGCCGGCGAGGCGAGCAAATGCTTCGCGACGTTGGAGCGTGTGGTCGATGACATTCTGAGCGCCAATATCGAACGCCGCACGACGGTGATCGCGCTGGGCGGCGGCGTGGTGGGCGATCTGGCCGGGTTTGCGGCGGCGATCACGCTGCGCGGCCTGCCGTTCGTGCAGATCCCGACAACGCTGCTCTCGCAGGTGGACAGCAGCGTGGGGGGCAAGACCGGGATCAATACGAAGCGCGGAAAGAATCTCGCCGGGGCGTTTCATCAGCCGCGCATGGTGCTGGCCGACACCGATGTGCTGGCCACTCTGCCGCGCCGCGCGCTGGCCGCCGGCTGGGCCGAGATCGCCAAGGCCGGGCTGATCGGCGACGCGGAATTCTTCGCCTGGTGTGAAGCGCATGGCGCAGCGGCAATGGCTGGCGATGCCGCCGTTCTGGCCGAAGCTGTGGAGCGCGCCTGTGCGTTCAAGGCCGCTGTGGTCGCCGACGACGAACGCGAGGAGAAAGCCGATGGCGGGCGGGCACTGCTGAATCTGGGGCATACGTTCGGTCACGCACTGGAGGCCGAAACCGGTTATGGCGCTGCACTGCTGCATGGCGAGGGGGTGGCGATCGGGCTGGGGCTCGCCTACGATCTGTCGGCGCGTCTTGGTTATTGCAGCGCGGAGGACGCGGCGCGGGTGCGCATGCACATTGAAGCCGTCGGTCTGCCCGCCCGCATCGGACAGTTGAACCGGAGATTCTCGGCAGAGAAACTGCTGGCGCATATGCGCAAGGACAAGAAGGTGCGCGACGGCGCGATTACCTTCGTGCTGGCGCGCGGTATCGGCGAGGCCTTCACCGCGCGCGACATCGACCCCGCCGCGGTCCGCGCCCTGCTGATCGAGGAAGGCTGCGATCCGTGAATTTTAACCCGCAAAGATCGGCCACACCGTAGCAGTATCGGCCGGTCTTTAGCGCCAGCGGCGATGGAGCCAGAGCCACTGCTCCGGATGTTCGCGGATCCAGCCTTCGATCACGCTGGTGATTTTCTGCATCGCGCCCTGGACGTCGATCAGCCCGTCGGCGTCGCGCGGCAGGTCGGTGATCTCCTGCGTTTCCAGCCGGAAGCGGCAGTCGGGCAGACGGATCACGCGGATGCCCAGCACGGGACAGTCGAACTTGCGCGCCAGCCGCGCGATGGTCGGGTTGGCGCGGCAGGTGCGCCCGAAGAAGGTGACGTCGACCCCGCGGCTGAAATGCTGGTCCACCAGCATCCCCACATTGACGCCCTGTTCCAGCAATTCGTTCAGTTCGAATCCTGCCGTCGCGCGGGCGCGCACCAGCCTGCCCATCAATTTTTCACGGATGCGCAGAATGTGGGCCGCAACATATTTGTTGTTGGGCATCCGATAGACGACCGCGCTGGGCAGGTCGAAGTGCGGCGGCAGCAGCGCCGGCAGTTCCCAGTTCGCCATGTGGGCGGTGAAAGCCAATGCCGGCTTTCCCTGCTGACGATGGCGTTCAAAAAGGGCGATGTCTTCGTCCGGAATTTCGATCCGGCTGTTCGAATCTTTGCTCCACAGGCGGTCCATATGCGGATATTCACCGCCCACACGGCCGAGATTGTCCCACACCCCCAGCAGTGTCGCTTCGATCCAGGCCGGATCGCGGTTGGGGAAGGCGCTTTGCAGCTGCCGGCGCGCCATGCGCGCAACCTTCAGGTGCGGGCCGATCTTACGCATGATCCAGCCGCAGAATCTGCTGGAAAATTCCAGCGGCAACAGCCGCATGACGGTCAGAGTCAGCCAGGCCAGGCCGCCCGAAAGACGGTTGAAGATATCGTGCATGGAATCACTTATAGGAGATTTCGCCAAATCGTTGGAAGCCGGTGTATAAGGCGGGTTTGCAAAGCAGGCGAGGGGCATGTGCAGATAAATAGCGAACGCATAAATCCGGAACGGGCGATTGCTTGGTTCTTGCTGATTCTGCTGGGGGTTGGCTGTTTTCTGGTGTTGAAGCCGTTTCTGTCGGCACTGCTCTGGGCGGTTATCCTTACCTATGCCAGCTGGCCCGGATTTGTCTGGTTGCGCACACGCTTAAGGCTGGCGCCGTCGTGGGTGGCGCTGCTGATGACGCTGGGGCTGGCCTGTCTTGTCGTCGTGCCGCTGGCGATCGTGGCGCCGGCCAGCAGTCAGGACGTCAATACATTGATGACCGATCTGCGCAACTGGGTGTCAGCCGGCCCGCCGCAGGCGCCGGACTGGCTGGCGAACGTTCCGCTGGTCGGGCACGAGATCGCACAGCGGTGGAACGATATTACCACCGATCTGTCGCGGTTGCTGGATCTGCTGTCGCCCTATACGCGCACGATCGCCGAGACCAGCGTTTCCATTCTGCTCGGCATCGCAGGCGGCGTCATGGAGTTTGCCGTGGCTTTGTTCCTGGCGTTTTTCCTGTTCGTTTATGGAGAACAGCTTGCCGAGTGGCTAGAAACGGCGATCGACCGCGTTGGCGGCAAGCGTGCCCGACACACGTTGAATGTGGCGGGTGCGACGGTGCGGGGTACCGTATACGGTATTCTTGGAACCGCCGTGGTGCAGGGCATACTGACGGCGCTCGGCCTGTGGGCGGTCGGGGTGCCGAGCCCGGTACTGCTGGGTGTCATTGCCGGACTGATCTCGGTGCTGCCGATTGGCGCGCCGGTCGTCTGGATTCCGGCAGCGATCTGGTTACTGCTGCGCGGTGATGTCTGGCTGGGTATCGGTCTGGCGTTGTATGGCGGGCTGATCATCAGCAGTGCGGATAATCTCATCCGGCCCTGGTTTATTGCGCGCGGCGCAAATCTGCCCTTTTTGCTGACCATTCTGGGGGTGCTCGGCGGCGTTGTGGCTTTTGGGTTTCTGGGGATTTTTCTGGGCCCTGTGCTGCTGGGGGTCGGTTATACCGTCGTCAACGAATGGTTGCGCGAGGAGCCCATGGAACAGCCATCACAGGATGAAACGTCGGATTGATGGCAAAGTTCCCTTGCATGGTCGCTGTTGCCGGGTATGCTTTTTCAGCAATACCCGGAACAGGGTAGAAAACGAACCATACGGGAGAGACACGTAACCGGATGAAGCAGCCGATGTTCCCCGCTGAAGCCGGGGCTTTTTGATGTTTGCGTATATCATCGGCCGTTTGTTGCAGGCGATACCCGTTCTGTTGGCGGTGGGACTGATTGCATTCGGTATGTTCGCCTTTGTGGGCGATCCGGTCTCGGCCATACTGGGGCAGGAATTCACCGAGGCACAGCGCGCCAAACTGGTCGCGGATCTGGGGCTGGACCAGCCGTTCTTCGTGCAGTTCTTCAGGTTCATCTGGCGCACCCTGCAGGGCGATTTTGGCATTTCCTATCGTCTTAGCCGCCCGGTGTTGGACCTGATCATCGAGCGTCTGCCGGCCACGCTGGAGCTGGCGTTCTGTGCATCGATGCTGGCGCTGAGCATGGGTGTGCTGATGGGCGTGTTCACGGCGCTGCGTCCGCGGTCGTGGCTGTCGCAAGGGCTGCTGACGTTCAGCCTGATCGGTGTGTCGCTGCCGACCTTTCTGATCGGGATTTTGCTGATCCTGGTGTTCGCCGTCTGGCTCGGCTGGCTGCCGAGCTACGGACGCGGTGAAGTGGTACAACTGGGCTGGTGGAGCACTGGGTTCCTGACGGTCTCGGGCCTGAAGGCGCTGATCCTGCCGTCGCTGACCTTGGGGCTGTTCCAGCTTACCCTGATCATGCGCCTGGTGCGTTCGGAAATGCTGGAAGTCCTGCGGACCGACTACATCAAGTTCGCGCGGGCGCGCGGGCTGAGCAATCGGGCGATCAACTTCGGGCATGCGCTGAAGAATACGCTGGTGCCGGTGATCACCATTGCCGGTCTGCAGATTGGCGGGATCATCGCGTTTTCGATCGTCACCGAAACCGTGTTCACCTGGCCGGGTATGGGGCTGTTGTTCATCCAGTCGGTCAACGTGGCGGATATTCCCGTGATGGCGGCGTATCTGATGCTGATCGCGTTGTTCTTCGTGATCATCAATCTGGTGGTGGATCTTCTGTACTACGCGGTCGATCCTCGGCTGCATGTCGGGCGGAGGCGATAGAATGACTGGTGTTTTTGCCCGTGTGATCGATTCCGATCTGTTCTATTCGTTCAGGCGTTCCCCTGCGGCAATGATCGCGAGCGTGGTCGGGGCGATTCTGGTCGTGCTGGCCGTTTTCGCGCCCTGGATCGCGCCGCAAAACCCATTCGATCCGGCCAGCCTGAATCTGATGGACGCTTTCACGCCGCCTGTCTGGTCGGCGGACGGAAATCCGGCTTTCCCATTGGGGGCGGATGATCAGGGGCGCGACGTTCTGTCGGCCATCATGTACGGCATGCGGGTGTCGCTGCTGATCGGCGCGTCGGCGGTTCTGCTGTCGATGGTACTGGGCGTGACGCTTGGCCTGCTGGCCGGATATCTGGGCGGTGTACTCGATATGTTGCTGATGCGGATCGGGGACATCCAGCTGACGTTTCCGTCGATACTGGTGGCGCTGATGATCGACGGCATCGCCCGGATCGCACTGCCGCGCGACATTCACGACCAGTTCGCCATCTATGTGCTGATCTTTGCGATCGGTATCAGCAAATGGGTGGATTTTGCGCGCACGGTGCGCGGCTCGACCCTGGTTGAACGTGGCCGCGATTATGTGCTGGCGGCGCGGGTAATCGGCCTGTCGCCGCTGCGGATCATGCTGGCGCATGTGCTGCCGAACGTCATGGGACCGGTGCTGGTGATCGCCACGTTGCAGCTTGGGTTCGCGATCCTCGCCGAGGCGACGCTCTCGTTCCTGGGGGTGGGGCTGCCGCCGACGCAACCCTCGCTCGGCACGCTGATCCAGATCGGCAACGAGTTTTTGTTTTCGGGGGAATGGTGGATCACGGTGTTTCCGGGTGCGGCGCTGGTCCTGTTGGTGCTGTCGGTCAATCTGCTGGGCGACTGGCTGCGCGATGCGCTGAATCCGAGGTTGCGGTGAGCGTGATGACCGAACCTTTGTTGACCGTGCAGAATCTCAGCGTCGAATTCCCGACGCGACGCGGCGTGCTGACTGCACTGGACGATGTGTCGTTTTCGATCGCCCCCGGCGAGGTGCTGGGCGTCGTCGGGGAATCCGGCGCCGGCAAATCACTGACCGGGGCGGCGATCATCGGCCTTCTGGAACCGCCCGGGCGCGTGGCGGCGGGGCGGATTCTGCTGTCCGGGCGGCGTATCGACAATCTTGGGCACGAGAAAATGCGCCATATCCGCGGCAAGGAGATCGGCGCGATCTTCCAGGATCCGCTGACCACGCTGAACCCGCTTTATTCCGTCGGCCGGCAACTGGTCGAGACGATGCGTACTCATCTGCGGATCAGCGAGGCCGAGGCGCGCAAGCGTGCCGTCGGCTGGCTGGAAACGGTGGGTATTCCGGCCGCTGCGCAGCGCGTGGATGCGTATCCGCATGAATTCTCGGGCGGGATGCGCCAGCGTGTGGTGATCGCGTTGGCGCTGTGTGCAGAACCGAAATTGGTGATCGCCGACGAACCGACGACCGCGCTGGATGTGTCGATCCAGGCGCAGATCATCACACTGCTGAAAAAGTTGACGCGCGAGAAAGGCACCGCGGTGATGCTGGTGACTCACGACATGGGCGTGATCGCGGAAACGGCGGACCGGGTCGCGGTGATGTATACGGGACGGATCGCGGAAATCGGCCCCGTGCATGATATCGTGAAGGCGCCGCTGCACTTGTACACCGCAGGGCTGATGAGCAGTATCCCGTCGCTGGACGTCAAGGTCGATCGTCTGCCGCAGATCGACGGCGCGATGCCGCGTCTGAATGCCATTCCGCCGGGATGCGCTTTCAATCCGCGTTGTTCGCGCCGGTTCGACCGCTGTGTGGCAGAACGGCCGGACCCGATGCCGGTCGCGCAATCGCAGGTGGCGTGCTGGCTGTACGGAGAGCATGCCCATGGCTGACATGCAGGAACCGGTGCTGCGGGTAGAGGGCACTTCGTGCCATTTCGATGTGTCGCGCCCTTGGTTACAGCGTGTTTTGTCCGGTGAGGGCAGGCGCACGCTGCGGGCCGTCGACGATGTCAGCTTCGAGATCGTGCGTGGCACCACGTTGTCGCTGGTCGGTGAATCCGGCTGCGGCAAGACGACGATGGCGCGCCTGGCGGTCGGCCTTTACGTGCCGAGCGCCGGGGAAATTCACTTCGAAGGGCAAAACCTGTCGTCCACCTGGGCCCAGCCGGCGCTGCGACGACGCATGAACATGATCTTCCAGGACCCGTATGCAAGCCTCAATCCGCGCTGGCGTGTGCGTGACATCGTGGCGGAGCCGATCCGGGTATTCGGCCTTCTGAACAGCAGGAAGGATATCACGGATCGGGTGGGGGAATTGCTGACCCAGGTCGGCCTGTCGCCCGCCGACGGCGAGAAATTTCCGCACGAATTTTCCGGTGGGCAGCGCCAGCGTATTTCGATTGCGCGTGCGCTGTCGTCGCAGCCGGATTTTCTGGTCTGCGATGAACCGACCAGCGCCTTGGATGTGTCGGTGCAGGCGCAGATCCTGAACCTGATGAAAGATCTGCAGCAGCGTCTGTCGCTGACCTTTCTGTTCATCAGCCACAACCTGTCCGTGGTGCGGCACATGTCGGACCAGCTGGGCGTGATGTATCTGGGGCGTATCGTCGAACGGGGCGCGGCCGAAGCGATTTTTGCCGCACCGCAACATCCTTATACGCGTATGCTGCTGGATGCGATTCCCGATCTGTCGATGATGGGCAAGGACCGCACACCGGTGGCGGGGGAGGTTCCCAGTCCGATCAGCCCGCCGAGCGGTTGTTCATTCCATCCCCGATGCCCGCTGGCCAATGAGCGCTGCGGGTCGGAACGTCCCGAGGTATTGGCACAAAATGGCCGGCTGGTGGCGTGCCATGCGGTAGCAGAAGGGCGGGCCTGAATAATACGATTACGGGGAAAGACAGGATCTGCACTGTTGCTGTTCCAAAATCAACGGCATGCTACTATAAAATATCCCCCTGATTCTTGAACTGAACACAAAATCTTGCAGGAGGGGGAGATGGGGCGCGTAGCTTCCCATATCGGATGGATTGCCTTGGCAGTCCTCGGGGCCTTTGCACTGGGATTCATCGCCCTGAGCCAGGGCGAGACGATCAATGCACTGTGGATCGTCGTTGCGGCTGTTTCGATCTATGTCGTTGCGTATCGCTATTACAGTCTATTCATTGCCACGAAAGTGGTTGGGCTGGACCCCACGCGCATGACGCCGGCCTGGCGGCATAACGACGGTCTCGATTACGTTCCGACAAACAGATACGTGTTGTTCGGGCATCACTTCGCGGCCATTGCCGGGGCTGGACCGCTGGTCGGGCCGGTGCTGGCGGCGCAGATGGGATATCTGCCGGGCCTGTTGTGGTTGATCGTCGGTGTGGTGCTGGCCGGTGCGGTGCAGGATTTTCTGGTCCTGTTCGTATCCACGCGCCGCGACGGGCGTTCGCTCGGTGATCTGGTCAAGATGGAGCTCGGGTTCATCCCCGGCGTGATCGCGCTGTTCGGTGCGTTCATGATCATGATCATCATCCTTGCGGTGCTGGCGCTGATCGTCGTGAAGGCCCTGACCGGCAGCCCGTGGGGGACATTCACCGTGATGGCGACGATCCCGATCGCGCTGTTGATGGGGGTCTACACACGGTTCATCCGGCCAGGAAGGATCGGCGAGGTATCGATCATCGGGTTCATCCTGCTGATGCTGGCCATCATCTACGGCAAGGACGTCGCCGACAGCGCCTGGGGAGCCGGCTTCAACTACAGCGGCGTGACGCTGACCTGGATCCTGATCGGCTACGGGTTCGTGGCGTCGGTGCTGCCGGTCTGGCTGCTGCTGGCGCCGCGCGATTATCTGTCGACCTTCCTGAAGATCGGCACGATCGTCGGGCTGGCGATCGGCATCGTGCTGGTGCGGCCCAATCTGGAAATGCCGGCGCTGACGCAGTTCACCGACGGTACCGGCCCGGTGTGGTCGGGTGGGTTGTTCCCGTTCCTGTTCATCACCATCGCCTGTGGCGCGGTGTCGGGCTTTCATGCGCTGATCTCGTCCGGCACGACGCCGAAGATGCTCGAGAACGAAACGCATGCCCGCTTCATCGGTTACGGCGGGATGCTGATGGAATCGTTCGTCGGGATCATGGCGCTGGTCGCGGCGTCCGTGCTGCATCCGGGCGTCTATTTCGCGATGAACAGCCCGGCGGCGGTCATCGGCGTGGACCCGGCTCAGGTGGCGCAGGTGGTCAGCAACTGGGGTTTCGTGATCACCCCGGGTGAGCTGGAACAGATCGCCCGGGACGTGGGCGAGACGAGCATCATCTCGCGCGCCGGCGGTGCGCCGACACTGGCCGTCGGCATGGCGCACATTCTGCATCAGGTGATCAGCGGCGAGGGGATGATGGCGTTCTGGTACCACTTCGCCATTCTGTTCGAGGCGCTGTTCATCCTGACGGCGGTGGACGCCGGCACGCGCGCCGGGCGCTTCATGCTGCAGGATCTGCTGGGCACCTTCGTGCCGGCGATGAAGCAGACCGAGTCCCTGGTCGCCAATCTGATCGCAACGGGGTTATGCGTCGCGGCCTGGGGGTATTTCCTGTATCAGGGGGTGGTCGACCCGTTGGGCGGTATCAACACGCTCTGGCCGTTGTTCGGGATCGCCAACCAGATGCTGGCGGGTATTGCCCTGACGCTCTGTGCGGTGGTGCTGTTCAAGATGAAACGTGCCCGCTTCGCATGGGTGGCGATCGTGCCGACCTGCTGGCTGTTGCTGTGCACACTGACGGCCGGCTGGCAGAAAGTGTTCGACACCGATCCGCGGGTCGGCTTTCTGGCGCTGGCAAACAAGTTCGCCGCGGCTCTGGACAGCAACCAGGTGCTGGCGCCAGCCAAGTCGCTCGGGGAAATGGGGCGGCTGGTGTTCAACAACCGGCTGGACGCCGGGCTGACCTTGCTCTTCATGTTCGTGGTCGTCTGTGTCGTTGTGTTCGGTGTCATTGCCGCGCTGAAGGCACGGAGAAGCAGCAGGCCGACAACGATGGAAGTTGCTTACGAGGCTCTGACGCCGAACGCGAAAGCTACGTCGTAACGTCGATGGCTGGCGGCGGTCGTCTGCCGCCAGCCGTTTTGCGGAGCAGAACCCATGTTTCAAAACCTGGCAAAAGCAGGTCGTTATCTCGGGCAGACGGCGCGCCTGATGGTCGGGGTGCCGGATTATGATACGTATGTTCAGCACATGCGGCTGAAGCATCCGGACAAGGCAGTCATGAACTACGCGGAATTCTTCCGCAATCGTCAGGAGGCCCGTTATGGCGGCGCCAATGGCGGACGCTGCTGCTGAGATGATACCCGTTACGATTCTGACCGGTTTTCTCGGCGCCGGGAAAACCACCCTGATCAATCATCTGCTGGCCGACAGTGCGGGCGAGAAGATCGCGATCGTCGAAAATGAGTTCGGCGCGGCCAATATTGACAGCGCGTTGCTGGCGCCACAGCCTGGGGTCGAGGTGATCGAACTGACCAACGGTTGCATCTGCTGTAGCGTGCGTGAAGAACTGACCGATGCGCTGCACGAACTATTGGCACGGCGCGATGCGGGAGACTTGGCGTTCGACCGGCTAATTCTGGAAACCACCGGTCTCGCCGACCCTGCCCCCGTGGTGCAGACGTTCTTCGTCGATGAAAAACTGCGCGAACGGGCGATGCTCGATGCGGTCGTGACTCTGGTGGACTGCGAACACGCATGGCGGCAGCTGGACGAGAACCGCGTGGCGGTGTCGCAGGTCGGTTTTGCGGACCGCTTGGTGCTGACCAAGGCCGACCGGGTATGCGCGGTGGATAAGGACCGTCTGGTCGCGCGTTTGCGCAAAATCAACATGCGCGCAGGATTGTTGCAGGCCGATCACGGCAATCTGGACCGTGCCGACTGGATCGATATCGCGGCATTCAATCTGAGCGATGCACTGGGCATCGACCCGGCGCTTCTGGAAGCGGGCGAGGGCGGGCATTCGTGGGAGGACGATATCCAGTCCTGGGTCTGCCGCGCCGGCGATCTGGATCTGGAGCGTATCGGTGCGTTCATGGAGAAAATGGTCGAGGCGCACGGCAACGACATGCTGCGTTACAAAGGGATATTCGCGATCGCCGGAGAACCGCGCCGCCTGATCCTTCAGGGTGTGCACAGGGTGGTCGGGTTCGATTACGGGCGTGAATGGGAAGAAGGCGAGGAACGCCGCTCGACGCTGGTTGTCATCGGGCGTGAACTGCCGTTGCAGAAACTGCGCAACGGGTTTCGCAGCACTGAGGAGAACAGGGATGCCGTCGTTCAAACACAGATTTTACAGGATTGAAGATTTCATCGCTCTGGTCCGGAATGGGCAGGACAGATCGGCCGGCTACGATCCGGAATTCGATTATGCTGTCTACTGGAAAGATGGAGAGGGACCCATTTATGCCGGGACGCAGATCTATATCAGCGATCCGGTACAGGGTGACGATGACGACCGGGATATCTATCCGCAGGAAGTGATGAATCTGAGATTATCGTTCCTGTATCTGTGCGAACACTTTCAGTCTGTCGTCGATCTGGCAGTTGAACAAAAGCCCGCTGCCAGCGATACAGAGATCATTGCCTGTCTCAACCATTTCAGGGAACACGACGATTTCCTGGATCTGTCGCGCGTGTCGTCCGCCGGGTGCCATACGCTGCTAGTATGAGAACGGTGGATACGCGAACATATTGCGTTCAGCGTGAGAGGCGAGCGCCTGTGATCCGCTCACTTGAGCAGTCTCAATCCCCTGCTGCCATACCTTCGCGCCGCGGGTCGGCGCCGCCTTGCAGACCGTCCGGCGTGATGGCGATCACTTGCAGCCCGGAGTTCATTTCCCGCACGGCGACACGATGGCCACGTGCTTCCAGTTGCGCTTGCAGCGCGGCGGCTGCGGTGCCGGCTTCCAGTTCGACCTCGTCCGTGCTGACGACACCGACATGTGGAATGCCGGCGGCGGATTGCGGGTCCAGTCGCCAGTCGATCATACCGACCAGCGTCTGGACGACATAGCCGATGATCCGCGCACCGCCCGATGCACCGGCAATGTAGCTGAGCGAGCCTTCGGAATCGAACACGAAGACCGGCGCCATCGAACTGCGCGGGCGCTTGCCGCCTTGCACACGGTTGGCGACCGGCCGGCCGGCGACCTCGGGCAGGAACGAGAAATCCGTCAGCTGGTTGTTGAGGATAAATCCACGCACCATCAGTCGCGAGCCGAAGGCGTCTTCCACCGTCGTGGTCATCGCCACGGCGTTGCCGTTGGCATCGACGATCGATATGTGGCTGGTGCCATTTTCCGGATTGTCGGGCTGCGGCGCCTGTTCCAGCCGCCGCCACGACGGATTGCCAGCGCGCGGCTGCTCGATCGATGCATCGCGGTTGATCTGCTGGGCGCGCAGCATGAGGTAGGTGGCATCCAGCAGCCCGGCCACCGGCACAGAGGCGAATTCGGGATCGGCCACATACAGGTTGCGGTCGGCAAACGCCAGGCGGCCGGCCTCGGCCAGGATGTGCGCTGCGTCGACGCTGCCGGAGGGCAGTTGTGAAAGATCGAAATGATCGAGGATGCCCAGGATCTGCAACACGGCGATACCGCCGGATGACGGCGGGCCCATCGAGCAGACGCGCATGCTGTGATATGGGCCGCAGACAGGGGGGCGGCGCTGTGCCTCGTACGCGGTGAGATCGTCGATGGTCATCAGGCCGCTGTTCTCGTCGTTGCGCACCTTGGCGACGATATCGGTGGCGATCGGCCCCTGATAGAACGCGTCGGCCCCGCCCGAGGCGATGGCGCGCAGGGTTTCGGCCAGTGCCGGGTTGCTCAGACGCGTGCCTTCGGGGATCGGGCTGCCGTCCTGGCGCAGGAAATAGTTGCGGGTCGCGGCGTCGCGGTTCAGCCGGGCGGCATCGGTGCGGATTGCGGCGGCCAGCCGCGGCGAGACGGGAAATCCCGCCACCGCAAGGCGGATCGCCGGTTCGAACAGGCGCTGCCAAGGCAAGCGGCCATAGACTTTGTGCGCGGCCTCCATGGCGCGCAACGCGCCGGGCACGCCGACCGATCGTCCGCCCAGCACAGCATCGTAGAACCGCATCGGGGTGCCGTCGGCCGCCTGGAACAGGTTCGGCTGTGCGGGGGCGGGGGCGGCTTCGCGTCCGTCCCAGGTGTCTATGGTGTTCGAGGTCGCGTCGAAATACATCAGAAAGGCGCCGCCGCCGATGCCGGACGACTGTGGTTCGACCAGTGTCAGCACCATTTGCACGGCGATCGCGGCATCCACGGCGCTGCCGCCGGCGCGCAGGATGTCGAGCCCGGCTTCTGTTGCCAGGGGATGCGCCGTGGCGACCATCTGGCGCTCGGCATAGGTCTGGGCAAAAGCGCCCGTTCCCGCGAACAGGGGGGAAAGAACGATCAGCCAGAAACAGCAGAAAACGCGCGCCATGAGTTTTTTCTTTAAAGCAGTCGATGTTCAATGAAAACAAATCGTGCGGTAGAAGATGGAGTAATTCTTAGAACAATGGCAAAAGAATGCCATGACGGTTTTTTCCCGTAAGGTTGCTGTTGCGCGGGCCCGGCGCGGCGCGCGGGCGTACCGGCAGGGCGTGCAGGCCGAAAACATCGCTTGCGCGGTTCTTGAGGGTGCCGGTTGGAAGATTCTCGGCCGGCGGGTCCGCACGGCGGCCGGCGAACTGGATGTGGTGGCCGAGAAAGACGGCCTGCTGGTAGTGGCCGAGGTGAAGGCCCGTCCGAATCTGACCGATGCCGCCTATGCGCTGGGGGCGCGTCAGCAGAAACGGATCATTGCCGCGACCGAGGCGCTGCTGGCCGAACACCCGGACTGGGGCCGTGCGGGTGTGCGGTTCGACGTGCTGCTGGTCGACGCGACGGGCGGGCTGGAGCGGATCGAGGGGGCTTTCCGCGTGGAGTAGCCGGAGACGTTTTGAGCGTTTCGCCGACAAGATCGAGCAAGAGAAGGTCCGAAAAGACTACCTGCGCCCATCGTTTCCAAAATGGCAACAGCGGAAATAGACATTGGGACAGATTATCAGATGGCAGTAATATTTCCGGTGAACTGAGAGCGACTTTACCCCAAAAGGCACCGGCAAAAATTTGATGGTCGATGATGCGAAATTTAATTGGATCGAAAGAGAGTTTTGGGATCGAGTATGAAATTCAGCCAGGAGAGCACGATGTATTTGGCAATATGAGATTGTGGATCGAGGGTAAATATATTGGCACCTTTGAGGATGAAAACATTTTATCTGTCGCCTTGGGGCATTTTGATCTCACGAGTTTGGATAAATTTGATGGATGCCAGTTTTCCAATAAGAAACCTGGCGAAATTTATGAATTGATTGAGTCGTATGCCGTCCCGGGCAGCGGTTATTGTCATTTCATGCCGGGCGAGGCTTTTGATGATTTCATCATTTACCGGTATGCCTGCAATGGTAATTTGCATTTTGTCTGGAGACTTTGTGATAGACCGTTTTTTAAACACCCCGGTTATCCGAAAGGCATTCAATCTGCAGTGGTTTCCATTGATGAGTTTCGGACGGTCGTTGCGGAATACAAAAAAATAATCGCCAGCGAAGAAAGCAGCCGCAATCGTGGCGCGGGCAAAAATCGGTCGTGAAGGCGTTTTTCTAAGGGCCACCCAAACGGCTTAATTGCGAAATTATGGCCGTCCTACCGAACCGTCGTTCGCCCCGGAATGCGGTGCCGGTAGGACAGCGCCTCGGCCACGTGGGGGCGTTTTACCTGATCGCTGCCCGCCAGATCGGCAATGCTGCGCGCCACCCGCAGGGTGCGGATGAAACCGCGCGCCGACAAGTGCAGCCTGTCGGCGGCCTGTTCCAGCAGGCTGCGCGCCTCGGCGTCGGCCAGCACACCATGTTCGAGTTCTTTGCCATCCGCCGCGGCGTTCAGGCCGCTTGTCCAGCGGGCGCGCTGCAGGGCGCGGGCGGCGGCGATGCGCGCGGCGACGGTGGCACTGGCCTCGCCCGCTGGTGCGCGCGAGAGGTCCTGCGGTGAAACCGGCTGCACCTGGATGGTGATGTCGATGCGATCCAGCAGCGGACCGCTGATGCGGGTCTGATAATCCTCGCCGCAGCGCGGGGTGCGGCCACATTCGCGGCTGGCGTCGCCCAGATGGCCGCAGCGGCACGGGTTCATCGCCGCGATCAACTGAAACCGGGCCGGGTAGGTGACATGCGCGTTGGCACGGCTGACCGTGGTGTGCCCGGTTTCCATCGGCTGGCGCAGTGCTTCGAGTGCGGCGCGCGGAAATTCGGGCAACTCGTCCAGAAACAGCACGCCGCGATGGGCGAGGCTGATCTCGCCGGGACGGGCGCGCAACCCGCCGCCGGCCAGTGCGGCCTGCGAGGCCGAATGGTGCGGGTCGCGGAACGGCGGGCGCATGATCAGATGACCGTCGGCCAGCAGCCCGGCCACCGAATGCACCATCGACACTTCCAGCGCCTCGGCCGGGATCAGGTCGGGCAGCAGGTCGGGCAGGCGCGCCGCCAGCATCGATTTTCCCGCGCCGGGCGGGCCGACCATCAGCAGGTTGTGCCCGCCGGCGGCGGCGATCTCCAGCGCGCGGCGTGCGGTTTCCATGCCCTTCACATCGGCCAGATCCAACCCGCGCGCAGGCGCGCGCGCCGTGGGCGGCGACGGCGGAGAAAGCACCTGCACGCCGCGGAAGTGGTTGACGATGGCCAGCAGGTCCGGCGCCGCCAGTATGTCGGTGGCGGCCGACCACGACGCCTCGCCTCCTTGTGCGGCCGGGCAGATCAGCCCCAGATCGCGCCTTGCCGCGCCGAGCGCGGCGGGCAGCACACCCGCCACAGGCAGCAACGCGCCGTCGAGCGCCAGCTCGCCCAGTGCGGCGAAGCGGCCGATATCCTCGCGCGGCAGGATCTCCATGGCGGCCAGTACGGCCAGCGCGATCGGCAGGTCGAAATGGCTGCCTTCCTTGGTCATGTCGGCGGGGGCCAGATTGATCAGGATGCGTTTGGGCGGCAGCGCCAGGCCAATCGCCGTCAGCGCGGCGCGCACGCGTTCGCGCGATTCCGCCACCGCTTTGTCGGCCAGACCGACGATCAGGAACGCCGGCAGGCCCGAGGCGATCTGCACCTGCACATCGACGGGAATCGTGTCGATGCCGGCAAACGTAAAGGTTGTGATTCGCGCGATGGACATACAGCTATCTGTTTAACCGTGCAGGAAGCGTTTCAGCAAATGCCCCATCACATCGGTGTTATAGCCGCCTTCCTGGACGATCGCCGCCGGCAGGCCCGTGTTGCGGATGGCTGCGCCCGCGCGGGCGAAGCCGTCTTCGGTGACTTTCATCCAGGCCAAAGGCTCGTGCTCCGATGCGTCGAACCCCAGTGACACGACCAGCGCGTCGGCGCCGAACTTGCGGATCGCGGCAAGCCCCATGTCGATGGCGGCAAGCCAGTCGGCGTCCTGCGTGCCCTTCGCCAGCGGCAGATTCAGGTTGCGGCCTTCGGCGTCCGGCCCGCCGCGTTCGTCCGCGTAGCCGACGAACCACGGATAATAACCGTTCGGGTCGCCATGCACCGACACGAACATCACATCGGCGCGGTTCCAGAAGATCGACTGCGTGCCGTTGCCGTGATGGCTGTCGATATCGATGATCGCGACGCGCGGCGCGCCCGCATCGCGCAAGCGCTGGGCGGCGATGGCGGCGTTGTTCAGGATGCAGTGCCCGCCGGTGCGCGCCGCATAGGCATGGTGGCCGGGCGGGCGGCACAGCGCGTAGGCGGTATTGCCCTGGGCCGCTTCGTCGGCGGCGGCGATCGCGCAGGCCGCGGCAGCCGCGGCGGCTTCCCATGAATGTTCGCCCAGCGGAGAGCTGGTGTCGGCGGTGAACCAGCCGAGTTTCGTCAGGATATGCGAGCCGCATTTCGCGCCGTTCTCATACATTTCGGGTGGCGGAAAAATACTGCTGACCAGTTCGGGCGCGTGGTCGGGCATCTGGCTCCATTCGGACCAGGCGTTGCGCAGAAAATCCAGAAAGGCGGGCGTGTGCACGGCCTCCAGCGCCGCTATCGGGGCGGCGGGCGGCATGACGATGTCGGCCTTGATGTCCCGTCCCGTAGCCAGCAATGCCTCGGCCCGCTGCGGGGCCTCGAAATTGCGCCGCACATGGCCGCGCTGCAGAAAGAAAACCGGCTGGTGCTTCAGCTGTACGGGGTCCCAGAACCATCTCACGGCAGTGTTCCTTTGTGTTCGAGCACAACGCTATGGCGGGATGAAACATCTGTCCATCTGTCCGCAGCCGCTTGCCGTGCGCATGGTTCGGCTTTAGCGTTTCGTCAATAAAACAGGGAAACGTCATGACCGATCTTTTGCCGATCGATGCGGGTGCCAGACGCGCCATCCTCGAGGCTGTCGCGGATCTGGAATCCGGTGCCGAAAATCTGCTGGCGAAGCTGGTCGAGCATCGCTCGCTGCTGGGGCATGAGGCGTCGTGTCTGGATGAAATGGCGGGCGTGTATACAAGGCTGGGGCTTACGCCGCAGCGCATCGGCATCGATGTCGCGAGGCTGGAATCGCATCCCGGATTTTCTCCGCCGCTGTTGTCTTACGAGGGGCGCGCCAACGTGGCCGCGGTGCACATCCCGCGCGAGCGCAAAGGACGCAGCCTGACATTGCAGGGGCATGTCGATGTGGTTCCCGAAGGCGCCGCCGATCTGTGGGCGACGCCGCCGTTCCAGCCGGACATCCGCAACGGCCGCATGTACGGGCGCGGGGCCGGTGACATGAAGGCGGGGATCGTCAGCTACGTGACGGCGTTCAGGGCCTTGCGTCTGGCCGGGTTGCAACCGGCGGCCGAGGTGCAACTGGTGTCGGTGATCGAAGAGGAATGTACGGGCAATGGCGCGTTGGCGGCGATGTTGGCGCTGCCCAAAACCGATGCGGCGATCATTCCTGAACCGGGGCCGGGGGAATCTGTACTTTATACGGCCGAAGTCGGCGTCGTCTGGGCGTGGGTGACGGTCACCGGCCGGCCCACCCATGTGCGTGACATGCATGCGGGCGTGAATGCGATCGAGGCGGCCAGCATCATCGCCGCCCGCTTCAAGGAGTACGAGGCCGAGTCCAATCGTGCCGAGCGCATTCACCCATCCTTCAGGGGGCACAATCATCCGGTCAATGTGAATTTCGGCACGATCGAGGGGGGCGAGTGGAATTCGTCGGTGCCGACGCGCGCGCGGATCGGCATGCGGGTGGGGGTGATGCCCGGGGTTTCGTGCCGCAGCGTGGCAGCGGACATCGAGCGTCTGGTCGCCGATGCGGCCGCGCACGAGAAACTGCGCGGTGCGACGGTGAAGGTGGAATTCAAGGGGTTCATGGCCGATGGCTGCACTTTCGATCCACAAGGCCCGATCTGCGCCGCCGTGGCGCGCCATCATGCCGACATCGTCGGCGCGCCGGTGAAGCACTATGCCGCGCAGGGCCTGACCGACGGGCGATTTTACGAACTGTACCGGAACACGCCATGCGCCGTGTACGGGCCGGATGCGCAGGACATTCACGGCATCGACGAAAGCGTCGAACTGGCGTCGATGCATGCGGTGACGCGCGTCCTGGCGCTGACCATCGCGGGCTGGTGCGGACTGGAGAGAATTTGATGTCTGAAAACCTGCCGCTGTCCGGTGAACGCCTATGGAACAGCATCATGCAGATGGCGCGGATCGGCGCGACGCAGAAAGGCGGCTGCAACCGTCAGGCGTTGAGCGATGCCGACGCCGAGGGCCGCGCACTGCTGCGCCGCTGGGGCGAGGCGTGCGGGCTTGCCTGCAGCGTCGATCGGGTCGGCAACATGTTGCTGCGTCGGGAAGGCGAGGATCCTTCCTTGCCGGCGATCGCGTTCGGCAGCCATCTCGACACGCAGCCGACCGGCGGCAGGTTCGACGGCGTGCTCGGCGTGCTGGCTGGACTGGAAGTGATGCGTGCGTTGCAGCAGGTGGGAGCGCGTACGAAGGCGCCGCTGCTGCTGGTGAATTTCACCAACGAGGAAGGCGCGCGGTTCAGCCCGCCGATGATGGGCAGCGGCGTTGCGATGGGTGTGTTCACCGAAGACGAGATTCTGGCCAAAACCGACCCGGCGGGTGTGGTGTTCGGTGCCGAACTGATGCGGATCGGCTGGGCCGGCAACGCCGATCCGGCGGCGTTGCGGAAGGTGGGTGCCTATGTCGAACTGCATATCGAACAGGGCCGGGTTCTCGAAGATGCCGGGCTGACGATCGGGGTGGTCAACGGGGCGTTGGCGCAAACCTGGCTGGACGTGACGGTCGGTGGCGTGGAAGCGCATGCCGGCGCGGTGATGGACGGGCGATGCGATGCCCTGACGGCGGCAGCGCGTCTGATCGTGGGGCTCGAGGATCTGGCGCGTGACTTCGAGGGCGATGCGCGGGCGACCGTCGGGCGGATCGCGGTGCAGCCGGACAGCCGCAATGTGGTGCCGTCGCGCGTCTGGTTCACAGTGGACCTGCGCAATGCGGACCCGGCGCTGCTGGCGCGCATGGAAGCCGCCTTCCGGGCGCAGGCGCAGCGACTGGCGGGCGTGCAGGTCGAGATTGCGCCGTTCTGGGCTTTTCCCTACACGCCGTTCGACGCGGCGGTGGTGGCGCGGGTGCGTGAAGCGGCGCAGAGGCGCGGCTACGCATGGCGCGACATGCCGACCGGCATCGGGCACGACGCGGTGTATATGGCCCGGCACGTGCCGACCGCGATGATCTTCGTGCCGTGCCACAACGGTGTCAGCCACAACGAGGCCGAAAGCATCACCCGCGACTGGGCCGAGGCCGGTTTGCATGTGCTGGCCGATACGGTGCTCGGGCTGGCGGGTTAATGGGAAAGACGCTTTGATGGAGAAGGCGATGCGGATTGCGGTCGGCGGCTTCCTGCACGAGACGCATTCCTTTGCACCACACCCAACGGTGTTCCAGGACTTTTTAACCCCCGGCGGCTGGCCGCGATTGCAGCGCGGCGCGGATATGATCGATGCGTTGCGCGACACGGCGGCCCCGATTGCAGGCGCCATCCGGTTGGCCGAGGCGCGCAATATCGGGCTGGTGCCGCTGATGTGGTGCATGGCGAGCCCGGCGGGACCGATCACCGACGATGCGTTCGAACGCATTGCCGCCATGCTGGTAGCCGACCTGTCCGACGCGTTGCGCGCGGGCGGTGTGGACGGCGTGTATCTGGATTTGCACGGTGCCGCATTGTCGGTCAGTGCGCCGGATGCCGAGGGGGAATTGCTGCGCCGGGTGCGCGCGATCGCCGGTCCGGATATGCCGATCGCGATCAGTCTGGACCCGCATGCGAACATGACCGACGCGATGGTGCGCCATGCCGATGTCGTGGTACCGTTCCGCACCTATCCGCATGTCGATATGCACGATGCCGGGGCGCGGGCGGTGAAGCTGCTGCTTGAGCGGATTCAGCGCCGAACGCCATACGCCAAGGCGTTTCGCGCGCTGGATTTCTGGATACCGCTGACCAGCCAATGCACGCTGGTGGATCCGATGAAGGCGGTGATGACCGCGCGCGAGCAGATCGCGTTGCACGCAGGCGTGGCCGAACTCGCGTTCTGTTTCGGCTTTCCTTATGCGGATTTTCCGGGCTGTCAGGCGGCGATCAGCACACTGTGGACCAAGCCGCCGACGAATTGCTGGCGTATCTGAACCGGCATGAGGTTGATTTCGTGCTGGATGTCATTCCCGCTGAGAAAGCCGTGGCAGCGGCAAAACTTCTGGCCGAACGTGCAAAGAAGCCGGTCGTGATTGCCGATACGCAAGACAATCCGGGCGGTGGCGGGCATGGCGACACGACCGGGCTTTTGCGTGAGTTGGTGCGCCAGCATGCGCGCGGCGCAGTGCTGGCGCTGATCAACGATGCGGCCAGCGTGGCGGCTTGCCGGCAGGCGGGCGAGGGGGGAACGGTTTCGCTGCGTTTGGGCGGGCAATCCGATGTTGTGCCGTTCGAGGGGGCTGCGCGTGTTTTGAAGCTGACGGACGGGAATTTTACCTGCACCGGTCCTATGGCGGCGGGCAATTCCGCGCATCTGGGGCCGACGGCGCTGATCTTGGTCGGGCAGGATGTGCGGGTGATTGTGACCAGTACGAAAATGCAGGCCTATGACCAGGCGTTGCTGCGCCATGTGGGGATCGAACCGGCCGCGTGTAAAATTCTGGCGTTGAAAAGCAGCGTACATTTCCGGGCGGATTTTCAGCCGATCGCGGAACAGGTGATCGTGACGACTGCCCCCGGCCCGGTGATCGCCGATCCGTCCGGCTTGCCGTTCCGGCATGTGCGCGCCGATATCCGGCGCCTGCCGCGAAAAGCGTGACGACGATGTTTTCCTGGAGTATGGCTTGGCGATGACGTGTTTCGATCCCGAACTGTTTCAGCGCCTGACCGCCTGGCGGCGCCATCTGCACCAACATCCGGAACTCAGCCTGTACGAGCGGGAAACGGCCGCCTTCGTGGCCGGCAAACTGCGCGCGCTGGGGATCGAGGTCACCGAGAACGTCGGCGGACACGGTGTCGTCGGCACCATCCGGCGCGGCGGCAACCGCAGCGTCGGCCTGCGCGCCGACATGGACGCCCTGCCGATCATCGAGCAGAGCGGCGTTCCCCATGCGTCGGCGCGGCCCGGCGTGATGCACGCCTGCGGGCACGACGGGCATACCGTGTCGCTGCTCGGCGCGGCCGAGACGCTGCTGCGCGACACGTCGTGGTCCGGCACAGTGCATTTCGTGTTCCAGCCGGCCGAGGAAGGGGCGGGCGGTGCCCGGGCGATGCTGGCCGACGGCCTGTTCGAGCGCTTCCCGATGGAACGCATCTTTGCGCTGCACAACTGGCCCGGACTGCCGGCCGGCACGGTTGCCGTGCATCCCGGGCCGGTCATGGCAGGCGGGGTGCGCATTTACATCACGTTGCGCGGGCATGCCGGGCACGCCGCCCTGCCGCACCTGACGAAAGACCCGATGCTGGCGGCGGCGCATCTGGTGGTGGCGCTGCAGTCGATCGTGGCGCGCAACGTGGACCCGCTGGAGTCCGCCGTGGTGACCATCGCAACGATCGAGGGCGGCAAGGCTTCGAACCAGATCCCCGACAGCGCCACCCTGTCCGGCACCGCGCGCGCCCTGCGCCCGCAGGTCATGGAGCAGCTCGGCGACGGTATCCAACGCATCGCCGCAGGGATCGGCGCGACGTTCGGCATGGCGGTCGAGGTCGATATCCGTCAGGGGGTTGCGGTAACCATAAACCACGTGGCTGAGGCCGAGATGGCGGCCGAGGCGGCGCTGGCGGCCGGGCTCGTGCTGCGCCGCGATCTGCCGGCCGCGATGACCAGCGAGGATTTCGGCTGGATGCTGCTCGACCGCCCCGGGGCCTATGTCTGGGTGGGGAACGGCCCGGCCGAGGGCGGGCGCGAGCTGCACAATCCGCACTATGATTTCAACGACCAGATCTTCCCCGCCACCGTCGGCTGGATGGTCGAGGCGGCCAAAAGGGCGCTGCGGGGCTGATTTTTCGACGGAGCGGCCGTAATGGGCGTTGCGAGGCGGACCAACATGGGTTAAGCGCGCTGTTCTTGCACGCAAGGGGGGCTTTCCCCTGCCGGAGGCGTTTTTTCTCCGGCGGTTCGGGTTTCTCGCGGGCGTGGTGAAATTGGCAGACACGCCAGATTTAGGTTCTGGTGGCGCAAGCCGTGGGGGTTCAAGTCCCTCCGCCCGCACCACTCCGTTCCGGCGTGCTTTTATTCGTGGGTTCTGGGTAGGATTTCCGGGCATATGCAGGTTACCGAAACGCTCTCCGACGGGCTGAAACGCGCTTACACCGTTGTGGTGCCGGTCGCGAAAATCGAAGAAAAGCGCACGGCGCGGCTGACGGAGCTGGGTAAAACCCTCAAGCTGCCGGGGTTCCGTCCGGGCAAGGTGCCGATGAACGTGGTGCGCAGCCGCTACAGCGCTGCCGTGATGTCGGAAGTGCTGGAAGGCGCGGTGAACGACGCGACCAAACAGGTGCTGAACGATCGCGGCCTGACGCCGGCGACCCAGCCCAAGATCGACGTCGTCAGCCTTGATGACGGCAAGGATCTGGAATTCAAGGTCGAATTCGAACTGATGCCGGAAATCCAGATGCCGGATTTCGCGGGTATCGAACTGGTGCGTTCCAAGGCCGAGCCGGCCGCCGATGTGGTGGACAACGCGCTGAAAGATCTGGCCACGCGCAGCCGCAGTCTGGTGGACACCGAAGCCGGGTATGTCGCGGCCAAAGGCGATGTGACGACGATCGACTTCGTGGGCAAGATCGACGGCGAGGCGTTCCAGGGCGGCACCGCGCAGGGCGTTCAGGCCGAAGTGGCGGGGCCGGGTTTCATCACCGGCTTTACGGAACAGCTCGAAGGCATGAAAGCCGGGGAAGAGCGCACGATCAACGTGACCTTCCCGGAGGATTACAACGCGAAGGAACTGGCCGGCAAAGCCGCTGCGTTCGATATCACGATGCAGAAGATCCAGCAGCCGGTAGTTCCGGCAATCGACGATGAACTGGCCAAGAAGCTGGGTCTGGAAAGCCTGGACAAACTGCGCGAGATCGTCACCGGGCAGATCCAGAACGAATACAACCAGTTGTCGCGGATGCGCCTGAAGCGCCAACTGCTCGACGCTCTGGCCGAACGCGCTGCTTTTCCCGCACCGGAAGCGCTGCTGAACGCCGAATTCGACGCCATCTGGCGCCGGGTGGATGCCGACATGAAGGCCGGTAATCTGGACGACGAGGACAAGGGCAAGGACGAAGACACGCTGAAGTCCGAGTACCGGGCGATCGCCGAACGCCGGGTGAAGCTGGGCCTGCTGCTGTCGGAAATCGGCCGGGTGAACAACCTGTCGGTCAGCCAGGAAGAACTGCTCCGGGCGATGCGCGCCGAGGCCATGCGCTATCAGGGCCAGGAACAGCAGGTGATGGACTTCTTCCGCAAGAACCCGCAGGCGATCGAAAACCTGCGCGCGCCGATCTTCGAGGAAAAGATCGTCGACTTCGTGGTCGAGCTGGCCAAGGTAACCGACAAATCCGTTTCGATCGAGGAATTGACGGCGGAAGTCGAGAAGGCCTGACGCGACACGATGGCGTTCGGGGGTGTTTTTCGCCTTTTGCGACGCTAAGCCTATGCGGCCGATGACGATTCTAACCCCGGGTGCCGGATTTTCCCCCTTGGCACCCGGGGTTTTTCACACCATGTGAAGAAACTCTGCGGTATCGTGCCGCACAGTCAGACACTGAGGACGAGGCATGACGATCCGAGATCGCGATCCGCTGGAGGTTTACGACAACACGCTGGTACCGATGGTGGTGGAACAGACCTCCCGCGGTGAACGGGCGTTCGATATCTACTCGCGCCTGCTGAAGGAACGGATCATCTTTCTGACCGGGCCGGTCTACGACCAGTCGGCGGCGCTGATCTGCGCCCAGTTGCTGTTCCTGGAAAGCGAAAATCCCAGCAAAGATATCGCGTTTTACATCAACTCGCCCGGCGGGGTGGTGACGGCGGGGATGTCGATCTACGACACCATGCAGTATATCCGCAGCCCGGTCAGCACCGTGTGCATCGGGCAGGCGGCCTCGATGGGCAGTCTGCTGCTGACCGCAGGGGAGAAGGGCAAGCGCTATGCGCTGCCGAATGCGCGCATCATGGTGCACCAGCCGTCCGGCGGCGCACAGGGGCAGGCGACCGATATCGAGATCGCCGCCCGGGAAATTCTGGCGACCCGCGCGCGCCTAAACCAGATTTACGTGAAACACACAGGTCAACCTCTTGATGTTATAGAAAAAACATTAGAGCGCGACCGTTTCATGGCGGCCGACGAGGCGCGGGAGTTCGGGCTGGTTGATCAAGTGGTGGAAAGCCGTCCGTCGGTGCCCACCGATGAGAGTTCGAAGAAACAATAGGCTGGAATCAAAGCGGGTTGTGCGGACCGGTTGACCCGGCCGCCGGCCTGACGTTCGGAGGGGTCCGGCCCCTGTTCCGGTCTGGCTGTCGTCGTTCTTGTCCTGACGCCATGCCAGAGGGTAGTGTTCGGGTTCGGCGCTCCGCGATTCCAGGGGCAGGAGATGGCATTGAGCAAGTCCGGCGAAAGCAGCAAGAACACGCTTTACTGTTCCTTCTGCGGGAAATCACAGCACGAGGTCCGCAAGTTGATCGCGGGCCCGACGGTGTTCATTTGCGATGAATGCATCGAACTGTGCATGGATATCATCCGCGAGGAGAACAAGACCCATCTGGTCAAGTCGCGTGACGGCGTGCCGACCCCGAAGGAGATATGCAAGGTTCTGGACGATTATGTGATCGGGCAGGAACATGCCAAGCGCGTGCTCTCGGTCGCCGTGCATAACCATTACAAACGGCTGGCGCATAGCGGCAAGGCCGGCGATGTCGAGATCGCGAAGTCGAACATCATGTTGGTCGGGCCGACCGGATCGGGCAAGACGTTGCTGGCGCAGACACTGGCGCGCATCCTCGACGTGCCGTTCACGATGGCCGACGCCACCACGCTGACCGAAGCGGGCTATGTCGGCGAAGATGTCGAGAACATCATCCTGAAGCTGCTGCAGGCGGCCGATTACAATGTCGAGCGTGCGCAGCGCGGCATCGTTTATATTGACGAGGTCGACAAGATCTCGCGCAAGTCCGACAACCCGTCGATCACCCGCGATGTCAGCGGCGAAGGCGTGCAGCAGGCGCTGCTGAAGATCATGGAAGGCACGATCGCCTCCGTGCCGCCGCAGGGTGGGCGTAAGCATCCGCAGCAGGAATTCCTGCAAGTGGATACCACCAACATCCTGTTCATTTGCGGTGGTGCGTTTGCCGGGCTGGAAAAGCTGATTTCTTCGCGCGGCAAAGGCTCGGGGATCGGCTTTGGCGCGGAAGTGCGCGGCCCGGACGAACGCCGCACGGGGGCGATCCTGCGCGAGGTGGAGCCCGAAGATCTGCTGAAGTTCGGTCTGATCCCCGAATTCATCGGCCGCCTGCCGGTGGTGGCGACGTTGGAAGATCTGGACGAAGCCGCGCTGGTGGAAATCCTGACCAGGCCGAAGAACGCGTTGCTCAAGCAGTATCAGCGCCTGTTCGACATGGAAAACGTGCGTCTGAACTTTACCGAGGATGCCCTGAAGGCCGTCGCCCAGCGCGCCATCCAGCGCAAAACCGGGGCGCGTGGCCTGCGTTCGATCATGGAGGGCATTCTGCTTTCCACGATGTTCGACCTGCCCGGACTCGAGAATGTGGAAGAAGTGGTTGTCAATCGCGAGGTTGCCGAGGGGCGGGGGACGCCGCTGTTTACCTACGGCAAGGAACGCGAACAGCAGACTTCGGCCTGACATGGGTTCGCGCCCCTGCTCTTGCGGCGGGCGCAGATGTTACCAATATACCAACGTGCTGGGACGTTTGAAGAACGGACAGCAGATGGCTTGGCGATGTGCTGCGAGCAGGCATGGCTGTGCCGATCGTCCAGTGAGGAGGTCTTTATGACGGATAAAGCGACGGAACCGGTTCTGGATGAAACGATGGCGGTGCTGCCGTTGCGCGACATCGTCGTTTTTCCGCACATGATCGTGCCGCTGTTCGTCGGGCGCGAGAAGTCGGTGCGCGCGCTGGAAGCGGTGATGAAGGACGACAAGCAGATCCTGCTGGTCGCCCAGCGCAACGCTTCGCAGGACGATCCGGCGGAAGACGATGTGTACCGGATCGGTACGGTTTCCACGGTTCTGCAGTTGCTGAAACTGCCCGACGGCACGGTCAAGGTGCTGATCGAGGGCGGCAGGCGCGCCCGGATCAAGAGCTTCAAGGAAACGGAAAACTATTTCGAGGCCTATGTCGAACCGCTCGACGAAAAAGTCGAGACGGGAAAGGAAACCGAGGCTCTGGGCCGCTCGGTGGTGGCGCAGTTCGAGCAGTACATCAAGCTGAACAAGAAGATCGCGCCGGAAGTGCTGGTGTCGATCAACCAGATCGACGACATCTCGAAACTCGCCGATACGGTGGCCAGCCATCTGGCGCTGAAGATCAGCGAGAAGCAGGAACTGCTGGAAAGCGCGGCGGTGACCGAGCGGCTGGAACGTGTGTTCGGCCACATGGAATCCGAAATCGGCGTGCTGCAGGTGGAAAAGCGCATCCGCAACCGTGTCAAACGGCAGATGGAGAAGACCCAGCGCGAATATTATCTGAACGAGCAGCTGAAGGCGATCCAGAAGGAGCTGGGCGAGGGCGAGGAAGGCAAGGATGAAACTGCCGAACTCGAAGCCAAGATCAAGACGCTCAAACTGTCGAAGGAAGCGCGCGAAAAGGCGCTGGGCGAGCTGAAGAAACTGCGCAGCATGAGCCCGATGGGCGCCGAGGCGACGGTGGTGCGCAACTATCTCGACTGGATGGTGTCGATCCCCTGGAAGAAGAAGAGCAAGGTCCGCAACGACATCAACGAAGCGGAAAAGGTGCTCGACGCCGATCACTATGGGCTCGAGAAGGTCAAGGAGCGCATCCTCGAATACCTGGCGGTGCAGTCGCGCGCGTCGAAGGTGAAGGGACCGATCCTGTGCCTGGTCGGGCCGCCGGGGGTGGGGAAGACCTCGCTCGGCAAGTCGATCGCGCGGGCGGTGGGGCGCAACTTCGTGCGCATGTCGCTGGGCGGCGTGCGTGACGAAGCCGAGATTCGCGGCCATCGCCGCACCTATATCGGCTCGATGCCCGGTAAGGTCATCCAGAGCATGAAGAAGGCGAAATCGTCGAACCCGCTGTTCCTGCTCGACGAGATCGACAAGCTGGGCGCCGATTGGCGCGGCGATCCTTCTTCGGCGCTGCTCGAGGTGCTGGACCCCGAACAGAACCACACCTTCTCGGACCATTATCTGGAAGTCGATTACGATCTGTCGGACGTGATGTTCGTGACCACGGCGAACACGCTGAACATGCCGCAGCCGCTGCTGGACCGCATGGAGATCATCCGCATCTCGGGCTATACCGAGGACGAGAAGGTCGAGATCAGCAAGCGGCACCTGATCGCCAAGCAGAGCGAGGCGCATTCGCTGAAGCCCGACGAATGGTCGATCAGCGACGATGCGTTGCGTGAGTTGATCCGCACCTACACGCGCGAGGCCGGGGTGCGCAACCTCGAGCGCGAAATCGCCAATCTGGCGCGCAAGGTGGTGAAGGAAATCGTCTCGAACAAGACGAAGAAGGTGGCGATCACCAAAAAGAATCTCGAGAAATATGCGGGTATCCCGAAGTTCCGCTTCGGCGAGACCGAGTCCGAGGACATGGTCGGCGTGGTGACCGGCCTGGCATGGACCGAGGTCGGCGGCGAGATCCTGACCATCGAAAGCGTGCTGTTGCCCGGTAAGGGCAACATCAAGCAGACCGGCAAGCTGGGCGATGTGATGCAGGAAAGCGTGCAGGCGGCACTGAGCTACGTGCGCAGCCGCAGCATCCAGTTCGGCATCAAGCCGACCTTGTTCGAGAAGCGCGACATCCATGTGCACGTGCCCGAGGGCGCGACACCTAAGGACGGGCCCTCGGCGGGTGTGGCGATGGCGACCAGTATCGTTTCGGTGCTGACCGGCATCCCGATTCGCAAGGACGTGGCGATGACCGGCGAGATCACGCTGCGCGGGCGCGTGCTGCCGATCGGCGGGCTGAAGGAAAAGCTGCTGGCGGCGCTGCGCGCCGGCATCACCACGGTGTTCATCCCCAAGGACAACGAGAAGGATCTGCCCGAAATCCCGGACAATGTGCGCAAGGGGCTGAAGATCATCCCGGTCGCGCATGCCGACGAGGTCATCGGGCAGGCTCTGGCGCGTAAGCCCGAGCCGATCGAATGGGACGAGCAGGCGGCTCTGCCGGCGCAGCCCGAGTCGGCTGTGGAGCTGCGGCCGCATTAGGCCAACGGGGCAGGTTTCTGACAAAAAAAGGGCTACGGCGTGTCCGCGGCCCTTTTTTGTTTCTTAATTTCCCTTAGGGACTCGTGAATTCGGGAAAAATTCGCGCAAACCCACAGATTCCTTGAGGGAACGGTGTTTCTGATCGTTGACGGACGCAAAGTGCTGCACATAGTGTGTGCTCATCGGATGGCGATTCGGGTCGCCTGAAGGCAGTTACCGACACCACCAGAGACAAAGGCATTCGTTATGAACAAGATGGATCTGATCGCCGCCGTTGCCGAAGCGACGGACCTGCCGAAAACCAAGACGGCGGAAGTTGTGGACGCGCTGTTCGCCGCCATCGAAAAATCGCTGAAGAAGAAGCAGGAAGTCCGCCTGGTCGGCTTCGGCACCTTCTCGACCGCGCGCCGCAAGGCCGGCAAGGGCCGCAACCCGCGCACCGGCGAAGAAATCAAGATCCCCGCCTCGACGTCGGTTCGCTTCAAGGCGGGCAAGGGACTGAAGGACGCCGTGAACTAAGACGGCTTCTTCCCGCAGGTCTGTCTCGGCAAGGCTCGCGTGCCAGGGGCGGTTTCGGGGAAATTAAGCGCTGGACTATTCGCAAGGGTCGCCATAAAAGGCGGCCCTTCGCTTTTGGTGTGGCCCATGGGGCATCCAGTGGCGCAAAAGGGCGCTTAGCTCAGCGGTAGAGCATCTCGTTTACACCGAGAGGGTCGGCGGTTCAAATCCGTCAGCGCCTACCATTTTACGGTGACGGGGCATTTTGTGGTGACGGGACGCCGCATCTGACCTTCTCCTGTTACGGTGGATATTATTTCCGGCGTTCCGGCTTTTATGCGGTGGACGTGCTTGACACTTTTCTCTTGGCCTCTTACACCGCGCTCCTCTGCTGCGCTGCGGGCGTAGCTCAGTTGGTTAGAGCGTCGGCCTGTCACGCCGAAGGTCGCGGGTTCGAGCCCCGTCGCTCGCGCCAGCGCAGCAGATCAAAAACGGCGCTTCGGGCGTCGTTTTTTTGTGCCTGGCTTTCCCGCAACAGTGGTAGTGGGAATTTTCCGGCTTGATGAATTTTGTCGGCAACTGCACGACGGAAATCGGTACCCCCTATGGTAACATTGAAGAGAAGGGGCTACACTGCTGACCCGTTACCACGCTGCGGCAAACGGTGTGGCGCTTTATTACGAGCTATCTCCGGGGGGTCGGAATGCAGCCGCAACTAGCGGAATATTTTCCAATTCTGGTGTTCTTGGTCATCGCCGCGGGGATTGCGATCGCGCTGGTCGGTGGCAGCGTTCTGGCTGCCAGGCAAAAGCCGGACCCGGAAAAACTCTCGGCCTATGAGTGCGGTTTTCCCGCGTTCACGGACGCGCGCCGGCGCTTCGACGTGCGGTTCTATCTGGTCGCGATTCTGTTCATCATCTTCGATCTTGAAGTCGCCTTTCTGTTTCCGTGGGCGATCAGCCTCGGCAAGATCGGCCTGTTCGGGTTCTTCTCGATGATGGGCTTCCTGTTCGTTCTGACCGTCGGCTTCGTGTACGAGTGGCGCAAAGGCGCCCTCGATTGGGAATGAGCAGCATGAGCGATACATCCATTGCCTGGAACCGCGACGCATTGCAGCCCGGCCCCGCGCAGGATGCGGTGATCAAGGGGATCACGGGCGAGATCGAGAATCGCGGCTTCGTGGTCGCCAATATCGACAAGGTCGTGAACTGGGCGCGCACCGGCAGTCTGTGGCCGATGACCTTCGGGCTGGCCTGCTGCGCGGTGGAGATGATCCACGCGTATATGAGCCGCTACGACCTTGACCGCTTCGGCATCATCCCGCGCGCCTCGCCGCGCCAGTCGGACGTGATGATCGTCGCCGGTACGCTGACCAACAAGATGGCGCCCGCGCTGCGCAGGGTCTACGACCAGATGGCGGAACCGCGCTGGGTGATCTCGATGGGCTCGTGCGCGAATGGTGGCGGGTATTACCACTATTCCTACAGCGTCGTGCGTGGGTGTGATCGTATCGTGCCTGTGGATGTCTATGTGCCGGGTTGTCCGCCGACGGCGGAAGCGCTGGTCTACGGCATCATGCAGTTGCAGAAGAAAATCCGTCGGACAGGGACCATTCTGCGTGGCTGAACTGGAAAAACTTGCCGCTGCCGTGGGTGCACTGCCCGGTGTGCAGTCGGTCGTAACCGAGAACGCCGAGGTGACGGTGCGCACCTCGCGCGAGGCGCTGATCGGTCTGTTGACCACTCTGCGGGACCGCCAGGATCTGGCCTTCGAGCAGGTGATGGACATCTGCGGGGTGGACTGGCCCGAACGGGCCGAACGCTTCGATGTCGTCTATCAGTTGTTGTCGCTGTCGCTGAACCAGCGGGTGCGCGTCGTGGTCGGCACCGATGCGGCGACGCCGGTGCCGTCCGTCTCGGGCCTGTGGCCGGCCGCGACGTGGTGGGAGCGCGAAGCGTGGGATATGTTCGGCATCGTGTTCGACGGCCTGGTCGACCATCGCCGCATCCTGACCGACTATGGGTTCGAAGGGCACCCGCTGCGCAAGGACTTTCCGCTGACCGGCTATGTCGAGCTGCGCTACGACGATGAACTGAAGCGTGTGGTCTATGAACCGGTCAAGCTGACGCAGGATTTCCGAAATTTCGATTTTGTCTCGCCGTGGGAGGGGATGACCATGCTGCCCGGCGACGAGAAAGCGGGGCAGGGCTGAGCGATGAGCACGCAGATCGAAAAAACCACCCGCACAGTCGAAATCGACAGTCATACCCTGAACTTCGGCCCGCAGCACCCGGCGGCGCACGGTGTTCTGCGTCTGATCCTCGAGATGGACGGCGAGGTGGTGGAGCGCGCCGATCCGCATGTCGGGCTGCTGCATCGCGGCACCGAAAAGCTGATCGAATACAAGAACTATATCCAAGCGACTCCGTATTTCGACCGTCTGGATTACGTCGCGCCGATGTGTCAGGAGCACGCCTTCGTGCTCGCCGTCGAACATCTGCTGGGCATCAAGCCCCCTGAACGCGGACAATGGATCCGCGTTTTGTTTGCCGAGATCGGCCGCATTCTGAACCATCTGCTGAACGTGACGTCGTACGGCCTCGATGTCGGCGCGATGACGCCGGCGCTGTGGGGGTTCGAGGAACGCGAGAAGCTGATGGAGATCCACGAGGCGGTGTGCGGCGCGCGTCTGCATGCGAATTACTACCGCGTCGGCGGCGTGGCCAAAGACATGCCGGAAGGTCTGGACCAGCGCATTGCCGATTGGGCCGGACAGTTCGTGAACTTCATCGACGACATGGAAGGGCTGCTGACCAACAACCGGATCTGGAAGCAGCGCACGGTCGGTATCGGGGTGATCAGCCCGGAAGACGCGATGGCCTGGGGGTTCTCGGGTCCCAACCTGCGTGCCTGCGGTATTCCGTGGGATCTGCGTCGCAGCCGGCCGTACGATATGTACGATCAGGTCGAGTTCAATCTGGCGCTCGGACGCAACGGCGATTGCTACGATCGCTATCTGGTGCGTGTGCTGGAAATGCGCGAAAGCCTGCGCATCATCGATCAGTGCCTGAAGAAGATGAAGCCCGGCCCGGTCAAGGTGCAGGACCACAAGATCGCACCGCCGAAGCGTGCCGAGATGAAGCGTTCGATGGAAGCGCTGATCCACCACTTCAAGCTGTATACCGAAGGGTTCCACGTCCCCGAGGGCGCGACCTATACCGTGGTCGAGGCGCCGAAGGGCGAGTTCGGCGTGTTTCTGGTCAGCGACGGATCGAACCGTCCGTACCGGTGCAAGATCCGTGCGCCGGCCTTTGCGCATCTGCAGGCCATGGAGGTGCTGTCCAAAGGGCACATGCTGGCCGATGCCGTGGCGGTGATCGGCTCGCTTGATATCGTGTTCGGGGAGATTGACCGCTGATGTCTGAACAGGAAACCCCGCAGATGACCGAACCCGACAGCTTTGTGTTCGATGCGGAAAGCAACGCCCGGATCGAGCAGATTCTGGCGAAGTATCCGGAAGGCAAGCAGGCCAGCGGCGTGCTGCCGCTGCTGGATCTGGCGCAGCGGCAGATGAAACGCCACACGGGTTCCGCCTGGGTGCCGCGCGTGGCGATGGACGAGATTGCGCGCCGTCTGGGCATGGCGCCGATCCGCGTTTACGAAGTCGCGACGTTCTATCTGATGTACAACACCAAGCCGGTGGGCACGTATCACCTGCAGGCTTGCACGACGACACCGTGCTGGCTGCGCGGGTCGGACGCGATCGTGAAGGCCTGCAAGGATGCTACCGGGATCGAGCATTTCGGTGAAACCAGCGCCGACGGCATGTTCACGCTGACCGAGGTGGAATGCCTGGGCGCGTGCGTGAATGCGCCGATCCTGCAGGTGAATGACGATTTCTACGAAGACCTTGACGAAGAATCGACCAGAGAACTGCTGGAAGCGTTGCGCCGCGGCGAACCGCCGCCGGTGGGTTCGGTAAAGGGGCGCCAGTGCGCGGCGCCCGCCGATGGGCCGACAACGTTGAAGGCGGCGGAGTAAGACGATGCTGTCCGATAAAGATCGTATCTTTACGAACCTCTACGGTCTGCACGATGCAGGTCTTGCTGGCGCGCGGGCGCGCGGCGACTGGGACGGCACGGCCGCGATCATCGCGCGCGGGCGCGATGCGATCATCGAGGAGATGAAGACCTCGGGGTTGCGCGGGCGCGGCGGCGCGGGGTTCCCGGCCGGGATGAAATGGTCGTTCATGCCGAAGCAGTCGGACGGGCGTCCGTCCTATCTGGTGGTGAACGCCGACGAATCCGAACCCGGCACCTGCAAAGACCGCGACATCATCCGCAACGACCCGCACAAGCTGGTCGAAGGTTGCCTGCTGGCCGGTTTCGCAATGGGCGCGGTGGCCGCGTATATCTACATCCGTGGCGAATTCTACAATGAAGCGCAGCGTCTGCAGCGCGCGATCGACGAGGCGTATGCGGCCGGGCTGATCGGGCGCAACGCCTCGGGGTCGGGCTACGATTTCGATGTCTATCTGCATCGCGGGGCGGGTGCGTATATCTGCGGCGAGGAAACTGCGCTGATCGAAAGCATCGAAGGCAAGAAGGGTATGCCGCGCCTGAAGCCGCCGTTTCCGGCGGCGGTCGGGCTGTATGGCTGCCCGACCACGGTGAACAACGTCGAAACCATCGCCTCGGCGCCGACCATCCTGCGGCGCGGCGGGGCCTGGTTCGCCAGCCTGGGGCGGCCGAACAACACGGGGACCAAGCTGTTCTGTATCTCGGGGCACGTGAACAACCCGTGCAACGTGGAAGAGGAGATGGGCATCCCGTTGAAGGAGCTGATCGAAAAGCACTGTGGCGGGGTGCGCGGCGGCTGGGACAATCTGCTGGCGGTGATCCCGGGCGGGTCCTCGGTACCGTTGCTGCCGAAGAGCATCTGCGACGAGGTGCTGATGGATTTCGACAGCCTGCGCGCGGTGCGTTCGGGCCTTGGCACTGCGGCGGTGATCGTGATGGACAAATCGACCGACGTGATCAAGGCGATCGCGCGACTGTCGCAGTTCTACAAGCATGAATCCTGTGGCCAGTGCACACCGTGCCGCGAAGGCACCGGCTGGATGATGCGGGTGATGAACCGCATGGTCGAAGGCCGCGCGGAACTGGAAGAGATCGACATGCTGGATAAAGTGTCGCGCCAGATCGAAGGTCATACGATCTGCGCGCTGGGCGATGCGGCGGCGTGGCCGGTGCAGGGGCTGATCCGGCATTTCCGTCCGGTCCTGGAAGAACGTATTGCTGCGTACAAGGCCCGTAACGCAGCCCCAGCAGCGATGGCGGCGGAGTGAGGCGATGCCCAAGGTAATCGTAGACGGGATCGAAGTCGAAGTTCCCAACGGCGCGACGGTGCTCCAGGCCGCCGAGCTGGCGGGCAAGGAAATTCCGCGTTTTTGCTATCACGACCGCCTGTCGGTGGCGGGCAACTGCCGCATGTGTCTGGTCGAGGTGGAAAAAGCGCCGAAACCGGTGGCGTCGTGCGCTTATCCGGTGGCCGACGGCATGGTGGTAAAGACCGATTCGCCGATGGTGCAGAACGCCCGCAAGGGGGTGATGGAATTCCTGCTGATCAATCATCCGCTGGATTGTCCGATCTGCGATCAGGGCGGCGAGTGCGATCTGCAGGACCAGGCGATGGCCTATGGCTCCGGTCTGTCGCGCTTCGAGGAAAACAAGCGTGCGGTGAAGAACAAGGATTTCGGTCCGCTGGTCAACGCGGTGATGACGCGCTGCATCCACTGCACACGCTGCATCCGCTTTGCGACCGAGGTGGCGGGTGTGCCCGAACTGGGGGCGACGGCGCGCGGCGAGAACATGGAAGTCGGCACCTATGTGCAGAAGGCGCTGTCCTCGGAACTGTCTGGCAACCTGATCGATCTGTGTCCGGTGGGGGCGCTGACCTCGAAACCCTATGCGTTCACGGCGCGCCCGTGGGAGCTGAAGAAAACCGATGGGATCGACGTGTCGGATGCGGTTGGCGCGAATATCCGCATCGACAGCCGTGGACCGGAAGTACTGCGCGTGATGCCGCGTCTGAATGATGCGGTGAACGAGGAATGGCTGGGCGACAAAGGGCGCTTTTGGGTCGATGGTCTGAAACGCCGCCGTCTGGACCGGCCCTGGGTGAAGCGCGACGGAAAACTGCAGCCGGCCGAATGGGACGAGGCATTCGCCGCCATCGCGGCGCGCCTGAACGGTGTTACGCCGGACCGGATCGGTGCGCTGGTCGGTGATCAGTGCGATGCGGAAAGCGTGATGGCGCTGAAGGATCTGATGCTGACTATGGGCAGCATCAATCTGGACTGCCGCCAGGACGGTGCGAATTTCGATGTGACGCGCCGGGATTTCTATATTTTCAACAGTACGATCGCCGGAATCGACGAAGCCGATGCGATCGTGCTGATCGGCACCAACCCGCGCAAGGAAGCGCCGGTACTGAATGCGCGCATTCGCAAGCGGTTCCTGACCGGTGGGGTGAAGATCGGCGTGATCGGCGAAGATGCCGATCTGACGTATCGCACGCACCATCTGGGCCGCGATCCGATGATCATCAGCCGCGCCGCGTCGTTTCTGGCGGCAGCCAAGCGGCCAATGGTCATTCTGGGGGCGGGGACATTGGCGCGCGAGGACGGCGCGGCCGTTCTGGCGGCTGCATGGCGACTGGCGCAGGATGCCGGCGCGCTGACGGCGGACTGGCACGGGTTCAACGTGCTGCAGACCGGCGCGGGGCGCGTCGGGGCGCTGGACCTTGGGTTCCTGCCCGGACACGGCGGCAAGGACTTTCTCGGTATGATGGATGGCGGCGTCGACGTGCTGTGGCTGCTGGGCGCGGACGAATTCGACACTGCCAGGATCGGCGCGGATACGTTCGTTGTCTATCAGGGGCATCATGGCGACGCCGGAGCGGCGCGCGCCGATGTGATTCTGCCGGGGGCCGCCTATACCGAAAAAGACGGTACCTGGGTGAACCTGGAAGGGCGCGTGCAGCGCAGCTACAAGGCGGTGTTCCCGCCTGGCCAGGCAAAGGAAGACTGGAAGATTCTGCGCGCCTTCTCGGCGGTGATCGACAGACCGCTACCGTACGACGACCTGGGCGGCGTGCGCCGGCGCATGGTGGAAACCAATCCGGTCTTCGAACAGATCGATCGCCTGGAACGGCATGGCTGCTCAGATACGGCGTCGCCGGCCACGGCGGGCATTCGTCTGTCGAGCGCCATCTTCAGGCCGCTGATCGCCAATTACTATCAGACCGATCCGATCAGCCGCGCGAGCTGCACGATGGCGGTCTGTACAGAAACGTTCAGCACTCCTGTCAGGGAGGCGGCCGAATAAGATGATCCCGCAATTCATCCTCGATTTTCTCAGCACACCTCTCGGCCAGGTGGTGTGGATCGCTATCAAGACCTTGGCAGTGTTGGTGCCACTGTTGCTTGGCGTTGCTTACATGACCTGGGCGGAACGCAGGGTTCTTGGGGCGATCGCTCTGCGCAAGGGGCCGAACGTGGTCGGCCCGTTCGGTCTGCTGCAGCCGTTCGCCGATGCGATAAAGATGCTGGTGAAGGAAACCATCGTTCCAGCGGGCGCGAACAAGGTGCTGTTCGTGTTGGCGCCGATGCTGACCTTCACGCTGGCGCTGGTCGCCTGGGCGGTCATCCCGGTCGACGACGGCTGGGCGGTTGCCAATATCAATGTCGGGCTTTTGTATCTGTTCGCGATTTCCTCGCTCGGGGTTTACGGGGTCATCATCGCGGGCTGGGCCTCGAACTCGCGCTATGCGTTTCTGGGGGCGCTGCGCAGCGCCGCGCAGATGATCTCGTACGAAGTGTCGATGGGGTTCGTTTTGGTGACGGTGCTGCTCTGTGTCGGCAGTCTGAACCTGAACGATATCGTGCTGGCGCAGAAGAACCTGTGGTTCGCGGTGCCTCTGCTGCCGATGATGGTGATCTATTTCATCTCGGCTCTGGCGGAGACCAATCGCACGCCGTTCGACCTGGCGGAAGGGGAAAGCGAAATCGTCGCCGGGTTCATGGTCGAGTATTCGTCTCTGAGCTATGCGCTGTTCTTCCTGGGCGAATACGCGAATATGATACTGATGAGCGCCATGGTATCGATCCTGTTCCTGGGGGGCTGGCTGCCGGTCACGTTCTTCGGTCTGGTACCGGCGCTGGCGATGATCCCGGGGGCGATCTGGCTGATCCTGAAAATCTGCTTCTGCCTGTTCGTGTATATCTGGGTGCGCGGCACGTTCCCGCGTTATCGCTACGACCAGCTGATGCGTCTGGGCTGGAAGGTGTTTTTGCCGTTCTCGCTGCTCTGGCTGGTGCTGACGGCCGGGGTGCTGGTCGGCATGGGCTGGCTGCCGGGGCAGGTGTGAGATGACGTTGGCAGCAAAGGTTCCGGTTATGGAGTGCGGGCAATGGCATTAGATCGCGTTGCGGGCAGCCTGCTGCTCAGTGAATTGCTCAGCGGCATGGCGCTGACCTTGAAATACCTCTTCAGGCCGAAGGTCACGCTGAACTACCCGTACGAAAAGGGGCCGATCAGTCCGCGCTTCAAGGGCGAGCACGCGTTGCGCCGCTACCCGAACGGGGAAGAGCGCTGCATTGCATGCAAGCTGTGCGAGGCCGTGTGCCCGGCCCAGGCCATCACCATCGAGGCCGAGCCGCGCGAAGACGGGTCGCGCCGCACCACGCGCTATGACATCGACATGACAAAGTGCATCTACTGCGGTTTCTGCGAGGAAGCCTGTCCGGTGGATGCGATCGTCGAAGGACCGAATTTCGAGTTCGCGACCGAAACGCGGGCCGAGCTGATGTACAACAAGGAAAAGCTGCTGGCGAACGGAGACCGTTGGGAATCCGAACTTGCCAAGCGGCTTGAACTCGATGCGCCGTACCGCTGAAAGACTGTGTGACATGACGATGTTGAACATCAATGTTCTGAAGGGGCAGCGGTCGGAATGATCACAACCCTTGTCTTTTACATGTTCGCGCTGGTGCTGATCGGCTCCGCCACCATGGTGGTGACGGCGCGCAACCCGGTGCATGCGGTGCTGTTCCTGATTCTGGCGTTCTTCAACGCGGGCGCCCTGTTTCTGATCGCCGGGGCCGAGTTCCTCGCGATGCTGCTGGTCATCGTCTATGTCGGTGCGGTCGCAGTTCTGTTCCTGTTCGTGGTGATGATGCTGGACGTAAACTTCGCGCAATTGCGCGAAGGGTTCCAGCGGTATGCCCCGGTCGGGGCCGTCGTCGGACTGGTTCTGTTTCTGGAGCTGGCGATCATTTTCGGCACCTGGCAGTTCTCGCCGACCGCGACGACGCTGCGTATGGCCCCAACTCCGGCCGGGGTGAGCAACACGGCGGCGCTGGGGCAATTGCTCTATACCGACTACATCGTGCTGTTCCAGGCCGCAGGGCTGGTCCTGCTGGTGGCGATGATCGGCGCGATCGTGCTGACGCTGCGCGGCCGGCCGCGGATGCGCCGCCAGGTGATTGCGGACCAACTCGCCCGGCGTCCCCAGGATACGCTGGTGGCGATGTCCGTGCCGCTGGGGGCGGGGATCCGCGAAACCGGTATCCTACGACCGCAGGAGAAACCCGCGGCCGATGCCGACGCGACACACGAACATGGAGGGCATCACTGATGGAAATCGGGTTGGCCCATTATCTGGCTCTCGGCGCCATTTTGCTGATGCTGGGTATTTTCGGGATTTTCATGAACCGGAAGAACGTGATCGTCATCCTGATGTCGATCGAGCTGATCCTTCTGGCCGTGAACATCAATTTCGTGGCGTTTTCGCGCGACCTCGGCGATCTGGTCGGGCAGGTCTTCACGATGTTCGTGTTGACCGTCGCCGCGGCCGAGGCGGCCATCGGTCTGGCCATCGTGGTGGTGTATTTCCGCAACCGCGGCACGATCGAGGTCGACGATATTACGGCGATGAAGGGGTGAGGCGATGACGACCTATTATGTGCTTGCCGTTTTCGCGCCGCTGCTGGGGTCGGTGATCGCCGGTATTTTCGGTCGCCTGATCGGGGATCGTCTCAGCCAGCTGGTGACCGTGCTGTGTATGGCCATCGCCGCGGCATCGGGCGCATATGCGTTCGTGCAGGTGGCGCTGGAACACGCGCCGGTGACCGTCAACATCGCCCACTGGGTCAGTGCGGGCGACTTCACGGTTTCGTGGTCGCTGCGCTTCGATACGCTGTCGGCAGCGATGGTGGCGATGGTGACGCTGATCTCGACGCTGATCCATATCTACAGCGTTGGCTATATGAGCCACGACGCGACGATTCCGCGCTTCATGTCGTATCTGTCGCTGTTCACCTTCGCGATGCTGATGCTGGTGACGGCGGACAACCTGTTGCAGTTGTTCTTCGGCTGGGAAGGCGTGGGGCTGGCCTCGTATCTGCTGATCGGTTACTGGTACGACCGCGAAAGCGCGAACAAGGCGGCGATGAAAGCCTTCATCGTCAACCGTGTCGGCGACCTCGGCTTTGCGCTGGGCATCGCGATGGTGTTTTTCTTGTTCGGCAGCATCGAATTCCAGACGATCTTCGCGCAGGTTTCCGAGCATCAGGACAAGACCTACAGCCTGTTCGGTCTGGAATTCCGCGCGTTGGAGGTGATCGGTATTCTGCTGTTCATCGGCGCGATGGGCAAATCGGCGCAGCTAGGTCTGCACACCTGGCTGCCGGATGCGATGGAAGGGCCGACGCCGGTTTCCGCGCTGATCCATGCCGCCACCATGGTGACGGCGGGTGTGTTCATGATGGCGCGCATGTCGCCGCTGATGGAATACGCACCGTATGCGCTCGGCGTGGTGACGGTGATCGGCGCCAGCACGGCGCTGTTCGCGGCGACGGTTGGCATGGTGCAGAACGATATCAAGCGCATCATCGCGTATTCCACCTGTTCGCAGTTGGGCTACATGTTCTTCGCGGTGGGCGTTGGCGCCTATCAGGTCGGTGTGTTCCATCTGATCACGCATGCGTTCTTCAAGGCGCTGCTGTTCCTGGGCGCCGGCAGCGTGATCCACGCGATGTCCGATGAACAGGATATTCGCAGGATGGGCGGTATCTGGAAAAAGATCCCGGTTACCTATGCGATGATGTGGATCGGTAGCCTCGCGCTGGCGGGGATTCCGCTGTTCGCCGGTTACTATTCGAAGGACGCCATTCTGGAATCGGCTTTCGCCGCGCATTCGGGCGTGGGGATGTATGCCTTCGCCTGCGGGATCATTGCCGCTTTCCTGACGGCGTTCTATTCTTGGCGCCTGATCCTCCTGACCTTCCACGGCAAACCGCGCGCCGATCAGCACACGATGGACCATATGCACGAAAGCCCGGTCATCATGCTGTTCCCGCTGCTGGTGCTGGCGGGCGGGGCGGTCGTTTCGGGGTATCTGCTGAAGGAATACTTCATCGGCTACGACTGGCAGGTTTTCTGGGGCGAGGCGATCAGGAATGCAGCGCATAATCATGTGATGCACGCGATGCACGAGGTTCCTGCCTGGGTACCGCTGTTGCCGACCGTGATCGGAATTGCCGGGATCGCCACCGCTTATCTCTGCTATGTGTTCGTGCCCAGTATTCCGGCCGCACTGGCGGAACGCTTCAGCGGTGTTTACCGCTTCCTGCTCAACAAGTGGTATTTCGACGAGCTGTACGATGCCGTGTTCGTTCGTACCGCAATGGCTCTTGCGCGTGGCCTGTGGAAAGTGGGCGACGCGACGATCATCGATGGCGTTCCCAACGGGGCTGCCGCTCTCGCCTCCGGCAGTGCGCGACAGATCGTGAAGGTGCAGACCGGGCAGGTCGCGCATTATGCCTTCTCGATGCTGATCGGCCTTGTGTTGCTGGTTTCCATTTTCCTGTTCTTACGTTGAGACGCCCATGAACGCCGCCGGCTTTCCCCTGCTGTCTCTGTTAACCTGGCTACCGATGGTTGGTGTCGCCATTCTTCTGTTCGCCCGTGGCGACGAGAAGGCGATCGCCGCCAATGCCCGCTGGGTTGCGTTGTGGACGTCACTGATCGTTTTCGTTCTGTCGCTGTTGCTGTGGTTTCGCTTCGATACGATGCAGCCCGGCTTCCAGTTCGTGGAATCGATCGACTGGCTGCCGGAATTCGGGATCGGCTACCGGATGGGGGTGGATGGGATTTCCGTTCTGTTCGTCCTGCTGTCCACCGCGCTGACGCCGGTTTGCATCCTGGCGTCGTGGGAGGCGATCCAGAACCGGGTGCGCGAATACATGGTCGCGTTCCTGATCCTGGAAACGATGATGGTCGGCATGTTCTGCGCGCTCGACTTTGTCGTGTTCTACATGTTCTTCGAAGCGGTGCTGATCCCGATGTTCCTGATCATCGGGGTATGGGGCGGGACGCGCCGCGTGTATGCGGCTTATAAATTCTTCCTCTACACGCTGCTGGGATCGGTGCTGATGTTGCTGGCGCTGATCTTCATGTGGCGCGAGGCAGGCACCACCGACATCACCGTGCTGATTCGCACGGCGTTCGACCCCAAGGTGCAGACCTGGCTGTTCCTGGCGTTCTTCGCATCTTTCGCAGTGAAGGTGCCGATGTGGCCGGTGCACACCTGGCTGCCGGATGCGCACGTGGAGGCGCCGACCGCGGGGTCGGTGATTCTGGCCGGTGTGCTGCTGAAGATGGGGGCGTACGGGTTCCTGCGTTTCTCTGTACCGATGCTGCCGCATGCCAGCGAATTTTTCGCGCCGATGATCTTCGCGCTGTCGATCATCGCGGTGATCTACACCTCGCTGGTCGCGCTGGCGCAGGAGGACATGAAGAAGCTGATCGCCTATTCGTCGGTGGCCCATATGGGGCTGGTGACGATCGGGATCTTCACCTTCAACGTGCAGGGCATCCAGGGCGCCCTGTTTCAGATGCTGGCCCACGGTGTGGTCTCGGGCGCGCTGTTCCTGTGCGTGGGGGTCGTCTACGACCGTATCCATTCGCGTGAGATCAACCGTTACGGCGGGCTTGCCTCGCGCATGCCGTTCTATGCGGTGTTCTTCATGCTGTTCACCATGGCGTCCATCGGTCTGCCAGGCACGGCGGGGTTCGTGGGTGAATTCCTGGTGCTGGTCGGGGCGTACAAGGTCTCGTTCTGGCTGGCGTTGCTGTCGGGCACCGGGATGATCCTCGGGGCATGTTATATGCTCTATCTGTACCGCCGCACGGTGTTCGGCAAACTGACGAAACCGGATCTGAAGTTCATCCAGGATCTGTCGCCGCGTGAGATCACGGTGTTCGTGCCGCTGATCCTGCTGACCCTGTGGATGGGTATTTACCCGTCTTCGTTTACGCGTTTCTTCGATGCCTCGGTTTCGGCGATGGTGCAGCAGCACCAAATGTCGGTGTCCGGTGGGTCGCGTCTGGTGATGGAGCTGCCGCAATGAGCATGGCCATGTTGAACTGGACTCTTGCGCTACCGGAGCTGGTGCTGGCCTGCGCGGGGATGCTGATCCTGATGATCGGCGTGTTCATGAAACGCGATAGCGGCGGCACGCTGGCGACCATGCTGGTGCTGGGGGCGTTTTTGCTGACCGGGGCGCTGCTGCTGTCCGCGCCATCTGGAAGCGCCTTCAACGGCCTGTGGGTGAACGACGGTTTCGGCGTGTTCGTGAAGATTCTGGTGCTGGTCGCGGCGGCACTGGCGCTGGTGATCTCTCTCGATTTCAACGCCAAGGAAGATATGGACCGGTTCGAATACCCGGTTCTGATCCTTTTCAGCGTCGTCGGGATGCTGATGATGATCTCGGCGAACGACATGATGACGCTGTACCTGGGCCTTGAGCTGCAGTCGCTGGCGCTCTACGTGATCGCGGCGTTCAACCGGGATTCGGTGCGGTCCAGCGAAGCCGGGCTGAAATATTTCGTGCTCGGCGCGCTGGCGTCCGGTCTGCTGCTGTACGGAATCTCGCTGATTTACGGGTTTGCGGGCACCACCAGCTTCACGCGCATCGCGCAGGCGATGAACCATCAGCCGCCGGTCGGTCTGGTGGTGGGGATCGTGTTCGTTGTGGCGGGGTTGTGCTTCAAGATCAGCGCGGTACCGTTCCACATGTGGACGCCGGATGTCTACGAAGGCGCACCGACGCCGGTGACGGCTTTTTTCGCCTCAGCCCCCAAGGTCGCGGCGATCGGTCTTTTCCTGCGGGTGCTGGTGGAGCCGTTCGGCCATATGGTCATGCAATGGCAGCAGTTGATCGTACTGGTGTCGATCGCGTCGATGGTGCTGGGCGCGCTGGCGGCGATCATGCAGACCAACATCAAGCGTCTGATGGCGTATTCGTCGATTGGCCATATGGGCTATGCACTGATCGGCCTTGCCACCAACAATGAGGCCGGCGTGCGCGGCGTTTTGGTGTATGTTGCGCTCTATGTCGTGATGAATGCGGGGACGTTCGCGTGTATCGCGGCCATGCGTCGGCGCGGGCAGGCGGTGGAGCAGATTTCGGATCTGTCGGGCATTGCGCGCAGCGAACCGGGACTGGCGCTGGCGCTGACCGTTTTCATGCTGTCGATGGCCGGTATCCCGCCGATGGCGGGCTTCTGGGGCAAGCTGTACGTGTTTCTCGCCGCCGTTCAGACGGGGATGTGGACGCTGGCGATCATCGGGGTGCTCGCCTCGGTGGTCGGGGCGTATTACTACCTGCGTGTGATCAAGGTGATGTATTTCGACGCTTCGGCCGAGGAAGGCTTTGATGCGCGCGCCCCCAGCCTGACCTTGCTGGCGGCGGGGACGGGGCTGGTGACCTGCTTCTTCTTCCTGTTTCCAGCGCCTTTGATCGCTGCGGCGGATGCAGCGGCAAAGGCACTGTTTGCAATATAAGCCGGTGCCGTGGCGGCTTCAGGTTCACGAGGTTCTGGACTCGACCTCGGATCTGTGTATTGCGGCAGCAAAGAACGGCGAGCCTGCGGGGCTCGCCGTTCTGGCGCGTGCCCAGACGGGCGGGCGCGGCACGCATGGGCGCCACTGGGTAAACTCTGAAGGCAATCTGTATCTGTCGTTTCTGCTGCGTCCGAGCGTTCCGGTGACGCGGCTGGGGCAATGGGGGCTGCTGGCGGCGGTGGCGCTGATCGAGGCGTTGCAGCCTTTTGTTCCGCACGGACTGACGCTGAAATGGCCGAACGACGTGCTGCGCGACGGCGCCAAGCTGTCCGGTCTGCTGGCCGAGGCGGCGACCCGTCCGGACCATACACTCGCCTGGCTGGTGATCGGCGTCGGGGTCAACCTGCGTCATGCGCCGGACGTGCCTGGGCGGCGGATCGCCTGTATCGGGCCGGATGCGCCGCCGCCCGAGGAATTCGCGCGTCTGTATCTCGACCGGTTCAGTGCCTGGCAGGACGTGCTGGAGCGCGAGGGATTTGCGCCGGTTCGCGATTCATGGCTGAAATATGCTCACCCTTTGGGCGCGGAATTGAGTATAACAACAGGCAACGTTCAATATGTGGGGCGGTTCCGCGGGCTGTCGCCATCTGGCGCGCTGCTGCTTGATGTAGCGGATACGATCATGGAATTCGCTTCCGGGGAGATCCTCTGATGCTGTTGGTGGTCGATGCAGGTAACACCAATATCGTTTTCGCTGTTCACGACGGGAAAGAGTGGCGCGGCATCTGGCGGATCGCCACGAACGATCAGCGCACGTCGGATGAATATGCGGTCTGGCTGGTGATGCTGCTGCAGCACGCCGGACTGAAGCAGAGCGATATCGATCGTGCGGTGATCGGCACCGTCGTGCCGGCGGCGCTGTACCATCTGCGTCGCCTGTGCCGCGACTGGTTCGAGGTCGAGCCGTTGATTGCGCGTTCGGTGCTGCATTGGGGGTTCGACATCCGTGTCGACAACCCGCCCGAGGTCGGCGCCGACCGTCTGCTGAATGCGCTGGCGGCGCACAGAATTTACGGCGGACCGTTGATCGTCATTGATTTCGGCACAGCGACCACATTCGATCTCGTCGAGCGCGACGGCGCGTATCTGGGGGGGGTGATCGCCCCTGGGGTCAATCTTTCGATCGAGGCTTTGCACAAGGCAGCGGCGCGGCTGCCGCGGATCGGCATCGGCCGGCCGCAGGCCGTGGTCGGGCGTTCGACCGTACCGGCGATGCAGTCGGGGGTTTTCTGGGGGTATGTCGGGCTGGTGGAAGGGCTGGTGAACCGGATACGCGGTGAATACGGCAAGCCGCTGAAAGTCGTGGCGACCGGCGGGTTGGCCGCGCTGTTCAGCGAAGGCACGATCACCATTGACCACGTCGATCCGGACATTACCCTTGAAGGGTTACGCATACTGGCCGGGCTTAATCCGGCGCCCGTTTTGTCGCGCGATCGCGCACGACTGATTGACAGGGATTGATGAACGACGCGACTGGCGATCTTGCGTTTCTGCCGCTTGGCGGAACCGGCGAGATCGGGATGAACCTGAATCTATATCGCTGCGGCGGCGCGTGGCTGGCGGTTGATTGCGGCATCGGCTTCGGCGGGGCGGAACTGCCCGAAGTGGAAATCATGATGCCGGATCCGGGGTTTATCGCCGACCGGCGCGACCGGTTGAAGGCGCTGGTCATCACCCATGCGCACGAGGATCATATCGGGGCGGTCGCCCATCTGTGGCGGCAACTGCGTTGCCCGGTTTATGCGACGCCGTTCGCGATGGCTGTGCTGCGCCGGAAGCTGTCTGAAGCGATGTTGCTGGCCGAAGTGCCGCTACATGTGATCGCACCGGGCGGGCGATTTTCCATACCGCCGTTTGAACTGCAGTTCATCCAGGCGGCGCATTCCATTCCGGAATCGCAGATGCTGGCGATCCGCACACCGCACGGCACCATATTGCATACCGGCGACTGGAAGCTCGACCCGCAGCCATTGCTTGGTCCGCCGACCGACGAGGCTGCGTTGCAGGCGCTCGGGGACGAAGGCGTGCTGGCGATGGTCTGCGATTCGACCAATGCGCTGGTCGAGGGGACGTCGGGGTCCGAGGCCGATGTCCGGCGCAGCATGCTGCCGCTGATCCGCGACATGACGGGCCGTATCGCGGTGACCTGTTTCGCGACCAATCTGGCGCGTGTGGAGACCATCGCCAAGGCGGGTCAGGCGGCCGGGCGGCATGTGGCGATCGTCGGACGCAGCCTGCGCAACATGACGGCGGCGGCGCGTGATTGCGGTTATCTGAAAGATGTGCCCGAATTTCTCGACGAGGAAGACGCCAATTCGGTCCCCGATGAAAATCTGCTGCTGATCTGTACCGGCAGTCAGGGCGAACCACGTTCGGCACTGGCGCGCATTGCGTCGGACTCGCACCCGCATATCGCGCTGGGCGAGGGCGATACGGTGATCTTTTCGTCGCGGGTCATTCCGGGCAACGAACGCGTGATCGGCAAGGTGCAGGACAACCTGACGCGCCGTGGCGTGCGGGTGATGACCGATGCCGATCATATGGTGCACGTCTCGGGCCATCCGGCGCGTGATGAGTTGCGCCACCTGTACCGGCTGGTGCGGCCGAAGGCCGTAATCCCTGTGCATGGCGAATGGCGTCACCTGTCCGAACATGCCGACCTGGCGCGCGAAATGCAGGTCACGCCACATCTGGTCGAGGACGGCGATCTTATCAGACTGGCGCCCGGGCATATCGAGATCACCGACAGCGCACCGACCGGGCGACTGGTTCTGGATGGCAACCGGCTGTTGCAACTGGGCGGCGCGGTCCTGTCGGCGCGCAAGCGGATACTGTTCAACGGTGTCGTGGTGGCCAGTCTGGCGGTAGACGCTGCCGGGAAAATCGTCGGTCAGCTGCGCATCACCGCGCCGGGCCTCTACGAGAGCGATGCGCCCGAGATCGCGCTGGTGACACGCGAAATCGTCGATGCGGTTGCCGATCTGCCGGCCCCCGTGCGGCGCGATGACGACGCTCTGGCCGAAATGGCACGCATCCTGCTGCGCCGGGCGCTCGGCAAACGTCTGCAGAAACGGCCGATGGTCGACGTGCATCTGTTGCGGATCTAGAGCATATGGGCTGGCTGACCGGCATCGTTCTGTATGTGCTGATCTGGAGCCTGACCTTGTTCGTCGTGCTGCCGTTCGGCACGCGGCCCGAGGCGGATGCCGATGCGGCTTCGGGCTGGCGCGGTGCGCCACGGGCGCCGATGATGTGGCGAAAGGCGCTGGCCACCACGCTGCTGGCGGCGCTGATCTGGGCGGCGGCGTGGTATGTGATCCATTCCGACCTGCTCAGTTTCCGCAGCGGCTGGCTGGCGCTGCCCGAATGACGCGGCCCGGGTTCCACCCCGGCCGGAATTGGTCTAGTTTCCAGCCGTTTTACCGTTCAACCGTTGCGAGTTGTCATGCGCCTGTCCCGCAGTTTCGTGCCCACCCTGAAGGAAATTCCCGCCGAGGCGCAGATCGCCTCGCACCGGCTGATGCTGCGGGCGGGACTGGTGCGCCAGACCTCGTCGGGGATTTACGCCTGGCTGCCGACGGGCTGGCGCGTGCTGCAGAACATCAGTCGCATCGTGCGCGAGGAGCAGAACCGTGCCGGCGCGCAGGACATGCTGATGCCGACCATCCAGTCGGCGGATCTGTGGCGCAAGTCGGGCCGTTACGATGCTTACGGCCCCGAGATGCTGCGCATCAAGGACCGCCACGACCGCGAGATGCTGTACGGGCCGACCAACGAGGAGATGATCACCGATCTGTTCCGCGAGGCGGCGCGTTCGTACCGCGACCTGCCGCAGATCCTCTATCACATCCAGTGGAAGTTCCGTGACGAGGTGCGCCCGCGTTTCGGCGTGATGCGCGGTCGCGAATTCCTGATGAAGGATGCGTATTCGTTCGACCTAAACTACGAGGGCGCGGTGCGGTCGTATCGGTCGATGATGCTCGCCTATCTGCGCACCTTCCAGCGTCTGGGCGTGAAGGCGATTCCGATGGTGGCCGACACGGGGCCGATCGGCGGCAACCTGTCGCACGAATTCATCGTGCTGGCGTCGACCGGCGAGAGCCAGGTGTTTTACGATGCGAAGTTCGAGGAGATCGACTGGACATCGAACGACTTTTCGTATTCGGACGATGATCTGGAACGCCTGTGGTCGCTGATGACCGACAGCTACGCGGCAACCGACGAAAAACACGACGAAACCGCCTGGGCGAAGGTGCCCGAGGCGCGCAAGCGTGAAGGCCGCGGGATCGAGGTGGGGCATATTTTCTACTTTGGCACCAAGTATTCCGAGCCGATGGGCATGACGGTCGCCGGCACCGACGGCAAGCCGGCGCCGGTTGAAATGGGATCTTACGGGATCGGCGTGTCGCGTCTGGTTGGCGCGGTCATCGAGGCCAGTCACGACGAGGCAGGTATCATCTGGCCGGAAGGCGTCGCGCCGTTCAAGGCCGCGCTGCTCAACCTGAAACAGGGCGATGCGGTTTGCGACAAGATGTGTGAAGAGATCTACGCACGCGGCGCAGGCGAGGTGATGTACGACGACCGCACCGAACGCGCCGGCGTGAAGTTTGCCGATGCGGACCTGATGGGCCATCCGTGGCATATCATTGTCGGCCCGCGCGGGGCTGCGGCGGGCAAGGTGGAGCTCAAGCGGCGTGCGACCGGCGAACGGCACGAGGTGTCGGTCGAAGACGCGCTGAAGATGATCGGGCTCTGAGATGTTCGGCGCATTCGAGCGCGCGATTGCCGGGCGTTACCTGCGGGCGCGCCGCTCGGAACGTTATGTGTCGATCATCGCGGTGTTCTCGCTGGTCGGTATCGCGTTGGGGGTGTTCGCGCTGATCGCCTCGATGAGCGTGATGAACGGGTTCCGGCACGACCTTCTGGAACGGGTTCTGGGGCTGAACGGTCACCTGTCGGTGCTAGGGCAGGGCCAGAGTCTGACGGATTATGCTGCGATCACCGCGCGGATACGCCAGGTGCCCGGGGTGACCTCGGCCATGCCGATCATCGAACGCCAAGCGCTGTTCACATCGGCGCGCGGCGGCGCGGCGGGCGGGATGGTGCGCGGGGTGCGCCCTGAAGATATCCGGCACTACGATGCCGTTGCCAACAATCTGGTGGCCGGGTCGCTGGGCGATTTTCAGGGCGACGGGGTGATCGCGATTGGTATTCGCCTGGCTGAGGACTTCGGGTTGGCCATCGGCGATACACTGTCGGTGGTATCGCCGCAGGGGCAGGCGACGGTGGTCGGGACCATTCCGCGGATCCGCGCGTTCCGGGTCGTGGCGATTTTCCAGATGGGGATGGCGCAGTACGACCGCTCGTATGTGTTCATTCCGCTGCAGGCCGCACAGGCGTTCTACAATCTGGGTGATGCCGTGACCCAGATCTCGGTGATGACCAGCACACCCGAGAACGTGCGTGCCACAGGTTACGGGATTCATGCCGCGCTGGAGGGTTTTCCGGTACGGCTGCTGGACTGGCAGGCGCAGAACAGCGCCTTCGCGCAGACCATCAACGTGCAGCGCAACGTGCTGTTCATTCTGCTGATGCTGATCATCATCGTGGCGGCGTTCAACGTGATCTCGTCGATGATCATGCTGGTCAAAGACAAAACCCGCGATATCGCGGTGCTGCGCACAGTGGGCGCGACGCAGGGGGCGATCATGCGGATTTTCCTGATGATCGGCTCGTCGGTCGGTATCGCCGGCACGATCATCGGCACCATTCTGGGCATTCTGTTCGGCATCTACATCGAACAGATCCGCGCGGCGGTGGAATGGGTGACGGGCACCAATGTGTTCAATCCGGAAGTCTATTTCCTGACGCGCATGCCGGTGCGGATGGAATGGCAAGAGGTCGTCGTCGTGACCGTCACGGCTTTGGTGATCTGTCTGCTGGCGACGATCCAGCCCGCCTGGCGTGCGGCGAAGACCGACCCGGTGGAGGCGCTGCGCAATGAGTGACGCACGGCATGATATTCCGCTGCAACTGAAGGCGGTGGAACGGATCTACCGCACCGAAGCGGGCGAACTGCCGGTGCTGCGTGGCGCCGACCTGACCTTGCGGGCGGGCGAGATCGTGGCGCTGGTGGCACCTTCGGGCACCGGCAAGTCCACGCTGCTGCACGTGGCCGGATTGCTCGAGCGCCCCGATGCGGGCGAGGTGATCGTCGCGGGCCGGGCGGCGGGAACGCTGGCGGATTCCGAACGCACTGCGATCCGGCGCAGTTTCGTCGGTTTCGTGTACCAGTTTCATCATCTGCTGCGCGAATTCACCGCGGCCGAAAACGTGATGCTGCCGCAACTGGCCGCCGATGTGCCGCGCCGGGACGCGATGGCGCGTGCCGAGGAACTGCTGCGGAATTTCGGTCTGGGCGAACGGTTCACGCATCTGCCGGGAAAACTATCGGGCGGCGAACAGCAGCGTGTGGCGATCGCGCGTGCGCTGGCCAACCGGCCCTCGGTATTGCTGGCCGACGAGCCGACCGGGAATCTCGATGCGGGAACCTCGGGCGTGGTGTTCCGCGAACTGCTGTCCATTGTGCGCAACCAGGGGGTGGCGGCACTGATCGCCACGCACAACCCGGATCTTGCCGCGCAGATGGACCGTGTGGTCACGTTGCGGGACGGACGTATCGTTCCCGCCTGAACGGAAGGGCCGGCATGGCGCATCAGAGCTTCGTTCACCTGCACGTGCATTCGGCCTATTCGCTGTCGGAAGGCGCGATCAAGGCCGACAAGCTGGCCGGGCTGGCGCGCGATGGCGGCATGCCCGCGGTGGCGCTGACCGATACCGGCAACATGTTCGGTGCGCTGGAATTCGGTGCGTCGTGCCTGAAGTCCGGCATTCAGCCGATCATCGGCTGTCAGCTTGGACTGGCGCGTGCAGACAAGCGCGATCTGCCACCGGACCCGATCGTCGCACTGGCGCAGAACGATGCCGGGATTGCCAACCTGCAGAAACTCTCCTCACATTCCTATCTGCATGGCGCACCGGATCTGGACGTGCTGCGGGGGCATGCCGACGGTGTGATCCTGCTGACCGGCGGGACACTCGGCCCCATTGCCCGGCTGCTGGCCGAAGGGCAGCGCAGCGCGGCCGAGGAATTGCTGGCGGCGCTACAGGAAGGCTTCGGCGACCGGCTGATGATGGAGCTGCATCGCCACGGTCTGCCGATCGAAACGGCGATCGAACCGGGGTTGATCGCACTGGCCGATGCGGCGGGCGTACCGCTGGTGGCGGCAAACGATTGTTACTTCGCGAAACCGGCGATGCATCAGGCGCACGATGCGTTGCTGTGTATCGCCGAAGGCCGGTTGCTGTCCGAAGCCAATCGCCGCCGCGTGACGCCTGAACACTGGTTCAAGCCCGCCGTCGAAATGCGCCGTATTTTCGCCGACCTGCCGGAAGCATGTGACAACACCGTCGCCATTGCGCAGCGCTGCGGCGCCATGGCGGAGACGCGCAAACCGCTGCTGCCGCTCTGCCCGAAAGTGCAGCCCGGCATGACCGAGGCCGAGACGGTGCGCGATATGGCGTTCCGCGGCCTGAAAGACCGGATGGACGCCGCCGGTAAAACGGCCGAGGAACGCAAAACCTATGAGGACCGTCTCGATTACGAACTCGGCGTGATCGAGAAGATGGGTTTTCCCGGCTATTTCCTGATCGTTGCCGACTTCATTCAGTGGGCGAAGGCGCATGATATTCCCGTGGGGCCGGGGCGCGGTTCGGGGGCGGGTTCGGTCGCGGCCTGGGCGCTGGCGATCACCGATCTGGACCCGATGCGCTTCGGGCTGCTGTTCGAACGCTTCCTGAATCCTGAGCGCGTCTCGATGCCTGACTTCGATATCGATTTCTGTCAGGACCGGCGCGACGAGGTGATTACCTATGTCCGCAACGAGTACGGCGGCGATCGCGTGGCGCAGATCATTACCTTCGGTAAGCTGCAGGCACGCGCCGCGGTGCGCGATGTGGGCCGCGTGCTGGGGATGTCGTTCGGGCACGTGAACAAGGTGGCCGAGCTGATCCCCAACAATCCGGCCAAACCCGTTACCCTGCAGCAGGCGGTCGATGGTGAGCCGCGCCTGCAGGCGCTGCGCGACGAGGACGAGCAGATCAAACGTCTGCTCGAGATCGCGCTGCAGCTCGAAGGTCTGTATCGCCATGCCTCGACTCACGCCGCCGGCGTGGTGATCGGCGATCGGCCTCTGGACGAACTGATCCCGCTGTATCGCGACCCCAAGTCCGACATGCTGGTCACCCAGTACAACATGAAATGGGTCGAACAGGCGGGGTTGGTAAAGTTCGACTTCCTCGGCCTGACGACGCTGACGATCCTCAAGCGCGCGCTCGCCATTCTGGCGGCGCAAGGTGTCGAGGTGGATCTTGCGCATCTGCCGCTGGACGACAAACGCACCTACGACATGCTGAGCGGCGGCGACACCGGCGGCGTGTTTCAGTTCGAAAGTGCGGGCATGCGCGACGTTCTGCGCCAGATGCGCCCCGACCGGTTCGAGGATCTGATCGCCGCCGTGGCGCTCTACCGCCCCGGCCCGATGGCGAACATCCCCGCCTACTGTCAGCGCAAACACGGCGAGGCGTGGGAACCGCCGCACGAAAGCATCGGCGATATTCTGGGCGAGACCTACGGCATCATGGTCTACCAGGAACAGGTGATGCAGATCTCGCAGCGTATGGCGGGTTATTCGCTGGGCGGCGCCGACATGCTGCGCCGCGCGATGGGCAAGAAGATCCGCGCGGAGATGGAGGTCCAGCGCAAGATCTTCACCGAAGGCGCGATCGCCAAAGGGATCGACGGGACGAAGGCCGGTGAAGTTTTCGACCTGATGGAAAAATTCGCCGACTACGGCTTCAACAAGTCACACGCGGCGGCGTATGCGCTGGTCGCGTATCACACCGCGTGGATGAAGGCGAACCACCCGGTGGCGTTCATTGCCGCGTGCATGAGTCTGGCGATCAACAACACCGACAAGCTGGCCGCGTACCGCCAGGAAGCGAGCCATCTGAAGATCAAGGTGCTGCCGCCCGACATCAACCGTTCCGGCGCGGATTTCACGGTCGAGCGTGATGGCGGCGAATGGGCGATCCGCTATGCGCTCGCTGCGGTAAAAAAGGTCGGCGCGGCGGCGATGGAGGCGGTGGTCGAGGCGCGTGGCGATAAACCGTTTGCCGACATCGCCGATTTTGCGGCGCGCGTCGATCCGAAGCAACTGAACAAGATGCAGCTCGAAAACCTGATCCGCGCCGGTGCGTTCGATACGCTGGACAAAAACCGCGGCAGGCTGTTTGCGGGTGCCGAGCTGATCCTGCGTCGCGCCCAGGCCTCGGCCGAGGAAAAGAGCTCGGGCCAGAGCGGCCTGTTCGGCGAGGCGGGGAGACCGGAACCGCTGAAACTGCCTGATGGCGCCGACTGGATGCCAATGGAGGCGCTGGGGTTCGAGGCCGATGCGGTCGGGTTCCATCTGACCGCGCACCCGCTGGATGCCTATGCCACGGTGCTGCGCCGGCTCGGCGTGGTGCCGTCGAACCGCATGGCGGCGATCGGCAACGGACGCGTGAAGCTGGCGGGCACGGTGATCAACACCAAGGAGCGCATTACCAGCCGTGGCAGCCGCATGGCATGGGTGCGGCTGTCAGACGGCGGCGGGTCGTACGAAGTCACGCTGTTCAGCGAGGTGCTGAGCGTGTCGCGCGATCTGCTGGCGGCGGGAACGGCAGTGCTGGTCACCGCCGATCTGCGTACCGAGGGCGAGGCGCTGCGGGTGACGGCATCGGCCGTCGAGGCGCTGGACAAGGCGGCGGCGCATGCCGGCAGCGGCATGCGTGTCTGGCTGGATACGGAAGAGGCTGTGGCACGCATCCACACGCTGCTGAACCGCGAGGGGCGCGGGCGCGGCCGTGTGCAACTGGTGCCGCGTCTGGGCGGCGGGCAGGAGGTGGTGCTGGCGCTGCCGGGCGGCTTCAACGTCACGCCGAAGCTGACACAGGCGATGCGCATGCTACCCGGGGTGCACGACGTACAGGATATCTGAGCGGAGCGCTTCCTGAAAAATGGAAGCGCCCGCACGAGATCAGAACCGGTTGTGCAGCGAAATGGTCAGACTGCGTCCTGGCTCCAGAATCGGGTTGCTTCTGCTTTCCCTGAACATCGTGTTGGCAACCGTTGCCGCGTTGCGATAGCTGGTATCGAACAGGTTGTTCAGACCGACGATCAGCGTCGTGTTGCCCAGTCTCGGGGAAACCAGCTGGTCCATTTTGAATTCGGCGTTCAGGTTGACGACCGCATACCCGCCGGTTTCATATTCCATTGCCGGGTCGATCCGGGTCTTGCCCGCCCCCCAGTTCAGTGTGCCTCCGAAAGCGATGCCCGTATCCGGCAATGCGTATTGCACGCCCAGACGGCCGCTGAACGGCGCAATGTAGGGAATGGGCAGATCGGTGGTGGTGTTGGTGGCCCGCAATGCTGCGACGCTGCCGAAAAAATTCAGCGCGGGCGTAATCTGCCATTGCCAGTCGGCTTCGACCCCGACGATTTCCGCGCGTCCCACATTGCGCTGCTGGAAGGCGGGATCGCCCATATAGGTGGTCGGAACGGTCATCATGAAGTCGCGGTACTCGTTGTAGAACCCCGTCAGGCGGATGGTGGCGTCGCGCAGATACAGCCGTGCGCCGGCTTCGTAGTTGATGCCGCGTTCCGGTTTCAGCGCCGGGTTCGGCAACGTGTAGGTGCCGCCCGAATAGTCATGCATGAACAGCTCCGACTGGAACGGATACCGGAACGAGGTGCCGATATTGGCGACGAGTTCCAGTTGCTGTACCGCCCGGTAGGCGAGTCCGACGCTGCCGGTGGTGGCGCGTGCCGTGGTGTTCTGCGCGGCTTCGAAGGCAGGCAGCAGGGTGGGGTCGGCGATAGGGGATGTGTTGACGTCCGACAGGAACCAGTCGAACCGTCCGGCCCCGGTCAGCGTCCACTGGGGATCCACGTTCCAGGTGGAATTGACGAAGGAGCCGATATTGAGCTGCGATCCGTTCGGCGCGAACTGCGCGCGCGGGAAGTTGATCGATCCGATGACATTACCAGCCGCGTCGCGCTGTTCTATGTGGGTGGCCGAATCGCGTTTGAAGCCGGTTTCGTAATGGAAGTCCGCACCGATCGTCGTGTTCAGTGTGTGCCACGGAATGGTGCCCGCCACACGACCGCCCCAGTTCACGGGGCCGGTGACATAGGTCGCCGCATCGATCGTACGCAGTGGGTTGGCCTGATTGTGAATCGATATCTTGGTATAGTATTCGGAGCGGAACAGGCTCGCTTCGACATGGTTGAAAAAGCTGTCGGTGAAGCTGCCTTCATAGGCAAGCCGCGCCGTCTGGACCTGAACCGGCGCTTCACGGATCTGCAGGGCAGGGTAGGCTGGCTGTGCATTGGCTCGTCCGTTGCTGACGCTTGCAACGCGGTATGACGCTTCGACGCGTTGATCGTCGGTCGGTGAATACCCGACGATGATCGAACCGCCGCCGGTTTCGTAATCGCTGTTCGGGATCGTGCCCTGACCGGATCTGTAGTCGTCCGATGTGCGCCCGTTCACGCTGAGGCTCACGTCGAACCCTTGTCCCATCGCGCTGACGCTGACGCCCCCTTGCAGCCCGTTGCCGTTGCTGTCGTACATCAGGAAGGTCTCGCCGCCCGCGAACCGCCAGGGGCCGTTCGGGTTTCCGACAGGGCGGCGGGTGACGATGTTGACCAGCCCACCCAGCGCGTCGCTGCCGTACATGTAACTGGCGCTGCCCCGCACCACTTCGACCTGCTCGACCTCGTAGGGGGCGATCAGCATCATCTGCAGCAGCGAACGCCCACGAAACCGGTCGCCGTCGATGAACACCGGAACGCGCACGTCGAGTGTGTCCATGCCACGAATGATGACGGTGCTGTTCAGACCGCCCCTGCGGCTGAGGCCGACATTGGGGAGGCCCTGCATCGCCTCGGTCACGCTGGTTGCGTTGCTGCGTTCGATCTCGGCGCGGTTCACCACGCTGGTGGTCTGCTGCACCTGTGTCGGCAGGGATTCCGGCATCGTCGGGCGCGGGCCGATCGGCTGCATCACGTCGGACTGGGCGTTTCCGTCGACGGAAATTTCGTTCAGTTGCGTCGGGCGGGCAGGGCCTGTGCCTTCGGTCGGTACCAGAGGTGCGGCCAGTCCTGGAACAGCGATGGAGGCGGTGAGCAGTCCTAAAAGGACGGGCGTATGTCTCATAGCGATTATGGCCCTGAAGGTTGATTTTCCGCTCCTTACACAATCCCTGGTTAATTGACAATGAGATGCATTCTCATTAATGGGGGGAGCGATTTTCCTACGATGGAGAAATGACCGTGATCCGGATTGCTTTCACCTTGTGGGCCTGCCTGATGACCTCTGCGCTGGCGGATAGCAGCATTACCTTCACCGACCTGCGCGGCAAGGAGCACACGCTGGCCAGGCCCGCCGAGCGTGTCGTCTTTCTGCCGATCCCGCACACGTCGAGCTACATCGCCATCGATCAGACCGAACGCCACATCGTGGGCATGAACCCCGCCTCGGCCACGGCGATGGAACGTGGCATCCTGACGCAGATGTTTCCCGGCGTACGCAATATTCCGACCGGCATCACCCGCGGTGCAGGGTTCACGCCCAATATCGAATCCATTCTCGAACTGCGTCCCGACGTCGTTTTCCAATGGTCCTCGATGGGTGAAGACCTGCTGGGCACACTGGAACGCGTGGGGTTGACCACGGTCGGCATTCAATGTTGCAGCCAGAGCTATCTCGATGCCTACACCGCCATCATGGGGGCGGTGGCCGGCAAGCCCGAGCGCGCCGCAGCGATCACTGCGCGTCAGCATGTGCGTCTGCGACAGATCGAGACCGCAATGGCCGGTCTGACCGAGGCGGAGCGCCCGCGCGTGCTTTATCTCAGCCGTTTCACCCACGAGCTGCGTGTCAGCAGCATCGGCAGTTACAATAACGAATATATCCGCCGCACCGGCGGGTTGAGCACGACCGACCCGCAGGGTAACGCGATGAGCCTCAACAGCGAGGGGACGGTGACGCTGGAGCAGGTTCTCGCCTGGGATCCGGAGGTGATTCTGATCGGGAATTTCGACACCGCGATGCCCGCCGATGTCTATGATGCGCCCGCTTGGGCCAATGTGTCGGCGGTACGCAACCGCCGCGTCTATCGTGTTCCGTCGGGCGGGTTTTATTGGGATCCGCCCAGTCAGGAATCGGCCCTGACCTGGACCTGGCTGGCCAGCCTGCTGCACCCTGAACGCGGGCGCTTCGATCTGCGCGCGGACATGCGCGACTGGTATCAGTTTCTTTACCGGCACACGCTGACCGACGACGAGATCGACAGGATCCTCGTTCTTTCCGCCAACCGCGCCTCCGCCGGCTATGAACGGTTTGTCCGCCCATGAGCACGACAACCGCCGGAACGGCATACGCCCCCCGTTCTCTGACCGTCCGTGCGCTGCTCTGGCCGCTTCTGTCGCTGGTGCTGGTGCTGACGTTCCTCGGCTCGCTGGCCGTGGGGCGGTACAATGTGCCGCTGGCACATGTGGGGATGATCCTGCTTGCCCCGTTGCTGGATCTGGCGCCGAGCTGGACGGCCACCGAAGAACTGGTCGTGCAGACGGTGCGCCTGCCGCGCGTGCTGATCGCCGGCGTGGCCGGGGCCGGGCTGGCATTGTCCGGCGCCGTGTTGCAGGGGATTTTCCGCAATCCGCTGGTCGGGCCGCAGACCATCGGTGTGTCTTCGGGCGCGGCGCTCGGCGGGGTGGTTGCCATCCTGCTGGTCGGTTTCGGGTTACCTGTAACGATCGGTGCGTTTGCCGGTGCGGTGGGTGCGCTGCTGGCCGTGCTGTCCATTCATAACGGCAAGGGCAATGCGGCAATCCTCACTCTGATTCTGGCCGGTGTCGTCGTCAGCGCGTTGTGCGGCGCGCTGGTCAGTTTCGTGACCTATATCGCCGATCCGGAAACCAAACTGCCTGGATTGGTGTTCTGGCTGATGGGCAGCTTTGCCGCCGCGAGCTGGCCGAAGTTCTGGCTGCTGGCCGCCTGCTGTCTGCCGGCCGGGGCCGTGCTGCTGGCGATGCGCTGGCGGATCAACCTGCTGTCGCTGGGCGACGAGGACGCCCGCACGCTGGGCGTTCGTCCGGGGCGTGACCGCGCGATCCTGCTGAGCTGCGTCTGCCTGATCACCGCGGTGCAGGTGGCGGTCAGCGGTTCGATCGGCTGGGTCGGTCTGGTGGTGCCCAATCTGTGCCGGCTCGTGCTGGGGGCCGATCACCGGCGTTTGCTGCCGGCCAGCGCGCTGGTCGGGGCGGTGTTCCTGATGATCGCCGATACCTGTGCCCGCAGCCTGACATCGGCCGAAATCCCGGTCGGGATCGTGACCGCGCTGGTCGGCACACCGGTTTTCGCCATTCTGCTGCATCGTTCGGCCGCCGCCAGAGAACGATCGTGAGGGAGAGGCTGCGATGATCGACGTCAGGGCGGCGGGGCACTGGTACCGGGCGGATCGCTGGCTGTTCCGCGATCTGTCCTTTCAGGTTTGCCCCGGAGAGATCATGGCCGTGCTGGGTCCGAACGGGCGCGGCAAGAGCACATTGTTGCGCAGCATCTGCGGCACGCTGACGCCGCGCGAGGGCAGCGTGCGGATCGAAGGCGCGGTCGGTTATGTGGCGCAGGTCCAGCAGGCCGATGCGGCCTTCGATGTGATCGACATGGTGCTGATGGGCCGCAGCCGGTTTATCGGCCGGTTCCAGTCCCCGGGCGCCGCTGATGTCGCCGCGGCACAATCCTGCCTCGATGCGGTCGGCATGTCGGCGTTTGCCGGCCAGCGATACGACCGGCTGAGCGGCGGGCAGCGCCAGCTGGTTCTGCTGGCGCGCGCCCTGGCGACCGAATGTTCGGTTCTGGTGCTCGACGAACCGGCCTCGGCGCTGGATCTCGCCAATCAGGGGGGCGTGCTGCGACTGCTGCAGCGCCTTGCCGTGGAACGCAGCCTCGCGGTTCTGTTCACGACGCACGAACCCGCGCACGCGCTGGGGATTGCCGATCATGCGCTGCTGCTGTTCGCCCATGCGCAACATGCCTGCGGCGCCGTCGATGCAACGCTGAACGAGGCCAATCTCTGCCGGCTCTACAACATGCAGGTCCGGCGGCTGTCCTGGGAGCACGACGGCGATCGGGGCGAGGCGATCATCCCGCTGCACGGGCTGCGACGGGGCAGGGCGGCGGCAGTCGCCCGCGTGTGAACAGAAGACGAGACACAGGCTGACGTCCCGGCAGCAACCAGATTGTGGGCATGGCCGCATGCGGGGCAGGTCAGGATCAGTTTCTCTTCCATGGGGAAAGGTCGCAATATAATACCATACCCACGAACCTCTCTTGCCTTTGGCGCGGTTTTCCGCCATATCGCGCCAGCCGGCGGAGCGTGGTGTTCCGCCGGTAATACGCACGCAGGGTGCCTTTCCCGACATTCGGGTCCGGTGGCACATGCCAGAACCCTGCGGAGGCTCAACCGGACGAGAGGAAAGGACAACGCCGATGGCGATGCCCGAATTCACCATGCGCAGCCTGCTGGAAGCAGGCGTTCACTTCGGCCACCACACGCGCCGCTGGAACCCAAAGATGGCCCCGTACCTGTTCGGGGTGCGCAACCAGGTTCATATCATCGACCTGCAGCAGACCGTGCCGATGCTCGATCGTGCGCTGCTGGCGGTGCGCAACACGGTAGCCAGCGGCGGCCGCGTGCTGTTCGTCGGCACCAAGCGCGCCGCGGCCGATTACGTGGCGGATGCGGCGAAGCGTTGCGGCCAGTATTACGTCAACCATCGCTGGCTCGGCGGCATGCTGACCAACTGGAAGACCATCACCGGCAGCATCAAACGTCTGCGCCAGATCGAAGAAACGCTGGCCGGCGACAGCCAGGGCCTGACGAAGAAAGAAATCCTCAACATCACGCGCGACCGTGAAAAGCTGGAACGCGCGCTGGGCGGGATCAAGGAAATGGGCGGTCTGCCCGACATCCTGTTCATCATCGACACCAACAAGGAAAAGCTGGCGATCGAGGAAGCCAACAAGCTGGGCATTCCGGTGATCGCGGTCGTCGACAGCAACTCCGACCCTGAAGGCGTGACCTATCCGGTGCCGGGCAACGACGATGCGATCCGCGCCATCACCATGTACTGCGACCTGATCTCGGGCGCGGTGCTGGACGGAATCTCGGCCGAAATGGCCGCGTCGGGCGTCGATATCGGCGCATCGGCGGAAGCGCCGGCCGAAGACGCCACACCGGCGGCCTGACCACATTTTACGAGGCCCGGCGGGTCCGGGCCTCGTTTCCCTCTGTCATTTTGATGAACGGCGCATCAGCCGCAGAACCGCAGCCGGTTCGCCTGCATGTGCCCTGAAGCGGAGATAGATCCGATGGCCGAAATCACAGCTGCAATGGTGAAGGATCTGCGCGAGAAGACCGGCGCAGGCATGATGGATTGCAAGAAGGCGCTGGTCGAGACCGCCGGCAACATGGAAGAAGCGATCGACTGGCTGCGCAAGAAGGGGTTGTCGGCGGCGGCGAAGAAGTCGGGTCGCGTGGCGGCTGAAGGTCTGGTCGGCGTGGCGAGCGGCACGAATATCGGCGCGGTGGTCGAGATCAACGCCGAAACCGACTTCGTGGCGCGTAACGAAACCTTCCAGAACTTCGTTGCCGAAGTGGCGAAACTGGCGCTGACGGTCGGCGACGACCTCGAGGCGCTGAAGGCCGCGGCCTACCCGGGCAAGTCGCATACGGTTGCCGACGAACTGACCAGCCTGATCGCGACGATCGGCGAGAACATGTCGATCCGCCGCGCCAAGGTGCTGCGTGTGTCCTCGGGTGTGGTGGCTGGTTATGTGCACCAGGCGGTGCGTCCGGGTCTGGGCAAGATCGGCGTGCTGGCGGCCGTCGAGGGCGCGGGCGAAGCGGCGACGCTGGAAACGCTGGGCCGTCAGGTCGGCATGCACGTGGCGGCGACTCGTCCGGAAGCGCTGGACATCTCGGCGGTCGATCCGGCGGCGCTGGAACGCGAAAAGGCGGTTCTGGCCGACCAGGCGCGTGCTTCGGGCAAGCCGGAAGACATCATCGCCAAGATGCTGGAAGGCCGGATCCGCAAATATTACGAGGAAATCGTGCTGCTCGAGCAGGTCTGGGTGCACGATGGCGAAAGCCGCGTGAAGGCCGTTCTGCAGAAGGCCGGCGTGAAGCTGGGCGGGTTCGCGCGCTTCCAGTTGGGCGAAGGCATCGAGAAGCAGGAAACGGATTTCGCCGCCGAAGTCGCAGCGACCGCCGGCACCGGCCGTTAAACTTCTCTGGCTTGCTTGTTTCGGGCGGGAGAGCCGGTTAGGTTCCTCCCGCCCGTTTTCATATCCGGATCCGTCATGCCGCAATCGACATCTCAGCCAGTATACCGTCGTGTTTTGTTGAAAATTTCGGGCGAGGCCCTGATGGGCAAGCGCGAATACGGGATCGACACCGATGTGCTGGCGCGCATCGCCGCCGACGTGCAGCAGGTGCTGGCGCTGGGGGTCGAGGTCTGTCTGGTGATCGGCGGCGGCAACATCTTCCGCGGTATGCAGGGTGCGGCCTCGGGGATGGAACGCGCGCAGGCCGATTACATGGGCATGCTGGCCACCGTGATGAACGCGCTGGGCCTGCAGAACGCGCTCGAGAAGATCGGCGTGCCGACCCGGGTGCTGAGCGCCATTCCGATGTCCTCGATCAGCGAGCCCTATATCCGCCGTCGCGCCGTGAGGCACATGGAAAAGGGGCGCGTGGTGATTTTCGCGGCGGGCACCGGCAATCCGTTCTTCACCACCGACACCGCGGCGGCGCTGAGGGCGGCGGAAATGGGATGCGACGCACTGTTGAAGGGCACGCAGGTCGATGGCGTCTATTCGGCCGACCCGCGCAAGGATGCATCGGCGACGCGTTTCGAGGAACTGACCTATCTCGACATGCTGGCGCGCGAGCTGGCGGTGATGGATGCGGCGGCGATCAGTCTGGCGCGCGAGAACGGTCTGCCGATCGTGGTGTTCAACATTCACGAGGCAGGAAACTTCGCCCGCGTGATGCTGGGGCAGGGCACATTCACGCGTATCGTCGAACGTGCGGCCTGAAAATTTTTTGATGAGAGGGAATGGCCATGTCTGCCGACCTTAACGCACTGAAACAGGATTTGACCCGGCGCATGGATGGCGCGCTGGAAGCATTGAAGAAGGAATTCTCGGGCTTGCGCACCGGCCGTGCCTCGCCGGGGCTGCTGGAGCCGGTGCGCGTCGAGGCTTATGGTTCGAACCAGCCGCTGACCCAGTTGGCGACGGTATCGGTTACCGGGCCGTCAATGCTGTCGGTGCAGGTGTGGGACAAGTCGGTCGTCAAAGCGGTGGAAGTTGCGATCCGTGATTCGGGCCTGGGTCTGAACCCGCAGGCCGAGGGGCAGGTGTTGCGCGTGCCGCTGCCGATGCTGACCGAAGAACGCCGTAACGAGCTGGCCAAGATGGCCAGCAAATACGCCGAGGGCGCACGCGTCGCGGTACGCGGCGTGCGCCGCGACGGTATGGAACAGTTGAAGGCGCTGGAAAAGAAGACGCAGATCAGCAAGGACGAACACGAACGCGCGTCGGGCGACATTCAGAAGCTGACCGATCAGTACGTGAAGCGCGTCGACGATATGCTGTCCGACAAAGAGAAGGACATTCGTACGGTCTGATGGCTATGCAAGGCGCGCCAGATCCGGTCTCGGGCGATGCGGATCGCGTGCCGCAGCACGTCGCGATCATCATGGATGGCAACGGCCGCTGGGCGGCGGCGCGCCATCTGCCGAAACTGGCCGGTCACAAGGCGGGCGGGGATGCGCTGAAGCGCACCATCGAAGCCGCCGTGCAGATGGGGATCGACTGGCTGACGATCTATGCGTTTTCGTCCGAGAACTGGCGCCGCCCGGAAGACGAGGTCGGCGGGTTGATGGGGTTGATGAAGCTCTATCTGCGCGGCGAGTTCAAGGAGATGAAGGCCCAGGGCGTGCGGCTGCGCATCATCGGCGATCTGTCACGCTTTGCGCCGGACCTGCGGGCCGAGATCGAGGCGGCGGTTGCCGAGACCGCGCACAACACGCGGCTGAACCTGAATGTCGCGCTGTCGTATGGCGGGCGGGACGAGATCGTGCGCGCTGTGAAGCGCATCGCGGCGACCGTCAAGGATGGGCGGTTCGATCCGGAAACCCTGACCGAGGATCTGTTCGCGACGGCGCTGGATACGTACGGCATCCCCGACCCCGATTTGATCATCCGCACGTCGGGCGAACAGCGTCTGTCGAATTTCCTGCTCTGGCAGGCGGCTTACACCGAACTGGTGTTTCAGGACGTGCTGTGGCCGGACTATGCGCCAGAGCACCTGCAGCAAGCGCTGGACATCTACGCGCAACGGGAACGCCGTTATGGCCGGCGCTGAACCCGTGTTCCGTTGGCGGGATCTGCGCAAGCGCGCGGTGTCGGCGGCGATCCTGGCACCTGCCGTGCTGCTGTGCATCTGGCTCGGGGCAATTCCGTGGACTCTGCTGGTCGCGGTGGCGATTGCCGGCATGGTCTACGAATGGGTGCGCATCTGCGGCATGCGACCGCATACGATGCCCGGTGTGGCGATGCCGGTGGCCGTGTTCCTGTCGTGCGGGGCGGCGGTGCTGGAACAGTATGCGGGTGCTCTGCTGGCGCTGGCGGCGGGTTTTCTGCTGACCTGGGCACTGGCGTATGCGCTGCGTAATGCCCCCGAACCGGACAGACCGCGCCATCCGGCGGGGCGCCTGGCGGTGGGGGTGCTGATGATCGGCCTGGCCGGCATCGCGCTGATCTGGCTGCGCAGCGAGACCGAATCCGGCCGCCTCAATGTGCTGTTCCTGTTTCTGATCGTCTGGGCGAGCGATATCGGCGCATATCTGTGCGGGCGCCTGTTCGGCGGACCAAAGCTGGCGCCGCGGATATCGCCTTCGAAAACCTGGTCGGGATCGATCGGTGGACTGGTTTCGGTGTCGGTGGTCGGCGGGTTGATCGCGCCGTTGCTGGCACCGGGTGTGTACTGGAAAGCGGTGCTGGTCGCCATCGTGCTGGGGATCGCCACGCAGGTCGGCGATCTGCTTGAATCGGCGTTCAAGCGCAAGTTCGACGTAAAGGATTCCGGTTCGCTGATCCCTGGGCACGGCGGGCTGCTGGACCGGCTGGACGGGCTGCTGATCGCGGCACCGGTGGCGGCGCTGCTGGCGCTTATTTTCGGGCAGGGTGTGCTGTGGCAATGACCGCCAGAACCGTCAGCGTGTTCGGTGCGACGGGCAGCGTTGGCACGCAAACACTGGAACTGATCGGCCTGAACCCCGCCGCGTATCGGGTACGGGCGCTGGTTGCGCATCGCAACGCGGAAAAACTGGCGGCGTTGGCACGGCTGCACCGGGCAGAGGTGGCGGTGGTGACGGACGAGGCCGCTTACCCCGCGTTGGCGCGTGCGCTGACGGGCAGCGACGTGCGGGCCGAGGCGGGTAACGACGCCGCGCTGGCCGCCGCGGCGCTGCCGGCCGACTGGACGATGGCGGCGATCACCGGGGCGGCGGGGCTGGCGCCGACGCTGGCGGCGATCCGGCGCGGCGGCACGATCGTGCTGGCCAACAAGGAAAGCCTGGTCTGCGCCGGCGACGTGGTGCTGGCGGCGGTGCGCGATTCCGGCGCAACGCTGCTGCCGGCGGATTCGGAACACAACGCGATCTTTCAGACGCTCGAGGCCGACAATGCCGGCGCGATCGAAAAGATCGCCCTGACCGCATCGGGCGGACCGTTCCGCACGTTCACCAGCGCCGAGATGCAGCATGTAACGCCCGAAATGGCCGTTCGTCATCCGGTCTGGTCGATGGGCATGAAGATCAGTGTCGATTCGGCCACCCTGATGAACAAAGGACTGGAACTGATCGAGGCGGCGCGTCTGTTCGACCTGACATCGGAACGGATCGACGTGATCGTGCATCCGCAATCGGTGGTGCACGGGCTGGTCTATTACCGCGACGGCAGCGTGCTGGCGCAGCTCGGCTCGCCCGACATGCGCGTGCCGATCGGCCACACGCTGGCCTGGCCGCAGCGCATGGCGACGCCTGCGCCACGGCTGGATCTGGTGCAGGCGGGCACGCTGACCTTCGAGCCGCCCGACATGCAGCGGTTTCCCGCCTTGCGACTGGCGCGCGATGCGCTGGTGGCCGGTGGCGGTGCGCCGACCGTCCTGAATGCCGCGAACGAGGTTGCCGTCGCGGCATTTTTGGCGCACCGAATCGGCTTCCTGGATATAGCCCGCATCGTGGAAGGCGTGCTGGCCCGGCTGGAGGCGCCGCAGGCGGCAACACTGGACGCGGTCATGGCGCTGGACCTTGCCGCCCGCCACACAACCGAACATCTTATCGCCCGCGTAAACTGATACACTGTTGCGCGTTCGTTCCGGAGAGCTGCTTTATGGAATTTCTGCTTGGGTCCTCGCGTACGGTCCTGTCGTTTGTGGTGGTACTGGGTGTGCTGGTGTTCATTCACGAGCTCGGCCACTATCTGGCGGCGCGCTGGCGCGGTGTGCATGTCGAGGCGTTTTCGATCGGCTTCGGCAGACCGTTGGCCAGATGGATCGATAAAGTCGGCACCGAATGGAAGATCTGTTGGATTCCGCTGGGTGGTTACGTGAAACTTCACGGCCAGGGCGGCGTGGATGAAGCGGATGGTGTCGTTGTGCGTCCGGAATATGCGTTCGACCGCAAGCCGGTTGGTTCGCGCGCGATCGTGGTTGCAGCCGGGCCGATCGCCAACTTCTTGCTGGCCATCGTGCTGTTCGCAGCAGTTTTCATGACGTTCGGGCGGCCGGTGCCGTCGGCCGTCATCGGTACGGTGGTGCCGGACAGCGCCGCCGAACGCGGTGGGCTGCGTCAGGGGGACCGGATTCTGAGCATCGAGGGCAATCGGGTGTTGGTATTCACCGATATTGTCCGCGCGGTCGAATCGCGCCCTGGCATGCCGGTCAACATCGAAATCGAACGCGACGGACAAAACCAGACGCTCGGCCTGACCCTGGGGCGCAGTCCGGATGGGAATCGTGGCCTGTTGGGTGTGGGGGCTGGCGGCGCCGTCAGGGAACGTCTGGACCCGTTTTCGGCCACCGCAGCCGGGGCTGCCACCACCTGGAGTGTGACTGTACAGACACTATCGTATGTCTGGCAGATGATTACGGGCCAACGAGGCGCCGAAGAGCTGGGCGGGCCATTGCGGATCGCTCAACTTTCGGGGAAATTCGCCGAAGAGGGTATCTCGTCTCTGATGTCCTTCATGGCGATGCTGTCGGTCAGTCTGGGGTTGATCAATTTGTTCCCGGTGCCGGTGCTGGATGGTGGACATCTGGTGTTCTATGCGATCGAGGCTTTACGCGGCCGTCCGCTGAGCATCAGAGCGCAGGAGATCGGGTTGCGTATCGGCTTGGCGTTGTTGGGAACGCTGTTTGTGTTCGTGATGTGGAATGATTTGGCGGGCTTAGGGTTGTTTCGATGGGTGCTCCAATTTATCGGATAAGTTGTGTATTTTTCTGCACATCATATCTGGCAGTTTCGGCTCTAATCCGCTAAGGGCTTACACTAGATTTATGACCGCAAAATCAAAGCGGTCATCCCACTCGGAGGGGAAAAGGCTTGTTCTGTCTTCGCACTATTTTGCTTGCTTCCGCAAGCATCGCCCCCGCCGTCCTGATGACAGGAAATGCGCTCGCCCAGAGCCCCGCCGCACAGAATGGGCTGAGCGAGGTTGTCGCCCAGGGTGGTGTAATTCAGAACATCACCGTCGAAGGCAATCAGCGCATCGACGTGGCGACCATCCGTTCCTACATGTTGGTCGGCCCCGGCGACCGCTTCGAGGAAGACCGGCTCGACCGCAGTATGAAGGCGCTGTTCGCGACCGGGCTGTTCCGGGACGTGTCGCTGCGCCGTCAGGGGGCGACCCTTATCGTGCAGGTGGCCGAAAACCCGATCGTCAACCGCGTGGTCTTCGAAGGTAACGGCAAGCTGAACGACGACACGCTGCGTCCGGAAGTGCAGCTGCGTTCGCGCTCGGTGTTCACGCAGGCGCAGGCGCAGGCCGACCGGCAGCGTATTCTGGACCTGTATGCGCGGCGCGGCCGTTATGCGGCGCGTGTCGAACCGAAGATCATTCCGCTGGACCAGAACCGCGTCGACGTGGTGTTCGAAATTCAGGAAGGTTCAGCGGCGTTGATCAGCCGCATTGCCTTCGTCGGCAACCGCGCGTTTTCGGAAAGCCGCCTGAAGGAAGTCATCGCGTCGCGCGAGGAAGCGTTCTGGCGCTTCATGTCGTCGTCCGACACGATGGACCCGGACCGTCTGAACTACGACCGTGAACTGCTGCGCCGGTTCTATCTGCGCAACGGGTATGCCGACTTCGAGATCGTCGGCAGCACGGCGGAGCTGGCGGCCGACCGCGACGCGTTCTTCGTGACCTACACGGTGCGCGAGGGTGAACGGTACCGTATCGGCAGGGTCGAGGTCGACAGCCAGTTGCGTAATCTGGATGGCAGTGTGCTGCTGCCGTTCGTGCAGTTCTCGGAAGGCGACTGGTACGACGGCGACGCGGTCGAGCGCAGCGTCACCAAAGTGCAGGACGAAGTGCAGTCGCGCGGCTATGCGTTCGTCGATGTGCGCCCGCGCATTACACGCAACGCCGAAAACCAGACGATCGATATCCGCTTCGAAGTGGCCGAAGGGCCGCGCGTTTTCGTCGAGCGCATCGACATCGTCGGTAACGTCCGCACACAGGACCAGGTGATCCGGCGCGAGTTCCGTCTGGCGGAAGGCGATGCCTTCAACGCGGCGGCCATTCGCCGCACGCGTCAGCGCCTGCAGGATCTGGGCTACTTCAATTCGGTGAACATCCAGCCCACACAGGGCAGTGCGCCGGACCGCGCCATTCTGACGACCACGGTCGAGGAAAAAGCGACCGGCGAATTCACACTCGGCGGCGGGTACGGCACGGACGCGGGCTTCCTGGCCAGCGTCGGGCTGCGTGAACGCAACCTGCTGGGCACCGGTGTCGATGCGTCGATCAACACCACGCTGGCGCAGCGCCGCAGCCAGATCGATCTGTCGGTGACCGATCCTTACTTCCTGGGCCGTAATCTGGTCGCTGGGGTGGATGTGTTCCATGTGCAACGCGACAACCAGGATACGTCGAGCTACGACGAACGCCGGACCGGGTTCTCGCTGCGCATCGGGTACGAGTTCACCGAGCATCTGCGCCAGTCCTGGGCCTATACGCTGTCTGATCGAAATGTTTACAACGTCGATCCGACGGCATCGCGCTTCATTCGCGAGCAGTCCGGTAAGACTCTGATGTCGCAGATCGGCCAGACGCTGACGCTGGATTACCGGGATAGCCGGATCGATCCGCATGACGGATTTGTGATCCGCCTGGGGACCGACTTCGCCGGACTGGGCGGAGATGTGGAATATCTGCGCGCCAAGCTGGATGCGGCGTACTACGTGCCGCTGGAGCGTGTCTTCGGGGATCCGGACTACGTTCTGGCGATCTCGGCCGGGGCCGGGTATTTGTGGAGCTGGGGCGACAACGAGCGTATTGTCGACCGCTTCTTCCTGGGGGGCGAAAACCTGCGCGGCTTTGAAGTGGGTGGCGCCGGACCGCGCGATATCTACACGGGCGACAGCCTTGGCGGTCAGTTCCTGTGGACCCAGTCGACCGAGTTCCGCTTCCCGCTGCCGGTATCGTCGGATTTCGGGCTGACGGGCCGCGCCTTTGTCGATGTGGGTGCCCTGTCGGGTCTGTCTGACAGCGGGCCGGAGGTTGTGGACGACGGTGCGCCACGCGTTTCGGCCGGTGTTGGGCTCTCGTGGCGGTCGCCGTTCGGGGTGATCAATATTGACGTGGCGCAGGCGCTGGTTAAGAAAAGCTATGACCAGACGCAGGTCTTCCGCTTTGGCTTCGGTACAAGGTTCTGAAAATAGTGAAAATTTCTAAAATTTCTCTGGCAACGTTCGTTGCCGTGGCGCTGTCTTTTCCGGTGGCTGCGCAGCAGCAGCCGGGGTTCTTTGTGCCGGGTAGCGGTGGCGGGCAACCGCAGCGTCCGGCAGCTGGTGCGCCAACCGCTCCGCAGCGTCCGGCAACTGCTGCGCCAGCCGCTCAGCCACAGGCCCAGGCAGCTCCACAGCCGATTCAGATCCCGGAACTGCCGGCGCTTCCCAAAGTGGCACCGCCGCCGGCGACGGTCGTCGGGGTGATCGGGCTTCCCGAGATCATGCGCGGTTCGCAGGCGGTGCAGGCCGTGGAGCGTGAAATCGGCGCGCGGCGTAATCGCCTGAACGAAGAAGCTGCGCGTGAACAGCAGGCCTGGCGCGATGCGCAGCAGGCTCTGGCCAATGACCGGGCGCGGCTGACGCCGGAACAATTGCGTAATCGCGAGCGCGAGCTGCAGGAACGCGTGAACAATGCCCAGCGCGTTTTCCGCGAGCGTAACCAGGCGATTCAGGAAGCCGCCCAGGCGGCGATGAATCAGGTCGATGCGATGCTGAACGCCATCGTCAAGCAGGTTTCGGAAAGCCACGGCATGAACCTGGTGCTGCTCCGCAATCAGGTGGCGTTTCACGGTCCGGAATTCGACATTACCGGTGAAATTGTCGAGCAGTTGAACAAATTGCTGGCGACAGTGACGATCCCGCCCGAACCCCCGGCACAGCCGTTGACTTCGACGCCTGCGCCAGCCGCTGCGCCAGCCGCGACGACACCTCCGGCTGGACGTCCGGCGCGCGGTCGCTGATTTCCGTGGCGGGCGATCCGCGTTTCTTCGCCCGCACCGGCCCGCACACGCTGGCCGGTATCGTGGCGGCGGCAGGTGGTTCAGTCGATTCTTCCGCTGATAGCGGCGCAATGTTCTCGGGCATTGCGCCGTTGCAGTTGGCGACCCCGGCCGATGTCAGTTTTCTGGACAACCGGCGTTATCTGCCGCTGCTGGCTGAAACCAAAGCCGGCGTGGTGATTGTGCATGCCGACATGGCGGCGCATGTGCCGGCCGGCGTTCTGGCTATTTCAACCTCCAATCCATATCTGGGCTGGGCCCAGGTGGCGGCGTTGTTTTATCCGCGCCCCCCTCTGGCCCCTGGGATACACGCCAGTGCGGTGATCGCCCCCGATGCGCTGGTCGACCCGACGGCCGAGATCGGCCCCTTCGTCGTGATCGGTGACAAGGCCGAGATCGGTCCGCGGTGCCGGGTCGATTCACACGCGGTGATCGGCGCGGGGGTCTCTATGCGGGAAGACTGCCGGATCGGCAGTCACGCAAGCGTGACGTATGCCAGACTGGGCCGGCGCGTCGTGGTTTACCCCGGGGCGCGAATCGGTCAGGACGGTTTCGGCTTCGCCATGGGGCCGGGCGGCTTCGTCAGCGTGCCGCAACTGGGGTGCGTCGTCCTGGAAGACGATGTCGAAGTCGGTGCAAATACGACGATTGATCGTGGTTCCGCTATGGATACGGTCATCGGCGCGGGGTCGCGGCTCGACAATCTGGTGCAGATTGGGCACAACGTCCGCTTGGGGCGCTGCTGTGTGCTGGCGGCACAGGTCGGGATTTCCGGTTCGACGGTTCTGGGCGACTTCGTTCAGATCGGCGGGCAGGGGGGGGTTGCGGGGCACCTGACGATCGGGCCTAAGGCGCGTGTCGCCGCGCAGTCCGGGGTGATGAACGATATACCGGCGGGGATCGAAGTGTTCGGGTCGCCGTCGCAGCCAGCCAAGGAGGCCTTTCGTGCGATTGCGGTTCTGCGCCGGTTGGCGAAGAAACGCCCTTAACGTGACGTGGACGAAACATGATGGACGGCGCAGAAACAAAAACCGAAACTTTGCTTGAGGTTGCCAATATCGAACGCATCATGGAGGCGATTCCGCATCGCTATCCGTTTTTGATGATCGATCGTATTGTTGACATAAAGATCGGGGAATCAGCAGTCGGGATCAAGAACGTCTCGGTGAACGAGAATTTCTTTCAGGGCCATTTTCCGGCTCATCCGGTGATGCCGGGCGTTCTGATCATCGAAAGCATGGCGCAGACGGCGGCCGTGCTGGTGGTAGAAACCCTGGGGCAGGCGGCGAAGGGCAAGGTCGTGTATTTCATGTCGGTGGAAGGTGCGAAGTTTCGCAGGCCGGTGGTGCCGGGCGATCAGTTGCGTATCCATATCGTCAAAGAGCGCAGCCGTGGTAATGTCTGGAAGTTCAAGGCGATCGCCCGGGTCGAGGGGACTGCGGTGGCCGAGGCGACCTATACCGCCATGATTATGGATAACGCCGGGTGAACCAGATCCATCCCAGCGCGATCATCGCGCCGGGGGCCAAATTGGGCGCAAATGTCCAAATTGGTCCCTATTGTACGGTTGGCCCGCATGTGGAGCTCGGTGATGGGGTGCGGCTGGTGTCGCACGTCGTGGTCGACGGCCACACGAAAATCGGCGCGCAGGCTGTGCTGTTTCCGTTCTGCACGGTAGGGCTGGCGCCACAGGATCTGAAGTACAAAGGCGAGGAAACCCAAACCGAGATCGGACCACGCACGCAGATCCGCGAGCACTGCTCGATCCATCGCGGCACGGTGACCGGCAGCGGCATCACCAGGATCGGTGCGGACTGCCTGCTGATGGCCGTGGTTCATGTGGCGCACGACTGCGTGCTCGGCAATGGTGTGGTGGTCGCCAACAACGTCGTGCTGGGTGGTCATGTCGAGGTGGGTGACGCGACGGTGATCGGCGGATCGGCTGCGATCCATCAGTTCGTGCGGATCGGGCGCGGGGCGATGGTGGGGGGCGTATCGGGCGTCGAGGCCGATGTCATTCCCTTCGGCAGTGTGCTCGGCAATCGTGCGCGGCTGACCAGTCTGAACGTGATCGGGCTACGGCGCCGGGGGGTCGGCAAGTCGGACATTCTCAGTCTGCGTGCGGCCGTGCGTGCTCTGTTTCATGGGGACGGGGTGCGGGCGGAGCGCATCGGTGCGGTCGACGCCAAGTGGGGAAATCAACCTTTGGTTGCGGAAATTCTGGCGTTCATGCGCGCACCCAGCCACCGCGGTTTGATCAGGGCGGCATGGAGCCACGCCGAGCGCGACGATTAGCTGAGGCGGCGCGCGATCTGAACGGTTCAGTTCAGAAAGCGCGCGGTGCTACAGCCGATAGCTTCGCTATGGCAGGCGGTGACGGCCTGCTCTATCGCGGCGAGTGTCAGATTGAGGTGGAGCTTTTCTGCTTCTGTGGCCAGCATGCGCAGGCAGCCAATGATGCCGGACGCGCTGTTTTCGAGTGGATCGACGGAATCCATAAGGCACCGTAATCGTTCAAGTCAGTGAATGATTTTTTTATGTTAGCCGGGGAACTTATCGCTGAAAAAGGCTATGTCGTGCAACAGAAATCGTATGTAGGGCTATATGAGATTATTATACCAGCTCTACTGGAAACGCACTTCTAGACTTAGGGTATAAATGACAGTTGAAATTTCAACTTTAGGTATTATTGCCGGCAGCGGCCCGCTTCCAGGGCGGGTTGCCGCTGCTGCCGTTGCCGCCGGGCGTCATGTCTTCATCGTCGGCATCGAAGGGTTCGCCGAACCGGCGGTGATCGGTGCCTGGCCACATGCAACCGTACGGCTGGGCGCGGCCGGCAAGCTGCTGTCGTTGATGCGCAATGCGGGGGTGAGGGATCTGGTGCTGGTCGGGCCGGTTCGGCGTCCGTCGTGGCTCAGCCTCTATCCCGATGCGGAAGGCGCCAAACTGCTGACCAGGATCGGCAAGGCGGCGTTTTCCGGTGACGACGGTCTGCTGGCGGCGATTGTGCGCGTACTGGGGGAAGAAGGGTTTCGTGTGTTGGGCGCACATGAGGTGCTGACCGAGGCGCTGGCCCCCGAAGGGCTGTTGAGCCGCGCCGCGCCGGATGCGGCGGCGATGGCTGATATCCGCCGTGGCGTGGATGTCGTGCGCATGCTGGGGCGTGTGGATGTCGGGCAGTGCTGTGTGGTGCAGCAGGGCGTGGTGCTGGCGGTGGAAGCGATCGAAGGCACCGACGCCATGCTGGCGCGCGCGGCGGCCTTGTGCCGGCCAGGGGCGCCGGGCGTGTTGGTGAAACTGGTGAAGCCGGGGCAGGATCGCCGTGCCGACCTGCCGACCATCGGCCCCAATACCATGCTTGGCGCCAAGGCTGCCGGGCTGGCGGGGATTGCATTCGAAGGGAACGGCACCATTCTGTCCGATCGGGAAGGCACGGTCGCTGCGGCTGATGCGAACGGGCTGTTTCTGCTGGGACTGAGTGAGGCCGAGATCAGGGAGAGTCAGACGCCATGAGCGAAGATTACAGTTTCCTGCACACGATGATCAGGGTCGGAAATCTCGACCGTTCGGTGAGATTTTATACCGAATGCCTGGGGATGCGCGAACTGCGCCGCACCGATGTGCCGGATGGAAAATACACGCTGGTCTTCGTGGGCTACGGACCGGAGCCCGCGCATTCGGTGATCGAGCTGACATACAACTACGGCGTCGAGAAATACGAACTCGGCACCGCATTCGGCCATCTGGCGATTGGTGTGCCCGATATCAGGGCCTCGGTCGAAAAGATCCGCGCGGCGGGCGGCAAGGTTACGCGCGAACCCGGCCCGGTGAAGTTCGGCAGCACGGTGATCGCGTTCGTCGAAGACCCGGACGGTTATAAAATCGAACTGATCGAACGCAAATAAAAACGAACGCGGTGAAAGCATAAGCACAGAAGAACCGGCGGGACAGATCCCGCCGGTTCTTTGTTTGCAAAAGTGGAAGGACGCATCACTGCGCCCTTCCAAGGTGGGTCAGACGCGCTGGGTCGCGCCGCTGACCTGTGCACTGCCGCCCTGCTTTCCAGCCAGCTTCAGGGCGAAGAAGATCAAAAACAGCAGGCCGACGCCGAATACGATGTCACCCGGCACACGCAGCCACACCATGGCGCGCATGAACTCGGACTGCACCACTTCCGGCGAGCGGGCGAACCACAGGCCCTCCGAGATGGACGCCCACGCCTGATAGATGCCGGCCGGCACCAGCGACATGAACACCATCATCGCCAGCCCGATGTTCAGACCCCAGTACATCGGCTTCAGCAGGTTGTCGGCCCAGTTGGCGACCGGCGTCAGCCCGCGCAGGCAGAACAGCATCAGACCGATCCCCAGCATCCCATACACGCCGAACAGCGCGGCATGGCCATGGGCTGCGGTCAGGTTCAGACCCTGCACATAGTAGAGCGAGATCGGCGGGTTGATGGTGAAGCCCAGCAGGCCGGCGCCCACGCAGTTCCAGAAGCCGACCGCCACGAAGCACAGGATCGGCCAGCGATAGGCGGCCACCCACGGCGCCGCCTTGGACCGGCGGTAGTTGCTGTAGCCTTCGAAGCCCACCAGCGCCAGCGGCACCACTTCCAGCGCCGAGAACATAGCGCCGATGGCGATCACCGAAGTCGGTGTGCCGGTGAAGTACAGATGATGCAGCGTACCCAGAATGCCGCCGAACAGGAACACGATGGTTTCCAGAACGATGGCGGTGTGGGCGGTGGACGAACGGATCAGGCCGAGCTTCGAGAAGATCAGCGCGATCACCGCGGTGGCGAACACTTCGAAGAAGCCTTCCACCCACAGATGGACCAGCCACCAGCGCCAGTATTCGACCATCGCGTAGTGAGTCTTCTGGCCCCACATCAGCGACGACGCATAGAACAGCCCGATGCAGGTCGCGGCCACGAACACCATGGCGATCAGGCCGCGGCTTTCGGACGGGCGCATCAGCGCGGGCCACAGGGCGCGCGCCATCAGCACCAGCCACAGGATCAGGCCGATGAACAGCAGGTACTGCCACAGACGGCCCATGCTGGTGTATTCCAGACCCTGGTTGCCGACCCAGAAGCTGAAGTCCACGCCGGCGCGCTGTAGGGTGCCGATCCAGCTCGTTGCGATCGAACCGGCGACCAGAAAGACCAGCGCGATGAACAGGAAGTTCACACCGAACACCTGGAATTTCGGCTCGTGCCCGGACAGGGCGGGGGCGATGTAAAGCCCGGTCGCCAGCCACGCGGTCGCGATCCAGAACACGCTGAGCTGCGTGTGCATGGTGCGGCTCATGCTGAACGGCAGGATGTCGGCGATCGGGATACCGAAGAACGCCTCGCCTTCGACCGCGTAGTGCGCCGAGATGACGCCCATCCCGACCTGCACCAGGAACAGTGCGATCACCACGTAGAAATACTTCAGCGTGGCCTTCATCGACGGGGTCGGCCGCAGCCCGAGCAGCGGGTCGGTGGCCGGGACGGTCGGGTCGGCTTCCTCGTGGTTCGAGACGTGCAGCCAGATCAGGCCGGCAACTCCCGCCAGCAGGAGAATTATGCTGGCGACCGACCATACCCCTGTGCCCGTTGTCGGCGTGTTGCCGACCAGCGGTTCGTGCGGCCAGTTGCTGGTGTAGGTCAGGTTGGTTTCACCCGGACGGTCGGTGGTTGCGGACCAGCTCGACCAGAACACGAAAGCGGGCAGCGCCTTTAGCATGTCCTCGTCGCGGATCACGCCGTTCATCATCGCGTATTGTTCGCGCAATGCGTTGAGCGACGGATCGCCGCCGAACAGCGCGCGATAGTGCATGGCGACCTGTTCGATCACCGCGGCGCGGTCGGCCGAAACTGTCAATACGCCGGTGGCAGGGTCGTAAGTGTTGGTGCGCATCTGTGTTCTCAGGCGTGCCCGCAGGGCGCCCTGCGCTTCTTCCGAAAGCTGCTCGAAAGGTTTGCCGGCTTCGTGCTGTGCCCAGTAGTCCAGCAGCCCGACGGCTTCGCGGTGCAGCCAGTCGGCCGACCAGTCGGGCGCGATGTAGCTGCCGTGTCCCCACACGGAACCGACTTGTTGTCCGCCGGATGCCAGCCAGGCCTGCTGACCGAGCTGAATATCGTCGCCGGTATAGAGAGTACGACCATCGGCCGTGACGACTTTCTGGGGAATGGGGGGGGCTGTTTGATAGATTTCCCGGCCTTGCCATCCCAGAATGGCGAAGGAGCAGAAAAACATTATGGTGAGCCACCACCATAACTTGCGCGACGATTTCATAGGTTTTCTCCGGAAGACCTGAAGTCGGTTGGTAGCCGAGATATGCGCATTTTAAATACTTATTTTGAAATACGCAAATTTTCGGACACTTTGTTGCGCCACAGTTTCAAAATTATAAGAAAGGCACGTTAAGTGCCTTTCTTATAACCATTTTATAAATTACTTGCTGGCTTACGCGACCGCGGCGGCGATTCGGGTCTGTGTCTCATCCGGCCCCAACGCTGCCAGCGTTGCATCGATCGGCGGGCTGGTGGTCGTGCCGGTCAGCGCAGCGCGCAGCGGTTGCGCCACGGCGCCCAGCTTGACGCCTTTTTCTTCGGCGAAGGCCTTCAACATATCGTGCAACTGCGCGGCTTCGAACGGTGTCGCTTTCAGCCGCACAGCGAGTTCGCGCAGCATGGTCTTCGCAGTGTCGGTCAGCAGGGCGGCGGCTTTGGCGTCGAATGCGAAAGGCGCGGGGCGGGCCAGAAATGCCGCGGCATCGGCCAGTTCCACCAGGGTTCTCGCACGTTCCTTAAGGCCCGGCATCAGGGTGCGGATCCGTGCTTTGGCGGCATCGTCCAGCCGCAGTCCTTCGCGCGCTGTCAGACGGTCGATCACATCGGCTGTCAGCCGCGTATCGTCGGCCTGACGCAGCCAGACACCGTTCACGTGATCGAGCTTCGCATAATCCATGCGGCTGGCGGCGCGGCCGACATCGGACACGTCGAACAGCTTCACCGCCTCTTCGCGGCCGACGATTTCGGTATCGCCGTGTCCCCAGCCGAGGCGCAGCAGATAGTTGATCAATCCTTCCGGCAGATAGCCGCGTTCCCTGAATTCCATCACGTTCACGGCGCCGTGGCGTTTCGACAGTTTTGCACCGTCGGCGCCGTGGATCAGCGGGATGTGTGCGAACGCGGGCGGCGTCCAGCCCATCGCGTCGTACACCATGCGCTGGCGGAAGGTGTTGGTGATGTGATCATCGCCGCGGATCACCGTGGTGATGTTCATGTCGTGATCGTCGACCACCACCGCGTGCAGATAGGTCGGGCGGCCGTCGCTGCGCAGGATGATCATGTCGTCCAGTTCGGCGTTGGCGACATGGATCGTGCCCTGCACCAGATCGTGCACGACGGTTTCCCCCTCGCGCGGGGCCTTGATGCGGATGGCGCCTTTCGCACCCGGCGGCGCTTCCGATGGATCACGGTCGCGCCAGTAACCGTTGTAGCGCGGCGGGCGTCCTTCCTTCATCGCCGCTTCGCGCATCGCGGCCAGTTCCTCGGGCGTGTCGAATGCCAGATACGCCTTGCCCGTGCGCAGCAGTTCGTGCGCGACCTCGGCATGGCGCGGCTCGCGCGCACGCTGGAACACCGGCGGCTCGTCGGGGTGCAGGCCCAGCCAGTCCAGCGCTTCCAGAATGGCGGCGGTTGCACCGGGCACTTCGCGTTCGCTGTCGGTGTCCTCGATCCGCAGCAGGAACTTGCCGCCGTGATGGCGCGCGTGCAGCCAGTTGAACAGGGCGGTGCGAACGCCGCCGATATGCAGAAACCCGGTGGGAGACGGGGCGAAACGGGTGATGATCGACATGCAGGCTGTTTAGAGGATGTCCCTGCTTCATGGAAGCGCCTCGAAATCAGGGGCGAGATGATTTAAACCTTCTGTGGAAATTATGCGTGCGAAATACACCCGGAGGGAAAAGTCAGCACACCCATGCCTGGACAGAACCTGATGCATCGCCTGCTCGACGCGCAGGGCGGGCGCTTCGTGCTGTGGCTGCCGGTGGCGATGGGGCTGGGCGTGGCGCTCTATTTCGCGCTGCATTTCGAACCGCCGTTATGGTGGGGGGCAGCGGCGTTGGCGCTGAGCCTGGCGGGTTACCTGATCGTGCGGCGGCGCCTTGCCTGGCGGGCGCTACTGTTCGGGCTGTGTGCGGCAGCGCTGGGGTTTTTCGCGGCACAGTGCCGCACCGCCAGCCTGCCGCAACAACAGGCCCTGCCACGCACGGCGCAGGTGGTGGACGGCGTTGTCGCGGCTGTCGACGTTCTGCCCGACGGACGGCGCATCGTGCTCGACGGGGCGCGGCTGTCGGCGGATGCCGCACCGCTGCAGCGGCAGGTGCGCGTGCGGTTGCGCGCCGGGGATGATGTCGCGCTGCAGGCGGGCGACCGCGTGCGGGTGCGGGCGCGTTTCATGCCGCCGGCCTGGCCGGCTTACCCGGGGGCGGCGGATTTTCAGCGCACCGCGTTCTTCCGCGGTCTGGCGGGCAGCGGTTTTGCCCTGGGCCGCGTGGAACTGCTCGAACGCGCCCACCTATCGAACGCGGGTCTGTTCCTGCGCGGCCTGCGCGATGCGATCGTCGCGCGGGTGACGACGGTGCTGCCGGCGCGCGAGGGGGCGGTGGCGGGGGCGCTGCTGACCGGGTCGGTCACAGCGATCGATGCGGCCGATCTGCAGGCGTTTCGCGCCTCGGGGCTGGCCCATCTGCTGTCGGTATCCGGGCTGCATATCGCGATCGTCATCGGGTTGGCGATGGCGGTGGTGCGTTTCGGCCTGGCGCTGGCGCCATTTTTCGCCCTGCGTTGGCCGGTGAAGGAACTGGCCGCGCTGGCGGGCGTCATCGCCGGGTTTTTGTATCTGCTGCTGACCGGATCGCAAGTGCCGACACTGCGCAGTTTTCTGATGGCGATGCTGGTTATGGTCGGGCTGATGCTGGGCCGCCCGGCGCTGACGCTGCGTGGCATGGGGTTTGCGGCTTTCGTGGTGCTGCTCTGTGTGCCCGAAGAGATGACCGGTCCGTCGTTCCAAATGAGCTTCGGCGCCGTGTTGGCGCTGGTGGCCGGGTGGGAGGTATTTCTGCCGCTACTGACGCGGCTGAAGGGCGAAGGGCGTTTTTGGCGGCGCTGGATCTTCAGCATCGCGGGGCTGTTCGTCGCGTCGGTTCTGGCCGGGCTGGCGACGATGCCCTACAGCATGTTTCATTTCCAGCAGGCGCAATTTTGGTCGGTGGCGGCCAACATGCTGGCGATCCCACTGACCAGCGTGCTGGTCATGCCGGCGGGCGTGCTGGCGCTGCTGCTGATGCCGTTCGGGCTGGACGGCTGGGCGCTGACGGTGATGGGCTGGGGCGTGACGGCCACGCTGTCTATCGCACACACAATCGCCAGCTGGCCCGTCGCAATGGTGCGCGTACCGCTGATGCCGTTATGGGGGCTGGGCGCGGTGACGTTCGGTTTCCTATGGATGGCGCTCTGGCGGGGGTGGCTGCGTGTCTGGGGCGTCTTGCTTGTGGTTCTGGGAATGGCCTCGCCGTGGATGCACGGCGCGCCGGATTTTCTGGTGTCGGCGGATGCACGGCTGATTGCCGTGCGCGCGCCGTCCGGCGTGATGGTGCAGCGCCTGTCCGGCGTGTCGAAGTTCGTGACACGGAGTTGGGCCGGTGTATGGGATCTCGAAGCACTGCCCGGCGCCGAGGCTCGCAGGATGCATATTTGCGCCGGCGACGCGCCCGCCTGTCTGGTGCCGGGTACGCGCATCATGGTGGTGCGCGAGGTGCGTTACGGCATGACATGCGATGGCGCGGCCGTCGTGCTGTCGGCCGAGCCGCTGCAGGGCTTGTGCCGCGATCAGGAAACGGTCGACCGGTTCACGGTTTGGCGCGGAGGGGCGTATGCAGGCTGGATGGCGCAAGATGGCGTGCGCCTGCTGTCCGACCGCGCCTGGCGCGGTGCGCGTCCATGGGTGCCTGGCATTCCGCTGCCGCGTTCCGATGTCAGCGAGCCGCCGGCCCTACGCGATGGGGAGTAGTTGTTTGGTCTCGGCTTTCGGTGATGTGGAAGCGACCACTGCGCATCATGGCGCCTGTTGTCGCGGTCTTCGAAACGGGTTGCTTAAGTCTTCAGTCAGCAAATGTTGCAAAAAAAGACACGCGTCTCAGCGCCCGATTCCTTAAAAACTAGATTAATCAATAGAATAGTGAAATTTCTCTCAAGATAGATTCAATTGATCAAAATTGAAATTAACGGTTGAATATTACATAAAAGTCGTATACAGTATAAATTAGTAAAAATAGCTGATGGGTTGATAGATATGGCCACGTTGATGGGATTTCGCAATAAATTGCTGGCTTGCGCGGCTGGTGTCGGTCTAGTTGCAGGTTTTACGGGGACGGCTCAGGCCCAGACTTGGTGGCAGAATGTCAATACAGATCTTGCCGTAACAGCGCCGACAACGGTAGACAGCGGTTATGACAATGGGTTGAAAGTGTACGGCGGGGCGAATGTCTCGTACGACGAACTGCACATTGATCTGTCCGGTTTTTCAATCAGAAGTTTGTGGACGGGTACCGTCGTAACGGTTGGCACGCCGTCTGGCTTGCGCAGTTCGCTATCCAACAACGGTGAAGCCGTTGTGGTCGAAGCGACCCTGGGTGCGGTCGCCAATCTGCACAGTGTCGACATTGCGTCCACCGGTAACGGTGCTTCCGGCATCTGGGTAGAGCATGCCAGCACTGCGGTTCTCACCAATTCAACCGTTCACACGACTGGCGGGATTAACGCTGGTTTGGCTCATGCATATGGTATCTTCGCAACCGACCGTAGCCACGTGACAATGACGGGCGGCTCCGTTTCTACTGCCGGGGCGGCAGCGGATGCCATATATCTGCAAACAGAATCCGAAGTGGTGCTGAATGGCGTCACAGTCACTACCACCGGAAATGATGCGCGAGCTGCAAATTTGTTCCGCAATATTAACGGGACGATAAATGGCGGTTCCTTCACCACTGCCGGAAATGCTGCAACTGGCGTCGAAGTGGGTGTGGGTTCGAACGTGACGCTGGCCGGCGTTTCCATCAGGACGGGTACAAATCCGGACGGAACTGCGTCGGGCCGTGGCAAAGATGCGCATGGCATTGCAGTGTTGGGCGACGCTGCTTCGCGGGTGGAGATAACCGGCGGTTCGGTGATGACGCGCGGTCAAGGTGCCCATGCAGTGATGATCGCCAACGGTGGCGGAGAGGTAACAGTCAACGAAACCGGGACCACACGGACCAGTCTCACGACTTATGGTTCTAGCGCGATTGGGGTTTCCATGGGAGCGGGAACCTTTACCGGAAACAATCTTGATATCGAGACGCACGGTGTCTACAGCGATGGCGTCGATCTGGCGACGTTGACTTCGGCGACATTGAATCTGGCGAACAGTACGATCACCACACACGGTGTTGGTGCCATAGGGGTGGATCTGTACGGCAATGTTGTCCCCCAGCCCCCGGCGGTTTTACCCGACGGGAGTGTCATAGGGGGGGATCTGTACGGCAATGTTGTCACCACGCTTGCAAATATAGACATTACGACCACGGGTGCTACGGCGCATGGCTTGAGGGTGTGGGACACCACTCTGAACGTGACGGGTCCGCTGAACATCACGACGACCGGTGTCGATGCGGCGGCGCTGGTGCTGACAGGCCTGCCCCAGATGACTCCGAGCCTGACGCTGGCCGATAGCACGCTGAGCAGCGCGCAGGGTGCAGGTGTGCTGGTGCGTGGCGGCAGCGCCGACCTGGCGCTCAACAACAGCACCGTGTCGGGTGGTGCGGCGCTGTTCGACGTGGCAGGTCCGTCGGCTTCCAATCCGGGCGCGCTGAGGGTTGTTGCCGATGCTTCGACACTGACTGGTGCGACACGGATGGAGACGGGGGCGACCCTGGACCTGACGCTGCAGAACGGTTCGACCTGGAACATCACGCCGGCGATGGCCAGCGGGATCGCCCCGGTTTCGACCGATCCGCTGAACGTGTCGCGGGTGAGCAACCTGGTGAACAACGGCAGCAC